>NZ_JACXWX010000011.1 GCF_014764505.1 Phormidium tenue FACHB-886
CTCTTCCGATCTCTCATTGAACATTCCCCCTATCCCAACCATCACCATGATCTTACAGCAGTCTCAATTCAAGACGCTTCTCAACTAATTTTTCGAGGTGCCCTGTGGAATTCCTTACCATTGTCAACAATGAGAGTTTGTGGGAGTCTGCCAAACCTCATCACACAAATTCGCAGAATCATCATGCAGCTTCGGTAGGAAGGTGCATCATAGGAAATGTAGACGGCTAGGATGCGGCGAGTGAAACCATCAACCAGAAAGCTGACCCAAGGCCGCCCCAAGTTTTTGCCTGTTCGAGAGCAACGAAGTTCGTCGTCAACTTGGGTATGGTCAATGTAGGCATAATGAAAAGGAAAGTCTCCGTGGCGAGGTGTAGTCGGTTCTAGCTCCCAGTAGGGCGGCTCCAGTTCATAAGCAGCACGGTGACCCGCTCGTGCAAGCATTTGCTCAGGACCGGATCGGCGTTTGATCTCAGCAATGAATGTTTTGTAGCTTGGAATTAATTCGTCCGGTAGACCTTGTTCAGCACAGTGGTTGACAAACTCTGAATACACCTCATACTTACGTTTCTGTTTTTTGTTTTCGTACTTCTTCTCAATAAAATCCTCCATTACATCTAATGTGCTAGCAGGAATTTTACGGTTGCGATTGCCTTTAGACGTGGCAATATGAATTAGTCCAAGATAACCGTAACCGTGACTCTGTTGGGCATTGCGAAATGCTACTAGCCAGTTACGAATAGAACGCTCGAACTCTGTACCAGCTTGGACAGGTTCTCCATTGAGATACGGTTGGATTTGCCGGTAGCGATTGTTTGCCTCCCTCAAATCCGTTTCGCTAGCTCTCTTAAGAATGTCCATTGCCTCCTGGCTGAAACCTTGCTCATCGCTAGTTTTCAAGCTGTTAATTTTGCCTTGTAGAAGCAGGCGGTCAAATGCTTCTATCCCCAATTCAACCGGATCTCCAGATTCTGTTTGAAGAAGAATGCTCGTTTCTCCAACTAGGCTAAGAGTCAGGCACTTACCGTCATAGGTAATTGGTGTTCCTGGAATTAATTCAATACTAGGAGAGGCAATGGTACTCAAAGTTGCCTGCGAAAGAGAAATACAACCGTAGGCTTCAGCCGTTTGCTCATCGCGAAAAACAAGGCATCGATCCGGTTCAACTAGAGGAGCAGCCTTCAAATCAACAAAAACAATACTATGCGCGATCAGGAAGTAGATCTCGTCTCTGGAAACACCTTTAGCATGGTCAAACAGTTCTGCCAAAGTAATTCCAGGTTGTACAGAAACCATTGAGGTGACAGTATCAATCGAAGACTGGTCAATTTGGAGGTCCTTAAGCATAATAGTCCTGCAAAAATTCTAGATTGCGTTGTAAGTTCCAGTTGATCTCGGCACTAGACCAAACTTCAAACCACAGCCCAAACTGTGTAGCAAAATGCTCACCTGGCAACATGTGCCACTTCTCGTCATCGACTAGGGCATAGCGGTTTGGATTCTTCTCTGAAAGCCTATGCAATTCTTCTTCTGGCTTGCATTCGATCCAACCTGCAGAATCAGTGCGAATGACAAAAAAATCAGGCGTATAATAATGCGCCTGATTGCGTCCATCAGTTGATTGGTAGCTTAACTTGATTGAAGGTGGTTGATCGTAGAACTCTAAAACATTGGAATCATGCTCCAATGTGTAGATCAGGGGTAATTCTACCTTGTGCGACTCAAATTGAATCGTAAATTGCATTTTACGGCTAGGGAAGCGGCCCGAAACACTCCTTCTTCCCCCGCCTACTGCACGAGAAGGATTCGAAGAACGAATCTCCATAATGTATCTACACGCTTCTGCAGAAAGTTGAAGGCGATCGCACCAAACATCAAACTGTTCTTTCTGGAGCTTCACACTTTTCTCCTATTGCAAGATTTACTTTTACGAGCAATGGACAATCTGAATCACCTTTTCTTCTCCCATGGGGAGGAAAAAGCTATTTATCTAGATGTTAAAGCATAGCTTTAAAATAACTCATACTGAAAAACGTTAAAAATAGAAATTTTTGAGCAAATCGTTAAAAATACCAGGCGTAACCTAGTGTCAGTAGTGTAAAGAGCCTAATTTTATTGGTTTCCAAGCTATGGCACGGCAGGCAATGCAACCGCACTCTATTTATGAGGCGTTTAATCTCTATACCGCAGAAGTGCGGGCATCTGAGCCTGAGTCAAAAGCCTATGCTACGCTCGCCCAAACTCAGTCTGCCTTGTTGCGTTATGTCCTTCCAGCTATGGGTTTTCCGGCACCTAAAGGAAAAAAAATTACAGAACTGGAGAAGCAATCTGGCCTAGAAGCCCTCAAGCAAGTACCTCTAGAGAAGTTGCAGGAAGCACCTGAGCTTTTAAGACGTTCATTTGCGAGTGTGACTCTGTCGAAAGGCAACCAGCGAATCCAGCGCCATACGCTTAATCGCTTTCTTTCTTGGTGTAAATC
Source organism: Phormidium tenue FACHB-886 (assembly GCF_014764505.1). Classification (GTDB taxonomy): domain Bacteria; phylum Cyanobacteriota; class Cyanobacteriia; order Elainellales; family Elainellaceae; genus FACHB-886. The sequence goes on from NZ_JACXWX010000011.1 coordinate 2,479, forward strand.
CCAAGCTTGGTGGGTAATCCCTGCCTCTCAAGGCTCTACTAAAAAGACAGAAAAGCAGGAAAAAACTAAGCAAATTCGTACTACCACCCGCAAAAAACGAAAATCTTATGGATTGAAAGCAACAAAGGGTGAGCAGATTCCACCAAATCTTCAGCAGGAACTTAATTCATTTTATGAGTTTCGGATCAACCCACCTACCGAAGCACATATCTCATCCGTTAAAGCTGAAACTGCAAAAAACGATCTTAAAAACATTGACCTTTTTTTCGGTTGGTTACACCATTACCAGATGATGTCCATAGACCAATTGACCTTACGGAAGTTCATTCCTGTTTGGGTTGGTAGCGCATATGAGAATGTTGAACAGGGAGACCGTTTGGTTCCGGAAGCACTTGGTGATATTCGAGAATACATTGATTGGTTACAGATACCTAATGATACTGAGGATAATTTTGAAAATCGAGGTGAGCAAAGTTCCTACACTATCATCAACGTACTGCAAACCTCGATCGCTGTTACCAAATTTCTGCACCATCAGCAAAACCTAAACCTCTTGAAAATCAAATACGAAGACCTCCCTGAAGTTCAAGCACTGCGTCAGGAAATAAGAAAAATCCGCCGAAGCGTCCGCGACAACCCTTCTGTTACCCATACGCTCAAGCAAATTCCAGATTGGGTAGAGTTTCTACGGCTAGTAGAAGCCCTCAGATTAGAATGTGAGCCTAGTTTTTTAATTAAGAATTTACATAATGAGAAGCGCTCAAAGCACTCCTCACGGACATTAAGTGCGATAGCACTTAGTTTACAGAGGTTCCTAATGGTAGCTTTTTATGCTTACTTACCTCTACGTTCTCGAGTCACGTATAGGTACTTAAAATTTTTTGCATCTGATGACCCTGAGGTGGTCATGAACTACTTAATCCTCAACGAGGGTTATCTGTTTTTGTACGATAATGTTTGGTGGATAAAACTTTTCGGTCCTTTTTATGGCTCTGATAAGCGTAGTAAGCCACCTATACTTAAGGTTCCAAACTTAACATATGCAGATAAGACATCTTTCTATGATTACTTGAGCGCATGGTTGATTCACTATCCCTATTCAAATGAGGACATAGAGATAGGAGGATTGAGAGACTGTTTTAATCCCCAGCATTCCTTTGTATTCACGAAAAAGAATGGCGAATTTTATGAAAATCCTACAGATTTTACAAATGTTATTCGAAATGCTTCCTGCCGCATCATAGGGAAGCCAGTTACGCCAAATGCAATTAGACACATATTTGAATCTTATATGCAATCTCGAGTTTATTCTGAGGCTATAATTGCTAGTTTGTCTAATTCTATTGGTTATAAGAATGATGATTTACGAGAAATTTATTCGGAGCAAACGAGCGGAGCAGAATCAGAACTTGTGCAAAGATTGGGAATAGATTGAATTTGTGCGTATTACAGAACCTTTGTAGAAAATCGCTATGTTATTGGACTTAGTCTTGGTCAGGAGCCGTACATTTGTCACCTGCTTGATAGGCTTTGTTTCGAGGCACATACAGTTGATGCAGAACCTCGTTATACCGACCTTCGGCTTCCATCGCCTTCAGGTCTTTGAAATATTCCAAAACGTCTTCGTCTAAATCGATTTCGCCACCCCTAAAACATTGTTCAAGAACTTGAAAAGTCACAGCACAAAGTCGCTTTTGTGCCATCTGCCAAAGATGAAGCAACCAACTTTGTATCTTCAACGCTCGTCTATAGGAAAGCAATCCTTTGAACAGTAAAAACTTGTTTACTCCCAGCAAAAAGGCAAGCAGCATCGAAACGAGGAAGTAATGTTTGCAGGGCCACTTGAGCGATTTAGACATATTTGTAATCTTGCAATTAGATGTGAACTGAAAGCCTTGACTTCAGCAAGGACACTCAATCTCCTCCTTGAAATTGCGATACCTCTGCTAAACCCGTAAATTATCAAGGCGATCGACAATTCCAGCAACATTAAACAATTCGCCGATATATGTGAGCAGGCAGACCAACTCCTGGGCTAATCCAAGCTGTAAGTTGGGAGCAATCGACAGTTGTGCCAGGTTCTTTTGTAGCTGGTAGCTGACCTCAATCCACTGTTGCGTCGTGTAAAGAGGCTGATAGGAGACCGAGAGCCCGTCTTTTGATCCGCCAACAGGAACATACAGAAACTGGGACCAATCCCCCAAACTGACCTGCATTTCAACAAAAAACTCAGTAATTTCAGGTTCTTTAGAGGGTCTGATTGTCTGAATATTTTGCAGTTGTAGGGGGTGCGGCAGGGTTTTCAACGTCCAATCCGCTGGATCTTGAGCAACTTGCAGCGGTGGTGTTACGCCTGATTCTTCTAAACCTGCTACCAACATGGAGTGTACAAACCGCTCGAAATCGGTTGTTGTTAGAAGCGATCGCGCATCGAAAGCAAAATGAGTCCGGAGCTGATCGAGCAAAGACTCCTGGAGGGTGGTGAATTCCATCTCCCGCTGCCGGATTGCCGCAAACTCAGTCACAACCTGCTGCCGCATCTGACTTAGTTGAGCGGATAACTCCCTGCCTTTACATCGTCTCAGGCGAGTGTAGGCTGCCATAAGTTCACCAATCGTCGATGAGGAGGGGGGCTGAACCTCTAAAACAGGGTGACTCCCAGAAACGCAGTCCAGGTAATCCTGCGTATCGGGACTTATCCACCGGGTTTCAACCTGTACATGATCGAGGGATTGAATCTGAACGGGTTGAATCCGCATCATTTCCGCTGGTTCATCGCAATAGGTTTGGTCAATTAGTGCCAACAACGTTTCGGGCGTGAGTTTATCCGCCTGAATCCGTTGCCAAAGACTGCGAGAATCCCGGTCATCCGGGTAAAGCTGGTACAGCAACGCCTGCCAATGCTTTGGGTGAGCCAGCATATGTTGGGCAATTTCAATGGGAGAACCCGCATGAACCAACGTGCAGCTTTTCTCGTGTAGCCCTTCGATATCACTGTGGAGGATGGCATAAAGTGGCATAGATCTTCTTTCCCTGATCACAAATTACAGCGCTCGGAATAATGCACCTTAAGGAGTTGGGAAGCAACGGCTTACCTGTAGGACACAAGCAAGGCTGGCAGTTCGATCTCAAAAGCCCTCCCTATTGCCGTTTTTCCCATCGCTTCACTCACCAACTTCAGCAAGTTCTCCGTGCGGCTGACCAAAAACATCTCGAAGTCGTTGTGCCAAAGGGACTCCGGCTCTACCAGGTGCGATCGCAAAATCGAGTCGAGCCGAGATCGAGAGATACCCTGATCCACCAATGCTTGAAGGTACTCATTCGGTGCCTTACCACCAATCTTTTTATTGCTGAGTTGGGACAGCGGAGTCAGGTTCACCAAGCAGTTGTACTGGGAGGCAGGAATTGCCTGACGTTTGGCATAAGCGGTGGGAAAAAGATGGTGGCACTCAATCGGGTCATTAAAGAAGTTCACATCTGATAGTGCTTCGCCAGTAGCAAGGTCGATCGCCCCATTTTTCCTCAACAAAGCGCTGATGCTCTTGTAGACAGAGCCGTGTCGCCGCTGAGTGCGCTGTAGGAAGCTGCGGTCAAACAGCGCTTCCCGTACTGTACTTGGAACGACCAGACTATTGCCCATCAACCAATCTGGCACCTCCAACATGTCTCTTGAAGCTCGTGCCTCGTGCCAGGAGGTGTAGAATGCAGTGCAGGCCCCGCACCAGAACCACTGCTCTAACTTGGACCGTACCTGTTCCTGGGGATAGCCAATCACGGCAAGCACAGCAGCAAGAGCGACGAGTTGGATCTGGTAGGGCAAATCCTCGGCTGCTACGATCCGCTGTCCATGTAGAAACCTCACTGCCTCTTCATACCCCACCACCACTCGTGGGGCAAAGGTTTTGTACTCCTCAACCGACAAATTTAAAACCTCATCTCGTCCACAAGCCACTGCTGGAAGCTTTTGTGAGGGAGCCGAGGTTTTGATGGCATGTTGGCGACGATAATAAGTTGCGACCAGAGTCACGCAAGATAAAAAGTCTGTTTCCCGCACTGAATGCAGCAACCGATGTTTTTTGAGAATTTGTTCTTTTTCAGCCCAGTCTTCTCGGAGGGAGAAGTTGTCGGCGGCAAAGCAGGCGGTAGCGAGATCAAAGAAGGTGAGAACTGAATTTTGCGTATTCACGTTCTCGAACATCTGGCAGACGGCAGGGCGGGGCAGTGATGCCATCAATTCAATGACGGGTAGCTGATAATGCTCAAACCGCTTGATGATTTCCTGCTCGAACTTGTCAATTAATTCCAGCTTTTCAGGTGCGTAGTTCCAATATTTGCAGTATTCCTGCCGCCATTTTGAGAACTGAAAGGTGCTAGTAGTTGGGAACAAGTTCTGCTCGTACTCTTTTTCTGGCGTGGAGCAATCAATCTTTTTGCCTTCGGTGCCGCACCCGGCTTTAATGCGATCCTCGTTCAGACTGACGATCGCTTGCTCTCGACGGATTTGAGCATCCAGTGCCTTTTCAATGTCAATGTAGTACCAGCGGTTAGAGTGTTTGTAATTTCTTTTTCCACGGAGTTGAACCGGGCGATTCGAGAACAGAGCCATGTAAAGGGCCGTCAGCCGTTGCTGTCCATCCAGGATTAGATAAGTTGGGACAGGTTGTTGTTGAAGTTGCACGCCTTCCACCAATCGAGGACGAAATACCCAGTGAGGGCTGCTATTCTCCAGCAACATGATCGCCCCGATCGTCCACCCCCGACTGATGCTTGCTAACAGACGAATGATCAGATCGTCTAACCAGCAAAAACTACGTTGTAGATCTGGCAGTTGAATCTTGCCTTGATGGATTTGTAAAAGCAGATCGGCCAATACAGGTTTGCCAATGTCGAAATTGGAAAGCATGCCGTCCATGTACGCGGGTTCCTCCGGGGCTGTTGAAGAGATTGTTGTAACGATAGATCGAGCGTACTATCTGAAACAAGACAATCCCCCAAATTCCCCTCAAATGAGGGAAAGAACCACACATCTGTCATGACTGGTCTGGAAATAGAATGGCACGATCTCTGGGTGGGAGTGGGCAAAGACGATCCCATGCTTCAGCAGGAATTTCACGGTAATGACGGAGTAAAAACCGGAACTCCCCTAATCGACGCAGGTAAACCTCTTTGAGCATTCGGGGTTCGTGATTCTGACTCATCCATCGCTCCATTGTGGCTAAGCTACATCCGGCAACGATCGCGAGTTGCTCTTGGGTGAGATCGAGTTCCTCATACAGCTCACGGGGATGGGCGATCGCAATCTGACAATTTACGTAAGTCCGAAACAGCACCCGTTCGACTTCTCCAAATGGAACTTGTCCTGACCTGCGTGTCATAAAGCCTCCAACTCAGTAGAAACTGATGGAGCCTGTTCAGGAAGAATCTCTAGATCTTCTTCAGCAACCCAATCAGCGGCAATCCAGTCTCGTGATGGGCTGTCAGCATCTAGCAATAAGAGGTAAATCCAGGACCACTGAGGTCTTTCATGAGAGCTATCTGACCTTGGGAGGTAAACGTGCCCAATAATGCTGCCCCAATCTGTGTTCTGGGTTGGAATCCAACGGCACCGTTCTCCCATTTGATACTTAGGGGAAGCGACAGATTGGGGAAAACCTGGAGGCAGGTCAAGTCGTCGTATATTTTCGCTTAAGAAGTCAAACATAGAGGAACTGGCTAGTTGAGTTGCCGTATCGAGCAGGCTCATGAGCTGCTGATTCGACCATTGAATCAATGACTGAGCAGTTGTTTGCCAATCAATCAGGAGTAATCACACTTATAGTATGAAATTCTACACCTATTATGTGTGGACTTGATACCCTCATTCCCTCAAGATTCAGTCGTGAGGGAAAATGAGCGTTCGGACATAAAGTGGTTATTCGGTAGAGCGGTTAGGAAGCGCAGGCGAGAACTAGACCTCTCACAGGAGGAATTGGCTGAACGCGCAGGCTTGCATCGGAACTACATCTCAGATATTGAGCGGGGCGATCGCAATCCTTCTCTTGAAAATATCCAAAAGCTGGCAAAAGCCCTTGATACAAAGGTTTCTGCGCTCTTCATCAATTATGGAGTTGATGAGGCATCTGAAGATTGATGCAATCAACAAAGGCACAGATTTTAGGCAAGTTGAGTGAGTGCTTTGTGAAGCTCAACCATCGCCAGGGTGTCGAGCTGGCAGTAAGCCTTTAGATCCGCTATCAATTGGGCTTTTTGGTTTGGAGCGGGGCACAAAATCATCTTGTCCCAAATGGCTTGCGCCTGGTCACCACGCTGACAATTTAGAGCTTTGTAGCTTAAATTCGGAACCAGAACTGGCAAAACGTTTTTGATAGAGGTGGATCCTCGGAAAGCAGGATGTTTGTAGTGCTTCTTAAAAATATCCTCTAAGTCCCAAAGCCGAGTGGCGATCGATTCTAGGTGAATTGCATAAGCAGGGAAAGCTTGCGCCAATTTCCGCAACAAGCTGGCTTCAAAAGACTGGTGGTAGACCACTACAGAACCAATGGCAGTAATGTCTTGGGTCAATGCTGCAATCAGCGGAGGTCTCGGATCAGACGTGTCAGTGTGAAGATACTCTCGGTGTTCGACATGCCCATTCTGGTAGAGGATGTGGCAGCTGTATTGAAAAGGGAATTGCTCGTATGGTTTCAACCTATCAAATCTAGGGATCGCAGGGTTTTGAGCTTCAAAATCAAAGAAGTGAATGGGATAAACAAGTTCGGCTAGACTGGCATCGATCGCCGCTTTGTCTACAACAGGCTGACCACTGAAGACGCTACTGACGTAGCTGCGCTGGTTATCTGATAGAAGGTAGTTCAATGGAAGTTCAGCGATCGCCAAAATTCCCTGACCGATCAACGCCTCTTTCTTTTTCCAGTCCAGGCGAGGAATCGTAAAGATGGAGATATCTGGAACGTGCTGCCAACAGTAACTTGTAAAAGGGCAAGGATTGGGATTGTCGCAGTGTTTGCCGATCGCCAGTGTAGGTTCTAAATTCTCGGCGAGAATAGCCTCAAATTGCTCAAGCTTGTTGGGTACTTCAGGCAGGAGCTGATCGACTTCTTCGGTGATGTCTGCGATTACAAAAAGGTCTGTTAGGTTGGGAAAGCAACAAGTCTGAGTATTGATATACATCAGCTTGGTTGCACCAATCGGTAGCCCTGCTCCGATCAAAACGTATTTTTGAAGGGCTAAATCCCACTGATGCTCATCTTTAATCTTGCTAGAGGATTTGACCTCAATTAATTCCCAGGTGCCCGTTGGAGTTTCCTGAAGAATGTCGCACCGAACGAACAAGCCATCGAAACTGAAGGCAGCTTCAAAAAGGCACGAGGCTCCGGTTGCGATCGCATCTTGAGTCGCTTGAAGAGCCTCTTTTCCGTTTCCCACAATCAATTGCCCATTAGGGAATTGCTGACGGGCGTAAAGCCCAACCTCTTCGCCTTGGTCGATGATGCGTTGCTGGACCGGGGAGAGAGCAGTGGCTCGGTGTGGCTCCTGCACTTCCAACCAAAGTTTCTTAAGGCACTGCAGCCCGCTCATAAAGTTGGATTTTGTCAGGAGGGCAGCCATATTTTGTATCGTGGAATTTAGACTCTGTTCAGAGTTAGAATTCCCGATTCAGGAGACCAACGCTTGAATGCATGAAATCTTGTTGGGAGAGTACCTGACTTTGCAGGAATTTTGCACTTGTACGCAAACGTACAGGAAGTATGCTGATCGCATTAATCCATATCCTGAAAATCCGGAAAAAACAATTCCAGCTCTAAAATCTCTCTGTGAACATATCCTTGACCCTGTGATTGTTCACTTTGGCAGAGAGCGGTTTCAGTTGACCTATGGGTTTTGCTCAAAGGATTTGAAGCGGTTTCTGGCTCAGAAAGACCCGGAGACAGGCATAAAGAATGGTCGGGTTGACCCAAGCAGAGATCAGCACATGGCACATGAGAAGAACCGAAATGGCAAGTATTACTGCGATCGCCTTGGTGCTGCCTGCGATTTTCGGATTATGGGAGTGGGGAGCGATCGCCTTGTGCAGTGGATTCTGGAACAGCAGTTACCGTTTGACTCGCTGTACTACTACGGGAGCGATCGACCAATTCACATTAGCTATACTCCTCAACAAAAGCGCAACGTTTGGGCATTTACAGATGGAGGAGTTCCGACCAGAAAGGGTATTGAGAGATGGATTAACCCAGTGGAATAACAGCTTTGCTAAGATCTGAACTCGTCTGGTAGAGCGGGTTCTGGAATTGCTGCTTAATTCATAGTCACTGCACAACAATCTTTTCAGGCTATTGAAAAGGTCTTTTAATTACGTGCATTCAACTCGACTAAATATAGAATCCACTCCAAGACAAATTTAAAGACAGTCAGGGCTGGCTTGTGCTGCACTTCACTAATCTCTGGGTGAGGGAAGAGAATCTCATTAACGACACCTCACCAATAAAACCTAAATATCCACCCCACAAAGGGAGCATTCCCTGAGGAGAAGAAGGAGTGAATTCAAGTTCGGAGTAACTTACCCATTCATCATTTCTTCGCCAACCCACTGTGTCGCCGAACTTTTCCCAAATTTCATCTCCTGGATAGTTGCCGTCTACCATAGCACCGCAGCTATGGTAAATCTCCTTCTGCACACTAAAGCCAAAGCAACCTTTGCTATAACTTACCCATAGTGTATCGATAGCACTCAGTTCCTCACAGGGAAAGTTTCGTAGTTCCTCTGACTCCAACCACTGTCCCTCCTCTTTGCCGACAGTCGCAATCATTAGCCGATAAGTTTCCTGATCTGCTTCCTTCCACTGCTCATTTTTTAGGTGATTTTCCAGTTTGGTATAGCGCGAGGTTTGGATAGTTTGCTTGAGGGCCTCAAGCTCTAACTGTTCTGTTATTGATAAATCAACTCGCTTTGGAGTTTCCCGAAGCACCTGATGAGCTAAATCCACATGTTGCCGATTTATTGCTTCACGGATTAGATGGGTAGGATTCGCCAAACTGGCATAAAACAAAATTGTCGGTTTCCAGGCATCGACTCCTAATACCCCATAAAAAATCGATTCCTGCCGTAACCGTACCACTTCTGATGCAGCTAGAAATTCTTGAAAACTGAGATGGGCAAATTCATAAATTCCCCCTTCCTTCTCCACCAGTAATTCACTCACCTGTACAATCTGCTCTAGAAGGGAATGGGCTGGGACATTCGGATCTCGTTCTGCCAGAGCAGTTGTTATCAATGCAAGTAGGTCATCCCGTTGGATCTGTTTGAAGCCTTGCTCATCTCGACTGGCTCGTTGCATCATGGCTAACGCTACAACTTGCAGTATTTCTTGTCGCTGACTTAAAGAACTAAGTAACAGAGAAATGCCCTTTGCTCTCGGTCGGCGGTTGAGTTGCAGTTCACAAATATCTTGATATAGCTCAACTTTACGTTGGGGAAGTTCGGCCCCCTGTTTATCTCGATGAAACCGCGCCATCATGTTCAGCAGTAGAGCATTTCCCGAAATAGCTTTAAGTTCAGGACGAGATTCCAATTGCGCTAGCAGAGACGCTGCATTTTGTTTAGCCCGCTGCTTGACATCAGGAGTGTTGCGTCCACCTCTGGCGTAGCGTTCCTGGCAGGCATACCACTGTTCTACAAAGCGTCTGCGTTGCGTGTTGTCAAAATCTTCGATCCAAAAGCTAGCTGTTGGGCGTTGTGCTGTATAGTCTTTGCTGTAGGCAGTGGGGCGTGAGGTAATGATGAATACTGATTCACGGTAGTGGCGCATTTGCTGGCTAATCCACTCACTCACGGCGTGCCGTTCTGCTTGAGGCACCTCATCAAAACCGTCCAACATTACCAATGCATTGCCCTGCTTCAACAAGCTACGCGCCCAGTTGGGAGGTACATTCAAGTCCTCTGCCTGTGGAAGACGCGGCAAATGGTAATCTGTCAATAATTTGGGTAAACTACCTGGATCTTCTGGTGGTAGTTTTTTTAACTCCTGCCAGCACCGGGTGAGATATAACAAAAACGGTACAAGTTTAGGAACACGATGTTTGCGATAGGCGTTTGCTCCGTATGTATAGGCAATGTGCTTCAGCAAGGTGGTTTTACCATAGCCACCCCAGGCACGAACGGCAATTTGGCGATAGGCTGAGTCTTGGTGCACACGTTGCAACAAATCCCAAATCAGCATAATGCGACACGCTTCGACTTCTTCCGCTGCGCTTTGGGAAAACTTTCCATATCCAGGCAATACTGAATCTGGGGAAAGTCTTAGGGGAACATAAACCTCTTGAAGCAGCGGTGTAAAAATACCGTCTTCGTGCTTCATGCCATCAGGATTATCTTCCTGACAGTCTAACCGCTGACACTTAAGATACCTAGCTTCAAAGCCGGAAAACTGCCATTTCAGAGCTTCATCTAAGCTAGTCAACCAATTGTTGAGGGCATCGGCATCCTGCTTGCCTTTCGCGGCATAAATCTCTGACAAGCGTTCGACAAAGTTTTTACTATAAGCTGCCCATACTGCCGTTACGATTGTTACAGGAAACGTGAGAAGCACCAGCACCCACTCCTGCTTTAGCAGAAAGCTGAGAAATAACCCCCCACTGCCACCCAAGGGCATCCATTGAATGAATGGTTGTACAATATGCCGTTGTACAAACCGCCGTTCAGAATTCGGTTTGGAGATCTCGGCTTGGGGTGGTGAGGTGGATGAAGTGTCGTTTACAGGCTCAGACGGTTCTGACATGGCGTAAAGTGAAGAAATCTTCCTAATTCTGTCTTAAGAAACCAGCGTATGCCTACAGACAAAAAACGTTAGCACTTCTAGGCATGAGTCTAAGAGGGAGGGTTTATTGTAGGCATTGTTCATTCCACTTGTCTTGCTCTAATAGCCGATCGCACAAGCTTCACCCGATAAGGATCAGCATCTTTCCTCCACACCACACGATGCCCTTTCAATTCAGCACAATGCTCCTCTAGGCATTTTTGCCAGCCACGAATGTCATAAATCAAGCGCAAATCATCCAGCAGTCCCCATCCTTCCTCCTGCCGCGTCAGCTTTGCGAACTTCTCATATAGAGGATAGTCAGTTGTCACCATTGAATCTTTCTGGTGCAGTAGGGGTGGATTGTCGTTAGGGTCATAATCACGGTAATGGACGTGAAGATCTCGCAGGTCGATCTCCATACTGGTGTGCAAAGCAGGATGAGGATCGATGTCAAAATTTGGATAGAACAGATAGGAAATCTTGGGTTTCCGGAAGTGGAACTTGACGACATTGGCTTCCTGGGGGCGACCGATCGTGCGAGAGGCGCAACCTTCGTAGAGCCTAAGTAGCGGATCAAGTGCCTCGATCGCTGACACATGCACCCACAGTGAATTTGGTCGCTTCTGCCCGATCGCACTACTTTTGCAGCGTTCCTCGACCACCTCTAGATTGCCTAAGCTCATCAGCATGAGGTCTGCCGCAGCGCAGGCTTGCTGGTAGCCTCCAAACAGGCTCTTAATGTCGTTCTGAACCACAGGTGTCAAATCCCGAAGCTTGGGACGACGACCAAAATGGCTTAACGCCAAATAAACCAACAGGTCTTGACGACGGCGATCGCTAATTTCATCCCATTCTTGCGGATTTGTGGCTTGCAGGACGATCTGGAATGCCCGCCGAAGATTGCCAAATTCCGTACTGAGTGCTTCTGTCTCAGGCAGTTCCTCTAGGGTTGGTAGTCGTCCCCGCTCCGTAAAGAATGCCATCAATGGAGTGAGCAGTTCTTTGTAATCTTCAAACCGCTTATTTGCCAGTTGAACTTTAGGGACAGAGACGCGCGATCGAAACCGCGATGCCCGAAAACTCTGTGCCTGTGCCTCGTCCCGAAAAACGAAATAGATCCCTAACGCCGCCGGAACTGCATCGACCCCAAGTACCTGGTCAATGTAAATCTTCAGTTCCTCTTGGTCATAGTATTTTTGAAAAGTATTGCGGCTTGTGATCACCCCATCCCCATAGGCAATCTGGCTATTCCCCTGTGCAATGAGAACTTGGGCTGCCACAATTAGCACCTGCCCAGTTAGCTCCCAGGCTTTAATCAAAGCCTCACGCCGCTCTGCTTGAGCCTCAATCACATTGATGATGTATCCCAGGTTGACAACATCCGCAGCGACTAAGGGCGAATCTGGACGGTAGTAGGGGTCCCAACCAGCACTCTCATAGCCCAGTTTGCCCACCCGTTCCAGATCTCCGCCCTGCCCGCATCCGTAGTCAAAGAAGGTCGTGGTCTGGTTCAGCAGCCCTGCCTCTAATGCCAAACGTACAGGTTTAGAGAAGTCGTTGCGGCTGATGGCTGCTTTATGGCGATCGATCTTGACCTGGGTAGGCTGGGCGTTGAGGAGCGATCGATGGATCAGAGTGTGCCCTTGAAACGCAACTTTGAATTGGGCTAAGCGTTTCTCCCACGCCAAGCGTGTTCCGATCGCCCTCGGATTATCCAGTAGCCCCAAAGCTTCCTCCTGACGAGTGAGGGCAGCGAATTGCTGGTAGTGGGGATAATCAGTCGCGACAAAGGTTTCCTTCCGATGAAGAATAAAGGGGTTGCCTGCCTCACTGTAATCTCGATAGTTCACTTCACGGCTTTGCAGATTCACCTGAATGCTGGACTGAAGCGCAGGGTGCGGATCGCTATCAAACTCTGGGTATAAGAGGTAGGAGATGCTCGGCTTTTCCAGATTGAATTTAACGAGTGTGATCCCCTCTGGGCGGGAGGCAATCTCTCTGGCTTCACTCTCGTACTCTTGGAGAAGCGGGTCTAATGATTCTAGGGCTGAGACGTGGACGTATAAGGCATCCGGCAGAAGCTTACCCACCTTGCTGCGCTGGCAGGTAACGGCGATCGCACTAAAGTCATCAAGGCTACAAAACATCCGCAAAAGACTTCATCTGCCTAAGTCGCAATTTGAACCCATTATGCTACTGACCTTAGACGGTTGATCACTTTGTGCGCTTCATTATTCTGCGCCATCCCTGTTAATTAAGGACAATTAAGCTCCTCCCCCTATATATGGAGTAGCATAATAGGTGCACGCTATGGCTGGGGCTTTCCAGTACGCTCTGAATCGTAGAAAATGGGTACATTCGTTCTATAAAATTATGGCGGTAGAGCAAGCGAATCGCAATACAGATACCAATGGCAATTCTAAAGCCATCGTCTTTGCTCGTCATGAAACGTTTCATCCCCGCTTTGGTTGGTTGAAGAAGGGTTTTGATCGTGCCTCTATCGATTCGGAGATTTTCTTAAGGGAGGATGCCCCTGTTCGGCTCGGCGTGGGAAAGAACATGGTGCGCTCCATTCGGTACTGGTGTTCTGCTTTTAAGCTGCTGAAGGATGACCAGCCGACAGAATTTGGTCAGCAACTTTTGGGGCAGGAAGGCTGGGACTCTTATCTAGAAGATCCTGCCTCTCTCTGGCTGCTGCACTGGAAATTGCTAGAAGCGCCTAACTTGGCAACTGCCTGGGATGTTGCCTTCAACTATTTTCGCCAGGTCGAGTTTACGACTGAAGATTTGTTCTACCAGCTTTGCGAGTACCGCGATCGCGAAGCTCCCCGTATTTCTGAATCTTCACTCAGAAAGGATGTGAGTTGCATTTTGCGGATGTATGTCGTGCAACCCAGTGGTAAGGCTCAAATCAGCGAAGATTCACTGGATTGCCCATTTACGGAACTGGGGTTGATTCACACGGCAGGGGATTCACGGCACTATATGTTTCGGGTTGGGCAGAAGCCAAGCTTATCCCCAGAAATTGTGGTTTACGCTTGCTTAGAGCATCATGCTCGAACAGGTAGCCCCGCCAAAACGATTCCGATTGCCAATTTGCTCTACGACCTCGGTAGCCCAGGACTCGTATTTAAGTTGACCGAGAGTGCCATCTGCGACGCGATCGAAGTCGTAGCCCGACGACGGGATCAAATTCGGCTCTCTGATGCAGCCGGAAAGCTGCAATTTTCCTTTGAAGGGGAGCCACTGAGCCTAGCAGCGGCTATCTTAGACGGGTACTATCGGTCGGGAAGGTGAGCAAGATGACCCATAAGGTTCTATCAACCTATTTTGAGCTACACCGCCGCTACTACCGATCCGTCAATTTAGAGAGAGATTTAGATAAGCCTGATGCGGTTCAGGGCTATGTTCCGACCGAGCGATCTGCTGAAGCGTTGCGGCGGATTCTATCTGCCATTGGAGATCCGAATGCTCACCGTGCCTGGACGTTAACTGGAGTCTATGGAACAGGGAAGTCAGCGTTTGCCCATTATCTTGCGGCTTTGTGTGCGCCAGAAGAAAGCCCGGTAGCCGATGAAGCTTGGGCGATCGCCGAACACGCTTTTCCGGCTGACAGTCCCGAAATGGAATCCGTCAGAAATGTTCCTGAGCCTGGATTATTGAGAGCCGTAGCAACGGCTCAACGGGAGCCTTTAAGCTGGACTATTGTTCGTGCCTTATCGCGTGGGTTTGAGCTTTTTTGGAAGAAGAAGAGGAAGCCAGATTTCTGGATGGATCTCAATGAGTGGCGCTTCCAGGCGGAGGAGGGCAACTGCCATGTTACCGACCAACAAGTGCTGAAATTGCTTCGAGAGGTCGTCCAAACGGTTGAAACGGATGTGCTGCTCATTATTGATGAGTTGGGCAAGAATCTGGAGTATGCGGCTCATCATCAGGGCATTCAAGATCTTTACCTGCTTCAGCAGATTGCTGAGCTAGAGCTTAAGGGAGACTATCAGGTTCACCTGTTGGGCATTCTCCACCAGTCATTTGCAGGATATAGCGATCGCCTCTCGACAGTAGAACAGAGCGAATGGACAAAGATTCACGGACGATTCACGGACATCGTTCTCACTGAATCACCTAGTCAGATGACCCGCTTGATTGGGCAAGCGATCGATCGATCTAATGCTGTTCGCGAAGCGTCGCCAGTCCTTCACAGTATTCACCTCCAAGCAGAAAGCTGGTTTGATGCCCTAAAAGACGTACTCTCGGAATACGAAATTTCGGCAAAGGTGCTAGCAGATGCTTACCCATTGCATCCTCTAACGGCTCTGGTGCTGCCGATGCTCTGTGTGCGTTACGCCCAGAACGATCGCTCTCTATTTACTTTTCTCACTAGCGACGAGCCTTACGCTTTCAGTCAGTTCCTTAAATCCACTGCAATTCAAGGCGATCAAATCCCGACATTGAAGCTGTACCAGCTTTATGACTACTTTGTTGAGGCAGTAACCGGGCTTGCGTCGCGGATCAACTTACAACGTTGGGTTGAAGTGCAAGGGCTGATTCAGGATGCTAAAGACCAGAGCCAGGATGTTCTTAAGGTACTGAAAACCATTGGAGTCCTCAATCTAGTCACCTCAACCGGAAAGTTTCGCGCAACGCCTGAATTGGTGGCATTGGCATTGTGTGACTCCCCAATGGATGAAAAGGGACGTAAGCATTGGCAGAAGACGATCCAATACCTGAAGCAGAAAAAATTAATTACTCACCGCAGTCGAACCCAGGATGAGTTGCGGATCTGGCAAGGCTCAGATTTCGACGTTGAAGCCGCAATTCAAGCGCAAATCGAGCAAGCCTACAATCCTCTAGCCGATTTGTTGACCACAACCTATCCCTTAAAACCGCTGGTCGCTCAACGCCATTACACCACAACGGGCAACCTCCGCTATTTTGAGCAACGGTACGTTGATAGTCGGGTTGACCTACAGACATTGGCTTGTACTACGACCGGGAGTGACGGCTTAATTGCTTACTGGTTAGATACAGCGTCTTTTGAGTCAGTTCCATCACACACAGCAGATGGCAAGCCTCTGATTGTAATTACGGTTGCCAATCTTGAACTACTACGAATGCGTAGTGAAGATTTTTTGGCATTAAAGAAGATTTGGAAAGATGCCCCCGAATTGCAAACGGATGGCGTGGCAAAGCGTGAGGTTAGACAACGCCTTGTCGAAGCAGAGCAATTACTGAATGAAACAGTCGCTCTAGCATTCAATTGGTCAGCACAAAAAAATACCTGCTGGATTGATGGGAAACTCACCGCCATTGAGTCTTCCAGAAGCTTCCAATCTGCGCTTTCAGACTTGTGCGATCGCATCTACGACAAAGGTGCAGTGCTAGATAACGAACTGATCAATCGCCGTGAACTGACATCTCAGGGGGCAAAAGCGCGACGCGAACTGATCGAGGCAATGCTCAAGAATGCTGACAAGGAACGCTTGGGGTTAGAAGGCTATGGCCCTGAAGTAGCCATGTATGGGTCAGTGCTGGAAGCTACGGGTATTCATCGTCAGGAGGGTGATGAATGGGGCTTCCATCCACCATTACCCTATATTCCTGCGGCTGCTTTGAAAGGACGATTGCAAACTGATCAAAGTAGCGAAAACTCTTTAAAGTCAATGACCGTTGACGTGTCCTTTGTTTGGGACGAAATCGAACGGTTTTGTACAGAAGCTAAAGATAGCCAGCGATCGCTCAATTTACTTTACCAACGGCTAGAGCAACCGCCCTATGGTATTAAGTCTGGAGTAATTCCCGTCTTGCTAGCAGCTTTTCTGCTGGTTCACGTTGATGATGTTGGCATCTATAGGGATGGAGCTTTTGTTCCCATCTTAGGACCGGAACATTTTGAACTATTGGTGAAAGATCCTTCGCGCTTCTCAGTGAAATACTTCGAGATGGTGGGGCTGCGATCGCAGGTTTTCAAGGAACTTGAAGCTGCGCTGAAGTCTCCCAATGCGAAGGCTCCTATAGGGGTACGTAACGCATCATTGCTAGCTGTCGCTAAGCCATTGTTCGGTTTTGTCCGACAACTGCCAGAATTTACACGATCGACAAAACGGTTGAGTCCAGAAGCTCTGAAAGTTTTACAGGCATTACAAAAAGCTCAGGAGCCAGATGAACTACTGTTTATTTCGTTGCCAGAGGCTTGCGGTTTTAGCCCAATGATAGCGGGTGGAGAAGAAAATGAACAGGCAGCAAAAGCGTTTCGGAAAAAGTTGGTGCAATGCATCCATGAGATTCAAACCGCTTATGACAATCTGCTAAGCGACTGTCAAAAGCATCTATATGAAGCGTTTGGGGTTCGTAGTAAAGAATCTAACTTAAGGGAAGATTTGCGGGTTCGTGCCAGTTACTTAGTAGGGCAGTGCATCGATCCTGTCCTGCGCCATTTTGTTGCTAAAGCTGTGGAAGAGAATTCGCCTGATAGAGATTGGCTAGAGGCATTAGTCAGGATTGTGGCAGACAAACATCCAAAGGGCTGGGTTGATGAAGATCTCAGCCGATTTGAAATTGCTTTGAGTGATTTGGTTCGTCGGTTCGAGAACCTAGAAGCCCTTCGGACTGAAATCAAGCGGCAAGGTAAAGGATTTGATGCTCTCAGAATTACAGTGACCGAACCAAATGGTCAGGAAGTTCATGAAGTTGTTTGGATTGATGAAGAATATGCGGAGTTATTCGATCGGCTCACCGAAGAGATATTGAATACGCCAGCATTAAAAGACAATCCTCGGCTTCAGAAGGGCTTTTTAGCGAAGCTGAATGAAAAACTCTTAAGTCGCAAAGATGTTGATTCTCAAGGTGAATTTGGGAAACCTAAACGGAAGCGGGGTCAGTCAGCATGAGCAAAAAGAAGGTTCGGCACATATTAGGTCTCTCAGGTGGCAAGGACAGTACAGCTCTTGCTATCTTTATGCGTCGAGAATACCCAGACCTAGAGATTGAGTACTTCTTCTGCGATACCCATAAGGAACTGAAAGAAACTTACGAGTACTTAGGGCGAATTGAAGATTGGCTTGGGATTAAAATTCACTACCTCGAAGCAGAACGAGGCTTTGACCATTGGCTGGATGTATACGGTGGGGTATTACCGTCTCCCAAAATGCGGTGGTGTACCAAGCAGATGAAGATTATTCCCCTGGAGAAATGGGTAGGCGACGACGAGGTGATTACCTACGTTGGCATCCGTGCCGATGAGAATCGTGACGGCTATATTTCAACGAAACCTAATATCACAGCCAAATTTCCCTTTAAGGAACACGGGAAAGTTAAAGCAGACATTTTGCGTGAATTGGAAGAGAGCGGAATCGGAATGCCCGATTATTACCGTTGGCGATCGCGATCGGGCTGCTACTTTTGCTTCTTTCAGCGCAAATACGAATGGGTAATGCTAGCACAAGAGCATCCTGACCTTTTCCAAAAGGCAGTTGAATACGAGCAAAACCATCGAGACGGCAGAACTTATACCTGGACACAGAACGAAACGTTATTGGAGTTGCTGGAGCGCAAAGACCAAATTATTGCTGACCATGAAAAGGCTATGGCAAAACAAGTAAAGGAAAAGCCTAACCAATCCCTCTCAGACGTACTAGCAACAGTCTTAGACAGTGAGGATGATACTTTGCCTTGCCTCGCTTGTCACCTATGAAGTTAACTCTTCTATCTACTGCTCTTTTCTAAAAACTTGAAGCTCAAGGAGAATCTAAATGTCCAGCCAAGTAGTTACTGAAGTTGACCTTGAACTTGACCCTGGCAGAATTTGCTTTGGGCTTAGCCGAATTGGTTATACTCCTGCAACTGCAATATGTGACATTCTAGATAATTCTGTTCGTGCAAAAGCCCTAAATATTCATATTCAAATTCATAAAGAACGGGAGGAGTTAAACGATAGTAGAAAAAATAATGTTAAGGAGTATCTTGTCATTGATGATGGCAAGGGAATGAGTGAAGCTGAGATGGTAGAGGCTCTTAAGTTAGGATCTTCTGACCAGAATTATGAGGCAAACTCACTTTCCAAGTTTGGGCTTGGTCTGAAATCCGCAGTGTTTTCTCAAGGCGAGGAATTACACCTTATCTCATCACCGGGTAACGGTCATCCGTTTAAGAAGTACGTTGTTTCCCTACCTGAAATTCAACGTGAAAGTAGATACTTTGCCAAATCACTTGAACTGACTGAAGAAGATCAACATTTACTTAATTGCTATCTGTCCTCGGGAAGAGGAACCATTGTGAGGATTGCAAAGGTCAGGATGGTTAACCATCCAAGTGTTAGAAAAACAACAGAAGAATTGACGACCAAAGTAGGAGTTATTTACTACTACTTTATGAAAGAGGATGGAATCAATGTCTCAATCAATAACCAGAGCATTAATCCCTTCGATGTCCTCTTTGTTGACGAAGCAAATCTACATGAAAATCTAGATGAGAACTCGTGGGATGGGAAAACTGTAAGGTGGATTGAGAAACCCAAAGAAATCACACTTGATGTAAAAGAAGATACAGAAGAAGTCGTTAAAGCTACGATTGAAGTAACTCAACTTCCGTATCCTCCAATATTTGATTTAGAAGAGCGAGGAAAACGTAAACAAATTGCAGAGAAATACAAGATAGGGGCAGGTAACTATGGTTATTACGTTTATCGCAACAAACGACTAATATCATGGGCAGAATCTTTTGATGGTATTATCCCCCAAGATCAAGATTTTTATGCCTTTCGAGGAAGGATTTTAATTGATGAAAACGCTGACGATAGCTTTAACATTGATGTAAAGAAATCCACCCTAACTCTTTCCGATGAAGCTTATCGGGAAATTAGCGATCGTTCAGACGAGTATAAAAGGAAAAGTAAGAGAGCTTGGTTACGTGGAAACTTTTTAAAGAAGGAGTTTGAGGGGCAAGATCCAAATTTAACTGCGAATGAAATTGTTGCAGAGTTTGAACCTTTAGAGAACTTGCCAGGTGAACCTATTGCAACTCCAGCGATTGAACGAGAAAAAGCTCGGAGAGGGAAAGAAGTTGAAGAGGAAATGCAAACAAAGCTGCGTCAAACTGCTATTCAACAAAAAAGTGATACTGAAGGTAGAGAAATTGACGAAAGTGAGTTAAATGACGAAGATCTTGAAGTAGCACTAAAAGAGGACACTAATCCAGCTGCGAACAAGATCTATAAAGTTTCTAACGTAGAAGACAATGCTCTTTGGGAACCCTATTACGATACTGACCGTGGAGGGTGTGTCAGGATTAATAAGTTCCATAGATTTGCACGTTTAATTTTTGAAGAAAATAGTGAAAATGTAGATCTTCAAATAATGTTTCAGTTACTACTATTGCAAATGGCAGAGGCTGAAGTATATGCACAGAAAAATATTACATCTCTTGATCGTAAAGAGATTAAACAGATAATCTCGGAGTATAGGCGAATCATATCAGAATATCTGGCTGGAATGTGTAGAACTCTTGAAGGTAAATTACCTCCTCTTGGTAAGTAAACATGAGCGATACCGTTCAGCCAATCTGGAGTTTTATATCTTCTGCCTTTGATGGAACAAGTGCCTTTGTTTACTTATGGATATCTAAAAAATGGCGGGTAATTTATGTGGGGCAAACTAATGATAGAAAAGGTTCATTTGGAAGAGCATTCAGCCATATCCAGGACAATGGAACTCTTAGAACAAGATTTGAGGAGCAAGTCGGTACTAAGTTAGAAGCAGCTGATGACCTCATTCTAGTATCCTATCCTCTTCCTAAAGAGCCAGAATATACAAGCGAAGAATCTTCATACCGCGAAGCAATTGAATATCTTGTCCAAATAGGTTTAAGGGATGTTAGAGGAGAGGTAAAACCAAAGTTTAACCTAATTTCAAATGTTAGAACGGTAGAGAGGACCTCAAATCCTTCTCTTAAAAGATATGCGGATAAAATTGTAAAGAATTTTTTGGAGGTTTATCCAAAGTTTTAATTTCAAGCTGACTAACAAGATGGAAGTTTTTATCTTTTGTACCCTTCTTAGCTAAGTTCAACAAATAAGTCCTTTTTTAGTTGTATGGCTTCTCAAATATCGCCATGTTCTTTATCTGACTGGATCGGCTTTTTACGGCAATACGGACCTATTCCTCGTAACGACAATATGTACGACGAGGTGATTCAACGAACTTTACGGCGCAAGAAGCTTCAACCGATCGCTTTTGACACTGAATATCTAGGTGAATTGCTGGATAACTTCCGTTCAACTTCGCCCAAATCAGTCATTTTAACGGGTACGGCTGGGGATGGGAAAACCTACTATTGTCGGCAGATTTGGGAAGAATTTGGTGGGTCTGTTGATGATTGGCAAAAGGATAGCAAAATTCAACACTTGGGGTTGGGCGATCGACAGCTAATCGTCATCAAGGATTTGAGCGAACTGACTCTAGAGGAGAAACAGTCGCTTCTGCCAGAAATTGCAACTGCCATCTTGGGTAAGGATACTTCCAAGGTCTATCTGATTGCAGCGAACGATGGACAGCTAGTGGAAGCATGGACAGAAGCAGCGCAGATTGAAGAAATTGAGCCAGTACGAAAGGCGATCGAAGATCTTTTATTAGGGGATTTGCGTGAGTTAGATGACTTCCAGGTCAAACTCTACAACCTAAGCCGTCAGAGTGCTGCTGTTTTGTTTCCCCGGATTTTGAAAGCCGTTCTGGAGCATCCGGGGTGGGGCGATTGCAATCAATGTGCTTATCAAAGCCAAGGATGCCCGATTTGGCAAAACAAACAGCGTCTAGAAGGAACTGATGCGGATCGAACCACACGAGAACGTTTGTCTAATCTTCTCGAACTGTGCGAACTCAATCAGATGCATCTTCCAGTTCGCCAATTGCTTCTCTTGGTTGCCAATGCACTACTAGGTCATCCAGACGCAAAAGATCGGCTACTCAATTGTCGGCAAGTGCCTGACGTTATTGCCGCTGAAACGATATCGCGTGCCAGCCTCTACCGCAATATCTTCGGCGAGAATCTACCTGAGCGGCGGCGAGAATCAACCGAGGTTTTCAAAGTTTTACGTGGCTTTGGTATTGGCGCAGAAACCAGTAATCAAATTGACAATATTCTGATTTTTGGGGCAGACGATCCAGAATTACAGCCGCTCTACACTGACTTGGTGCTATCTGACCCATTCTACGGAGCCGACTTAAAGTACCAAGCTCAACAGCGTTCTTATTTGGAAGGGGATGCTGCTAAGGGACGAGAAGAGTTTCTTGGGGTTCTTCAAGCCCAACGGCAGCGGTTGTTCTTTACTATTCCTAGCGATCGCACAACAGACATGAAGCTTTGGGATCTTACGATCTTTCAGTATGCCGGGGAATATCTGAGCGACCTTTACAGGGGGCTGCAAGAAGGCAAAAAGGTTCCTAAATCGATCACTTTACGGCTAATCAGGGGACTGAACCGTATCTTCACAGGGCTGCTAGTCAGTAATCAAGATGAATTGCTCTTAGCGACCTCTGGCAGCTACTCCCAAGCCCGAATCAGCAGGGTTTACGAAGATTCTATCTCTGTTGCTCGAAAACGGGGTGAGAGTGTATTGGTGGAGTTAGATAAAAGCCGTAAGAAGCCAAGCTTAGTCGTGAATCTTGCTTCAGATGTTGAGCCAATTCGTTTCAACCTAACCCTGACTCGATATGAATATTTGAGCAGAGTTGCCGAAGGTGCTCTTCCAAGTAGCTTTTCTCAGGAGTGCTACGAAGATGTACTCGCCTTCAAGACTCAAGTATTTAAGCAGCTTGCAGTTCGCCAGTCTATGGAGAGCGAGGATGAGGATAGGGAAGAGGCGATGAATATTCGGTTGCTGGAAGTAAATAGTGCTGGTATAGCGAGTGAACGAACGCTTGAGGTTTACTTCTAATGCTTGAAATTCTCCCACGCCCTCAACAGATCGAGCAGTCTCAACTCAATATGTGGGTTGACGAATCCATCTGGGGTCATCGGCTGTACGATGAGCAAACCCCGTGGCTTTGTATTTTAGAGATGCTCTGTATTACGCAATCAGCAGCAGGTCACGGACAGGCTTTTGTGGAGAGCAAGCTGAACGACCTTAGATACGAAATCTATCCGCGCCTCTATCTTCGTAATATCTTGTTCAACAACCCTCACATTGAGGCGATCGCTACAGAAGGATTGGATGACAACGAGCGGTGGCAGATGTGGATGGATGCGATCGCTAGTAATGTAGGCGGGCTAGCGTCACCCGACTTTAGCTACCTGAAATCCCGATTTGAATCCTTCAAGGACTTCGCAGAAATCGTCAAGTTCCTTCAATCCAGTGCTATTGAGGGCGATAGTAACAAACGATGGAGTTCTAAATTCGTTTTTCCATACGGTCCAGACTGCCTATATGAAGACCTAAGGGTAACGGGCGAGAAAGTGACAAACGATCGTCGCTTCTTTGGAAGAACGGGCGAACTTTTATATCTTATGTTATGCCGGAGCGGGCGGGGGGAGGAAATTCTTTCCCGTCTAGAAAGTACTGGAATCATTACCCACAACTACTCAAGTGAGTATCGAGGCTCCAAGTGGAATCAGCTAGTCCTTGCCCTTCAATCTCCAGCGGATCGGAGCGCACCCAGAACCAGTGGTAGCCCACCCTATCTTCCCTATAAGAGGCTGCCCGAATATGAACAACTAGCTGACGACTGGCTCAATATTTTACGCTGTGACCTACCCGACTACGACTCCCTACCTCACATTGTCACTATTACTGGGTTGCACCTGATTATCTATCTGTTGAGCCGCGCCAAGGCGACATTAGGAGAGTCTGCCCCACCACAGTTTGTGTTAGAGATTGTCGCGCCTAAGAAAACAACAGTACGTGAGTTGGCTTCTGACGAATTTCAGAAGAACAACAATCTGCCTCAACGGGCGATTGAATACACCATTCGTAGCATCGCTGATTCACCAGAGTGGCAAGCGTGCCTTAACTCCTATACCCCGATTGAAGATGCAATCGATTTACTACAAGAGCGTTTTGCCTGGTCTGCAAAAGACGAGGATTCAGATGGTTCAGGCTCACCAGCAGATCTTTTAAGTTCGCTACGAGAGAGGGCAGTTAAACGGCATCAGCAACACCTCGGCAAGTTTCATGGAACTTGGTCACGCGAAATCGGATTGTCGTCCAGTCGGGGCAGCCGTCGCACTCGCTATGCCCCAACTGACTCCTTGCTGAGGACGTTAGTACTCGCTTCTGTACCAACTCGTATGGAATTTCAGGAGTTTTTGGCAAAACTGCATCAGAAATATGGGTTTATTATTGGCGATCGCCAAGCCACAGATTTAATCAACTCCGGTGATGCTGATCGCGAAGATTTTGTAGCCAATGCCGAACGCCTTGAACGTCGCCTTGCCAGTATTGGGCTACTCAAACGCCTTTCTGATGCTTGTGCCTACGTTCAAAATCCCTTTGCCTCGGAGGTGAGATGATGCAGACCATTGAACTGATTGGTCAAGTTGCGGCTGACTTCCTGAAACGCTCAATTCAAACCGATGAAACGAACGAGGGAGTTGCCCGGTTTCTGCTAAATCGCCTCACCGCTCAGCAGGTTGCTGCCGTATCTCAAACCATTCTGAAGGATTCTGAACTTGCCCCGCTCATCAAAATTCAAGTTCCACGAGATCTCGTGGCAGGCTTCGGCTTACCTAACGAAATTTTGACCGATGAACGCACAGTTCACCTGCGCCACTCGGCTTGCGATCGCCCTGCACTACTGCTGGCTAACATCAGCGACGACCAAGCTCAATCTCTAAATGACATTACCTCGGTTGGTGCTCAAGAACTGAAGGGACAGATTGAGTGCTGGATTAACCTGGCTGCAAAAGACCTGGCAATTCCTGCTGAGCAGATTGAATACTGGCGTAAAGCCCTAAACGGACTCCAGAGAGTTGGTACACCCAGCCTAGAAAATTTTGCGGAATACATTGTTCAAACACGATCGCGCATTCTTGAAGAAAGCCTTCCAGTCATAGATGCACTTGGATGGGCACTCCCCGCTCTGCGGCTTCCCCGTGATTCTGGCTACTTTCGTGCCATTCCTGAAACTCAATTAGGACAAACCCAACGATGGGAAAAGCTGTTTCAGCAAGCCTTCGCGAAGCGTGCGTGTTTACTACTGAAGCAAACCCCTAGCCGTAAGCCAATTGATGAGCAGGATCTTCAAACTGCCTTTGACAAGGTGAAGGATGATATTCCTGCGATCGCCCATCCTACTATTCATTCCTTCATTGGCAGTTCTGCTGGCTGGACTCCTGAAGCTGAAGCCCTCTCTAAGTTTGAGTGGGAATCGGATAATATCAACACGCTGTTCTCTGGGCTACAAGCTCAAAAGACAGACATTGCTTCTCTCACCCTAGATTTCTTTAATGATGAATATCCCGATACTCTAACAGAGTCAGAAACCCAGTACATCAACGCCTTGAAAAAGCGCAATAAGCGTGAGGCGCTAGACGAAGATCGGGAATTTTATGACGCGCACCGTCAGGAACTTGAAGGCGATCGCAAGCTCAAAGCAAAGTGGGATAAATTTGTCTACGGACAGCCGATCGAGTGTACAGATTTTTTAATTGGCTTACTGCAAGCCTTCGAGCGGCTTTTTGACCAGGCAGAAACAGTTGCTAGCGTCAAATCTCTCAAAATTGAAACTCAGAAAAAAGTTTCTAAAAGTAAATGGCTGGAACTCAATGCCGATGTAGGTCGGTATTTCTGCACCCGCTATCGAGGCATTGAACAACTGACTGCCCCTCACATTGAATGGGAAACTCACTGGCTGTTTAAGTACGATGCCCTGCTAAAGGAATCTCAGAAGAAGGCAAAGTACCGCGAGAATACTTCTACCGCAAAAACTGCGACAGAAATCAAATTTTATGTTGAGATGCGGGATGATAACCAGGCTCTAGTTGCCAAGACGCAACTAGTTTGGCGATGTAATCCAAATTCAATTGGGATGGAGTTAGGTAATGACGTTGAGCGGCTGCTTAAAGACTCACCTTTTCAACTCTCGCAAGTGTCGAGGGAACTAGTCAGTAAGAAAGGACGATTACAGGGGATTGCTCTGTTAGATGTTGGCACCCTGATGGCGGCGTATCGTCAAGACCGAGGTTCTTTAGTCAGTAAATACGATCGCAAAGGCGACCTGGACAAAACCCTTCCCGCAAAAATTAAACAAGCTGTCGCGGATGGTCGTCTCTCGAAGAATGCGGGTGAAGCAATCACCGCCGCCTGGAAAACTTTTGCAGAACGATATAGGGCAGCGATCGCCAGCTTTACAAATGAAGGACAAGGGATTGCCAGTCCAGAACTGTTGCATCAATGTGAAGCCTATGGCAACCTACTTAAGACTGTTTTAGAACACGTCAAAGGCGATCTCAATCGTATTGACTTCTATCAACCTATCTTGCGCTTGGGCTGCATCCGCGTTGAACGCGGTAAACCCGCTGCCATCATCGCCCCCTGGCATCCACTACGATTATCCTCACTAGCCGTCAAAGCCCGCCAATTAGCAGGACTCCTTCGGTACATCATCTCTACACCAGAAGTCAACTTTGGCGATTCCCGCCTATTTTTCGCTGATTTGCGAAACGAACTCGATCATCCCTACTATCCTGAGGTCTGTGTTGGCTACCAGGGGCAGCAGCCCGAATTGTTGTCTGTCTCTGATACGGTCAACGAATACAGCCTGATGGAGCGCCCCACACGGGACGAGAGCGATCGCACAACCAACGAAAATCCGGCTGAAGCAGCCGATCGCTTGCTAGGGATCATCCGCCGCTACGTGGAACTGTTGCCCCATGAGAAAACGAATCTAAGCGTCGTTCTATACCAAACTGACTCGATCAAGCTACCTCAGGCGATCGTCAATAAGCTGAGTGAAGAACTGCAAGACGATCGAGAAGAAGTCCGTTGTCAGGTTGTTCTGCGCCATCGAAATGGGCAAAAACTCGCTCAACTCTATGAGCAGATGTTGGAAAGCTCTGACGCTGACCCCGATGCCTTCATTGCCAGTGAGGTTTCTCAAGACTTTATGGCAAGACTGCGGATCTCAGTCATGTCCAACGATGTTCCTTCCACAACCCCTACAGAAGGCAAGTTTGCCGACATTGTGTTTCTGCAAGATGCGATCTCACGGCAGGCGAAAGTGGTTTGGCAGCCTTCACCGTTTGACAGCAACACAGCCGAAATCTTAATTCATTCTCCTGCTCGTTGGGCGCGTAAACGTCCGTCTGCTAAGGATGAGCTTAAATCCACCGTTTATCTCACCTGTCCTAAGCAGACGATGGTGGGTCAAGCCTACCTCGATATGGTGTATAGCCTGATTCAAGGTGAAGATTGCTCTCCTGACCAACACTTTTTACCTGCCCGTCAAATCTCCTTCCAAGAAGAAACTACAAAGACAACCTTCGATGAGAGCCACCGTTTAGGGGAGTGGGTAGTTAATTACGATGATTTGCTGGAACGACGACAACTCGTCAACCAGGGTGTAAAGGTTATTCGCTACCAACAGAACCGTACCGATGAGCGAAACTTCCTCGTCTCCTCGGACGCATCTCTGAATGTCCTTAAAGTGCTGGTCAGAAAACGCTTGGAAGCCTTGAATTTAGGCTTGGAAAGCAACAGAATCGACAAACTAGTAGAACGCCTAATTAACGAAGCTAACGCCGTTTCCGGTGATATCGTGTTACGAGCCGCAAAATGCGGCAGATTTGCCAGCGAGCTAATGGGCGTTGTTCTAAGTAAAGCCTTAATCACAGCAGAGATGGGAGCGCAAAACCCGATCGGCTGGTACTTCCTAGATGACTACGCTTCTTGGTTAGGGCAAAAAGAAGGTCAAATTGCTGACATCATGGCAATTTCACCCCAGTATATTGACGGTGAGCCTATTCTGAAAGTCATTATTTCTGAGGCAAAATACGTTGATGTAGCGGGCTTGGCTGATGCTCGCAAGACTTCACAGAACCAACTCCGGCAAACAGTCGATCGCATTGCCGATGCCCTCTTTATTAGTCCAGGTCGTCTTGACCGGGACCTTTGGCTATCGCGCCTTAGCGATCTTCTACTCGATGGCATTGAATTTAGTTCCGACAACAAACTGAACATTGAACAGTGGCGCGAACAAATCCGCTCAGGGACGCTTCGGATTGATTTATCCGGCTACTCTCAAGTCTTTGTATCCGGAACGAATGAGAGCAATGTAGAAGGGGAGCGATCGCCGATTCCCAAAGTCGAACGCTGCTTCCAAGAAGTGTTCGACCGAGAATCTGTCCGTAAACTGGTTCTGGCTTACGAGTCAGGACAACCACTCTTCCTCGTAAGGGAACAGCTTGGCGACGACAAACCCTGGACAGTAGCAGAAGCATTACAGCCTGCAGATCGAGTCACATGGGTTTTAGAAATTGGGAAAGTAGACACAGCAACGCCTCCTCCAGCAACACCTGCAAAAATTAATCCGCCTGAAAATCCTGACAGTCCACTTCAGCTAACCCTGTCTAACCAGGCATTGGAACCTGAAACTACCGTCTCTCCAGATTCCTCACCTGCTGAAGACATTGACAGCTGGGCGAGTCCAGCACTGGTTTCTTGGTGGCAGCAGGGACAAGCACAGACGAGTCAAGGCGATGCAGTGGCAGAAAAATGGCTGGAGGAAACGGCTGGAAAACTACGGACAGCTTTGTTGGGATATAGCTTGCAAGCCAAGATTGAAGGCACTCGCCTAACTCCGAATGCTGCAATTGTCCGCTTCAAAGGTTCCGATAAACTGAAACTGGATGACATCGAGAAGAAGCGATCGCAACTCCTGACCACGCACTCTCTAAACGTTATTAGCGTTTATGGTCAGCCTGGTGAAATCGTTGTCACCGTTGCCCGTCCCCAGCGCCAAACGATTTCCTTACGCGAAGTCTGGGCAAAACGAAGAATCAATCGATCTCCTTCAGGTGTTAACCTCAGCTTTGTCATTGGGGTTAAGGAACTCGATGGTGAGCTGCTTTATCTCAACCTGGGCAGTAGTTTCGAGAATTTAGAACAACATGCTCCACATACGCTGATTGCTGGAGCCACAGGCAGCGGTAAGTCGGTTCTGTTGCAAAACCTCCTTCTCGATATTTGTGCGACAAACTCTCCCGAACTCGCAAGCATCTATCTAATCGACCCCAAAATGGGCGTAGATTATGCCAACATCAGCGACCTACCTCATCTCAAAGAAGGAATCATTATTGACCAAGACCGTGCGATCGAGGTTTTGGATCTTCTGGTTGAGGAAATGGACAATCGATACCGCAAGTTTCTTCCTCAAAAGGCAAAATCTTTGCAGGACTACAACAGTAAAGTGCCTGAGCAGGATAGACTTCCGGTACTATGGCTGGTTCACGATGAGTTTGCTGAATGGATGCTGGTTGATGAATATAAATCAGCTGTATCGACAGCAGTACAGCGATTGGGTGTAAAAGCAAGAGCCGCAGGAATTTATCTTATCTTTGCTGCCCAGCGTCCTGACACTAACGTCCTTCCGGTGCAACTTCGAGACAACTTAGGAAATCGTTTAATCCTGAGAGTTGAGAGTGTCGGCACTTCGGAAATTTCACTGGGCCAAAAAGGGGCTGAAAACTTATTAGGCAAAGGACATCTAGCCGCCCGTATGACTAACCAGTCTGATCTCATTTATGCTCAAGTGCCATTTCTAGCGGATGAAGAGATGGCTGCGATCACCGAAATCATCAAGCAGCAGTGAGAACCCCTCAGAAGACTTCCTAACCTATAATTTGGGGCATGAACGAGCGAGCAAGTACCCTCCCTAAGCCCATCTATCTGGACTACCACGCGACTACGCCTACAGATCCGCGAGTTGCCGGCTTAATGTTGCACTACATGACTGAAGAGTTTGGCAATGCCAGCAGCACTGACCATGAGTGGGGCGATCGCGCTGAAACCGCTATCAAGCAAGCTGCCAAAGAAGTTGCAGACCTCATAGGAGCCTCACCGAGAGAAATCGTTTGGACATCCGGTGCGACCGAGAGCATCAATCTCGCAATTCAGGGAAGCTTAGCTCCTAACCCAACGAAGCCTCATCGCATTGGCTTAATGCCGATTGAACACAAAGCCGTCCTCGATACCTGCCGTGTTTTGAAAAAGCGAGGTTGGGCTGAATTGGTTTATCTCCAAGTAGATTCTAAAGGCAGACTTGACCTGGAACATTTGGAACAAGTCTGCGCCGAGGGGCTGTCCTTGCTCTGCGTTATGGCAGCTAATAACGAAATTGGCAACATTTACCCTATTCAGAAGATTGGGCAGATTGCTCAACACTACGGCATTCCTTTTCTATGTGACGGCTCTCAGGCAGTCGGCAAGATTCCCATTCAGTTTGAGGAATGGGGCATCACCTACCTAGCAATCTCTGCTCACAAGTTCTATGGACCCAAGGGGGTTGGCGCACTAGCTGTTCGTAGAGGCTATCACCTGGAGCCGCTTATATTTGGTGGCGGTCATCAGCGAGGAATGCGATCGGGTACTCTCAATGTCCCTGGAATCGCTGGGTTGGGAGAAGCTTGTCGGTTGCGATCGCTGGAGATGGAAGAAGACGAGAGTGCGATCGCTATGAAGCGCGATCGACTTCAAGACCTGCTCTTAGAGAAGATCCCTAACCTAGTAATTAATGGAGATCCAGAGCATCGGCTGGCAGGAAATCTTCACATTTCAATTCCTGGCATTCCCAATAGTGCCGTCATCGCTAGGGTTCGTTCTAAATCAGCGATATCAACTGGATCAGCTTGTTCTTCCGGTGTGGAAGAACCTTCTCATGTACTACGTGCAATGAAGCTACAAGACAAAGTGATTGATGGGGCACTTCGTATTGGGATTGGTAAGTTTAGTCAGGATAAGGAGATTTACATAGCAGCAGACTTCCTGATAGAAGCCTATGAGATGACCCGTCAAGCTTTGTATACTTAGTATTAATTTGACATATCAAAAAAATTGTTTGTAGTAGAACTTAAAGGGCTAAAGCTGAGTCAAGGCGTCAAGGGGCAGGTACCCAAAGATTTTGAAGTACAATTTCCCTTTATAGGAAGGGTACTAAACCAATGAATACAGTATCATTCCCTGTTACTAGAGCAGAGGCTTATTGGTACATCTTTGACAAAGGGGCAGCAACTGCTCAAGATGTTGCTGCTGGTACTCGTGTGGCAAAAAGTACTGCTCAGGGACATTTAGCTGCATTGGAAAAGATTGGTGTTTTGAGAGGAGAAGGGCGGCCTAAGCTCTATAGAGTATGTAAGGATTTTCCTCAGGAATATAAAACTAAGCTCCAGGACTTAGAGTCTCTTGCACGCTCAAGTTGGCGTCTCAGAGGAATTGAGCCAGTATGATCTCATCATGAGCGCCGCTACCTGTGCTAATCATGGCTTTGTAGAAGTCCTATTGTCAGACATCGTTTCTCCACAAGATGCATTTTCAGATCCTTACCTACCCTTTGACCTCTTTCAAGAACAAGGTGACACCGTTCATTACGTAGAAGTACTGCAGGCAATGCAGGAGGTTTTTCCTGATGCTTTTGATAATGCGCTTTAATCCTGTTAATAAATCTGCCCAAGAAAATTTTTGAAATATTTGAGCAGGAGGATCTTATGCCCTGAGTTTGAAATAAATCTTTACAATAGCTTTCGGAAACGTGAATGCTTCCGATTTTGCATACGGAAATCTTATTGTTCCAAAATGCAAAAAACAGCTGCAATGACGCAACGTAACAATCAGTGTTTCAAGCTTCGGCGCGGAAATGTTATGCTCCCAAAGTCGGAAAACTTATGATTCCAGTCACAGAACCTTGAAACCCATCAGCTTGTTAGATTTCTTTAACCAAGTGTCCGTTGAAAAATCTTTTCTCGTGAATTAGGGAAGTTTCAGAATGACTTGTTAGCTAGAGCTAACAGAGCGATCGCCAGCATCTTCGTGTCTGAAGCAAATCCTAGTTCAGAACCAGGTTCCCTGACTTCTTTAAGAAAACCAGGGAGCCTGACACCAGCTTGAACATTGCCCGGTAGGATTGAGATCAGGTTGATTGAGCCTGCCGGAGGTGCGTCTGTGATCCCAAAATTGAGTGAGGCAACTATTCGTCACCACACGACCGCTCAACCGTTTGAACGGGGACAGGGTTATTATCGGGCTGGTTCAGTCAATTCTCTAGTTCAACGCGGCAATCGCTTACTCGCCAGAGTTGAAGGCAGCGAAGTAAACGCTTACCAGGTCGATGTTCATTTTGATCGAGGTGGTATTACCCGTGCAACCTGTACCTGCCCCTATAATTACGAAGGATGGTGTAAGCACATCGTTGCAGCCCTCCTAACCTGCCTGCATCAGCCCGATCGCATTGAGCAGCGTCCCGAACTGGCTACATTGCTGACTTCTCTTACCCGTGAGCAATTGCAAACGATCGTACAGAATCTTGCCAACGAGCAGCCAGAATGGATGGATGCAGTTGAGGTGCAGATTGCCTTACTGAATCAACCCAAAACCCAAAAATCAAAAAAGGCTCCTCGTCGTACTACCGTTGATCCAAAACCGATCGAGCGACAGGTTGAACGCATCCTCGATCGATACGCAGCGCAATGGAACGATGAACCTGCCCTGGATGAAATTCGTGACATGATGCAGAAGGCTGACGCTTTTCTGGAGCAGGGTGACGGCAATAATGCGCTGATCATTTTGGGTGCGATCGTTCGGGCTTATGTGCAGGACTGGATGAACCTGGATGGCTCCAGTGGTGAAAGTGGAGCGATTTTTGAAGAGTTAGATGATGCCGTAACTGAAGCAATTTTGAGTGCTGAATTATCTGAGAGTGAGCGCCAACAATGGCA
The DNA here is from genome assembly GCF_014764505.1 of Phormidium tenue FACHB-886. Taxonomy (GTDB): domain Bacteria; phylum Cyanobacteriota; class Cyanobacteriia; order Elainellales; family Elainellaceae; genus FACHB-886. The sequence continues at coordinate 35,187 of NZ_JACXWX010000011.1, forward strand.
AAAGGAACTCAAGAACTGGCAAAAAGAGGTTGATGATTATGGCGTTGATAACTTTGAGATGAGCCTTACTGCGCTACAGCAGGGATGGGACTACCCACCACTCCGGGAGGTTTTACAGGGAAAGGTTACTGAATTGGGCGCTTGGGAAGACGAAGCCCCTGATTTTGCTGATGATCTTGCCTGGATTCGGCTCAAGATTCTAGAGCGGCAGGGCAGGCATCAAGAGTATCTCTATCTTGCAGAAGCAGAAGGGCAGACCGATCGCTATCTGCAAATGCTGGCAAAGCTGGGGCGATCGCAAGAAGCCATTGCCGTGGCAGAACAGGAAATGAGTACGGCTGACGAAGCATGGACGTTGGCGCAAACGCTCCGGGAACAGGGAGAACTGGAGCAGGCACTCAAGATTGCCATGAAAGGGCTATCGCTGGGCGGTCATAATCACTACCGATTAGCGGTTTGGGCAAGCGAACTGGCAGAGGCAATGGATCAGGAGGCTGCCCTTCAGGCGAGATTAAAAGCATTTCAACTCCAGCCATCCCTGCCGGATTATCTGAAACTAAAGGAGTTGGCGGGTTATCGCTGGGGTTCCTTACAACAGGAATTGCTGACCCGATTGCGGCAAGACTCCAGCAGCCTGAGTGCGAAGGCAAAAGCTGCCATTTTTTTAGAGGAAGGCTTGATTGATGATGCGATCGCCACAGTCGCTCCGCTCAGTTCTTTTGAATCAGCTATTATTCATCCGGTCATGGATGCAGCTGTTACCCATCGTCCGGATTGGGTGATTGAAAACGCCCGTCCCCGTGCCGAGTCTATTATGAATGCAGCTCAAGCGCAGTATTACTATCATGCGGTTAACTGGCTACGTCGAGTCCGGGCTGCCTATCTTCAGTTAGGGCAGAAAGAGGAATGGAAACGGTATCGCACCGCACTCCTGCAAACCCACTTCCGTAAACATAAGTTAATTTCAATGCTGCAACAGCGAGACTTGATTTGAAGGTTATAAGCCCGAGAGGTAAACATGGCTTCATCATCAGTAGCAAAAAAGATTTCTACCCTTGCCCAGATTGCTCAAGAGTTGCATCAGGGCAAAGATTTTAACATCACTCGTCTAACTAGCCTCAAAAGCCTTTGTGCTGAGCCTCACGCAGCAGGGCAATTTTGCTTGTATCTTGCTCAGTTAACTCAGCAAAAACTGCAGGATAAAGAGAAACCAGACCATCTTGAAGAGGAAATCTGGTTGCATTGTAAGCATCTCATTAATGAAGCAATCCCTGAAATGGAAACGTATTTAGCAAAACCCTCAAAAGAAGAAGAAAAGTTACTTCAAAATCTTTTATCAAGAGTACGAGAAGTGAACAATCAGTATAAAAATCAAAACTGGGGACCCGTACGAATTATTCAAAGCACAGATGTTTTATTAATTGAAAAAGCTCTGTATGGTATTCTGCGCCCTGCTGAATCTAGCCATTGGGGATACCAGATTGCCAGAGACTATGCAGAACGTTATGGGGCAAGATACATGAACAGTCTCATTCCTGAATCGGCACCAATGATTGAGGATATTGCCAACTTTTGGAGTCAGTATCACTTTAGAGAACCATTGGATGAATGGCTGAATCATCAAAAAAGTCACTCAAAAGCATCTCGAAAGAAGTCGTAAATGATGATGAAGTTCTGGGAGTAGACCGTTGAGCAATCGGGAGGCATTAAAACTGCGATGGCGAAACAAAAGAACTCAAAAAGCTCTTTCGATCGCGGGGAGCACCTCCTCCATGCATTAACGCAACAGGAACTTGCTCAATTGATCGATGCCCTATTTACAGTTCTGTCACCCAAATTGCAGGAAGAGGCGATCGCCCAACTTAATGAAAATACTCAACAAACCGTCAGACAAATTCTGATGTCGTCATCTATTGCTGAGTCAACTGAAGCATCTGCAACTCAAACCGTTTCTCTGGCAAAGCAAGCGCAGACCTGGTCTGAGCTCTGGCAAGCGTGGGATGACATTGTTTCAGAGGCCTCAGAGGAAGGTGGAAAATATATCATTCAGGAGGCTCATTGGGAACCGCCCTATTTTGATGCAACGACCTTTAGCGAAGATTTAGCAAGAGTTGCGGCACAAATGCGATCGCTGCTTCAAACTGCATTTGAACATGAATTTACCCCCGATGATGGCTTTGTCTCCGCTCTTCTAGAAGCAGAATCCGCCATTTCAGAAGGTTTAGAAGACTGGATGGAATTGACCGATGGGCTGTATTTAGAGAGCCATTTAACCCATTGCTTACTGCAGTGGGAATGGTTCGTTGCTCAGGAACAGGAACAGAATGCGTTTCAATTTGCTCACCATATTCGAGAATGTGAACTGCAATTTCAGGAAATAGAACTGGATAGTGATGCTTTGTTTAACTTTTTCACCCAGTTGCCTGAAACCGATCAACAGTGCATTCTGGCAGGATTAACGAGCGATCGCGAAAGTTCTTTCTGGCAACGAACACTGGGCGATACCAATTCTCACTGGCATCAGCTTTATCTGCACCTGATGGAGCAATATGCACCCGATCGCTATCTAGACAATTTGCGAAAGACCATCCCGCAACAGTGGGAAAACGGTTTGCCCATCATCGAAGCATTGTTGGCGGAACAGAACTATTCAGAAAGTTTGACTGTTATTCAAGAAACACTCCATTCCCTATTGCAATCTACACGAGGAAAAGCAAACTGGACACCTGAAGCAGCACTCCTGATTGCAACCTCAGGTTTCTATTACGAAGGTCAACAAACCAGTGCGGGAAAACTGCTGCGCTACTATCAACGAACGGCACAGGGATTAAAACAAACCGAACGAGCAAATGTACTGGAGATTCAGCAGATTGCGATCGCTCAATGGTCTGATTGGGCTGTGATGTTCAAAGCCTTTGCTGATATTCCCCTGGCTGAACCCACTCGTCAAGCCTTGTTCACCTCTTGGCGCGATTTAGTCGATCGTCGAACCAAACCGCAAACCTGGGGAGGATATGGAAGAACTAAACCTGTTGATAGTTGGTGGGTTCCCTGGTTGATTGATAGCGTTATTGACCCGCAAAAAGGAGCAACAGGATTTCAGCAGCAGATCACTCAATGGCTAACTCATCTCCCTGGTGATAAACATCACTTAGGTGAGAACTACGATCTGCTGCGATTGTTGACCGAAGATTTGACCGATATTCAGAATAAAGGAAAACCTGAATATCCTCAGTTTTATCAAGTTGTCATATATCCCAGAAACCCTTTGACAGAGAACGATAGATCGCGACAAGACTATCTCAAACAATACGCTTCTACTGATTTATTCGAGCAGATCATGAACTACTGGAAAACACACCTACAGAATTTTGTTCCTAAGCCAGAGTCTGCTTCTAAATCTGACTACACCAATCATGCGAAGTGGATGGTTGCATTAAAGGAACTTTCTCCCCAGAACTATGAAACGCTTTTAGCCGAATGGCGTAATGTTCACCAGCGACGCAGCAATTTATGGAAAGCAATGAAACAAATGGGGCTAACCTAATCTGAGCGAATATCAGTATTACAAATTTCAGGCGATCGATCGCCCCTTGACTGTGGAAGAACAGGATGAGATTCGCAAATGCTCCAGTCGAGTGGAACTTACCTTTCCCAACGTCCTTTAAGAGTAGCAGTTGATTTGCTGAATTAACTGCTGCCGAATCGCAGAAGTTTGTAGAGTTTGAGCGATCTGCTGGGCTTGTGAAACTTGACCCATCTGAGCGTATCTCAAGGCGATCGCCATCAAAAAACTCCCCCGATCTTCTTCATCCTCAGTGACCAGTGGATTCTCACCCCCTCGTACTGTGATCGTTCGTGATTCATTACCTGGAATGGTACGAGCAGCTCGTAATGCCTGGTTTAACACATTTGCTGCCTGGGTTAATTCATCCAACAGGATATAGCGATCGGCAAGCACCAGGAACCAGCGAGTTTTGAAGACAGGATTATCTAACCGATTGAGAACAGCAAGTATCGTTGTGAAATTCCCTGCGTTCATCGCTTTTTCCATCGCCTCATTCAGCTTTGCAATGCGTTCAGCGGGATCTGGAATTGCCTCCGCAACTTGAATGGCAGCTTGATATTGATTGGCAACCGTTAATTGTTCAGCAAGAGTTCTCAATATGTAAGAACGACTGGAGCTGTCTTCGATCGTTTGTGCTGTTGTAATAGCCTGGTTGAGCAGCTGAGCTGCATTATCAGGCTGATTTGCTCTGAAGTGTTCGATCGCAATTGCCGTGGATATCTCCGCTTTAGTTGACGGGTCTTCGATCATGTTAACAAGCTGAGCCGCCTGATTAAACAGTGCCGTTGCCAGATCGATTTGTCCAGAAGTTAGTAAAATTTGTGCGGCAACAACAGCTAAAATTTTTGGTTGGAAACTGGGATCAGAACTTTGTTTTTGGGCAATCGCCTGAGCACGATTGAAGTCTCCTGCTTGAGCCAGATCACGTGCTATCTGAGAAAATAGACGATCGCGCCAACTGGCAAAACTGGGTGGAATTTGCTCCGTAATCTGCAAAGCAACATCATACCGATTCGCAGCAATTGCTCGCTCTGCAATTTGGGTTTGTACTTCGACGCGATTAATGGGGACTTCCTCCCCCGGTTGAATTGTTTGGGTCATTCGCAGCGCATAGTCATAGCGTCCGCTTTGAATCGCTTGACCGATTAGTTGTTGTCTTACCGTGTTGCGGTTACCTTCTTCGGAAATTATTTCTAGCGCTTCGATCGCTTGTGTTAAAAGAATTTCAGCCCGATCATTCTGTCCAGCTTTAGCGTAAAAAAGCGCGACTGCACCCAGTGCTGGAGCTCGTACCATCGGGTCAATGATGGTTTGAATGGTTTCGTCCGCCGTTGCCACCAACCCACCTGTCTCAACATAGCGCAATGCCACATTTGCCATCACCTCGTTTGCATCCTGCGCCGATCGTGCCGTTGCAACTGCCTCTGAATAAAACTGGTTCGCTCGTTGTGGTTGTGAAGCCGTTAAATGTCCAGCCAGGGTTGCCAGAGCCGTTGCCTTTTGATTGGCTTGTGGAAGGGTTTGCAGCAGTTCCAGGGCAGAATTGACCTGTCCCGTTTCGCTATATCGGTTCACAATTGTTAGGATTACGGGAGGTTGATAGTTTGGCACTTGGATTAAGCGAGCAACTTCCAGGGCACGAGCAAGTTGACCCTGACGAGCGTAGAGGCTGGCAATTCGTTCCAGGGCAGTTGCTTTGCGGTAGGAATTGGGATTATCGATGGTTTGGGCAAGCTGAAGTGCTCGATCTAGAAACGGCGGGATAATATCAACCTGTTCCGCATTGAGATAGGCTTCAGCGATATTCGCTACGGCGATCGTCTGTAGCTCTACTCCCTGAATGGTGTAGCTGGTAGTTGCTGCATATTCGAGAATGCTACTGCTGCGATCGATCAGCCCTAACTCAGTGAAGTAGCTGGCAAGCACAACAAAGGTACGAACTTTAGAGGCACTGTAACTACTGCTCAAAGTCTGATTCGTTTCCTCTGCGGCAGACAGCACCGCTAAGGCGGCTTGAGGGGCTTGAGAGGAAACAGCCCGCATCAGTTGCTCTAATGGACTGGTGTATGCCACATTCTCGCCTAAACTGCCAACCAGTCGTTCCAATAAGTTGATCTTGGTAGAAGAATTCGGCATCACTCGGATTTGCTCAAGCGCCCGAACGAGCAGTTGAGAGGACTGGTCAACCTGTCCATTGGCGATCGCTTGCTCTGCCTGTCCAAAGATGGCATCTAACAGTGCTTCTTCGGTTTGCTGCCCTTCTATCGGACAGCTAGGAGCAGATGTGTCAGCTGTGGTTTGTACCAGCATCAGCGACAGAGCGATTGCGGGCTGTACTGTTCCACTGGCGATTGAAATGCTTAGACACAGGAATGCACCTGCTCCTGCCAAAACTTTGTCAGCTTTTAAGGGAATCATATCTTTAGGGGATGATGAGCAAGCAAGTTACGTCCCATGCAAAGTTTCCTGATTCAGACGTTGGGGCAGAAGCGGATTAAGCGTGGCGACATTTAAGGATAATAGCCAGGATAAGCAAGTTATCTTAGCATTCTGGGTTTTGTGCAAAAAATTACACAGTGATTATTACCCTCCACTTTGTTTTTAGACTAGAAACATCGGGAAAAGTTTAGGGGTCATTTGAAGTAGGAGTTGTGCAGGGTTTAGGTGGTTTAAGCAGCATGAGAGAAGCTGAATTTAAGGTTGTTTTTGAGGAACTGACACCGAAGCAGCGTAAAGTACTACAGCGGTTCTTAGCAGGCGAAACAGATGAAGCGATCGCCACTGCGCTATATTTAGAACCATCCACAATTCGTCGCCATATTGCCAATATTTGTAAGGCATTTGGATTGAGTAATGCGGAGGGAGAACATTATTCTTACCGCGACGAGTTAATTGAGTTGTTTGCTCAACATCGATCGGAACTCGTCAATCCAGAATTAATTTATCAAGGGAAATTGGCAAATTTAGAATTCCCTGGCAGTCCCCTAACGCTGAAGTCGCCGTTTTATGTCGAACGTCCTCCCATTGAGGAACAATGCCTTCAGGAAATTTGCAAACCGGGGGGTTTAGTGCGGATTCGCGCACCGCAGTACATGGGTAAAACCTCTCTGCTGCATCGGCTTTTGGCAAGAGCTAGCGAGATCAATTATGCGACGGTGCGGCTCAATCTGCGGCAAGCAGAAGCGGCAGTCGTGGCGGATTTAGATACCTTTTTGCGCTGGTTTTGTGTGAACCTCAGTCACAAGCTAAACCTACCCGTACAGCTCGATGATTGGGATGGCGATCGCTTTGGTAGCCTGGTTAGTTGCACAACTTATTTCCAATCCTGCATATTAGAGCAACTGCCTCAAAATTTAGTGTTGGGATTGGATGAGGTCGATTGGCTGTTTGAATTTCCGCAGGTTGCTCAGGGTTTCTTCGCCTTGCTGCGAAGCTGGCACGAAGAATCCAATAATTTAGAAGTGTGGCAACGATTGCGCCTCGTTGTAGCCCATTCAACTGAAGTTTACATTCCGCTCAACCTGAATCAGTCTCCCTTTAATGTGGGATTGCCGATCCGCTTGCCTGAACTCTCGATCGCTCAAGTGCAAGGGTTGGCGCAGCAGTATGGTTGGCACAGTTCAACGCAAGCGGTGCAGCCTCTAGTTTCAATGGTCGGCGGACATCCATACCTGTTGCAGTTGGCATTCTATCATCTGCAACGAGGGATGACATTAAAGCAATTGCTGCAAACGGCTCCAACCCAAGCAGGAATTTATCGCGATCATCTCCGTCGTCACTGGCAGGTGTTGCAAGACTACCCGGAGCTACAAACTGCCCTCGATCGCATCATTGCTAATGAATTGCAAGGAACAACACTCGATCCCATCCTTACTTACAAACTTGAAAGTTCAGGACTAATCAAACTGGAAGGAAATCAAGTCAAACTCAGCTGTGAGCTTTATCGTCAGTACTTTAGCGATCGCCATAGTCTATAAAATCAATGTAGTTTACAGCATGAATCACTCTTTTAGATTAATTAGAAAACTTGCCAGAGAAATCAAATATTTACCATTAGAACTACTTTGGAACTATCCTATTACCATTCATAGCATTGAAACTTTAGAAAATGACATTCGTACTGAGCTAGGTAAAATTGTTCCAGCGGGATGCAGCTTAATGACACAGCCTGAAACAGCTCATGGAACGCTGGCGAAATACGATTTTCTAGACCTCACGTTCCGCGTTCCCGAACATCTGTTACTACAATCGAATTATCAATCAGGGATTTCGCTTCTCAGACAACTGCTGCCTGCTCCTGATCCATTAGACGAAACGCTTATGGAAGAAATTGAAGATTTTGATGATTTGTCAGTTTTGAAAATGTTGGCTAGAGATGTTGATGCAGGCTTAACGCTGTGCCGAATATTGCTTAGAAGCCGATCGCCGCGACCCTTCAAAGAACGTTCAAGAATGAATCTTCTCACCTCACCAGAGATGCGATTACCTGACGGCTATTTTCCTCATCACTTGACAATAAGAGATGCTTGCTTGACGAACGCTGAAGCTGTTTGGTTTCACAAATATTTTTACTTATAACCCTGAACTGCTTACTTGCAGCATCAAGATAAAACGGCATTTCGCTATTGTTCAAGTTTCTGCACAAAATTCTGAACTGATTAGGTTTTTTCTTAAGGTGAAAGCGTACAAATTATTTAAATCTTCTCAATCTAATGAGCTACGAATATCAAGTTGGTGGAAGTCTGCGAGTAGATGCACCCAGCTATGTAGAACGGCAGGCAGATTATGAACTGTATGATGCCTTAGAAGCAGGGCAGTTTTGCTATGTGTTTAACTGTCGGCAAATGGGCAAATCTAGCTTGCGAGTGCGAGTCATGCACCGCTTGCGATCGCAAGGAGTTTGCTGTATCGCGATTGATATGACCCGCATTGGCAGCGAACACCTTACGCCTCGTCAGTGGTATGAACGGGTAATTTCGGAACTTTGGCGGGGGGCAAATTTATTAGGCAAGGTCAATCTTAAAGCCTGGTTGGATGAGCACCAAAATCTCAGCCCCGTGCAGTTGCTCGATCGCTTTATTGACAGTATTTTACTTGTACAGCTAGCCAATCAATCAGTCGTCATTTTTATTGATGAAATTGACACAATTCTCAGTCTAGAGTTTCCAATTAATGACTTCTTTGCCTTAATTCGATCGTATTACAATCAACGGGCAGATCAGCCTGCTTACGATCGCCTGACTTTTTGTTTGCTAGGAGTCGCAACGCCGTCAGACTTAGTTAAAGACAAAACGAGAACCCCATTTAATATTGGCAAGGCGATCGCGCTTAACGGCTTTCAATTAGAGGAAGCTCAAGCCTTAGTTCCCGGTTTAATCGGTCATGTGGATGACCCATTCTCCGTGTTGAAAGAGATTTTAGAATGGACAGGCGGACAACCTTTTCTAACCCAAAAGATTTGTCGCTTGATTGTCACAAGCCATCACAAAAAATCCTCTCAGTTCTCAGCAACACAGCTGATTCAAGAACAAGTGGTGCAAAATTGGGAATCTCAGGATGAACCAGAGCATTTAAGAACCATTCGCGATCGGCTTTTGCGGGATGAAACTCAGGCGGGGCGATTGCTTGGGCTTTACCAACAGGTGCTAGTCAGTACCGATGAGGCACTCCGTTCGCTGGCGTCTCACATCCCCTCTGACGACTCACCGGAACAGGTAGAACTGCGGCTATCGGGACTGGTGATTAAGCAGCAAGGTGTGCTGTGTGTTGCTAATTGCATCTATCGAGAAACCTTTAACTATCACTGGGTGGAGACAGAACTGGGTAAACTCCGCATTTATTACGATTCACTGCGAGCCTGGTTTGCGTCTAATTGCCAGGATGAATCGCGTTTGCTGCGCGGACAAACTTTACGAGAAGCAATGACTTGGTCAGCAGGTAAACGGTTGGGAAATCAGGACTATCAATTTTTAGCTGCGAGCCAGGAAGCAGAAAATCGGCAGATTCAGCTTGAAAAGTTAGAAACTCAAATTCGCCTTGAAGCGGAACAGCAGGAGAAAGAAGGCATTGCTCGTGCTGGAGAAATTTTGGCATCGGCTCATCAAAAAGCAACCAAACGAATTCGGATCGGTTCTGTTGTTCTAGCCGTTTCTTTAATTGGGGCAGCGATCGCCACCGCTTTCACTAACACCGCCCTACAGAAGCAGCAAGCCGCCCAGATTGGCACTCAGCTAGAGCGAGAAGGGGTCAGCGTTTTGCGCCAGTTTGAAACCAATCAAGTGGGTTCTCTACTGGCAGCCATGGAAGCAGGACAAACGTTAAATACATTAGTTAAACCCAATCAACCGCTCACGGATTATCCCGCCATTAGCCCAATTTTGGCGCTGCAAACAATGCTGGATACCATTCACGAACAAAATGTCTTGCGGCTTTCAGGAGGCTATCGGGTGGCGCAATTTAGCCCTGATGGAGAGCTGTTGGTGACGGCTGCCGATCTTCATGCGCCTCAACTGTGGGATAGGCAGGGGCGGCTGATTGCGGAACTGAAAAATCAGGGAAGCATCATGTATGCGGTGCAGTTTAGTCCCGATGGCAAGTATCTGGCAACTACGGGTTATGACGGCATCGTGATTTTGTGGAATCGTCAGGGTCAGCAGGTGCGATCGTTTCAGGCAGGTGAACCCATTTCCGATATTGAATTTAGCCCCGATGGGAAGTATCTGGCGACGGCTGGCAGCCACACCGCAGGCATCTGGACAATAGAAGGAGAGCAGGTTGCAGCGCTAAAGGGGCCTGAAGGTAACGTTCATCGCGTGTTGTTTAGTCCAAAGGGCGATCGCTTTGTTTTAGCCGATGAGCGGGGCAAACTGGAGCTGTGGACAATTGGGGGACAGTGGTTAGCAACCCTGCCAGGACACGGCGGCAGTATTTCAGTCTTGCAGTGGAGTGATGACGGTGAGCAATTGCTATCGATCGGCGGGTTTTCTAACTCGGTCAAGGTCTGGTCATCAGAAGGACAATTACTCCAGCAATTGCGGACAGCTAAACACTTTATGGCAGCACAATTTGTGCCAAAGGGCGATCGCTCCAAAGATACTTCGCCCTACATTGCCACCGTCATCAATGATGGCACCGTCGATATTTGGAATGCCCAAGGTGAAGTGATTCGCACGCTCAGATCTCCATCCAACATGGTCGATGTACACTTCGATCGCCATGGCAGATTGATGACCGCAGATATGGATGGCAGCATTCGCATTTGGACTTTAGATGGCACACTCATTGCAGAGCTAAAAGGTCATCAAGGTCAAATTTTTGACCAATGGTTCAGTTCAAATGGCAATCGCTTGGCCACCGTTGGGGTGGATGGTACAGTCAGGAGTTGGAATCTAGAGACAACGCCGCAGCGTCGACTGCAAATCACCCCTAAACCGACACATCAGGCAGAATCAAGCCCAGACGGAAAACGATTAGCGACGATCGATTATGACGGAACTGCCCGTTTATGGAACGCGGATGGAAAATTAATTGTAGACCTTGGAGTATCGGTTAATCCATCACAAAATGCACCGCATATCACGCTCGCCAAATTTAGCCCGGATGGACAACATTTAGTCACCGTTAGTAACAATCATATAGATCAAATTTGGAACAATGCAGCTCAAATTTGGAACCGTGAAGGTGAGCTATTGGCAACGGTCAAAGAAATGCGCAGTTGGGCGAGCGATTTGCACTTCAGCTCTGATGGCAAGCAATTTGTCACGCCTACCATTGATGGTCCGACCTACATTTGGAATCTGCAAGGGCAGATGTTAGCAGAATTAAAGGGCGAACGCGGCGTTGATTTTGTCTCGCGAGCGCGGTTTAGCCCGGATGGAAAAATCGTTGCTACTGTTTCACCCAAAGGCAAACTACGCTTGTGGACCGCTACCGGAACGCGAACGGCTGAATGGCAAGCTTCTCCTCAAAGCGTTCACGTTTTACAGTTTAGTCCCGATGGCAAATCGATCGTGACGGCAGGCGAAGACGGCATTGTAAAACTGTGGGATCTCAAAGGACAATTACTTCAGGAATTTAAGGGCTACTCCTCGATCGTGCAGTCGGCTCAATTTACGCAGGATGGTCAATATTTAGTTGCCGATGGAGCCGATGGAACCGCGAAAGTGTGGTCTACTCAAGGGCAGTTAATCAGTGAACTGAGAGGACATCAGGGCGCAATTTATCAACTGCAAACGAGTCCGGCCAGTGATCGAGTGGCAACACTTACACCTAATGGAACCCTCCGCCTATGGACGCTTCAGGGGCAGTTGCTTGGCGACTTCAAGAATTCGCAAGGTATAGCTGGCTTTTGGTTCAGTGCCGATGGCAAACAGCTAACCGCTATTCGACAAGATGGCGTCATCAAGACCTGGAATATTGATGACTTAACACCCCTGCTCACGCAAGGCTGTAGCTGGCTGCAAGACTATTTCATCAGCCATCCTGACGCTTTACAACGACTGCCCATTTGTCAAAAGAATCGTGCATCAAATATGGGTGGGCTAGTTCTTTCGCGGGTTGGTCGCTAATGTTGGCAAATCAATGTCGCTGTTCTCTGAGGGAGTCGATGAAGGTTTCAATGGTTATGCCAGGTTGTTTATCTTAGAAATGCATTAACGATGGCAATGACTTTTTGAAACCTCATTAGAAGCAGCGTCCTGAATCGGGTGCTCTCTCAATATCTTCTGGCGTTCACCCTGCGCAATAAAACGAAGCATCGACAGGTCCGGGTGCGATCGAATTAGGGATTGCTTAACAGGGGGATGAATTAGGGAGAAAAGTAATGCAATGTCCTGAATGTAGCTCCTCCCACGTCCGTAAGAATGGGAAGAAAAGAGGCAAACAAAATCACATCTGCGTCGATTGCCGTCGCCAATTCATTGAGTTCTATGAACCTGCTTTGGTGTCATTCCGGTGAATCGCTTGAACTGCTGAGTTAAATGACTTTGGCTAGAGAAGCCTACTCGTAATGCAATATCTGCGATCGCCAAATCTGTTTTCGACGGCAGCGATTTCGCCCGCTCTACTCGCTGTTGAATCACATATCGATGCGGCGAAATCCCCATCGCCTGTTTGAATAAATTGGCAAAGCCTGATGACACTCCTAAATCGGTTGTGTTGAAAAAATGATTCTTTAGCAATCTTCGAGATGTCTTCATCCTACAAATTCGATCCAGTATATCAAATGCCCAAACCATCCGATGATTGCCTAATTCTCCAAAGCAGTCTCTTTATAAGGCTCTATAATCGTCAGAAACAAAGCATTTAAGTCGAGTCTCTACTATGACAGTTGGGAGCCTGAATTCTGACACAAGCAGCGCAAAGCACAACGCTGTGGGCGAAGCCGCCCCAGAGGAGCTAACGACCGCAGATCAGCGCGAAGAACTCGCGACACTGGTGATGCAGCACACCAAGGGCAACGGTATCCATCCAACTGCGATCGAGCAATTGCACCTTACGCGATCGGATGCAGTGTCTACCCCATGCCATGATGTGTCTGAACCAGTCCTCGCGATCGTCATTCAAGGTCAGAAAAAAGCGTTGCTAGGTGAGGAAGCGTATCAGTATGGTGCAATGCAATATCTCATTGTTTCAGTTGATTTACCGCTGAGTAGCTTTGTATCCGAGGCAACACCCGACAAGCCGTATTTAGGGCTAAAGCTAAACTTAAACCCGATGCAACTGTGTGACTTGGTTGCCCAAATGAATCCCAGTTTGGGTAAGAAAGAGAACTCTGTCCGAGGCATATCGGTCAACAACCTTGATGCAGGATTGATCGAGTGTGCCCTTCGCCTAGTCAAACTCTTAGATACGCCACAACACATCCCCATGCTGGCACCGTTAATGATTCGTGAACTCTATTACCGTCTGCTGATTGGTGAACAAGGTGAAGCCGTGCGCCAAATTGCTATATCTGGCAGTACTATGCAGCGTATTGCGTCAGCTATCAACCTGATCAAGACTGAGTTTACTCAGCCGATGCGAATCGAAGATTTGGCAGAGCGAGCCGGTATGTCTACTTCATCGTTTCATCAGCATTTCAAACAAGTAACCTCAATGAGTCCGCTGCAGTATCAAAAGCAGTTAAGACTTGTGGAAGCGCGTCGCTTGATGTTGGCTGACGATTTCGATGCAACCTCTGCTGCCTACCAGGTGGGGTATGAAAGCGCTTCACAGTTCAGCCGCGAATATTCGCGTATGTTTGGTGCGCCACCGATTCGCGATATTGAACGGCTGCGAACGGCTTGATATTCTGGCTATCTAGCCATTGGACTAAGAGCATTTTCAATCGCTACGTGCGTTCGCAGGACAATTCTTTTTGTGTAAAAGCCCCGCTGTGCGGAACTTACATAAAATAATTTCATCTAGGCGCGTAGCGCCATAGTATCAAGGGAGGGGATTAGTCATTGCCCTGACACCTCATAAACATTAAAAGTTTGAGCGGGCTTAATCAGAGTTGCACTCGGTATAAACTAAGACTTGTCGATCGCAGCGGTAAAACATGTTAAATTTTGCAGAAATCTTCTGAAGCGCTTGAGAGAAGTCAGTAAGCTCATAATAGGCATCTACGCGCTTACACGCAAATTGACTGTCTTTTAACCTGCTTAACGTATTCATTCACCTATCATGACATCCTCTTCCAGCCCCCCAGAGGAGAAGTTCCTTGATGCTGCTCAAGTTTGGAACTTAGAACAGCTATATGCGGATCTTGCTACCATCAAACAAAAACCACTGTCTTCAACAGAACGAATTTGTCTACGAGGATTGCTTTGTGGGCTTGACCCCAATGAAATCGCTGCTGTACTCCATCGCCAAGCGCCAGGGCTGCGAGTCGATCTAACACGGGGATTGTATCGTTATGTTGCAGCGATCACCCGAGGACAGGTCAAAAATTGGCGCGATGTTGTGGTGTTATTAGAGCGACAGGGCTACAAGCGGAACGATGGAGCTGTACCGAGTACTGCGAATGCTCAATCCTCTGTAGTCTCGTTGTCCTCGATCCTTACGCTGACCCACGACTGGGGAGATGCCCCCGATGTGCGAATTTTCTTTGGGCGTACCGAAGAATTAGAACAATTAGAGCAGTGGATTGTGCAAGATCGCTGCCGGATTGTCAGTATCTTGGGCATGGCAGGAGTTGGTAAAACTCGGCTGTCGCTCAAGTTAGGCACAGGTGGCATCGGCAAAACGGATTTGTCATTAAAACTTGCACAGGGAATTCAAGACCAGTTTCAGTTTGTCATCTGGCGATCGCTCCTCAACGCCCCTCCCCTGCCTAACCTGCTTGCAGATCTGATTCAATTTCTCTCCCAGCAGCAAGAAGCCACTCTTCCTGCTGATCCTGGAGCAGGTATCTCAAGACTACTGCACTACCTAAAAGCGCATCGTTGCCTGTTGATTCTCGATAACGCCGAAACGATCTTGCAAGGAGGAAAACTTGCTGGGCACTATCGGGAAGGGTATGAAGGATATGGGCAATTGTTCCAGCAGTTAGGAGCCGTACCGCATCAAAGCTGTCTGCTGCTCACCAGCCGAGAAAAGCATAGAGAGATTGCTCAGTTAGAGGGCAAAGCGCGCCCAGTGCGATCGCTCAGATTGGGTGGACTGAGTGTTGCAGAAGGGATAAAGATCTTCTCTGAGGTAGGTAGCTTCTCCGGTTCTGATGCAGAGTGGCAAACCTTGATTGAGCTTTACAACGGCAACCCTCTGGCGCTGGAACTGGTCGCAAAGCATATTGATGAAGTCTTCTGCGACAATATCTCTGAGTTTCTCAAGGACGGTCATCCCATTTTTGAGGATCTGCGAGAGCTACTGGATTGGCATTTCGATCGCCTATCCGACAGTGAACAAGAATTAGTGAACTGGTTTACCATCAACCGTGAATTATTAACCCCAGCAGAACTCAAAGAAGATGTCTTTACACCTGTTGCCCAGGAACAGGTGGCAGCGATCCTGCAATCCCTCCAGCGACGGCTACCCTTAGAACGAAGCGGCAATAGCTTCACTCTGCAACCTGTCCTGATTGAGTATGTGACTGAGCGACTGATTGAACAGGTGTGCCAGGAAATCCAAACCGGAGAACTCCAGCTACTCAGCCGTCATGCCTTGCTCAAGGCAGTCGCAAAAGAATATGTGCGCGACAATCAAAGCCGCTTAATTCTCAAACCGATTTTGGAAATAGCGATCGCTACTCTTGGCAGCCAAGAACAGCTGGAAGCACAGCTACAGAAGCTTATCGCTCAACTACAAAAGAGCTTACCTGCTGAATCTGGATATGCAGCCGGAAACCTGCTCAACCTCCTGTGTCATCTGCAAACAAACTTGACAGGATATGACTTTTCTAATTTGAGAATTCTGCAGGCTTATCTGCAAGGAGTGAATTTGCGGCAGGTCAGCTTTGCCCACTGCAAATTCGTCAAGTCTGTTTTCACCCAAACCTTTGGGGGTGTTCTATCAGTCACCTATACTCCGGATGGAGCCTGCTTGATTACAGGCGATAGCAACGGTGAAATTCACCTTTGGGATACCGCTAGCGGCAACAAGCGGATGACTTATAGAGGACACAAAAGCTGGGTTTGGGCACTCGCCGTTAGCCCTGATGGTAGGCTGCTTGCTAGTGCCAGTGATGATAACTCAGTGAAGCTCTGGGATCTGGAGACGGGAGAGTGTCTCCAGACGCTAACAGGACACACTTCAGCCGCTAATACCGTCACCTTTAGTCCTGATGGGCAACTGCTGGCAAGCAGCAGCCAAGACGCTATGATTCATCTGTGCCACATCAATCAGTCATTCCAGTCATCAGGGGAGCCGATCGCCCAACCGTTTTGCACGCTGCAAGGATTGACTCAGCGAATTTGGGCGATCGCCTTCAGTCCCGATGGTCAGACCCTAGCTAGTGCTTCAGAAGACCATCACATTCACCTGTGGAACATTGCCGCTGGGCAGTGCTACCAAACGCTTCAAGGACATTCCGGCTGGGTTCGGTCGGTTGTCTTTCATGCGGATGGGCAATTGCTCGCCAGCGCAAGTTCTGATGGCACGCTGAAGCTATGGAGCTTGGAGCAAGGGCAATGCCTCAAAACCTTCGAGGGGCATGCTCATGAGGTGACAACTGTCGCTTTTAGCCCAGAAGGTGAATATTTAGCGAGCGGTAGCCATGACCAGCTCGTCAAGCTCTGGGACATTGAGAGCGGGCAGTGCATAAAGACATTGCAGGGACATAGCAACCGGATTTGGTCGATCGCCTTTAGCCCCGATGGTCACCATCTGACGAGCGGTGGAGATGATCATGCCATCAAGCTCTGGGATATCCAAACCGGACACTGTATTAAAACCTGGAAGGGACATACAAACGAAGTGCTTTGTCTGGCACTGAATGCTGAACATGCTTTGATGGCGACGGGTCACGAAGATGAAACCATTAAGCTTTGGGATCTTAGAACCGGGCAAGTAATCAAGACCTTATATGGACATCGCGATCGCGTTTGGGCACTGGCTTTTTCCCCTCAATTAACCAGGACAGATGCGGATGAGCCGGATGCAGCAATTTTGGTTACTGGCAGCGGGGATAGCACCATCAAAGTCTGGAACTGGAAAACGGGGCAGTGTTTGCAAACGTTGGAGGGACATACGAGTTGGGTCTGGTCCCTTATTTTCATCGCAAACGGTAAGCATCTGCTGAGCAGCAGCTACGATGCCACGATTAAGTTTTGGGAGATGGAGACTGGCAAATGTCTGAAAACTTTGGAGGGACATCAGAGCTCAGTCGTTGGTATTGCTTTAACCCCAGATGGTAAACAGCTCGCGAGCGGCAGTTTTGATGCCACCATTAAACTTTGGGATGTTGAGACAGGACACTGCACCCATACTCTGCAGGGGCATGAAAATAGCGTTTGGCAAATTGAGTTTAGCCCAGACGGTAAGTCGCTTGCGAGCTGTAGTTATGACAAGACCGTTAAGGTGTGGGATCTAACGACGGGTCAATGCAGATACACCTTCCAGGGACACACTGCACCTGTGGGCACGATCGCCTTTAGCCCGGATGGAGGATATCTAGCAAGCGGTAGCTTTGATCAAACACTAAAGCTGTGGAATCTTAAAACTGGAAAATGTGTCAGAACCCTTGAAGAACATAAAGGGACTGTTCTTTCCATTAGCTTTTATACCCAACCCTGCCTTGCTGGACAGGAGGCAAGTCCACCTGAAATGATGCAGGGCATTGATCCTATTTTGTTTAGCGGGAGCTTTGATGAAACCATTAAACTTTGGAACTTAGAAACTGGTAGATGCCTCCAAACTTTGAGAGTGCCGCGTCCCTATGAAGGAATGAACATTATAGGGATCAGCGGATTAACACAAGCAGAGAAAACAACTCTAAAAGCGTTGGGTGCGATCGAAAAAGACGAGAAGGTGAGATAAAGCTTTAGATATATTATCCCTAGCGATCGCCTCACCCCAATGAAAAAGACATCGCGAGCAGGAGTAGCGAGCAACAGCCTTTCGATAGCTGCATAACCTCTAAAACTCGTCCGCATGCTTTTAATAAGAAGCTACACGGCAGGCATCAAACCCTGCTGTAGTTAACCATCCTCTCATCACTCTTTAGGAGAAAGAAAGTGAATCATATTGCTCATGTCCGTACCCGCAGCGGTGACCCCTTGCGCGTTCGCTCTAGCCCAAACGGTACACCCGTTGGCTTTGTCTCAAACGGTTCTCAAGTCTATGTTACGGGTGAGCCTGTCGTAGCGGCCGGATGGACTTGGGTTCAAATTGGCGTCAATCGCTGGGTTGCCTCTGAGTTTTTGGCGATCGATTCGTCTGCAAATAACAAAGCCAGGGTGATTGCAACTCGGACACGGGAAACGATTGGTGGTGGCTTAAGAGTCTATCAGACTGAACTAATTGACCCTACAGGCGTAACGCTCAAAAAAGTACGCGGTATCTCTGGGCGGGTAGGTAAGCAAACGCCCTCTGATGTTGCTGGTTCGGCAACCCCTCTTCCCTTCGGAGTTTACACCTTCGATCGCCCAGGCAGCGTGGAAGATGTACCCGGAGAATTTGGCAATGCTTGGTCTGCCATCACTCCCAGGTTCAAAACGGAGCGATCGGCGTTAGGGATTCACTATGATCCTTCTGTGTTTAAGCAAAATGCCAACACTGGTACAGCAGGCTGCTTTGCAACGCCAACGCTGGAAGAACGAAATACGATGACTGCGTTTATCCAAACTCATAAACCTACTCACTTCATTGTCCGTGAAGGGTAACTTCATCTCAAGTTCAGCCACGCAGACCGCACTCCCATCCTACTCTGCTTCTAGAATCCGCGCTAATGTGGGGTGGACTCTGGAGCAGTCCACCCCACATTAGCAGTGGGATTCAAATGCACTCTTAATTAAGAATTCATCTTGGCTATTTTGCTTTAGCCCCAAAGCCCTTAGTCTTCTTCGACGTCTTCTTCGGCGCTGATTTTGATTTAGCGGCTTTAGAGGAAGCGACTTTGGACATTGCGTTAGCTTTTACAGTGGGCTTAGTGGGCAATTCTACAGCAGGCGATCGCTCCTCAACGGGTGGCGGCTGAATTATAGGTTGCGTTGCTTCCAATTGCACCGTTGTTTGAGAGATTGCGTCTTGAAAAATCGCGTCAGGCTCAGCAGGCTTGACCTCACTTACAGACTCAGTTTCAGTTACAGACTCGGTTATAAATTCAGTTTCAGTTTCAGCTTGGATAGTAGGTGCTGTCCCACTCACTTCTTCAATCGGCTGCACCCATTCTTCAAAGACAGCCTGTTCCACAGGAGCCACTTTCGGCGGAGTTACCTCTGGCAGCACCGGAACAAAAGCTCGATTGTGGTTGTCCTCCAAGCGGCTAATGCGATCGCCAATATTCTCCTGAATCAGCGGAATCACCGGCAGAACTGTTGGCTGTGAAACAGCAGATTTTACCAGTGCGGCAACATGCTCCGATGGATCCAGCACAGGGTCGATCGCTGCCTCCTGAGACAACGAGAGCGATTGACTCCAGCCGCAAGCCTGAGCAGGAGCATGAACAATCGGTTCTGGTCGTCCAGTTTGCTTTTGCAGCCGGTTTGCCTGTGCTAGCGGCGGCACAAAGCGAATCGATCGTGCCATCTTCCGATAGGGTTCTAAGGGATCAATCACCATACCCTCCTCCAAGTTGTAATACTGGGAAGGCGTAACTATAGCAAACGAATCTTTTCTGCTGGGACAAACACAAAGGGTTATTCAGTATTCTTCACTAGACTTAATGTAAATGTGTAGCGAGCACGAGGCTGACGCTGCCAAATTCATAGCAATTCTCAATTGCGTCAGGTAGTGTTTTTTGTTGGGTGCCACACTCTGCCTAGCACCCAACAAAAAACTGCCCTTCATCTAAGCGCGAAGAGCTATATTTCTCGATTCAGTATTATCTTGACTTTAGCTAGCTTGAGCTGCTTACTTTACTAATTGCTATTTTGACCTACCATGCCAGATGCCACATCCAAAGACCAACAGCATCCCCTCTGGAGTGAAGATCGCCAAATCCTTAACTCTCTGCTGCAAGGACAACCGACCGACTACAACTTGGCAGAACTCGCCCGTCTTCAAATCCGCTATCGAGATTTTCCGGGAGCCAGAGATATTCAAGCAGACTTGAAGAAAGTTTTAGCCCAGTGGCAGCTTACTGAAGAAACGCTCTTCAGCAAAACCCGCCAGATTCACCAAATCGCACAGGTCTATCGGGGGCGCGGCACTCAGCGTGAAGACTGGAGCTAGCAATCCTACACAAGCAAAACTAGCGTTTGTCATTACAAATCTTAAAATCTGAAACCCAAAACCCAAAATCAGGCAGCTCACCTGCTTCAATAGAAAGGACGAGCCACAACCCCTCAAATCGCTCACCCTTCATGACTTTAAAGTTGCTATGCTCAATCCCAATCTGGATCAAATCCAGTTAACTAAAGACGATTACGAACGCTATTCCCGCCATATTATTCTGCCGGAAGTCGGGCTAGAAGGACAGAAACGCCTGAAAGCCGCTAGTGTCCTCTGTGTAGGCACAGGTGGGCTAGGCTCTCCGCTGCTGCTCTATTTAGCCGCAGCAGGGATTGGACGTATTGGGATCGTGGATTTCGATGTGGTTGATAGCTCAAACCTGCACCGCCAGATTATTCATGGCACATCGTGGGTCGGCAAGCCCAAAATTGAATCTGCTAAAGCCCGGATCCTAGAAATCAACCCTACCTGCCAGGTTGATTTGTATGAAACTCGTCTCAGTGCTGACAATGCCTTGGCGATCGCAGAACCCTACGATCTGGTGATCGATGGCACAGACAATTTTCCAACTCGCTATCTAGTGAACGATGTTTGTGTCTTGTTGAACAAGCCCAACGTCTACGGCTCCATCTTCCGCTTTGAGGGGCAGGCGACGGTGTTTAACTACGAAGGTGGACCCAACTACCGCGATCTGTATCCAGAACCGCCGCCAC
The DNA here is from genome assembly GCF_014764505.1 of Phormidium tenue FACHB-886. Taxonomy (GTDB): domain Bacteria; phylum Cyanobacteriota; class Cyanobacteriia; order Elainellales; family Elainellaceae; genus FACHB-886. Next base: position 56,280 of record NZ_JACXWX010000011.1, read on the forward strand.
CGGGCTTAGTTCCGTCCTGCGCGGAAGGCGGCGTGCTGGGTGTCCTTTGCGGCATTATTGGCACTATCCAAGCCACCGAAGCGGTGAAAATCATTTTGGGTGCAGGGCAAACCTTGAGCGGTCGGCTATTGCTGTATAATGCTCTCGATATGAGTTTCCGTGAGCTAAAACTGCGCCCAAACCCAGTGCGCCCCGTGATCGAGAAGCTGATCGACTACGAAATGTTCTGTGGAATTCCCCAAGCCAAAGCTGCCGAAGCGCAGCAGCAACAAGCTATGCAGGAAATAAGCGTTAAAGACCTGAAGCAACTGATCGACAGCCAAGAAGATTTTGTGCTGCTGGACGTTCGTAATCCCAACGAATACGAGATCGCCCACATCCCCGGTTCGGTTCTGGTTCCCCTGCCGGACATTGAAAACGGAGATGGCATTGCTAAGGTAAAAGAGCTGACCAACGGACACAAGCTCGTCGTTCACTGCAAGATGGGCGGACGATCGGCAAAGGCGATCGGCATCCTCAAAGAAGCTGGAATTGAAGGAATCAATGTGGCAGGTGGCATTAATGCTTGGAGCCAAGAGGTCGATCCTTCAGTGCCGCAATACTAGTCTCATAAGGTTCATTTCCAGCACAAAGTCCTGTAAATGAGCCCATGAAAGCTGCTGCAACAGAGCTGTAAGGGGGTGATTCCTTAGTGAATTGCCCCCTTACAGCTTTAAAGCAGGACGCCCGTCAGTCTTCTCTTTGCGCGAATATAGCGCTACGCGCTTATGTTAAGACACTGTTTTTATGTAAAAGTCCCGCTTCGCGGGACTTTTACATAAAAACAATTTTGATTTAGGCACGTAGTGCCATAAATATGGTGCAGATGTGGAAATCGTGTTCGCTACGGCGCACAGGTAGCAACGCTCTCGCTTTCTGGTAGGATGTCAGATCTGACAAAGTGCAACCGCAGCATGTTGTGTAGCGTTGACGGGTGCGGCATGAATACAGGTGCAGCTCATTCGCTTGAAGTTTGGTTGAAGCAGCGGTAGGAATGGAATCGATCGCGGTAGTTCTTAATGTGAATTGCTTTTGGAGAGCACGACTAGCAGCGTGGCATGCTGCACCACACTTCACACACTACTTTCACGAAATAGATCCTTGTCTTGCAGGAGACTTTCTGTAAAACCCTAGAGGGGGTGTTGCCCCCGGACAGCGATTTCGGACTCTTGGGTTTAATGAAGCGACTGATCAGGAACATTCATCCCTGCTGCCCTTTCTAATTTGTGAGTCCTGTCGAAGACAGCGAGGAGAAACCCCGACCGTGAGATTTCACTGGCTACTGCCCAGCCTAGTAGGCGCTTTTGGACTGCTGCTGTCTGTATCTCCTGCCTCGGCGGGAGAGCTGCGATCTTGGCAGTTTACCGACAATGAACTAACGCTGACTACTGATGACGGCACACAGCCCCGCGTGGAGCTAGTGTCTAATCCAACGCGGCTAGTGATCGATCTACCCGGAACCACCCTGGGTCGATCGCGGATCAATCAATCGGTGGGTGGGGCGATCCGCGAGATTCGAGTGGCGCAGTTCAATGCTCAAACTACGCGCTTTGTGATTGAACTCAGCAGCGGCTACACAATCGACCCCGACGAAGTGGAGGTGCGCGGCAGTTCAGCAGAACAATGGACGGTGCAGCTTCCAGAGCCAGAACGATCCACAGAAGCCTTAAGCCTATCAGATCCGCTGCCCATTCCCGTGACGGCACTGCCGCCAACAGGAACTTTAACACCGTCTACACCTGCCGCACAGCCGTCCCTTGCCCAAGCAATCGAGGCAGACACTCAGCTTGAAGAAGTGCGGGTGACGCAAGACGGCTTTTTCTTCCGCACCAGCGGTGATAAACCAGATATAGAGCAGGAATACAGCAACGATCGTCGTCAGCTTGTGATCGAGCTAGAAGATACCGCCATTTCGCCCCGCTTGACCCAGCGAGATTTGCCTGTCGATCGTTACCGGGTCAGCCGCATTCAGCTAGTACAGGTGGCAGACGAAGACCCACCCCTAGTGAGAATTACCCTTGAGATTGCAGAAGACAGCCCCGAATGGCGAGCCACAGCAGTTAGCTTGGGCGGCGTGGTGTTGGTTCGGGTGGGTGGGCTTGCTGCCGGTGCAGCTGGCGAGCGCACGTCACAATCCCTGACTCCTCGCCCCGCGCCAACACCCTCCCCTAACACCCCTAACACTTCACAGATTTCCAGGACTCCACAGCCCAGCATCGAGCGACCCAGCCCGGCGCCGATCGTCCCCAGCGGCTCAGTTGAACTTCCCAACGTAGCGGATCGCCGAGTCCGCATTGCTATCGATCCGGGGCATGGAGGGCGCGATCCGGGTGCCGTTGGCATCGACGGGCTGCAAGAGAAGGGCATTGTTCTCGATATCGCCCTAAAAGTGACGCAGCTTCTAGAAGAGCAAGGCGCACAGGTAATCTTGACTCGCCAAGACGATCGCGAAATTGACTTAGAGCCGCGAGTCCAGGATGCTAATCAGGGCAGGGCAAATGTCTTTGTTAGCATTCACGCCAATGCGATCGACCTCTCCCGCCCAGATATTAACGGCGTTGAAACTTACTATTATTCCTCCAGCGAAGGGGCAGCACTGGCGCAAGCCATTCAATCCAGCGTCGCTCAGTCCACCGGGATGCGAAACATTGGGGTGAAGCAAGCTCGGTTTTTTGTTTTACGCCGCACTTTAATGCCCGCCGTTCTCGTAGAAGTCGGTTTTGTGACCGGGCGAGATGATGCTCCGCGTTTGGCTGATCCAGATTTTCGGACGTTGATGGCAGAAGCGATCGCCCGTGGCATCTTAGAATATGTGCAACGAACCTTGTGACCCTTGCCCATGCGCTTCTCTGCTGAACAACTCCAAGCCATCCAAACGCTCATCCGGCAGTGCGGGCAGCAGGCGCGGGCATCTGGCTCCTTCCAGGTGTATGAGAAAGGATGGCAGGACTATGTAACGGATGTCGATCGCGCCCTAGATGCCCAGCTCACCGCAGGATTTTCTCGTTTGTTTCCTAAGGACGGCGTAATTACAGAAGAAAATCCGCAGTCGTGGCAGGTGCTCTACGAGGGACGCGATCGCCTCTGGCTGATCGACCCGCTAGATGGCACAGACGACTTCATCCAGGGCAAGCCTGACTACGCAGTAATGGTGGGGCTGCTGCAGGCAGAACAACCGGTTGCTGGCTGGGTCTATGCGCCAGCTGCCGACCGACTCTACTTTGGAGGCGAGGGAATAGCGCTGGCGAGTGGCGCTGGGGGAGGTGCTGAGGGCAACTTGTTTCAGCAATGCGGCGACCAAGCGCCCGTGCCGCTAGTGCCCACGCCGCCGCCCGATTCGCCCGACGAGTGCCTGATCCTGCTGGGTGAAAAAGACCAGAAGCGGTTTGGGCCGGCGATCGCTGCTCAGATTCCCTGTGCCCGATTTGATACGATTGGCAGCTTTGGCTTAAAAGTGCTGCAGGTGATTTGCGGTCAGGCAGGGCTGTATCTCTATCTCAATCAGCGCGTCAAACTCTGGGACACGACTGCTCCCTTAGCGATGGCGAAGGCAGCAGGGTTAGTCTGCTGCGATCTAACCGGAAAACCAATCCGCTTTACGGCAGAGGCGCTGCGCGATAACTTAGCCCATCGGCAACCGATCTTGATCGGCTGGGCGAAGTATGTGGAGACGTTGCGATCGCCCCTCCAGCAGGCAGTAGCTACAATTTCACAGCAGCTTGCGGATTGATCGAGCGCTGCTCTAGCCTAGTGTTGAGCCAGCTAAGTACGGCACTACAAATGAATCGAAAGGCTGACGCAGAATTAGCAATATTTTTTTACGCTGAAGACATCTGGTGACAGTTCTTGTCCCACTGCTTGGACAATCCAACTGAAAATTTATCTTGGATTTCGCTTAGTTGATTTGCGAAAAGTGCGATCAGGGTGTTGTATCCAAGATTGGACGGGCAGACTTTGGAAACCTTCCAAAGGTTCCGGTAAAACAAGGTGCTTAATACCTCCAGAGGAGATTGGGCGATCGTTGCGCATTGCCAATCCGCTCTGAGATTTTAGCGACCCACAGGAGGATATATGAAGACCCAATTTTTAGCTTCTTTAGCGGCTTCGCTGACGTTAGCGCCTGCACTGCTGCTGGCAGCTCCCGTCAAAGCTGAAAACTCTCAGCAGGTACAGCAGCTCATGGAAACTCGCGCCTGCTATGGCTGCGATCTTTCTGGTGCAGATTTGAGCCAAGCTCACCTGATTGGAGCCGATTTGCGAAATGCCGATCTGCGAGAAGCTACCTTAATTGGAACCAATCTAGAAGGAGCAGACCTGACGGGCGCAAATTTGGAAGGGGCTGATTTAACCGATGCATTTTTGACGAACGCCAGTCTCAACGAAGCAAATCTCACTTCTGTTAACTTGACTCGCGCTCGTATCTATCATGCGGATGTTGCAGATGCGATCCTGCAGGATATCAATTTGACCGAGGCCCAAGTTCAAGGAACTCCCATTAGCATTGGTGGAGATTAAGTATTGTCGGCGTTCCTGATTGATGCCTGTCTAGAGTGCTTTTATCTGTAAATAGAGTGAAAAGCGTTTTTCCTGCAGGCCATCACTGTGAGAATTAAGCAGGTTCTTTAGTGACGCTCGACTCATCCAACAATTGAAGACTACAGCAATTCCAGCATTGATATCATTCGCTATATCAGAGAGTGACGGTCTAGCCAGGAGTTCCATAGCAGAAGGAGGTGCAAGCTTTGCACCTCCTTCTGCTATGGAACATAAGTTAAGATAAATTATCCCAGCAGGGGCGCTTATGGCTAGAATTTGACTGCTGAATTTTCTATTGAGTTCTAATCTACAGCTCGATTGAATCAGGTGCCAGCATACAGCAGCCGTGACTACTCACAACCTTACAATCTGTTGCAAACTCTGCGCTATGATTGCGATGAGTTAACAAGCATAGATTTGTTGGTAAATTTAAGCACCTTCCTAGTAAGTAGTCCGGCTCGATCACTCGCCTGACGAATAAGTAGTCTAGTAGAACACCGCAAGATTTTCTTCCAGAAGATCTCTAATTTTGCTGTGTTACTCTACTGCTATTTAATTTGGGTAGCCGCCGAGACAATAGCCTAGTTGGAACAGCAGAGTTTAGATAATGCTGTGAAAGCAGGGTTGAAGCGCTTGATCTGAAAAACGTTAGTTGATTTATTCATCGTTGGAGTAGCGTGCCTTGATGGATCGGTATAACCCTCGTGACCCCCGTGATAGTTCACTGATCCGTTCTGCGCCCTTTTTTGAAGGCTTACCGGATACCGTTGTGGAGAAGGCAACGGCGCATGTAGTCGTGCGCAATCATCCACAGAACCAGGTCATTTTGTTAGAGAACGACTGGGGCACCTCTGTCTATTTCATCCTGGAAGGTTGGGTGAAGATTCGCACCTACAATTTGGATGGCAAGGAAATTACTCTCAACGTGCTGGGCAAAGGAGAGCTGTTTGGTGAGATGGCGCCGCTCGATGAAGTACCGCGATCGACAGATGTAATTACGCTCGTGCCTACGGTCATCGGCAACATGCCTGCTAGTGATTTTGTTCAGCTACTGCAATCGGAGCCCCAGTCTGGTCTGCGGCTAGCCCAGCTAATGGCACGCCGCCTGCGGCAGGTCAACCGTCGTTTGCGCCTACGCGAATCAGATAGCGTGTCGCGGGTGACAGATATTCTGCTGTTTCTGGCAGACGGGCAGGGGAAATCGGGCGACAAGGGCATTGAGATCCCCAATCTGCCTCACCGCGAACTCAGTAGCCTCAGTGGGCTTGCCCGCGAGACTGTGACGCGAGTGCTTAGCAAGCTCGAAAAGAAAGGGTTGATCCAACGCGATCGAGATGTCCTCTGTATCCCTGATGCAGACGCACTAGAGAAGATGTTGGTCTAATAATTTTCTTGCAAAAGGCGTGAAGGGTTAATCCTTCGCGCCTAACTTTTGTTAGGGAGAAAGTCAGCAGGTTGATTTTTGCACCGAAACCGTTGATTCTGACAGGAGCAGGACTTGTACAGCACTACGCGCCTGGATTGAGATTCTTTCTGCATGAAAGATTTGCTCTAACGCATGCGTGTAGCGCTATGTTACGCAATTTTTGGCGGTGTAGTGATCGCCACTACACCACAAAATGCGCTAGCCACAGCAGGCTAGCGACTGTCCTCAGAGATCGAACTGTTGAAACGTAAGGTTGCAAAGTCATGACACAGTTAGCGTTGCTAAGTACCTCCGACAAAAGCGGCATCGTAGAACTGGCTCAGCGGTTAGTGAGTGAATTTGGCTTCGAGTTAATTAGCAGCGGTGGCACTGCCAAAGCCATTCAAAGCGCTGGGATTCCAGTTACAAAAGTTTCAGACTACACAGGATCGCCAGAAATTTTAGGGGGGCGCGTCAAGACTCTGCACCCACGTATCCACGGTGGCATCTTGGCGCGGCAAGATCTAGCGGCAGACCTAGCAGATTTAGAAGCCAATCAAATTCGCCCGATCGCCCTTGTCGTGGTTAACCTCTACCCATTTGAGCAAACCATCGCCCAGTCTAATGTCACCCTGCCAGAGGCGATCGAGCAAATCGATATTGGCGGACCCGCCATGCTGAGAGCCGCCGCCAAGAATTTTGCCCATCTGACCGTGCTTTGCAATCCCGCTCAGTACAACGAATACCTGAACGAACTCCAGCAGCATGGTACTTCCAGTCCTGAATTTCGCCAAGCCTGCGCCCTGAGAGCTTTTCAGCATACAGCAGCCTATGATGCGGCGATCGCCACCTACCTAGAACGGATGGAGGCAGGCTCCACCTCCTCCCTCACACCGCAGGAGGGCAACCTGCTTCATCCTTCTTCCTTCTCCCTTGCTGGCACCCAGCTGCAATCGCTCCGCTACGGCGAAAACCCACACCAGCCCGCAGCATGGTATCAAACGGGAGCCGCTCCAACCGGCTGGGCAGCCGCCACCAAGCTGCAAGGCAAAGAGCTGAGCTACAACAACCTGGTGGATTTGGAGGCAGCACGGCGAATTATTACGGAGTTTCCGGAATCGCAGGCAGCAGCCACAATTATCAAGCATACAAACCCTTGCGGAACAGCGCTCGGTGACAGCCTGCTAGAAGCCTATGAGAAAGCCTTTAATGCCGATTCCACCTCAGCATTTGGTGGCATTGTGGCGCTGAATCGCTCGATCGACGCCGCCACTGCCACCGCCCTGACGAAAACTTTCCTGGAGTGTGTAGTTGCACCGGGCTGCGACCCAGAAGCCGCGCAAATTCTCAGCGCCAAATCGAAAGTGCGGGTGTTGACGCTGCCCGACCTGACGAGCAGCACAGCCCAAGACCTGAAGCCGATCGCTGGAGGCTTCTTGGTACAGGCAGCCGATACCCAACCCAGTGACCCGGCAGAGTGGCGTGTTGTGACGGTAGCCCAGCCCAGCGAGAGCCAGCTCGCAGAACTCCTGTTTGCTTGGAAGGTGTGCAAGCATGTCAAATCCAACGCGATCGTCATCAGCCGCGATCGCACAACGATCGGGGTTGGGGCAGGGCAGATGAATCGGGTCGGCTCTGTACAAATTGCCTTGGAGCAAGCCGGAGCCGCCGCTAAGGGTGCAACCCTTGCCAGCGATGGCTTTTTTCCGTTTGATGATTCTGTGCGAACGGCAGCCGCTGCTGGAATTGCGGCGATCGTGCAACCCGGGGGCAGCCTGCGCGATGCCGATTCAGTCAAAGCGGCAGATGAACTGGGGCTGGTGATGGTCTTTACAGGGGTTCGCCATTTCTTGCACTAGCCTTTGCCGGTAATTAGCTAATAAAAGGTTTATTTAGTCAGGATTTCAGCACAAATCGTTGAGTTCTGGCTGCTTCTGACGATCACACAAAAATCGTCAGATCGATTGTCGTAGTGCCTTTTCTTAAGTCCTGAATCCAGAGCCGATCTCCTGCGGTAGCGGTTTGAGGTGGTGATGTGGAAAGGCAAACACGCTCGCCGTTTGTTTCAAATTCCCCAGCCAGAAAAAGCCATGCTGGCATTTCCCTACCAACATTTAATCTAAATGGCTGGGCGAGCCAGCTGAACTACCGCAGGATTGAGCCATCTGGTAAGGTTGCGCCCTGCAGGTTTGCCCCCTGCAGATTTGCACAGCCGCCCAAGTTAAGGCTAAGGGTAGCGCCTTTGTCAGTGGTGTTGAAGTTAAAACCGGGGGGAGTATCTTGTGGATCGTTGGGGACGATTGGACTACTTTCTAGGCGCACCCCCAGATCGGCGCTGCTGTCGCTGCGAACGCTAAAGCTGTAGGCATGACAGCCAAAATCTACCCCTTCAAGATTGGCGTTGCGGAGGTTTGCCTGTCGCAAATCAGCCTGACCCAGCTGTGCGCCCTGCAGATTTGCACCCTGCAGATTTGCACCCTGCAGGTTCACTTTGCGTAAATCTAGTCTTTCTAGGTTGGCGCGCTGCAGGTTGCACTCTGGACATTCTCTGGTTTCCAACAGGCTACGGATGCGGTTCATTTGCGCGACCCAGTTTGCCGCATAAACGCCTCCTACCGCGCCAGCTGCCGCCAACACCACAAACAGCGTAATAATACTAAATTTCTTTCGATCGCTTCTCATAGAGCCAGACAGGGATTGCAGCGCGCCCTGTTCCTTTATTCTGACTACAAAAGCGCCGACTGTGTTTCCTGATGTAGCAACCGCCACAACGGCATGGCAATAGAGATTCAATCATCTGGTTCAATCATCTGGAAATTGCCAGCAGGCAATATATTCAACACTGCGACTACCACAGCTGCAAGGAACTTGGGCAGAAGCGATCCATTCGCGATCGCACATCCGACAATGACACCAGATATTGTTCCGGTTTGCTGCCTCCAGGATACGCTGCCACTCTTGCAGCTCTGCTGGGCTAAGTTGTGAAGCAGGCTGAAAATCAGGCGGCTGATTAAGCGGGTCGCGATCGAAAAATTCTGCCACTTGTCCCTCTAAAGTCAGATTTTTGTCCTCACTGTAACCGGTCAATTGTGTGCAGGATCGAAGGGAGAATGCGCTGATCCCCACCGTTTAGCGTTCGATCCCCGATTGCTCCTCATCTGCTGTTTCTCATCCTTCAGCTACAAATTTTCTTCCTTTTAGCCCTTGCAAACTTCGACCGACAATTAGAAACTGAGGGTGGGAGTTGATTGGTTGTTAAGAAGCAGTTAAGAGGTCATCGTGAAGAAAGTTTTAGCCATTATTCTGGGCGGCGGTGCGGGTACTCGACTATATCCGCTGACCAAACTGCGGGCAAAACCGGCTGTGCCTCTGGCAGGCAAATACAGATTAATTGACATTCCTGTAAGCAACTGCATCAATTCAGAGATTTTTCGCATCTACGTGTTGACTCAGTTTAATTCCGCCTCGCTGAACCGCCATATCACGCGGACTTACAATTTTACAGGCTTCAGCGAAGGGTTTGTGGAAGTTTTGGCAGCGCAGCAAACCCCAGAAAACCCGAACTGGTTTCAGGGAACAGCAGATGCGGTGCGTCAGTATATGTGGCTGTTCCAAGAGTGGAAAGCCAGCGAGTATCTAATTCTATCGGGCGATCACCTCTACCGGATGGACTACTGCCAGTTCATCAATCGCCACCGCGAAACCAACGCTGACATCACGATTTCTGTGCTGCCGATCGACGAAAAGCGCGCGTCTGATTTCGGCTTGATGAAGATGGATGAAAGCGGGCGGATTGTAGATTTCAGCGAAAAGCCCAAAGGCGATGCGCTTCGGGAAATGCGGGTGGACACAACCAAGCTTGGCTTGACGCCCGAAGAAGCGCAGCAAAGCCCCTACATCGCTTCGATGGGGATCTACGTCTTCAAAGCAGAGGTGCTGACGGAGCTGCTAAAGAAATACGCTGACCAGACAGACTTCGGCAAAGAAATGCTGCCTGCAGCTGCTCCAACCCACAATATTCAAGCCTTCCTTTATAAAGGCTATTGGGAAGACATCGGGACGATCGAAGCCTTCTATGAAGCAAACTTGGCGCTAACCCAGCAGCCTCAGCCGCCTTTCAGCTTCTACGACGAGAAAGCACCCATCTACACCAGAGGGCGATCGCTGCCACCTACCAAAGTTTTGAACTGCCAAGTGACCGAAACGATGATCGGCGATGGCTGTATCTTGAAGAACTGCCAGATCCATCACTCAGTGCTGGGAATTCGCACCCGTATAGAATCTGGCTGTACCATTCAAGACTCGCTGCTGATGGGAGCTGATTTTTATCAGCCTTACGAAGCACGGCAGGCAGATGTTGCTCAGGGGCTAGTTCCTATTGGGATTGGCGAAAATACAACGATTCGCCGCGCCATCATTGACAAGAACTCCCGGATTGGTCGGGATGTGCAAATCATTAACAAAGACAGAGTTGAAGAGGCACAGCGCGAAGAGTTTGGCTTCCACATCCGCAGCGGCATCGTTGTGACGCTGAAGAACGCCACGATTCCCGATGGAACCATCATCTAAACCCATATAGCAGTCCTCCGCTGCATAGGAAGTTAGCTGCATCGGGGGTAAGGGGTAACCCGTATAAATTTGAAGAAGGAGTCGCTGCATTCCTTCTTCAAATAGTGCGTTCAAATGTCTATTCCCCGTCTGATTCTGCTCATCGGATTGCCGGGCAGCGGCAAATCCACGCTGGCGGCTCGGCTCCAGCAAGTCTGCCCCGATTGGGCCCTCATTTCTACCGATGCGATCCGCGCCGAGCTGTTTGGCGATGAGGCGATCCAGGGTGAATGGAGTTTAATTGAGCAAACGCTGCGACGGCAGCTCCAGCAGGCAGCTACAGCAGCCCTAGCCGGACGATCATCCGTCGCTATTTACGACGCGACAAATGTCCGTCGCCGCAATCGACGAGCAGCGATCGCGATGGTTCGCGCCAGCGGATTTCAGCGAATTACGGGCATCTGGCTAGACACGTCCTTACCCTTATGCCTGCAGCGCAATTGTCAACGCGATCGCCAAGTTCCTGAAGCAGTGATTCAGCGGATGCATCGTCAGCTCCAAGGCGCGCCCCCTCATCCTAGCGATGGGCTAGACGATCTAATTAGAGTGGCGGCGACTGGTTCGGAAATTCCTCTATTGCCAAGCTCTATACCGAACTCCGTTCTGAGTTAACCTTTGCTAGGTTAGAGGCAGCAGAAGACTGTATACAAGCGGTTATAGGGATAGAGGAAATTAAAATTAATGGCAACGACTGACTTCAAAGACTACTATGCCATGTTGGGTGTGGGTAAGGCTGCAAGCACCGATGAGATTAAGCAGGCTTACCGGAAGCTAGCGCGCAAGTATCACCCTGACGTAAATCCTGGAAACAAGACGGCAGAAGCGAAGTTTAAAGAAGTAACGGAAGCCTACGAAGTTCTATCTGACTCTGACAAGCGCAAGAAATACGATCAGTTTGGTCAGTATTGGAAGCAGGCGGCAGGCGGCGGCTGGTCGCCTAATCCTGGATACGGTGGAGGCAGCGCCGACTTTAACAACTTTGACTTCAGCCAGTACGGCAATTTTGACGAGTTCATCAATGAACTTCTGGGTCGATTTGGTACCACGCCCGGTGCAGCTGGTGGGCGTACCTACAGCTATCGCACCAGTCCAAACGGCACTGGGTTTGGTGGCTCTAACGAACAAACGGCTTCCGGTCAGGATCTGGAATCCACTCTAGTGTTGAGTTTCTCAGAAGCGTTTCATGGGGCGCAAAAACGGCTGAACTTGGGCAATGAAACGATTACCGTACGAATTCCGGCAGGCGCAAAGCCAGGAAGTCGGATTCGGGTGAAGGGAAAGGGGCAAGCGAGTCCTTACGGTACTAACCGGGGCGATCTATACCTCGTGGTAGCGCTGCAGCCTCATTCCTTTTTCCAATTTGAAGGCGACAACTTAGTGTGCGAAGTGCCGATCGCTCCGGACGAAGCTGTTTTGGGGGCAGCAATCGAAGTACCAACTCCCGATGGCACAGTGACTATGAACATTCCCACAGGTATCCGCTCTGGTCAGACGCTGCGGCTCCGCGGCAAAGGCTGGCTCACCAAAGGGGGACGTGGCGATCAGCTCGTGAAAGTGGTGATTGTGCCGCCTACCGATCTAACGCCGGTTGAGCGCGAAGCGTATGAAACCATTCGAGCGAACCGCACGGTCAATCCGCGTGCTCACTTGCAGCAGATTAAACTCTAGGACAGGTTAAACTGGGCAACAAGTTTGGGCAGAACCAGCTTGAACTAGTCCGCATTGCATCTACTGATATAGAACAGGGCTTGGGCAATTAGTGCGTGAGCGGCGGGTTCGTCCGGTCTTACCACTAACTGCTGTAGAACTCTGTCCCCACAATCCATTGCAAGCAAAACTAGAGGGCGATTTCTGATGCAGAGCGTTGATTTTTCGGGTGGCATTCGTCTCAGAGCGATCGCCTCCTCAATCGCTTTAGTGCTGCTCACGGCTGGGCTAGCTGCCTGTCAGCAAGCGGCCCCGGCTCCGCCAGCGCCAGACCCAAGTCAGACAAGGCTGAAGCTAGGCGCGGTTCTGCCTGCCACAGGCGCTTTGGCAACTGCAAGTGAACCAATTCTGGAAGTGCTGCCGCTGATTACTAACACGGTCAACGCCTGCGGCGGAGTCAATGGGCTACCGATCGATCTGGTTGTGAAAGACGATCAGGCAAACCCCAAGACAGGGACAACTGCTATGACTCAGCTTGCTAAGCAAGACCGCGTTAGCGCTGTTTTGGGCAATTTTGCCAATGATGCCGTGGCTGCCGCAGCCATGAAAGTGGCAGTCCAAAACCGCATTCCGGTCATCTCCCCCAACAACACTAGCCCCACCTTCACAAGCCGAGCGCAAAAGGGCGAGTATCAAGGCTACTGGGCAAGAACAATTCCCTCTGAGACGCAGCAAGCGATCGCCTTAGCACAGCTAGCAAAGCAGCGCGGCTTAAAGCAAGTTTCAACCTTGGTCAGCAATGATACGAATGGCATCGCGTTTGAGAAAGCCTTTGTTGCCGAGTTTGAAAAGCTAGGCGGCAAGGTGTTGAACAAAACCAATCCTAGCCGCTACGACCCGCAGAGCGAATTGGATTATGGAGCGCTCAGCGCGTTTCTTCCCAATGGCGAGCTACCAGACGGAGTGATTGCCGCAATTGACCGCCGTCAGGGTAGCCAGCTGCTACAGGTTGCTTATGCAGAAGGGTTAGCCGGAGACGTGCAAGTCTTGCTCACAAATAAAGCCCGAAATGCAAGCTTCGTAGAAACCGTAGGGCAATCGGTCGATGGTAAGTTCTTTCTGAATGGAGCGATCGGCACTTCGCCAACTGTTAAAAGCCCCACCAGCGATAGCTTCTATAAGCTCTGGCAAGAGAAACAAGGCTCTACACCGGGGCTACAGGTTCCTCAAGCCTGGGATGCCTTAGCGCTGTTGATTCTGGCAGCTCAGGCAGCTCAGTCTAACCAAGGAAAGGCGCTCAAAGACCAGCTCCGACCTGTCGCCAATCCGCCGGGTGAAGAAGTCACAGACTTGTGCCAAGCGATCCAGTTGCTCAAGCAAGGGAAAGATATTGATTATGAAGGCGTCAGCGGCACGGTTGATCTAGACAAAAACGGCGATGTAATTGCTAACTACGAGGTGTGGATGGTCGATGAACAAGGCAGGATTCAGACGATCAATCAGGTAGAGCTGGAGCGCTAAGTCGGTTCCACAGGTAATGTTCCAGATTAGCCTCACCCTCGCAGCCCTAGAAGATTTGCAAGGTTTTAGAGCCTATGAACAGCGGCAAATCATTCAGGCGATCGAGGAACAACTTCAGTACCAGCCCACTCTGCTAACTCGCAATCGCAAGCGACTTCGACCCAACACCCTCGCCGAATGGGAGCTTCGCATCGATGCCTTCCGCGTGTTCTACGATGTGGATAAAGCGCTGCCGATCGTCAAAATTGCAGCGATCGGCTACAAACAAGGAAATATACTCTTTGTACATGGGCAGGAATACGAGTTATGAAGACCATTAAAATTTCACAGAAGTCTGACGAACTTCAGGACTTGCTAGAGCAGGCTGAAAGCGAGGACGTAATTCTAGAACTCGCCGATGGGCGTGAGTTCATCTTGAGTGCAATGGATGACTTTGATGTGGAAATAGCCAAAACGCGGCGCAACCAGAAACTAATGGCACTGCTAGACCAACGAGCAAGGCAAACACAAACTGTATCGCTTGCTGAAGTCAAGCGTCAGCTCAATCTAGGCTGAAGTCACTCAAGGATAGCCAGCAGCCAACAGGCGTGATGACGCTACCGCTCCGTTGCTAACCACGCCCGCAGCACCTCTGCCACCGTCCAAGCCTGCGCAAAACAGCCGCGTGGGGTGAAAGGCGGGTCACCATCAAAAATTTCGCTGAGGCTGCCAACTCCATGATCGCCCAGATGGTCTGCCATTGGCTCTAGGAACTGCCGCGCTTGGGCAGGGTCTTGGTACACCCGCAGGTGGGCGATCGCAAAGGCACCCAGCAGCCAACCCCACGTTGTGCCCTGATGATAAGCGCCATCGCGCTGTCGGGGGCTGCCGCCGTAGTACCCCTGGTAGTCAGGATGCGTGGGTGCAAGAGAGCGTAGCCCGTAGGACGTGAGCAGCGATCGTCCGCAAACATCCACCACGCCTTTTTGCTGGGTTGGCGTCAGAGGGCTTTCGGGCAGGGAAACCGCAAAGATTTGATTAGGGCGCAGCGAGGCATCATTGCCCGTGGGGCTGTCGAGCACGTCATAGCAGTAGCCCAGTTCCTCATTCCAGAAACGGACGAAGCGAGCGAGAGTGCGATCGGCAATTGCCTCATATTCCTGATGCGGCTTGCCGAGCTGTCGGGCGAATTTTGCCATGGTGCGCAGGGCGTTGTACCAGAGGGCGTTGACCTCGATCGGCTTACCCGTGCGCGGGGTCACCACCCAGTCGCCCACCTTGGCATCCATCCAGGTGAGCTGCACGCCAGTTTCCCCGGCATAAAGCAATCCATCAACTGGATCCAGATGAATATTGAAGCGAGTCCCGCGACAGTGCCAGTGGATGATGTCTGCCAGCACAGGATACAGCTCCATTAGCAGATCGTCATCCTGGGTGGCTTTATAGTATTGGCGGATCGCTTCAAAGTACCAGAGCGTGGCATCCACCGTGTTATATTCTGGCGTTTCTCCAGCATCTGGGAAGCGATTCGGCAGCATCCCTTGATCGACATAGTTGGCAAAAGTCCGCAGAATCAGCCGTGCCAATTCCGATCGCCCTGTAGATAAGGTCAATCCGGGCAGGCTAATCATTGTATCCCGCCCCCAGTCGCTAAACCAGGGATATCCGGCAATAACGGTTTTGCCATTAAGCATCCCGTTGGAAGCCGTCGCTCCCGGCTCTACCAAGCTTTGCGGCGTCACCGAACGATTGACAATGAACTGATCCGCCGCTAGCACAAGCTGGCTTACCCAGCTCGATGAGTCTCTAGCAGCCAGAGGACGATCGGTTCGCCAGAGGTTCAGTAATTTTTGCTCATATGCCTGCCGCTGCTTGAGGGCATTGCTCCCCTGCAGGTCTGGCTCTGCCTCTGTACTGCCCACAATGGTGACAGACTCGCCCGGATACAGGGTGATATGAAACGTTGCACAGTGCAAATGGTCTTCTCGATCGCTCAGCCCCCGATACCGCTCCACTGATAAATCAAAGCTGTAGTACCAGTCGTGCAGCGTCAGCACCTCTGCCCGATCGCTCAACAAATACAGCGGAGCCGCCTCCGGAAACGCCACCACGCTCACCCCCTGATCCACCCGATCGACTGCCATTCGCCAGCCCCAGCTGCGAATGCTGCCATGGTGGTCGCGGTAATTAACCAGCGCTTTTCCCATCAGGGCGATTGGCTGGCTGGCACGCAGCAGCTCGTAGTGCACATAGGTCGTATTGGCTCCCTGCTGCATCCAAATTTGCTTTTGCAGCAGCCCATCCCCAAAAGCATAGCGCCAGCAGGGAACCATCCCATTCAGCGCAAACCGTTCAATATGCCGATAGCCCTGTGGATCGATGCTGCCATCCGCCCAGCGATCGCTGCTGAGCGTATACACCTGCTCACCGTAGTGGATCACTTCTTCCAGCTTAGTGAACATCAATGTTCGCCCCAGCGGCGGTTGGAGCGCTGCAACCAGCAAGCCATGGTAGCGCCGAGTCAGCACTCCAGCCACCGTGCCGCAGGCATAGCCGCCAATCCCATTGGTCACCAACCACTCTCGCGCTGCCGCTGTTTGAAGAGTGCCGCAGGTTTCACGTCCAAAAATTAGGGTCATAGGGGAGTGGGGGAGTAGAGGAACGGAGGGGAGTAAAGACCGTTGTATCAGTTTTAGCAACCCCCGCATTACAGCAGTTTTCGCTGTAATAGATCAAAAATTATTTTTGAAAGCCATGCAAAGCGCGGCTTTCAAAAATAATTTGATCTTGTTTAGCGCAAAGTGCTGTAACTGCCCTTAGTATCAACTGCGAAGGGAATTGCATTTTGAGAGGATGTTTAAGAATTGGTGAAAAATGGAATCTTAAGCTGCTTCTAATTGCTCTAAATTCGCTATCCCACTTCCTCAATTTATGCCTCCTTCCGCTTGGCTCGCTCTCATGATCGGCAGTTCACGTTTGCACTGGGCATGGTTTGCCGCAGGAGAGCTGAAGGCAACCTGGGATTTACCGCATTTACCAGAGAATGTGGTCGGAGCGCTTGTCCAGTCGCCAGACTTCAGCTCGATCGCCGTTAATGCACCTGATCTGCCAGCCAATCTGCCGCTGTGGATTGCTTCAGTTGTACCGTCTCAGACGCAGCTTTGGCAAACCTACCCTTTCGCGCAGGTGTTGACGCTAGAACAAGTGCCTGTAGGGCGGCTTTATTCAACTTTGGGCATCGATCGCGCCCTCAGCCTCTGCGGAGCGGGTAATCGCTATGGCTTTCCGGTGCTGGTGATTGATGCTGGCACAGCGCTAACCGTTACAGGGGCGGACTCGGAGGGGAATCTGCACGGCGGAGCGATTCTACCCGGATTGCAGCTTCAAATGCGATCGCTCCACGAACACACTGCTGCCCTGCCCGCCCTTTCGACTGAAACCTTAGCGATGCCCCCTCGTTGGGCAAACAACACCCCACAAGCGATTCAAAGCGGCATTCTCTACATGCTGCTTGCCGGATTGCACGACTTTGTGGAGGCTTGGCTGCAATCCTTTGCCCACAGTGCGATCGTCCTGACGGGCGGCGACAGCCAGCTCCTCTCAGCCTGCATCGCCCAGCGGTTCCCCAGCCTTGCTGCAAAAATCACTACCGACCCGCAGATCATCTTTTGGGGCATGCAGGCAGTCCTCGACCAGACCGTTCGCTGATGCCGCTGAACCATGAAAGACTCCAGCCATTCCACCATTTCTACGCTCTGGCAAGCTCCGCCTGCCTCGCTTTCCCTGCCAATCTCCGAAATTCACCTGTGGCGCATCCAGTTAGATCAGCCAATCGGCCCTGCTGGCTTTGCCGTCCTATCTGCGGATGAGCGTCAGCGCGCCGATCGCTACCGGCGTGCCCAAGACCGTCAGCATTTTGTGGTGGGGCGGGCAAGGCTGCGGCAGGTTTTGGGGCAATATCTGGCGATCGACCCTGCTGAGCTGCAGTTTGGCTATGGCGATCGCGGCAAGCCATTTTTGGTCAGTGCGCCTGAGCTGCAGTTTAACGTTTCCCATTCGCACGGGCTAGCGCTGTATGCGGTGCGGCGCGATCGCCAAGTGGGTGTGGATGTGGAATATTTGCCCCGTGCCCTTTCGGAAGTAGAAGCGCTGGCGCAACGGTTCTTCTCCCCGGTAGAGTACAAAAACTTGGTGGCGCTGCCAATTGCACAGCGACAGCTAGCGTTTTTGCAGCTATGGACTTGCAAGGAAGCTGTACTGAAGGCGATCGGCACAGGTTTAAGTGGGCTGGAGCAGGTAGAAATTCCCCAGTGGAGTTTGGCGAAGGCGGCTCACCAACTCACAACAGCAGGCAGCCCGAGCACTACTTGGTCTGTGCTGCATCTAGAACCTGCTGCCGACTATGTAGGGGCGTTGGCGATCGAGGGGAGCGGGAATCTGCGCTGCTGGGAGGGGCTGTAGCGCGCCGCCTGCGAGTTGCTGAGTCCGGAGCTTACTTTGCAAAACTGTGGCAGACCTCTAGCGGAATGCAATTGGGCGATCGCGGAACAAAAACTTTCGCAGCAGGGACAAACAACTCAGACCAATCCAGAACGTTTCAGCTGCACTCTCCCCCCGCGCGCTAGATGTCATCTTGGACGCGCCATGCTCCTGTATGATAAGAAAGCTTATTTTTTTAGAAAAATTTGCTGTGGGAGTTCTGACTAATGCTGACGCTTAAGATTGTTGTTTACGTTGTCGTTCTTTTCTTTGTGGGGCTGTTCGTGTTTGGATTTCTATCAAACGATCCGGCGCGTAACCCCAACCGCCGGGATCTAGAGTAAGAGCGGTGATTAAGTTCACAAGTGCTGGGTCTATTGGTTCTGCATCTGCTAAACTTTGCAGTTGCTAAACCCTGTTGACCTCAGGCTTCGTTCTTCCATTGAGGACGGCTAAGTTCTGGGTTGGGCTGTCCGTCTGTTGTGTCCCGCTGAAAGTATGCCCTATTCGGTTCCGCCGCCCCCGCCTCCGGTCGTTGATTTTAGACCGGCTGAGGAAAGCCGTGCTGTGCTTTCTTCGCTTGCAGCTTCCACCCATCCTTCTGCACCAGAATCTAGCGCGGTTGCACCTGCAGCGAGCGCACCTGTTGCTCATGCATCGGCTGCAACCGCAGCAGAACTGGGGGAGCCTCTGCAGCGAGGGATCGCTCAACCGGATTTGCCCAACACAGCGCCCAATTCGGCTTCTGCTCCCCCACCCAGTTTTCCCTCGCCCAGTTCTGCTGCCAGTTCACTCCCTAGTGAATATGGCTCGTCGGTTATCCCTGATCTGCAACCGATCGCATCATCGCCTGCTTCGCATTGGGCAGGGCAGAGTGTTGCACCACCGCAGCCAGCCTCGCCCGAGCCTCTGGTGCGCCCTTCGTTTCGCTCCTCCCAAGCAGGAGCTGAGCTTAATCAGTCACCCGACCCACCCTCAGAGCAATCCCTGCCGTTTCCGCCGTCTGTTGCACCAACGCTGCCCGAAACCCAGCCTTCTCCAAACCCAGAGCCTCCCTCTAGCAATTCAACGCCCAATTCCACACCGGTTCCGCTGCCCGCTGCGCCGGAGCAACTCCCCAACGCACCTGCCGATGGCACGCCTACTGCGCCTCCCGCCGACGGACAAATCCTGAGGATTCCCGGGCAGGGAGAAGGCACTGACACTCCAGAGCAAACCCCACCGGGGCAAATACCACCGGGGCAAGCGCCAGCGCCAAGAACGCCGCGCGGCAACAGTCCACCGGTTGACCAAGAGGCGGCAGCAGAAGTCATTGAACTCAATGCCGATCGCCAAGAATTTAATCAGCTCCAGCAAGTGTTTACGGCTGAAGGCAATGCTGTGATGCGGTTCCGGCAAGCTGTTTTGTCTGCCGATCGGATTCAGGTAAACTTGCCCAATCGGATTGCGGTAGCAGAAGGCAATGTGACGCTAACACAGGGGCAGCAGGTGCTGCAGGGCAATCGCTTCGAGTATAACTTTGTGCAAGGCGACGGCTCAATTTTTGGAGCAGGTGGGCAGATTGATGTTGCCGCAACAGAACAAGATTTTGCGCCAACCCCATCGAATAATCAGTCGAACAATCAAGCAAATAATCAAGCGACCCTCCCAAACCCAACTGTATCCACGGGCGATCAAATTCGGGCAGACCAGCCGCTGCAGGTTTTGGGCAGTCCGGGCGGCATTACCTTTGGGGTTTCCGGCGGCAACCAAACCAACGTTCAGGGGGCAAGGGGCGATGTCAATCGTCTCCGCTACGAAGCCGAACGGGTTGACTTTACACCAGATGGCTGGGTGGGCACGAACGTCCGCATTACCAACGATCCCTTCTCGCCGCCAGAGTTGGAAATTCGATCGCCTAGAGTGACCTTCCGGCGAATCTCCCAAACTGCCAGCGAACTGCGGGCCAGAAACCCACGGGTTGTCTTTGACCAAGGGCTTTCGCTGCCGCTGCTGCGCGATCGAATCGTATTTGACAACCGCGAACGCGAACCGGGACTGGTGCAGTTTGGTTTTGACGAGCGCGATCGGGGCGGCTTTTTTATCGAACGACCGTTTGAGGTGCTGAATACACCAGTCGTTCGCTTCTCGCTCACGCCTCAGCTCTTGGTGCAACGGGCTTACGACAACGGTAATTTCTTTGATGGCTCTTCGTTTGGACTGCGATCGCGGCTAGATGCCAACCTTGGTCGCAACACCAGTCTCACGGGTGAAGCCGTCCTCACCAGCTTGGATTTAAGCGAGGTAGAAGACAACCTCCGCGCTAGCCTCAGGGCAAGGCAGCGAATCGGCGACCATACGCTGGCTCTGGAATACAGCTACCGCGATCGCCTGTTTAACGGTTCGTTAGGCTTCCAAACCGTTCAGAGCAGTTTGGGCTTTGTCGTTACCTCGCCGGATATTGTGCTGGGCAATACGGGCATCAATCTTTCCTATCAGGGCGGAATTCAGTTTATCAACGCGGATACCGATCGGCTCGACCTGCTGGAGCCAATTCGAGACAATAACAGGATTGATCTAACCCGCTACCAGGCTAGCGCTGCCGTCAGTCGTCCTTTTTACCTCTGGATCGGTACGCCACTACCGCCAACAGCCACCGAAGGGCTGCGCTATACGCCCAATCCGATTGTGCCTTACGTAGCGCTGTCTCCAGAGGTGCGTGGGGTATATAGTGCCTACAGTAACGGCGACATCCAGGCTAGCCTCCGGGGAATTTTGACGCTATCTGGGCAATTTGGGCACTTCTCCAGGGACTTTTTCGACTACACGGCGTTTCGGGTTTCTTATTCTGAGACTGCTCGCGAGGGCGAATCGCCTTTCCGGTTCGATCGCCTAGAAGATGAACGAGTCCTGACGTTGGGTTTAACGCAGCAAATTTTTGGTCCATTCACGTTCGGGATTCAAACCTCCCTCAACCTCGAAGATGACCGGACGATCGACACCATCTATACGCTGGAATACAACCGCCGCACCTATGCCGTTTCTCTCAACTTCAGCCCTATTCGTGAAGCAGCAGCACTCACCCTCCGCGTCAGCGACTTTAACTGGTTCGGCAATCCGGGTCGCTTCTCTGGGCTGGACGATGACACGGTGACCGATGGCGTCGATCAACGTGATGATTAGCGGCTAAGCGATGATTGGCGGCTAATCAGCCCCAAATGCTGGGCGCTCCGTACATGGAGACAGCCACACTGAAGCGGAGTGATCTACGATCGCTATGGATTGTAAATCTAATAAAACCAAAGATTTTTTGTGAAAAAGTCGATTACGCTGCCTTTTTCACAAAAAATCTTTCAGGTTAATTTACCCATAGTCCTACGCGATTAGGTACACCCATGCAAACCGCACAACTGCCACCTTTAATTCCCCGTGAAGTTCTGTTTGGCAACCCAGAGCGCGCTCGTCCACAGCTCTCGCCCGATGGCAAATACCTTGCCTACATTGCGCCCGATGACAAGAACGTGCTGCAAGTTTGGCTGCGGACATTGGAGCAACCCGAACAAGACGCTCACCCCATCACCAACGACAAAAAGCGCGGTATCCGCAGCTATTTCTGGGCATACGATGGAGAGCATTTGATTTACCTGCAGGATGCCGACGGGGATGAAAACTTTCACTGTTTTGCAGTCAACATTCAAACCAAACGAGTGCGCGATCTCACACCTTTCCAGGATGTGAAAGCTCAGCCGATCGACCTTAACCCTGACTTCCCAAGCGAATTTTTGGTAGGGCTTAACCTCAACAATCCCCAAAGCTTTGACGTGTATCGAGTCGATCTAAAAACTGGCGCCGTCTGGTTTGAAGTAGAGAATCCCGGCAACATTGTCAGCTGGACGGTGAATGCTCGGTTCCAAGTGCGCGCAGCGATCGCTGCCACCCCCGATGGCGGCTCCGATCTGCTGTATCGCAGCGACTCAGAGGGCGACAATTGGGAAGTGCTGCGGCACTGGGGTGCAGAAGACGAAGGCTATGCTGTTAGCTTTTCGGCAGACGGGGATATTCTCTACCTTGTTGGCAGCCACGATGCCAATGCTCAGCGCTTGCTTGCCCTCAACCTGGCAACCCGTGCCGAAACCGTGATCGCTGAAGATCCGCAATACGATGTTGGCGGCATCGTTACCCATCCAACAAGACATACGCTGCAAGCCGTAGCCTTCTACCGCGACAAGCTGGACTGGCAAGTGTTAGATCCCAGCATCACAGACGATCTACAGGCAATCGCCCAAGCTCATCCCGGCGAATACAACATCGGCAGCCGCACTTTGGCAGACGATCGCTGGTTGGTGTCTTATACGACAGATGACGGTCCAGCTTATTACTACGTCTACGATCGCGCCAGCCGCACCACCACGCTGCTGTTTAGCAATAAGCCTGACCTAGAGAAGGTGACGCTGGCAGCAATGCAGCCGATCGCCTACGATGCCCGCGATGGCTTAACGATTCACGGCTATCTGACGCTACCCATTGGTATTGAAGCACAAGCCCTACCCACTGTGCTGCTCGTTCACGGGGGTCCTTGGGCAAGAGATACTTGGGGTTATGACCCACAGGCGCAGTGGCTCGCCAACCGAGGCTATGCTGTGCTGCAGGTCAACTTCCGAGGCTCAACGGGCTACGGCAAAGCTTTTGTCAATGCGGGCAATCGCCAGTGGGCAGCCCAAATGCATGAAGATTTATTGGATGCAGTGGCTTGGCTAACTCAGCAAGGCATCGCAGACCCAGCTAAAATCGCCATCATGGGGGGCTCATACGGCGGCTATGCCACGTTGGTGGGACTCACCTTCACGCCGGAAATCTTTGCGGCAGGCGTGGACATCGTCGGACCCAGCAATTTGTTAACACTGCTGCAAAGCATTCCGCCCTACTGGGCACCGCTGCTCAACAAGATGTATCTCCGCATCGGCAATCTAGAAACCGAAGCTGAGTTTCTCAAATCTCGATCGCCGCTGTTCTTCTGCGATCGCATTCAAAAGCCGCTGCTGATTGGACAGGGAGCCAATGATCCTAGAGTGAAGCAAGCCGAAAGCGACCAGATTGTGGAGGCAATGCGGAGCGCTAATAAACCTGTGGAATATGTCCTTTATCCCGATGAAGGACATGGATTTGCCCGCCCAGAGAACCGAATCCAGTTTTATGCGATCGCGGAGGAGTTTTTGGCAAAATACTTGGGCGGTCGAGCCGAGCCGATCGGCGAAATAGCAGGTAGCTCTGGTATTCGCAAATAAATCAGTCATTAGGGAGCAAGCAGGGAAGCGAACGGCGAAGCTGTTTGCTTCCTATTCTCCGTAATAATCGATCTGCCGAGGCGGTTTAGTTCTAACTCGGCTAGGCGGCAAAAGCTGTGGCTGGTCGGCAAAGCTGTAGGGCGGTGCAACTGGATGCACGACATGCACCGTACGGCTAGTTTTCTTCTGCCGAGAAGACAGCAAAATGACGGTAACGATGCCAATAAAAATTAAGCCACCGCCCACCAAAATCACCAGTACAACGCCACCCGCGATCCAGAGGGCAGTCACATGCCATTCTCCAGAGGAGGCATCACGCCGCAGCTCGGCTGGGCTGATATCACGCTGATCGGCCACCTTATCGAGAATCCGCTGCTGCTCCTGCAGCTGGGCAATTAGCTGCTCGGTATTGCGCTGCTGTTTATCGAGCTGGCTGCGCAGGTCTTCCGTCTGAGTTTGCTGTTTTTCAAGCTGACCTTTTAGGTCTTCGGTATCAGTCTGCTGGCGCTTAAACTGTTCGCTAAGGTCGCGCGACAAGCCCTGCTGCTGCTCTAGCTGCGTTTGAAATCGCCACTCTTGCTGCGGGTCTTGAAACATTCCCGAGGCAGTTTGGGCAGGCGTGGAAGCAGCAGGCTGAGCAGGTGCAGGCTGGCTAGGCGCAGACTGAATGCTGCGCGGTTGGCTGATAGCAAAATCATTTCGCAGTAAAAAGAGAGCCGCAACGCCCGTGACAGCACACCCTGCTAGAAATGCCGCAGTATCAGTCATCGTCTTCTCACCTCTACACCACGGCTGGGCTACAGAACATCTTAATATCCCAACTCATTCTCAAAGAAGGTATTGCCCTGAACCATCTCACCAGATCGCCTAATTACCTATTTGCAACCAGGACAACCGGAGCAGTGCACTTGAAACAAGACCCGCAAAAACAAGTCTGCTACTTTATAATAGCAACTTACCTTAAGAATGGGCACCACATCTTGTGCCTAGAGGATACTTTTGAAGTAAATTTACGCAATTCTTAGAGTTGTTTCTGGGTCAAATAAATGGATCTTATCGGCTGCTATAGACAGCCATAGAGCCTCACTTATGCGAACAGGACGATCGGGTTCGATTCGGACTTGCAAGGGTGAGGGGGTTGATACCTCACCATCATTTGCGGTTTCTGCAAAGCTAACGGTTAGATAAGTTTCACTGCCCAAGGCTTCAATGTGATCGACTTTTACAGGGATATTTTTGGGTGCAGGCGAACTGAGGCTAAGATGTTCTGGGCGGATACCAAGGATGAGCGATCGCCCATCATACGGCTGTAGCAAAGTCTCCCAGCTTTCCGGCAGGGTAAATCGAAACAGCGGATGCTGAATCAGCAGCGGTGCTTTGACCTGCACCGGGATGAAGTTCATCGGTGGCGACCCAATAAACTCTGCCACAAACCGATTAGCAGGCTGGTTGTATAGCTCCAAGGGCGCAGCGATCTGCTGAATCTGTCCAGCATTCATAACGGCAATTCGATCGCCCATCGTCATGGCTTCGGTCTGGTCGTGCGTCACATAAATGGTTGTGATGCCCAGTTTTCGCTGCAAATTAACGATCTGCGTCCGTGTCTCAGTTCGCAGTTTGGCATCCAAGTTAGACAATGGCTCATCCATTAGAAATACCTGGGGATTGCGCGCCATTGCTCGTCCTAGCGCCACGCGCTGCTTCTGCCCGCCCGATAGCTGCTTCGGTAGCCGATCGAGCAAATGATCGATCTGCAGCATCTGCGCCACCGTTGCCACCCGCCGAGCGATCGCCTTTTCTTCGGCTGACCAATACTGCAGACCACGCGGCAGCGGTCGGGTTGCCCCCACAAAGGCTCTTTCCAGCCAGGCCGGACGAGTCGCTTTCTCTTCAGGCGGCTCAGCCGTTCGCCGCAAGCCAAATGCCAAATTGTCGTACACCGTCATGTGAGGGTACAGGGCATAGCTCTGGAAAACCATCGCAATATCCCGCTGTTTGGGCGGCAAATCGTTAACCAGCCGATCGCCTACCCAAATGCTGCCGCCGGTCACCGGTTCCAACCCAGCAATCAAACGCAACAGGGTACTTTTGCCACAGCCCGAAGGACCCACCAGCACCATGAATTCACCATCTTCGATTGCTAAGTTGATCCGGCGCAAGACACTGGTTGCTTCAGGACTGGCTGCAGCATCGCCTTTTGCCACACGACTGCTGCCCTGCCGACGGGGAAAGCTTTTGTAGATATTTTCAAGAACAACCTGCGCCACGGTCAAATTCTTAGTGAGGGGTTGTTGCTTATTTTCCCTTAGAATTGCAGATTTGATAAATCTCTGAAAATTAAATCCAACAGCGGATCTTAGTCACCTGCTCACTTAAGGACAAATTGCTAGCTCTCCTTGTTTTCGCAGCCTTACGTCTTGACCGTTTCTCCAAAGTGAGGATTGTATCTAGCTTCTGATCAGCCTGTTTCTAGGGTCATGTATGGCACTACGCGTATACGTTAAGACAATCATTTTTATGTAAAAGCCCCACGTAGCGAGGCTTTTACATAAAAATGATTTCGATTCAGGCGCGTAGCGCCATATAGCAAGCAGCAGCCCTGTATTACGGCTGCTGCTTGCTGAATTGCTGCCTTGAGAAAGCAATAAAGGGCGATCGTCAAGACTCCGAGTTCAGTTTATGCCACAGGCAAAACCTTGACATCCAAATTGAAGTCATTAAAGTCTCGATCGCCCAAATACAGAAGATCTTCAAAACTGTAGGTTCCTGGTGCAGAGAACTCAACATGGCTGAGTTTGTCTAGGTTGGCAGTTCTAAACGGTGTATAGAAGTCATTGGGGTTGCCATCGGCGATCAGATAAGGGACGTAGTAGAAGCCGCCCTCTAGCGACAAAGTTTCCTCGCCGCCATCTAAGGTTTTGACGCTTTGCTTTAGCGCGGCTTCAGCATATCCAGGATCTCCAGGAGAAATGCGTGCACCTGTTAGCGGATCAGCTACGATCCCGCTGGCATTATCAACCTTATAGAAGCCACCTTTATTGTTGTAGGCAACCGTTTCCTCGCTCACTGTCACCCTGACCTGCACCGTTTGATCGGTCAATTCAGACAGGTTCACGCCGTTTCTGCCCAGCAGCGGATCTGCTGATAGCCCCAACTCTGGAATTTCGGGCAGGGTTTCGCTGTAAAACCAGCGATCGAAGAACGGATTCAGTTCTTGCCCGCTCACATCTTCGGCGGCACTAATGAAATCTTCTGGCGTAACATTGCCACCTTTGTTACGGTCGTAATAAGTCCGCAGCGTTTCAAAGAAATTATCATCACCAATTTCCAGCCGCAGCGCATGCAAGCCCAATGCGCCCCAATCGTAGACACCTGAATTAAACAAATCATCCGGCTGCGGTTCTCCAGGCGGCAGAAACTGATCGAAATTTCCGGCTATAGCGTTGTACTCATCCGTCACCCATTCATCTAGGGCATTACGTCCCTGGCTATGTTCGATCCATAGCCCTTGAGAATAGGTGGCAAAGCTTTCATTGAGCCAAATGTCGCTCCAGTCTGCCAAGCTGACACTATTGCCAAACCACTGGTGCGAAAGTTCGTGAGCCACAATTTCTTCAGTATCAGCGCGTCCAAGCTGGTCTAAGCCAAAGATCGACAGGGTTTGCGTTTCTAGCGCTGAACCCGTCTCAGTGTCCATCACTACGGAGCCATACACATCAAACGGATACTCCCCAAAAATGCTGCTGAAGAAGGACAGCATTTCTGGCTGGCGATCGAACGGCTCCAGCAAATCTTCTGCAATGCCAACCCCAAAATAGTTGCGAATTGGAATCCCTTCTGCCGATTGCCCCGTTTGCAGATCGAAATCGCTGATATCGACCGTGGTAAGGTAGCTCGCCATTGGGTCACGCGCTTCAAACGTGTAGGTAGTCGTGTCACCGTTGTCGATCGTTTCTTTCAAGATGCCATTTGCCGCAACTTCGTAGGGGTCAGGCACGGTGACGCGGAATTTGTAGGAAGCTTTATCTAGCGGGTGATCGTTCACCGGATAGAAGTTGGCTGGGCCATCGGGTTCGCTTAAAACAAAGCTGCCTTCACCAAAGTTGACCCAGCCTGTCAAAACCGGAATCGCAACCGAAGTAATTTGAGTGGGCGCACCGTTGTACTTCACCTCAACCGTAAAGGAATCGTTGTTGGCAACTGGCTCAGCAGGTGTAATGGTTAGCTCTTGCCCCTCGCGGCTGTAAGTTGCTGGCTTACCGTTTACAGTAATTTCATCGATCGCAAACCCAATAAAGTCTAAATTCAAGCTGCTCAAATCTTGGGTGGCATTAGCGGCAATCGTGGTTACACCTGTGAGCGTACTGGTGGCAACATCAGAAACATTCAAATCAAGTGTGTAAGTCTGGACATCGTAGCCACCATTACCAAAACCTGGATAAAATGAATCTCCGATACCTGCTGCACCGGCGGTAGGATTAGAAGCGATCGATCGAGTGCTGGATGAAGTTGCAGCGGATTGGGGTAAGGACTCGCTTAAGTTCAAATAGTTGCAGATATAACACATAGTCAGAGAAATTCAGTGGGCGAAAAGAAAGCTGGCTTAGCGCTGAATTAGCTGAGATTAGCGGAATCAGAAGCCATGCGTCTCTCCCCCTACCGGAGGAAGACAAGAGTTAAGTCTTCACGAGCGCACGTAGTGCTATACAGATCGTTCAAACAAAAACTCGTGGCTCAAGGATGAACCACGAGTTTGTTATTGGATTTACATTCTTCTAGAAAGCTAGTGCAGCTTTCAGGCTATCAAGCAACCTAATCTAAATTGCAACTTTGGCGGTTCTCTTCAAGAATCGGAAAGCTCCAAGTGCAACTACTACAATCGCAGCTCCTGCAGACGGTTCAGGCACTTCGACAGGCTTTTCCGGCTCCTGCGGTTTTGAAGGGGTAACTGCAACTGGGGGTAGTTCTATCTGGGATGGGGGAGTTGCAGGTGGCATTGGGGAAATTGGCGGGGTTGTAGCTACGGGTGGAATTGTAGTTACAGGTGGAGTTGTAGCTACGGGTGGAGTTGTAGTTACAGGTGGAGTTGTAGTTACGGGTGGAGTTGTAGTTACGGGTGGAGTTGTAGTTACGGGTGGAGCTACCGATGCAAGTTTGCTGCTGCCGTTGCGATCTGCCCCAACCGACATCAAGCGGATGCCAACATTGCTATTCGATTTCTGAAGTCCTTGGAAGGAGCTGAGATTTAACGGCGTTGAGGTATTTGAAAGCGTGAACCATGCAGAGCGGAAATCGTCGCCCTTGCCGATGCCTTGATCACCAATTTCGATCCCAGCATCAAAGCTGTATTGGTTGCCATCTCCCTTGAGAGTATTGTTGCTGCTGCCAGCAGTCATCAAGGTACTTTTGCCGCTTAGATCAACAGCATAGCGGTTGGCTAAATCCTTGCTAGAAACTGAAATTTGCTTACCATCAGCGTTTAAGTAGTTGAGATTGCTAAATTGCAATCCCTTCAGCAAAGACTTGTCGTCGAGGTTGAAGAAGATGCCTCGCAAATCAGCAATATAACCATTGGCAACATCTACCCGAAATCGAACGTTTCCTGCTCCATCGATCGCATCATCCAGCGTAATTTTTACTTCTGCTTTGCTGCCTGTAAATTGTTGAGCTGACAGGCTGAAGGAAGCCGCCTGCGCTGAGGAAACAGAGGAAGCCAGCAGAAGCCCGGTGATTGCCAGGGTTGAGGAGACAAACTCCCGCACGGTGAAATTCTTCATTGGATACTGAATACATTAGCGGTGATACTGTAACTGATCATACAGTTACCCGTTGAGGTTAGAGTTCGGCAATTCAGCGGTAAAACCTTGCGCCAACAGATGAGTCAACAGCTAAGTTCTCAGTGAAAATACTGTATTTGCAGACCAAATGAAACTGTAAGCGATTACAGCAACAGAAGTAACTTCTATCTAGAGCTAATGCTCAAGCATTTGTTATCTCTTCTGGCTTTTCGTCTGTGATTTCATACAAGTTTTGAAGCTGCCGCAGCGTCTGTCCATTGACATTCTAAAAGCCACGATCGTGCGCTTCTAGTATCTTGCCAACGATGTTGCGAAAGGTTTCTAGAGCGAGTTGACGCAGGTTTTCAGCGATCGCCCCATCCAAGGCGTTGCGGCAGCGGCTTGCTCATACACCCAGTTTTCCCAAAACTCAGCGATCCCTGCCAACCCATTAACACCGTCATCCGCTGGGAAATTTCGTAGACTCCATCCGATCCTTGTGCCACCATTGCTTCTACCCATTACGATGGTAGCTTCAACGTATGTTTACAGGTGAGTTCTTTTTCAAGATACTAAAGAGTATTTTAATAATATTCAGATAATCACCTTGGAAAACTTTAGACAAGTCACTTACTAAATTAAATTTAAGTAATTGAGCTATTCGAGTAGCGTGAGTTGACAGCGAAAAAATTGGACCCTTTTCTTGGCAGGCTCAGCCTTAAAAAGCTCTAGCAAAATGCCGATCGATTCTCCTTTAATAGCATCCAAGCTTCACAGCACAACTGAAACCAGATGCAGCCTGGCTGCATGCTTCTTCAAATGTTGAGCAATGCTTTCCTTAGCAATTTCGCGTTTACATGGCAAGGATTGAGCACACTGAGGAAAACCCAGTTATGGGGACGATCGAGTTCACAATAACTGCTGTATTAGAAAACGGGATTGCAAGAATACCCTGCTGGCGTTGAACTTGCTCGTAGGCAGTGGTTAGCTTACGAAGTTAGCTAGAACCATGAAGTTAGATTGTTTATTCTGCTCGGGCAATGGCTTCTCGCATGAGTTCAACTTGGCTCGGCTCTACCGAAATACCAGTAACTCCCCAGCTCACTGCAGCCTCAACCATAGCTGGTGTAACTTGACCACACAAATGGCAGGGGATATTGAGTTGTTTAGCCGTTTGAATCAACTGTTGAATGGCGCGGAGTACAGCCGGATGTTCTGGATTGAATGCAGTAGCCAACTGTGGATGGTCGCGATCGACCCCCAAAAGCAGCTGCGTCAGATCGTTTGTGCCGATCGCGATGCCTTGCACTCCTGCGCTGACATAGTCCGGCAGCAACAGCAACACAGACGGAACTTCTGCCATAATCCAGAGCTGAAAGCCCTCAACTTGCCAAAGCTTAGCTTCAATCACTCGTTCACGACAAAAGTGAAACTCCTCCACCGTTCGCACAAACGGCAAGATCAATCGCAGATTGTCATAGCCCTGCTGCTGCACGCTTCGCAAGGCGGCTAACTCCGCCTCGAAGACAGCCGGATTGATTTGATAGTTAAACACACCCCTCAATCCCAGCATTGGATTTGCTTCGACCTGCTGACCTGTCTCTGGAGACAGCTCATGCGATCGCCAATCCAGCGAGCGGTAGAACACTGGATGCGGTGCAAAGGCGGCAGCAAATTGCTGGATTTGTATTGCCAACCGCTCGATCAGCACCTGCTGGCGATTTTCCTGGATCCACTGGTACGGCGATTGCCCCTCCAACATTTCCAGCACCATTAGCTCCGATCGCAACAGCCCCAGCCCCGCTACAGGCAGCCTCGCCGCTGCAACAGAACTCGGTTGGCTCAAAGAGACCCAGAGCTGAGTTGCCACCCTTCTAGATGCGTCTTTTACTGTCGTTTCTGGAAACCTGCGGCTTATTACAGCCGATCGCCGTGCATCATCTGTCGCTCGCGGTTGGCTATGCTGCCCAATCTGCACCCAACCCCGATCGCCATCCAACAGCAGCAGCTCTCCTGCCTGAATCAATCGCGTCACATTCGGTACGCCCACCACTGCCGGAATTTGCAATTCTCTTGCCAAAATTGCTCCATGGCTAGTCGCTCCGCCCTGCTCCGTCAGAATGCCAGCAATCGAATTTAGCCCCACCAACATTTCTGGGGTAATGCGTGCCGCAACCAAAATCGATCCAGGTGGTACATTCAATGGCGATCCCTGTTCCGTCGAGACAATGCAGGCAGGCGCAGAAACAATTCCGGGAGAAGCAGCTATCCCGACGAGAGAGGCAGCAACCGGAGCACCGTGCTTTTCGGCTATTGAGCTACTTGATTTGGAAACAGACAGCAGAGAGCGGTTGAGCTGCGGTGTGGCTTGGGTGAAGTAAAACATCGGTGGCTTGTCTGGCAGCTGGCAGAGCGTCCACTCCAAAGCAAGGGCAGTGTCTAGCGTGGCAATCGCCTGTTGTCCGAGATTCGCCAAGTGGTTTAGCTGAGCTTCACTGAGCACGGGGGCGCTCTGTTGCCTTGAAGAGGTTGCGTACCGTTCTAAAGATACCGGCAGAGATGACGCAATTCGATAAGCATAAAGCTTCTGTCCCAATTGCTGTTGGATGTTGATTTGTGAATCAATATGATAGCGATCGGGAATAGTTTCCCCTTGAACCAGAGCCATCCCCAGCCCATAGGTCGCTTGGATTTCTAAAGGGTTTTCCCCATGCATTTCTCCTGACGCAATCGCCCCCCATAGCGGCTGCACCAGCACAGCCAAGTTAATCTGCTGAAGCTGAATTCCCAATCGCTGCCAGTACAGCAAACTTCTGGCGCAAAACAGCCCTCCCCATACCTCTTTCAGCGCCACTGCCATCTCCGATCGGCTCGCCCTGCACACCTGCGTTTGCAACAGCCCTTTGGTACGATGGCTAACGGTGGGATCGATCCCAGCTGGTAAAGAAAATGAAGGGCGCAGTATTAATGCCAAAGAGTGTCCTGGCGTTTCCCAGATTTGAACCGCAGCTTCAAGCTGAACCAGCCATTCCTGCGGCACGGTTGCCTCCCGAATAGCACCTCGGATCTGACGGGCGATCGTTTGGAGCTGACGCGGCTGGTTCACATCCACATGCAAGGATGAATTGGGTAGATCAGTGAGCAGAGGCGATTGCCAGTCGATCTGCTGCAAAAATCTTCGTAGCTGGGACGATGCCACCACAACGCCCGGAATCACCGGACAGCCGCGCTGCTGAAGCAACGCTAGATAAAACGCTTTGTCCCCGACTAAACTACGCTGAGCAGGCTGGATCTGGTCAAACCAGTAAAGATCATCGGGCATAGACAGCAAGAAGCAGGGAGATAGAGGCAATACAGCGCGACAGTTACAAGCCAGCCTATTTCTTTGAAACCGCACAAAATACAGCTTTAGAGTGCAAGCTGCGGTCTATGCAATTGAAAATACTGTAAACCTCATTTATCGACTATAACGCCTCCTGTTTACACGAGTTGTTAAAGGTTCTGCTAAAGGTTCGCTTCTTCAGTGGCTCGATCGCCAGATTTATTGAACGAGTTTGGCTTGAAAGGAAATATCACTGCCCTTTCAAGCCAATCTACGCATCGTTCCAACCGCCTGATTTCAGTGGGCTGCTGTAACCGGCACCGCATCCAGCATAGGCACTAACTTGATGCCAAACTCAGTTTCAAAGTTGGTCTTCTTGAGGTCTAGGCTCCAGAGTTCTAGCGCACAATCATCGGTTGGGTTGGTAGCCTGCAGATGCAGATAGAGCGATTGGTTATCAGGTTGATAGTCGCAGCGGACTTGATCAATTGCCCCAATTTGCCGCCGATCGAGCGCCACAGCCAATCGCAGCAGCGAGTGAAGCTGTTCTACCACACGCCGATGACGTTTGCTGCTAAGGTTGCGGTAGCTATCGTGCTTCTTCTTGGGGCTGCTTTTGCGGTGGTAGCGAGCTAAATTGGCGATCGTTTCGATTTCTACCTCCGTGTAGCCCAGCAGCTCACTATTGCGAATCAGGTAGTAAGAGTGTTTGTGGTGGGCATTGTGGCTAATGAAGTGCCCACAGTTGTGTAGCATAGCGCCTGC
Source organism: Phormidium tenue FACHB-886 (assembly GCF_014764505.1). Taxonomy (GTDB): domain Bacteria; phylum Cyanobacteriota; class Cyanobacteriia; order Elainellales; family Elainellaceae; genus FACHB-886. Next base: position 89,622 of record NZ_JACXWX010000011.1, read on the forward strand.
CCACAGAAGTTCGCGCTCGATTGCACCCCATTGATGCAGCAGTCTTTGTGTCTGGTCAAACAGGCTGAGTGCCAGTTTGGCAACTCGTTCAGCATGGGCAAGATTGACCTGAAACTTCTGGGCTGTATTGAGAACGCTCCGCTGCCGCACTGATCCCTGAAAGCGCAGGCGGTCCTCGATCAAGCCGTGGGTCAGCATCCAATCGACCACGACCCCCTCACGCAATGCCCGTTCGCAAATGCTGATGCTCTCTAGCCCTAGCAATGTCATTGCTTCTTGCAGAATCACCGCACCTGCCACAATAATCTCTGAACGGCGATCGTTCATTCCTGGCAAGGCCAATCGCTCAACCACGCTTAGCTTCCGCAGACGATTCACAATTTCGCGCAGATCGCGCAGGCTAAACTCATAGCCATGAAGCGGAGTAGGAACCATGCCCAGCTTCTCGCGAGCATGTAGCGTCGCTAGGGTTTCGATCGTGCCGGAAGTCCCGATCATCCGTACCGCTTCGCCTGGCTCTAGACTGGCGCGTAGTTCCTCCACCGAGCGCTCCAACATGCCCCGCACGTAGGCTTGCAGATATTGAAATTCACTATTGCTGATCGGGTCGGTGTTGATTAGTTCTGCCGTCAGGCGAACGGCTCCAATCTTTGTGCTGCTGAGGCTACGGGGTTCGTGACCATTACCCAAAATTAGCTCGGTCGAGCCGCCGCCAATGTCAATAATGACGTGCGGCTGCTGACCAAATTCAACGCTGGATAATACACCCAGGTAGATCCGGCGTGCCTCTTCTTGCCCAGAAATTAGATCAACGATGATTCCTGTCTCGGCTTCAACTTGCTCTAAGAAAGCATGTCCATTCGGTGCTTCACGGACAGCACTAGTCGCAACTGCCACAATCTCTTCAGCATTGAGACTTTGAGCAATGCCTTTACATCGCTTGAGTGCCACCATAGCTCGCTCCATCGCTTCTGGCGTGAGGCGACCCGTAGCTTTGTCTCGATCGCCCAGCCGCACGGTTGCTTTTTCCCGAGAGACGATCGCAAAAGAAGGAATGCTAGGTTCAATCTTTACCACCGCCATATGAATCGAGTTGGTTCCGACATCAATAGCGGCAAGAATTCGGTCACGCTCTGAATCAAGCACAGCAGAATTGGGCAAGGCAGGACTGAGCAAGGACGGCTTGCTCTCATAAGCCAGGTTGATCATCCGAGTATCCGAATCATATACAGGTGTAAGTCACGACTATGCCGACTGATTAATTCACTCAGCCACCTAGAGCTTCCTGACAGAAAAAGTTCTGAAGAAAGCTTTAAGCCTTGCATAAAATTCTACCGTGTTGCTTTACCCGCATAGCCGTACTTGGGTGAAGATGAGCAGCAAAATTAGGCAAAAATCTCGCGAAGAATGGGCATGCGTTGACTAACCCGAAGCTAGAAGGCAAGTAGGGACAGTCCTAATGGCTACCGCTCCCTCCCCGCCCAATTCACCAGCGGCTTAACAGACCACCAATTCAGCAACACATCTTCCGATGGATCAATGTATACCGAGGGACGATCTGCAGCGAAATCTGTCGTTTTTGGGACGGCAAGCGTTAGCGCCGGCAGCTACGTTTGCCCGATTTGTAGTTAATCGCTGCGCCCGCTGCGTTGATAAATCGAATTGCTACCTTGCCAACGGGCATGATTATCCTGCCAAGGATCATACTGAGGGTTGGGACGGAGGAAGGTGGTGCAGTGGCAGGAACCGCAGCGAATCTCGCCTATTGTACCTGTCGAGAGGCAAGCTTCTTGTTTATCCAGCTTGTTAGGCCGCTAAGAATTGCGCCCAACATCAGAATACCGATCGCTGGTGTAAACACAGGCTCCCAAAGTTTGTACCAAAGATCTAACCCTAGAGGGATGTGAAATACGTGACCTAAAACAGCAATTGCTAGCCAAAAGAAGCTAAACAAAACCAAAAAGATATTTGCCATTAATGCAAGATTCAACCACTCTAAAAACTTCTCTTTCATAGCCTGTTTATGAATTAGGAGACGATAGCAAAAAACACATTAACCAATTTTTGAGCCTAAAGAGATTTTATCCTTTGGGGTTCAACTGTTCTAGCGTTCAATTGTTCTAGGAAATACTCTAGGCTAAAAATTCACAAAAAAGATGGCTGCGCCATCAGTTGGAACAGCCACGGTAGAAACAGATATATTTAGGAAGCAACAGAGCTTTAGAACGATCAAGATTCAACCAACTCCTCAACATCTTCCAAGTTGTCTGGGTCTACATAATGGCAAGTGGCATCATCAACACAGATTAGCGCCCACCCAGACTGATCCATGCCCATAAATTTGTAGGTTCCCTTCTCAATGAAGAAGCCTTTGTGATTACGAGTTTCTGGTTTGACATCCACACTGTTCTTATTCATAGACCCCAGCTCCAAAAGAATATAAAGAGTGACAAAAAAATTAGCTATCTGTTTAGCTAATGTTCGACTTAACTAAAGCTTATCACTTGCTTTCTGATTGCTTTATTAAAAATATTTGAGTAGGAGTTACAGTTGATACACATATAAAAGCGCTTGCTTTCTACAGCGAAAACAAGCGCAAAGCCCAATAGGGTAGTCTCTCAGCGAATTGTCGATAAGTTTATTTGTGTGAAGAAAGAAATCTAATTGTCGAGTTATGTAATCACTCACTTTCAAAAAGCCAGTTTTTCACGCGTTCCAGGCTTTTCCAGTTTGGCTTACGGCTTAATCCTTCTTCAACATTCTGCTGCACTTCCTCTCGCAGCTCTGGTGACACTAAGATGATTTGTCCGGCAAGCTCCACATGCTGCCGCACCCCCTTTTGGGCGGTCTCCAGCATGGCAACTGCCAAATTCACCCGCGCCTGCGGGTCTTGCGGATTCAGCTTCACAGCTTTTTGAGCCGCTTTATATGCCTGTGAAGGTTTGTTGTCCAATAGATAGAGCCACGATAAACAAGTCCAAGCCGCACTGCTTTTAGGAGCGCGATCGCACACCTCTTTAAACACGGACACTAGCTCCGCCGCTGGCTCTCCCGCTTTATATCGCTCGATGCCTTCATCGAATAGGGTTTCAACTGAAACTGTCTCTGCCATAGTGAATTGAACGGTAGCAACTGAAATGTTGACATTGCACGACCCCTCAGCATAGAGCAAATTTGCACCTGAGGGAAAAGTTTTGAGGGCTAAGCTCTGGACATGCCTAGAACTCAGCCCTCAAAAATAAATCATGCCTTTGATCTGAAGCTCTATATCTAAAGTCCTTAAGAGAAGGACTTACCACAACCGCAGGTTTGCGAGGCGTTCGGATTTGTAAACTGAAAGCCGCCGCCGATCAAAGCATCGCTGTAGTCCAGCATTAACCCATAGAGATACAGCATGCTCTTCGGATCGCATACGACCTTAAAGCCCTCGTAATCATAAACTTCGTCGTTCTCCCGCACGTTGTTGGGATCTTCAAAATCCATCATGTAAGACATGCCAGAGCAACCGCCCTGCCGAACACCCACCCGCAGACAAAGATCTTTGCCCTGCTTGTCGCGCAGCGCCATCACATGACGGAGGGCTGCATCGCTCATCATGATGCCCCGTTGCGGCTGAGTCGCTTGTGCTTGAGTGGTTTGCGTCATCGTCCCGGAAACTCCTGATATTGAACTGATTTAAAGAGATTTGAGAGAACTATGAGCAGTGCATCCCTCATAGCTCCTGCAAACATGCTCCTGCAAAAGTACCCGATCAGCAGCTTGCCCAAACGCTAGCTTAAATTGCGCTCTGCAAATCGCTGACATCTACCTCGATGGTAACGGATTCCTGCGGGTTTTATCCCCAAGCTCCCCGGATTGGATTAGCATCAAAAGAATCATGCCCCTCCTGATATGTTCGCGCTGATCAGGACTGTCCACTTTAGACCTCCTTTCAGTTTTGTTCTATGAACGCTCTCAGCAGCACTACCCGCCGTCGGCTCCAGAAGTTGCGTCAAGTCCCTAGCGTTTGGGAGGGCGATCGCCGCACGCTTTCTCCCGGCATGGCTGCCAATATCGAGGCGAGCCGCAATCAGGGAGAATGCATCATCTGGATGGATGGCACAGAAGGGTTTGTGCGGGCTATGGACATGGTTCCCTCTGATGCAGGGCATGAGGCAATCGTGCGGACACTTCTTCAGGCAATGGAATATCCCCATGCCTCTGCTCCACCTGCCCGTCCTCAAAAGATTGTGGTGTGCGATCGAGAGCTCCAATTTTATCTGCGCGGTGTTTTGCAAGATCTCGACATTGTGGTGGACTATGCTGCCGATCTGCCGCTGATCGAAGAATTCTTTGAAGGCTTACAGGGGATGGTGCAAGCCCGTCCGCCAGAGCTACCACAATCCTATGTTCAACCGATGATTGAGGTGACGCGCAGCCTATGGAACGACGCACCCTGGGAAGTGCTGGACGAAGAGAAGATTATTTCCGTTGAGCTGAATTACGGCGATGTAGGCACTCTGTATGTCTCTATTTTGGGGATGCTGGGGATGGAGTATGGGATGCTGATGTATCGATCGCTAGACTCCCTCAAAAAGTTCCGGCAGCAGGTCTTAGACAGCGGGGATTCACCAGAAACCCTAGAGACAGCCTTTCTAGAACAAGACTGTTTATTTGTCACTTTTGACCAAAGCCAAGACGAGGAAGACGAAGAACTAGACGATCTAGAAGACGACATTCCGGAATTTGCTGCCTTTCAAGCTGCAACCGGAGTCCGCCCTTCGTTTGGCAACCTCCATCCGTTGGAGGGAATGCGCCCCATGCTCTATGACGAAGAAGCCTGTGTAGTGCTGGTTGCATTGGAGGCGCTGCACCGCTTTTTCCGCCAGCATCTCGCTCGTTTAGGAACAGATAGTTTCCCTGCCATCACGAGCCGCTACCGCATTCCTGACCCGAAAGAAACCAGCCAGAAAGTTTCAGTCAAGGTGGCAACGCTGCCTGCTGTAGCAGATGAGCTATACGAAATGTCGGTCGGCTCTAGCCTAGACGACGATTTGGAGGAGATGCTGGTCAAGCCTCCTGTGCTGCACAACGATCTCGTTCCAGAAGATTCTTTTTATAGCCTTGGGGTCCTCTCCTGGGATATTTTGGATATCCTCCGCCTCAGCGTCAAAGTTCACCAAGACATCGAAGTTGACTACACCAAAGGGGGCGACGGCTTTCCGGTGATCTTGATCCAGACCTCCCGCCCTAAAGCCACATCAATGATCGACCAGATCCAATCCGCCGGAGGGCTAAAGGCGATCTGCTTCAATCCGGGTGAAGACCCGTTTTCAGAGGAGCGCTACGATCTTGGCATTTTGCAGACCCAGAACGGCGATCTGCACCTGTTTGGTGAGTTCATTGAAAATGACCCGGTTCACATTCAAGCCCGCAAAAAGTGGGATCAGCGCTGCAAAAAAACCAAAGGCTATTGCGGTTTAGTGATCGCTAAAGGGCTAAGAGGTGCCTCTAGAGGCAATCCTGATTTAGGCGATATGATGGCGCTGTTTGAGACGCAAGCGATCACTGCCAAAGAGCTAGGCTTAGGCTCCTTACAGCTAATGCCATATTTTGAATGAGTAATAGGGGTGAACTCGTCCAAGCCTTTTCGCTGGCTGAGCAATGCTAACTGAGCCATACAAAGTTCTGTTACAGTTCCTCACAAACTCGCAATTGCGTCCAGGCTAAATGATAGGATTCCTGGAAAATGTTCAGAGAATATATTCATGGCAGAAACTCTTACTGGACAAACTCCTCTATTCGGCGGTAGCACTGGCGGGCTGCTTAGCAAAGCCGAGGAAGAAGAAAAATACGCTATCACTTGGACTAGCCCCAAGGAGCAGGTCTTTGAAATGCCGACAGGCGGAGCTGCTACCATGCGGCAGGGTGAAAACCTGCTGTATTTGGCTCGCAAAGAGCAGTGCATATCGCTAGGCACTCAGTTTCGCGGTCGCTTCAAACCCAGAATTGAAGATTACAAGATCTACCGGATTTATCCCAACGGTGAGATCCAGTATCTTCATCCTGCAGATGGCGTGTTCCCTGAAAAGGTCAACCAAGGACGCCAGAAAGTGAATGCGATCGGTCGCAACATCGGCAGCAATCCCGACCCAGCGACGCTTAAATTCACGGGCAAGACACCTTACGGTGGCGATCCCGAGCAATCCTAGTGAGTTCTTGATTCTGTTTTAAGTTTTATATGCGGTTTGTAGGGGCAGCACAGTGCTGCCCCTTTTTTTTACCGTCAGGTCAAGGCTATATGAACTTATACAAGCCTCTGCGAGCTAGCAAAAAGCGCCAGGACTAAGCCCAGCGCTTTTGCAATCGATATCGACAAATTAATGCCGCTGCTATGAGTTCTCTCCTCCACGGCTGACAGTCTGGATATACAAAATCACCAGAAATAAAGAAGGAACCAGGACAAAGAGAATAGTTGCAACAAACCCCAGATCATTAACTTGCATTAGACCCAGCCTCGTATAATTTCAGCTTCAGCAAAACAAACTATAGGATTAGGATACAACGCCATCTGACTAAAACGAGTGAGCAAGCTTACTCACCCATCCAAAACAAGCAGGCTGGCTAAGCTTTCTTACTGGGCTTGGTAACCACGCTGACTGGGCCATGCACCAGCGCTTGGCAGGCAAGGCGGCAGTTTGCCGATCGCTTGCGAAGCTTGCGATCTTCCACTTCCGTTCGAGGCGATAGGTTTTCCATGCCTTCTGTAATTTCCACAATGCAAGTGCCACACTGCCCATAACCACCGCAGTTCATCATCTTGCCTGAAAAGGTATAGAGGTCGATCTGGTTTTCCAGCGCCTTGAATCGGAGATTAGCTCCGTCCATGGCAAACACCTCTTTGTCTTCTTTAACAAACTTAATATTAGGCATCAGCTTCGATTTGGCAGCCGCGATCGGCTCGGTGTTTGGCACAGAATCTGGTGTTACGGCTGGTTCAGCAGCGAGTTCGGTTTCTTGCCCAATCAGTTGATTGAGGTTTTGGTGGAGTTCATCTTTTGCGCCTGTTTGCATAGTGCTTGCAATCGCCTCTCACACTAGTTACACTTCTTTATACACTTTCATTTTTACAAGCTTATTGTCAAACTATGCAAGAGTCGGTTTTCCACTTTTCTTAAGGATGACCGATTTTTTGGCAATTGGGCGACGGCAAGCAATCAATTTGGGGCAGTGTTTTAACGGCGGGTCATTTTTTGCGGCAGGAGCTTCATCCTCTCTTCAAAGCGTGAACCATTAGCGCTAGGCACTCCCTCACCTGCAAATTCGATGTCACTGAATCTGGTAGGCTAACCAGTATCAGATACCTTTAATAGGCTGAAACAAGCGTTGAAACTAGATATAGGAGGAGCGTAGTCGATGGGACTACCCTGGTATCGCGTACACACAGTCGTCCTTAACGACCCCGGGCGATTGATTTCTGTACATTTGATGCACACTGCCTTAGTGGCAGGCTGGGCTGGCTCAATGGCACTCTACGAGCTGGCTATTTTTGATCCCGGCGATCCGGTATTAAACCCGATGTGGCGGCAGGGCATGTTTGTGCTGCCCTTCATGACTCGTCTCGGTGTTACTGGCTCTTGGAGCGGCTGGAGTATTACAGGTGAAACGGGTGTTGATCCTGGTTTCTGGTCATTTGAAGGCGTTGCGGCAGCACACATCGTTCTGTCGGGTCTGCTGTTCTTGGCTGCCTGTTGGCACTGGGTTTATTGGGACTTAGAGCTGTTCAGAGATCCTCGCACAGGCGAGCCTGCACTGGACTTGCCTAAGATGTTCGGTATCCATTTGTTTCTATCTGGTCTACTTTGCTTTAGCTTTGGCGCATTCCACCTGACGGGTGTATTTGGCCCCGGCATGTGGGTTTCTGATCCATATGCTTTAACGGGTCACGTGCAGCCTGTTGCCCCGGCGTGGGGTCCAGAAGGGTTCGATCCCTTCAATCCAGGCGGTATTGTGGCTCACCATATTGCAGCGGGTGTGGTTGGCATCATCGCAGGCTTATTCCACCTAACGGTGCGCCCGCCAGAGCGCCTCTATCGCGCTCTGCGGATGGGTAATATTGAAACCGTACTTTCCAGCAGTATTGCAGCAGTGTTCTTTGCGGCATTTGTGGTTGCAGGAACGATGTGGTACGGCAACGCTGCTACTCCGGTTGAGCTGTTTGGACCAACCCGCTACCAGTGGGACAGCGGCTACTATAAGCAAGAGATGGATCGCCGTGTTCAAGCTAGCTTGGCAAGTGGCGCAACTCCATCAGAGGCTTGGTCTGCTATTCCTGAGAAGCTAGCGTTCTACGACTACATTGGCAACAACCCTGCCAAAGGTGGTCTGTTCCGCACCGGTCCCATGGTCAATGGCGATGGTATTGCCGAAGGCTGGGATGGTCATGCCGTGTTCAAGGATGCTGAAGGACGCGAACTTACCGTGCGCCGGATGCCCAACTTCTTTGAAACCTTCCCGGTTGTGTTAACAGATGCGGATGGCATTATCCGCGCTGACATCCCGTTCCGGCGGGCAGAGTCGAAGTACAGCTTTGAGCAAGCTGGCGTTACGGTCAGCTTCTATGGTGGCAACCTGGATGGGCAGACCTTTGATGATGCAGCTGTAGTGAAGCGCTATGCCCGTAAGGCTCAACTCGGTGAAGCCTTCGAGTTTGACACAGAAACGTTGAACTCGGATGGGGTGTTCCGCACAAGTCCACGTGGCTGGTTCACCTTTGGTCACGCTTGTTTCGCGCTACTGTTCTTCTTCGGTCACATCTGGCATGGTTCTCGGACACTGTTCCGTGATGTCTTTGCTGGAATTGACCCCGATCTATCGGAAGAGCAAGTGGAATGGGGCTTCTTCCAGAAGCTGGGTGACAAAACCACCCGTCGGAAGCAGCAAGTCTAAGCTTGTGGGGCTGGAATGTTTTCCCATTCCAGCCCTTTCGAGCTTTTCCATTTTGCTAATTTGCATGGAATACTATAAGTAGCTCATTCTCTGAGGATCTCCAATCATGGAAAGCGTTGCATATATTTTGGTTTTGGCTCTGGGAATTGCTGTGCTGTTCTTTGCGATCGCCTTCCGCGAACCGCCTCGTATCAGCAAAGACTAAATTCTCCTCTTCGTAATTTAATATTTTACGCACAAGCCTGAGTCAGCCACAGTGAGCGTTTGGAGAGTTCCAAATGGTTCATTTGTTCGGTATGCTCAGGTTTTTGCTTATGTATCTGCAAGAGGCAATTGCAGTATGATGGCAGGTGAGGGGTTGCAATTGCGGTAAACGCAGCATTGTCTTGAGCCTGTCTAGTTGCGGGGAAGGGGGGTTTATGCGCTGTCCAGTTTGTCAGTGCCCAGATAACCGGGTATTGGAATCGCGTTCTGCAGAATCGGGGCATAGCGTCCGACGACGTAGAGAGTGTTTGCAGTGCAATCACCGCTTCACCACCTACGAACGCATTGAATTTGTGCCAATCGTAGTAATCAAGCAAAGTGGCGATCGAGAATCATTCGATCGCTCTAAAGTGCTGCGCGGTATTGTTCGTGCCTGTGAGAAAACAGGCATTTCGACCGTCAAGCTTGAGAACATTGTGGAGGAAATCGAGACGGAGCTGCAGCAGCGAGCCGTCCGAGAAGTTCACAGCAGTGAGATTGGTGAGCTGGTTTTGAAGCATCTCCGTAGCCTCAATGAGGTTGCCTACATTCGCTTTGCCTCAGTCCACAAGCAGTTTCGTGGGATTCGAGATTTTGTTGAAACACTGGACCATTTGAAAGAAACTGCCGATCAGATAGACAAGCCAGGAGAGGAACCCATAGGCGAAGCGGAGATCGAACGCGATCGAGTAGGGGCTTCTCCTTCTCGGTAAGTTAGTAATTCAATCATCCCCTTGATTGAGCGGATAGTGAACCCCAATCCTGTTCATTGCGCTGATGTCAGGTACTTTTAGCAGAAAACTAGACTTGGCGTATGAGCTTGCGATGGGATTTAATAAATTATCAGTCCTCTTCAAGAGGATTTGATTGCAACCAGAATTAAGCTATCATGGTTCTCCTAGGGTCTGAGAAAATTAGAACCCGGATTTACCGGAGCCGTTTTGATAGCTGATTGGTCTATGAGTTTAGCTCAGGATTCAAGAGCCAGCAAAGATCGCGCACGATAAACAGCACTACTACTCAACGGAGATCACCACCAGGAAAACTATCGCATGGTCAATCAGGAACTTATAGACATTGGTTTTACTCACGACGATTTTGCCGCTCTCCTCGACAAGTACGATTACCACTTCAGTCCTGGGGATATCGTGGCTGGGACAGTATTCAGCATCGAGCCGAGGGGGGCACTGATTGACATTGGTGCCAAAACAGCCGCTTATATCCCCATTCAAGAGATGTCTATCAACCGGATAGACACTCCCGAAGAGGTACTGCAATCTAACGAAACCCGCGAGTTCTTCATCCTCACCGATGAAAATGAGGATGGGCAGCTTACGCTGTCGATTCGGCGGATTGAGTACATGCGCGCTTGGGAACGTGTTCGGCAGCTTCAGGCAGAAGATGCTACTGTTCGCTCTGCCGTATTTGCTACTAACCGAGGCGGCGCCCTGGTTCGGATTGAGGGATTGCGGGGCTTTATCCCTGGTTCTCACATCAGCACTCGCAAGCCTAAGGAAGACTTGGTGGGCGAAGAGCTACCGCTGAAGTTTTTGGAGGTAGATGAAGATCGCAACCGCCTGGTGTTGAGCCATCGTCGAGCGCTAGTTGAGCGTAAGATGAACCGCTTGGAAGTTGGCGAGGTTGTGATCGGCACAGTTCGCGGTCTGAAGCCTTATGGTGCCTTTATCGATATCGGTGGTGTGAGTGGTCTGCTGCACATCTCAGAGATTTCTCACGATCACATCGACACGCCGCACAGCGTCTTCAACGTCAATGACGAAGTGAAGGTGATGATCATCGATCTTGATGCCGAGCGCGGTCGCATCTCCTTGTCCACCAAGCAGCTGGAGCCGGAACCAGGTGATATGGTGAAGAATCCGCAGGTGGTGTACGACAAGGCAGAAGAGATGGCAGAGAAGTATCGCGAGCGGATGCTGCAACAATCTCAGCCCAAGCAAATGGCGCTAGAAGAAGAAGTAGTAGTGGTTGAAGACCTTCCTCCGGCAACGGAAGAGGAATAGGCTGCAGTCGATCGCCTTTAAGTTGTGAATAGCTTAGAGAACAAAAAAGGAGGGTTACCCTCCTTTTTTGTTCAGCCTGTAGATCGAGTCTGTTTTCAATGCCGGTGCTTGGTGCTCTAGTATGGCGCTATGCCTCCGCTTGCATCTGCATCAAGACATTTTTGTAAAAGTCTTGCTTAGCGAAGCTTTTACAAAAAATAGTTGCCCTAATATACGCGGGTAGTGCTTTAGTAGGAGGTGAGTCAAGTTGATTGGAATTAGCTGTAGAGGCGTTACTTTTTCACCCATCGAAGCTGTCATTTTCGATAAAGATGGAACCTTGGCAGCCGCTGAGAATTACCTCCGGAGTTTGGCTATACGGCGATCACGCCTGATCGATGCTCAAGTTCCAGGCGTTCAGGAACCACTCAACCTGGCGTTTGGTATTGAAGGAGAAGGGTTGGCTGCTGGCGGGCTAATGGCAGTCGGGTCACGCCAAGAAAACGAAATTGCGGCAGCCGCCTATGTAGCAGAGACGGGGCGGGGCTGGATAGAGGCACTGGAGCTGGTGCGGGCAGCCTTTATTGAAGCCGACCAGTATCTCCGCCCTAAAGCGCCTCAAACACCACTTATGGCAGGTGCAGTCGAGCTACTGCAAGTGCTTCACCAAGCAAATATCAAAATCGCACTACTCTCTGCAGACAGCACCACCGGAGTGCAAGAGTTTATCAGCTACTATCAGCTAGGGTCTTATATCTCGATTGGGCTAGGCGCAGACGGCTACCTAAGCAAAACTGAACCGCGCTTACTCCAGAACCTCTTAAACAAGCTGGACACCCCCGCCGATCGCATCCTGGTCATTGGCGATGCTCTCAGCGATATAGAAGTTGCGCATGGGCTGGGGGCAGCAGGCTGTATTGGGGTAATCGGCGGATGGCAGCGATCGCTGCAGTTGAAGCAAGCAAGTGTGGTTACAAAATCCTTAACAGAGATTCACATTCAAGCTATTTAATCGCTTTCGCCTGTCTAGACGAATTGTTAGCCCAACATGTCACTGATGTTACATGTTTTATGTAACATCAGTGACAATTGCAGGATTGCGTCAGGGGGGTTTGGCAGAGCTTGCTAAGCTTCACTGATCCTTTCAAGGTGGAGAAGGTTAAGTTCACCTAAAGAAAAGGGAAGTGTGATATTCTCCAAAGCTAAATGGGCTGTTCTAGCCCACTTCTTGTAGATAGGGCTAAGCCAAAATAAGAAAGGCATTCTGCGTCATCTGACCATGTTGCGCAGATTTTGTCTTCTGCAAGAAGTATTTCTCAGCCGTTTAGAATCAGCGAGGTTATTTCCTTGTCTCGTCGTTATTTCTTTACATCCGAATCAGTTACGGAAGGTCACCCAGATAAGATTTGCGATCAGATCTCAGATACGATTCTGGATACCCTTTTGGCGCTCGATCCGACTAGTCGCGTTGCCGCAGAAGTGGTGGTCAATACAGGTTTAGTTCTGGTTACTGGCGAAATCACTACTTCTGCTCAAGTCAATCTTGTCGACCTAGTTCGGAAAAAGATTGCTGAAATTGGCTACACCGATTCCAACAATGGCTTTTCTGCCAATAGCTGCTCGGTGCTGCTAGCAATTGATGAACAGTCGCCTGATATCGCTCAAGGCGTTGACACCGCTCAGGAAACTCGTGAGCTAGCCAGCGACGAAGAGCTCGATGCCATTGGCGCAGGCGACCAAGGTTTAATGTTTGGCTTTGCCTGCAATGAAACCCCAGAGCTAATGCCGCTACCCATCTGCTTGGCGCACCGGATTTCGCGCAAGCTCGCAGCCGTCCGCAAAACTGGACAGTTGCCTTATCTGCGTCCGGATGGCAAAACTCAGGTCACAGTCGCCTACGAAGACGGCAAGCCTATTGGCATTGATACTATTCTCGTTTCAACGCAGCACACTGCTACGATCGACGATATCACCGATGCAGCAGCGGTGCAGGCAAAGATTAGAGAAGACCTCTGGGCATTAGTCGTTCTGCCCATCTTTGAGGGAATCGATGTTAAACCTGATAGCGAAACTCGCTTTTTGGTTAACCCCACGGGCAAGTTCGTGATTGGCGGACCGCAGGGCGATTCTGGGCTCACGGGTCGAAAAATTATCGTCGATACCTACGGCGGCTATTCTCGTCACGGCGGCGGGGCGTTCTCTGGCAAAGATCCTACTAAAGTCGATCGCAGTGCTGCTTATGCCTGCCGTCATGTTGCTAAAAACATTGTGGCAGCCGGCTTGGCAGACAAGTGCGAGGTGCAGCTAAGCTATGCAATCGGCGTAGCACGTCCAGTCAGCATCCTGGTGGAAACGTTTGGGACGGGCAAAATCGACGATGAGCGGCTGCTAGAACTCGTCAAACAGCACTTTGAATTGCGTCCAGCAGGTATCATTCAGAGTTTCAATCTGCGAAACCTGCCTAGCGATCGCGGTGGACGGTTCTACCAGGAGGTGGCAGCATATGGTCACTTTGGGCGGACTGACCTAGACCTGCCCTGGGAGCAAACCGACAAGGCGGCGCTTTTAAAGGAGGCGGCTAGCCAACTGCTTTCGGGTGCAGCCGTGTAGGCAGCTAATCAACAACACCAAAAAACCCTCACCGCCATGGTGAGGGTTTTTATATAGCAAGTTTCACTTGAAAAATTGATTCAGTTTTGTTTCAGCAAGCGCTGTAAGACGCCCACTACCTAAACTTAGAACGCCAAGCACTTAGAACACTAACCACTCAGAACGCTAAGCTGAACGTGCGGCTGCCGCTTGTGCCTTCCCGAATTAGGAGCGTCAGATTTTGATTCCCTGCTGTGCTCCAGCGGCGATCGAGTAAATAAAGCTGCGCCCGCAGCGTTTCACCCGGTTGAATCATGCCGTCTTCAGAGCCACGCAGCAAAATGCGCGCCTGTACAGCTTTCCCACTTGCATCTCTCACTTCCGCAAACAAGGGCACAAAGCCAAAGGTACGATCGCTGCCATTTGCCATAACCAGGTTTGCAACATAAGTTCCACCTGGGTTAATCCATGCCCCATCCAACCCTAACGAAACATTGTTTAAAGTCTGGGAAGCAGACAGCTGAACGCCGCCCGTAGAGGGAGCACTTCCTGAGTTAGAAGCCGTAAGCTGAGGCAGCGGCAGCAGCGACGGGACAGAACGGGGCAGCGGCACGGCATTAACCCTCTCTGGAGCTGCCTGCGGAGCTGTCCTCGGGGCTACCTGCGCTGTCCTCGGGACTGACCGAGCAGCCGGCGAAGGGACAGTTTGCACCCGCTCAGGGCTGGAAGGGCGGGAGGCAACCGCAGGCAAATTCTCCTCAGTTTCGTTTAGGCGAGAACTGCCAATCATCTGGCGAACAGCTTTAGGCTCGGACTGGGTAGAGGGAGACGGTTGCGGTGTCTGCAATCGCTGGGTCGACGCAGATGCCACGGGCAACCCTGTCGAGGGCGAAGCCGAGGGGGTAGCACGCGCTGGGCTTGCCGCTGGGTTTGCCGCAATCCGAACAACTGTTGTTTGCGGTAGCTCAGGCTGAGCCGGAGGAAGCCGATTGGGAATGCGGAGGCTGACTGCATCCAGACGAGCTTTATATTCCTGCATCCGAGCTACAACTTGGGGATGCATAAAGGAATTTTTGGCGATCGTATTAAGCGTTGCTAAAGCACGGCTCCACTGCAACTGGGCAACTTCATAAGCTGCGACCGATTTAGCAAGCTTGGTTTGCTCAGTTGCTTTCTGCGCCTCTGCTTCAGCCCGCTTCAGCAGCTCTGTCGCTTTAGTTTCAGCTTCTAGCTGACTTTCCAGCGATTGCAGCAGACCCCGGTAGTGGAGCAACCGTTGCTGCGCCTGCGGATAAACTTTGGCATTACCAGGCAGGGCGGCGAGTTGCGCCAATGAGTCAGCTAAGCGACTGTGGGCAAGCTGTAGCTCTGAGACAGATTGAGCCCTGTCCAGCAGCGTTTTAGCACTGCTCGCCTGCTCCACTGCACGTCTATAACGCAGTTCCGACTGCCGATCATCTGCACAATTGTCAAACGTCTGACAGAAAGAGGCAATATAGGGAGATTGCACTCCTACCGCAATTCCTCCCACTGGCAACAGCGCCAATAGCCCGCAAGCCAGCAAGGTTTTAAGCTGCCGCCAGGGTCTTCGAGGGGCTGCCTGCACCATAACGCAAGTGGTGGTTTTAGGCGAAACCGTGATGGGAGTAATAGTGCTGCGAGAAAAAGCTAGATCGGCTGAGGTTCGTCCTGCGAGCGCATAGAGCGATGAGGGCAATACCTCGGTATAGACTTGAGCCTGCGTTTGATTTGCCAGCGCCACCAGCTTTGTCGCAACCTGAGTTGAGTGGGATGGCGTTGGGCTTTCTACCTGAGTCGATGCCATCGTGGTAACTGAACCGATGGGTTGGCCGATCGACTGCAACCGGGAGGCATCTAGGTGATAGGGCGCAGAAACTAGCTTGATGCCAGTGGGATTAAGCTGACTTTGGGTCAAAACTTGGTTATGTTGGGACGGCTGGCTTTGAGGCTGGCTGCGCGGACTGGTGCGGCGGTTAGATGACTTGATAGACTGCAAGTCGCGCAGCACCAATCGAGCGGAAGGATAGCGGTCTTGCGGCTTCTCTGCCATCATTTTTTCCAGCACCTCCACCAAACGGGGGTGCAACCGGACTTGGGATTGCCACGTCCACTCTAGCGATCGCGGATCAATTAACACATTGGGCGATCTGCCTGTTAGCAGCACCACTGCCGTCACTGCCAAGGCATAAAGGTCGCTCTTAGGCGAACATTGCCCCATCCGGATTTGCTCATAGGGCGCATAGCCAAACTTACCGACCGAGACAGAAGCTTGAATCAATCCATCCGGGTTAATGGTGCTCATCCCATAAAAATGGGTCGCCGCCTGCTTCACCACGCCAAAATCAATCAGTACAGGCAGTTTGCTGCTCCGAGACAGCATGATGTTATCGGGTGCAATATCTCGATGCACAATGTTCTGGCTGTGCAGATAATCCAGCACCCGCAGCAGATGTTTTAGCCACTGCAAAATCTCGGCTTGGGTGAATGCTTCTCCTCTCTTCTGCCGTTCTTGCAGAATACGCCAGTAGGTCTTGCCGTTAATAAATTCTTGGGCAATAAAGAGCCGTCCCTCTTCTTCAAACACCGCAAAGAACTGCGGAATCTGCGAGTGGTTTAGCTTGTGCAGGATTGTAGCTTCTCGTTGAAATAACTCTCGCAGCTTTTGCGCCACGACTGGATCAGATTGGTTACTGGGAGCAAACTCTTTGAGGACACAGAGTTCTCCAAAGCGACGATCGTCTGCTGCCAGATAAGTACGCCCAAATCCGCCTCGTCCTAAAACTCGCTGTATTCGGTAGCGCCCATCGATCAGAGTCCCAGGAGTTAGCTCTAATCCTGCTGTCACACTCTAGCTCCTTCTTGCTAAACGCCTACATCAACGAGAAACCTTCCAAGCCTCGATTTTATGCAAAACGAGCAAAGTTCACCAGATGACCCTGCAAACAATCTAAAGATCGATCTAGGTAAAAGGCAAGTAATCCCTAAGATAGACTTTCAAACAATAGCAGAAAGGCAAGGATTTTCTCCGTATTGAGTGATGCGATTGCCGAGGAAGCGTTTTAGCTATCAGTAATGATATCAATCGCTCCATTCCGGGTTTGCCATGCCAACTCCAGCAGGCGCACCCAGCGTTTGTGGACTTGTTTAGGAGTACAGCGCAGCGCTTTGGCAATGTCCTGATCGCTAAGCTTTCTGCCCTTGAGCTGCAGGAGCTGCTGTTGTTCGGGAGTTAGATGCTGTAAAAATTCTTCCCACTGCTGCTGCGGCATTCCTAAGTTCTGGTCTAAGTCTGCTTCGAGCCATTGATGCACCAGCTGCCAGCGATGTGAACGTGAGAACTTTTCAACATGATACTTGAAACGCTGCTGCAAATAGTCCCGCTGGCGGGTAGAGAGACCCAGCACTTCATCTATCTCGGGAGCAGAGAGGTCTTGCAGCTTTAGGGTGAGATAGTCGATACAATCGGACTGTCCTTGCGCCTCTAGGTAAGCAATCAGTTCGCTGACGACTCGGTCTCGCACCGCAGAATCGGTGGGATCGATGGCATCGGCAACCATTTGTTCCCGGACTTGCTGCACTACGGGCGATCGGCTGTAGATTTCGGCTTCTTCGCCTTTTGCCGACTCGACAGCAAGCTCCAGATCCAGAGTTGTTTCAGGCGGTTGGCGGTGGGCAAAGCCTTGAGCACGCAGCACCACAAGCTGCTGGCTGCGGCGACCCGGCAGGGTGATACGGCGTTTGGCATAATGCTCGGTGAACGCCATGTATTCAGCCAACTCTAGGCGGGTATGGGGGCTATAGTCACTGGGTAAGTCGTTTTCTCGTCGAAAGGCTTTTAAGACTTCGATATAAAACCCTTGAAGGAAATCTTCGATTAACCCATATCTCGCTGTGAAGCCTAGCTGCATCTGACTCGCGGCAATATGTCGATACACCATTGTACTGAGGTGGCTATGCAGCTCTACTCTGCCGCGCCGTGAGCCAAGTTGGTAGTAGCTCAGACATTTTTGCAGTCGGTGCCGGGCTAAAGTAATTTGCCAATTTTGGATTTGTCCAGAGGTCTGGATGCGATCGCTTTTGCTGCAAATTCGCTCCACTTCTATAGCAAGGCGCATAATTACCGCTCGGACATTGGCAGAGAGCGCAGGCAACTCCGACTGAAACTCGCTTAGCAAAACCTGTACCAGATTAGCAACTTGAGCTTCGCTGCTGGGGTCTAACAGGTTTGCTGCCGGAGCTGGGCTGGTCGCCGGAGCGGGATCTGGGCTGGCTGTATAGTTTACTCTAACCGTAGGAGAATCGGCTGGTAGCTCAAGGGCATGTGTACGATCTTCGTTCAGGTGGGGCATTGGGCTAGGGGAATTTACAGATTCACGATTCATGGCTTGTTAGGGTAATGCACGGCAGCAACAGAGCAGACGGACAAGTGACGTTCCGAGTTGTTCTATGAAAAGCGGGTTTTAATTAACTTTCCACATAACAAAAAATTGCGGTGACGAGTGCGGCTCAAACAAGTCCAAATAGAGTACGAGTTTAGGTAACTATTGGGTTTACAGCGGTTGTCGATTGAATGAACTCTGCTTGCTCTTGGCAAAAAAAGCTGTAATCAAGCGTAAAGCACTGTAAGTCGCCAGTAAGTAACTCGATCTCGCAAAATGACAGGTTTGACCAACCCCACTAAGCTTCTAGAACTCAAAACCCAGACAGTTGTTTCTGCCCGTTATAGTTTCTCTACAGACAAGGCTCTACACACTACGGTTAAACCCCGATCGCGCTATGGCACTTTTTCATTTGGTTTCCGGATCTGCAAATGGGTGCTAAAAAGACGGCTGCCATTGCAGTGCCGATTATGGCTGTAATCCTCATGAGGCAGTGCCTTGACAGTAAGCTGTTCCTCTACAAGAAATAGCCGTTTGCCTATGCATTAGTGGACGGTTTCAAATTTGGTTGACTTACTATGGCGCACTGTAGGAGATCGTTTGCTAGCTGTAGCTCCCATAGGTCGGTTTGGGTTGGCAAATCTTGTCATTAAGCTTAATCAACGTCGGTAACCTTGAATCAATGAATCGATAAAGTGGGTCGTGGGGCAGAATCACTCTTTAGCTTCTTCAATCCAATCGGCGATCGCCTCCCACCCTAACCCTTTCCGGACTAAGACAGCTGCTTCACTGGTTAAATCCAAAATGGTAGACACTTGAGAGCCAAGAGGCGACTCATCATCAATAATCAGATCGACAAGGGGGTCAAAGTGGTCAAACAGTTCTACGGCTGAAAGGGGGAGGTCGGGGTCTGCCATTGCAGAAGGGGCAGAAGTAGAGATAATTGGATTACCCAATGCCCGCAGGAGTGCCTGACAAATGGCGTGGTCAGGAACGCGGATGCCTGTAGTCTTACGCTTGGGGCTCATCACCAGTCGGGGAACTAGCTTTGTGGCAGGCAGCAGAAAGGTATAAGTTCCAGGAATTAAACGCCGGATTAGTCGGTAGGCAGAATCGCTAACGAGCGCGTATTCCGAGATATTGGAAAGGGAGGAACATAGAAATGTGAGCGGTTTTTCATTGGAGAGCTGCTTAATTCGCCGCACTCGTTCAACCGCCGATTTAACATTGAGATCGCAGCCAATTGCATAAACCGTATCGGTGGGGTATAGCATCACGGCTCCGCTCCGCAGGGCATCGCGGATGCTCTCAATTTGGCGAGGTTGTGGTGTATCAGGATGGACTTTATAAACGGTTGCCATTCGGTTGAGTTCCTCACTCGATCGCTAAAGATTACCAAATTTGCCCTTAAGACTAAAAAATGCCAAAAATTGCCTACTTAGACTGCCCCACAGGAATTGCTGGAGATATGTGCTTAGGTGCTCTCGTCCATGCTGGAGTTCCTTTAGAGTATCTGATTGAACAACTCGGGCGATTGGGAATAGCAAACGAGTTTAAGCTTTGGGCAGAGTTAGTGCATCGCAATGGGCAGCAGGCAACAAAGGTACAGGTGGACTGCTCAATCGAGCAACTCATTGAGCAACCTCAGCAGCGCACCGATTCGACGCATTCCCATACCCACAGCCATTCTCACGAGCACTCCCATCATGAGCACCCGGACATGGGTCACGCCCAAACTCATAGCCATGCCACAGCCTCTTCACCGAATCTTGATCACAGCCGCAATCTTCCAGAAATTGAGCAGATGATTCGCGCTGCTAAGCTGCCTACCCAAGCAGAAACTTGGAGTTTAGCAGTGTTTCGGCAGCTTGCAATAGCTGAGGGAGCAGTCCACGGCATTTCACCAGAGCAGGTTCACTTTCATGAGGTCGGCGCGATTGATGCGATCGTAGACATTGTGGGAACCTGTCTAGGATTGGATTGGTTGGGCATTACTGCACTGTACTGCTCGGCATTGCCCACAGGTGGCGGCACAGTTTGGGCAGCACACGGACGCTTACCCGTTCCTGCTCCGGCTGTGCTCAAGCTGTGGGAGCTGCGTCAGGTTCCCGTTTACAGCAACGGCATCGAGCGGGAACTCGTAACGCCTACTGGAGCGGCGATTGTCACAACGCTGGCTGCTAGCTTTGGTGCGCCGCCTGCCATGATTTTGCAGCAGGTCGGGCTGGGGGCTGGGTCGCGTGATTTGGCTATTCCTAATATTTTGCGGCTGTGGATTGGCGAACAGCAAGATTCGCACAGGGCATCTGCCACACCAACCCAAACTATCGCTGAGGCTGCAAATCGACGATCGGAAGAGGCAACCCCATCTGTCTATTTCGAGCACTCCCCTACTGAGATGATTTCAGTGCTGGAAACCCAGATCGATGATCTGAATCCACAGGCAATCGGCTACGTGTTCGATGCCTTATTTGAAGTGGGTGCGTTGGATGTATTTACACAGGCGATCGGCATGAAAAAATCGCGTTTGGGCATATTACTTACCGTGATTTGTCGTCCGGCACAGGTAGAAGCCTGCGAGGCAGTACTGTTTCGCGAGACAACCACTTTAGGCATTCGTCGTTTAGATCAGCTCCGGACTGCTCTCAGCCGCGAAATTCAAACGGTGGAAACTCCCTATGGAATAGTTCAGGTCAAAGTTGCGCGATTGCAGCCAGCAGGCAAAATTACCAACGTGCAGCCAGAATACGAAGACTGCGCTAAACTAGCACGTCAGCACAAACTGGCCTGGCGAGAAATACATCGCCTTGCACTGCAAACCTGGCTGGAGCAAAACGCTGAGGAAGCACAGCTCCTTGCTTAAAGACTTAAAAGGCTCTGGGAGAGGATTATAGAACTAGCGAAAACTTTTACTTTTAATACAGCCTCAGCGGCTCAGCGGGCTAGAGACCACATGCGGCTTCTTAAACTTTTTAACTGCTTGCAGAGGCGGAGCTCAGTCCCTTGAGGGTTCCAATGAACTTGATCAAAAATCTGATGTAAGATATAAAGCCCTCTGCCGCAATCGTCAAGCTCATCAAGCGATTGGTGAAATTCATCGGGGTTACGAGAGCAAGAGCAGTCCGGTGTGAAGCCTGCACCTTGGTCAGTAATCACCCACCAATATTGGTCTTCTAGGGAGAAAAACTCTACGGCGATCGTTTTGCCGGGGTCAAGATTGTTGCCATGCTTTACTGCGTTGACCAGCGCTTCCTGCAAACCAAGACGGAGATCAAACTGCAGCTTGGCAGGAACATCTGCCAGCAGCAGATCCAGGACAGGACACAGATGAAGAGTGGAGGCAAAGCTAACAGTGCCCCACTTGCGACCAGCTGGGCGCAGCGAGATAGCAATCACGCAGAGAACCTCGAAGCTTTCAAGCAAATGGACAAGTGTTTAAGACTCAACAAAGCGTCGTTTGGAGATAAAACCCAAACACAAAGGCTCGCTGATTCGTTGCCGCTTAGCCAGAAATACTTCAGGCTAAGCTCCTAATCGGAGCTGGCATTGACCATTAGACTACTTCTACAGTAACACAATTAATTTAACTTCAGGCAGCCCAACCAAGCGGTAGAGGTACCCTCTTAGGGCTTAAACGAGCGCCGCAGCAGCAAAGAATTAGTGACTACGCTAATGGAACTGAACGCCATAAAAGCACCAGCAGCAGCAGGACTCAGCGCCAAGTGAAAGCTGGGCAAAAACACGCCAGCGGCGGCAGGAATCCCCAACAGATTATAGCCAAATGCCCAAAAGAGATTCTGCCGAATTTTATTAAAAGTGGCTTTGCTAAGACGGATGGCTTCTTCCACATCTGCCAGCCGATCGCTCATCAACACAATGTCTGCTGCTTCGATCGCCACATCTGTTCCAGAACGTAGCGAAATTCCAACATCAGCCTCAGCGAGGGCAGGCGCATCGTTAATCCCATCCCCAACCATTGCCACCAACTGCCCTGTTGCCTGAAGCTGAGCGATTGCCTTACTCTTACCATCCGGTCGGACGTTTGCCAGCACCTCTTCAGGCTGCAGGTCCAACAATCGGGCAATTGCAGCCGCAGCCGTCAGACGGTCGCCCGTCAGCAGCATCACCCGCAGTCCCGACTGCCGCAACCGATCGATTGTCTGTTTAGCATCGGGTCGCAGCGTATCCTGAGCAGCAAGCAGCCCTACCAACACTCCCGCTACACCTACGTAGACCACCGTTTTACCAACAGCCTCTAGCGCTTCCGCTTGAGACTGGGCTATTTCATCGATCTCGATCGCCTGCTGCGCTAGCCAGTCCAGATTGCCTAGAACTACCGCCTGACCTTCAACGACTGCCGAAACTCCCAATCCTGGCTCGGTGTGAAATGCCTCAGCAGACCGCAGCGACAATTCCTGCCGCTGTGCCTCCTGGCAGATCGCCTCAGCCAAAGGATGCTGTGTGCCGCTTTCCACCGACGCAGCTAGCTGTAGCAATGCTGTGGCTGAGAGACTGGCTTGCAGCGGCAGACAGTCAGTGATCTGCGGTTTGCCGATCGTTAGCGTTCCTGTTTTGTCAAAAACGATCGTCCGCAGCTGATGCACTTTCTCCAGCACATCGCCCCCGCGAATTAGCAAGCCTCGCTCTGCGCCAATCCCAGAGCCAACCAAAATTGCAGTCGGGGTTGCCAACCCTAGCGCACAGGGGCAGGCAATCACAAGAACGGCGATCGTTAATTTGAGACTGAGCAAGAGAGCATCTGCAGGAACTGGGGCAGGCATCATATGTTCATGCCCCATACCCATCATCCACTCCCCAGCGCCTAATACCTGCTCGCCCCAGAGGGGAATGCCGATAAAGTACCAGAACAGGAAAGTAAACGCAGCAATCGCCATCACCCCGTAGGTAAAATATCCAGCGACAGTGTCTGCAAGTCCCTGGATAGGTGCTTTGCGAGTTTGGGCAGCTTCGACTAACGCAATAATCTGAGAGAGGGTAGTGTCTTTTCCAGTGCGGGTGGCTTTAAGCGCGATCGCCCCTGATAGATTCAGACTACCCGCACTAACCAGATCACCAACTTGCTTCAGCACAGGGGTAGCTTCGCCCGTCAGCATCGATTCATCAACCGTCGTCTGACCTGAAATGACTTCGCCATCTACTGGAATTTTTTCACTGGGTAACACCCGCAGCCATTCACCTACTTTGACCTGGCTTGCTGGCAGCAGAATAGCTGGCTGATGCACAAAAGTATCAGGGTCTACCTGTCCGGCTCTATCTTTAAGGAGGTTTGCTGTAGTGGGTTGTAGCGCCAGCAAAGACTGAAATGCATGGATCGCTTTTGCTCTTGCCTGCTGCTCAAGGGTACGCCCCAACAGGATGAAGCCAACCAGCATGACGGGTTCATCAAAAAAGCATTCCCAGCCTAAACCGGGCAACAGCAGGGCTACAGAGCTGGTTATATAAGCAGTGAGTGTCCCCAGCCCAATCAGCGTATTCATATTGGGTGCGTTGTGCCGCAGCCCACGCCAACCGTCTGTGATAATCGATCGCCCTGGGAACAGAAGCGCTAACGTTGCTAAACCCCAGTGAAACCAAATATTGCCCAAGCCAGGAACGGTAAACCAGCCAACTTGAGCCGCAAAGTGATCGATATGCCCAATTGCTGAGAGCAGCAACAGCGTCAGGGCAACTGTCATTCTGCGGAATTGCTGCTGGGTTTCCTGCTTTTGGCGATCGGCAGGTGTTGAGGCAGTGGATGGCAGCCCTGCCAAGCGAGGTTCTGTGGGAAAGCCTGTATCAGTTAGCTTCTGAGCTAGGGACGCTGGATCAACTTTGCCCGGTTCGCAGTCTACCGTTGCCACTTCTGTCACCAGATTGACCGTCGCGGTAATTACGCCGGGCTGTTGAGAGAGTTGATTTTCTACAGCTTTAACACAGCCTGCACACTTCATCCCACCTACATTGAGGGTGAATGTTTCGGGCGTAGAAGCAGCCGCTGATTCAGAAATAGTTTGCATATACCGATCGCTTAAGAATTGCCCTAGCTCGCAGTAGGGCTCCTCTTTGAGGGTAGCGAAGTGTGATGCAATTGCCTAGCAAGCTTTGGCTTTTCTTACTTATCGAGCGGCAGTTCAGAAGCTTTGGCACGGTCTCGCCACCCTAGCAGGTAGATCAAAACGCCAACCTGTACAGGCAAAAGTACGAGCTGCTGCTTCAAGACTGGATGAACATCTAAGCCAGCGAAGGCAGCAAAGTAGACTGCTCCCCCCATAGCAAGGGGAATTGCTAGCGCTAGCTTTTTGGGTTTGCTTGACATTTAAAGTTGCTGATGGGGACTAAAGGAGTTTGGCACCGTGGGTTAATAGCTGCCAAGCCGCTGTATCAGAGAGGTGGAAGGGTAGCATTGCAGATGTGTAGCGTACATAAAGCCGCAGTCCATAGTAGCCAAAAAACGGAACAAGAGCGATTGCCATCCATTTGGGCTGCCACAGCCAGCGCGAATAGCTCAACTGCCGCCCGATCGCCAGCTCTAGCATCACTTGAACCACCACTGCAAGGCAGAGGCAAAACAGCACTGGGCCAAACAGGTGATACATCACAGCTTGCTGCCAGTCACCCCGCACCAGCGCCATCCATGATCGGGTCATACCGCAGGTCGGAGCCGGAAAGCCTAACAGCCATTGAAAAAGGCATTTTGCAGGCGTTATTCTTAGTCCTAGATTGTAGAGAAATGCACCTGCGATGGGGGCTGAACTAATACCCAACAGCACCCAACGAAGGCGGCAATCGAATCTAGCAGGAAGAAGCATTGGAGGCGGCGTGACAATGTAAGGGTGAATAGCGTAAGCCTTATATTGTAAATATTGCAAGCCTTACAGTGTAAGGCTGGTGGCATACTGGCAGCCTGCAGGCAATCGCAGCAATCGCTTCAGTTTTTAACGTTAAAACCAGCCTTTCTTGCCGGCAACATAGGTGCTAACGAATTCCTCGTCGCTCTTCGTCAGGTAGATGATGCCTTCAATCAATCCGATAATTCCCATCACAGCACCGCCAAAGCCACAGGTCAACACGGTGATGAGCAGCGTCACAATTCCTTCGGTGGTATAGCCCAGAACAAACTTGTGAATGCCAAGTCCTCCCAGCAAAATTCCGCAAATTCCGGCAGCAATCTTTTTCTCGGCTCCGGGCAACGTTGCCATGTCAACTCTCCTTGGATGTATAAATCTGACTACACTAAACAGTGCTTCTGTTCCGCAGTTAATGTGCCCGGATTCTTTGAGGAGCAAACTAGAAGCTTTATGTTTTGTTTGTGTAAACTATGACAGCGCCGCGCCGAATAAAGTCCTGCCAAACGGAGAAGGAATAACCGACAATGTATAGCAACCGCCACAGCGGTTAGGACAAGGGTATTTTGGGCGTGAAGCGCATCTGCAGAGATGTCCGAAGTGCAATAGCGACAGTTATTACAGTTGCAGTGATCAATTGAAAGGCAAAACGAGATGGATGTGATTCCGGCGATCGATCTGCTTGAGGGTCGGTGTGTGCGGCTATATCAGGGCGATTATGCTCAGTCGCAGGTGTTTGACGAAAATCCAGTGGCGGTAGCGCGCCAGTGGGCAGAGCAAGGGGCAACCTGGCTGCATCTGGTCGATTTAGACGGAGCCAAGGCAGGGCAGCCCGTGAACCAGACGGCGATCGAGGCGATTGTGCGGGCGGTGGATGTGCCAGTACAGGTTGGCGGTGGTTTACGCGATCGGCAATCGGTAGCAGCTCTGCTGGCGTTAGGCGTACGGCGAGTGATTTTAGGTACTGTGGCAGTGGAGCAGCCAGAGCTGGTTCGATCGCTTTGTCGGGAGTTTCCGGGTCAGATTGTCGTTGGGATTGATGCCCGCAACGGCAAAGTGGCAACGCGCGGCTGGCTAGAAACGTCTGAAGTAGAAGCGGTGGCGCTGGCAAAGCAGATGGCAGATCAGGGTGTAGCAGCAATCATCTACACTGACATCCACCGCGACGGGACACTGCAAGGCCCTAACCGAGCCGCGCTACGGGAGCTAGCAGAAGCCGTTGCAATTCCAGTGATCGCCTCGGGGGGCATCAGCTCCATCACTGATTTGCTGAGTCTGCTAGCGCTGGAGCCACTCGGTGTGACAGGCGCGATTGTGGGGCGAGCGCTTTACACGGGTGCGGTTTCGTTAAAGGAGGCAAATCGGGCAGTGGGGCAGGGACGCTGGCAGGATGTGCCACCAGATCTGGGATCATCGGCGTTTGCCTAAGTAGGGCTTATAACAGCAGAGGCGCGAAATTCGCGCCTCTGCTGTTATAAGGAAATGAAGTTAAGCACTGCAAGTTAAGCGCTGATCGTCGGTTTATACAATGCTTCTCGTACAGCGGTCATTGCTGTGACGAGCCGATCGATTTCTTCCTTTGTATGCTGTGCGTTCGCGGTGATTCTGAGGCGCGGTTTGGCGATAAACCAAATAGGCGACACCCAGATGCCGTGGTCGTATATGAGCTGACGAGCGTAATTTTTGGGGTTGATATCTTCTGGCAGCAGCACCGGCACCACATTGGTTTCGCCGATCGCTTCAAAATCATGCTCCACAAGGCGCGAGCGTAAGTAGCGTGTATTTTCCTGCAGCCGTTGCACCATCTCAGGATAACGACGCACCTGACGCAGGCTCTCTAGGGCAGCTGCCGTCAATGGAGGCGCTAAGGAGCAGGTGCCGATTGAGGTGGGCGACACATTCAGCAGCGGCTTCAGCTCAGCGACATGGGTACTAATCGCCGCGCCGACCGACGCACCAAATTTAGAAAAGGTCGTCATGATCAGCGGAATCACGCCGCGCTCAATGGCATACTGTGGCGTAATGCCGAAATGTTCGTAGATGCCGCGACCCGTTGCGCCGATCGCTCCGCTGGCATGTGCTTCGTCCATGACCAAAACACTGCCTGGATAATCGGAAAGGATCTTAATCATTTCTGGCAGTGGAGCCATATCTCCATCCATTGAAAAGACGGCATCCGAAACTACCATGATTCGATCGTCAGGGCGGGCATAGCGCTGCAGCTTCCGCGCTAAGTCTTCCATATCGCAGTGGCGGTAAGCACGCACACGCACACGCGGACTGTGACCAAATAGCTTGCCAGAACGAGTGCCAGAGTTGGCAACCGCCGAAACAATACAACCGTGGTTCAGCACATCTGTCAGGATCAGCGTTTCGCGAGTGTGCTGGAAGCCTGGAACAGGAATCGCCAAGTGGCAGTAGGCATCCATCAGCGCCTGCATTGCCATCCAGGCATTTAGGAATAGCTGCGTATGAGGGAGATGTTTGAAGGCGGAGATTTCGTCTTCTAACTGACGGTGCAGGTCAATGCGACCGCTGAGTACTGAAGTGGAACTATTAGACGTACCGTAGTCGAGGATGGCATCGATCGCTGCCTGCTGCACGGCTTTGTTTTGCGTTAATCCCAGGACATCGTTGGTACAGAAAGTGAGAACAGTCCGATGGATGCCTGTTTCGGCTTCCTCAATCTCTACAAGGTTGCCATCTTTCTTGCCATGACAAATGTATTCGTCTGGATCTAGATCACTTTCGTACCAGCGCTGAACGTATTCTTTAACAACTTGCACAATAAACTCCTCTCACCTTCTGTTTAGGTCGCTTACTTTGCTCTAGCTCAACGGCAGATGCCTCGACGGCGTGGGGCACTAGATTACCCCGCCTGAGATTAATGCGCGATGAGAGAGATTGATACCTGCGATTGTGCCATTGAATCTGTTTGCCCTGCGACCTTTGGCATAAACCCAGCACGAGCAGAAATTGCATACCCCACTTTGCCATAAATGATGCATTTGAAATAATGGCGCTGGTACAGTTGCCTTACAGTCACACACTTTACAGCGATCTACAGGTCGCTATATTGACTGCACAGCTTCCGATCCCTGTTCTAGCGAAGCTGCTGCAGGTTCTCCAGCCGTATCTGCCGCAGATTGAACTCTTTCAGGCGATCGCTGCCGCTCTGCCTGCAACGGTTGCCCGTTTGACAATTGCTCATTTGACGACTGCACACTTGATTGTTGCATAAACTGTTCGTATTGCCGGACAATTAGCCGTTGCAGCGCAATGATAGCTGGATTAATTTCTACATAGCGCCGCTGAGAATTTTTCAGGTATATCTGCTGTTCGCTTTCCATCATTTCAATGTCTTGATTCAAGAAGCGATGCAGCAGAAAACGGGGAATTGCCCAGCTTAGAAGCGGTCGCAGTGGGTTTAGCACCCATTTGGGCAACCGAACTCTAAAGAAGAACAGCGCAAACGATCGGCTCTCGGCTTTGTCTACGGGAAGCCGCATGAGGTATAGCGCTGAAACCCCTTTGAGAGAGCTGGCATAGTGTGGATAACGATATTGGATAGTTATAGGCAACGTCGTTACTTGGTCAGCCCGCTCGGTTAGCCCCAAGAACTTTGCCATCTGCCCTTTGTAGGACACCTGGTATTCAGCGCAGATCGAATCGTTGGTTTCTTTCAGGTCGATCAGCGTTGGGTCGAACCAGCCTTGCAGTTCCTCGTGCAGGAAGCCGTGAAATACATCCATTGCATTCTCATTGCAGATGGAGAAATGTGCCCGGAAATGAGCTGTGACTGGCACCATCAGCCAGTCTGAATCGCCAAATTCTGGCACTTCGAGAACAGGCTGCACGGTAGCGAGTGCGGCATCCCCCGGAAACACCCAAACCAGCCCATATTTCTCTTGAATTGGGTAAGCTCGTGCCTGAGCGCAAGGCAGTTTTTGACCCTCTGGGAAATAGGGGATGCGGACGCATTCACCCGTTTTGCCGCTAAACTCCCAGCCGTGATAGGCGCAGGCAAGGTGCTTGCCATGGACTTTGCCCCGATGCAGCTCTACCCCCCGATGCGGACAGGCATCTTCAAGAGCATGTAGCTCACCTTCATCATCCCGGTAGACGGCAATTGACCGCTGCCAGACCACCACAGGTACAATTTCGCCAGCTTTGAAGCGATGTGCCCAGCCAACTGGGTACCAGTAGTTGGGATTAATCCCAACTTCCCGAATTTTGTTCTGGACAGTCTGACTTTTCAGCGCTGTTGCCAGTTCCTTAGCTGCTAGCTGCTTGGCTGTCAGGTTTTCTGCTGCCAATTCTTCTGCTGCCAGTTCCATAGTTCCACCCTAACCGTTGTCGATTCTGCTGCGGCTGTGCCTATAGGGGTGCCCTGGACAAACTTGCCGTGGACAATCTTGACCGTCTGGCATCAGATTTAGTTCCATAACGCGCAACTCGAACCGCAACTTTACTTACTGTAAACAAATGCCGATGGGAGTCACTTTAGCAGGAAGGGTGGGGATCTGGATAGAGGAGGAAAACGAGGGCGGAGGGAGTAGCCGATCGGACAGGCTGCATTTCAGCCAGTTGGAACTGTATAGCTGACCTGTCACAGGAATGCAACCCGTCAGAAACACAGTTATGATACGGTCTTGTGGCTGTTTAAGATTTGGACGTGATGACAAATTTGGTGCTATCCGCATTGGGGGCGTTTGGAGTTTACGCAAAAAATTGGTTTATCTGTCAAACGAAAGCGCCGATCGCCGCACAGGAAAAGTTTTTAAAAGAACTTTTGCAAGTCCAGCAGAATACAGACTTAGGATACAAGTTTGGGCTAAGTGAAATTAAAACAATTGACCAGTTTCAAGAGCGTGTGCCGATCTGGTCTTACAGCAACTACGAACCCTACATGCAGCGGATTGCCAGCGGCGAACCGAACGTCTTAACGGCTGATCCGGTTATTTACATTAACTTGACCAGCGGCACAACCGGGACGCAAAAAATGATCCCGGTGACCCGCCGATTTAATCGCTCGCTAGGCAAAGCCAACGTCATTAGCTTGGGGTTTTTGGTGGAAGCGATCCAGCGTGAATCAACCCTGCGCTCGCAGCCGCTAGAGTTAGGCAAACAAGTTGCCGCAAACACCGTGCGCCTACAGGGATACACACTGGGAGGCATTCCCTATGGACCTGTGACGGTGGGCAGCTACCGGATGAATCGCTTTTTTTGCGAACAGGCTTTTGCACAGCCCTTTACGGCTATGGAGATTGCCGACAGCCTCAGCCGCCACTATACCTGTCTGCTGTTTGCCCTTGCCAACCCTCAGGTTAGAGGAATAACTGCCAATTTCCCAATGCTGATGCTGCAAATCTGTGCTTATTTGGAGCAACATGCCGAGGAGTTGATTTGGGATATTGCACATGGCACGATCGCGCCGTGGCTCAACATAGAACCAGAGGTCCGAGCGACACTAGAAAAGCAGTGGATCGCCCAGCCACAGCGAGCAGCAGAGCTGCGATCGGTCCTGCGATCGACCGGCAGGCTCACGCCTAAAACCGCTTGGTCAAAGCTGTCAGCTGTAGGAACTGCCAGAGGGGGCACGTCGGACTTTTACTTCGAGCGCTTTCCCGACTACTTTGGCGATACTCCGCAGTTTGGCGGCGTTTATGGGACTGCTGAAGGCACATTCGGCATTTATCACGACTTCAACCAAGACGGCAGCATTTTGGCGTTAGGAAGTGGCTTCTATGAATTCATTCCGATTGACCAGTGGGAAATACCGCAGCCCAAGACCTTGCTGCCCACCGAAGTGAAGGTAGGAGAGTGCTATCGGATTTTGGTAACGAGCTATGGGGGTTGCTACCGCTATGACATTGGCGATGTGGTTGAAGTCGTAGGCTTCTATGAGCAGACTCCGCTGATTGTCTTTCGGCATCGGTACGGCGGCTTGCTTTCCTCAACCACCGAGAAAACAACCGAATTTCATGCCGCCCAAGCGATGAGTGCCCTTCAGCAGGAGTTTGGCTTGCAGCTAGAAGATTTCTGCATCACGCTTTGCGAGTGCGAATTTCCCTCACCGTACCTAGTCAATATCGAATTGTCTGCCGGACAAACGATCGACAATCCTGCCCAATTTTTGCAGCGATTTGACCATTGGCTAGGCGAATTTAACCGGCCTTATCGGACGGTGCGATCGGCGCAAGTGCCGCCACCCCGCCTGCGGATTTTAGCAGCAGGCAGCTTTGCGATTGTGCGCCAGCGGCAGCTGCAGCGCGGCACTTCGCCTTCACAGCTCAAGATTCTTCATATCAGCGAAGATCGACAATTTTTGGCGGGGTTGGTGGTGCTAGAGGAAGTCCGGATGCCTGCCGATTTGAGCAGGGTGTAATGGAACGCTAGTGAGAGCGCACTTCATCCTTGCCTCGTATCCACCCAAGTCCAATTGCAGCAGCAACGCTAGCGGCTGCGTAGAAAACGATCGTCACTTCACTGCCACTGCCCACGCTACTCTGATACAGCAACCAGCCGAATAGGAACGGCGAGAGAAACTGTCCTAAAAAATTCATGCCAGTCGCACTAGCGAGGATACTGGCTTGCAGATCGGCGGGGGCTAAGTTGGCGAGGGCAGCATAGTGGTTAGGCATGGCAATTCCTAAGCCAACCCCAAAGAGCATGGCGATCGGAAAAAACCAGGAGAGGTGCTGAAGCTGAGGGATAGCAGCAGCAGCGAGCGCTACACAGCCCAAACCGATCGCAATTGCCCCCACCGTTCCAAATCGCCTGGATAAACGATTTGCCACCACCGCAGACGAGATAGCCGCGCCGATCGCCTGTGATGCCAGCACCAGTCCATTAGTAAGCGTCGTAGTCTGCAAAGTGGCTTTGAGGTGCAGCGGTAGGTAAATAATGGCTGCATAAGCCGTAGCGGCAGTCAGACTGATGGAAAGGAGCAGCCGCAAAACGTGGGGATGACAAAGATGAGACCAGAGGGGCGGCATGGAGCGATCGGCAGCCACACTGCCCGTCTCCTTGAGCGTAAGTGCCACCATCAGGGCAATCGGCAGCCCCATACCATAGAGATAGAACGCAACCTGCCAGCTATTTGACCCCAACAGCCCTGCTAGCAGCGGGTAGGCAATGTTAGCCAGCGTTAGAGTAGAGGTGGCATAGGCAATTGCCTGCGATCGCAGCTGCTTGTCAGGATACATCTGGGCCAAAATCCCCAAGCTAGCTGCCGCCACCCCACCTGTTGCGGCTCCCAGTAGCCCTCGTGTGGCAAGCAGGGGCAAAAAGCTGGTTGTCCAGGTTCCAGCCACCCCAAACAGCGCAAACAAACAAAGCGACGCAACCAAGATAGGGACGCGCCCAACTCGATCTGCCAAAATCCCCAGTAAAGGACTACAGAGCGCTACTGTCAGATAGTGAGCACTGACCAGATACCCTGCTAGCGCCTTATCCAACTGCAACTGCTGCACAATTTCTGGCAGCACAGGTGCAATTACCGCTCCTGGCATCACCGCCAATGAACCCGCTGCCAGCACCACCAAGAGCCGACGATCGCGCTGGAACCGTTCAGTCAAAAAAGCATTTGTCATTCCATCAGGTTGAAGAGAACGGGTTTTTTGCGATCTGGCTCAAAGTTTACTGTTTCTCGCTGAAAAATTTTAGAACATCTGCAGAATTTCTTTAATTTGCTGTTGGCGATCGCCGCTGAAGCTGGCTTGGATTAAGCTGAGACCCGTGACGGGCAACGCACAGACACTGCCCAGAAAAGCCCGCCAGCGTGCCCACGATCGCCAGCCCCGAGCCACCGGAACGCACCAGAAGCGATTAATCGAGCAGACCATTTCATCTGCTACCGCATCCCTAAGCGCCGTCACTTCATGCCACCAGCCTGCCGGAATATACAGCGCTTCTCCACATTTAAGAACAAAGTCATAGCGATGGCGCATTGCCTCCCGCAGCCGAGGAAACGCCTGAAAATCGGGGCGATCGGGATAGACCTGACTAAACCACGCGCGCAGCCGCATGCCATGCCAAAGCTGCACATAAACCGGATAAGGGTAGAGGTTGCGCGTCTGGCTGGGCGGAAATAGAACAACCCGCTTCTCGCCGTGCAGCTGAATCAAAGTGCCATCGGTCGGATCATAGTGCAAACATTCTAGATGTCCACTGGGTCCCACCCAGAGATTCACGCGGCTAGCTGGCCGGGTGAAGCCAATCTGGGCAAGCCGTTGAACAATCGATTGGTAAGCTTCTGTTTCGGTTAGCGGCGTGTCTTGAATGGCACACTTTGCTAGATAAATGTCTTGCTCATGTGCCTCGTGGCTCCGAAGCAGTTGGGCATAGTCTGAGAACGAACGTGATTCTGGTGGAACACCACTGCCGATCGTTGTCCAGGTTCGTTTGTCCTGCTGGTATCTTTCTTTGCCGTAGCGCCGCAGCAAGAAGGGGCGATCGCCTAGCTGATTGCACAAATACTCCAGGGACCAATCCCAAGCCGGATCTAGCAAACCCGTTAAAATCACTGGAACTCCCGGCTGCTGGTAGCGTCGAATGAATTCATCGCTCGTCAGCTCAGAGATATCAACTTTAGGCAGCGTTAAGAAAGGCTGTCCCAGACTGGCTAGAGCTTCGGCAGGTATTTGCATGGTTCAAGATCTGGTAATTGAAAGACAATTCCCTGAATTCAAACGAGCGAATATTGAATTAGCGTTTCCGATACCAGCAGTTTGGTCCTGAGTATTACTCAAACTTTTTCAAGAGCAGCTTGCAAACCATCTCCTGAAAAGACTGGATGGAATGCTAGCCATTATGCGGCAGGAAATTCTGTCTCTGCAACAGAACAGATGAGCGTAGCCGCTTATAGAACTGTCACAAGAGTGACACCAGGCTAATCTGTCCTAGGCTGGCTATTCGACAACCGTTAAATCCCCTATGTTAACAATTAGTTAGTTACAACTTTTCTATGTTACCTGTCAGCAGGGTTTTACCTAAACAGATTCTCAACCTCACGGCTCACGAGCGATTTCACCAGTTTTTGATCCTGCTGGCGGCAGGCTGCCTTACTACCATGACAGGCGGTGTTGTTTCGCCCGTCCTGCCCGAAATGGTGCAGGATCTGCACCTTGACCCCGGTTGGGCAGGCACGTTGGTGAGCGTTCATGCCTTGACGAGTGCGATCGCCACCCCGCTGATGGGTATCGTTGCAGACCGGGTAGGCAAGCTGAAGGTGATGATTCCTTGCTTGCTGCTTTACGCTTTTTTTGGGACGGCAACGGCTTTTGTTACGGCGTTTCCGCTGCTGCTGGCAACTCGAGGTCTGCTGGGTGCAGCTAGCGGTGGCGTGGCGGCGGCAGTAATTGGCTTGCTGGGCAGCATGTATGAAGGAGAACGGCGATCGCGAGTGCTCGGCTATGCCACCAGTGTCATGACGACTTCAGCCATTTTCTTTCCGCTGCTGGGCGGCTGGGTGGGCGGTGCTCATTGGCAATATGCTTTCTATCTCTATGCATTAGGCATTCCGTTGGCAGCAGTGGCGCTACTGAACCTGCACGAGCCAACAACCAAATCAGATTCTGTTTTGGGATTGGGGCAGGGCAGTTTAGGCAAAGTGGTGCTGAAGCAAGAGATCTTGCAGCTCTATCTGTTTATTGCAATCGCCGCGCTAACGGTTTATGCCGTTGTCATTTACACGCCGCTTTACCTGAAAGATGCCATTAACGCCGACCCCATGCTGAATGGCTTTGTGTTAGCGGTGCGGCTGGTGGGTGCGGCGATCGTCTCTGCGATTGGGGCAAGCAAGCTGGCAAGACGAATGGGCAAACATTGGGCAATTGCCTTTGGGTTCAGCCTGATGGCGCTAACGCTGGCAACGATCCCGTTTTTGACGAATATCTTCCTGATTGTGATTGCGGCGATCCTGTTTGGGATTGGCTTTGGGGTGATTACGCCCAACCTGTACGACACGCTTGCCGATCGATCGCCTGCGGAGATGCGGGCGAGTGTGCTGGCGATCGGCACTGGATTCAATTCGCTGGGGCAGTTTGTCTCGCCGGTGCTGCTGGGTCCAATATGGAAGGCGGCAGGGTTGCCGACGGTGTTTTATGTGGCAGGCGGCATTGCCTTAGCAGCGGCAGCGTTGAGCTTGGCACAAGGGAAAAGGGAGTAATCGGGAATAATTAACGATCGTTTTGAGAACATTTAGAGTCAAAACGATCACTTTTTCTTAAGTGATAGATTCAGTGATAGATTCAATGTTCTGAAACATTTGTGCTTTATTGACCAGAACTGTCTTCTGCAAAACCTTTTGGTAAAAGGGGTGAAATGTATCGGGTCTGACATAAAACCAGATGTCATCCTAGAGCTCAGCTTATTATTAAAGTCCTGGATGATAGCATTCTCTTCAGCTGGTGTCACTGTTCAGGATATTTTTCGTACCACCCATGCTGATCGCTTGACAGGTAAACGCCGTAGAGATCCGACAAAATTGCCCAACTAACGTTTTTGTCTTTACACCTTGCCATAAACTGCTGAATACGATGCTCTGTATAAAGCTGATCTGGTGTGGCGATCTTGCCAGATTCGTTGAGGGATAAATCTTTTTCTGCGGAACAGTGAGTTAGATATACACGCATAGCTCTTTTACGGTAACTTTCTCAGCGTTTCGATTCTTCATTACAGCTAGGCGCTTATGCTTCTCGCACCTGTGTAAAGCAAATCGCCCAAAGACTGCAGCAGCTTTTGGGCGATTGAGCGCTAATCCGGCTGGTATGGAAAGAATAAGTTACTTCAACATCTGCTCAAACTGCTTTTCCCAATTGTCGTGATTGCCTTTGGCAACCTGAACGATCGGCGACGCTGAAATCAGCGTATTCACCAGCCAGTTAACCAGGTTCAGCGGGAAGCGCAGCGGACGGGCAATATCGAGAAACAGCACCACCCGATAGCCATCCGTTTCATTCCAGACTTCGTGATAGAAAGTGTCATCAAAAATTAGGCTCTTGCCTTCTTCCCAATGAGCGAACTGATCTGCTACCCGGATGCGACAGTTTTCCTTAGGTTCCGGTACTTTTAGCCCCAGGTGATAGCGGATCAAGCCTTTGTGTTTGCCGCGATGTTCTGGGATATGTTTGCCCGGAGCCAAGATCGAGAAAAACGCCACCTTCATGCCAGGAATTTGACTGATCAGCCGGGTTGTTTCGGGGCAGCGATCGCAGTTTGCCTTTGCCCGGAAGCCAAAGGCACAGAAGAAATAAGTTTTCCACAGATTATCGTTAGCAATCTTTCCTTGACGTGGCGAAATATCCTGGAAGTTGGGCAAGGCATCTGCATGTTCCATCACTCGATCGAGTTCCTGACGAATCACCTGCCAATTCGCTTCTAGAGTTTCTGCCCAAGGAAACTGCTCCTTAGAAAAGAAAACAGAATCGCCAACTTTAGAATATTTAGGAACCAGAGCTTCGATCTTTTTAATCCATGACTGATCGGGGCTGAACCGCTCGATCTTCTTAATTAACGCTTTCATGCACTCCTCAATTGAGATACGCAACGTTTATTGTAGGGGGAAATTCTTTTGGCTGAAGCAGAGCCACACTAGCGGACTGCAGCCAATTCCTGCATCGCCTCTTCCCGCTCGATCGTCAAGCCCTCCAAGTAGCGGCGATCTTCAGTGATGTGGGGGAACTTGAGCTGCGATTCCGGAACGCCACGATCAAGCAGGCGCTGGCGGACGGTGGCAAAGCTGCCTGCTGCTAAAATCCGCAGGTGGGGTGGCGGTACTTGATCTCGGCGTTTGACTTCATAGGAGACGTGAATCTCCTTGAGGCGGCGATCGAACTGCTGCACAAACGCCTGCGGGTCAGTGAGCTGATGACCGGGCAGCAGTTCCACATTGACTAAGTAGTGCGCTGGGACTTCGTGTTCAGACAGCGTGATGCAGAAGTTGGCGATCGGCAAATTGAAGTCCTGCTGGAGCTGCTGCATAACTCGCACCGCGTGAAATTCGGTAGTTTTTTCAGTAGTGGAAGAGAGTAAGCCGCCCAAGCGATGCCGA
This sequence comes from Phormidium tenue FACHB-886, assembly GCF_014764505.1. Taxonomy (GTDB): domain Bacteria; phylum Cyanobacteriota; class Cyanobacteriia; order Elainellales; family Elainellaceae; genus FACHB-886. Next base: position 126,682 of record NZ_JACXWX010000011.1, read on the forward strand.
AAAGCGATGATTGGCGTTTGGTTGAAGAAGCCTGTCACTTCTACCACATCACCAATGTCATAGCGGCAGAGCCCACTGTAGTTGGTAACGAGAATACGGTAGCGTTCGCCCGGGGTGACTTCGGCAGGCAGTAGCGTTTGGGGCTGGGCAACCTCCCATTGGTCTTCTGGAATGAATTCGAAAAAGCCGCTTTCGATCGCTAGCACCGCTCCATCCGAATCAAGGTCATGATAGACCCCAAAGGTGGCTTCGGCAGAGGCATAAATACCGCCAAATATGGGTGTATTGCCAAAGTAGGTCGGGAAGCGCTCGAAGTAGAAATCGGACGTGCCACCTTTGGCAGTCATTACCAGGGATAGGTGCTTCCAGGCAGATTTCGGGGTCAGGCATCCCTCGGTTTTGAGGATTTGCCGCAGCTCGGCAGCCCGAGCGACATCGGCAGACCAGCGGCTTTCCAGCAGCGTTCGCAGCTCTGGTTCTAGATCGAGCCACTCGGCAATGGTACCTGCTTCCAAGTCCCGGATCAGGTCTTCGGCATAGCACTCCAGATAATCGCACAGGCGCAACGCCAGAATTGGAAAGTTTGCTCCAATAATTCCCAAGTGGCGATCGCGCAGGGCAAACAGCAGACAAACATAGTGCCGCGCCAAGTTATCGGCGGGCTGTAATGCTTCAAATGGATAGGGAAACACCTGCCGATTTAGCTTGCTGCTCATGCGGAGCGTACCTACGCTAACCGGACCGTACTCGATTCCGGCATTCGTGCACCCCAAGAGCTGCACAGAGCTAACCATTAGCATTTTGCCAAGCGCCAAGCCACGTTGCTGCAAGCAGAGAGCGGCAAACGCAGTGCTAGTTTGGTTGGCGCGGTTGAGCATGCGGCGCGATCGTTTTGTCACAGGAATGAGCTTCTGTTTGCCCGTAGAGCCACTGGTCAAGTTAAGGTAGATCACTGGATCGGGTGTTAGAACGTTTGGTTCGCCGTTGGCAATGCGTTCCATAAAGGGCTCGTAGCTGCTGTAGGGCAAGATTGGTATCTGCTGGCGGAATTGATCGATTGTTTCGATCGCCGCAAAGCTATGCTGCCGCCCCCACTCCGTGTGCTGATGTGTCCGCAGCAGCGTCAGCAGAAATTTTTCTTGCGCTGCCACAACTTGCTGCGTCTTGCGAACAAACCTCGTCTTACGCCATTGAGTGGCTGCTACCACAGCCAACATGAACAAATTTGCCATAACCCGTTCCTCTCACCACACTATGCCAATAGATTAATGACTTAATAAAAACTTAACAACACCTAAGCGTTGACGCTGCTTAGCCTGGACAGCCACGATCGATTCGATCTATGTAATGCATCTGATATTTAAAGCTTCCAACAGCATGAGGGCTAGGTCTTTAAAGACTGCTCTTCACTTGGGCGCACGCTATACCCTTTGTCCTTTAAGACTGAGACGTTCATCCCTATGTTTCTGTATCTCTCCAAACTGCTGCCACTGTTCATTTATCCGCTTGGTTTAGCTTGCCTGCTGCTTATTATTGCAATGATTATGTTATGGAAACGTCCGTGGATCGCAGCAGTTTGCATGGTGCTAGCGCTAACCGTGCTGCTAGTGGGTGGCAACGGCTGGGTGGCAACGCAGGTAGTGAAATCCCTGGAATGGCAAAACCTGCCGGCAGCAGAGCTGCCCACAGCGGAGGCAATTGTGGTGCTGGGTGGGGCAACCCGTCCTCATGTGCCGCCGCGTCCATGGGTTGATCTGATGGAAGAGGGCGATCGCGTCACGCATGGGGCGCAGCTCTATCGGCAGGGCAAAGCGCCGCTGGTAATCCTCAGCGGCGGACGAATCGACTGGAGAGGCGGCAAAACGGGGTCTGAGTCGGCAGATATGGCAGCGCTAATGCAGGCGATGGGCGTTCCGGCAGTGGCAATTTTGCAAGACCCAACATCCTTAAATACCCGCGAGAATGCCGTGAATGTCAAAAAGATTTTAGATGAACGCCAGATTCAGCGCATTCTGCTGGTAACTTCGGCAATGCACATGCCGCGATCGCTGAAAATTTTTCAGAAGCTGGGCATTGACGCCATCCCTGCCCCTACTGATTTTCTGATCTCAACTGAAGAAGTGCAATCTGAACAAACGATTGCCTCTGTGTTGCTCGAATGCATCCCTGATGCTGATAATCTCCGCCGCCTCACCCGCGCCCTCAAGGAATATGTGGGGCTGCTGATTTATAGTGTGCGTGGCTGGGCTTAGCCAAGCGTTCTACATCCTTCTACATGGTTTTACATACAACCTCAGCGCAACAGCGGCTAATTCGTTAACCTGTTAGCTAGAGCCAACCTGCAATGCCGCTATGCCAGAGTCTTTCTCTTACCTGATTCCACTACCGCCTGCCACCGTCAACCACCAGTTTGAAGCATACCGCTTCACCCATGCTTTTTATGATGAGGTGCAAGTGCGGCAAGCCCATGCAGACTATTGCCAATGGTATGCCCAAACTGCCGCACAGCATCGTCGGGAGTATGAGCAGATGCAAAGCGAATTGAACCCCCTACGCTGGTTTCGGTAGATAGCTCAGCGGGACACCTTACCGCATCTAAACTAGCTCCAATTCGTTTTCTCGAAGATGCGCCTTGAACTTGCCCTCAAACTTCACCAGAATGGGAAAATTGGCGCTGATCGGCCTACCTTGATGCTCGTTGACTAGCTTTTCAACTTCACCTTCTAGCCCTTGGATGTCGAAGGCTTGATTGCGGTGGGTAGGATGGTGATAAATCAGGACAGACTCTTTTACACGAACACGATCGCCAGCTTTCATATCTAAATAATTATTTTTGGCAAGTTGTTTTTAAAGCGCGCTGCAGCACAAACACGAAATTTTCGTGCGCTTCACGCACCGGATCATTAAAGATACCGCAGATTTCCTTATTTATCTTCTACGGAAATGTACCGCTTAGGCAAGGAATCTGGGCAGCGCTTACGTTTGAACACTGCCATCTCTGCAGGAACTCCTGCCAAGCGGCGATCGTCACTTTGCTTTTAGATGGCTACCCGTAGAGTAGAGTGAGCAAATAACACTCTACATGTAGGATGTTGCGTCCAATTGTCCGGGGGCATTAATTGTCAGGTGCGCCAATGCGCAAGGATATGAACGATGGCAGATTTGGCGGGAAATTCCGCAACGCAGGCAAAACGGATTGGGCTGGCTGAAAAGCCAAGAGTGTTTCGCGATCGGCTTGATGCAAGCGATTCTAAAGATTTCTACCGCTTTTCCCTGAGGCAACGCAGCAGCTTTAAGCTCCAGGTGGATGACATTGGTGCAGGAGCCGATGTGAACTTGGAGCTGCGGAACGGAGACAACCAGGTGATTTGGCGATCGGCAAAGCCAGGGCAACTGCGAGAGTCAATCAACCAAATTTTGGACAAAGGCAAGTATTTCATCGGCGTCCTCCGCAAAAGCGGCGATACCGACTATCGGCTCAAGGCATCCGCTGCCCCGCCGCCAGATTTGGCAGGCAACACGCCCAGCACCGCCCGAAAGATTTCGCTTTCCGGAACGCCCAGCATCCAGAGCGATTTTGTCAGCGCCAACCCGATCGATACTGACTACTATGCTTTCACGCTAACTGACAAAACCACGCGGCTGCGATCGTCGGTCAGCGGCGTGACTGCCAATGTCCAGGTCAACCTATTCGATAGCACCAATCGCCTGATCTCCTCCAACACCAGCAGCAGCACGCCCGACTTTGAACAAATTCTGGGAGCAGGCACTTACTACGCTCAGGTACAACCCTTGTCCGGCTCAACCAGCTACAAGCTGAGCCTCACCGGATCAGCAATCGTTGACACTGCCGGAGAAACAATCGCCACAGCCCGAGCTGTGACACTAGGCACAAAGCCAACTCCACTCGAAGAGTTTATCGGCACGGGCGATTCGGATGACTACTACCAATTCACGGTTCGCAAGAGCGGCACATTAACCGGAACGATCGCCACGAAGTCTGCACTAGCAAACGACAGCCGAACTCTGCGCGTCAGCATTCGAGATGCAAATGATAGAACTTTGGCGTCCTACCAAAGCGGACTTGATCCCACATTCAGCTACAGCCTGAAACCCGGCGTCTATTATGTCCGTGTTAGCCAAGTTGAAGTGGCTCAGGCAGACTATCGCCTAGATCTATCAGCCGTTTAACTTCCAGGCTCAGTAGGACATCAAACCGCCTACTATAGCGCTACGCACATACGTCAAAACCAGGTTTGTGTAAAAGCCCAACTATCGTAGGGCTTTTACACAAACCGATCGCAATCTCAGCGCAAAGCGCCGTAGCTTCTATTGCCCCAGCCAAGGACTCACATCGATCGCCAGTTTCTGTCCTAGCTCCAAGAACTGCCGTAAGTGGGCTGCCGTCCAAGGACGTGCTAACACTGCAACAGTATGCTTTGGTAGCATAGAGTTTAGCTGGAGCTGTGGCACCACGTGTGTATAGAAATGGTTGAGATATAGCTCTTGAGCGCGATCGAGTGATAGCGACAGATGAAGACAATCACCTAGCTCGATTAGCCGCACAATCCAGTGGATATCGGCTTCAGCAGTTTCAGGGTCAAAGGTTTGCAGCACCGTCCACAGCGATCGCCAAACCAGCCGCTCCAGAATTTGCTCGATCTGCGGCATCTTTAGCTGACAGCGCAGATGATCGGCTTCGCGGGCGATCGCTTCTAGCTCCAGCATGTGGCTCTCACACTGTGGGTTGCTAAAGGGAACATCGCTGGTTTCGCGTTCTAGCGCTTGCAGCGAAGTCAACGCCCGGTGGCTGATGGCAATTTCCGCTGCCACCTGTAGCTCCTGCGGCACTTCCAGATCGTCGCGGTGAAACGCCATCAGTACGCCATAGTTGTCCCGGTAGACCTGGGTATAGAGCTGATCGAGCCGAGTTAGCGTTTCCTGGCTAAGTAGGCGCATGATCCGGTGGCGTTCTTCAGCAAACAAATCTTTCAGACTAAAGGCGCTGTCACCAAAGACCCGATTCATTGCCAGGATCGTCTGAGCGGCACTCGCTTCTCGAATTGCCGCAAACAGGTTTTCTTTTGCCTGGCTATAGGCACGCCGTCCGGCAAATGGCTGGATACAGCAATGGAAGTCCCAGCCGCCCAGATGCAGCACGGCAAAAATGAGCTGATTGGTTTCACGGGTTAGCTCCGAAGTGAGCTGGAGTTGACCAATTGCCAGCGTCAGCGATCCCAGCCGTTGAATTTGGTAGTCGATCTGGTGAACAGCATAGCAGTAGAGGCGCTGTTCTCTAGGATAGGTATTGAACAGCGACGAGATCGCATAGTGGGCAGCGACCTGCTCCAAGCTGACCTGCGACGGGATCACCAGCTGACGATAAACATCTGCCCCATTTTGGAAGAAATTTGTGACGTTGCTGGGAGCTGCCGCTAGCCGTTTGGTGAAGCCTTTTTCGAGCTGCACCCCTGCCACATCGCCTGCCAGCTCGATCGCCCGGGCTGCATACTGCAAGATTTGCGTTCCTTCAGGTCGAGAAATCTCGTCAAAAAACCAACCACAGCTCGTGTACATCAGCAAAGTGTGGCGCTGCATTTCTAGCAGCCGCAAAGCATCGATCCGCTCGGCTGCACTCAGCTTATGAGCCTGCTGACGGGCAAGAAACCGATTAACGGTGTTGGGACTACGGTCGAGCACGACTTGAATGTATTCATCTCTCGCCTGCCAGGGATCGCGGAAGAGCTTCTTGCCATTCTCTTCAAAAATTTTGCTGAGCTGATCTCGCAGCCAGTTGAGGCTCTCGCGCAACGGCTGTCGCCACTTCTGATGCCAGCCACCGCCGCCGCCGCAGCCACAGTCGGCTTGCCAACGATCGACCCCATGCGAACAGCTCCACGCGGTCACAGGCTTCAGTTCTACTTCCCAGGTGGGCGGATTGAGGCTGAGGTAGTGGGCATAGTTGGTCACCGTCCAGCCGCGCCGTGGAAATTCTTCAATGAAGGCATACGCCAACGCTTTTTCAGTGCCGCCTTTGTGATGTCCAAACGTTTCACCATCGGTTGCGGCCGAGATAATTTGAGCGGGACGATCGCCGCGTACCGCCTGACTCACTCGCCCAGCTAGATGTCCTGAACTGCTGAGAACATCGCTGAAGCCCATATCGCGGGAAATAGGTCCATCGTAGAAGAAGATATCAATATAGGGCTGCGCATCGGCTTGTAGTCCTACTGGACTGTTTTTAGAAGCTTCTCCAGCGGCAGAATCAACCCCGCTAGCTAACTCACTACTTTCCCCTGAAAACTCGTTGCGCCGCAGGTAACAGCGATAGGGCTGGACGGGATCGATCTGACTGCCACCCACTTCTAGCCAATGGGGATCAGGTGTTTCTGCAGTAGGGGCGGGGCGGCAGCGTTGCGCCTGTGAAGGAGCCAGGATGATAAACTTAATGCCTTCCGCGACTAAGGCTTCCAGGGTGGGATAGTCTACGGCTGTTTCAGCCAGCCACATGCCTTCTGGCTCGCGTCCAAAGCGCGTTTGGAAGTCGGCTTTGCCCCAGCGAATTTGCGTAATTTTGTCTCGCTCGTTGGCAAGCGGCAGGATGATGTGGTTATAGACTTGGGCGATCGCGTTTCCATGTCCGTTCAGGCGGGCAGCACTGCGGCGATCGGCTTCCAGGATGCGCTGATAAACTTCAACATCGTGCCGCTCTAGCCAACTCATCAGGGTTGCCCCGATGTTAAAGCTGAGGTACTCAAAGTTATTGACGATCCCCACGAGCTGTTCCTGCTCACTCACCACTCGGGCATAGGCATTGGGGCGGTAGCACTCATAGTGAATTCGCTCGTTCCAATTGTGAAAGGGAGCAGCACTCGGCTGGCGTTCAATTGCATTCAGATAAGGATTTTCTCGGGGCGGCTGGTAGAAGTGCCCATGAATCGTCACATAAACGCCTGTAGCAGTTTGGAGTGGGTCAACTGCGGGATCAAGCACTGCACTAGAAGTTGCAGCCTCAGCCGAGCTGGGATCAGCATCACTATCACCTAGACAAGCTGCATTTTCAAGAGTTTCAACGGATCCATTCAGAAAATCTAAGTATGAGGAAGTCATGGAGCAATGAGTAAGTAGAGATTAAATGTCCAGTCAATTGCGCATCAATGCTTTTAATAATGAGATTTCGATCTTGGGATCGATTGGGATCAAAGCAGGGATTCCGTTGGACTTTATTACTGAACTGTTAGTAGACTTTGATTAATTCCTGGGATCACAATTGATCCCAAAAACAATATTTATTCAGCCCAAACAGGCATGGAATCTGTTAGAAAATCCAGCCTAGCTTACCTATGAAGTTGCAAAAAGCTTGAACCTTAAACCGTCGGTTTGCAATGAGTTCTAGTCATTCTTGCATTGCTAATCCAACTATAAAAAGCTTCGCCTACCTGCCTTTGAATCAAATTAATGCACAATCAGCCCAGCCTATTTAACTTGAATCGAAAAATCGTGTAAGCCTAGCGACTGAATTATAGCGAAATCAATCTCTATTTAGAGTAAAGAACCAGAGCACTCATAAAAACATACCCTGGAGATATATTAAACTGAATAAAAATTTAATTTTGGAAGCTAATAATTCTCAACCGATCGCTGCGATTCTTTACAAGTAGAAGATTTTCTTAGCAGAATTAGAACTTGCAAAGTATGGCTGCAACTATTACAGAATTTTTGAAAGATTGCTTTTTCCGCCTTGAGGTTACTAATCTTTCTAGGTCTCCTTCAAAGTGCTGCACTATAGAAGTTTCCCTGCCCTAACTGCTGTGGCAGTTGCCAAAAAAATGGGATAAACGCGATTTGCGTTTATCCCGAGTCAAAGCACTATCCAAACTTAACTAGAGAATGTTTTAGCTTTAGCTCTTACTATCAGGTCAGCTTAGCTGAACATCTGTAGCTCTTGCTCTAGCTGTTGGATCAGCTTGCGATCGCCTTTTGCTTTAGCGATCAGCAGCCGACGGCGTAGATAATGCATGATATTCCGGCGGTGCAGTTCAGCTGTACCAGCAGACTGAGACAGCCGCTGACGGACTGAGTCAGGCGACTGTGTCCTTACAGGGATTGGAACCGGCTTGCCGTTACGGAATTTTTCACCATTCAACACGGTTTCGGTTCCACCTGTGGGGGTAGTGCGGTAAGTAACACCCCGATAAGTCATTCCTAAGACTGGCTGCGGCACAGGAACTGTCGCCAGCTTAGTCATTTTGTAGGACTGTCCGCGATATTTGCCTTGCTGACCGCTCTCGATGCGTTCGATCGACACGGGATCAAGGTTGTATTCTACACCGCGATATTTCATGTCCATAACAGTAGGCTCCTGAATTTGTTACTAGTGAAGGCACCACTTGTCGTAGGTAAGTGGTCGCGTTCCTTCGGGAGTTGCCCCTACTTCCGTCTCCACTTGCACTTAACAATGCAAGAGAGATGAACGTTTTCTCGTATACTTCTGTATCTTAAACTACTTTCTGATGGTTATCGACCTGTATTTAAAAAATATTTACACGATTCTTATTTAGTTTGTTTAAGATAGTTAGATGAGACAACCTGCTTAAGATCCCGCTCTTTAGCTTGCCCTCTCCTTGATACGCTGCTTTTTGCCTCGGCTTAGTCTACCTGAAGATGCATTTTTAGTGTCTAAAGGCGCTTTTATGCAGTCTGCTCCCCTGTCCCTTAGCTTTATTCGTTACACTTATTAATAATCTTGTAATAGTGGTATAAATCATTCGACTTGATTTGCTCTCATGGCTGAACCTCTAACAAAGCTGGCATACCAAACATTTCAACAAGGCAAGAGCTACTTTGGACTCGCTCACAAAACTATTAGTACGCAGCTACTTAATTGGGTTGCTCCTGATGCCAAACAGGAGGTAGAACCGATTACAGCTGAAATGCTTATGCTGCTCCAACAGCGGATGCAGGCGCTACTCGATCGAGATTGGCAAGATGCAGAGCTGGGAATCTATCCAGAAAGCGTCCTGTTTGACAATCCGTGGGAGGATTTTTTCCGGTACTATCCCCAAGTCTGGCTAGATATGCCGAAGATTTGGGAACGGATTAGCGGGAAACGCTATCAGCAATTCCCAACGAATGTACGGACTGAAGGCTATCCCAGCTACTACGTTCAAAATTTCCATCATCAAACGGATGGCTACTTCAGCGACTACTCTGCCAACCTGTATGATCTACAGGTGGAAATCCTGTTTAACGGCACTGCTGACCCGATGCGGCGCCGGACTCTGCCTCCGCTCAAGCATGGGCTGGAAGTTTTCGATATTCCGGCTCACCAAGTTCGAGTGCTAGATGTTGCTTGCGGTACAGGACGAACGATACGGCAGATTCGAGCGATGCTCCCAGAAGCATCACTGCACGGCGTTGATTTGTCTCCTGCTTATCTCCGTAAAGCAAATCAGCTGCTCTCGGAGATTCCAGGTGAGCTGCCGCAGTTAATCCAGGCAAATGCTGAAGAGCTGCCATACCTGGACAACTATTTTCACGGCGTTACGTCGGTGTTTCTATTTCACGAGCTGCCGCCTGAGGCTCGTCAGCGGGTGATCGACCAGTGCTATCGCGTTTTGCAGCCCGGCGGTGTGTTTGTGATTTGTGACTCGATTCAGATGAGTGATTCGCCAGAGATGGCTCCGGCAATGCGGAACTTCTCAGCGATGTTTCATGAGCCGTATTACCGCCACTACACCATGGATAATCTAGAGGAGCGGCTGGAGAAAGCAGGCTTTGTCTCGGTGCAGACAGATGTGCATTTCATGAGCAAATACTGGATCGCTCGTAAGGCAGCGTAAAGCACAAAGCAAGGAATAAAAAAGCCCACCTTTAAAAGGTGGGCTTTTTAAGTATCAGAATTGGTTACTCGATCGCCGGAGCCAGCACAGGCTGAACTTCTGTAGCTTTCGCTGCCAGATCTGGCGCTTTCTGCAAAGCAACTGGCTCTAAAGCCTCATGCAGTTCTGCTGTGATTTCTAGCGTTTTGACGTCATAGATTTGTGTCAACAACTTAGGATATAAACCGATGCCAATGATTGGAATCAGCAAAGAGGCGATGATAAAGACTTCACGGGGTTCAGCATCCACCAGCTTTTGATGAGATACTAGCTCCTCATTTTCAGGACCGTAGAAGATCTCCCGCAGCATCGACAGCAGGTAGATCGGCGTCAAAATTACACCCACTGCCGCCAGCAGCACCACGATCACCTTAAACGGCAGACCGTAGGCGTCGCTAGTCGAGAAGCCAACGAACACCATCAGTTCTGCCACAAAACCGCTCATTCCAGGCAGCGCCAGAGACGCCAGCGAGCAGGCAGTAAACATTGCAAAAATCTTTGGCATTTTCTTGCCGACGCCGCCCATCTCATCCAGGATCAGCGTGTGAGTGCGATCGTAAGTTGCCCCTACCAGGAAGAACAGACTTGCCCCGATCAAACCATGCGACACCATTTGCAGCATTGCGCCACTCAAGCCCAAATCTGTAAAGGATGCAAGCCCAATCAACACAAAACCCATATGCGAGATCGAGGAGTAGGCGATCTTACGTTTGAGGCTGCGCTGGGCAAAGGAGGTTAACGCGGCATAGATAATGTTGACGATCCCTAAAATCACCAGAATGGGCGCAAAGTAAACATGAGCATTTGGCAGCATTTCCACGTTCATCCGGATCAGCGCATAACCGCCCATCTTCAGCAGAATTCCTGCCAGCAGCATGTGAACCGGAGCCGTTGCCTCGCCGTGAGCATCGGGCAGCCAGGTATGCAGCGGAATAATCGGCAGTTTGACCCCATAGGCTATTAAGAAGCCAGCATAGAGGAGCAACTGAAAGTTGAGCGGGAAGTCTTTTTCCATCAGCGATCGCATGTCAAACGTGACGGTATCGCCATAGAAAGCCATTGCCAGCGCTGCTACCAGAATAAATAGCGACGCACCTGCCGTATACAGAATAAATTTTGTTGCCGCATACAGCCGCTTTTTGCCGCCCCAAATCGATAGCAGAAAATATACTGGAACCAGCTCCAACTCCCACATTAGGAAGAACAGCAGCATATCTTGAACGGCGAACACGCCGATCTGTCCGCCATACATTGCCAGCATCAAGAAATAGAACAGCTTCGGCTTCAGCGTCACGGGCCAAGATGCCAAAATTGCCAGCGTTGTGATGAATGCCGTCAGTAGAATCAGCGGCATCGAAACGCCATCCGCCCCAACCGACCACTGTAGACCAATTACCGGAAGCCACGCATAGCGCTCAACAAGCTGTAGACCAGGGCTTGAGAGATCGTACTCGGTGTAGAAAGCGTAAGCGAGAATGACGAAATCGATTAATCCGACAACCAGTGAGTACCAACGGACAGTTTTCCCGTCTTTGTCGGGGATAAAGGGAATAAATAAGGCAGCGACAACCGGCAGAAGCATGGAGGTTGTCAGCCAGGGAAAGGTTGCAGAAGTTTCCATTGCTGGTTCTTATATTGGTTTCTAGAGTAGCAATATTGCCGGACAGAACCCAGCAATATCGCTTTTGGCGATCAGGTGACACCAGAGACTAGCACCAGCCCCAGAACAGCCCCAAAAACGATCAGGGCATAGAACTGAACTCGTCCATTTTCGAGATATTTCAGGGTTTCACCTGTCACTAGCGTTACGAAGCCTGCTAGGTTAACCACGCCATCCACAATCCGGACGTCCACCTCTAGGACTTGGCGAGCAAGACGACGGCTACCTTGGACAAAGACTGCGTCATAAATCTCGTCGATGTACCACTTGTTCAGTGAGAGTTCATAGAGAGGCTTGATTTTCTCAGCGATCGCCTTCGGATCAATCTTGCCTTGCAGATACATCAGCACCGCCAGCGAGATCCCAATTAGAGCGATACCAACCGAGCTACCGCCCATGGTCAAGAATTCGCTCCACTCTACTTCCGTAGGCACAACTTCCACCGCTTCGCTAGAAGGATGAATAAACCACTCGAAGTAATTGGAGAACGGTGTGCCAACTAGACCAATCAATATAGAAGGAATCGCCAGCGCTAGCAGCGGCAGTGTCATCGTCAGCGGCGACTCATGCGGCTCGCTGCTGTGATGATCGCCATGCCCGTTGTGCTCACTGTTAGACGTGCCATGGTCAGCTTCGATCGCCAACTCTTGCGGGTTCATGGCACCCGGTCCAACCGACAGCCCCATCTTCTGAAACTGTTCGATCTTCAGTTGCTTCCGCAATTCAGTATTGTTGCCCCGGAAGGCTCCTTCAAAAGTATTGAAGTACATGCGGAACATGTAAAAGGCAGTAATCCCTGCCGTAAGATAGCCGATCAGCCAGAGCGCAGGATTGGCGGCAAAGGTTTGGCCAAGAATTTCGTCTTTTGACCAGAAGCCTGCAAACGGAGGAATCCCAGAGATCGCTAGCGTTCCAATCAAGAACGTCAGCGCCGTGATCGGCATATATTTCCGCAGACCGCCCATCATCCGCATGTTTTGCGCCAGCGCTGGATCGTGTCCTACTACAGACTCCATCCCGTGGATCACCGAGCCAGACCCCAGAAACAGCATTGCTTTGAAGTAGGCGTGGGTCATCAGGTGGAATAGCCCTGCGCCATACGCGCCAACGCCCATCGCCATCACCATGTAGCCCAACTGCGACATCGTGGAATACGCCAAGCCTTTCTTGATGTCATTTTGAGTGATGGCAATGCTGGCTCCCAGAAAGGCAGTGAGAGCTCCTGTCCAGGCGATCGTATCCATCGCTCCGGGCAGCCCTTCAAACACGGGGTACATCCGGGCGATCAAAAACACACCTGCTGCCACCATCGTTGCCGCATGGATCAACGCCGAGATGGGCGTTGGGCCCTCCATTGCATCGGGCAACCAAACGTGCAGCGGGAACTGGGCTGACTTTGCCACCGGTCCTAAAAAGACCAGCACCGCCAGCAGAGAAGCAATGGCAACGCTCAAAGAGCCAGACTCTACCAGCACCTGTAGCCGTTCGCCCATCGGCTCAAATTCAAAGGTGCCAGTTGCCCAAAACAGCCCCAGCATCCCCAGCAGCAAGCCAAAGTCACCGACCCGGTTGGTCACAAATGCCTTTTGGCAGGCATCGGCAGCGGGCTTGCGATCGTACCAGAACCCGATCAGCAGGTAAGAACACATGCCGACCAGCTCCCAGAACACATATACCTGCAGCAGGTTGGGACTCACAACCAGACCCAACATCGACGAGCTAAACAGGCTCAGGTAGGCATAAAACCGCACATAACCCGGATCGTGAGCCATGTAGCCGTCGGTGTAAACCATGACGAAGAAGGCAACCGTAGTGACGATCACCAGCATCATTGCGGTGATGTGGTCGATCGTGTAGCCCATCGTTAATCGAAAATCTCCAGCCGCCGCCCATTCAATAATCTTCGTGTAAGGCGCATGTCCTTGAATTTGGCTGAACAACAGCATAAAAGACAGAAACATCGTGGTTCCCAACAGGAAAACGATGAACCCCGCTCCCAAACGGCGGAGGTTGCTGACTGTCTTTCCATAAGAAATTAAACCCAAGCCTAGAAGCATCGCGCCTGCCAGCGGCAGAACGGGAACTAACCAGGCTAATTCATATAGTGGCTCCATGACTCACGCCTACCCCAAATTCTCTGTCGAGTTGGCAAAACCGTTTACATTGTGACACAGACCTGCCTGAGAAGATTCTTAAACTAAAGCAAAGCTATGTTACTAACGGCTTCCTACCAACTACTTAAGCTAAAGCAAAGACGTTTGCCCTCCTGCCATAGGACTAAGTGTGGCGGAGCAGCCCCCAGAGAGTTGTTCGATATAGTGACAAAGGCTCGGTGGTTGATAAAGCGATTGCACAACCAGCTTGGGGTCATGAAGTAGAGTTTTGCGGCAGACAGCAGAAGTCCTTGGCTGCCCGCCAAGCTGCGAATCGCAGATCATGTAGATCGCAGAGAGCGAGTCATAGCAATCGTCTTATTTCACAAGCAATACAGATTTCACCGGACGCTCGATCGGGTTGCCCGCCTCGTCGAGCTTGCCATAGTATGTTGTGCCATCAAAATACAGAGAAGCAGAACCGCCACCATCTAGATTTAGCGCTTTTTGAACGCCCAAAGATTTCATAAAATTGGCCAGCTCTTGCAGCGTTAGCCCGGATCCATCTGGCAATCCTGGCTTTTGCGCTGCCATCACCAAAATCACGCTACCGTCAGCGGTAATACCAATCGCGCTGCGCGGACTTAGCCGATTATGGTCGATTGGGTCGCGCAAGATTGAGCCATCAGCAGCCGTCTCCAAGAAGCTTTCTGACTGTAAATTCAGATCTGGCAGCAGGCGCGGACCTGCCCCCAGCGCATTCACAAGCTGACAGCCAGCAGGCGGAGCATCCTTGTGTAGCGCGATATCATGGCGTAAAGTTTGGCTACCTGCCTGCCCGCACTGGTATTGGCGAAACTCGCTGCGGTTAAAGATCTTGTCCAGATAGGGGGCAAGGTCAGGGTTGTTGGTGAGACGATCGTTCTGCTGCGGATCGGCAGCAATCCGCCCCTGCAGCATGACGTAAGACGTAGACTGCTGGTTTGCTGGATCAAAAAAGCCACCGTTGATCACCGCGATCGCCTGATACGGCTCGGCAAAATCCTTCAGCGTTGCAATTCCTGGTGTAACCGCCGGGATCACCTGATACTGGCTCTGGGCAGAGATTAAGACGGTATGAACGATCGCCCGATCCAGCGTATAGGTTTCATACTCAGGCGGCTGATTTAAGGCTGGTCTAATGGCTGTGCTAGTCGTAGCAGGTGGCGAACTAGTTAAAGACGAAGCAGATTTAGGAGAATGGGTCAAAAAAAACAACAGGAGTTCTAAGCCAATAAAGCTCACACACAGTATCCAGAGCACTCTCACTTGGCTATCCTCTCACTTCAGCTATCCTCAAAGCGAACGATCGCAGTTTCAAATTAAGCTAATGTTCTAGCTAATACAAGTCCTACTTAATACAAGTTCTACCTGACAAAATCAGCAGCATCAGGAAACCTGGATGATAAATATTTTTGTCTTCACCTCTAGGTGTTGCCGTCCCAATAGTCGAAAAACAAAAATGAGAAACCGGAGAAATACTTTACAGAAATTAATATAAAAGTAGCCCAAGCTGGGATCGCCTGGGCTTGGTTTACTATAGGCTAGCCTCTATTAAATCTTGGCTAGCAGTTTTTAATTTCACTCTTTCAATTTAGCTAAATCAATAAAAGATTTTTCAGAAAACACTTATTTCTTTAAGCTTTGATACGTTTCTTAATAGGGCGCTAGAACAGCTACCATCATGCGGCGAAACTCATTCATAGCCTTGATAGCACCTACTTGATAGAACTTGACAGAAACAGTTGGGCGATTGTCAGCATCGCCCAACCGTGATTCACAGCATCAAACACCTCGCTCACCGAGACTAATCTCTATGAGAGCAAGTTCTATCGAGACGCACCCGCCTGCTCCGTCGTGCCGCCCACGCAGGTCAGCATTCTTAGCGTGGCAGCCGCTGCATAGTTGCGCTGAGCAGCTGCATCCGGCACGAAGGAAGTTCCTGTTTCATTCAGCGGAGATGCCACACCGCAGAAGGAAGACATCTGGCTAATTAGGCTGTTTGCCCAGTGACCATTGGTATCTGCAAAGGTCGTCACCGGTCGGTTGGCTTGGAGCTGCGGCTGTTGTCCTTGCAGAGTCTTGGCATACTCAGCAGTCCGGCGCATCACCGCCATCAGTTCTGCCCGGTTCACAGGCTGGGAAGGACGGAACGTACCGTCTTCGTAGCCCTTGATAATGTTATTATCCCGAGCAAATTGGATCTTAGCAGCACTCCAGCGGCTTGCTTCTACATCTGCATAAGGATTGCCTGATGCCTGAGCCGGTACAGTAAGCTGCACGTTCGGCAGCTTGTTCAACGCATCCAGCACCATCGACACAAGCTGTTCGCGAGTTAGGGAAGCGGTAGGACGGAAGGTGTTATCTTCAAAACCAGAGATGAAGCCTGTTTCCACAGCGCGGTTAATCTCAGCTAAGTAGATATCACGGGCTGTGTCAGGGAAACGAGCCGTTGTGCTTGTGCCGCCCGTGTTACCAGGATTTGCACCCACCGTGCCGCTGCCCGTGCTGCCGCTGCCGCTGCCGCCAATGCTAGCAGTAGGTACGTTTTCGCCCTCAAAGGTGAGGTAGACATGTCCCAAGGTGCGATCGCCAAACACTCGCTTGGTGAAGCGCCAGCCTGGATCAAGCGTAATCTTGGCAAAGTCTGCTGCAACACCGTGCGTCCGACCCACAACGATTGCCTGGGCAGAACGATCGCTGGGCGCACCGACTAGCAGCATATCGTCCCCTTGTTTAACAATCCGTAGGCTGTAGCGCAGCCCTAGATCTTCACCGTTGACGCGAATTGAATAGCCATTGCTATCGGTGCTGCGGCTGCAGATGCCGGTAAAGTCAAACTGCAGCAGCAGCGGGTCAATCAACGTGGGTTCATTGCCAAACTCGCTCCAGCAGGGGCGGCTATCAGATACTTGCTCCAGCACTAGGAGTTGGAAAGCTGAACCACCTCGGTAGGGAGAGGCAACTGCCACAAATTTACTTTGATCGACTTCTTTTTGATCAAACTGTCCGGCAGCGGCGGGGGCGATCGGGATCAGGGAGCTAGCAGCGGTAGCAACAGCAGCGAGAGCCGCAAGGCGGCGGAGGGTAGCTTTCATGGGTATCCTCGTGGATGATTCTGTGATGAACGAACGATTTTGAAATGAAATAGCTGATTCGCTTGGATAGTTCTTATCTTTTTGAATCAGGTCATTTAGTTTAAGAAATGCCATTTCCCACTGAGAACTTGGACTTAATTCAGAAAAGAAATGTTTCTCAATTACTGTTTAACAAGACAAGAGCAACGGTGCTTTTCGCTAACAAATTAAATGACTAAATGAAGCAAGAATTTGTTTCTCAAAGGCAGTCTAATTGATTCATTCAATTAGGGTTTCCTTGATAGAAAAGGTGACCAAAAAGTTTCTGATTTTGTTTCCCGAGCATTGCCTCAATTTAGAGTACGCAAATCAGAGGGCAGGCAGTTTGAACTACCTGCCCTGTGTGTCAGCAGATGATGCGCTTAGAGAGTGTCTGAACGTTGTTACTCTTCAGACAACTTTTCAACAGCGAATCAAATTGTATTGACCAAAACCATTAATTCCAGCAGCCAATTGAGCCAACAAGAATTTTGCCAATAAAGCAACAGGTGGTGCTCTCCTTTCTTGGGTGATAACACCCTTTGGATTTTGTGCTTAATTAAGTTGTTCTATTAGCCGCTGAAATAGCCCAACTGTTACTTTAGTTATGCCCAATTCATTGCTTGCAGTAACTATTAGTCTGCAGAAGTTCCTGCCGCCTAAAAGCTGAAGCTCATTCAGTTACCGCTAATTACGGCAGGTGATTTCAGGACGGGTGCCCTCTTCAAAAAGTTTCCACTCTCCAATCCGCTCCATTCAGCGGCAGTGCTGCCACACTAGTACTAGATAACTACCAGACGACTTTCGGAATCGCGCTTGCAACCGTGTCTGACTCCTCTCCCGCCTACAACTCATCCTCTCAGCCGTCTAGCGAAACGCTGCAGGGCGTTGTTGAACGGCTGACTTACCACTCTGAAGAGTCGGGCTACACGGTTGCCCGGCTAAAAGCCCCCCGCACCAACGAGCTAATTACGATCGTCGGCAGCTTTGCCAATATTCAAGCGGGGCAAACCTTGCAGCTAGAAGGCATCTGGCGAGACCATCCCAAATACGGCGCCCAGTTTCAAGTCACCCAATATCGAGAAACCAAGCCTGCAACGCTGACAGGCATCGAAAAATATCTCGGCAGTGGCTTAATTAAGGGCGTGGGCAGCGTCACCGCCAAACGGATCGTGGCGCACTTTGGGTTAGACACCTTGGAGATTATTGAAACTCAAATTGAGCGGCTCAGCGAAGTTCCGGGCATTGCCCAAAAGCGGGTAAAGCTGATTCAGGCAGCTTGGGCAGCGCAGAAGGCCATTAAAGAAGTGATGCTGTTTCTGCAAAGCCACAACGTTTCTACCACTTACGCCGTCAAGATTTATAAGCAGTATGGCGATGAGTCGATCGCCATTGTCACCCGCAATCCCTATCAGCTGGCTACCGATGTTTATGGGATTGGCTTTGTCACAGCAGATTTGATCGCCCGCAGCGTTGGCATCCACCCCAGTTCGGAGTTTCGCTACCGCAGTGGCATTTTACATGTGCTGACAGAAGCCTCCGAAGAAGGGCACTGCTTTTTGCCGCAGCCTGAACTGGTCGATCGTACGGTGCAGCGCTTGTCGATCGCCGACCATCAGCCCAATGCAGAAGCAATTTTGGCGCTGACGACGCAAATGGCACAAGACGGCGAATTGGTGATGCAGGAAGGCGTAGATCGATTTGCCGAGCAGGCAATTTGCTATAGCCCTCCCTTCTACGGTGCAGAATACAAGCTTGCCGAACGATTGCGCTATCTGCTTAGCGAGACTGTAGAAGTAGACCTAGAGCGAGTCCGGCGCTGGATCGATCGCTTCACCGAAAAAACCGGACTCCAGCTCTCTGAGCAGCAGCGGCAGGCAGTCGAGATGTCTGTCCAGCATCGCGTCTTGGTGCTAACAGGCGGACCCGGCACTGGCAAAACCTTTTGCACCCGGACGATCGTAGCGCTCTGGAAAGCGATGGGTAAATCGATCGCCCTGGCCTCACCCACCGGACGCGCTGCCCAGCGGCTGAGTGAAATGACGGGACAACCCGCCAGAACAGTGCATCGACTGCTGGAATTTGACCCCTCCAATATGAAGTTTAAACGCGACAGCGACAGCCCCATCCCAGCACAGGCGATCGTCTTGGATGAAGCTTCGATGCTGGATTTGTTTCTGGCAAACTCGCTAGTTAAAGCAGTTCCGCTGGATGCCCAACTGCTGCTGGTCGGCGATATTGACCAGTTGCCGAGCGTGGGTCCGGGCAACGTACTTGCCGATCTACTCACCTCTGGCAAAGTACCCATTGTGCGGCTGACGCAGGTATTCCGGCAGGCGCAAGCCAGCCAAATTGTCCGCAACGCCCACCGGATTAATCACGGGCAGTTTCCCACCCTGGAAACCGTCTCTAATGCGCCCCAATCCGACTGCCTCTGGCTGGCAGCTCCAGAGCCAGAACATGGCATCCAGGCGATCCGCGATCTTATCACTGACCTGATTCCCACTCTCGGCTATGACCCAGCGCGAGATGTGCAGGTGCTTTGCCCCATGACGCGCGGCGAGATGGGAACGCGCAATTTAAACAAAGTACTGCAAGAGCTAATTAATCCACCGAAGTACAGCAAAGCCGAACTCACTAGAGGCGGCAT
The DNA here is from genome assembly GCF_014764505.1 of Phormidium tenue FACHB-886. Lineage (GTDB taxonomy): Bacteria > Cyanobacteriota > Cyanobacteriia > Elainellales > Elainellaceae > FACHB-886. The sequence continues at coordinate 146,121 of NZ_JACXWX010000011.1, forward strand.
GATGCTACGGGTAGGCGATCGAATCATTCAGCAAGTGAACGACTACAACCGGGAAGTGTTTAACGGGGACTTGGGCGTCATTAGCGGGATCGATATTGAGGAGCAAAGTGTGCAGGTGCAGTTTGGCGATCGAAATGTCGCTTATGACTATGCGGATCTCAACGAAATTTCTTTAGCCTTTAGCGTAACAACACACAAAGCGCAGGGCAGCGAATATCCGGTTGTGATCCTACCGCTGTACATGCAACACTACTTAATGCTGAGCCGCAACCTGCTATATACGGGGCTGACCCGTGCCCGCAAGCTAGCCATTCTAGTTGGACCTCAGAAGGCAATTGCCCTTGCCGTTCGTCAAATCAAAGACCAGCAGCGCTACACCCTCCTTGCGCAGCGGCTCAATCCAGAACAGCTCACGCAAAACTAGTGTTTCCCCCTACTAGTGTTCCCCCCTAATTGCTCATCCCTCTAAATTTTTGAACATTAGCAGCCTCCTGGAGGATTCATTTCTAATGTACGCACAACGGCTGCTGCGATCGTCTCGCCTCTTCGATTCAGATCGGCAAGCCAGTTTCGATCAAGCTTCTCGGTCAGCTTCGCTATTTAGCAGCGACTCCCCACGGGACACCACCCGAGCAGGACAGCGCAACCGTGCTGCTGCCGCCAAAAGCGCAAAACGCCAGCCTCGCCGCCAGAAGACGAGGTCTGTTGGTTCTGCCGCTGATTGGACGGTGATGGTTTATATGGCAGGCAATACGCTAGAGCGCTTTGGCATCCAGGATTTCCTGGAAATGGCAAACGTGGGCTCGGATAGCCGCATCAATCTGGTGGTGCAGTTCGATCGTACAGCAGGCGGAAATACTAGCTATGGCAACTGGACAGATACCCGTCGAGGGCTCGTCCGCGCAGGCGATATGCCCAACGCATTCTGGGGCAATGGTCTCGGTGAACTCAACATGGGTAGCACCGCTACGCTTAAAAACTTTGTGGACTGGGGCACTAACACTTACAAAGCGAACCGCTATGCCCTTGTTATGTGGGGGCATGGCGACGGCTTCAACGTCTCCTATGACGACAATACAGGCGATGGCATCAGCGGCAGCGAGCTAAGCAGCGTGTTGAGCAGCACAGGCAACAAAATTGAGCTGGTAGGCACCGATGCTTGCCTGATGGCAACCACCGAATTTGCCTATCAAATTGCGGACAATGCTTCGATCTTCGTGGGTTCGCAAGAGCTGGAGCCGGGTACAGGCTGGAACTATACCACCACACTGCAAGATCTGAAAGCTAACCCCACGATGAGTGCGGCTCAGCTTGGATCTTCGATCGTCACTCGCTACGGGCAAGCCTACCCAACGGGCAATGAAACCTTTTCTGCGATTAACCTGCTTGCCCTCCGCAGCAGCAACGCCAGCAGCCTTACCAACACCCTTAACAGCTTTGCCAGTACTGCCCTCACCAGCGCTACCTCCAGCGATTTATCTATACTGGACTCCCTGCGGGACTATTTCGCCAACGATTTTGGCGATGCCACCTACCGAGGCTCTGAAGATCTCTGTGACGTAGGCAATTTATTCTCAAATCTCGTCAACCGGCTAGATATTTCTGCTGCCGTTCGGACTGCCGCTCAGTCTGTTTTGACTGCCTACGATAGCACAGTTTTGCAGAACTACTCCGCCACACCGGGCAGAAGCACAGGCTTGTCGCTATACTTTTCCGATCGTAATTCCATTCCCAAATCTAGCTATACCAGTAGACTCTATGGCTTTCTGGCGACTACGCAGTGGGATGAGTTTTTGCAGGGCTGGCTGTGGAATTAGCAAGCGCTGAGTTTGCCTCGGAGCCGACTCAATTACTTTTTTCTTACTGCTTTTCCGTTGGTTTTAACTCAGCCCTCGGTGGTTTTCTCTTCTTTGGGTCCTGCTACCATCTGCAGCACAAACGGTTCGCCGCCTGCCTGGTGATAGCGATCTGCCCAACCCCGCAGCAGGTGGTCTAAGTCAGTGAGGGCTTCGTGCATTTGATCTAGCGGAATGTCCAATTCTTCTAGCACTCTCACCACCTGGGATTTGCGCTCTGCCCAATCTTTCATCATGCGGAAGAAGCGAGCAGTATCTTCCACCATAGTGTAGGTGCGCTCTTCTTGATCAGCGGGTGCGTAGGAGGCACGGGTGAGGGCATAGAAAGGCATTCCCCAGGGAGAATCGACGCGAGTGATTGTGCCCGAATAGGTGAGGCGGCGTTTGATATGTTCTGCTAGCGCTTCACTGAGAGGCATCTGACGCTCTCCCGGCAGTTCTTCTTGAGAGCGGGCGTGCAGAAACTCAATGATGTCAACTAGCTGAAAAGAAGTAATCAGTTGGGCATCGGGCAGGTTGGGCGGCAGTTTTTCTTCAATTTGCCGCTTTTCATCCATCGTCAGGCTGCTCGTCTGAATCCGCGATCGCCCTGGCTGCCAGGGGTATTGCTCCAGCCAAACGTAGGGAAACTGGATAAGATAGCGTGGCTCTTGCGAACCCAGCATTTTCATCAGCTTGCCTTCTGTGATGGCTTGCCGCACTTCTTCAACGATTACCTTGACCCGCTTTGGCTCGATGTGGTGCAGATGCCCAGTCATCCGCAGGTTTTGATCCTGCTCGAGATAGGTCATGTAGATCGCGCATTTGGCAGCGGTGGCGGCAGCGTCTAGGAAGGCACCATGGCGGTGACCGCTGGTTCGCATGGCGCTAAAAGCCAAGTAAAGCAGGATCTGATCCATCGCACTTGGGCTGAGCAGTTTGATCAGATCGCTATCGGTAGTCATTCCTGTCTAGGTGGTAGGGTGGCTTAGTAAACAAAAAACGCTGCTACTATACCGCTACTTCAAGCCTTTGTTCTGTATCACCATCGCACTTGTGAAAGCCGATAGCGCTGAAGAATTTGACTGAGATCTGTAGAGGCAATTGTCTAGTTCAGAACACCCTGTAGCTTAGATTATTCTGAACGTGCTTCAAGAGGTCAAGTCTAGAGGACTCAAATCTAGAAGACTGGCTAGAAGATTCTGGCTAGAAGATTTAATCTGCGGCTGCGAAGATTCAGCCTGCAAATTGCTCATCTATGCGAATTGCCCATCTATACTACCCGCTGCGGGGGTCTTCCAGCGCGAGATTAACCCGAGTTAGCAGACGATCGGCAGCCATAAGCGAGATTTCATCCAGAATTCAAAAGCAGCTTCAAAGCGAATGCACCCGGTTGACACCAACTTCAGATTCAAATTTTAGCAGTTCGTTTCCGTACTTCATGCATCTCTTGGAGTTTAGTTTGCCAAGCTTTTAATATGCCATTAGTTTGTGCAATTTGAATTCAGCCAAATGCATGAAAAACGAAAATGGGTGTTTTTTCAGTTGCGTTTAACTCAAACTAAAGAGACAAATTGAATGCTTTTAAGGATGCTGCTATTGACCAATCTGCAACCAAATCTGCAATGCAATTAAATCAATACAATTCTTTTCAATTCCTGGTCGAATGTACTAGAAATGTGGTGAATAATTGCATCTTATTAGAGTCCTACATAGGATTAGTAATTAACTCTAACCAAGACTTGAACGAGTCGTCGTCCGCTGCCGCGATGAAGAAATTGCCCAATAAATAGGTCGAATTGAATTGCCACTTGACTCAGCGCACCGCACCGCTGCAAGCTTTTTGAAATAGTTTTAATGTCAGTGGTCATGAGAGAATTCCAAACAGCATTTCTACTTCCCATTACAGGAAGCACCCCTGATAATCAGGAAGAAAAGCATGAGCTCTGCCGAAAATGCACTTGCTTTATCAAAACTTCAATTTCAATATAGAAATTTGAAGCTAACTAATTGATTTAAGCAATGAGTTTCTATTGATTTAGTAGTTCGCCTGAGCGGATTTGCGGAATTTTTTTTATCAAGTAAAAGCTTTTTGTTCTATTCTCAGTAGGAATACTCGACTGGAAGCCTGTCAGGTTTTTAAATATGAACTCTGTTTGGCAGCAGCTAACGCTGACAAATTTGTCGCTCCAGCAATGGGGCAAATCTAGCTATCTCCACAGCTTGGTGGGTCTCTTGCAGAACTGGCGGCGCGGCAGTTGGCTGATGCAGCAGTCAGATGCGATCGGCGCAGTTCTAGTTACCTTAATCTATGCGATCGCGCCCTTTGTCTCGACTGCAATGATCGGCGTGTTGCTAACAGCTTGCGCTGCTTTTTGGGTGCTACTCACCCTCTCAGACGATGCAGAGACCGGCACGATCGCCACCCCAATTCATTTGCTGGTGCTGCTGTATTGGAGCGTTGCCACCGTTGCCACTGCTCTCTCGCCCGTGCGGACGGCAGCATTAGAAGGTTGGTCAAAGCTGACGCTGTATTTGCTCTTGTTTGCGCTGCTGGCACGAGTGCTGCGATCGCCCCGTATCCGCTCGGCTTTGATTTTGGTTTATCTGCTGACGGCACTGCTGGTGAGCGTGGTGGGGCTGCGGCAATGGTTTTTTGGAGCAACTGCCCTCGCCACTTGGGTCGATCAGCAGTCTACGCTGGTGGGCACAACTCGCGTCTACAGCTTTTTGGGCAATCCTAACCTGCTGGCGGGCTACCTGCTGCCTGCCTGTGTGCTAAGCGCGGCGGCTGTTTTTGCTTGGCGACGCTGGCTGCCCAAAGCGTTGGCGCTGCTGATGTGGGGGATCAATTCGGCTTGCTTGGTTCTCACCTTCAGCCGGGGTGGCTGGATTGGCTTTGTGGTATCGGGGTTTGTTTTGCTGCTGCTGCTGGTTCACTGGTTTAGCGTCCATCTACCGCGCTTCTGGCGGATCTGGATTGTGCCGATCGTGCTAGTCGTGACGGCAGCAGCGGTAGGGTTGGCGGTGATGGCGATCGATCCTCTGCGCGATCGGGTGATGAGCATCTTTGCCGGACGAAACGACAGCAGCAATAATTTTCGGATAAACGTTTGGCTGGCGGTGATCGAGATGATCAAAGACTATCCCATTTTAGGGATCGGTCCTGGAAACGATGCGTTCAACAGAGTATATCCGCGCTATCAGCGGGCAGGCTATACGGCCCTCAGCGCCTACTCACTGATTTTGGAGATCGCCGTGGAAACAGGGTTGATCGGCGTGGTTGCTTTCCTGTGGCTGCTGCTGGTGACGTTTAACCAAGGGTGGGCACAGATCCAGCGCTTGCGGCGGCTAGCGAACCGCGAAGGCTTTTGGCTGATGGCAGCGATCGCCACGATGGTGGGGATGCTGTGTCACGCGATGGTGGATACGGTGTGGTATCGCCCGCAGGCCAATACGCTGTGGTGGCTGATGATCGCGCTGGTTGCCAGCTATTACCTGCCTGCTCCGGTTGCAGATAGGGATGCTACAACGGAAGAAGCGCTATAGCTGAAGTGCTATAGCCATTGTTTATTTGCGGCCTGGCATGTCTTCAGTTTTCGATCGCCCCACTCCTGCGATGGATCCCTTTCCGCTGGCGGTGCAGATCCGAGGGCAGGGTTTGCCCCTGCTTTGTCTGCACGGTCATCCCGGTTCAGCACAGTGCATGAGTGTGTTTACTAATCACCTCAGCGATCGCTTCCAAACGATTGCGCCCGATCTGCGGGGCTACGGCAGAAGCCAAACCAAAGCGGAATTTGATCTAGAAGACCATCTTTCAGATCTAGAAGCGCTGCTCGATCGCCTCCAAATCGACCGCTGTTTGATTTTGGGCTGGTCGCTGGGCGGAATTTTGGCTATGGAGCTGGCGCTGCGATCGCCCCAGCGGGTCAGCGGCTTGATTTTGGTTGCCACGGCTGCCAAGCCACGCGGCAGCCATCCGGCGATCTCCTGGCAGGACAACGTCTATACCGGCGTTGCCTCAATTTTGAATAAGCTGCATCCGGGCTGGCAGTGGAACATCGACACGTTTGGCAAGCGATCGCTCTACCGCTACCTGATCCAGCAGCACACCCCCTCGGCATACCGCTATCTGGCAGACGAGGCCTTTCCGGCTTATCTACAAACTAGTCAGGCGGCACATCGGGCCCTGTGGCAGGCGCAGATGCAGCGGCGCAACTACGATCGGCTGGCTGACCTGAGCCAAATTGAGTGCCCTTCACTGATGCTGGCAGGCGCAGACGATCGACATATCACCGCGCAGTCTAGCCTAGAGACAGCAGCATATCTGCCCAACTGCGAGGTGCATTGCTATCCGCGGACGGCACATCTGTTTCCCTGGGAAATCTCTGCGCAGGTCCGGCAGACGATCGATTGGTGGCTCGATCAGTATCCAGAGTTGAGCGCTAGATAATTCTTGAAAGCGATCGGCACCTCCCAACTCCCTCAGCGCAAGGGAGTTTAGGGGGCGTCTTTGTGCCTCTACTTTGTGCCTCTACTCTTCTTCCTCCATCAGCATCAGCACCCCCTGCACCTCTCGATCGCTACTTAGATTTAGCAGCGGTGTACAGGTCACCCGGCATTGAATCGTTCTGCCGCGACGGTTGATCGCCGACAGCGATAGCTCAAACGAACCAACCGAGCTATTGCTCAAGCAGTTGCGGATCGAGGGGCGGAGCTGTTCTACAGGTAGCCCAATATCCAGATTGAGAAAGTTTTGGGAGATAGCTTCGCTGGCTCGCAGCCCCCACAGATCTTCTGCCTTGTAATTCCAGATCTGCACCTGTAAGTCCCGATTAACCACCACCACGCTACCTTTGAGGCTAGTGAGGATCGACTCTAGAAACGCATTGCTTTGGTTTAGCTCGCTGCTGCGGCGCTGGAGTTCTTCGTTCACACTCTGCAGTTCCTCGTTGATGGACTGCAGCTCTTCGTTCATGGTTTCTAGCTCTTCGTTGGTGGACTGCAGCTCTTCGTTGGTGGTTTCTAGCTCTTCGTTGGTAGACTGCAGCTCTTCGTTGGTGGTTTCTAGCTCTTCGTTGGTAGACTGCAGCTCTTCATACGCCATCTCTAACTCTTGGTTAGAGTGTTCTAGCTCATCCTGTAGCCGCTTGTAGCGGCTGACATCAGTAAAGGTAATCCCTGCGCCCAAGAGAGTGCCTGCAGGATCGTTCAACGGAGTCACCTGCACATCCAGAAAAGACAAATCACCTTGGGAATTTTGCCATTCAACGTCTCGAATAGTAACCGGACGGCTATCCCTGTAGGCTTGCTCAATGCAGGAGCGCAGCTCCACCGGGCGATAGGAAAATTCTAGATCTTGCAGCGGTCGCCCTACATCGCGTGGCATTAGCCCAAACAGCGATCGGGCCCGCTCATTAGCAATTGCCAGCAGACCATTTGCATCTACCACAATGCGAGCTACAGGACTACTGTCAAAGGCTGCTTCTCGCAATCGCACCTGAGCAGAAGTAGAAAGATAGTGTGCAGAGTCTTCGTTGTCAATTTGCCCCATGCTCATCAGCCGCTCGCGCAAGTTCATTGTAGTAACCTTTGTGAAAATGCGGAGCTTTAGATCGACTGGCGTAAACGTGTCGGCGTGAGTGAGCAACATTTCTGCCTTGCCCAAAAACAGAAACCCCCCGTCCTGTAGAGCAAAGTGAAACCGCGCCAGAATTCTGGCTTGCGTTTCGGCATTGAAATACATCAGCGTATTGCGGCAGACCAGCAGATCGATCTTGGAGAGCGGCGCATCTTGAATTAGGTCATGCCGACCAAAGACCACCGAGCGGCGCAGGTCTTTGCGAAAGGTGTAGTGCGTCTCGGAGCGTTCAAAATAAAGTTCCAGCATTTCCGGCGGAATGGGATCTACTTCGCGCGGCAAATAGCTGGCTTGCCGGGCATAGAACAGCGCTTCTTCATCTAAGTCTGTCGCGTAGATTTTGACTCGCTCCCGCAATCTTTCGATGCCAATCACTTCAGCAAGTGCCATCGCCAGGGTGTAAGCCTCTTGCCCAGAAGCGCAGCCCACGCTCCAAACCCGAATTTTCTCTTCTGCTCCCTTGCGGGCAACAATTTGGGGCAAGATATCGCTAATCACATAGTCCCAAACGGGGCGATCGCGGAAAAACGAAGTGACATTAATTAACAGCGTATTAAACAGGTTCTGAAACTCTTCTGGATGAACCTCTAAATAGTCTAGGTAATTGCTATATCCTTCAATTTCAACCGTTTGCATTCTTTTATTAACCCGCCGCATCAGGCTAGATCGCTTATAGCCTGTGAAGTCAAACCCGCGATTGCGTTTGATATAGTCCAGCAGCGCTTCAAATTGAGGGTCGTGATCAAAGTTGCTCATCTAAAAGGTTGTGTGGCATCCATGCATCGTTAAGTAAAACTTCTGATCTAATTCAATCCTAGATTGAGTGAAGCTTTTGAAAACCAGGATTTGGGCTTATGAGGACGTTTGAAAGCAGTTGCATCGTTGGGTTGTTGATTCCTCCTAACTCCCCTTTAGAGAATGCTTGAAACGTGGAGGTGTTTGAAACTTATTAAAGGCTCTGCATTGCCCCTTAATCCCCTGATTAAGGGGCAAT
>NZ_JACXWX010000110.1 GCF_014764505.1 Phormidium tenue FACHB-886
CTCCTGTGAGAGGCACAATCACAGGAATTGGAATGGCTGGACGTTTCATAGCAAGTAAAGTGGTGACGACACGTTGTGAACGGACCCCTGTCCTTTCGATTAAAGCGTGAGACCAGGAGAACGAAAATAGTTCATTTCAGGCAATTGTTAATAAGCAATTATACTTATCCTACAAAATCTTATCCCCGATATGAGACCAATATCTGGGATAAGATAGTTCTAAGACAATATAGGGAAATGGGCGAAGCCTGAATCTAGAAATCTCAATACAGAAGAATTCTGAAACATCCTCCTACTTGTTTTTCACCAGGAAGCGAATGGCACCAGCAAAACGCAGCCGGTTGTGATTCCGACTGCGCTGATTGGAAGCGGGTAAATTCTTATGCGGGATAAATTCGGAGCCTGCGATCGGGTTCATCGCCCACAGAATGAGAATTCAGACGATAGCGTTCTACCAGCTCATGCTGCAACTTGCGGAGCCAGCTCGACCGGGGCAGGAGTTCCACCGGCTGCTGCTGCGGAATCACGACTTGCTCCACCGCTAACCGGGCTTCCTCCAGTGCCGCTAACTCCTCGTTCCGATCGCGGGCTTCCTCAAAATTCATCTCCCAGTCCTGCCTGTCGTCTCGCGAGTCCATTCCCAAGAGCTGCCGCAGCGTGCGGGTCATGTGGGCAGGCGTATTGGCTTTGACGACATGAAGAGGAATCTGCTGGTTCCTTGCCAAACGCTGCAAATTGTCGTGCTTCCGGGCGTGGGAGCGCAGAGCGATGATCGCATCCGCCTCACTCACATACTTTGTGAGAATAATCGGCAGGTTCAGGGCATCGATGATCTGTTGGAGCTGATAGGCACTAATGGCATAGGGGTACACCCGCATCTGAGGACTGTCCTGCGTCTGGGCAAAGTCCTGCTTCGCCGCAGTGAGAGGATGGAATCGGTTTCGCTCTGGAGCAGCTCCCACTGCGGGCGACCGGTCAGTCCACTGCCGTCTCGCTGCTGCTGCTGAAAAGGGGAGAACCTGGGCAGAGCGATTGGGTTTAACCAGCGGCGTTCCGGCTGCGGTTGTCTTTGTAATGACAAGCTGTCCCTGCTCATTGATCGATCGCTGCTGCGGCTGCGGCTGTCGTCCCCGCAGCAGGGCATCCACGGTTTCTGCCACGTTCTCATGCACGATCCATTGCTGTCGCTCCACCATCTCCACGGCAATCTCAAACGTGGGAGGGGCTTTCCGTTCCAGCACACTCTTTTGCGAGCCGCGTCGCCGCGCTTCTTCGTCCCCTAACGTCACCGACTCAATCCCACCCACTAAGTCAGAGAGTGTCGGGTTCTTAATCAGATTCTCGATCGCATTGCCGTGAGCCGTTCCCACGAGCTGCACCCCTCGTTCCGCGATCGTCCTTGCGGCTAAAGCTTCTAGTTCTGTCCCAATCTCGTCGATCACAATCACTTCAGGCATATGATTCTCGACCGCTTCGATCATGACCTGATGCTGAAGTTCAGGACGAGTAACCTGCATTCTTCTCGCTTTGCCGATCGCCAGATGGGGAATATCGCCATCGCCTGCAATCTCGTTAGAGGAATCAATAATCACGACCCGCTTATTCAGGTCATCTGCCAGAACACGAGCAATTTCTCGTAGTGCCGTCGTCTTGCCCACCCCCGGACGACCCAGCATCAGGATAGACTGCCCCGTTTCCACCAAGTCGCGGATGAGCGCGATCGTCCCATAGATTGCACGCCCGACTCGAAGGGTGAGACCAATGATTTCTCCCTGGCGGTTGCGGATCGCACTAATGCGATGCAGCGTTTGCTCAATGCCCGCACGGTTGTCGTCTCTAAAGGGACCAAGTCGATCGATACAGTGCTGCAACTGCTGTCGGGTCACGGTTTGCTGAGACAGATACTGGGAACCATGGGGAAAACGAGCTTCAGGCGGTCGCCCAAAGTCCAGCACAACCTCCACCAAACTGTCGCGATCGCGATGGTGCTTTAAGGGTTGCCGGATCTCTGGGGGTAGGATATCGAGGAGCTGCTGGAGATCGGTGTGATTCTGCATCAAGAAGAATGGTAGAAGAACGCCAGGAAAAAAGAGAGTAATCGAAATATGCACGCGATCGCCGATGCGCTACAGCACTCACTTAGCGGGCAAGGCGGTCGCTCGGCTGAATCAGCAACTGTAAAACGGGAAGCCGTAGGGATCGAAGGATTGAATTTTGGAAAGACTGCTTGGCTGCAACCCGCTAATAAACGCAATTTGGATTATGTTTAATCTAACAAATTGTTTCTAAGCAGAGCATTCGCTGAGCCGTAATCAGCAGGTGTGGATTTTACCTGCACCGTTGGGGCGATCGCAGGTAGCATTTCCACCCTCAGCAAGCTAAAGCAAAAACCTCCCTTGCGTTCACAAGAGAGGCTTTCACGTCAATATGGTACTGTCGCTATGCCTTGAGCTATCGAGACCTGGAGGAGATGATGGCTGAGCGAGGAGTGGAGGTGGATCACTCAACAATCAACCGTTGGGTCTTGAAGTACGCCCCGGAACTCGACAAAGGCATTCGACCTCACCTGAAGCCGACCAACGACTCGTGGCGGGTGGACGAAACTTCCATCAAAATCAAGGGTGTGTGGAAGTACCTGTAGCGAGCAGTCGATTCAGAGGGTAATACGCGCTCACTTCATGCTGAGCGCGCTCGCGGGATAGCAAGGCAGCGGCACGCTTCTTTCGAAAAGTGCTCAAGGGTCAGCATGTTCAAGCTCCACGAGTCATTGCAGTGGACAAGAATGCGGCTTATCCAGTGGCAATGGCAGCGCTCAAAGAAGATGAGACGCTGGCTGAAACAACCGAATTACGGCAAGTGAAATACTTGAATAACGTGGTTGAACAGGACCACAGAAATATCAAGCGAATCACTAGAGCGATGATGGGGTTTAAGTCGTTCAATAGTGCGAGAAGAACGTTGAGGGGAATCGAAGCGATGAATGTGATGAGAAAAGGACAAGTAAAAGGAATCGACCAAGGGGATATTGTCTCTCAGGTCAGATTTATTGAAGCAATCTTTGGAATTGCTGCTTAGTATTACAGTTGTAGATACTGGTAAGCTGTTCTCTAGATGAACTGGAGACCTGCCATGTTTGAATCTGAAAACGCATTTCTCAGTGGTTCAGCGTTAGAAGCTTTGTCTCAATGGAGCGATGCGCTCAAATCCTTTCAATCTCGTATCGCTCAACACTTTGCTCGTTTGGAAGCGCGTCAAAGTGCCTTTGACTACTTGCAAGCCCTGATGAGTCCGGTGGAACGCAAAAACGGTTGGCAGATGGCTGAGCGAGTCGGACACAAGGCTCCCTACCAATTTCAACATCTGCTTGGACGCGCTCAATGGGATGCAGATGAAGTCACTCAAGAGGTTCAGCAATATATCACCCAAGCTCTTGGGCAAGCAGATGGCATCTTAGCGGTGGATGAAACGGGGTTTATCAAACAAGGAAGCCATTCAGTGGGAGTACAGCTGCAGCATTGCTCTTTAACGGGACGATTAGAGAACTGTCAGGTTGGTGTATTTTTGGCTTATGTCAGCCCCCAGGGACACAGCTTGATTGACCGCCGTTTATATTTGCCTCAGTCCTGGTGCAACGATCGAGACAAACGCGCCAAAGCGGGAGTACCCGATACCGTAGAATTTGCCACAAAACCACAATTAGCAAAGCAAATGCTGAAGCGTGCATTTGAGACAGGGGTACGACCCAAGTGGGTGGTTGCCGATGAGGTTTATGGCAATGATGGTAAGTTCTGGTGGTGGTTAGAGCAGCAATATCAGCAACCGTATCTGCTAACTGTTGCAAACTCTCACTGCGTGTTTATCGGCTATCAGGAGCATCGTGTTAAAGCTTTAGCTCAAGCATTAACCGATGAACAGTGGCAGCGTCTCAGTTGTGGCGATGGTACGAAGGGAGAACGAATTTATGATTGGGCAAGAATTGCAGTCAATTGTAGTGACAAACATGGAATGAAACGATGGATACTCTTACGACGAAACATTGAAAAACCAGATGACCCGCTTTCAATCACTTACTATCAAGTTTATGCACCTGCTGATACCACATTAGAAGAGATTGTGTTCGTTGCAGGGCAACGATGGCGAATCGAAGAGTGTTTTGCCATTGCCAAGGATAAGTTAGGTTTAGGTGAATATGAAGTGCGATCATGGCAGGGATGGCATCGGCACATAACACTGGTAATGGCAGCACAAGCCTTCTTGACAGTACTCCGGCATCAAGTTGAACCCATGCCAGTCCCAAAAAAAAGTTTGCAGGACAGCGGAGGGAACCGCAACAGTATGGCTGCATTCAAAGCGGGAGGATTATTGTCCCATTGAGCATTGCTGAATTACTCAAGTGGGTTGGGAGAATTTTATTTCCAGTCGTTTGGTCATTAGAGCAAGTATTACACTGGTCAATCTGGCGTAGAACTCATCAAGCCACTGCTCGCTTCTGCCACTACAAAAGGCGATTCGCTCTCTCATCTAACAGCTATCTACAACTGTAATACTTAGAGACTGTTTGTAAATAAATATTGCGAAGGTATTGCATCAGTTTGACCGAAAAACGTATTAGGGAATTAGGGTGGAAAGAGGTTAAGACGATGGGGCAACTAAGAAGCTACAGCAGTGATTTAGCAGACGCAGAATGGGAACGGATTGAACCTTTGCTCCCTGAGGATAAGCGGGTCGGACGGTTGCGGGAAGTGGATTTACGGGAAGTGCTCAATGCCATTTTTTACCGAGTAGACAATGGGGTGAAGTGGCGAAACCTGCCTGCCGATTTTCCAGCCTGGCAAACCGTGTATGGGTACTTCCGCTTATGGGTGCGTTTGGGAGTGTGGGAATCAATTAATGCCGCGTTAGTGAAAGAGGTGAGAAGGTCCGTGGGGCGAGAGGCGTTACCCAGTTTGGGCATCATTGATAGCCAGTCTGTCAAACTGGGAGAAAAAGGGGGGAGGACATCGGGATTGATGGGTTCAAAAAGATCAAAGGTCGTAAACGCACAGCGCTAGTGGATGTGTTAGGACTGGTGCTCAAGTGCTATGTAGGAGCGGCTAATCAAGCGGATGTGAAAGCGGTTCCAGGGGTGGTGTTTGCCATTTTAGAGAGCAATGAACGAATGGTCAAGATCTTGGCAGACCAGGGATATCAGGGGAATTTAGAGGAAGATGTAGAAGCGGTATATGAAGTGATATTTGAGGTCGTTACTCATGAGGGAAAAGGGTTTTCGGTGCAAGCAAAGCGATGGATTGTGGAACGGACTTGGGCTTGGCTAGAGAACAGCCGCGCCTTAACTCGGGACTATGAACGCTTACCCGAGAATCATGAGGGGATGATATATGCAGCCATGATTCGGTTGATGCTAAGGCGACTAGAAAATAATCGGAGAACATGGAGGAAAGAAAAACCTTAACACCCATTTACAAACATTTTCTAAATTCCCATCCTCATCGATCCCTCGATACAGATAGCACCATCTGCCTTTGACACGAATGTAAGTCTCGTCCACAAACCAGATCTTGCCCACTTTGCCTTTGCGTTTCGCTCTCAACTGCTGTGCAAAGATCCCAGCAAAGCGTTCTTCCCAATCGCGCACGGTTTCATGGGTAAACTCAAATCCCCGCACCAAGAAGAATTCAGCAATGTCTCGAAAACTTAGCTTGTAGCGCAACCGACACAGCAGCACTTGGAACACAATATCGGTGGGCACCGAAGGTGAAGTTGAAGGGAGTGCCTGTCCGTTCATTAAAGGTGCGATAGCACTTTTTGCAGCGAAACACAGCGTAACCCAAACTGCTGGTACGTTGTAGGCGGGTGGTGCGAGTCGATCGACAGTGAGGACAATCCATCAGAATCGAGCTGGGCAAGCGAATTGAGAGCAGTAGCTAGTCTACCAAGCAGGGGTTTTTGTCCTCAAGTTGAGTACCCAGTTCTGACAGTTTCTTCGACCGAGAGAATCTTGTGAGTGAGCTTTTGTGTTCATAAATGGTGAATAAATAGCGAATGGAAACTATGACGAGTAAAAGGACGAAACTTGGCTTGCTTGAGGATGGTCTGCCAAATAAATCAAAGCTTTGAACCGGAGTTCAATAAGCTGGTCGTATAAGGGATTGAGTTTGCACAACGGGGGGATGTGAACGAGAGAGCGATCGAAGAACTTAATGTTCCGTTCAAAAGGGCATTGTGCCGGAATCGCTTTGCATATCCAGCAAGCCATTCCATAATTGTGAATTTCAATTGATTCAAGCCATTGGCGAAGTGCAGCAAGAATATTGAAGTAATTGATGATGAAACGTTTCATGTTTATTTCTCCACGATGTTTTGGTTGTTGGGATAATTTGAAGCCTGCTTCTGAAACGCTGCTTGAGCCGATTTGAAATTTTGGATTCTGATTGCCCAAGCAGTGCTTTAGAACAAGAGCAAACTGCAATATTTGGATCTTATGGATTCACTTTGCAGCAGTCGCGATCGCTGCGGCAACATGGTTAAAAGCAACTTCAACGTTGCTGACGGTGTAAATTAGGCATCGGGCGTGTCTTGATGCTCCTGGTTAAACCGATCGCTACGCGTAGCCGCCTCTGGCGAATCGCTCATGTCGTTTAGGGTATCTTGGCGTTCCTGCTCAAACCGATCGCTCGCGCTGATGCTGGGGGCTGCAACCGCACTCAGTGCCAGAACGGATAGACTCGCAAGGATGAAGCGTTTCATGATGTTGACTCCTGGTCATGAACTGAGTTTGTGTGCGTGAGATAGAACTGAGAAACAGAGGCAGATTGGTTTCCTGACTTCTGAATTTCATCTGAATCTAAGTTAGCGATCCAAGCGTTCCCAAACCGTTCCTAAACCGTTCCCACATCGTTCTCTGCTCAAAGTTGCTCCTGAAGCTATTTTCAAAGGTTGAGGGGGAATGAGAGCTTCTGCGTGATGCTTTGGTTTGAATGAAGCCCTGTAATGAAATTTGGAAGATTTGTGAAAAATTTAGTGACTGGGTGTAAGCTCAAGGCAAAATGGGCAGTTCAGCAGGTGAATGGGTGATTGAAGTGCCATGCTTCTAACCTTACAAGTTAAATTGTTGGGGGAATGGTCGATGACCTACGGCGATCGGGCTGTTGCAGAACTTAATACAGCGCGGTCACAGACATTGCTGGCTTACCTGATTCTTTATCGTCATTCTCCCCAACCCCGACAGCGGCTTGCCTTTCACCTCTGGGCAGACTCGACTGAAACCCAGGCAAGAACGAACCTCCGTAAAGAATTGAGCTATTTGCGCCGGAATTTACCCCAAGCCGATCGATTTCTGCGGGTCGAGTCCAAAACGCTGCAATGGTTACCCACGGCTCCCTTTGTTGCCGATGTGGTGGAGTTTGAGAATGCCCTGAGCGCGGCAGAAGCGGCTGATGGGAAAACAGCACAATCCCGGCTCAAACAGGCGATCGCCCTTTACAAAGGAGAATTGCTGCCCGGCTGCGAAGACGAGTGGATACTGCCCGAACGGGAACGGCTTCAGCAGCAGTACACTCGTGCATTGGAGCAGTTAATCGATGACCTGGAGGCACAGCAGGATTACCGCGCTGCCCTGGGCTACGCTCAACAGCTTTTGCGGGTGGACAGCTTGAATGAGGCAACTTACTGCACTTTGATGCGGCTTTATCGCGGCAGTGGCGATCGGGCAAATGCGCTTCAGGTCTATCATCGCTGTATGACAATGCTGCGCGAGGAGTTAGGCATTGATCCCAGTATCACGACTCGCAGGCTGTATGAACAACTGCTGCAAGAAGATGAGCCATCGATCGCTGAATCCCCGGCTCATTCCATTCGGTTGCCGTCATCTGCATCGCCCCGTCCAGCCAAGCTGAAGTCTTCTGTCTTACCGTTGGTCGGACGCAAGCACGAGTGGAATTTGATTCAAGAGTGGGTCAGTACAGACACCTGCGATACTTCCCAACTGCTGCTGTTAATCGGCGAACCGGGAATTGGCAAAACGCGACTGCTCGAAGAACTGCGAGACACTGTGCCGTTAGCGAAGCCTCCCCTTCGGGGAATCGCCCTCTGGGGGCGTGCCTTTGCTGCCGAGCTGGTACGACCTTATGGCATTTGGATTGATGCTTTGCGTTCAGTGCCCCTGCCTGCGGATGTTCCACCCGAATTAGGTTTTTTGCTGCCAGAGGTTGGGCAACCCGTCGCAGCCCCCCCCGATCGCAGCCATCTATTTGATGCGGTCGTGCAGCTATTAGCAGAATGGTCAAGTCAAACTCCGCTGATAGTAATACTGGATGATATTCAGTGGATGGACGAAGCTTCGTCTGCGCTGCTGAACTATGGCACCCGTTTGCTGAGTTATCTTCCCGTTAAATTTGCCTGCACTGCTCGTTCTGGAGAATTATCGCAGCGGGTAGCAATTTCGCAGGTATTACAGGTGCTGAGACGAGAACAGCGGTTGAAAACGATTGAATTACAGGCATTCGATCGCGGCAGCACGGCTGAGCTGATTCGCATCGTCAAGGCGGATAGAGCATCGAACTTATCGGTGGAAACCGTCGATCAAGTCTTTACAGACAGTGGTGGCAATCCGCTGTTTGTACTGGAGATTGCCCGCGCTCTATCTCAGCGTGGCTCAACTCATACGGATCATGCAACCAATCTGGAAGCGTTAATTCGCGATCGCCTGGAGAAATTAGAGGATACTGCTCGCGATTTTCTGCCCTGGGCAGCCGCCTTTGGGCGCAGCTTCAAACCGACAACGGTGGCTCAGGTGGTAGACCTCCCGCTGTCGCAAATGCTGACGGCGATCGAACAGCTTGAGCAGCAGGCAATTATTCGTCCCGGCACTGGACACGAAATCGGATACGATTTTGCTCACGATATTGTGCGCCAGGTGGTCTATGGGCAAATCTCTCAACCGCGCCGTCAGTTAGTGCATTTGCAGATTGCCCACAAGCTGAAACAAATCTCGACCCCGGATCAGGCATTGATCGGTGATGTTGCTCATCATGCGGCACTGGGAGGCGATCATGAACTCGCTGCTTCTGCAGCGTTGCTCGCTGCCGAACGTTGCCTCAAGCTATTCGCTTATACCGAGGCGGCGGCACTGGCGGAACACGGAATGCAGCATTGCCAGCCGCTCGATCCGCAGACGCAAATCCGATTGCAGTTAGGGCTGCTGCGCGTCCGGGCACTAGCTGGGGTGACAACCGATCGCGCTACACAGCTCGAAGCTGAGATTCAGCATTGTATGGCTCAGGCGAATCGCTTGGGCTTGAAAGAAGATGAAGCGATCGGGCTGGAAGCCTTAACGATCCTGCATTTTAATCAAAACAAATTTACAGATTTTCATCAGCATTCACTGCAAGCTGCCGAAATAAGCTGCAAAGCAAGCCCTGCGACAGCAGCACGCTTATTAGCACTTGGCGGCTCTTGTTTATTTGAAGTGGGACGAGACATGGAACGGGCAGAAGCATTACTACTAGAGGCGCAATCGCTGGCTGCCAGAGTTGACCTAAAGATTGCTGATCTTGACGGTGGATTAGCCTGTGTTTATTATCACAAGGGCTACTATGGCGAAGCGCGAGTCTCGATGGAACGGGCCTGGAAACAGGCGCAGGTTGAACAAGACCACTGGCGCGAATGTATTCATATGAGTTATCTGGCGATGCTGGAGTTAGAGGTTGGCGATCCCACTGCGGCACTGCCCTACTGTGAGGAAATGGCGATCGTTGCTGCTAAGATACAGGGCGAAGGCAGTGAAGGCGCGATCGCTGTTGCCCTCAAAGCCCTGGCAAACTACAAGCTGCAAAAGACTGGAGCCGAAGTGGATCTGAAACAGGCGATCGCAACGCTGCGACAAATCGATGCGAAGCGAATGCTGTCCTATGTGCTGAACGTGGCGGCTGAAGTGGATTTAGCTTCTCAGCGGCTAGAATTGGCAGCCGTTCGAGCCAAAGCTGCTCTAGAAGCGGCTCAAATCAAAAACCATGCCAGCGAAACGGCTTCGGCTTGGGGAATTTGGATTCATAGCCTTGTCGGACTAGAGGATTTGGAACAGGCAATCGCACAGTTTGAAGCACTGCATCGCCAGATTGATCGCCACCAGTTGAGTGCCCATGCTCAAGGATGGTTTGATAGAGCAATGCAGCTCATGCAGAAACGGTGATTTGATTATCACAACACTTACCAGAACAAGGAGAAGTGAAATAGTTCATGTCGTGGTTGAACGTGAGTATGATGCCCCGTTTGATAAAAAAAACTGGCTTGCAGCAGACCAGAAACTCCTACCCTGCTTAGAAATTGAAGGTGCAAAGTGGATGCGCTCTCAAGTATCGCTCGATGGACAGCGTGTGATCTGCGAATTTGAAGCACCGGATGCTGAATTGATTCGGAGTGCTTTCCGCAGAACATCGATCGGATTTGAGCGCGTTTGGGTGGCAGAGGTGCTAGACCCCAGTCAGGATCTCGGTGCTTGGGCAGAGAAATTTCGTGATTCTTGAATCTCTCTGAGGAGGTCAGTTTATGCGGTTATATTTAACTCACTGTTCAGCGGAAAAGGATTCTCACCTGAAGAAAACGGGTGAGACTGTGACCCCTGATCGCCTTTATACAGATGCCAAAATTCGTCAGTTTATGGAGCGGTGTAAACAGAAAAATGTCCGATGGGCAATTCTGTCCGATCGCTATGGTATTTATCAATCTGATGATTGTCGGGCGTGGTATGAGAAACATCCTGATACGGTTACACCTCAAGAGGAAGAAATAATCATTCAAGAGTTTGACCGCAAGTTAGATGGTTATGACGAAATCTGTTTTTTCATTAGGACAGAATCTTTTCATCCGTTTTATGAAAAGGTTTTGAAAAAAACAGCTCTTGCTAATCGAGTCCAATTCTTTCAGGATATTAGCTGTATCGAGTAAAGTCAGCCTACTTTTGCTTTGCCAAGGCAGGAACGGTTTGGGAACGCTTTGAGAACGATCTGGGAACGCTCGAATCACTAACTTAGATTCAGATGCAAGTGATGAACTGCATTCACCCCTTAGTTAGTAAAGGAGCCAGCCATGACAACCCAACTGTCCAACCCAGCCCAATTCGACCCTGCTAAAGCCGAAGCCTTTGCCGGGCGGATGCTGGATATCATTAACAGTAGTGCGATCGACTTGATGACCTCGATCGGACATCGCACCAAACTGTTTGACACGATGGCAGAATTACCACCCTCCACCAGTCAGCAAATTGCCGACGCTGCCGGACTGAACGAACGCTACGTGCGCGAATGGCTTGGGGCAATGGTGACAGGTCGCATCGTGGACTATGACCCGATCGCCCAAACCTATGCGCTACCTGCGGAACACGCCGCATTTCTCACCCGTGCTGCGGAACCCAACAATCTTGCCCTGATCGCGCAGTTTCCACCCATGCTAGCAACCGTTGAAGACCAGGTGATTGACTGCTTCTACAAAGGCGGTGGCGTTCCCTATTCTGCCTTCAAACGCTTCCATACGGTGATGGCAGAAGCGACGAATCAAGGAACGGTTGCACCGTTAATCAATCAGGTGCTGCCGCTCATTCCTGGACTGGGTGAGGCACTCCAGCACGGCATTGATGTTTTAGATTTGGGCTGCGGCAGTGGAAAAGTCCTGAATGTTTTAGCGGCAGCGTTTCCCAACAGTCGATTCACAGGCTACGACTTTTCCAGCGAAACGATCGCAACTGCCAACGCGGAAGCGCAGCGGCACAAGTTAAGCAATATCGAGTTTCAGGTGCGGGATGCTGCCACGATCGAAGATTGCGATTGCTACGATCTGATCGCAACTTTTGATGCCATCCACGACCAGGCAAAACCCGATCGAGTCTTGCACAACATTTATCGTGCATTACGCGCTGATGGGATTTACCTGATGCAGGAAATTCGGGGTGCAACGAAAGTTGAGGACAACCTGAACAATCCGCTGGCTCCCTACTTCTACACGGTTTCCTGTCTGCACTGTATGACTGTTTCTCTCGCGTATGGCGGTGCAGGTTTGGGCGCGATGTGGGGCAAAGAAAAAGCACTGGAACTGCTGGCAAATGCCGAGTTTAAGCAAGTCGAAATTAAACGACTGCCCCAGGATATCGTGAACGACTACTACATCGTTCGTAAGTAGATCATCCACAAGTAATCAATCCAGAGAAACAGCATGTGCAAAATTTGTGCGTTAGCGGCACGGTATATCCCTGTTCGCCAGGATTCGCTGGTCTTTAATCTCAGTCAGTTTGCAACTGCGGTTACAGCAAAGCCATCAATCGCTCCACCTCAAAATCCATTCATTACAGCAATTCAGGAGAAACCATGATGAAAGACCAATCTGCAAGCTACCAGGAATTTGAATTCATGATTCATAAGCAATCATGCAAACTCGCACAGTCTGAGTCTGCATCAAGACTCAATCAAATTTGGAACAGAATCGTTAAATCAATGACTGCAACAAATGAAATTACGATCGATTCGCTTAAAGACAAATCTGACAACACTTATTGGGCAATTCACGACCCGATATTGGGGCGCAGAGTCTTCTTTGATTCCGAAACAGAAGCACGGGCATGGCTGGATAGACGGTATTACCAATAAGTTCTTTAGCAATCGCCAACAATTTTTTAGGAGAAACATGACGACCCAACCTGCTCATGCAATGACCCAATCGATCGACATGAACCTCGATCAGCGTTCCAATCCTGTCTCGACGCGAGTTCAAGATTACATTTTGTACATCACGCTCGATCGCCCAGCAGTACTCAACGCCTTAGATTTAGGCACGGTAGAACTGTTACAGCAAGTTTTGCAAGAAGCCAGGAACAACGCAGCGATCCGAGCGATCGTGATTACCGGAAATGGTCGTGGCTTTTGTGCAGGCGGAGACTTGAAATTTGCCCTTCAGGTTAACCCAGACACTCCAGGTGATTCATTTCAGGCTTTAACAACTGTGCTGCATCAATGCATCGAAGAGATTCGCACCCTGCCAAAACCTGTCATCGCTTCAATGAATGGCGTTGCAGCAGGCGCAGGATTATTTCTGGCATTAGCCTGTGATTTGCGAATCATAGCAAATACGGCTTATTTGAAGCAGTCGAATACGTCCTATGGTTTATCCGCCCCAGCCGGTGGAACTTTTACCTTGCCGCGTCTGGTCGGGATTGGGCGAGCAATGGAAATCCTGATCCTCGATCAGCCCATTGACGCTCACAGAGCTTATGAGTTGGGGTTAGTGAATCGAGTTGTTCCTGCGAATACTCTGATCGAGAACACTCAAGCTTTGGCAAAAGCGGCTGCTCAGATGCCAGTCGAAACATTGGGGCGAGTCAAGCAGCTCATCAACCAATCCTTCTACAGCACACTATCAGAGCAATTGGCAGCAGAACGACAGGCGATCGTCATCAGCGCAAACTCTGTAGAAGGACGAGAGGGCTTAGCTGCATTTGTACAAAAACGGCGTCCGATCTTCGTGCAATTTGAGAGCTGATCAATCCCTGCCGCACAATTTCTTTGAATTTATTAAGGGGTAAACATCATGAAACGACTGTTAAATCCTATCGAACTTTATTTGTTGGTTCGCTCCTACCACACTCCTCCTAAGTTATCCGATCGGTTAGGCTGGAACTACGATTGCAGATATTGACGGCGATGATGCGGTAGAAGCACCAAAACCAATGTTTCTGCAACAACGTTACTCTTCAAGAATCTCAGCAGTCATCACCATGCTATTTCAACTCGCAATCTGCAAAAACTCGTCGCTTCCAGATTCAACACTAGATTCAACAAGTTTGAGAAGAAACAGATGAGCCAGATGTTATATTTGTTGATTGGTCCAAAAGGGGCAGGAAAAACCTCAAGGGGTGACAGTGAAGCTAGAGAGCAGACTGAATCAAGCTCATCGCCCTCAGCCCTCGCAAGAAAAAAGAGCGTTTTTGCGGCTTGAGTTGCATCAATTGCTC
>NZ_JACXWX010000111.1 GCF_014764505.1 Phormidium tenue FACHB-886
TGGCTAATCTCTGCTGCTGCTTCGGGTGACTGCTGTTCCATCCTGTTAGCCTAACAGTCCCTCACGATTTTCTCAATTCCTCTAGCCTCAACCCCCTGAACAATTACCCTGCAACAAGGTTTGCCTGTGATCTCTGTGGACACCAAAAAGAAGGAACTGGTTGGAGATTTCAAGAATCCTGGACAGCAATGGCAGCCTCAAGGAGAACCGGTTGAGGTGAATGTTCATGATTTTCCTGACCCTCAACTGGGCAAGGCAATTCCCTATGGAATTTATGACATCGCTCACAACCGGGGTTGGGTTTCCGTTGGACAAGACCATGATACAGCCAGTTTTGCCGTTGCCAGTTTGCGTCGATGGTGGCAAGTCGTCGGCTATCCTACTTATCCCCATGCCAAGCAATTGCTGATTAGTGCCGATAGTGGGGGCAGCAATGGTTATCGCTTGCGTTTATGGAAATTGGAATTGCAACACTTTGCCGATGAGAACCAACTAGAAGTGACGGTGTGTCATCTTCCACCCGGAACGAGCAAATGGAATAAGATTGAGCATCGGTTGTTCTCTTACATCAGTATGAACTGGCGAGGACAACCACTAACGAGTCATGAAGTGATTGTTGAACTAATTGGTGCGACAACAACGACAGCAGGTTTACGAGTGCGAGCTGAGTTAGATACAGGGACTTACCCAACTAAAGTCAAAGTTTCTGATACAGAACCAGCATCGGTTTGCGTTACACCACATGCATTTCATGGAGAATGGAATTATACAATTTCGCCACAGAAGAAGTTGTAAAACTTATTTTGTTACGAGCCCTAACTCTGCCATTCTTGCTCTGGGGCGCAAACACTGCTTCACTTCATCAAATGCTTGACAAAATCGTTTCGCACTCTCAATCGCTCCAAAGCCTAGCATCGGATAGTAGCGTTGCTTGATCCCTCGATGACTCTGTTCGATCGGGTTCTTCCGGCAGCTTATTACTTCATGTTCAACGTCTTCTTCCAGTTCTTCTGCTATAGCTCTGGGATAGCTCGGGTGTCTAACCGTCGCTACTCGTTGCGGCGGTTGTTGGGCCACTTCATGAGCTTGGGCAAAAAACGCTTTTGCCGCTTTGGTGTCTCGTTTCTCGCTCAATCTCACATCGACCAGATTGCCATCCTCGTTAATATTCAATAAACAGGTTGTCGTAGAGCCATAATTTCATCTGAACGCAGCTGCTTCTAGCCTAATTTGCTCTCAACGAAGTAACAGATGAGGGATAACATTGCTTGCAATCTCTAGAATTTAAGGCTCGATCGAGCCGCAGAGCGAATTTCAGGATTGACTCCAGCGAAAGTAGCAGATGAGCAATAGTGGCTGACTGAGCCAAACGATGAGATCTATCTCAGGCTGTCGAGTTCTAGGATGCATTACAATTATTCGATCGCTCCCAATGTCTTGAGTGTTGCCTTTTGTGCTTCAGTCACTCCGGTAATTCCGGTGATGTCCATGCCTTCGTAGGGGCGATCGACTCTCAGCGTCTTTAAGCATTCACCTGTTTGCACATCCCAAAGCTTGATAGTTTCGTCAGTACTGCCGCTAGCTAAAGCTTGCCCCTCCCAAATCCAGACAACCGATCGTACCCAGCTGGTATGTCCTTGAAACGTCTTGAGGCAGACGCCAGTTTGCTTGTCCCATAGCTTCACGCTGTAGTCTTGGGAGCCAGTTGCTAACATTTGCCCGTCTGGACTCCATGCCACTGACCAGACGACATCCGTATGTCCTGATAAAACGTTGATGCACTTAGGGGCACGATCTGGCATCCTGGTGTTGGGTATGCGCCACAGCCGCACGGTTTGATCGCTACTGCTACTGGCTAGCGTTTGCCCGTCCGGACTCCAGTCAGTCGAGTAGATCCAGCTTGTGTGTCCTTCTAGAACAAAGCACTCTCCCGTCTCGATCGCCCACAGCCGCACGGTTTGATCGCTACTGCCGCTGGCGAGCCACTGCCCGTCTGGACTCCATGCCACTGACCAAACCACATCCGTATGCCCTTGCAAGGTTTGGAGGCATTGTCCAGTCTGCACGTCCCACAGCTTCACTGTATTGTCGCCACTGCTGCTCGCGAGTGTTTGCCCATTTGGACTCCAAGCTACAGACCAAACCCAAGTCGTATGTCCCTGCAACGTTTGCAGGCAGCGCCCAGCAGTATCCCACAGCTTCACCGTATTGTCGCTACTGCCGCTGGCGAGCATCTTTCCATCTGGACTCCACGCTACTGACCAAACCCAGCTCCTGTGCCCATCCAAGATTTTGAAGCATTGTCCGGTGTCTGCGTGCCACAGTTTTACCGTACAGTCTTGAGCACCGCTCACGAGGATGTGATGTTGTGAATTCCAGGCGATCGAGAAAACTTGAGCCGCATAGCCCTGTAAGATTCTCAGGCACTGTCCCGTGTGGAGATCCCACAGCCGCACGGTCTGATCATCGCTACCGCTGGCGAGCAGCTGTCCGTCTGGACTCCACGCTACTGACCAGATCCAGGCACTATGACCCTGTAAAGTTTTCAGACATTGCCCTGCATAGCTGTCCCACAGTTTCACCGTTCGATCTTGAGAGCCGCTGGCGAGTATCTGTTCGTCTGGACTCCACGCTACTGACCAAACCCAACTCGCATGACCCTGTAAGGTTTTCAGGCACTCTCCAGTGTGGCTGTCCCACAGCTTCACCGTCTGGTCTTGCGAGCCGCTGGCGAGTATCTGTCCATCTGGACTCCAGGCGATCGAAAGAACCATGCCGTTGTGTCCATGCAAGGTTTGCAGACAAACTCCCGTCTGCGTGTCCCAAATCTTGATAGTGGAGTCACTACTGCCACTGGCAAGGCGGCGATCGCCATTCCAAGCGACTGAAAACACCATATTGGTATGTCCCCGCAAGGTGTTGAGGCATTCTCCAGTCGAAGCATTCCACAGTTTAATCGTGTGATCACAACTGCCGCTGGCAAGCGTTTGCCCATCTGAACTCCAGGCCAATGACCAAACCCAGGCAGTGTGCCCTCGCAGCGTGCTGAGGCACTTTCCAGTGTGGGGGTTCCAGAGCTTGATGGTTTGATCTTGAGCAGCACTCGCGAGGAATGCCTGGGATTTGTCGGGCAGTTCGCTTGCTTGAGCCGGACTAAACTGAATGCACCGCACCCAGTTTGTGTGTTCTCTGAACACAGCAAGCGGCTGACCGTCTGTCACGCGCCACAGATAGACGGATCCGGCTGTATCGCCGCTTGCCAGTTGCGATCCATCAGCACTGAAGGTAATCGACAGGACACTACCAAAGGTTTGAGTGAAGCTAGAGTGAATGAAATTGGCTGCGGTAAAACGAACCTGATGGAGCATCGTTTTCTGCAGATAGGCATGACGAATGGTGAGATGAGAGAAATCAAAGCCTGTGAGGTCAAGCTGCACATGGGCACAGAAGTTGATGAGATTACCAGCTCCATAGCCGGATTGCGGCTTTAAACGCCTCAGCTCCTCCAGAATTTGTAGAACTTGCTGTTTCAACGCAGTAGTTGAACTGAATGAATTGCAGATTGCTTGGACGATCGGCTGCACAATCAGCCGCACCTGAGTTGCTCGAATGTAATCTTTTACAGTCGTTTTAATCAGCGCATAGTGAAGGAATAGCGACAGTTTTGCGCTGGTTAGTTCGTTGGCAACCTGCTCGATTAGCTGTTCTGTTACATATTCCATCACGACAGGCTGCTGCATGTAGCTACCCGATCGCGTTTCAATCAGCGATCGCCGGTTCAAGGATTCCAAAGATTCCAGAAGTTTTCCTCTAGAAACCGCAGGAATAATGTCTGCTTGTAGTTCCGCAATATTTGTCCATTCTCGGTTAATGGCTAACCAGTAGAGAACCGTTTGCTCTAACGGAGCGAGGCGGACAAACTGCTGATCGAGGAGGCGACGAACACCGTTAAATACAAAAGTATCTTCTTGCAAAAAGGCGGCAATATTTCCCTCAAACAGCTCCTGAATGGCAGTCGTTACGATCTTGAGGGCAAGCGGAATGTTGCCATAGCGATCGCCCAACTGCTGCTTTTGCTCGTCTGAGCCAACCATGCCTTTCGCTTGCAATATTGCTTGAGCCGCTTGCTGAGAACCGCCAAGCTGAAACGATCGCACCTTAAAATCTGTTCCCTCAAAGGTGGCAACTTCGGCAGGCTTTTCGCGACTGGTGCAAATGATGCAGCTTTGGTGGCTCGACTCGCTCACCTGTCGCAGCAGTTCGCCGTAGTTTTCGTAGCCCGATCGAAACTGCCCAACCTGTTCCGGCTGGAGCAGCGTTTCCAGATTGTCTAAGATCACCAGCGCGCGAACCGAGCGTAGCCAGTGAATGAAGCGGCTCAACTCTGGGCGAGTGTCTTGCTGCTGCGAGAGGAACGGCACGAGGTCGGCTAGCAGGGTATCGAGCGGTGGCGCGTTCCGCAAGCTGCGCCAGATCACAAACTCAAATTCGCGCTGTCCTTGCAGTTGGGAAGTGATCAGCAGTTGGTTGGCAAGCTTAACCGAGAGCGCGGTTTTGCCGACGCCGCCTATGCCCAGCAGAGCGACCAAGCGACAACGATCGCGCACAATCCAGTCCGTGAGCGTTATCAGCTCGGCAGTGCGGCCATAGAACTTGGCGACATCGATCGCTTCTCCCCAGTCAGTTTTGACGCTGACGACGGCAGGTCGGGGTGCAATAGTTGGAGTGGCGATCGCGCTAGCTGCTGGGGTGGGTGTAGATTGCTGCTGACTCAAGCGCTCGACAGCAGAGCGGAAGTTGTTTTTGCCAACAGGTTCGCCAAAGACTTGCGTGAGCAGCTTCCAAAACTTACGCCCGCTGTCGTCTTTGAGGTACTTGACCGAGTAGCCCTGTGCTTCGGCGATCTGCTCGTAGGTTTGAGATTGCCATGCGCCTATGAAGATGATCTGCTCAATGTCGCTCAGGTATCTGCCGGTGTGAGCATACACGGCTTGATTGACGATCGCGAGGGCTTGGTCGAGGGTCATGGCGATCGCAAGGCGAACAGCTATCGATACTCTACCGAATTGTCGTCACAAGCTTTGTCGAGACGATCACTTTCTTTAGAATTGGGCATCCGGAGGACACAGCGAAACGCCGACCCTCGCTAAACCTCGCTTTCTCCTCGCCTGCCCCCTCGCCCATCTCCTCGCTTTTCCTGGGCTGACTCCCCTTGAATTCGAGCTTACTGTTGTAAATGTGAGAGGACAGCAAGCCAAGACATCAACAAAACGTCTCCATTGCTGAACTCAAACACAGGTTCGATTCGCAGCACAAATCAGAAGATAGACAGAAAATAGTCGATCACTAGAAATTAGGAAAAGTCGATCGCGCCGCACCACAAAGCCACGCCATTGACACTCCGAAAGTTCTAAGTCGATCGCCTTCCATCTCTCAGCTTTCTTTCAACTGATAACAGGTTAAGTCTCTCGATCAAAGTATGCGATCGGATGGCTGAGCTTGTGCTGCAACAAATTCACGTCCAACTCACCATTTTTACTGATTCAAAAGGAGAAATTCACCATGGTTCAACTTGTTGCAAGCGATATGGAATTCACATGCATCAAAAATGGTGCAGATAGCTTTTCTGGGGATGACATCTATCTAGCAGTCAATGGATTTCGTTATCAGCCTATTAAGAGTTTTAGCCCCTCAGGACATGCCCAGTTTCCTGACTATTTCAGCGGTGATAATGGCACTTTCATCAGACCTCAAGGGTCAAATGCTCCAGTCGTGACAGGCACAATCACCAGTGGTAAGAATGACTTTACATTCGTTGCCAACAACAGCATTACCTTCAAGATATTTGACGAGGATTCTTTTGGAACTGATGGATTTGGCTCTTTTGTTGATCCGAATGATGATCTTATTGGTTCTGTTTCCTATACCGCTAAAGGGAATGAGCCGTTCTTTGATCGATCACAGCAAGTATTCTCTCAACCTGGCTTTCAATTTTTCAATATTCTAACTGGAAGCGGTGCTCAGTACAAGCTCTCTTACAACATCACTCAACTACCGGGTTCTACCACTGGCAAACTTGCTTCTAAAGATGGTGGCATCATGAACGGCAGTAACAAAGACGGTACGCTCGTCGGACTGGGTGGCAAAGACATCATCAACGCTAACGATGGAGATAATTTGCTTGACGGTGGTGACAATAGTGACACCCTCAACGGTGGCAAAGGCGACGACCTGATCTTCGGTGGCAAAGGCAAAGCCAGCGATGTCCTCAGCGGTGGTACAGGCAGCGATCTGTTTGTGGCTGGTCGCAACATCGGTCTGGACACAATCAAAGACTTCCGCAGTGGAGAAGACACGATCGGTTTGGGCAACGGACTCAAGTTTGAAGACTTGTCACTGTGGAACCGCTCAGGCGGCACCGTAGTGAAAGCAGGTAATCAACAAATTGCCTTCCTGCAAGGCACAAATGCAAACTCGCTCTCCGCTTCTGACTTTTCTCAGATGGACATTGGCAGTCTCAACAGCTTGGTCAAGCATGACCTTGCTGCCCTGAAAGGGTAAACCTGATTTGAATACAGACGGGCATCGATTTTGCTGCTATCAAAGCGTCGTAGGATCGATCGCTAAATTGCTGAGGATATGGAAATGAAAAGGGATGCAGAGGTATTACTCTCAATCAAAGGTTTCCCTCTGCACCCTGCTCTAATTCAACAAAGAAAGCTGCATCATGAACAAGATTTACCTAATTGTCACTGCGACTCAGTGTCGCTATACCTCTGCTCATATCCTGAATCGCTGTACTTGCGTAACAGCCGCAACCGAACTCGAAGCGGCTACAGTCGCCCTCACCGACCAGCCTGAGCAGACTTACATTTTCTGGCTTGAAGTCTGCCAACCTCAAATTCACCTGTTCACCCTAGATCAAGCCATGTTTGTTCAACAGCTTTTCAACGTTTGGCAAGACCTGGCAGCAGAAGCAACCGGACGCGATACGGAGTGGAGCTACCCCATCCTGGTCGATCGCCTTGCCCAAGCCCTGCACCTGACTCCCAAAATACTCGTTGTTCTGCTGGCAAACCTGACGCAGCCTGAACTGGAAGTCGGTCTAAACGACACGTTAACGTTTCATCAGCCTCCTATTCAAGGCTATACACCGGCAGTCATTCAGGAATTCTATCGCATTCAAGTTTCTGGTTTGGCACGATTAAAGCCTTCTGAGAATTGCCTGAGTCAGAAGTGTTCACTCGCTCAAATTCACTGATCAAAAGGATTCATTCATGCTTCCTCAACTCCGTCTGATGACAAAATCGAGCGTGATAATGCTGCACCTGAGCGAGAGCGATCTAATTCATCCAGAACATTGAACTGGGCAAAGGAATTGTTTTTACTGACAATTTTACTGACAATGACGATCGCCGACTCTCCCAGAATTTTGCTGTGGATACAGCACCGCTCAACGCGACAAACCGTATCTGCATCACAGGTAATGCCTGCAAATATATTTGCAAATACGATCGTGTAGAAAGCAACCACCTCGCTTTTCCTCGCTTTCTCCTCGCCGAATTTCCTCGCTTTTCCTGGGCTGACTCAAGGAAGTTTCAAGCTTACTGTTGTAAATGTAAGCAGTCAATCCACAAAGACATCAAAAAATCTGAGTTGTTGCACTGAAGCACATTCTTCAATCAGCTTTTGTACTACTCGCAACAGGTTAAGTCTCTCGATCGGGCGATCAGACGGCTAAGGTTCTGCTGCATTGAACTCAACTGGCTGTTCATTCATTTCATCTGATTCAAGTTCACTCTAAACCTATCAACAAGGAATTCACTCATGACTTTTACACCTCAACAGAAATATCAAACGACCTCGAAAAAACCGATCGCCACTGGAGTGATTGTTCATGACGCTGTACCACAGCAAAAGCAGCCTAATCCGTCTTGGCTATCCCGTACCTGGAACTATCTGATGCACCATCTGCTGCAAGGCAATGAACCGCGAGTCTGGCAAAAACATAATGCTGCTGGGGAAGTGTTCTATTACGGCTATGACCCCTACAGCGGACAAACAACTCACCTCACTTCCGACATCGACTTGCGAGCTTGGCTGGAACAGTTGCCCTACCAGTAAAGCTAGCTCAAATGCAGTCTGCAAACACTCAACTCAAATTAGGAGAATCTAATGGTTACAAGTTTTTCCCAATCCTACACCTACAAAGCAACGCTGGAAGCTGCTCACAAAGTCACTTGGCGAATTGAAGATATCATTGGTGGCGACAGATGCCTCGATTTTACCAAGCCCTTTCTCCCCGAAGCATTGGCAGGCGTTGAGTCGATCAATTGCTTGAATAATGACGACAAGCGAATCCTAAACCAAATTCGCGGCAATAGCTATCTCTATCTGTTTGGTTTAGTTGAAGAATTCATCGTGCCCCTTGTCCTCGATCATGTTCACCAAATCGGCACCCGCGATATCACGGCAACCCAGGCTTATCTCTGCTTTGCTGAAGAAGAAGGCAAACATATCGAGCTATTTCGTCGATTTGGCGAAGTGTTTCGGGCTGGATTTGGTCATCCCTGTGGCTGTATTGGTCCAGTTGAGAACATTGTAAATGCCGTTTTGCAACACAGTCCGCTGGGTGTGGCATTAATTGTGCTGCATATCGAATGGATGACGCAGCGACATTATCTCGACAGCGTGCGCGATCTCCAAGATCTTGATCCGCAGTTTTGCAGCCTGCTCAAGCATCACTGGTTGGAAGAAGCGCAACACGCCAAACTGGATACGCTGATGCTGCACTCGATCGCCCAAACGCTCGATAAAGCCGCAATTGTGCAAGGTATTGAAGATTACTTTGCTATCAAAGAGTTCCTAGACGGCGGTTTAATGATGCAGGTGCAGCTTGATATCGAAAGTTTGCAAACAGCAACGGGGCGGGCTTTGACGGAAGCCGAAAAGTCTGAGATTGAAATTGCCCAAGCTCAAGCTTATCGGTGGACGTTCCTGGAATCTGGTATGACTCATCCGAACTTTGCTCAGACGCTCGATGAGCTAAAGGCAGCAGCCGATCGCGCGGCCGCTGCATAAGAACTCATTTCACAGGTTCAGGCGATCGCTGAAATCAGCTTCACTTGTCCTGCGATCGATTCCTTTACTCTAAAACATTCAGGTAAGGAAGCTTACACCATGAACAATCTTTATTTGATTACCACTGCGATCGAGCAAAGCCACAGTCCTCATCCCATTCTCAACAAACGCTTTTGTATCAGCACCACAACGGAACTCGATGCGGCTGCGATCGCCCTTGCCAACCAACCAGACCACACATTCATTTTCTCCGTTGAAGTTTATCTATCACCAAAATATCTCCATGCACTTCACAGCGATCGAACAGCTTCGTTGTTCCGTTCTCGATTGCTCTGTCACTTAACTGGGCGGAAGCGAAAAAGACACTTCTATAAGCAGGAATCGAACGAGTAAGCACATCTATTCAATTGGGTCAAAACAGTTCTACAACCAACAGGCACATGATATGAATCCCGCTAAAGTATCACGAAGGTACTCATGTAAATCCTACTGTGGTTTGAACTGGTTGCTGGTTCAACCCCAAACTCCTCAGTGGCAGTATCGGTTCATCCCTTCTCAATCCATTCGCAACTTTCACAAAAGACTGCCTGAGAAGCTATTTCAGGTTTGGCAAGACCTCTTCTTAGAAGCCACTGGAAGTGATACGGTCTGGGGCTATCCCATTCCCCTAATGCACATCGCTCAGCAACTAGGCATCGCTGAAGCGAATGTAATTATTCTGCTCGCGCAACTCGAAATACCCGGCTATGAGCATATGGCTAACTCTACAGCGATCACCTTTCATACTCCGATCGCTTGAGCAATTACATCAAGCAATTCTATTCGAGCTGTACTCCTAAGACAAGGACAACCATAGCTTTGCTGAAACACGTTTCTTTGCCATCAACTCCACTAACCAACTCACTGCAAATCAGCGAGATGTATTTCCCACCGGAGCTCAATCATGAATTCTTTACTTGTTCAATCTGCTGACAAACCTAGTGCATCGACTGCGGTCGCTTCAAAATCTAGAAATCGTACCCTGCTAGCGAAATGGCTTGTAGAAAACGATCGCTTAGTTTGTAGATGAATTCTTTTGAAAGCTACCGAACACTTTGCGCCAGCCCAGTCGAGCAGCCAACCTTAGCGCTGCTCTATTTTACACAAATCTAACTGTAAGGTCAGCCCATGACGACTATTCTTTCATCTGCCCATTCAGTAGTAGAGCAACTGCGCCAACAGGCGATTGAGGCAAATGCACTACTGCCGTTATTAGCAACCCATCAACTCATCCCAAATTTGCTAGGAGAAGGCATCATTGCTCAAGCTATTGACCCGATTATCTGCACAGCAGAAGAAACCGCCCAAGCCTGCGAACTGCTCCACCAACAGTGGGGCTTAACTTCAATAGAACAGCAAGCTGAGTGGCGATCGCGCTATCGATTGTCCCAAAAGCAAATTGAGTCGATCGCGACTCGTAATTTGAGATTAGAGAAGTTCATCGAAACCACTTGGGGACATCGACTCGAATCGTATTTTCTTCAGCACAAACACAATCTCGACCAAGTAATTTACTCGCTGATCCGCCATCGCGATTGCGACCTGTTGAATGAACTCTATTTCCGCATTGTCGAAGGCGAACAAACTTTTGCAGAACTTGCTAACGAATACTCACAAGGTCAAGAAGCCGAAACGGGTGGACGCTTAGGTCCATTTGAGATGGCCTCCCTGAATCCAAACCTTGCCAAGCTGTTGTATTACGCACCTATCGATGAAGTGCAATCGCCGCAGCAATTTGACAACTACTACGCAATTGTCCGTGTCGAGCAGCGGCTTCCAGCTCAGTTGGATGATCAGATGCGTCACCGTCTGCTGCAACAGCAGTTCGATCGCTGGTTTCAAGAGCAGTTGCGCCAACTGCCTGAAGCCGACCAGCGCTGGATGGGCATTGTTCCTGACTTAGACAGTGCGGCTTTGCAGGCTGCCTGAGCCGTTCGATCGCGACCAGCCACTTCTCTCCAATTCTGTCTACTACCCTAAAGAAATCAATCATGAACGCTAAAGTCTTTGCTCCCATTGCTCTAACGACTCTCAGTCTTACAGTCTCCACCCCGATTGCTAAAGCTGCACTAAGTCCTAATGGCTTAAGTGCTAACGGGCTATCACTGCATGGACTTTCCGATAATCAATCGATGCCATCAACTGGAATGAGCTTATCGAGTTTACAGTTTCAATCGATTCGTGTCCAAGACGGACATCTCATCGGCACTCCATAATTCCGGCATCAACTTGATTGCTTGAGGTCATTCTATGTTGAATCGATCGCACCTTCGTTTCCTGCTGCCGCTAGTGTTAATTTTCAGTTTCTTCACCGCTTGCAGCTTTCAGTTACAGCCCACTTTACAGGGCATTGATATCATTGGATTCGATGATCAAGGACGTGAGTTAACCTTCCAAATCCGAGACATCGAAATTGATCCTCTAGACCCGCAGCAGGAAATTTACCTCTACACCGTCTTCTATCGTGCCTCTGATCGCACCTGGCACAATCTTTGTCAGCCCAATACTCATCACGTCTCTAAAGCAGTTGTGCTGCAAGGCGCTTGGGATCAAACGGGAGACTATCAAGCCCAAGTCGATCGAGTCACCTTTAGCTGTACCAACGGCGCGATCGGCAAGTGCTTACGCTTTGGCTACAAACCCTGGAAAACCCAAAACGGGCAATCTCACTACGGGACTATCCACCAAGCCTGCATGCGGCTGATTCGAGCCGACTACTGCGGCAATGGCATCGGTCATACCCAGGATGGTACGCCGATCAATTTCTACGATCGCCTGGGCATTCAAATACCAGATGCAGTTCCAAACATGAGCTTTGAGGCTGCTTGGGGAGTAGACGGTGCCTATTCCATCCATCACACTCGCTTTGCTCAAGATTTAGCAGATGTGCAGCGCCTGTGCTCTAACAGGCTAGCGCAGCGCGATCGCCAGGCAGCGATCGACCCCCTACAGCAACAGTTTGCACAGGCACTGCTGTTTAATGACTCGATTGAGCAATTGAACCCTTAATTGAGTTTGTTCTCACAAGCAATACTAATCAAGATAACTAAGGTTGTTGCAATGAATGATTCGAATTTAGCTCACTCAACAGTAGCAGTCGATGAATGCAATTCTCTACAGAAGTTGATGCAATCATTCTCTCCAACTCAGGCAATCATTCAACTGCGCAACCAGTATTTTGATGAGGTGTTACATCAGCAGGCTATTTCTGAATGTAGGCAAGTTGTAATGTTGGGTGCTGGATTTGATCCTCCTCGCACTGTTCGACTTGCCACACCAAACGTCCACTATTTCGAGATTGACCAAGCCACTATCCTACAGCACAAGCTGGCTCAATCGCCGATCGATCGAAGTCTAGAAAACAGCACTTATATTACCGGAAACTACCTACAGCCGAATTTAATTGAACTCTTACAGCAGCACCAATTTGATGTTCGTCTGCCGACTTACTTTGTTTGGGCAGGCAGCGTCCCCTCACTAAAACGTAGCGATATTATTTCGCTCATTGATACGCTACGAAATCAGGTTTATCAGTTCCAATTGTCATTTGACTACCTCTCGCATCAGCTCCTCAGTCGATCGGCTCATGCTCCAGCGTTCAATCAAACGCTCGATTGTCTAGAACATCTGGACATCAATTGGACCACCGTGTTCAAAGACATTGCTGTCTTCACGAAAGGATTAGGGCTAGAACTGCTCGACACCTGCTCGATTGCTCAACTGCACGATCGCTACTGCCCTCAGTCAACCCTACCCTCTAGCCTGCTGCAATTCTATTGGGTATGCACAATCGCCAAACAATCATTGACCTGGTAAATCAATCTACAAGACGTCGCCATGAATTTGATTTCTCTGCGCCAAGCACTGCATCCTGATCGACTACTACCTAGCCTCAGCATCGGTCTCAGCACGGGCACGATCGGCGTTGTCTTCGATCTATCTTATGCAGTGCTGATCTTCTAAAGCCGATCGACCCCAACCGGGAACTGACGGCAGCAGGTCTGGAAAATCTGGCGATCGAGCTGTTTGGCGGCATGTTGAGCTACCCCTCGCTGAGCAAGTCCGTCCTAGCACACAAGCTAGGCAGCAAAGGACAGTTGACGACCGTGATGATAGTGCGGTTTTCATTGTCGTGCCGCTGCTGGGGTCGTCGCTGCTGGCTTATTGTCCCAAACCTGTCATCGGTGGCTTGCTGCTGTTTTTGGGCTTGTCGTTGCTGCAAGAATGAGTGTATGCAGCCTGGTTTAAACTCTCCAAGCGAAGTTATTTGATTCTGCAACTAGATCTAGCTTGTGAGTGAAACCGTTGGCTTTCTGCAAGGCTTGACGGTGGGCTAGGCGGTTGCCACGATTCTGGTTGTCCTGCACTCCTAGGTTATAGGAATGCGATCGCAACAGTAATTGAAAACGCCAAATGCAACTCGTCAATCAAACTCAGGAGACAAACACAATGAATGAAGAACTTTATCCGATGCCGCTGTTTGTGCGAATGTTTGTGCGCGATGTGGCTGCCTCGGCACAGTAGTATGCTGACGCACTCGGATTTCGATCGGTCCATGCGCTATCTGATGTAGAGGGTCGGCAAACGATGAACCACATCCGACTATCAAAATACCAGGATTTGATGCTGTTAGCTCAACCCCAGGATGCAACCGATGACCCATCAAATCGATTAATTATCAGTTTCTCGGGCACCTCGAAAAATTAGTTGAGAAGCGTCTTGAATTGAGACTGCTGTAAGATCATGGTGATGGTTGGGATAGGGGGAATGTTCAATGAGTCAATCCGAATTTTGG
>NZ_JACXWX010000112.1 GCF_014764505.1 Phormidium tenue FACHB-886
ATATTGTATCTCAAGTGAAATTTATTGAAGCAATCTTTGGAATTGCTGCTTAAGGGAATGCAAACGATACCGATCGTTTATCCTTTATAAGTTTTTGCGACACAACCCGTCAAACTGCTTACCAATATTTAGGACGTGCCCATGACGCGATGTTTGAACTGGGAGACGCAACTTTGAGTAGCCCCAGGGTCAACAGCTTCGCTGAACTCAGCTGTAGCCCTTTGTTTCGACGGCAGTGGTCGAGTCTGTATGAAGCCCTGCAAGATAGTCGCCCCCAACGACGTAAGTTGATGCGACTGTACATCGGGCAGATGGAGCAAGCCGAGCGTCCCGTCTTAGCAGGCGACCACACGATTTGGGCACGTCCTTATGCGGTTACGTTACAGGAACGAACCTATGAACATCAAGCTGCCCAGTTAGGCAACCGACCGATTGGTGTGGGACAAGGTTGGAGTACACTGGCTTGGATTCCTGAAGTCGGCAGCAGTTGGGCACTGCCATTAAGACACGAGCGCATTACCAGCTTCGAGAACCCGATTAGCAAAGCAGTATGGCAACTGCGACAGGTGTGCCAAAGGCTTTCAGTTCGCGCGATCTCCTTGTGGGACAGCGAGTATGGCTGTGCACGATTTGTGTTGGCAACGGCGGATATTGCCTGTGATAAATTGATGCGCTTGCGCTCTAATCGCTGTTTGTGGGCGGCTCCACCTGCCTATGGCGGCAGAGGCAGACCGAGAGTGCATGGCAATAAGTTCAAGCTCAATGACCCCACAACTTGGCATCCCCCTGACCAACAGGTGCAGGTCGATGACCCTAAGCAGGGACGATTGCGCTTACAGTGTTGGCAGCAGATGCACTTGCGCACCGCCGCAGGTCATCCGATGCAACTGATTTTGGTAGAACGAATCGACTCCCAAGGCAATCGACGCAGTAACACGTCTGGCTCACTAACCTGGCTCGGGGAGGCAATGCCACCTTTGTCTGACATCTGGCAACTCTACTGTCGCCGCTTTGGCGTAGACCACTGGTTTCGCTTTGCCAAACAACGACTGTATTGGACACTTCCTAACCTCAGCACTGCTAAACAAGCAGAACGCTGGAGTGACTTGATGCCTTTGCTAAGTTGGCAATTGTGGCTTGCCCGTGAGCTGGTGTATGACCGTCCGCTACCCTGGCAGAAACCGCAAACTCATCTGACACCGGGACGAGTGGCTCAATCCATGACTGCTCTTTTTACGCAAATTGGCACACCTGCCCAGATTCCCAAACCACGAGGAAAATCTCCAGGTTGGACTCAAGGGCAATCCCGTACCCCTCGCGTTCGTGCACCCGTTGTCAAAAAGCGATACTCGAAACGCAAAAAACAATCACAATTGTCTGCTTAATCGTTCATCGCTTTATTCCACAACTGCTGCTCAGGTTTGAAAACATACTGGGCTTATTTTCACTAGTCTAAACTCCAGTGATTGAGAAAATGCTCAACAATATTGGGAATCGGGATCTGAGTACTCAGTTGGGACAGTTTCTGGGATACCCTGTGAATCTGCTCGAGAGCCAGCTAGTGATTGCTAAAGTCATGTTCCTAAAATCTCTGCCTCACGCTAGGTTAAATCAACTGTACTGGCTTCGCTAAGCACTGCTTACCGTTCCCCAACGGATGCACTGATTCTGGGGCATTTCCTTCAGATAGAGGTAGGTTGCTAATCACATTCCGCATCGCTTCCAGAACGGATCGCTCCGAGAAGCGTTTGGATGATCACACAGCGCTTAGCACCCGTGTTCGCTGGCACTGTGACGGTAATCTTCACCCCTCCCTCTTCCAGCACTGGACTTTTGAGCGTCCCGTTGCTATTGAACTCTAAGCGCTCGATAGCAGTTGTCCCATTTCTAGCGCGTAGCGCCATCGCATTGGGGTCAAGTTGCCCCTGCCCCATTGTTTGTGTGATACCCACCGCCGTAAGCGTGGGTAATGCGGCTGTAGTGTTGAACTGGACAGCCTCCACCTGTTTCCTTTGCATTGCTTGTGCTTGTGCTTGCCTGAGCGATTGCAGAATCTGGTCTCTAGCAGCAGTAGCACGGCGACTGTTCATGAAAGCGAGCCAACCTGGAGCAGCAATGGTGGCAAGGATGCCCACAATCACCACAACCACGAGGAGTTCGACCAGGGTGTAGCCAGCTGTAGAGTGCTTCAATGGGAATTTAGGCATTTTTCTTTTAGCATTCCCGTCGCTGCGACTCATTGCCCAACGGTCTCAGACGGAGTCGATCCTCCTTGACGGATGGAGAAATGGATTGTCGATTGACTGCGACCCCCGATAGTTAGACCAAAACACCTGCCGCAAACCTGCTTCCAGACCTAAGCTTGGCGCTAGCAGAACGGTTGCCTGCGTCTCCGCTTACGCTGACTCATTAACCCACCCACAAGCTGTACAGTGCCAATCTGCTTGATGGGGTTGCTGCTGGGCGATCGGCTGCTGACACTGAGGACAACGTCCACTAAAACAAGGATGCCAGTTGAGCAGCTCTAGCTGTTGCTCCACGCTCCAACGCCCGGCAGGTTGCAAGATTACTTCTCCGTTGTAGCTCGCTCCTGCAGGCTGCCCTATTACTTCGGCTGGGGTCGTTGGAGCCGGTCGAAAATCTAGACAATCCCCCTCTACCCCCGCAGGATGCACTGCACAAACTCGTTGAGGAGGACAGGCATGCAGTAGACAATCCTCACACTGTGGCAACTGCGGCATGAAACACCTTCTAGCAATTCATCTTAGTGTTCCCACCGCTGTCAGCGTTTCACCTCGAAAAGGGCGTGCCCCACAGATCCCAATTCTCTTTGTTAAACGGCGATCGCCACTTGTCTATCAGTACCGCTTCCAGTTGCTGACGCGCTTGCCGTTGCGGGGGAGCCGCTAAGCAGAAGGCAATGCCAAGTTGGCTCGATAGCCCGCAGCGGTAGTGCACCTGTTGGTAGTTGAGCAGATAGCGTTTACAATCATGCTCGCCCTGCCAGCGCTGCCCCGAGCGTCCTGTCTCTCCGACATACAGCAGTAAGCGGTGCTCGTAGTCAATCACAAAGTAAAGCGCAGCCGTGCCGACATCCGCACTCTTCCAACGCCAGAACTCACTATTGTGCTGCGGCAGTGTGAACGGGTCGAGGCTGTGGACATCCAGCAGCGGTGCGGGAGCTGCTAGATCAAACAGAACCCCTTGGGTAGGGACAGGAGTCAGCTCGACCTGGCGCTGGTAGTGGACGATCCGCGCCTTCCAGTTCTGCAACACCTCAGCGCTAATTTGCAGTTCGGCTTGTGGCGATCGCCCCCTGGGTGC
Source organism: Phormidium tenue FACHB-886 (assembly GCF_014764505.1). Taxonomy (GTDB): domain Bacteria; phylum Cyanobacteriota; class Cyanobacteriia; order Elainellales; family Elainellaceae; genus FACHB-886. The sequence continues at coordinate 3,325 of NZ_JACXWX010000112.1, forward strand.
TTGGGCAGATGTGAATAGAGACAGTTGCTCTGAAGGCACAGCAGTGAACCTCAAGGGCGATGGGTTGTGCTTCTTAGCGTAACATGGGCGGTTCTCCCCCATCCTCTGCCAGCGCTGAGGAACACCACAGTCAAATCGCTCGATCTGCATCTAAGTGCTAAAAGCGGGCTTTGTTCATCCCCCAACTTTTGATAGTGCCAGTGGACTTCTACCGGTACTGGGCATACTCAAAGAGGTGATTGCAGCAGATCTTATGAAGTTTGTTTTGTCTCTGTTGATGGCGCTGAGTGTCTTCGCTTTGGCTGCAACGCTGCAGCCTGCTTGGACACCTGCACAAAGCAATTGTGAGCCAGCCTATCCTGACTTCTGTATTGCGCCTGCTCCCCCAGATTTAGACTGCGCTGATATCGGCAGCAAGAATTTCACTGTGCTGCCGCCGGACCCGCACCGCTTCGATCGAGACAAGGATGGTATTGGCTGTGAGCCTTGATTGCCGTACTTCTGAGCACCCTATAGAATTTCCTGCAGGTGCCGTCTGGGTTAAGCTTGGCACCATCGCTCGCCTATCCTGTCCAGCCGACAAATGCGTTGTTAGTTTGACAACGGCTAACGCAATATTCCTTCATTTATTCCCAAAGCTGTCGCCAGACGTGGAAGAAGTCGCTATTGGTGAGCAGGAAGTCGGCAACCGCCAACAGTTTCTGGTAACACGGAGCAGGCGATCGTCGTCCTGCCCCGTCGCTAAACCAGTGCTCAACGGTTGAAGTTGAACAGCGGCAGATTTGGCTGATTTGCCGGTAGCTGAGCGTCCAGCGCGCCACAAAGTCATCTGGGGAGAGCAGCGGCAATGCCAGAAATTGCTCTAGCAGTTGAGCCTGAGCATCATTCAAGCGCATCAGCTCCTCCGGGTTGCATCAGCGCCAGGTCATCTTCAAACCCGCAGTCAGTTTTGCAATGAGCGAAAGAAGGGCTATCGACATCCAGCTGAACCGTGTAGTGCCAGCCGAGCGCTTGTACACTGCCTTCTGGACCATAGAAGCGCTCCACCACCACGCCGAAGTCCTGCGTAGGAACGCGGAACCAGCGGACGCGATCGCCAATGTTAAATTTGGCTAATGAAACAGGTGGTTGACCGTCTGAACCAACGATTAACTGGTGGAGTGGATTACTAGACACAGCAGTTCAATCTTCTAAAAGTTGACGATCGCTTTGCGATATAGACAGCAAAAAGCGCTAAGAACATAGTTCGCCCCGCTATCCCTAAAGCTCAGTTCCTAGTTATCAACACAATAACCGACTACCAGTTAAGAATCAAGACTTTAGTACGTGATTTACGTATTAAAATTTTGTTACCGTTCTTTCAGATAGTCCGGCGGGGGATTCAATTCTCGTATCTGGTTTAGTAAGTCTTCCTTCTTCAAAATATTAAGCACATAATCAGGGCGACCCATAAAGTCCTTCCCCCAGCCCTCTACCGTACGTTTAGATAGCCCTGTAGCCTCAGCAAGGGCAGAAACACAAGCTGTATAATACCCACGCTCATCGGGGTTCCCTTTGATCCAACGCCTACAGAAGTCGATCGGCTCCAATGGTCAGACCTGAAACATCGCCCTAATCATGCCTTGTTTGCTGACCTGGAGAAAGTAGGACATCCTCCTAAATACGTGGATTGCGTACTTTTATCACTTCTCAGTAGAGGATTAGCCTTTCATTTTCGATCGCTTGCACGACTGTAGCTAGCTGAATTGGTAACAATCCTAGCTTTAGAACGAGTTGCTCATAGTGAAGCGGTGAGGCAACATTGTCCAGATTAGAGATTTTGTATCGTTAGTGAAGGACTTTAAGCAAATGCATTAGAGAGGTTCTTATGTAACTAAACAGGTTCTTATGTAAAACTCAGCGGCTTTTACATAAGAACCTGTTTAGTTACATAAGAATTACATAGAGCACAGTGATCCGTCCTCTTCTACCCCTGCTTCATTCCAAGGCTTTGTAAGGAATGAGAACATCCGCGCATTCACACCATTATGATCCCTGTTTAATACTGAGTAACCTGTAGACCCTGCCATTACTTTCATTCCTGCTGAACTTGCTGCCGCAGTTCATGCCCTTAGATCACCTCTAATTCTGCTCGCATAAAACAGCCCTATGTTTTCAGGCAACACGATCGGTTACCCATTATTTTCCCTATTTTATGGCTTTGCTACTAGAGATACTGCCCAGGGCTATCAAAGCTACAGGCTGTGGTATTTCTTATGTAGAACCTCATTTCTTACTGGAGTTTAAACTAAGCGCAGCGGTAAGGAACTGAAAAAGAGCAGCCAGTAAAAGACAGCGACTGCTCCTGGCATTGTGAGAAAAGAACCACCAATTCTCAGATGCCGATATGAATGTTGACAAATTGATAGCATTTCGTCAAACCGCCTATGGGCGTTTAGGACGTGCTCAAGACGCGACGTTTGAGTTGGTGCTTGTGAGTGCGTCGAGTAGTTCATGAATCAATCTAGATGACGATCGCTAAATCCGCCCGTCAAGGTCGCCAAGTAGTGCTTTAATCTGTATACGATGCTTAGGTTGAATAGTTCGTTGCCCTTTCAACCACCGGGTAACCAGGGAACGATCAACCTGCAAAGTGTCTGCTAATTGAGCCTTGGTCATCCCTTTGGCATCAAGTGCTGCTTGAATTACATCGCCTGTTAGTAGAGGGGGTTGTGTGGTAGTGCAAGCAGGTTTGATTGCAACAGGCATATGTCCCCCAAGCTTTTCCTGAATTTTTACAGAGGGTTTGATAATTACGATTGCTTTGAGCCATGTTGCTAGCCAATTACGGGGACGATAGCCAGAATCAACATCATCTCCCAATGACCAAGCAGGTCTAATACTCTCTGGATAAGTTGCTCGATCAAAATCAATTTCCCATCCTAAATCCTTGAGGGTCAACAGAGCACTATCCCACTGGTTGATTAGCTTAACTCGACGCAGCCGATCGTCTTGAACTCCCTCTAGAAAGTTCTTCGGTTCCAGCCGCTCTAGCAGGGTTCGCACTTCGTAGCGGCCGTCATCTCGAATTCGGCTCATGATAGTTAGAAAGATAGCAAGCTTTGAAGCAAGTCGCTGACGATAAGGATTAATCTGAAGAGTACTCTTTGCCAAATAGCCATATTGGAAGAGGGCTTCCTTGGCACTAGCATCGCTCGCATTCAAGAATTTCTCCGTCCAGACACCAGGTCGAACCTTGATAAACAGCTCATCTGGCTCACCCGCTTCATAGGTTGGAGAATCGGATTGATTGATGTCTATCGTCAGCGCTAACTGACCTGCATACCCTAAACCCTCCAAGTTCCACATTGCACCCCGCTCAACGTTGTAGCGCTTTGCGCCAATATTGATATTGCTCACTAGTACAGAGAGGCTACAGACCAGTTCTACCAGATGCCCGATCTTCTTAAGCTTTTGCGCAATCGTGATGTCGGTACGTTTGTCCCAGCCAAAAAGCCGAATTAGATCAGTCCCCTTTAGTCGGATTTGCTCTGCCCATGGCTCCTCTGAATCCGTTGCATAGGAAGAGAAAATCAAAAAAACATACGCTGCTTCAGGGCCAAACTGCTGAATAATATCCCAAGCTGCCTTACGTGGAACAAGTTCAATTTGTTGATTTGAAGGACTTTGACGCACAATCTGGTGCTGGATGAAACCCTCTCCAACTAGTTTCTTCCAATGAGGATACTCGCCATCTTCCCATTGAGAATTAATCAATGCCTGAGCACCTGTGAGAATAGGGTAGCCTGTTGCTACCCTTTCAATATCTGCATCTTGAAATAACGGTTCACGGGTAGCTGCTGCATCAACAGATTTGACACCCAGTAGCTTATCAATTTCAGCCGCACTATGCCCTGACAAATCCAGATGTCGTAACCATTGCTTGGCTGTGTGAAACGCACAAGCACTCGTCACTAAAGACTCGCGCCATTCATCACTATCAGTTAAATCAGCCCCTGACTCTAGGGACAGTATTCCTACCATAGAACAATCTGTTGGCATTAGCCCATCCTGCCGCCACTGCTCAAGACGAACTAGAATCCAGGTTGCTGTCCGCTCCCAAAATGCTTCCGTCTTTAGCACTGAACGAAACCGTCGTTCTAGCCGCAGCATCGTCTGCTTTTGTAGGGCACCAATCTTTTGAGTCTCATCATAGAGATTAATTACGTCGGTATCACCCTTACGTCGCACCTGTGCTAGATGCAATCTAAACTGATTAATTCCAGTCGCGACGTGAACAAGCACCAGGTTTAGAAATGACTTACCCATTTTCAACTTCGTAGCGTAAGTTTGCACCTGATTTTGATCAAGCGAAACTGCCGCAAGCTCAGAAGAGAGCGGGTCAGACAAAAGTGAAGTTGAATTTAGAGCAAGTTCGTTGAGCTGGGTCACGGCTACCATGGAAAGCCTAGTTACATCGGCACAGTATACCTTTGAGAGCAAAGAATTGAAATCCAGTCAATTGATGTTGGCAACAAAAACAAGCTCATTTTAGAGTGAACTACTCACTACAACTCGTCTTCTCTAAGAAGCTAAAGGCATTCAGCGATCGCGCCTGCCATTTCTTATTGCTATAAAAGACTAGAATCATGCAACTTTGTCTCTAGTATTGACTAACATCAGCAAATTCTACGAGCATTTAGCAGAGACATATAGCCGCTGCTGCTGCCGAAATTCACCAATAGCAACAATTTCGAAAGATTAAGCGAGCAGCCTCGCAGCCAGCAAATGCGTGAGATGTTTAATAAAGTTTACAATTGACAAAATTGACATAAACTCTAGAATCTAGCTACATATTTGATTTAGCAGTTCCTTGGTCGGTTTTCCTGTCAGCTTCAGGTCCTAGAACTATGCTCAAAAGCAGGTTGTGGTATTTGCGCACCCTGAGCTTTTTACGGAAGAACATGGTCTGTATGCAAGTTTGTCACCTGATAAGTTGTAAAAGCGTTGACAAAGTTGCCTAACAGACTAGCTTCTAGGAACAAAAGCAAATAGCGGGCTGCGAATTGACAAATTGACAGGAAAGACTAGAATCGCGCAACATACATCAGTTCTCAGATAAAGTTGCCAAGAATTGCCAGGCTGTCTAGTATCTCGAAACATCTCTCAGCCTAGAGGTTTCGTTGCCAAGATTGCCAGGCTGTCTAGAATTGCCCAACAAAGCCGTTGAGATGTCAAATAGCTCTCTAGAATGACGCTACGAAAAAAATTATTGTTGAATTCTTATGCCTAGAATCAGTTAACAAAGCGATCTTAGAGATCCTAGTACTGCAATGCTTTTAGCAACTATTGCCAAACCTAAGAACCGTTTCGACAATTACGATTGACTCAACTATAGAACGTAAAAATAGGTTGTTTAATGATTGAAACGTCCATTAGAAGCCAAATTTACAAGGACGTAGCTTAACAACCAGCATCAGGAATCCCTACAGAAGATCTAGAAGGGATTGGTTTACTATGCGACCTAACAATTAAAAGGGAGCAGGAGTAGCAAGGAGCTGGAACAACAGGAAGCCAGCATGCGAGAAATCAGTAAGGTTTGCTTTGAAAGTGTTCGTGAGTGGAGTGATGTATTTCTATCTCTGTTTCCTCACCGATTTGACTATATCTGGGCAGAGTATCCAAATCTAGATGCATCCGTTGAATGGAAGACCGAAAGCCGACACCCGTTGAGCGATCGCCTCATTCAACAAGGCTCTTATCTTTATGGCGTTCGCTTTGGGGCACAAACAAACTACTGCCTCCTGGATATTGATGCTGGTAGTCTTTACCATCCCAAACAAGACCCCTTTGCTATTTCTCGGATCGTTGCAGCATTGGAACCACTGGGGCTAGTCAGCTACCTTGCTTGTACCTCTAGCTACAGCGATGGCTTGCATCTTTACTTCCCCTTTCAGCACACCCAAAGCTCCTGGCAGTTGGCGATCGCTCTTGCCTGTCTGCTGGAAAACGCCGGCTTCAAACTTCAGCCGGGTCAGCTGGAAACCTTTCCAAATCCAAAACCCTACGCTACCGATGGCAACCTTAGCTTATTCAACGCTCACCGGCTGCCGATGCAAATTGGTTCCTACCTGCTTGATGAAGCACTTCAACCCATTTGGGGTGATTCTTTCACCTTTGCTAAACAGTGGCAGCTTGCCCAACAGGGCAACGACATTAACAGCAAGATTCTCAAACAGACACTGAAACAAGCCAAGCGCAAACACTTTGGCATCTCTGGCAAAGCCGAAAAGTTTATCAATGATTTGAATACCGAAATCGAATTAGGTTGGACCGGAGCGGGGCAAACTAATCGGCTTTTGGGGCGCATCACCATGCGAGCTTACATCTTTCACCACGTTCTTACAGGTGGAGCACCCCTAGAAGGTGAATCACTGGTCGGTGAAATTGTCCAGACAGCGCAGTCATTATCCGGGTATCAAGAGTGGTGTCGTCATCAGCATGAAATCGGACACCGTGCAGAAGAATGGGCGCGCTGTATTGAAAACAGTCACTATTTCCACTTCGGTGATCCCAGTCAAAAACCTAAATCTCAAGATCCAGAGTTAATTGCTGCCATTGATCAAGCTCCATCCTGGAACCAGCGGCAATCAGCAGCGACGCGAGATCGAATTAGACAGGCGATCGCCGATCTGCTTGAGCAAAACAATCTACCCGTTAGACCCACTGCTCGGTTTCAAGCGTTGTTGAAGTACGGCATTGGGGGAGCATCGTTGTATCGTCACCGTGACCTGTGGCACCCCAACTACTTCGACCTTGACTCAGCCCAGGAATCAGCAGGTACGACTGAACTACCTGTGGAAAACCCCCCGCACCCCCCGAGCATCAAATCAGACTGCCAGTTAGATGGCGTGGAAAACGCATCTAACTGGCACAGTCCCCCAAGCTTATTACCTACCGATGACGGTGATAACCCGTCTAGCAAGCCTTTGAGCGATCGCGACACTTCAAACTACACGCCGACTGACAGTAATCTTTCAGTTTGTTCTAGTGCTCATCCTGCTGCAGAAGCACCCCAAGCCGCCCCACCTGTTGAGCAGATGTTGTTCAACCTCCAGGCGCAGCAAGAAGCGTTCCAAGAAGCCGCTCGCCTGACGCAAGCACAACGCAACCAGATCAAAGCTCAGGCAGCTGAACGACGGCAGATCGCTCGCATGCAGCAATTCTTAGAGTCGGGTGACCCGATCTTGATGGCAGAGGCGATGGCATGGGCGCAGGTCAATCCGCATGTGCTGGACATTAGCCCACTTCAGCTTTCCTTGCTGCAGGAGGGGCAATCTCACCCGAGCGAATCGAAAGCAATGAACGCACAGAGCCAGTTGGAAGGAGAGGGCAATGATGCGCTGGCGTAGAAGTGGGAGTTGCAAAGCCATTGCAGTCGGTTCGGGGGTTCTAAGGCAACCTGTGCTCTTATGTACTTCCTCTTTGCTTAGGTACAGGTTTCACACAAAGCCCGCTTCTACAAACTTTGCTTTGACTTGCTTTACCTGCTCTCAAACCGACGTTGGATCTCAGACCCTATGACCAGGCGTACCCACCTTGATAAACTTCGTGCCACTCTCCATCAACTCAACCTGGAGCAGGCGCAACAACTGTATGCAGAACTGGGCGCGATCATCCAAGCACTTGAACAACAAGCAATGACTTTGGAGGCATCTGGGTCAACAGGGCGGGAGGTCGTGGAGACGCGGCGCATGGACGATCGTCTCTACCAGCTAGAGCGCGTTCGCTGTGGCAAAGTGGGCTGCAAGTGTGCTGGGGAGAATGGTGAGTTGCATGGTCCCTACTGGTACGCCTATTGGCGGGTCGATGGCAAACTCAAAAGTCGATATGTCGGCAAGCAGCTGCGACGGATTGAATGAATTGGAGCGGCAGTTATGGCAGTAGAGCGCTTGTGCGTTAGTGGAAGAGCTTGTGTGGATGCATTGGGTAATTTCTTATGTAAAGCTAGGGCTTCTTATGTAAATGCTGGACGATAAGGAGGGCTTCACAGCAAGCAGCTGGGTCTTACATAAGAAGCTGTTTAGTTACATAAGAACCGAGTAGAGCATAGTGATTCGATCTGTCCTCTTCTACCCCTACTTCCTGCCAAGGATTTGGAAGGAATGAGAACATCCGCGCATTCGCACTCTGTACTGAGTACCCTGTAGCCCCTGCTATTGCTTCCATTCCTGCTGAACGTGCTGCCGCAGCTCCCGCCCTCGGATCGCCCCTAATTCTGCTCGCATAAAACAGCCCTATGCTTTCAGGCAAGTCGAGTGGTTACCTGTAGAACCTCATTTCTTAGGTACATCCTAAAATCTGACCACGAAGCAGAGATTGAAACTGTACCTAAGAAATAGTTTCTGTCCCTAAGCATGTTGACACCTATTCCAGGAGCAAGGTTCACTACGTACGAGGCTCATCACAACAACTGATTCGCTGTACTGCTGGACTACTCAGGCAGCCCTATTTGAGCTTCATTGGCAGGGGACAATGAAGCTAATCCACTCCAGGAATCTCTCCGCAGGCGATGGGCCAGCAGCGTATAGCGTTGCTGCTCTTTGACTTGCTCAACCGCCAGGGCGATTGCCTGCTGAGACCCCACCAAGATGACAAGTTGACGCGCACGCGTGATGCCCGTGTAGATCAAATTCCGCGACAGCATGATGTAATGCTGCATGAATACCGGCAGAATCACCACAGGATACTCGCTTCCCTGCGCTTTGTGAATGCTTGTGGCAAACGCCAGGGTGATTTCGTTCAAATCGGCATAGTCATAGGTGACTGCTCGTTGAGCAAACTGAGCCGTCACTTCCTGTTCTTCTACATCAATCGCGGTGATCACACCCAGGTCGCCGTTGAACACCTCCCGGTTGTAGTCGTTCTTTTGCTGCAGGATGCGGTCGCCCACTCGCAGGCTCATGCCGCCGCGGACCAGTTCTGCCTTCTGTGGGCTGGGTGGATTCATCAACTGCTGCAACACTTGATTGAGATGGCGGGTGCCGACCTCTCCCCGGCTCATGGGGCAAAGCACTTGCACGTCCTTTGCCGTGTGAAAGCCGAGCTTGGGTAACAGATGCGTGATGATATCTTGAATCGCTGCCACTCCTTGTGCTGGCTCCTGGGCGTTGCACCAGAGACAGTCGGTTTGGGGCGTATTGGAAATAGCTTCCAGCTGCGGAAAGTCCCCTTGATTGATCCGGTGAGCATTCGTGATGATGGCAGATTGCTGTGCCTGCCGGAAGACCTGCGTCAGTCGCACAACCGGAAGCAAGCCAGAGGCAATCAAATCCTGCAGCACCGCTCCAGGTCCGACACTGGGGAGTTGGTCGGTGTCGCCCACCAGCAGTAAGTGAGCATCGGGCGCGACCGCCTTGAACAGGGAGTTAGCCAGAAACAGATCCAGCATCGAGGACTCATCAACGACGATCGCCTCAGCCGCAATCGGGCTGTTTTGGTTGCGCTTAAAGTGCATCTGTTTGGGGTCAAACTCCAGCAGGCGGTGAATCGTCTTCGCCGCTTGCCCGGTCATCTCACTGAGCCGTTGGGCAGCTCGTCCGGTGGGAGCGGCAAGGGCGATCGTCTTGCCCATGGCTCGCCAGAGGGACACGATCGTCTTGCAGGTGAAAGATTTGCCGGTGCCAGGACCGCCTGTAAGAATCAGTACCCGCTGGGTGGCTGCCATCATCACGGCTTGCCGCTGCTGCGCTGAGAGGTGCAGGGCTGTTTTCTCGCTGCAGCGCTCCAGCCAGCGTTCGACTCGGGGCAGCTCAACCCGAGTGGGCTGACGCAGCAACTGCTTGACTCGCTGGGCTAACCCTTGCTCTGCATGGAAGAAGGGCGGGGCGTAGCAGAGGAACTGTCCCTGGAAGCCACCGCTGCCACCTTGCAGGATCAGTTCCGCATCGACCGCCATGTCCGTGGTCAACGCCAGGATGTCACCCGGGGCAATGCGGTGGTCCGGCAGGGCCAAGCGCTCCACCGTGCGATTCACCAGTTCCGGCTGCGCTAAGAAGCAGTGTCCCTCCTCAGCCGCTTCTGCCAGCACATGCAGAATGCCGGCTCGATAGCGAAACTCCGAAGTAGGATGAATACCCAAATTGCGGGCGATCGCATCGGCGGTAACAAAGCCAATGCCATAGACATCGGTGGCTAAGCGGTAGGGGTTGTCCGTGACCGTTTGAATCGACTCATCGCCATATTGCT
>NZ_JACXWX010000113.1 GCF_014764505.1 Phormidium tenue FACHB-886
TCGTTAAGTCTTTGCGTGAAATTGGATTGCGTTCTACCAAAGTCGATTGATTGTCTTGAACTTACTGGTACATCCATTCTAGCTCAAGGTTTTAAAACACATCCTAGATGGTGTCTACTATGAGCTGGCAACTGCCCTATCGCAAGCCAACCGAATCGATGACGCGATTGCTGCCTATCGCAAGGCGATCGAACTGAATCCTAATCGTGCAGATTCCTATACAGCGCTGGCTGCAATCCTGTATGAGCGGGGCGACCTCAAGGATGCGATTGCTGCCGCCGAGAAGGCGCTTCAGCTTAATTCTAATAATCCAAGTGCTCTGACCACGCTCGGAGCCGCTCTGTCAGACCAAGGAAAGCAGGAAGCCGCCAGTACCCATTTGAAACGGGCGATCGCGCTCGAGCCAGACCTTGCCGAAGCGCACAATAACCTGGGCGGCGTTTTGACACGACAAAACAAAGTTGCAGCGGGGATCGCGGAATACAAGCAGGCGATCGCGCTCGATCCAAAACTTGCTCTTCCTTACGCGAATCTAGGATTGTCCTTGTCTGAGCAAGGAAAACAGACTGAGGCGATCGCGAAGATTAAGCAGGCGATCGCGCTTAATCCAAAGCTGTCCAGGGCGCATACGGCGCTGGGAGTGGTGTTGCTGAGGCAGAACAAGCGTTCCGCAGCGATTGGGGCGCTGAAGCAAGCGATCGCGTTGCAATATCACGATGCGCCTGCTCATTTTGTTTTGGGGTTAGCTTTATATGACCAGGGAGACACGCAGGCAGGAATTACTGCCTTGAAACGGGCAAAAGACCTTTTCAAAATCCAGGATAATGGGATGATGTTGAAAAAAGTGGAGCAGGTTTTACAGAAAGTTGAGTAGGCGATCGACCAGTTTCCTTTGCAGTCATGAACAACAGAAAATGTCCTAGTTAAGAATCATCCTAAGCCTCTCCATCTCTCTTCGCTTAGCCTGCCAACTGTTTGCCTATTGCTCAGGAGCTTGACAATCAGTCGATAGAAAAAAGAATTCTAAACAGCATTAAGGAAGTTAGCCGCCCTTGAATTGAAGCATCTCAATGTTGTATCAGTAAATCTTGATGAAAGTTCATCTGGTTGCATTGCTGTTGTTCAAAAAGTATTCTATGCATTTCCCAAAACTTAGCGTTGTTGCCTCAATTGTCTTACTCAACTTCATTTCATTCAGTGTCACAACTGGAATACTTCCTGGAAATTCAATTCAAGTTCTGGCACAGACGCAAGATGAGCGTAAAGCGGAAGCCGATCGCTTGTATCAGCAGGGGATTCAGCAAAGTAACATAGGGCAGTTTCAGCCTGCTTTAGAGTCTTTCCAACAGGCGTTGAGCCTTTATCAAGAGATTAGTAATCGATCTCTGGAGTGGTTAACTCTCTATGGCATTGGTACTATGTACCACAATCTAGAACAAGATCCGCAAGCATTGGAATATTATCAGCAAGCATTAACAATAGCTAGAGAAACTGGTCATCGAGAAGGGGAGAGACTAATCCTCAACGCCACTGGAAAGACTTACCAAAACTTGAAGCAGTACTTGCAGGCATTGGAATATTACCAACAGGTACTGATAATTGATAGAGAAATGCGGGATCGAGCAGCAGAGGGAGAAACTCTCACCAGAATTGGGGTTGTTTATAAAGAACTAGGACAACTTTCACAAGCATTGGAATACTATCAACGAGTACATTCTCTCGATAGAGAAACGGGCAATCGCAAAGAGGAGGGGAATAGTCTAATTAGGATTGGAGGAATTTACCTTGATCTAAAACAGTATCAACAGGCATTAAATCACTTCCAACAGGCATTAGCCATTACTAGGGAAGTGGGCGATCGAACTGGCGAAGGTACAACTCTCAGCTACATAGGTGCAGTTCATCACAGTCTAGGAAATGCGCCACAAGCATTAGAGCACTTACAGCAAGCGTTAATAATTTTTAGAGATGTGGGTAGTCTCGAAAGTGAGGGAAATGCTCTTAATAATATTGCTGAAGTGTACCGTAAGCAAGGACAGTATCAACAGGCATTAGAACAGTATCAACAGGCATTAGGCATTTTCAAAGAGGTTGGCAATCGCAAAGAGGAGGGGAATAGTCTAATTAGGATTGGAGGAATTTACCTCGATCTAGAACAGTATCAACAGGCATTGAAGCAATTCCAACAGGCATTAGTCGTTAGTAGAGAAATTTACGATCGGAGCATGGAACGTGTAGTACTCAATTATATTGGTGAAGTTTATATTAGTTTAGGACAGTATCAACAGGCTCTGGAGCAATTCCAACAGGCATTGAATATTAGTAGAGAAGTAGCTGATCGCGCAGGGGAAGGAACAACTCTCAACAATATTGGTCTCGTTTACCGTAGTTTAGGGCAGTATTCGCAGGCACTAGACCATTACCAGCAAGCATTAAACATTAGCAGAGAAATTGGTGCCCGGACAGAGGAAGGAACAATCGTTAACGGTATTGGTGCAGTTTATTTAAGTGTAGGACAGTATCCACAAGCTCTGGAGCAATTCCAACAGGCATTGAGTATTAGTAGAGAAGTAGCTGATCGCGCAGGGGAAGGAACAACTCTCAACAACATTGGTAGTGCTTACCACAACTTAGGACAGTATTCACAGGCATTAGACTATTATCAACAGGCATTGGCAATTGTCAGAGAAGTAGGTGATCGCGCGAAAGTGGGCACTACTCTCAGCAATATTGGTGAAGTTTATGCCGATTTAGGACAATATTCCCAGGCATTAGACTATCACCAGCAGGCACTGGTAATTCAAAGGGAAATAGGCGACCGCGTAGGGGAAGGCTCTAGTCTCAGCGACATTGGTCTTGTTTACTACAGCTTAGGGCAGTATTTGCAAGCAATGCACTATCACTGGCAAGCATGGGCGATTAGTGAAGAAATAGGTGATCACGAAGCGGCAGATGTTATTCTTAGCAGAATGGTAACTGCTTATGACAGCATAGTAGAATTTCCAGAGGCATTGAAGTTTTACCAACAGCAATTGGCAATCCGCAGAGAAGAGGGCAATCGAGCTGGAGAAGGAACAGCACTCAGCAACATTGGTAGTGCTTATCAGGACTTAGGGCAGCATCAGCAGGCATTAGAGTCTCTTCAGCAGGCAGTGGCAATTTTCAAAGAAGTAGGCGATCGGGCTGGGGAAGGGGTAGCTCTCAGCAACATTGGTTCTGTTTACTATCACTTAGGGCAGTATCAGCAGGCATTAGAGTCTCTTCAGCAGGCAGTGGCAATTTTCAAAGAAGTAGGCGATCGGGCTAGAGAAGGGCGATCTCTTGATAATTTGGGTTTTACTTTACTTACCTCTGGTCAAGTTGAAGCAGCAACCAAGGCGTTGTTTGATGCAATTGAGGTTTTAGAGTCTCTTCGTTCCTCAGAATTAACCGATGTAGATAAAATAGCGCTGTTTGATACGCAACTTGATACTTATGAGTCACTTCAACAAGCACTGATTGCTCAAAACAGAACCGAAACTGCGCTAGAAATCTCAGAACGGGGTCGAGCAAGAGCTTTCGTAGATCTGCTCTCGCGTAGAATGTTACCAGAAGCAATCAATCTGCTGAGTACTGTCTCTGCCCCTACCCTTGCACAAATCAAACAAATCGCCTACGAGCAAAACGCCACGCTGGTACAATATTCCATTGCTCGTGCCCCGTTTCGAGTGGACGAAAAGGAAGAATGGCGACAATCACAACTCTACATCTGGGTGATCAAACCGACAGGTGAAGTTGCCTTTCGCTCAGTTGACCTGGCTGCAACGGATGTCCCACTCCATACACTGGTCAACCTCTTGCGGCAGTCAATCGAGGCAAGAGGTCAGAATTCCACTCCAGAACCACCCCAACTCGCTCAACAGCTAAAACAGTTCAATCTGCGCCTGCATCAGCTCTACCAAATTCTGATTGAACCAATCGCTGATCTGCTACCGACTGATCCTAATGAGCATGTCGTCTTTATTCCCCAGAAAGAACTCTTTCTTGTTCCCTTTCCAGCCCTAGTAGATGCTAACGGTCAGTCTCTGATTCAGCATCACACCATTCTCACCGCCCCCTCAATTCAAGTGCTAGGAATCACGCATCAATTAGCCAAACAGCAGTCACCCTCAATCGCTGATGCGTCACAAACGCTCATTGTCGGTAATCCCACCCTACCCTCAACAACCTCTCAACTGTCCCTATCCAGCTTACCTGGAGCAGAACAGGAAGCCATTGCTATTGCTCAACAGTTCCAAACCCAGCCTTTACTCGGTGATGCCGCAACTGAACCTGCTGTTGTACAAAAGATGGCAACCGCACAATTCATTCATCTGGCAACTCACGGACTGCTGGAGTACGGCAACCCTCAAGCGTCAGGGGTGCGAGATATGCCAGGAGCGATTGTGTTAGCAGAGGCAGGTCAGGCAGATGGCTTGCTTACCTCTAGCGAAATTTCCACATTCGCTCTGGTTGCTGATCTAGTGGTGTTGAGTGCTTGTGATACCGGGCGAGGAGACATTACCGGAGATGGAGTGATTGGACTATCGCGAGCATTGATTAGTGCCGGAGTGCCAAGTGTAATTGTGTCGCTGTGGAAGGTTCAGGATGACTCCACCGAGATGCTGATGAGCGAATTTTACCGCCAGTTGCAGCAGCAGCCCGACAAGGCACAGGCGTTGAGGCAGGCAATGTTGAAAACAAGACAGAAGTATCCCAGCCCGTACGACTGGGCAGCGTTTACACTAATCGGTGAAGCAGAGTAAACATAGGGTGAATGAAGTCGTTAATTACAACGGAGAAACACAATTTATATTGAAATAATCAGAAGTAGAGTAGAGGTATGAATAGACCTGAGAATTGGATACCTGACGATATGGCATCTGAGGTGCTGGCTGAAGCAGCTCGTTTAACCATGGGTATGGAATCTAGCCAGGGTTACTTCCTCAAAGAGTTAGAGCAAGCAGGTTCAGAAGTTCAAATTTCGCCAGAAGCAATCAGACAAGCCGTGGAAATTGTTGCAGAAAAACGGCGAACAGAGCAGGTCAAACGCCAACAAGCACGAGAGCGATTCAAACAACAGATTAAACAATATGCTCCTGTCGGAGTTGTACTACGCATTTCGCTTGCTTCAATATCTGGCATTCTAATTCTTCTATCTATAATTGGTAAGCTGATGGAATTATCGAATTTGCAGAGTCAAGTCCAAGCTTTGGAAAATGAAAAGCAGCAAATTCAGGTAAAGCTGGATCAGGCAAATCAGCAATTGAAACTGAAAGATACAGAAGTTGATCAACTGCGGCGAAGCAATGATAGAACGCTCGAGAAACTTCATAACTTGCAGCAGGAAACTAGAATCTCAAAGAGCCTTGAAGTTGATCCAAAAACAGGAATCATGTTTCGAGACAGTTTCACAAAAGTAGTAATTAGGCAAACGAAATATCAAGTCATTCAAGCAGTTGGTAAGCCTGATAGAACGAGTGATTCCGGAGAATATAGTTACTGGTACTATGACAATAAAACAAAAGACCGGATTACTGGCAACTTGGATAGAAGTATCTGTATATTATTCGTGAATGGCATTGTAGATAAAGTTGACAGTAACTATTACTAACGGGAGCGGGTTATAGTGAACAGTTTTTCCAGAGATGTCTTGCAGCGAGGCTTTTCCAGAGTTGATGTGTTAACCAAATACCGCTCCCGGTAGTAAGATATGCGTTCATAGACCGCAACTGTGGCAATACCTCTCCTTCCCGCAAAACTGTTATCAAAAGTTTAAGAAACGTTCCTATGGCTCAATCGGTTGTGTCGCAAAAACTTATAAAGGACAAACGATCGGTATCGTTTGCATTCTCTTAATCAGCAATTCCAAAGATCGCTTCGATAAATTTCACTTCAGATACACTGTCCCCTTGGTTGACTCCTTTTACTTGTCCTTTTCTGATCATATTCATCGCTTCGATTCCGCTCAACGTTCTTCTTGCACTGTTGAACTTCTTCAATCCCATCATCGGTTTTACAATTCGTTTAATATGACGATGATCCTGCTCAATCACATTATTTAAGTATTTACTTTGCCGTAATTCAGTCTCTTTTTCAATCCTCTCCTCTTGCTTAAGCGTCTCTATCGCCACTGGGTAAGCGGCATTCTTATCCACTGTGATCACCCGTGGAACCCCAGTGTGCTGACCCACTGCTTTGCATCTATCGTTCAAGGTCACTTAAGCCCACAAATCACTTTGTTAACTCGACCTCCTGCTAGGTTCCCGAACAGACAATTGGAACCAGGGGACTTGCACCCCATGAGTCTGATACCCGTATCGACATGCCGTGCCACAGCCAACGTTGCTGCTGCTTCGATTGAACAAAACTCCACATCTCGTCGAGTTCAGCTTCTACGTCCTGCCATTGATACAACTGCACGATGGTTTGAGTGGGTTCAATCTCGGCTAAACGGACTTCATTAATCGCTTTCAGGTGTCGATCTTTTTTTTAATTCTTCGATGACGGTAGTCGGACTGGTTCTGAGCACTCGTGCTGTATCGCGAATTCCGCTCCCGTTGAGTGCCATATCGGCAATTTGCTGTTTGACTTCAGGCAAATAGCCGCGATAGCCATACGCTTGAATGAAGGTGCTCCGACGGCACTCACTATTTCGACATTTGTAACGTTGTTTGCCTGCCTCAGAACGACCATGCTTCACCACATCGTCACTGCCACAGTCTGGACAAAGAACGGGTTCCAAAACCATAGATAAATTGGGAAAAGCTACTTCTATGATTCTCTCTCATTTCCACACGTCTAGAACACTACCGAAATCTTTGAAGTTTTTGCTTAAGGCAATGCAGACAACACAGTTCATTTGTCACTAAAAGAAATTGGCGACACAACCATTTGCGACACCACCTATGAATGAACAGAGCTAACCAATTGGGTTTGTACAGCTAGCGCGAACGGGTGATTGCTGCTCCAGAGCGGCTCAGAATTACCCATATGAGACGGAGCGATCGTATGGCGAAGATAATCGGCTTCTATCGTGCTTCTCATGGTTTGAGCCATACTGTGAACCAACTGAGAGGCTGTTTTAGTAGATGAGTCATTGATGAGAGAATGTCCTGATGCCTTTGCGCCGCCTGTGAGAATATCATCCTCGAACTGTCCCACAGCAACGCGGGTCGAAGCAGCAGTGATATTGTCACGAGAAGAATTGTCGCGAGAAGCAGCGGTATACAGCGGGCGTTGGGCATTATCCTCCCGAATCCAGCGTCTGATGTCCTTGAATCGATCGTTGGTAATCCGAGTGAATTCGTTATACGACCTACCTGTTGAGTTTGACGTAACACCATAGATGGTTGGACCGCTCTTAGTTTGAAGCCAAAGGGGTCCTCCACTTGAACCAGAGGCAATATCGAGGTCTGTGCTGCGAAGAGTCAGAGCGGTTGTCTGAGTAATTTTTCCAACTTGCGTCCACATGCCAAACTTGTCTGAAGGATAATCTGTGGAATGGAATGACGTTCCAGGTCTTATGGCATTGTTGTATCCGTATCCAAACCAACCTGTTTGATCGCCAAGATTGCGATCGAGCGTCACCAACCCCAGATCGTACTTGAAATCTCGATTCCTAGTCCAACCCTTATAGCTCCTCAAATTCGTGCTGAGTGCTGTTCTCCCCCCCGGCAATTGTACTTCGACTCGAGCTGCCCAGCCCCCATAGTTCTTGTTGTAGATGCAATGACCCGCCGTTAAAAAATGAGACTTGCTAACTAATGCGCCTGAGCTAAAGGCGACAATATCATCCCTGGTGTTCAAAACGCCATCCGCTCCCTTCCAGCGCGCAAACATTCGCCCAACAGCATTGAATGGATAGCTTGGCTGCGTAACTGGTACACGTTGATCCGGAGAAAAGATCAGAGGGCTTGCGGCTCTGATTGATCTACTGGCGATTGGACGATCAGCGATGAGCAAAGCGGTGCTACTGTAGGACTTGCCGCTGAAAGCAGAATTGTCAGTAGATAAAAGGTCTGGCATCAATTCCTGAGCCATTCTAATGGGAAGTGAAGTTGAGCGTTCTACAGCCCCATTGCCCTGCTTTACGTCGGCATGCAATGAATTGACTGATGAATTGACGTTAGCATTATCAGCATTCGTCTTTGCAGCTACAACACTGAGGGAATTTGCTGTCACTCCCAGATACTCTGCTGGGTCAAATTTTACATCACCAAATGGTTCGCCGCTGTGTAAAGCAGTTGTAGTTAAATCATCATACCGCTTGTGTGTCTTGAAGCGACTGATCGCATTTCCTTTCAGGGTGCTGTTGTATGAAGTTGCCATTGCGATTTCTCCTGATAGAACGGCATGAGCTGAAGAATAGTTGTGAAACTTACCGAAAGAAGTTGAATGCAAGATTGTACTGAGTCTCTCCAGTGCGGTGTTCTACTTTGATGTACACAGTGATGGGAAGGGAAAGTGGATTGATTGCCTGAGCGGGAAGCAAAGTTAAGCCTCGTTGAAACGTGAATTTTGTCGCAAAATTTCTGCTTTCTAGAACTTCACTCAGGTTGCCGAGCCTTTTCTAAGTCGATAGCGAGCGTTCCCAAGCGGCAAGTTGGCTCCAGGAGCTAATGTAACTTTGTAGAAACTGCCTTATCGGATTTGCCAACTGTGCCACTGGCACGAAAAGAAGCGGGAGTGGCATTGGGTGTAACTCTCCCCAAACTTCTAGCCGTCGCAAAGGTGTTGTCTGAGCGCGATCCTACTGCCAGGGAGCGGAGGTTGGTAGCTGAACGAAAATCATTGTCTTTCACTGTTAGTCAAACCATAGAGTTCAATAATTGAGCCAGGCTTGTCTCTCACGCAGAGACTTAAAGTTAGACCGGGTTGCAAAAAGGAACCGATTGCGTTTCAGCCCTCTCACAGCAATCTGGTTCTGAAGAAGATAGACGTATGCAAAAACGATCGCTTTCGATCGTGCATGATGGAATTGGAATTCTAATTCGCTACTTCACCAATTAGCGTAAAGGTTTCCCAGTCGATCGGGTCAGGATACTTGGTTGTGTCGCCAAAACCAACTCTCGATCGCCTGAAAGAAGTGTTGTCTGCTGATGATACTACCGGGAGCGGTATTTGGTTAACACATCAACTCTGTAAAAGCCTCGCTTCAAAGGGTTGTGTCGCAAAAACTGGTGGGTGGTAAGGTAAATAGGACTAACCTTGCCTTCTCTTCCTCCGATGTCTACCCCTGCTCTGTTTAAGTGGTGCCACTTTTTGCCTGAGATCATCCTGCTCAACGTCCGCTGGTACTGCCCTTCGGGTTCGCCAGTTCCCTACGGCGGGAGACCCGCCTGCAGGACTGGACTCACCGCTACTCCCTCAGCTATCGAGACCTGGAGGAGATGATGCAGGAACGGGGTGTGGAAGTGGATCATTCGACGATCAACCGATGGGTTCTGAAGTACGCTCCGGAACTGGACAAACGGATTCGACCTCACCTGAAGCCGACGAACGACTCGTGGCGGGTAGACGAGACGTATATCAAAATCAAGGGCGTGTGGAAGTATCTATATCGTGCTGTTGATTCAGCAGGTAACACCTTGGACTTTATGTTGAGCGCGCTCGCGAGATGGCAAGGCAGCAACACGCTTCTTTTGCAAAGTACTCAAGGATCAGCACACCCAGGCTCCGCGAGTGATTAACGTGGACAAGAACGCAGCTTATCCAGTCGCAATGGAAATCCTGAAGGATAATGAAGCACTAGCAGTAGAAACTGAGTTACGGCAAGTGAAATACTTGAATAATGTGGTTGAGCAAGACCATAGAAACATCAAGCGAATTAGCAAACCTATGATGGGATTTAAGTCATTCAATAGTGCCAAAAAAACCTTGAGTGGAATCGAATCGATGAATATGATTCGGAAAGGGCAAGTGAAACGAATCGATCAAGGGGATATTGTATCTCAGGTCAGATTTATTGAAGCGATTTTTGGAATTGCTGCTTAAGGAAATGTAAACGATACCGATTGTTTGTCCTTTACAAGTTTTTGCGACACAACCCAGGTTAGAGTGTTGAGAGAGGCGATGTGCGATCACAAGTAGAATTCGTGTCTCGAATTTTCGGACTTGCTGCTTAATTGAGTCTAGAGTCGGTCGATTGTTTGTGCCTCAATAGTTCTTGCGACAGAACCCTGCGCTGTCCGAGTGCCTAAACTGTCAATCAGGCTACTCCAAACTTGAATCGCACCATTGGTTTCACTATCTGTGAAGCTACATTTCGCCTTGAAAATAGACACTTACAATTGTTCGTCAAAAAATTTGCATATCGCGTTCTGTGTCCCTATCTCCAAGCAGCAAATACCAAGGGTTCGCCTGTTTCTAGCAAGCTCTTGAGGCTAGACAGGATAGCACTCCATCCTTGACTGACTGCCATGAAGCCTTTTGCGTCGAGATCGGTATGAGTGAGCGTCAGTTTCACAGTAGAACCGTTCGGTTGTAGATCGAAGACCACACGCGACGGTTGTGCTTCGGTTGAGCCGGGCGATTGAAATGTATAGGACAGTCGATGCGGGGGATCGAATTCGAGCACTTTGCCTTCCCAATCTGAGTCCCCATCTTCTTTGATAGGCTTCACGGGTGAGCCGACTTGCCAATCCGACTGAAGGCGTCTGCCCCCCCAATACTGTTGGGTAAAGTCTTCGCTGGTCAGTGCATCCCAAAGCTGCTCAGGTGTTGTGGCGATGTAGGTGACGTAGACGAATTGCGGCTTATCCATATTATGTCTCCTGGGTATTGGCTTCGAGGCTTTTCTTCAAGTCGCCCAACGCTTCTAATCGATGGCGGTCGTATTTGCGAATCCAGCGATCGTAAATCTCGTGGATGGGGGCTGGATTGAGGTAATGCAATTTCTCGCGTCCCTGCCTGACGGTCACCACCAGATTCGCTGCCTCCAACAGCACCAGGTGTTTAGTGACGGCTTGTCGTGTCATGTCGAGGTGTTCGCACAGTTCACTGAGTGTCTGTCCGTTCTGGGCGTATAACTGGTCGAGCAACTTCCTTCGACTGGGATCTGCAAGAGCTTTGAATACTGCATCCATACTCACCATTATGCAACTATTTAGTTGCATGTCAAGTCCTGCCATTTCTTTCGCGGTCCCCCTTGACTCTGACGTCGCGTGAGGTTCTTACCATAGGCTCATTCACGGATTGAAATTGTCTCCGAATCCAAAGGAGGAAATGATGCAGCCCATTGCATCGAGGGTCGGCGATCTCGCTAGAAAATGGATGATTTTCACATTGTTCTACAATTTTTGTCCTGTACTTAGCAGCAAGACTTACATGACTCGAGTAGAAGGTGAGAATACGCGATTGAGGCACTATCTAGTGGTCTGTCAGGGAAATTTTGACGGGATAAGGCTATCGTGAGAGAAAAGCATTTACATTAAACTGATGGTTAAGAAATACATCGTTACGTTGAATGAAGAGGAACGGCAGTTTCTGGAGCAGTTTATAACAACGGGTAAACATGCAGCTTATCAAATCAACCATGCCCGGATTCTTTTGAAGGCAGACCAAAATCAACCCGGTGGAAGTTGGACGGATACCAATATCAAAGAAGCATTGGACATTAGCGTTCGAACAATTGAACGGGTTCGTCAACGGTTTGTTGAAGAAGGTCTGCAATCGGCTCTCAAACAGCGCCCCGGTGCCGGACGCAAACGACAAATTCAGGGTGAACAGGAAGCCCATTTGATTGCCCTACGGTGTAGTGACCCCCCTCAGGGAAAGGGGCGTTGGACTTTACGGTTATTAGCGGACCAGATGGTGGAGTTAGGGCATATTGAATCCACGAGTCATGAAACGGTCAGGCAAACGCTTAAAAAAACTAGGGCGGCAAAGATAGCTGGAGAAGAATTAGAACATTAGATAGGCTAGAACCAGAGCATGAGTGTAGGGTTCAGCTAAAGATGGTCAGACGAACACTCCAACCGGAAGCAACACGAGAGGAAGTACTAGCGTGCGTTCAGCAAACCTGTCCCAGTTGTGGGGGATGGATGTGGAACAAATATGACAACTTCCGACGGGTGCGAACACTAGACGGGGTGGTGCAATTGCGGCTGAAAGTGAGACGGTGTGCCACCCCTGAATGTGAACGATTCTGCCAACCCTATCGACCGGAAGCAGAAGGGAGATGGGCATTGCCGCAGCATGAGTTTGGGTTGGATGTGATTGCCTTGGTGGGGAACTTGCGCTATCAAGAGCACCGCAGTGTGCCCCAAATCCATTAGGCTATACAGAGCAAAGGCTTAAGCGTGAGTGAACGGACTGTCAGTAATATGCTTGCTCGTTACGATGAACTGGTGGCACTCCAGATGAGTGACTCCGAACGAATTGGCAAAATCATGGCTGGGCAATCGCAGGCGATATTAGCGATTGATGGGATGCAACCCGATGTAGGACATGAGTTGTTGTGGGTTGTCCGGGAAGTCCTTAGTGGTGAGATCTTGCTGGCAACGACCTTGTTATCCTCCACCAGTGCAGAGCTTGTTCCCCTGTTGGTACAGGTTAAGCAAATGCTGAGCGTGCCGATTGTCGCTGTGGTGAGTGATGGGCAGTCCTCAATTCGTAAAGCAGTCGCAACTGCTTTGCCCGAAACGGCACACGGATTGTGTCATTTCCACTACCTCCGTGAAGCGGTCAAACCAATTTACGAAGCAGACCGACCTGCCAAGAAGGAGCTCAAAAAACGGATGCGGGGCGTGCGTAAGATTGAACGAAGCGTGAGCAAGGAATCTGACGATGGCATCAACGAAGGGGTTGAGGGGTATTGTCAAGCAGTCCGTGCCGCCCTCACCGATGATGGTCGCCCACCGCTTGATGCCTCTGGATTGACCCTGCACAAACGGATTTGTGCGATTGACGCTAGTCTAGAGCGGGTGGTCCAAAAGGGGGATTTCCCAAGCCGTTAACCCAGCTAAAACGCATCCTTTCGACGGCACTTGAACAAACCACATCGGTATGGAAACCGATTGCCATTGCCTTTGATTGGGTTCATCAAGTCGCAACGATTTTGGACAACGACGGGCAACTTGATGGACAAAGGGTACGTTCTACGCTCGAGCCGTTACTGCAAGCCATGGCACATGACAAAGCACAAGCAGGCAGTTTAGCCACTGGAATTGACCACTTCTTGAAGGTCACTCGCATGTCCCACGAGATGCGCAATGAACATAGAGGACTTGAGTCCAGATCTAATTTCTAGAGATTCACGATAGAGATTTGCTGTCTTTTATGAGTCTACTTTAATGTTCTTATTTTCGGGGTATGTCAACTGAATTGTGTCAAGGGTTAAAACTCAGCTTGGAAAGCGATCGCCAAACTCAATAGCGAAGCGATTGAGGGCGGGTTTCCAGTCACGAATCGGCAT
>NZ_JACXWX010000114.1 GCF_014764505.1 Phormidium tenue FACHB-886
GGGACAGGGCAAATAGATTAGACTGTGAGCAGTTGTTTAACCCTATAGCAATGGTCGGTATTACCTCTGTTGAAGTGCAGGAAAGTTTGGATGAATTAGCCCAGTTGTTGGGTCAAGCAGACACCCCTGTCGCGAAGGAACGATTGCAAGTGCTCTACTGGCTTAAGCAAGAGAATGCCCCCTCTATTAGTACCATTGCCCAAGCAGTGGGAAAACATCGAAACACTCTGCAAACCTGGTTATCGTTGTAGCGAGAAGGGGAAATTGCAGCGATGCTGGAAGTAAAGAAATCCCCTGGGGGTGTGCGAAAGATTCCGCAGTGGGCAGAGGATGCGCTGGCTCGGCGCTTAGGAGACCCAAATCATGGGTTTACAAGCTATGGAGCAGTGCAGCAGTGGTTGAGCGAGACGTTGGGGATAGAAGCCGACTATTATGCGGTGTACCACATGACCCACTACCGCCTTGGGGTAAAGCTGAAAGTACCCCGTCCTGAGAACATCAAACAGGACTCTGAGCAGCGTGAGGGATTTAAAGAAACTTGCCTGCCGATCTTGCCTTGCTGAGCCAGTACTACCGTCAAGTACACCAGGAGCAGCGAGAGGTCCGCTATTTCGTTGAGGATGAAAGCCGTTTTGGACTCAAAACTCTAGTTGGACGCTTGATCACTGCTTGTGGGGTTAAGCCAATCGGGCAATGGCAGTGGTTGTTCAAGGCATTCTGGCTCTATGGCGCAGTGGAACCAGCTACGGGTGAGGTCTTCTTTTTGCAATTCTCCCAGGTCGATACCGAATGCTACCGACGGTTTCTCGATGAGTTCGCCAAAGCATATCCGGATAGCCTCAACATTCTTCAGGTAGATAACGGTCGCTTTCACACCAGCAAGGATTTAGTAGTACCTGACAATGTCATTTTGCTGTTTCAGCCCCCTTATTGATGTTGTTGGCGAATAGCCTTGAGAAGGTTGAAAAGCTGATTCTACCGTTGTCCATGTAGTATGGGTGTGACAAAGGGTAAACGCAGTGCTGAGCCACAAAATTTCTCCCCTACGATCAAGCTATTCTGATGTGTTTTAGGAGGAAACAATCATGTCGTTGCATCCTCGTCCGATTGACCCGATTCCTGAAGCCACTGCTCGTATTACTCGCCAAGCTTTTCCCAAAGGCAATCGTTACATCCTGCGGTTGTGTCGCAAAAACATATTAGGGACAAACGATCGATATCGTTTGCATTCCCTTAAGCAGCAATTCCAAAGATTGCTTCAATAAATCTGACTTAAGAGACACTATCCCCTTGTTCAATTTCTTTCACTTGTCCTTTGTGAAGCATATTCATCGCTTCGATTCCGCTCAGCGTTCTTCTCGCGCTGGTAAACGTCTTAAATCCCATCATTGGTTTTACAATTCGCTTGATATTCCGATGGTCTTGCTCAACCACATTGCTTAAATACTTGCTCTGCCTTAATTCGGTCTCTTTTTCGATCGTCTCTTCTTCTTTGAGCACGTCCATTGCCGTTGGATAAGCGGCATTCTTATCCACTGTAATGACTCGTGGAGACTGGATGTGCTGACCTTTGAGCACTTTACGGAAAAATCGTGCCGCTGCCTTGCCATCCCGCGAGCGCGCTTAGCAGAAAGTCCAGCGTATTCCCCTGCGAATCCACGGCGCGATACAGATATTTCCACAAACCCTTGATTTTGATATACGTCTGGTCCACCCACCACGAGTCGTTTGTCGGCTTCAGGTGAGGTCGAATCCGTTTGTCGAGTTCTGGCGCGTACTTCAGTACCCAACGGTTAATCGTCGAGTGGTCCACCTCCACCTCCCGCTCCTGCATCATCTCCTCTAAATCTCGATAGCTCAAGGCATAGCGGTGAGTCCAGTCCTGCAGGCGGGTCTCCCGCCGTAGGGAACTGGCGAACCCGAAGGGCAGTACCACCGCACGTTGAGCAGGATGACCTCTGGCAAAAAGTGCCGCCATTTAAGCAGAGTAGGAGTAGACATCGGAGTGGGAAAAAGCAAGGTTAGGCTTACCTACCTTACCATTGACCAGTTTTTGCGACACAACCGGCTTATCTACCTTACCACCCATCAGTTTTTGCGACACAAACTTCGATTCTCCGATCTGACATTTTCCGGCAGACGACCTGACTTTTTCTGACTGACAGCGCAAGCTTTGATGTCTACTTTAAAGGAAGTACTGATCAGAGCAAAGAAATGAATAGCATATGTCAGGCAATCAATTTCATCCTGATACCAACAGAGATAAACAAACAAAATTGTGTCAGCTATTGACCCCTTTTCAACGAAAACTGTTGCAGAAAAGTCTGGAAGACGAATTACCACCGCAGTACGCACTGCGCATCAATATCATGCTGTTAGCAGATGAGGGAAAAACACAAACTCAAATCTGCCAGGCGTTAGGGTGCTCTCAGGGAACAGCACGACACTGGGTTCTTGTAGCCCGATCGGGTCAGGCACACTGTTGGCAGGAGAGCCGCATGGGCCGTCCCAAGAATGTAAATGAACACTATCTAGAACGAATGAGAGAACTGGTTAGCCGGAGCCCAAAGGAATTTGGCTACTCATTCAGGTATTGGACAGCCCAGTGGTTAAGCAAGCATCTGGCAAAAGAATTTGGAATTGAAGTGAGCGATCGCCATATCAACCGATTGCTGAAGGAAATGGGACTTTCGACTCGGTCAAAATCCACTTCAAATCAGCAAGATATCAACGAGACCGATGCAGGAACTAACATTACGATTCGCGACCTGCAATCCACTGTAGAGACGGAATTTTCAATCATTTACCCATCCAATTCTATTCGCTGAGATTGCCGCCATGGTTCAGAATACATCTAATTCATCTGTTTCGAGCCAACTGCTGGAAAAAATACTAGGACAGCAGCTTTCTCAGCAGGAACTCTCTATTCTGCATAAACAGCTCAAAGTTCTAAAGCCAATTCCACGCAAGCAGTTTTGGCAGGCAGCCGCAGCTGAACCAGGTATTTACATTATTATTACGGGTCGGGTAAGGCTAACTGATACCAACAACAACTTAATCACTTCGTTGGAATCAGGGGAGTCCTTCGGCGAACTCACATTATTTCCAGAAGAATCGTTTCAGCCTTACTCCATTAGAACTGCCCAAGATGCACCAACACTCTGCTACCTTCCGAGCAAGTTACTGCAATCTCTGAGCCACAAGAATTCTCGAATCCAGAAATATCTTCATCAGCGAGCAGTTCTTCGGGATTCACTGCTGATTCCATCCAATGGACTTTCGCTTGCGAATGAGCGATCGCTCGCAGTTGTTGTCGAGAAACCTGAATTATCAAGAACTTCCCAACCAGTTGCTGAGCGAAACCAGAAAAAGATTAGTAAAGCTCACTTCCCCAGTCCCACTGCACAAGTTGGTCACTTCCTACAGCGCGTCTTCCGACGCTATCCGTTCTTGACTCAGCAAAGTGCTTCTGACTGCGGGGCAGCCTGCCTAGTCATGGTTGCTCAATATTGGGGCAAGCGCTTTAGTATCAACCGACTGCGTGACATTGCCAACGTTGATCGCAATGGGGCATCGCTGCGAGGACTGGCAACCGCCGCAGAGAGCATTGGATTTACAGCCAGACCCGTAAAAGCAAGCCTCAATAAACTTGCAGGACAAGGTTTACCTGCGATCGTCCACTGGGAGGGAAAGCACTACATTGTGGTTTACGAGGTGACACGCGATCGCGTCATTGTTGCTGACCCTGCGATCGGTCAACGGTCGCTCACGCACGCGGAATTCAAAGCAGGCTGGACAGGGTATACCTTGTTATTGCAGCCTACCGTATTGTTTAAGGAAACACAGGAAGCAACTACTCCCTTCTGGCAATTCTTTGAGCTGGTGAAGCCTCACTCGCTCGTGCTGCTGGAGGTGTTGATTGCTTCTATCCTGATCCAGGTTTTTGGACTCATCACGCCGCTATTCACGCAGTTACTTCTCGATCGCGTCGTGGTGCAGCGCAGCAGCCTGACATTAACGGCGGTTGGGTTAGGTTTGCTCATCTTTGGCTTGTTCCGAGTAATCATGACCGGACTGCGACAATATCTGCTGGAACATACCGCCAACAAAGTCGATTTAGTTCTGATTGTCGGTTTTATTAGCCACACCTTTCGTCTGCCGCTTGGCTTCTTTGAATCTCGCTATGTCGGGGATATTATCTCCCGCGTTCAGGAAAATCGTAAAATTCAACGCTTTCTCACGGGTGAAGCGCTATCTATTCTACTCGATCTCCTGACAGTTTTCATTTATGTGGGATTAATGTTCTGGTATAGCTGGAAGATGGCGCTGCTCACGTTGGCGATCGTGCCACCCTTTGTTCTGCTCGCTCTCGTTGCTACACCGTTTTTGCAGCGCGTTTCGCGTGAAGTTTTTGGCGCTTACAACAAAGAAACCGGATACTTAATTCAATCGCTAACTGGCATCCGCACGGTCAAATCGATGGCAATTGAGCAAACAGTTCGCTGGCAGTGGGAAGAACTCTTTGGCAGATCGATTAAAACAACTTTTTCTGGGCAAATCATTGGCAATACCCTCCAGATTTTTAGTTCAGCAATCGAAGCGGTCATGACCACGGCGCTGTTATGGTTTGGAGCTTGGTTGGTGATTCAAAATGAATTGACGATCGGGCAACTTGTTGCTTTTAATATGCTGCTGGGTAATGTCATTCGTCCCTTTCAGCGGCTGATTGTGCTGTGGAATGAATTACAGGAAGTGCTCATTGCCGTTGAGCGTATCAATGACGTGATTGATGCTCAGCCAGAAGAAGACTTACAGCACCAGTCTCGCCAGTTACTGCCCTCAATTCAGGGTCACATTTGCTTTCGCCAAGTCACCTTTCGCTACCACCCTGAAAGTGATATCAACACGTTGGAGAACGTCAATTTTGAAGTCCAACCGGGGCAAATGGTCGCCCTTGTGGGTCGGAGCGGTTCTGGAAAAACGACCATTTCCAAGCTGATTCTGGGTCTTTATCTACCAACCGAGGGCAAGGTTTTGATCGATGGTTATGAAGTAACCAGTTTGTCGCTGCGATCGCTTCGGCAGCAAATAGGCGTAGTTGACCAGGATACTTTTCTGTTTGGCGGCACAATTCGCGAGAACATTGGTATGGGTCATCTAGAAGCAACGCTAGAAGACATCATTGAAGCCGCACAGCAGGCAGGAGCACATCAGTTTATTAAGGAACTGCCTATGGGCTACGAAACGCAAATTGGCGAAGGAGGAGGAATGCTATCAGGCGGGCAAAGACAGCGGCTTGCAATTGCCCGCGCTTTGTTAGGCAATCCTCGCCTGCTGATTTTAGATGAAGCTACCAGCAGTCTTGATGCTGAATCCGAACGAATCATTCAAACCAATCTCAGTGCAATTTCCCAAGATAGAACAACACTAGTGATTGCTCATCGCCTTTCTACCGTACGCAATGCTGACTTAATTCTGGTGCTGGATAGGGGCATTTTGGTTGAACAAGGAACTCACGATGAATTAATGGCAAAGCGTGGTCATTACTTTTACCTAAACCAGCAGCAATTGACCATCACAGGTTAAGCGAATTGATTGATAAAAAGCACCATGCCAAACCCATCTCATCTCAAACAGCAGTTCCATCAGAACGGTCATCGCAGCAATTCCCACTTAACTGAAGAAGCTTCCAACTTAAACAAACCTGCCAAAACATCTTCCTCAGCCGAGCCAGAATTGCTTGACTCTGTCACAAATGAATGGTCTTCTTTGACCAAAGAGTTAGTTGATACGTTGCCACGAGTATGGACGCGCTCTTTGCTGTATCTGTTAATTGTCTTTGCTGGCATCGTTTTGCCTTGGGCATCACTTGCGAAGGTTGATGAAACAGGCACTGCAAGAGGACGGTTAGAGCCTAAGGGAAAAACGGTTCGCTTAGATGCCCCAGTTGCAGGAACCGTTGCCAAAATTGAGGTTAAGGAAGGCGAATTAGTTAAGGCAGGGCAAAGCTTGCTGGAATTGGAATCAGAATTAGCCCGCACGGATCTACAGCAGGCTCAAGCCAAGCTTGAAGGACAGTTGAATCGGAGCGTTCAGCTAGACCAGATCAGAAATCAGCTAGAAATTGCAACCCGGATGCAGCAATTGCAAAGCCAGGCTCAGGTTTCAGAGCAGGTGGCTCAAATTGATCAGATTCAGCAGCGGCTTAACTCCAGTCAAAGAGCGCACGCTTTTGCAGAGGAATTTCTTGCCAGGGATCTGAGCGAGGTCCACCGATATCAACGGCTTCAGCAGGAAGGCGTTGTTGCGGAAGTCAAAGTGGTAGAAACAAGACGCGCTGCTAGCGAGAACCAGCGCCTCTTAGAACAAGCCCAGTCAGAGATGGAACAGGCGCAATCAGAACTCAAAAAACAGCAGATCGCTTACGATCGGATTGTTCGTACGGGTGAGCTAACCGTTTTAGAGAGCAAGCGGCAGCTCGAAGATCTGCAGGCGCAAAGTATTGACCTGCAAGCGGAAATTGCTCAAACGAAAAACCAGATTCAATCTCTGCAATTTCAACTCCAGCAGCGATCGGTTCGAGCACCCATTAGCGGCACCATTTTTCAGCTTCCCATTCAACGTGCTGGAGCAGTCGTCCAGCCGGGGCAAATGATTGCTCAAGTCGCCCCTCAGGGAACTTCGCTTATCCTGCGGGCACAAATGTCTCCTCAAGAGAGCGGATTTCTGCGGCAAGGAATGCCTGTCAAGGTGAAATTTGATGCTTATCCTTTCCAGGACTATGGTGTTGTGGAGGGACACCTGAGCTGGGTTTCACCTGACTCCAAGATTACTGAAACCGAGAATGGTTCTATCGAAACTTTTGAGTTAGAAATTACGCTTGATAAGCCTTATATCCAGGTTGTAAACAAACGGATTTCCTTAACGTCAGGTCAAACCGCAACGGCTGAGGTTATTATCCGGCAACGCCGCGTCATTGATTTCATTATTGATCCGTTTAAAAAGCTACAGCAAGGTGGTTTGGATCTGTAAATCAGGAGCAACCCATGTCTAATATTCTAGCTGTCTCCCACAAAGAGATTGTTCACCAAGTCAAACTTTCCAACCAGCTTCCTACCGTTTTGGAGGCGATCGCAATGCGACGGGCAATCGCTGCCGCAGCAGTGGAAGCAAATGTTACCGTCAAGACTCAGGAACTTCAGCAAGCCGCAGATACCGTTCGCGCAATGAACAACCTCCATCGCACTGAAGACACCTGGGCTTGGCTACAAAAACAGGGACTTTCCTTAGATGAGTTCGAGGAACTGGTTTATGCAACTATTCTTTCAACCAAGTTAGCCCAACATCTATTTGCAGAACAGGTTGAACCCTTCTTTATTGAGCATCAGCTTGATTACAGTCAGGTTGTGATGTACGAAGTCATTTTGGATGACCCAGATTTAGCGATCGAACTCTTTTACGCTTTACAAGAAGGGGAATTAAATTTCCACAGCGTTGCCCATGAGTACATCCAGGATAAGGAACTGCGACGCATAGGGGGATATCGTGGTTTACTGCGTCGGAATGATCTCAAACCCGATATCTCTGCTGCTGCCTTTGCTGCAACACCACCGCAGATCCTTAAACCAATTCTCACTGCAAAAGGTGCTCACCTAATTCTTGTAGAGGAGCTCATTCAGCCCCAGCTTGATTCTGCTTTACGTTATCAGATTCTTTCAAATCTATTTTCTGATTGGATACAACAGCAAATTAAGCACTATGAGCCTACCCTAATTTCAAACAATTCATCCGTTCGGCTTTGATTGCTATAGGAATGCTAAAAGCAAGATCTTAAGTTTCTAATGTCCGCTTCCATCCGCTACCCTTGCGACGAATTCAGTCTTCTCAGTGCTCCCTTGCCCTTTAACTTATTCATTCCCAGTTGCAGCATGTAGTAGTCACATCTCAGTAACCGTTGTATGTAACTTACACCACCCTATCCCAGTTTTACAGCAACAAATGCAGCACTTGTACGGCTCCTTTCATTTAGTGAACCGTACAAGTGCTGCATTTGTTGCTCAATTTCGGAAGAATACGGGGTCATCAGACAACTTGAACTCAAACTTCTACACCATCATTCTCCTCCTCAAAATCATGGGTTTTATTTAATCCTTGATCCTTAACTCGACTTTATCCAAATGCTAGAACCTTCCCATGGCGCTAGTTCTGACAGACCAGATTTTCCCTAGACTTTTCAGGATGTCGGTCAAACATGGCATGTCTAAAAAAGTCTGGCTCTCTGACTGCAATCCAGACATCGTCGAAATTGGCTCCCATTTCAAATGGATAAAGTCGAGCTTAAAAGCTCAACCCCAATTCTTTAGGTAAATGTTTTGCCCTTATTAATATGGCGCTACGGTCCTAGATTAAAATTCTTTTTTCGCAAAAGGTTTATCCAAACGTATGCGCATAACGCTACATCAATGTAGTGAGAGAGCCTTACAAATTCAACTTTTAAGAATCAATGGATTAATCCTTAAGAAGTGGTGGATACAATAATCCTCTTCATTTCGAAATTCAGTATGATATGAATTCAAATGAGTTTGTCAGCATTTACCGTTTTTACATGCTAGCTTCAGAGACAAAATTAAGTACTTATGTCTTAAAATAAGCTTGAACTATTAATATCTAATAGAGAAGATTAAGGTAATTACTAAGTTATTGGTAATTGAATTCTATCCACACTAATAATCTTGGAGAAGAGTGAGATGCAAGAAAAATACAATGTTCAAATTGATTCCCATCTGATTGCTGATGCCGTTTCTAATGCGGTGACACGACGCGATCGAGCCTCTGAGGAATCGCTGTTGGATCTGTCGGATACTGAAACCAGAGCAATTATGGGAGGGTTGACTTCAGGAACATCAACTCAATCTGTCAGTAGTCTGTTACCCAAAACCGTTAAATACCCGCCCATAATCACTGCGGGAATTATCACGCTGCCAGAAGAGGTGATTTAGAGGCAATGTGTCCCCAGCAGATGAGGCTTAATGCATGGAATCTACTACTGCTAAAGAAACCCTCTGCCCCAGCGCACGCCCAGAACCAGAAAAGAGCGTTGCCTTTGGGATGATCGGTGGAACGGTAGAAGAACCTTATGTGACTTATCTTAAGCAGCCGCTACCCATGACTGATGATTTGATAGCAGCGACTGCTCCGGTAACACCCGCTGAAGTTCTTCGATCGGCAGCTCCCTGTGCTGCTAAAGGTTGCCAGCACTTTGATGGTGCAAACTGCCGTTTAGCAATGCAAATTGTCGAACAGCTACCCGCAGTCACAGAGTCACTGCCACCCTGCCCTATTCGTAGAGGCTGTCGCTGGTGGCAGCAAGAAGGCAAAGCAGCCTGTATGCGATGTCCACAGGTTGTAACAGACAGCTACAATGCATCGGAGAAGTTCCGTCAGGCGGTAGCACCTGTTGTTGGCTAATTAGAACTCTAGCTTGAATTTAGGCGATCGCTTTTCAGGTTATACCGAAAGAGCGGTCGCTTTCTTGTCTAAACTTTCTCGTCAATTAACATCTCTAGAAACTCTATTTCTTAAGGACAAAATTGCTTCACTTATGATGAATAAAAGATAGAAAAAATCCACTTTTTTCTGGTTTGTTTATGTATAACTAGATTAGTTGAGCAACAAGCTCACAATCAATAAACAAAGGATGTTCTACAATGGCTAATCTCACAATTTCCGATTTGCAACCCGCAGGTCTCAGCCTATTTTCCGATTCTGAAGACTACTTGAGCGATCTAAGTGAAAGCGAACAAGATCTACAAGGCGGAATTTGGATGGTTTCAATTGGTATGGCGATGGCTCTAGCTGGTGGTTTTGGAGTTGGTTTTGCTGGCGCTGCAATTTATTACAGTGGAACAAAATGTGGACTCTAGAGAACTTATCAAACAGCAACTTTCCATTGCTGTTTGATAAGTTCTAAGGAGAGCAACAAGTCTAGAAATAGCAATAGAACTTGTTGTCTGATTGACACGCTAGCTTAAATTCAAGCGGTCGTCTTTCAGTTTGGGCTGGAGACGATCGCTTGTTAATTGATTATGTTTTAGGTACAGCGGAAGCAGCGATATCGTTAATTTGCTTCAGAGCAATTCATCTTTAGCTAACCTTCTGCTTTGTTTCTGGCTTCTTCATTTAGATCACAACTTCAGGAGTTTTATCTGTGACATTCACGCTAAGTTCTCAAAATGTTTTTGAATACCTGGAAAAACACAGGCTCTATAATCAACAGGCAAAGCATCTTAGCAAAGTTGAACTAAAAGCTGCTAAAAACTTTAATTTGCTAGTAGATTTATCTGGCGATCGTCAGCTTCTAGTTAAACAGGAAAGGTATAACTTAGACGGAAAAACATCTGGTGAATTTGCAAATGAATGGCGTGTTCAAGAGCTTTTCAGGCATTTTACAGAACTCAACTGCATCCAGCCTTATCTACCGGAAATTTTGCACTTTAATGCCAGCGATTCCATTATCATTTTGAATTACCTCAGCGACTATCGAGATTTAGCTGATTTCTACACGAAGGAAAATAATTTTTCGACTGAGATTGCATCTTCAATCGGAGCGATTCTTGCAGCAATTCATCGCATCACGTTCGATCGCCACGACTATCGAGACTTCCTTTGTCAAAGTCGTGAGATTCCAGCGACCGATCAGGCTCCTAGCTTCATTCAGGGGCTAGACCGCATCAGCCCAGAAGTCTTTGGCTCAGTGCCGGTGGACGGAATGAAGTTCTTTGCACTCTATCAACGCTATGACAGCCTTGGAAAAGCGATCGCAGAGTTAACCAGTTCTTTCACTGCCTGTTGCCTAGTTCACAATGACCTTAAGCTGAACAATGTCCTGCTTTATTTCGATTGGAAAAACGCTTTGATCGAGACTCACTTATCCAGTCAAAGTTCAGTGCGATTCATTGATTGGGAACGGAGCACCTGGGGGGATCCCGCGTTTGATCTTGGAACCCTGATTGCCAGCTATCTCCAATTCTGGCTGGGTAGTTTAGTTGTGAGTAAAACCATCAGCATTGAAGACTCGCTGCGAATGGCATTGATGCCACTGGAGCTACTTCAACCCTCGATCGCGGCATTCATGGATGCTTACCTGAATCATTTCCCAACTATCATGACGTACCGCCCAGACTTCTTGCTTCGAGTCATGCAGTTTGCGGGTCTTGCACTCATTCAGCAAATTCAGACAACCATTCAATATCAAAAAGCCTTTGGTAATGCTGGCATCTGCACCCTGCAAGTTGCGAAGAGTTTGTTATGTCGTCCAGCGCAGTCTATTTCAACCATCTTTGGTTGGTCTGAGTCAGAACTTGCAGAGCGCAGCTATCTATCGGTTTAATTCCTATTACGTTGGAAATCATCATGCAGTTACTCAATCCTGATTCTAAGTACCTATCCTCAGGTAACTCCAATTGCCTTCTAGAAACTTTGCAAGACATTGCCAGTAATGTACAAATTCAATCTAATTTCTGTATTCATCATCCTGCTTATAAACCTCTAGAGCTACCCGTAGAAGCTGTTAGCCGCTTTCAACGCATCCCGATCGAGCTACAGCATAAGTATTTAAATCTACAGCTGCAAAGCTTTCTCTACGGCATTTACTACAACGGCTCAATGCGAGAAGCTTTGGCACTCGAAGCTGAGACTGGGGAAGCAAGACTTTCCCCTAACTTGGAAAACAATACGCTGCTGGGCATTGACCTGGAATTTTATGAGCGACTGCATCAAAGCAACACTGGGGAAGGCTACTTTGACCCTGGCTGGCAAGTGATTGGACAAGAGAGCGATGGTAGTCTAGCTGTAACAAAGAAAGAGCTGACGCTGCACATTGAGCCTGCACGTCATCTTCAAGATGGAGAGCGATCGGCTGCGATCGGGAATGTTGTTGCAGTCCAAATGCCTAAGAATCTAATGCAAAACGGGTTCTACATGGCAATTAGCAACGTTGGATTTCGTAGTCGGAGTCAGCCGAATTCGAACGACAATTCCCTCACGGTTCGGATCTACTTTCATTTGATTCCTGAAGGAGCAGTTGCGGTTATGGCAAGCCTAACGCAGCAATTAAACGATATCAAAGTTCCCTTCAGCTTTAAAGTACTTTATAACCCTGCCGACTATAAACGCTATGACTCAGGCGTTCTCTACTTCGATCGCAGCGATTATCAAGTTGTCCGGCAAGTGCTTCAGTCTGTCTATGCTGAAAATCATCTTTACTTTCAGCCCCAAGTGCCTCTGTTTACAAAGCAGCTTGCTTCAGGATTAGCACTTGCAGAAGAACCTGATTTCAAATTCGCTGCTCAGGAAAGTTTTGGTATGAATCGTTGTCAAATTATTGCTGATGCATTGCTACAATTCTGGCATAATGGCGAGACATCTCCTGAGAAGCGACTTGACTCAATCTTGCGAAACTTCTCCTTGTTCGGTATTAAGTTGGAATGCTCTTTTCTAAATGCTAATTCTAAAGATATCTACGCACTGTGAATTAAGTTTTATACTTCGCTCGGCTTTGTTGGGGTTAAACCGGTGAAGCCATAATTTAGGGCAATTTAGTAGATTTATACACTTTCTATTACTAGTTCTGACGAAATTGTCAGAACTGAGTGTCCAAATCTCGTCTCTTTTTCATAAGCATGTCTTTCCTCTCCTTCTTCTTTACTAAGCAGCTTGGAAGATCGCTTGTAGTTCACTGACTCGTTCTGTAAATCGTTCTCTTCTTTTAGCTAGAGACACTACTTCTGTCATATAGCGCTGTACTCGAAGTTCCTTACCTCATCATACGCTTGGCAAAATCGCTGCGCTGATTTGAACGCTCCAAATCCTAATGTTGAATAGTAGCGTTGTTTAATGCCTCGATGGCTCTGTTCGATCAAATTTCCCCTGCAATCCCTGACCTCGTGTTCCACCCCTTCTCCCAGTTCTTCCTCAATCGCTCTCGGATAGCTCCTGTGTCCATCCGTTGCTACTTGTTCGGGCGGTTGTTCTGCCACCTCATACGCTTGAGCAAAAAACGCTTTTGCCCCTTCCATGTCTCGCTTCTCGCTCAACCTCACATCGACTAAATCGGGTGCATCCCAGTCTTGTAAGTCTCAGTTTGAGAATTGACCATTAAGGTAAGCACAACGGTGGAGGAGAACTTGAGGCACATTCTCGGATTTCCAC
>NZ_JACXWX010000115.1 GCF_014764505.1 Phormidium tenue FACHB-886
CAACAATGCAAGGCTGAATCTTGTGACACTCTCGTGTTCCGAAAGGTGAGAGCAACGGGGAATACAAACCAAGCCTAAACATCAGAGAAACCCTCTCTACTCGACCCGAACAAAGGTTTCAGAGGCTTTTATTTTTCTCTGAACGATTCGCCACCAGTATCGAATCGTTGCCAACCCCCAAATAGGGATTAGTTGTTAATGGCAGGGGTTTCGCTCTGAAGATTTAGCTTCCGCCGCCCCCAAGGTTTCAATACCGAAATTCCGATGATTGCTAGCAGTGCAATGGTTTGAGAGATCGCTCCAATTACCAGAACCTGTTGGTCCCATACATAGAGGGGATTTTGTAGTGCTTGCAGGCGTTCTGTTGCGGAGATTGCCGTCATTGCGTTAACCCAGGGACCCAACCAAGCTGTTCCCACCACAATTAGCGTAACCGTTGCGACCCATTTGACAATTACCCAGTAATGTTTGGCAAATCCCCAGATGGTGAGCCAACAAAGCAATCCTCCGGTGATAGTAGACAGTGTTGCTGAAGGAATGATGACAAAATCATCTAACCGCTTGAGGATGGCATTAATAGCGTAAAGCTCATCTCCACTGACTATTTGGCGACTGCTGAAGGCAATCAAAACCATGCATAGTGAAGTACCGAACCAGATTCCTCCAGAGGCAATATGTCCAAAGAGCAGCCAATTTTTCTGTCTAACGTTGAGTTTTGGCTTGATCATTTGATTAAGTAGTATATAATTAGGCTTCTAACTAATATATTCAAGGAGTACCAAGATAGCAAGTCACTGTTTTTCTGAGTTTGAATTATGGATACAGGGCTGGAATGCCTGCTTGTAACTTATTCAACAACTTGATCAAGGTTTTCTTCTCGCGATCGCTCAACTGTGCCATCAAATCCTTTGTGCGGCAAAAATGATCGGGAAGAATCTCGTTCATGAGTGCTCGTCCTTTTTCTGTCATGTGGACGCTCAACATTCGACGATCGCTTGGATGAGGTTGGCGAGTCACCAACTGTTCTCGTTCTAGTCCATCTAGCAAACTGGTCACGGTGGCACGAGTCACGCCAGCCCGTTCGGCAAACTCAGAGGGCAAAAGTCCAGCTTCATCGGCTTCTACTAACTGCATCAGCAGCGTGAATTTTCCCCTTGACAAGCCGAACTGAGCAAAATAAGCGTCTACCGCTTCATAAAAGGCAGTTGTCGTATCTAGAAACGCCAAACATGTCTCAACGGAGGGAATATCCAGTTCTGGATAGCGATTTGCTAACCCTTGAATAGTTTGGCGATCGGGGAGAGAACGAGAGCTAATCATAAAATTTAATTAGGGGTAGTCAACTTTAATTAGAAGCCTTATTATAAGATGGCTAACTGACTTTGGGGGTTCCAATGCCGATTGTTAGTCAAAATAATGGAGTGCTGGCTGAGTTTGCAGTCTTTCCGGTAGAGCCTGCGGATCAGGCTGTTCTGGTGGAACGGATCATTCAATCAATTGAGTCTACCCTGAAGCAGCATCCGGGGTTTGTCTCTGGAACTGTGTTTCGTAGCCGCGATGGGTTACGGGTTACGAGCTATGTTCAATGGGTAGATCAAGCCTCTTATATGGCAACGCAACCGCTCTCAGGATTTGATTCTCCAGATATTCACCTGTTTGAAATCTTTGACGAGGAACCCGAAGGTAGCGAGTTACATCTCTCATCTGACATGGATGGACTGATCAACTTTGGCATTTTCAAAATGAAGCAGCCTGAAAACCAACCTCGGTTTGTTGAGTTGTTTAAACAGGCGTTAAACATGGTTGCAGGTCAACCAGGATTGATTTCAACCCATGCTCACCGCAGCCTCGATGGTTGGTGCTGCATCAATTTTGGGCATTGGCGATCGCTAGAAGACTACACAGCAATGGATACTAATCGCCCCTTTTCACCTCTTTTTGGTGAAATGCTTGATTTGGCGAATAACGAATACCAGAAAACATTACACGAGGTCATCTTTACCACTTAAAAATCTAGCTTCAATCAATCTCTATACATCCAACCCTACCCATGAGGTCATGATGGTAACTATTGATCGAACAAATACTGTTAGTGTTGGCTTAGATTTATACACTGTTACAGAACGGCATCAGTCAGGGTTGATTGAAGCAATTGTTCAAGAGCAAATCAAATTTTGGGTTGATCATCCTTATTTCACGTCAGCCAGTGTACACCGTAGTTTGGATGGTGTGCGAGTTTTTACGTACAGCCAGTGGAATCCTAAATTTGATCATCGTAGTTTGCCTCGCCCAAGCGTGTTTGGTGAGTTTTTCCCACCTGATTCACTCTTACTGGAAGTCACTGCCAGTCGATCTCTGTCGGCAAGGGTTGAAATTGTTGCAGGCGATCTCGTGACGCATCTTGCTGAATTTCGGATGATGCCAGTTAATCAGCCTGAGATGATTAGACGCACCTCCGCTGAATTAGAACGCGCAATCAGTACCTCACCAGGTTTACTTTCAGCGACTTTTCATCGCAGCTTGGACGGTACTCGAATGTTTAACTATGGTCAATGGGAGAGTAAGGAAGCGTTTGAAGCCATTCTCAAGCAAGCTGGTTTTAACCCGGAACAGCCATATTGGGAAGGTTTAGCCCGAAATGAATTTCATCTATACAATGTTGCTCACACTCAAACCGCTCTATAACAACTCCGTTGTATTGGAATAATAATGACTTCTTGTTGGCATCACAAGCACATAGCTGTCATAGAGTGCAAAGTAGAACAGATGCTCCGGCTCAAACACACTACCATAAGCATTTTGAAGATTTAAAGTACCCCCTGATTCGGTTTTCCTTGACCAGAGAAGAACTGGTTTGAAGTGAACCTATGAATTCGGACAGAAGATCGAAGACTTTAAGGAAGTTCTTCTTTTATATCACATTCTTCTTCTGTTGTTCATTCCATTCTTTTTCATATTCATCCGGTGTTAAATAATTCAACGATGAATGTATCCTCTTCTTCATATAAACATTCTCTAGAAACTTCTCAATCTGTTCATACGCTTCTGTAAAATTCCGATACTCTGATAAGTCAACCTCTTCCTCTTTAATCGTTCGCATCAATCGTTCTGCATACCCGTTCTGCCATGCCTGTCCTACCTCTGCCATGCTCAGCTTAACCCCGTGCTGTTGCAGCAATCTCACATACTCGTTTGCAGCATACTGCACCCCTTGATCGCTATGATGGATCTCCGGTCTCCCCCTCGTTAATCCCTTCTTCAATGCGGTTATCGTTAAGCTCACATCCATGCTTCTAGCTAAATGCCAACCCCGGATGTTGCGTGTAAACACATCCATCAACACTGCCAAATAAACAAACTCTTGTTGCAGCCTGATGTATGTGATGTCTCCAACCCAAACTTGATCTGGTCGCTCGACCACTAAATTCATCACGAGATTCGGATATCGCTTGAATTCATGGTTGCTGTTGGTGGTGCGTTTTTGCTTGACTCGAGGCTTGCCCACCAATCCCATCTCCCGCATCATACGCCTTTGGCGGGGCGAAGCCCTACGAGTCACCCGCTTGTGGTTGATCTCATGTCCCTGTCGTTTCAGCATCGCAATGATGCGACGATAGCCATAAGTCGGATATTGCCCACAGAGCTTGACAATAAATGCTTTGATCTCGGTTTCATCGGGAGGTGGCTGGGGTACATAGTAGACCTGACTTCGTGGATAGTTCAACACCTGGCATAGCGTCGCAATCGGATACTCCTGGCTTAAGCACATCACCGCCTCCCGTTTTTGTCGGTTGTGTCGCAAAAACTGATGGGTGGTAAAGTAGATAGGCCTAACTTTGCCTTTTCTTCCTTCGATGTTTACTCCTGCTCTGTTTAAGTGGCGGCACTTTCTGCCTGAAATCATCCTGCTGAATGTGCGTTGGTACTGTCGCTATGCCTTGAGCTATCGAGACCTGGAGGAGATGATGCAGGAACGGGGGGTGGAGGTAGACCATTCCACGATCAATCGTTGGGTTTTGAAGTACGCCCCGGAACTCAACAAACGGATTCGACCTTACCTAAAGCCAACAAACGACTTGTGGCGAACCGACGAGACGTATATCAAAATCAAGGGCGTGTGGAAGTATTTGTATCGTGCCGTGGATTCGGAGGGCAATACCCTGGACTTTATGCTCAGTGCGCTCGCGAGATGGCAAAGCAGCAGCAAGATTCTTCCGCAAGGTGCTCAAAGCTCAGCACACTCAAGCTCCACGCGTAATTACCGTTGATAAAAATGCTGCTTATCCGGTTGCAATCGACGAATTGAGGGAAGATCAAACGTTGAAAGCCGAGAGAGAATTACGACAGAGCAAATATTTGAACAACATCGTTGAACAAGACCATTGAAGCATCAAGCGCATTGTAAAACCAATGATGGGGTTCAAATCATTTAACAGTGCGAGACGAACCTTGAGTGGGATTGAAGCGATGAGCATGATCAGAAAAGGACAGGTGAAAGGAGTTGAACAAGGGAACTGTATCTCTCAAGCAACATTTATTGAATCGATCTTTGGAATTGCTGCTTAAGGGAATACAAACGATACCGATCGTTTGTCCTTAACAAGTTCTTGCGACACAACCGCTTCTTTTGCCTGCGAGAAGTCAATTTTGAGCGAGGTTACTTTTGGCATCATTTGCTTAACGCACTCACGGTTTATTGTGCGATCGATCGAAGACATTCGTTTTCGGATATTAGACTGCGATCGGAACATTCATGCCCAGCATTGGCAAGGTTGCGATCAATTGAAAGTCGCTGGCTTCAAGTTGTCCAACGCGAACGCCTGCAAGCTCTGCTATAGTTTGGTTACCGGATTGAATCAGCGTTTTGCTGCCTTGCTGAACAAACTTGAGATCAGCAAAAGACAATCCAATTAGCCCGATCGAATCTTGCCCGTTTTGGAAGTCTGTAATCACATCAGTACCCTTGCTGCGGGCAAAAACAAACGTGTCAAATCCTGCACCGCCCGTCAGCACATCTGCTCCGCTGCCACCGTCGAGAATATCATCGCCTGTATTGCCAAAGAGGCGATCGTTTCCGCTACCGCCAATCAAAATGTCATCGCCTGTGCTGCCAATTAGCGTATCTTTACCTGTTCCCCCATCAATGATGTCATCGCCACCGCTACCGTTCGCGCGATCGGCTCCGCCTAGTGCCAGCAGGATTCCACTTTGGGAACCGCCCTGCATCGGATTTGCTTTGCTGCTGCCGCGCACGATCGGTACACCGGGTAGTCTCTCGACTGGGATTAATCCTGGAGCAGGAGCAGACTGCTTTTCTGTGTCATAGCTGACGCGAATGCCGCTGATTGTACCTTCATCATCGCCGCGCACCGTTTGTCGAATAATTTGGTCTTCGCTGCCAAAGAAGCCGTTGCCGTCTTTAGGTTTAACTTGCCGAGTTAGCGTGTCGTAGGTGAACTCCAGTGCCTTTTTGCCTGCTCTTGAGTCGAGATCGAGCGGAATTTGAGCCCCTTTTGCCCCCAGCTTAAAAGCCCTTAGGGTGACGCTGAGTTCGCGTTGACCTCGATCAACCGATGCAGACAAGTTAACGTTTTGTCCGGGCGTTGGCACAAACAAAGGAGAGGTCACTTGCTGTCCGTTGATATCTGCTTTAACAATGACGCTGGATTTTGAATCAATTGGAATCAGTTGCTCGATGCCGATCGTCAATTTTGCATCAGCCAGTTGTCCTGCTCTGGGAACCAAATCGTAATCGATCGAAGAAAAGTTGGGCGTTTTATTCACCTCTAGAAAGTAGGTTCCCGGATCAAGGCGATCGAACTTAATTTCATCTCTACCGGGTTGAAAAGAAGATGCCAGAAGTTCGTTCAACCCAACTTTGCTATCTCCGTCAAAATCTCGGATCAGGCGCATTGAGATATCCTCAGGCTTGTCTGTTCTGAGCGAGACATCGATTTTTGAAGGGCGATCGACGCTGAAGGAAAACACATCGATCGGCTCCTGAATAATAGTGGAAGGTCGAGTTGGGCTAAAGGGCGTGGTAATGATGCGGACATTGCCCTCAATGGTGCTTCTGAAGTTCAGCAGGTTGCCCAATGAGTTCGCCTGTCCCAGCGAGTCATTTGGCTCAGTTTCCTTAAATATGCTGATATCGGTCGGGGTGCGTAGGCTTTCAATGATTTCGTTTGCCATTGTTGAATGTCTCCAATTAGAGTTAAAGGATTAACAAGATGTGAGCAGATTTCGACGAAGGTTTCTGTTGACGATCGTGATCGCCAGAGTCAAATAGAAAAAGATGCAAGCCTACGAATCAGGCAATGACATAGGGCACTTCTACGCCCTTAACAGTGGCAAAATCAACTTGAGCAAAATGCTGATTCGTGAGTTGGTTCGGTCGAACGCCTTGCAGCACAGCTAGCGTATCGCCGCCCAGTTTGAGGGCAGCACCCGATCGATGAGCAACCACGTCAATCATGTCGGGCTGTAGGGCAAACGGAAGCCCAATCCGATCGCGGTTAATCTGAAAATCTTTGAACAAATCGACGCTTTTAGAATCCAAATCCACGACAAACACATCGCGCCCTGCACCGCCAACATGAATATCTTTGCCATCGCCACCATAGGTGATGTCGTTGCCTGTACCAGCATCAAGCAAATCGTTACCTTTGCCACCATAAACAGCATCGTTGCCGCCTTTAGCAGATAGAGTGTTGTGGCGATCGTTACCCACCAAAATGCCGCCAATATCGCGTCCCGTGATGTCTGTGCCACTGCCCACAATCATCGGAGCCGTTTGAAGTGCTGTCGATGATGTAGTAAAGGTATTGTAGTCCATCTGAAATTCGACTCTAGCTCGTTTGATACCGAAGTTTGATCTGGTTCCTTCCAAAGTAACAGGAGCTCCTTCCTTCACTTGAAAGCTAGAAATGGAAAATGTGCCTTCTGCTGTATCAAAACGAAGAAATTGTGTATTTCCAAAATCAGCAATGTCATTGAGGGTAGGATCTTCATCTTGGCCACGAATACTCACATCAATAACTCGTTTGTTGAGAGGAACAGCTTGTTTGAAGGTGAAGTTAGGACGCACATCATCTGAATCCTTGTCAAAGACTCCACTGTTTCGTTCCTGTCCATCGATCCTGATTCTGGTCAGAAAGTCTGCTTTGAAGGAAGAACTGAATGGAATCTTGAGGTCAAACCGTTCTAATGCAGTAATCCGTTTGATGGTCACGCCCAGTTCAGCACTGGTAATGCGGCTACCATTCACACCCAGATCATAATCAGTGGAGCCAGATCCATTTTTTCTAATCTCCAAGAAATAAACACCCGGTGAAAGGTTATCGGAACTAACGACATCTAGACTTGTACCAAGATTGGAAGCACTCTCAATACCCTTGCCATTAGAATCAAACAAAGTGAGATCTGCGTCCGAGGTTTTGGGAGTCAGGGCAGCTACAAAGCGAGTCGGAGCGGCAACATTAATTCGATAGAAGTCCAAGCGATCGTCAATAAAACTCACGTTGCCTTTTACATTCAAAGAATTGCTGCCAGGAAAAGCTCCCAAATCTGTTGCCTGAGCAAATGTGTTGTCGTTGTCAAGTGCCATGAGAATCTCCTTAAAGCGTAGAAAGATGAAGAGATAGCGTGAAGATGAAAGCAGTAACCATTGAGCAGATGACTTGTCAGGGGCGATGCAGGTCTTTGATTGCGTCTGAAATCAAGTTAGCGATCGAGGCGTTCCCAAAGCGTTCCGAAAGCGTTCCCGAAGTCGATCAACCCGCCTGAACGAACTGCAAATGGTCAGCACTCAAATTGGCTGTGAGTCCAATGAAGTCCTGCCTGTTGCGGAAGTCTTCGA
The DNA here is from genome assembly GCF_014764505.1 of Phormidium tenue FACHB-886. Lineage (GTDB taxonomy): Bacteria > Cyanobacteriota > Cyanobacteriia > Elainellales > Elainellaceae > FACHB-886. Next base: position 7,859 of record NZ_JACXWX010000115.1, read on the forward strand.
TGTAGACTATGAACTATCTTTGTTGGAAGTTTGAGGAGCAAAAAGGGATGAAGCGCGATCGAATTGAGCAATATTGGCAAGCCTATTTGAACACGCTTCCTATTGATTCAGCGATTCGATTTGAGCAATACGAAGCGCAGCAGTGGGGAGACAATTCGGCTTTAGCAGATGAACTGGGCCAATTGATTGTGTCAGGAACAAAAACAGCGACCTGTTCTGCTGTATGGGAATGGGAGGCTGAGAAAACTTCACCGCCAGAATTAGGAGCAAAAACGATCGTTCTGGATGGAAATGATGAGCCGCTTTGCATTATCGAAACGACAGAAATCACAATCCGACCGTATGGCGAAGTTGATGCTCAGTTTGCCTGTGACGAAGGAGAGGGAGATCCCGCAGGGCTGCGGGCTGCGGTGCCCGATCAATCGCTGGAATACTGGAGAGAAGCACACTGGCAATATTTCTCTCGCGTATTGCCCAAGATTGGTCGTGAACCAACATTCGATATGCTGTTAGTTTGCGAGCGATTCAAAGTGGTGTACCTGTAGGTCAAGTTTCGTCATGCTTCACTGAACTTTGAATGTAATCGAGCAGGGCAAAAAACAGTGCCATATTTGGAAATGTCTTTTGGTCTAGCAGTGCCCAGGTTTTTTGCTGCTCCTTCTGCTTAATTTCGATGAAAGTATGGATGTGTTTACGAGTTCGAGATTGAATGACGGTGGCAGAATCAAAGTCTTGCCAGGATAGATGCTGCTTGCCCATCACCAGACCGTTGGATGTCACAGCCAGACGTTTGAAATAAACGGGTAATCCTTGACGGTAGGTAGCGATCGCGCTGGGTAGCTGATGCTGTGCTACCTGCTCTTGCAGGATGTATCCCAACTCTTTAATCTGCTCTAGATGCTCATTAAACTGAAGCTTGCGACCGTCCTTTGTTTCGAGCGTATAGAGATAGCCTGTGATTCCTGCCAGACGAATGACCGCAACAAAGAGGGTGTCAATGTTGAGATAGGACAAGGTGACAGATTCAGCTTTGCGACGATCGACTAAACCATGCTCGTGGAGTAGGACAACAGGCTGGGGCGATCGCCACCGCTGCCACGATCGATGCGCAAAGTAGACGGCGAGAATTGTTGTAGGAAAGCCAACCAGGAACAAGCAGCTCAATAGCGCGATCGGAGTCGTCAAACTCCAGATTACGAATAGGCGTTTGGCTTTCGGTTTGTGCCAGTTAAACTCACCGAGGAGTTGACCTAAGGCTTGAGGTGCAGATGAGGTGGAATAATTCATCACTAGAGACTCCAAATGAATCGAATTAGTTGAACGTAGAAAACTTTAATTTCTTCTCCAGCAAAGGCTGGTTAGCCCTGCTGAGAACATACTCAGACCTGGTGCCAGACCAAAACCAAGCAAAATTTTTAGCCAGACCATGAGTTCATCTGGGGGCACTCCTGCACTCGGATGCGCCAGGTTTAGCATCACAGACACGCTCCACAGTGCGGTGAGTAAGAGTGTGGCGACCGCGCTCAGGCTACAGTAAGCAGCAACGGCAAATCGTTGAGAGTCGCTGTGTTGTTTCAGTTCATTCCTTAGCAGCAACCAGCTAGGTCTACCAATCACAATGCTGCCCGCTAGTCCGATCGACACAATAATCGAAGCAAACACAATAAATGCTGCCATTGCAAATCCTCAACAAAGTAAGAGGACAGCAGACACAACGCTGCCCCATGAAGTCAGTTTTTAGGCAACTAAGGTTGGCACTTCGATTCCCTTGAAGCGGGAGAAATCTACGGTGACAAAATCAGCAGCGTTGATTTGATTGGCTTTCACGTTCGAGAGGATGGCGAGTCGCTCACTGCCTACACCAACGATGGTGTTTTTGCCCTGCTGCACAATGTCGAGGATTTCTGGGTTTAGCTCGATCGACAGCCCGATCTTGTCTCTGCCGTTCTGGAAGTCTCTGATCACATCCACACCGTTATTCAGTGCCAGCACAAAGGTATCTCTGCCAGAACCGCCCGTATGGGTGTCGCGTCCTAAGCCGCCAAAGCTGATGTCGTTGCCTGTGCCGCCATTCTGGATATCGTTGCCTGCACCGCCGCAGAGGGCATCGTTGCCGCCCATCCCAGAGAGGTTGTCGTTGCCGCCTTCGCCGCAGAGGATGCCGCCTTGATTTTGTCCGGTCAGATCTTGGCTGGCGTTGGTGCCGCGAATTAGGGGAGTGTTGTTGCTGGATGTGGATGAGGTGAAGGTGTCGTAGTTGACGCGGAAGGAAATTCTTGCTTTATCATCGGCACCCTTACCGTCGCCCGCTACTGTAATCACTTCGTTTTCTTTGTACGACCGAAAGTCAGTAACTCCAGTTACCTCACCTTTGTTAACATCGAATTGGAACAGGAGAAATGAGAATTGCTCAGGACTGATGTCAGCTACATCATCAAAATCAATCGCGTTGTCTTGATCGATTACATCTATACTGGTGCCAGGACGTAAATTATTCACAGCGGAATCACTAGAGATCGTGATATTGGGACGAATATCATCTTTATCCTTGAACACCTTGCTCTTCTTTCCGCCAATTTGAAGAAAGAAATCAGCCTCCCCAAAATTTGTAAAGGGAACAGGAGTGTCAAAGCGTTCGAGTGCTGTCACCCGATCGACCGTCGTACTCAGTTGAGCGCGAGTAATCGCAACGCCATTTGCACTCAGCTTATAGCTGCCACTGCCCGTTGACTTGCTGACGAGAACGGTGTATTCGCCCGTTGGCAAATTGTCGAACGAGATGCCTTCTGTTGCAGTTCCCGAATTGAGAGAACTCCTGATGACTTGACCACTGCTGTTTTGCAGCACCAGATTTACATCAACGCCTTGCGGAACTACGGCAATCCCGCCTTTAGTGGGGACATCGACCTTAAACTTATAGAAGTCAGCCGAATCAGTGCCAAACAAACTACCGTCAACAAATGGGCTATTGCGAATGTTGCCGAGATCTGTTGCGGTTGCGCGTGTGTCGTTGTTAGCGGTTTCATTGACCCGTGCCATGATAAATCTCCTTGAGAATAGTGTTGAATTTGAGGAAATTTGGATGCAAGAATTCTGGACAATGAAGGCGAGTTCATTGCTGAATTGCAAAAAGTAAACTGGTTAGAGTGAGTTGACTTAGACTCAAATCATGAATCTATTTGTAGTAGCGGTGATTGCCTTCGGCACAGCGCAAACCGCGATCGAGCCATTCCCGGACTTCAATTAAATAGGCAAAACAAAAATGTCTAGGAGTTGAAATTAATCGTCTGTTCGCTCAGATGGCGTAATTGATTGCCACTTCAATGCAAGCGTCCCATCCCTGCGGCGACTGTAAACAAGGCGATCGCACTGTCGGTTTTGATTGCAGTGAACGCCCAGGGAGCCGTTGTGATTGGGAGTCCTGTATAAGCACATCCAATTGCCGTTTTCTAAAGCGTGATAGGTTCCACCTAATGATTCACAGCCTTGTTGGATATCAGATGCAATTGCAGTTGAGGTAGCGATCGTTGAGGTTGTTGCGGCGATCGCTGAAACAGTTAAGATGCTCGTCAAAATCGAATTAAATTGGGTCAGCATATCTGTTCTCTTGGGCTAACTTGTCAGGGGCAATGCAGTTCTCTTGCTGCATCTGTAATCAAGTTAGCGATCGAGGTGTTCCCAAAGCGTTCCCAAAGCGTTCCCAAAGTGCTGCCGAGGTCGATCGCCTCAATCCGTGAAGACTGAAAAGGTCTGAAAAAGTCTGATACTCTCCAAACTTAGAGGCTAGATACCCAAAGATTCGCGTTAAGTTAGCCTGCTTCGATCGCTCCTAAAGCTTTGAGCGTGGCTTTCTGGGCTTCGGTGATACCTGAGACACCTGTGATATTCATGCCTTCGTAGGGGCGATTGCTCCTCAGCGTCTCCAAGCATTTTCCGGTTTGGCTATCCCACAGCTTCATCGTTGCGTCTGCACTGCCACTGATCAAAACATTTGAATGGCTAAAGATGACCGACAACACCCAATTGGTGTGTCTCAAATCTTGCACCTTTCCCAATAAGTCGAGTCAGGCAAGGATTTGAGGACAATTTCAAAGCCATACTGTGCCGCAATATCTGTACTGATTCGGATTTGTTTGAGTAATGGAAACCAGACAATTGAGGGCAATAAAGTTTCCAATGCCAAACGACTGGCAATTTTCCAGTTCAGCACCGGGGGTAGTGACCACTGGTCAATCCAGTGTGCCAATAGATAAGCAATCAGTGACAGAATCAACCAACGATAAACCCCTAACTGGGTGCCTTGACCAAAACAATGCAGACCAAACTGATGCTTGGCAGTTTTGAAAAAGCTTTCAATAGCCCAACGCTTGCGACCTAACTGGACCAGATAGGCTCCCGAATCAGGATAGTGGAGCCGACAAATCGTAATTCTCGTTTACCGTCGGCTCGTTTGAGCCAAAACCAGGAGACGCTGAGGGGATAATCAATGCCCTTGAGATCCACCTGTAGCCCTCGCTTAGCATGAGGGTAGAGGTCTTTGAGGCAGCGACCGTCTTGTAAGGTGCGATTGCTCCTGAGTCCGACGACGGCTCGCCAAGAGCGTTGGTGAACAGCCTTGAGAAACTCGACGGTGCCAAACTCAGTATCGGCTTGCACCAGTATAGCCCTACGAAATAGAGATAGGACGGTGTAATATAGAGGATAGAAGAGCGTTGAGACCTGCTTATGTCCGCCCCCTACAGCTACGACCTCCGCACCAAAGCAATCGAGGCAGTCAAACGTGGTGAACGCAAAATCGCGGTGTGCCGACTGTTCAACATCAGTCGCAATACCTTAGACCTGTGGCTCAAACGGGAGGAACAAACAGGAGACTACCAAGCCATCACGGGCTTCCAGAAGGGAAATCGGCATAAAATCACCGATTGGCAGCGCTTTGAGGAATTTGTCCAAAAGCATGGGGGTAAAACACAAAAGGAGATGGCAAAGTTGTGGGGGGACAATGTAACTCAACAAAACATCAGCGATGCGCTGATGAAGCTGGGGTTGAGTCGTAAAAAAAGACCTACGGCTATGTAGAACGGGATGAACTCAAGCGAGAGGAGTTTGTGGAACGATTGCAGAGCAAGATGCCGCATCAGGTGGTCTATGTCGATGAAGCAGGCATCGATAACCGGGAGGATTACCCTTATGGCTACTGCGAGGTGGGACAACGCTTCTATGCCCTCAAGTCGGGC
>NZ_JACXWX010000116.1 GCF_014764505.1 Phormidium tenue FACHB-886
TAGGCTTTGGAGCGTTCAAATCCGCGCAGCGATTTTGCCAAGCGTATGATGAGGTCAGGAACTTCATGAGAGTACAGCGCTACATGACAGAAGCAGTGTCTCTATCTAAGCGAAGAGAACGATTTACAAAACAAGTTAGCGAACTACAAGCGATCTTCCAAGCTGCTTAACAAAGACAAGAGCGAGAGAAGATATATCTATGAAAAAGAGACGAGATTTGAATACTCAATTCTGACAATTTCCTTCTACCTGCTCAACATCGAGATTGATGTCGTAGTTCCAATTATTATTGTGGAACCACATTCCCATAATTCGCCCTGTCACCTGGTACCGGTCTCCCTGTTCCTCAAGAACCCAACTGACTCGTTCTCCAAAATGGAAGTGTGGTTGCGTAAATTCCCCGTTGGCTGGAACAGCAATGTACCAGATGTTGTTTGGATTGTCGGTAGAAACTTTTCCCATGATTCCTAATCCAATACCGATCTCCTGCATCACAATTAAGCTGTAATAATTGCGGTAAATTATTGCTCGTCTAGAATTAATACAGTGTCGTTGTTATCCTCATCGGCGTTATTCTTGCAATCGAGTTTATAGAGCCGAACTAACAAAGTTTCATATCTGCCCTCAATAGAGAGCGATCGCAGGTCGTAGAAATCAACTGGATTGCTACCGGTTGCTCCCACACCGGCGAGGCGAAATAGCCCTCAAAGCAGCGCCTTAACTTAGCGAATGCAGGTGACTGTGCAAACGCAATCAAAGCCCAAGGTGCATCCACCAGCTTTGCCAATCGGTGCCAGCAATAAACAAGTAAGCGATCAACTGCTTAAGCTACTCGACATCCAGTGGGTCAAACTCAGCGCAGCGCTTGAAGTTCTCATAGCCAACCAACCGGGCGGCTCAGCAAAGATTAGTGTGTCGCTCCATTCACTATCCAGATTCAGGCTGAATTCTCATGCTTGCCTTCCCATCATTTTTCGGTCTATTTCAATCCAAGGTTACTCCGCTTCTTCTTTGAAAGTTCAACATCTACAACTCATCCAATGTTGACAATGCATCCTGGTCATTCCCATCCTCGTCCATCACCTCTGTCAAATCAAGTTGATAAATCTGGCGCAGGAGCGTTTCATATCGCCCTTCGACATATAGTGCTCTCAAGTCGTAAAAATAGTCGAGGTTGCCAGATGTTGCGGCAAGCTCTCCGGTCAGAAAACAGGTTTCTAATACCTGCATATGTGCTTGACATGCCAGCTTGTGCTCCCCACCCACCCGGTCGATCAACCAGCTTTGTATCTTCAGCGCTCGGTCGAAGCCCAGCCAGTTGTGCTCCAGCAACCCTCTGTTCAAGGCAAGTCCACGGCCCCAAAACCAGCACATTACCCGGCAGCGTTTGTTCGGTAAAGTCAGTCGTTTCATGCGAATACGTCCTCTAACCAACCTTCAAATTCATCCAACTGTGCCGTCCTGCTCTCGATGTTGAACACACTCCCGACATACAACACCACACACGCGAGTTCCTGTATTGCGACCTGTTTTAAGTAAGCGTCGTTTTCCCCCTCACTGCTATCAACGCTCGGCAGCTGAGACAAGATCTGCTCAATTGCAGCTGCAACTCCGAACTCTTGTTGTAGCGAATGCGCAGATACAAAGACAAGCTGCTGCCAACCGCTGATCTCGATTTGCATCCGCATCCCCGCACCAGCCTCATTCTTGCCATCCGGAGTGTCACATTGAACCTGCTCAATCTCGTACAAACGCAGAGGGATGGGAATGGAATTTAGCAGCCAAAACTCAGGACTAGGTGCAATCTGCAGCACAGCAGCTGGACAAATTGCATTCGCCTCAAGTTGCCCCAGCAGCGATTCCACGAATGTCGCCAACTGGGGCGTCTTGAGTAACGTTCTCGCATCACCCGCAAGATACGGCCGCATCAGATCGAGGCAATTCTGCTGAGCCGTTATGAACTTTGCCTCCTCTTGACGAATCGCGACAAGTTGCGCGGACAATTGTTGCTGTAGCTGTTTCAGTTGCTCAGTCACTTCGATCGTTTTCTGCTGCTGGAAAGCATCGTAAGCCGAAAGCAAAGCCTCAAAGCTGAACGTCATAAGAGATACCGTAGCGTGGGTCTAGAATCTCGCAGCTTAAACCAGCATTAATCAGACACTTTGACATTGGGAAGCTGGTTGTAAGGAGTTAATCTTAGTCGGTGCACCGGCTGGTACTTTCCCCGTTGCCCGCTCGACTAGCTCTAATAATGCTTGTGCTCTTGCATTGAAGAAAGCATCAAAGTCATCGTTCCAAAGCATTTCGGGTTCAATCAGGTGCGATCGCAGGATGTCATCTAATCGCTGCTTTGAAATGCCCTGCTGCACAAGCTTAGCCAAGTAGATGGATGGAGCTTTTCCGCCAATTGCCTTATTCGTTTGCGAGCTCAATGGTGTCCGGTTAATTAACGAGTTATACAGGTCTGAGCCGATGCCTCGCTGCCGGCAATAGGCAATCGGAAAAATGTGATGTGTCTCAATCGGATCGCCAAAAAACTTGACATCCATCAGCGCTCGTCCGGTTGCAAAGTCGATCGCCCCATGTTGTCGAATCAGCGCGCACATTCCTTTAAAGATTGCTCCATGCTCCCGCTGTACCTCGTGTAAGCGCTGTGTCGTCAGCGTCCGAGAACCTGTTACCGTACTGGGAAGAGAACCAGTTCCAAGGAGCCAGACCGGGACTTCCAGTATGTCTTTCGCCGCACGAAACTCATGCGGTCCCGTATAAGATTCACCAAAAATGCCGGTCCAAAACCAGGATTGCAGATTATGCCGAATTGGGTCACGAATTGCATAATCGCCGATCACAGTCAAGATCGCCACCAATGCGACAACCTGAATCGGATACGCCAGATCCTCCGCGGCGTAGATCTTCTGGCTATGCAAAAATCGGGCTGCCTCCTCGTACGCTTTGACGACCGGTTCTACCCAATGCTGATAGTCCTCAATCGACAGCCGCAACACTTCTGATCGCCCACAACCCACACCCGGTAGTTTCTCTCGGTTATTCTCGCTGGCATCGCCTTTCTGCACAAGTTGGGCAAGCACTTGCTGCCGATGCCCATAGGTGGCAACCAAGGTGATCGATTGCAGAAAATCAGTATCGCGCAAATGCCCGAATACTCGATGTTGCCGCAGTTGCTTACAGCGAAGTTGCCAATCATCCCGCAGACTAAAATCTTCACTGGCAAAGCTAGCCGTCAGCAAATCGAAAAAGGTCAATGCACTGCTCGACGTATTCACTTTCTCGAAAACTTGACATACCGCTTCTTTCGGCAGTTCCGGTCGCAGTAAGATAATTGGCACCTGATAGTGTTCAAATTTCTTGATAATCTCCAATTCAAAGCGGTTGAGAAGCTCTACTTTCTCAGTATCGTAGCTCCAGTATTTACAGTAGCCAGTGCGCCAACTTACAAACTTAAAAACCATGGATACGGGAAATAGCCCGGATTCATATTCCTGCTCTGTCGTCGAGCAGTCGATTTTGCGCTCATTGGAAAAACTTGGTTTGACGCGAGACTCGGAAAAGCTGAGAATAGCTGATTCGCGCTCTACATTAGCATCCAATGCCTTTGCCATGTCAATGTAGTAGTACCGCTGCGTCAGGCGCTGCTTTTTATCTTTGACCCACACAGGATGCCCAGACACTAATGCCATGTAAAGCGCTGTCGATCGCTGTTGCCCGTCGAGGATGAGTTTGTTGGGCAGCGGTGGCTTAGTCAATTCAACACCTTCCACAAGCCGAGGTTTAAACCGTACATGTGGATTGCCAGTTTGCAGAAGTAGAATTGCCCCAACGGGCCATGCCAAACTAATGCTTGCCAACAGTTTCTTGATCGGCGAATCTTCCCAGCAAAAGCTACGCTGCAAATCTGGAAGCTGAATCTCCCCGAGTTGGATCTGAGTGAGAAAGTCTGGCAACGCTTCTTTTGTAATGTCAAAAGTGGAAATGTTCTTCATGCTGCTCCTAGCCGTTGTAGGGTGAGCAGATTGAGACCTATTTAAAGTCGTTCGAGTTGAGTCAATAGATCATCTGCATCACTGCTTGCTCACAGCATACGGCGAGTTGAAGCAGCGTTTCCTCTGATTGGTTGGGAGTTTCCATCATTTTGATGGATATTGATCAGGTTGTTGGTTCTGATCGATCGGGTGGGCAAACAATATCCTGCAGGTCTTGAGGAATTTCGTCGTAGTGCTCCCACAAAAAATCCATTAGCCCTAACAGGAAGATTTGGGTTCGACTTGGACGACTATGGTGTGACCCTTGTGAAAACCAGCGCTCTACAGTCGCCTGCGAAACGCGCGAAATTCGAGCAATTTGTAGGTTGCTAACTTGATATTTACGGCGGAAAGCCTGCGGGCTCATCCCAAATTGACAGTTTGCAAATCGCCGGTAAAGTTCCAGTTCAAATCGCCCCAGGGGTCGGCGCGGTGCAGTATTTTCGCCCTCAAAGCCGTTGTGGGAAGTCATAATCACAACTCAACTTGCAGTTCAGCAGAATTTAGATGAAAAAGCTCCATTTCCTCTAGAGCCCATACCCAGTCACAGTCGCTTCCAACAACGTGAAGGACTGTCAGCATCAAGCAAAATGCAGTAGCGTGGATACCACCCTACTAAACCCAGATGTCACTCAACTACAACGCTAACCCCAGTTTCCCAGCCAATTGCCGTCGGCAGAGGTAGCCACCGAACGCGCGTTCCAATCGTAAATGGGCTAAATAGCGTGCTGGAAAAGTTAGTAGGAAGCGAAGGAGATATATAAACAGGAGCGTTAAGCGATCGTCTAAACAGAGTGAAAAATAGGAATGAGTCAAGCGTTCAAATGGTTCAATGAACCATCAAACTGAGTTCTCATTTAGCAACACACTAGATCACGGTTGTGCCGCATCTTGAATTCCATCGTTGGTTTCACAATCCGCTTGATGGCTCTATGATCTAACTAATCGCGTTATTCAAATACTTACTCTATCGCAACTAGTTCTCTGCCGCGATCGTTCCATCCGCTTTCGCCGCCTCAATTGCCAGCGGATAAGTAGCATTCTTGTTCACGGTGATTGCACGTAAAATCTGAATGTGCTGAGCTTTGAGAACTCTGCAAAACATCTCGCAGCTACCTTGCTATTCTGCTTTGCACTCACTATAAAATTAGGGTGTTTCCAGATAATTCGCAGCATGATAAAGATATGGTTGTGTCGCAAAAACAGGTTGCTGGTAAGGTAGGAGTCCCTAAGCCCTTGCAGCTGCTTTTCCATGTCTACTCCCTCTTTATTCAAATGACGGCACTTTTTGCCTGAAATATCTTGCTCAACGTGCTGTAACCGATCAAGTGTAATTCTGTCCATTGTTTTGAGTGCTCATGTCTTTATATCAAATGTCTCCTAAGGACATTAAAAAGCTCTCCATTTAGAAAAGCTAGAAGATGCTGTCAGGCTGACAGTTGTAGTGCATCTCTAAACCTGAACGCAGAAGAGAGAGCAAACTGCGTCCAGTGAGGAAGCAAAATTATGGCAACTAACCAACGCAAATATATGGTTGTTGGAGAAGCAAGGGCTTAATATCAGCATGGCAGAGGTAGGAGAGCCAACGCAGAACGGATATGCAAAACGTATGCCTTCGCCATATGTTCAGGTTTAAGGATGTACTACATCATCCAAAGCTAATCAAATGCCTTAAAATAGACCGACTGTATCTATTGCCTCTGCCACCATGCTCCAGGAAGTGTTTCTCGAAAGTGATTGGGAAGATGCCGCTCATGCCCGCCAGCGTCGGGATGCTCGCATGGAAGAGCTGCAAATCCAAGGGCTCCTCTGTACGGCTGAGAACCTGTGGAATGTGCAGGGCTATCGAGTCTACCTGGTGGTTGCGACCCGTGACGCGCCTGATATTGCTCAAGACTCACCGCGTCGTGAACGTTCTCAGCCACAGGGGGATGCTGCTGGACGACCCGTACGCCGTTCGCGTTCCACTCCGAGTGTTGAGGTGCGCTGACTGCTCCGCAAAAGGTGCATCTCCTGCATTGTCAAGTCCGTTTCAGGACTGCTCATCGACTTCAACTTTGTTCTCCCCTCTTGGCAGCAGTCCTCAGTGATGGTCGATCGCCTGCTTGAGGAACCATACCATGCGCTCAGCTATCCCTGTCGGCTGCTCAGGCTGGTAGCCCTGAGCTAACTCCAGCTCAATGGCACAGCGAAACAAGGCTTCCTGCAACACCTCGATCTGCTCGGCTGGCGACAACGAGCTAAGGTAAGGGTCTAAGAAGTCAAAGCCCTCTACTGGCTCCTGCTGACAGGACTCCTGGAACTCATCGCCCAGCAGGAACTGCAGGTGTTGTAACTCCAACACTCGGGGTAGCCGTCCGCTCTCGTATAGCTCATCAAGCAGCCGATCGAGCGCCACATCCTGGCTCTGCCAGTGGGACCACTCCTTAGGCTCCTGCTGATCGGGTTTGCTCACCTCATAGCTGTTCGTCCAGCCATACACGGTGGTGTACAGGAAGCCAATGAGGGTACCTGCATGAGAGCATTGCCACACCTGGTCGATGATCGCTGGTAGCCCATTCGGTCTCTCGTGCGGCTGCAAGCAGTAGACAACAACTGCATCTAAGCCATGTTTCATGTTGCTGTAGACGTCATTTGAGAATCATGGTAAGGGCAGCATGGTAACGACTGACAAAGAGGCGCTGCCAACTTAACCAGGAGTCCCCATCCCCATTCTAAAGCTACGCTGTCTGGAAGCAGCCTTGCTCATACAGATGTGCATTAATAACAGTATAATCAGGGGCGGTCGTGAGCGGTCGAGTACGTGTGAATGTTTCTAAAGTTTTCTAGATACAAATACATTCATCTAGTAAAGATCGAACCATAACCACTGCGGTAGTGGACTAGATTTGTGGATCGGGTTCAGACATCTACACCAAACTCATACCGGTTGATGAACAAATTAATGACCACATCGTGCAACCAGACCGACTTGGAAAAACAAATCGTTTTGCGAGCTAAGCGCTTAATCCTTGTGCGCAACGTTAGATGCTTGCGCTCAATCTGCTGAGTATAACGTTTACTAATCGTGTGAAAAGCCGGATCAATCTGCCGCTGATAAGCTCCCCAGTCATCCGTGTCCAACTGCAGGATGCCAAACGGTTCTAACAAGGCTTTGAGTTGGAGAAAAGCACTATCTTGGTGGTTCGAGAGCACATACGCCAATACTTCCCCTGTATGAGGGTCAATCGCATGCCACAACCACCGCTGCTGTCGCTTAGACCCGACATCACTCCACATCTCGTCTGCCTCCGCCTCTAAATCTTACCACTGGCACAGACGAACGATCGTTTGAGTCGCTTCCAGTTCTGCCAAGCGCTTCTCATGGACTGCTTGAAGGTGACGATCTTTTTTTAACGTTTCACTCACTGTGGTTCGACTAATTTTGAGGACTCGGGCTGTGTCGCGCGTCCCACTGCCGTTCATTGCCATCTTAGTAATTTGTTGCTTAACTTCAGGCAGATACCCACGGTAGGCATACTCTCGAATAAAGGTGCAGCGAGAGCACTCGGAGTTACGACATTTATAGCGTTGTTTCCCCTCACCTGATTGTCCATGTTTAACGACATCATGACCTCCGCAAGTAGGGCAAAGAACCGATTCAAGGACCATTCGACGACCACGAGGTAAACACCTCTTTAAGTATCCTCTATTTCCACAGGTCTAGTCCACTACCCAGCTCACTGCTCGCTTGACTTTGTTTCGGTGCATTGGGATTGTCAGGCATGACACTAACCAACTTGTAGAATCACCTTGCCTGTTGTTTCTCGTGTTGAAATAGAGGTGTGTGCCTGTGCAGCATCCTTTAGAGGAAAAACTTGACCCAGAATAGGTTTTAGCTCACCTGTCTGAACCCAAGTAAATAGTTGTGTTAGCGCCATACCTATCATATCGGGATGACGTTCCATCACTATATTGACAGCAAAACCCGACACACTTTGATTCCTAAAAAGTAAATTCTGAAACTGGGTTGGTGTCAGGTTAGGATAATTACCTGACAGCCAGCCATAACTAACAAAACGTCCTTCAACACCCAAACAATATAGATTTTGTGCGATTGCACTTCCACCTACTGGATCAAGAATAATGTCAATACCCTTAGCGTTTGTACTCTCAAGAAGGTTTTGGCACCAGTTCGGATTATTGTAGTCAATTGCTTGATCCACCCCCCAACTTTTGATCATCTCGCGCTTTGCCTCTGTTCCAGCAGTGCCAAACACATCGCCTGCGTTCATTAGTTTAGCAAGTTGTACAAGTAAATTACCCACACCGCCTGCTGCTGCATGGATGAGTACACTTTCACCACCCCGAATTTTTGCGGCATAATCCAGCAGTAGATAGGCACTAAGCCCTTGTATGAGCAGAGCAAGCACAGTATGCTCGTCAAGCGTATCTGGAACTTGAATAACCTGCTCTGGCTTAATCGCTATATATTCTGCATAACCCCCTGCCTCAAAGGAGATAGCTGCTACACGTTCTCCTACTCTCATACCTGTCACCTCTGCTCCCACCTCTTCAACAATGCCAATCACTTCCATCCCAGGTGTATATGGAAGTGGTAGTTGCAGTGGATAGGTGCCTTGATGCTGCATAATGTCGGCAAAATTGATTCCTGCGGCAATGACTTTCAACACGACATGCTCAGGCGCACAATTCGGTTTTGGTTCCTCCTGATAGCTCAGAACTTCCGAGCCACCGCGTGTTGCGACGCGAATAGATTTCATTCAATGCCTTCGATTCTGTGGAGCATTTTCACTATAGAGGCTAGTCAACCAAAACGTAAGTAGGCACCAATTGGTAACCTATAACCATGAGAGAAAAGCTTGTATTACCAGCAGGAAACAAATAATGGATGAGGAATCTCTAACACAAATGGTTTTTGGGCGTGATTATCCAGTGCGGCGGCTACTTGCGCTGATATCAGATACCTGGACACCAATCGTTTTTCATTGCCTTGCTGATGGGAAAAAACGGTTTAGTGAACTCCAGCGACAACTACCAGACATATCCAAAAAGGTGCTTACTCAGGTTCTACGCCGTTTAGAGCGTGACGGTTTAGTATATCGCACTGTTTATGCAGTTGTTCCCCCAAAAACGGAATACAGCCTCACAGAATACGGGCAGAAACTTCATGAGCCAATAACTCTGCTTTGTCAGTGGGCACGCTCAAATGAAGCAATGATTGACGCTATCTATGCCGAAAAGGAGAGATCTACAAATTGAAAAATAGATACTGCTTTATGCAATTATCTACTTAATGATCCCAATCACCTGACACAAACAACTTCTGCAAGTCACCGCTCGCTTGATTTTGTTCCCGTGCATTGGAGCTGTTGTGCGGCTGTCGGTTAATCAATATCTACCCTAGAATTTCTCTATCTTCACCGAAAAACTTGTCAGTTGGCAGATTATCGTCATCGCAAGTTTTACAATCACTGCTGCTCCTTGTTCGACGGTCCGGGGCGCTGCATTTGATCCCATCTTTGTCTGAACCCAACTAGGGCAAATTGAACTAACACTAATTTGTTCATCCAACAGGTCTTACGCAAAGGTAACTGTCAAAGCAGTGAGTGCGGTTTTTGAGGAGTTAAGCAACTGTATTGATGCCATAGTATTTGTTCTTCGGGTCACTCAGAGAGGTTAATGAGCTGAGTGTTGGCGAAACATTGATAATTTGTGCCACCTCAGTCTGCCTCAGCAAGGGTAGAAAATGGTGGATAACAGCAAAGGCGCCAAATACATTTGAGACAATGTAGCTTTGAGAATGCCTGCATTTAGCAAGGAGGAGTGAGCCCCAGATGAAAACTCGTAGTTAACACCTGCATTATTCGCCAATACATCGACTTTTCCCCAACGTTCAGTAACCAGTTTGGCAGCAGATTTGATAGACTGTTCATCTGCAACGTCAAGAGGACATAGTAAACTGCAGAGTTCTCCGCTCGTAGAATTTTCGCTGCTGTTCCTCGTTGAGAATCGCCTGATTCCAGTAGAACTGTCAACCCGTTAGATGCCAGTTGTCGTGCAACCTCGTATCCAATTCCTTTATTTGCGCCTGTAATAAGAACAACTCTCTTCGTTGTCATTATTTTGCTTACTTGTTTATCTGCGTTGGATTACAAACTAATGCACTAAGGGCTACCGTTACACTACCTGTTGATCGGCGATCGCTTTTTGTACCGCTACGGGTTCTCCTTTCCACCCTGTTTGACGCAACCAGTTCTCAAAGCTGGTTAGGTTCGGATGAATCTTGTGCAGGGCATCAAAATCGCGATCGCACCCATAGGTCTGGAAAAACTCGAACATATTGCTCATATCAGTTACACCGGGATAACCAAGTGAGCGAAATTGCTCAACGGTCATTGGCTCATAGCTAGCAGGAATTCCAGTGACCCGAGTAAATATCTCAACCACGTCTTGCATCCGAAGGCTTTGCGAAGCAACAGCTAACGTTTTGCCTGCTGTTTGCTCCAGATGCGAGAAGATGTAGCGTGCAAAAACACCGATATCATCTAATGCAATCATCGTCCAAGGCTTGTCTGCCATCGGAACAGTGAAGACGAGCGTCGGATCGTTCGCAGAACGAGGCTGAGGCATAAAGTAAGATTGCAGATTCTCAAAGTAGGAGGTCGTTTGTAAAACAGTCGTATGCTGCTGATACCACAGATCGGCTGTGCGCTGAGCTTCTATCGCTTCTTGCACCATTCCCTTAGCATCAGAATGTGGAACGGAAAGCTTTCCCTTAGAGAGACGATGCATATAATCGAGAGAACTATAGACAAAATGCTGCACGCCTTGGACTTTCGCAAGTTCTAAGATTTGGTTGCCTTGAGCAATTTCTGCATCTCGACTTGCCTCCAGGTAAGCGACTTCATTGGGAAAATCTGTAGGATTGAAAATTCCCCACATATCGGTATTGCAGAAAACACCATAGACCCCTTGCATTGCTGCTTTCAGGTCGCTGGCTTGACTGGAGTTTCCCTGAAATAGCTCAACGCGATCGTTGAGTTTCACCAGAGCTTGAGCGCGATCGCTATGGAGATTGCGAGTAAAGGCGCGAATGCTCCATTGATTGTCTGGGTCTTGCAACAGATGTTCAATCACCTTTTGCCCCATTGCACCGGTTGCACCAATGACCAAAATTGTTTGATTTGCTTGACGCATAATGGCTCTTTTGAACACTTATGAACTGATGTTGATCATCTTATTCATGAATAGAAAAAGGATAAAGATGGATTAGGGAAACTAAGAAGTGAAAAAGAATCATGAATTGGCGCTACTATGGCACTCGTGTTACAGCAAAAGAGTATGGAAAAGTTCAAAGCCATTTCGGTTTTCCTGAGAGTTGTGGAGGCAAATAGCTTTGCAAAAGCAGCCGATTTATTAGGGCTCACGCCTTCTGCGGTGAGTAAATCAATTGCGGCTCTCGAAAGTGAATTGGGCATCCAACTGTTAACGCGCTCCACCCGCAGGCTGCGGCTGACAGAAGATGGTCGGGTGTTTTACGATCGCTGCCGCCAGTTATCAGCAGACTACGAGGAGTTAGAAATGACGCTGCGCGGCACCCAGCTCGCTCCTCGTGGGCGTTTACGGGTAGATATGCCTGTTATCATTGCTCGGTCAGTCGTTTTTCCAGCATTGGCTGACTTTTTGCGGCGCTATCCAGAAGTACAGATTGAATTAGGAGCGAACGACCGCCCAATTGAGTTAATTCAAGAAGGATACGATGCTGTGATTCGTTGGGGAGAACTGAAGGACTCTCGGTTGATTGCTCGATATCTCTGTCATACTCAGTGGATCACTTGTGCATCGCCGAAGTATCTATCACAATACGGTGAACCCAAAACGCCAGACGAGTTACAGCACCATAACTGTATCAACTATTTCTTCACACCTTCTGGGCAGCATTTTGAGTGGCAGTTTGAGCAGGCTGGAGTCAAACAGATGGTTGCAGTTCAAGGGAACTTTACAACCAATAATCCCGATATTCTTTTAGAAGCGACCTTAGCGGGAATGGGAATCTACCAGACTGCTAGTTTTGCTGTATTGCCACATCTCAAGGCTGGGCAATTGCAACCTGTACTCGTTGACTACGCAATGAAAGGTGCACCACTCTGGCTCGTTTATCCTCCCGACCGACATCTCTCAGCAAAGATGAAAGTTTTTGGTGACTTTATCATGGAGGTAATGACACCGCTTCGGGATCTGGCAATTTAGTAAAGAACTAGAAGTTTTGAGGAATAATTTTGTTGAGATAGCTTTCTTAAATAGGATGTGAACAAGCGTTAGGATAAGAAGGCGCTTTTAGAGATGATCTCAGTTTTAGCTACAGTAGATCCAGGCATCTTTTGCTGAAAATTCTGACCTACAACAGCTTTTGAAATGGGCAACCAGGATGGCAATTAAGGCAACTCGAACTTTGCTTTATAATCCAGCTGCAATAAGAGCTTGGTATCTATCCTTGGCTAGCTGCAATCTTGATGAAGGCATGGAATCCTTCCGTAAAAGTGGTCAAGCATCCACAGTGTATCAAGCGATCGTACTAGCTCGTACAATGGGATTGGATAGAAATTTCGCCCAAAAATTATTCGAGATTGATTTACTGTGCCATCGATTCTTTACCGCACTCAGCTTAGTGTCTAATGAAGAGTTAGCAACCCGTTTAGTAATCGTTCAGGGGGTGCTGCCATAGGTTGGCAGTAAGGATGGAGCCGGTAGACCGTGACGAGCAGCACGGCAAGCCTCGACTAAATACTCCAGCACTGGACGATG
>NZ_JACXWX010000117.1 GCF_014764505.1 Phormidium tenue FACHB-886
CTTTTTGGCTTCAATCCTCAGGCAGAACTGTGGAATGGACGCTTGGCTATGATTGGCTTTGCCGCTTATCTACTTTGGGATTTAGCTGGTTTCAGCGTCTTACGCGACGTTCTACACTTATATTAAGTAGCGCGCAGCAAGGTTTTTATTTTTAGAAGCCTGCTGAATCTCCTGCAACTAAAAAATTATCGAAGAAGTCTCGCTCTAGCAATTAGACGAGGCTTTTATTTATGGGACTCTCTGCCAAGCTGACGAAGGATGTATCTAACGGTTAGGGGAGGACAAGGGACGGGACAAAGAAGCAGATCCAGATTTAACCATCAGTTGCCTATATTTGCATCAATGAGGACAGATAGAGCAGTCTGAGCAAAGGTTGCACCTTCTGGTGATTGTTCAATCGTCGCCATCAAACTCGCGCCGCCGATGAGTAGCAAATACTGTCGCGAAAAAAAGTCTGGATTTTTGACCCCTGCCTCTGCTGCCAACTGCATAACAATTTGACGAATAGCCTCCCGCAAATCAATGGAAACCTGATGGGCTTTGTGAGAAGCATCAGCAATTTCCAGAACAGCATTGATGAACGGGCAACCCCGAAAGTTAGGACTTGCATACCAGTCACGCAGCACGTCGAAGGTAGACAATAACCGCTCTTTGGGAGTATTGCCACGCTCACATACAGCAGTCTCAAACCAGTGTATCCATTGAGCAGCACGATAATTCATCACGGCTTCGATTAACAAGTCTTTCGACGGGAACCAGCGGTAGAGCGTCCGTTTCGCAACCCCAGATGCTGCAATCACTTCGTTAATGCCCACATGCTGAATGCCCTTCTGGTAGAAGAGTTCAGATGCCGTTTCGAGAATTTGTTGGCGAGCGTAGCTGGATTCAGTACTCATAGTGAGTAGACAAGTTTGTCTCCTTTACCCTACAATAGCATCTCAGTGAAGTAGACAAGTTTGTCTACCTGGTACTTTTGGAGAACAACTGACAATGGATTTCCCCATTTATACGATCGATACCGCTCCTGAAGCGTCCAAAGCCGCATTAGCTCAGGCGAAAGCAACCTTTGGATTTATTCCGAATCTCGAAGGCATTTTTGCTCAGGCTCCATCTCTGCTCAAAGGCTCGATCGCACTCTGGGACTTGTTTGAAGCGACCAGTTTTACTCCTGTCGAGCAGCAAGTGATTTACCTGAGCGCAAATTATGAACACGAGTGTCATTACTGTATGGCAGCCCATTCAGGTTTAGCGAAAATGATTGGGATGTCGGAAGACGATATTCAGGCGCTCCGTAATGGAACCCTTCTGGGTGACCCCAAATTACAAGCATTGCGGCAGTTCACCCAACGCCTAGTTCAAGCGCGGGGTTAGTTAGAAGATCGTGAAATTGAAGCATTTTTAGCAGCAGGGTATACCCAACAGCAAGTGCTGGAAGTAATTTTGGGAATTGCGATTAAAATCATGCACAATTACACGAATCACATCGCTAAAACGCCCCTTGACAAGCCTTTTCGACCTTATATTTGGTCAAAACCTGCGGTTAGAGCATAAATTGCATTCAAGCGAGTTGAAGCTGTCAGAGCTGAGTATTCAAGTCTCGTCTCTTTTTCATAGATATATCTTCTCTCGATCTTGTCTTTGTTAGGCAGCTTGGAAGATCGCTTGTAATTTACTGACTCGTTCTATGAATCGTTCTCTTCGCTCAAGATAAAATAGTTGAGGGGACCAAACGATGAGGTTCAGATAGATGGGTACTTACTCACCTACTCATCCACGCAATCTTCTACCTCCCGCGTGCTCATCACCCAGCCCTTCTCGGCACTGCCTACGATTCGTGCGCGGATAAGTAGCAGTTATTTCTCAGGATGCACCGCGATGGGTTGCCAACCCTTATGCTGAAAGGCGTTAGAAGGTTTAAATTGATTTTGAGTTCCGCGCAGCGCTTGAAAGGTGCTATTAGCAAGGAGTTTGAACGCTTCCAACTGCAGTCTTCTCAAGAGTGGAGTAGCTATGATAAGGTTTTTATAGACTTCCGCGCAACACGCTTCCCAAATACCACTTCTGCGGAGGTTTGAGACCACCAGGGGTCCCAATTCATGTGGGACAACCAATTGAATGGAAACCGAAGATTTCGAGGATCCTAAGTGGTACTTGCCGGGTCCCAATTCATGTGGGACAACCAATTGAATGGAAACCGGTTGGCGGGTTTTCAACCTGTGCTATGAAATCGTCCCAATTCATGTGGGACAACCAATTGAATGGAAACCGTGAGTCGCGCTGCTCAGAAGCTTGTTGCGAAGCGTCCCAATTCATGTGGGACAACCAATTGAATGGAAACGGCAACTCAAGCAACCATCCAAAAACAAATCAAAGGTCCCAATTCATGTGGGACAACCAATTGAATGGAAACACTTGCTTAGGTGAGCATACTGCAACTGAATCAGGGTCCCAATTCATGTGGGACAACCAATTGAATGGAAACCTTGATTTGAAATCCGCCTCTCTTGCTGCTAAGTAGTCCCAATTCATGTGGGACAACCAATTGAATGGAAACAAGAACAACCGTATCCGTTGCCACAACCATTGAAGGTCCCAATTCATGTGGGACAACCAATTGAATGGAAACTTTAAGCTCTCCTGCGTCCATCGTATTCTATGGTGGTCCCAATTCATGTGGGACAACCAATTGAATGGAAACAAGTCAATCGAGTCCGAAATCCAGCGGTACCAGCGGTCCCAATTCATGTGGGACAACCAATTGAATGGAAACCTCTTTACGAGTGTGTTGCAGCTCTCTAGTTTTCGGGTCCCAATTCATGTGGGACAACCAATTGAATGGAAACAAAGAGTAGCTAGGCATCAGAAAAAGAACTTTAGGGTCCCAATTCATGTGGGACAACCAATTGAATGGAAACAGAACTCTTTCACCTGGAGTTAGAGCAGCTAATACGTCCCAATTCATGTGGGACAACCAATTGAATGGAAACGCAAAGCCTACAGCGCGACCACTTTTGATTTCTTGTCCCAATTCATGTGGGACAACCAATTGAATGGAAACTTTGAACTGATCCATTAGCTGTTGATGATCAGACGGGTCCCAATTCATGTGAGACAACCAATTGAATGGAAACAGTTTAACGGTATTGTGGCGATGCTCTGCCATCACGTCCCAATTCATGTGGGACAACCAATTGAATGGAAACCCAGTTTGAAAGTAGCTGGTACGCCAGCTTGAAGGTCCCAATTCATGTGGGACAACCAATTGAATGGAAACCTGCAGCAATGCGCAACTCAATCTGTGAAAAATCACAGGTCCCAATTCATGTGGGACAACCAATTGAATGGAAACACGTTTGCCCAGGTATAAGCTCCTGAATCATCAGGGGGCCCAATTCATGTGGGACAACCAATTGAATGGAAACAGCAAACTGGATGTAGCCACAGGATTCACCCTGCGTCCCAATTCATGTGGGACAACCAATTGAATGGAAACCTAACCGGGTGCAGGTTGGAGAGCTACTGCACGAAGTCCCAATTCATGTGGGACAACCAATTGAATGGAAACTCGGATTAGCTCGATCGCTCGTTCCGGCTCCATCGTCCCAATTCATGTGGGACAACCAATTGAATGGAAACCCGGTCAGCTCCTGCCGCTTGGCGATCCGATCGTCGGTCCCAATTCATGTGGGACAACCAATTGAATGGAAACCTCGCATTTGCAAAGAAGTCTTCGGAGACTTTCTGGTCCCAATTCATGTGGAACAACCAATTGAATGGAAACTTCGTTGCGCTGCAGGTGAAATAGTTTCATAGCTGTTCCAATTCATGTGGGACAACCAATTGAATGGAAACTAATTGGGGCTATTACTACCGGAAGCGGTATGTAGTTAACATGTCAATTCTGGAAAGTGCTTACTGTAAGGCATCTCTGGGAAAACTGTTCACTATAACCCGCTCCCAGTAGTACTAGTTGTGTCGCAAATGCTTTTTAAGGACAAACAATCGATATCGTTTGCATTGCCTTAAGCAGCAATCTAGTTATATGGACCTCTCAGCAGGTTTTCTACCGACAAACAAATTCTATGAGTCGTCCAGTTTGCGAAGACCGAAGGCAGTTGTAAAAAGAGTTGCCAGGGCAGCCTTGGCTTTGTGCGTATTCACTTTTTGCCGTAACGATCAAGTTTCTGGTGTGCAATTGGGCATTCTAAGCATAGAAATTCATGCTTTACCCACGCACTACTGTCACGGCAATGTTTCATCTGCTTCCTCAGCGCCAGCTTCTACAAAGCCAGATTAGTCAGCTCCTTGATCTGCACCAGCAGGAACCCAGCTTGCGATCGACTCTCGATACCAGTCTGATTCAAGCTGCCCTCCGTAAGGCCATTGCTCCCACCTTCGAGATTGTTTTTGCTGGAGCATTCAGCGCAGGCAAGTCGATGCTGATCAATGCACTATTAGAGCGCGAACTACTCTACAGTGCAGAAGGGCATGCTACTGGAACCGAGTGTCAAATTGCCTATGCAGAGCCTGATCAAGAGCGAGTGGTCCTTACCTTCTTGAGCGAAGCCGAAATCCGGGAACAGGCAAATACCCTTTGTCAGCGCCTGAAGATAGCGGCTGTTAATCTAAACCAATCTGAAGCTATTCAAACCTTGCAACAGCAGTGCCAGCAGGTAATCCTCCAAGAGGGCGGGCAGAGCAAGTCAGAGCGCGCCAAACAAGCCAGCGCTCTGAATCATCTGCTAGAGGGCTTTTTACAGAACCGAGAACGGATTCATACGCTCGACAACCAGACTTTTGCAATGGAGCAGTTCCACTTTGCCACGCTGCAAGAGGCAGCTAGCTATGCCCGCAGGGGTAGCAATAGCGCTGTCCTCAAGCGAGTGGAATACTACTGCCACCATGATCTACTGCGCGACGGCAACGTGCTAGTTGACACGCCTGGAATCGATGCCCCTGTTCGTCGGGATGCTGAGCTGACCTATGCCAAGATCGAGCACCCTGACACCTCTGCCGTAGTCTGCGTCCTCAAACCGGCAGCGGCGGGCGAGATGACAATTGAAGAAACAGAGCTGCTAGAGAAGACGCGCGATAATCCAGCAATTCGCGACCGCGTTTTCTATGTCTTCAACCGGATCGACGAAACCTGGTACAACGCGCAACTGCGTCAGCGCCTTGATCAACTTATTCAGGAGCAGTTTCGGGAAACGAATCGCTTGTACACAACCAGCGCGTTGTTAGGCTTCTACGGCAGCCAACTCCGCAGCACCAGCCGCAGCGACCGCTTTGGATTGAACACACTGTTGGCTGCCAATGGACAGGCAGAATTGCCGCACTTTGTCAGCGAGTTTAACCGCTATTGCGTCAACTCTGGCAAACTACCCGCCGAGCGCTTCCGCATTGAGGTCAAAAGCTACGAATCACCTGCCGAAAATTATGAGCGGATTTTAGGCGAACAGGGGGAAGCACTGATCGAGCAACTGGTCAAAGACAGTGGCATCGAAGCCTTTCGTACGGCGATCGCTCATTACTTGAGTGCTGAAAAACGACCGCAGCTTTTGGCAACGCTAGCAGATGACTTACAGCCATTGTGCATACAGCTTAAGAAGCTGTATGTCGAGACCTGGCAGCAGTTGAGCAGTGAACCGCAAAATATTGAGGCAATCAAAGCTCAGAAGTTTCGTCAACTCAATCAAGACCTCAAGCACATCGGGGATGCCTTTTGCACGGGTATTGAACAGATCGTCAATGAAACGGTTGCCACGCATAGCAACACAGCCTTTGAATCCAGCTTCAACAAGCTAAGAGCGCGCCTGGTAAGTCGCTTAGACGAGCTGCTGAACACCTTCTCGGTAAGCGAAGTGCACAAACGCGCTCAAGCTAGCCACAAACGTCACTCGGTTGTGCCGCTATTAGGCATTCTCACAGAAGGGTTCTACTACCTGGCAGATGGCTTGGAAGTAGTGTTGGTGGATGCATCCCGAGATGTGATCGCTCAGTTTTTTAGAGCGCTGATCGAGCGCGTTCAACAACAGCCTTACTACAGCCAGCTATACCGACTTCTAGGCAATGACAGCGGCATTGAGCAACAGCTACATCAGCTTCAGCAACAGGTAACTGAGAGCGTTATTAACGAAGCCAGAATTGAGTGCGATCGCTACGTGCGGGAGCGTCCAGAATTCTATAGCGAAGGAACTTGCTCGATGTGGCAATTGCGGCAAACGCTTCAACAGTCCTGCCGCGGCTACGACTACCAAAGCATGATTGAAGCTGAGCCTGCAATCCGGCAATTGCTGAAGCTAGATTTTGAACAGAAGGTCAAAGAAACAGTCATCCGCACTTTTCGCCAGACGATCAACCAAACGCTGAACGCACATCTACTCGATGCTGCCCAGGCTCAAGCAAATCTGATTTTGCAGCAGTACGACCAAGCCCGTGCTTATCTGGCACAAGTCTTGGATAAAGAAGCCCAGGAGAAGATTCGCAGCAATGGGCGTCAACAAGAGGAAGTAGAGCAAAAGATCGCACAGTACAATCAGTCCGTCTCAGGCATCAACGCTTGTTTGGCAACCATGCAGCTAGACCGCAAGCGGCTGCCGCTGATCGGTGAGGCAGAGTTGGCAATTACTACAGTGCCTATTGAAGAAATGCCAATCATGCGAGTGGAAGCAGTTGTATCTGACAACGGTTCCATTAGCAATGAAACAACCTTCGTACACACATAAAAGATAAAACCTGTGATGAGCAAAGAGTATACTGAGATCGATCTTGAAAACCAACACAAAGAAGCAGTTTTCCAGTTTCTGCACCACCGTCATTATGGAAGCGCACGCCCCGTTACGACCACTTCATTGGTTCAAGCAGAGGAGTTTTGTGACATTGTGACCGGTGAAGTAAAATATAAAGGAGCTGCAGCTATCGACGAACGCCTCAAGCAGAAAGGATATTCAGGGGCGCATGCGCTTTTCTCTGAAGGTGCAGCATGCAGGATATTAGCCCCCTCAGCTCAAGGTTGGCAGCAGGGAAAATTAAAGATCAAGATTTCGTTAGAGTTTTATCCAGATGAGGAGACGTCCTCAACCGACAATGGTGATGCAGTAGGTGTAAACAAGACTGAGCCATCACTCGACCAGATCCGCGAAATGGGAATTAGCTAAAAGTTAAGAACTCAGAGTAATAACTTGAGCAACGTTTCTCCACTCAATTCTTCTGATAAAAGGCAGCATGGAACAACCACCGATCGAACTACCACTTGATGCTGTTATCACCGTGCAAATAGAATACCAAAGAGGAAGAAGGCATTTAATTCCAAATCCAACCTTCAGAAGCAGCGAGTTCATGCAAGCCATCCAGTCTGCTGCTAGCCCAGTCGAGTTTATCAGTGATGGAGTAGAGTGTGAAGTGCTGAATCCGGGTCAATCCTGGCAAAAGGGAAAACTCAAGCTTTGCCTCGTATTTTATCCAGATGAACTCAAGGAAACGCGCTTAGAGGACAATCCTCAAGATAATTTAGAACCAGAGTCTCCACTAAACAGCATCCGCCAGCTGATCAGTGAGGAGACGCAACCGGTTTAATGGAGAAGACGCCGCGAATTCGGATTCCTCCGGAGGTCCGACAATACGTTCTTAAACGCGATCATCACCAGTGCCAAAGCTGCGGACAAACCGAGGAAGAAACGGAGCTGACAATCGATCATATTATTGCGCTTGCTCAAGGTGGCAGTAATGACTTGAGCAACTTACAACCCCTCTGTCGTCGCTGTAATTCCTGCAAACAAGTTCGCTTTGATTCCCGCTTTCAACGAAAGTTTAATCTTTGAATTTAGCGTTGCCTCAAGGGGTAATAGAGCTGAGCGATCGCCTAGTCCAGCATCAGTCAACGACTTCTCAAATACACTTCAGTGCCCAGAACGAACATACTCTATTGCTTGCTAAAACCTGAATCCCGCTTGCGGGACTGAAATACTTCCCGGACTTCATCAATGGTGATGAGGGTTACGATCGCATCTATGCAGCCACTGATAACAATTCAGTGAATGCTACCGCACAGGCTAGCGTCATAACTCTTCAAATTCACGATGCGAAAATCACAGGCAGCACTGAGGCAGTAAGTGAGTGAAACTATTGTCTAGATCACACAATTCGTAGGGCTAAATTTACTGTTTGGGCTTCACGACAAAGTTAAAAGGACATCGGGTAGTGTGGCGACAAGATGTTAATTCTTGCAGAATGCAGTTCATCCAAGCTACTCGACGGCAAAGTGCTTTAACCCGTTTGCAAAAATCGAGTTTGCCACGATCGCCACTTGAGCACGATTCTTGCAGTTGAGCCGTTCAAATAGGTGGGCAACGTGGGTTTTAACCGTCCCTTCGGAAATAAACAGTCGCTCTGCAATTTGTTTATTCGTTGCCCCTTCTGCTAGCAATCGGAGAACTTGCTGTTCACGCCGGGTCAATGTGGCTAACTCTGTCGCAGTCGGTTTTGGCTGATCGACTCGCCAGGCATTTTGCATCAGCCGACCCAGTAAACCCGGAGCAAGTTGAGAGTACCCCTGATGAGCCATGCGGATTGCGTGAACCAGTTCCGCTGCTGGCATTGCTTTTAATAGGTATCCGCTTGCTCCCGCACGAATGGAGTCTACAATGTACTCCTCATCATCGAATGTACTCAATACCAGCACCTTCACGCTTGGGAAGCGATGGCAAATTACCCCTATAGCGGCTCTGCCATCCATTAGCGGCATTTGCACATCCATCAGGACTAGGTCGGGCTGAAGGGCCTCAACTAGTTCGATCGCCCTTTCCCCGTTGCCTGCCATACCCACCACTTCAATGTCAGGCTGTAGATTCAGTACAGCCTTAAATCCTTCACAGACCAGATTTTGATCATCAACTAGTAATATCCGGATCATAGATGCTACCCTATCAATTACTTCACCCCGAAAATGATGGCAATCACACCACAACCATTGGGTTTAGCGGAATCTCCACTTTCACCTGACAGCCTTCTCCAGACTCTGTGATCAAGTTAAATTTACCTCTCAACGCCGCGACCCGTTCCTGAATACCTTGCAAGCCAAAACCAGCAATGGGAGAACCATTACGGTGAAAGCCGCGTCCGTCATCTTTAACACTGATTCGTATTGTATCAACGCAACCTTCCAAACAAACATTAACGGTTGTGGCTTGAGCATGTTTATAGATATTCGTTAATGCTTCTTGCACAATCCGGTAGATAGCGTGGCTTGCTGACACTGAAATTGCTACATTGATATTTACTTCAAGGGTCGTGCGGATTCCAGTTCCCTGGCGGAAGTCTTCAACTAACTCTGCAATTGCCTCGGTTAAGGGTTGCTCGGGTTGAGCGTCTTCTCTCAGAGTGCTAACAGATTTTCGCACCTCCTGCATCGCTGTTTCCCCCAGCTTTTGAGCTTGTTCTAAAAATGGCTCCACCCGTTCCCGGTCATGTCGCCAAAGCTCGATTGCTGCCTGAAGCTGCACGTTGAGAGCCGTGAGTGCATGTCCCAGAGAGTCATGGATGTTGCGAGCAATGCGATTGCGCTCTTGCAGGGCAGCCAACTCCTTGTCTTGTTGAGCATACTGCTGTAGCTGCTTGTGAGCCATAACCAGATCGGCTCGCAAATCTCGTTCGACTAGCAGCGCATTAGCCAGCTTCAACACCAGAAACAACCCCAGCCCGAACATCAGCGTTTCAGCAATCAGGTGCATCCAGAAGCGTTGCTGATACTCAACTTCTACTAGTTGAGTAATGGTTCTGACGTAGTTGATTTGGTGCAGCAGAAATAGAAAAAAGGTAAAGATGGCGATTGTCCATCGCTCTGAAGCTTTGAAGAGGAAGCAACTGCGAATGACAACGATGAGGTACAGCATAGGCAAGATATGCAGATAGCCCATCAGCGCGCCATAGAAAATTAGGCTGATTTCTAACCCTGTATAAAGGAACTTTACCCAGCGGCTCCCCAGCGGCAGCCTCAGCCCCAACGCCCATAAAGTGAGCAGGATTAAAATATGCTGTACCGGAATCTGCTGCTCTTTGAACGCCTCAACGATCGCCAGTGAACCACAACTGCCAAGCAGTACCCACTCGGTGTAGAGCAGGAAGGGAAATGGATTCGGCTGAAATCTGAGAGAAAACCGCATAGGGCAACTGCGATCGTATGTTTCTTTTTATTAAAGCTGTGATGGCTTAATACCACTATGCCCCTTTTGTCAGAGTTTTTCTACCCATATCCACGAAAGTAAGAGTTTGGCTCCCCGATTCGTGGATGCAGAAAAATGGACATTCTTCAGACGTTTTCTAAGCAATGAACTTCTAGTATGAAGTTGTCTTGATTTAATCGCAGAGCAATCGACAACTTAGCAACCAAAATTGATCATGACTAATTTCTTTTTTGCACCTAACAGCTATGACATAAAATCCTTGGCATCCTTACACAGAGACTGGCGCGGTATCTTGAACGAAGAAGTGAAAAATAGAGTTGCAATTGAGCATCAATATTTTGATTTTCATGTCTCTTTTCTTCTAAAGAGTCTTCAGACAAGAAGTAGAGATGGAACATGTAGTTCCTTTGGATTATCTGCAAGAGTAGGAGCAGTTAGATCAGCAATCTTTATTTGTGGATCAATTGCTGAGGCAGTGCTTCGAGAATATGCTGAACGATGTAACTGGAAGGCTTTTCAGAAACTTAAAGAGCAGGAAAAAACGCTGGGCAGATTGGTGTCTGTTTGGAAACAATGTAAGCCATCTGCAATTCAACCCATTCGACAGGAGTTGGAGCTTTTGATTGATAAACGCAATGGTATTCATCTTTACAAAGAAGTACTATCGCACAATGGCACCTCTTTTAGGTGGCAAGAGATTCTAGAGCAGGAGAAACATTTTCTCAACGCTGGATGTAAAGTTTTGCAGTATCTTCAAGCATCTGAGTTTTTCATGCAGTAAGGCAAGTGAAATTATGAAATTAGGATTATGGCAGTTGTTTGATCACAGTTCGGTATCTTTAAAGGTAATCCTGGCTCTAGGATTTCTAGCCCCTGGTATGGCGGTGACAGGTTTTACGGAATCTGTAATTGCGCAAGTTGATTCAGCATTGGCATCACAGCAATGTGTAATGAATGGAGTACGGCAATGGTCTCGTGACATCTCAGTTGGCAACGAGTTACGAACCAGTACTTTAAGAATCAGCACCCATCCTAGAGCAGGTAATAGGCGTTCTCAAATAACCTGCAGCCTTGGTTCTGCTAGTACAAGTCAGTTTTCTACTCTGCAACTAGAGGTTGGGTTGCCGGATCAAGAATACCGGGCAGCAACAGTATTAGTGTTTCTCGATGGGGAGCTTGTCAAAACCGAGCAATTGCAGCCAGGTACATCCAAGCAACTGTCGCTAAATGTGCGATCGAGCAACAATGTTTCGATTGAGGCAGAGGGGGAATCAAGCTACGGCATGTATCCCTACCTCTACATTCTGAATGCCACGCTAACTCAATAGGTACTACAGAAAGCAGAGTGTTTTGTAGTGCAGAGTCTTAACTAGGCGATCGTTCTCCAGTTCAGTTGCATCCTGGACCAACTCGTTTCGCTTGACTGGCTCTTGTCAAGTTTTGGTGTCCGAGATTTTTGGGGTTGATTCAGGTTCTTAAAAGCGACATCTAGCCTGGTACACGATACCACTTGTGTGAATAGACTAGGCAACTGACTGGAGTGGCTGCGTTGCTTGTTGAGCCTGGAAGGAACGCGCAGCCAAGACGCTTAAGGCAAGGAGGATGGACAGAGCCGACAATTTCATGGTGTGGTGAGGTCGAAGATTGCTTCGCTCTCCAGAATTCCCTGACTTGTGCTGGGCTATCATGCTGTGAAAGTAGAACTCTTGACCTATATGAAAAGCCTCGCAAAACTTGGCTATTTCTGGAGTTTGGCTACTACAAGGTGCATATCACAAAACCTTGTCTAAGTTTGTCTCGGCTCGAAACCTTTGTAGCTCTATTGTAGGGCACTTATACTTAGCTAATCCCTGTAGCGATTGACCAGATGTTCCGCTGCTCGTCGATGCTGTTCCGCTAGCTCCACTGGGGCTAGAATCCTAGCATTTTCCATAAACCGATTAACCCAGCGTCCAAACTCGCTTAGCGACCGTTTAGGAAGACTGACGCTATAGTCTACATAAGCCCCATCTTTTCCCAAACCCTTGCGAATCTTTTGCGTTGGATGTCGCCGTTCTCCTTCCAGTAGAAAAGACAGAACCGGTTCAAAAAACCGTACTGTTACTGCTATAAGCTGCTGCTGCTGCCGCTGTTCCTCCTGTTGTTCTACTGCAGATCCCAAATATAGTCCCCAACCCTGTCGCAACAGTTGGTGCGCTACTTGCAAACGACTATGTTGCGCTACCAATCCCCGTCCTGGAGCGATCGTGGGGCAGGGTCAGTTGATTGGCACAGTTCAATTCGCTCGTATCAGTGATACGCCCGCCTTTAATGCAGAGGATTTAATGGGCTTGAGTGCGGTTTGCGCCCACTTCTCAGCCTGTCTTGCTGGATTACGCCGGAACTCTATCAACATTTCCAATTCGTTTACGTCTCGTTTAACGCCGCGTGAACTTGAAATTGCTCATCTCGTTGCTAAAGGCTTAACGAATGCAGAAATCGGTACAGAACTGTGGATTACTCAAAATTCTGTCAAACAGGCACTCAA
>NZ_JACXWX010000118.1 GCF_014764505.1 Phormidium tenue FACHB-886
GGAGCCACGCCTGTAGCTAGAACAGACGGATACGAGAGAGTCACAAAAATGCCTGCGTCCCTGACTACATAACTATTCTAGCTAATCTACAACTGTAGTACTAGTCATTTTGCCACGCAGTTCAAACGCTTGGTAGGTGCAACTCCCAACTTGTACCGTCGCAGTTGCTAAAAACAGTCGCAAGATTCCGAAATCGATCGCAAGAAACCGCGCGAAATCAACCTTATGTTTTCCCTACAGTAAGGACACAAGGTTGATGGAGTTGTATTCCAAACAACCTTCCAAAGGAAAACATGGAGGTTGAATCATGGACTCAATGAACGGAAAAATGGCGATCGTCACAGGTGGTAGTTCTGGCATTTGTCGCGCAACCGCGATCGCATTTGCTCGTGAAGGCGCGAAGGTTGTCGTTGCAGATGTACAAGTTGATGCAGGTGAAAAAACAGTTCACCTGATTCAGGAAGCCGGAAGTGATGGTTTGTTTGTCAGAACCGACGTTTCGCAAGCTGCAGATGTTAAAGCAATGGTTGAGCGCACAGTTGAGGTTTATGGACGGCTTGACTTCGCATTTAATAATGCAGGCATCACATTGGCTCCCAATCCGCTTGCTGACCAGCCAGAAGAAACTTTTGACCAAGTAATGAACATCAACGCTAGAGGGACGTATCTCTGCATGAAGTACGAAATTCCCTACTTGCTCAAGCAGGGTAAAGGCGCGATCGTCAATATGTCCTCGATTGCTGGGGCAACTGCAACGGCTGGATTTTCGCCCTACACTGCCAGCAAACACGCCATCCTAGGGTTAACCCGATGTGCTGCACTTGATTACGCTAAGTCCGGGATTCGCGTTAATGCGGTTGGTCCAGGCACAATCGACACACAAATGCTACAGGACTTTGTTCACATGGCAGGTGATGATCCCAGCGTTCTAGCAGAGATTCGAGCTGCCCACCCGATTGGACGCGATGGAAAGCCTGAAGAGGTTGCAAGTGCAGTATTGTGGCTTTATTCCGAGGGTGCTTCGTTTGTCACAGGGCAGATGTTGATGGTCGATGGTGGCTTCACTGTGCAGTAATCGAGAGGAGTTTGAGAATAATTAACGAAGCTTGCGATCGCCTAGACATCCTTGAAGTCACTAATCGTATTGCACTGCTGGCAGACTTATGGGAATGGAACGAACTGCGCGAGTGTTTCTGCGATCAAGTTGAAGTGGATTACACCTCGGAATTTGGTGGACAACCGCAACGTCTATCAGCTCAATAATTTTCCACCCTTTAAAATGAATGGAGAAAAAGAAATGCAATATCGTATCCTTGGCAATAGCAATCTTTCCGTTTCCGCAATCGGCTTTGGTGCAATGGTTTTGTCTCCCGGCATCTACCAAGCCGTCGATGACCAAGACTCGCTGCATACGCTGCATCAAATTCTCGATTTAGGCATCAATTTCATTGATACGGCTGATATCTACGGCAGCGGACACAACGAACAGTTAGTGGGTCAGGCAATTCGAGCACAGCGCGATCGCGTGGTGTTGGCAACCAAATTTGGCGGTGATGTTGATGCAACGGGGCACATTGTCGCTGGGTTAGGGAAACCTAGCTATGTGCGGCAAGCCGTGGACGCAAGCCTGCAACGGTTAGGCGTGGATTATCTTGATGTTTACTACTTGCATCGAGTTGATCCAACCACCGCGATCGAGGAAACTGTTGGCGCAATGGCTGAGTTAGTGACAGCAGGCAAAGTTCGCTATATCGGACTCTCGGAAGCTTCGCCCGAAACCATCCGTTGTGCCCATCAGGTTCACCCCATTACCGTTGTGGAGTCAGAATACTCTCTCTTCACCCGTGATCCAGAAGCTGGCGTGCTGCCGACCTTGCGAGAGCTTGGCATTGGCTTTGTCGCCTATAGCCCCTTGGGACGCGGGTTTCTCACAGGGCAAATCAAGCGGGGTGAGGCGTTTGCATCAGAGGATTGGCGACGAACTCAGCCACGCTTTCAGGGCGAAAACTTGGAGCGGAACTTAGAGTTAGCTGAGCAAGTTCAGCAAATCGCGGCTCAAAAGGGCGTGACTGCTGCTCAACTCGCGCTAGCTTGGTTGCTACATCAAGGAGAACAAATCATCCCTATTCCAGGTTCTCGACGACTGGAAAACATGCGCCAGAACGCCGAAGCGGTTGAAGTTGTCCTCACGCCATCAGAATTGGCTCAACTAGATGCTGTATTACCCGCTGGGGCAGTCGCGGGCGATCGTGCCGATCGTGCCTACCTAACAAACATCAACCATTAATTTTCTACATCGACCATTCCATGCTGCGGTTCTCATCGGTGGGAACCGTATGCACTTTACTTCAGTATGAACAGCGTATGGCTTCAGATAACCCTGATAATTTAGTAAATGAACTATGCAATGCAGTTCTACTCACCAGTCAATCTGTTATCGTGTTGCAACAGCAGACTCAACGGCTTCCATCCCTGTTTCTTCAACTGATAACAATTTCAGAATGCGACGCAATCAGGCAAAATACTCTCAGAGTAGCTAGCGATTGGCTTGCTAGCACTCTAAAAAAATTGGAAAAAACAGCATGGCAGAAAGTTTACTTTCAGCAATCAATCATGGGTCTAGCTGAGCGAGAAGCCCAACTGTCAAGCTGGGCAATCCAGCATCGCTTGCAGCATCATGAATCACTGCTTCAACTTTTTCTCGAAGTTGGGCTAGAGCAAGACGATCTCAACGCTTTAGAGAAAACTGTATGCGAGTCTAGCACTTTTCCTGAGTTGCTCTCATTTCTAGAACTGATGCTCATGACGTATGTATTAACCCATCAAGTGAATCTGGATTTTCAACACCTACGAGCACTTGCTAAAACTGTTGCAGCCTACAGAGGAATGGCAACGATTCTGACGATAAAGGGGCATAAGGAGATTTCTGGGAAAGGATTTACCCAGCGTTTAAGATCGTTCTGATGCTCCAGAAGCTCAAGGAGAAGGTGGTTGGAAAGCTGAGATAGTCCGGTCAAGTCCCTCACTCGCTCTCAAACTGAAGATCTCCGTTTGGCTGCGTCCAATATGAGTGGTGCAACTCGTCGGAACTTTCAAGCCCAGATGACATTGAAGTATTGCAACGGCAATGCTCGACTATCAGAGCGGGTGTTTGGATGGGGCAGAGTCAACGTGGAAATGGGATTGGCAGAGCGACGCAGCGGCATCGTCTGTGTGGGTGCTCAAGCAGGCTATAGCGGCAGTAAGCGGTGGGAGGAGAAGCATCCCGAAGTCGCAGAGGCTTTACGAGAACTGGCAGAAGCTCATGCTCAGCAAGATCCGACCTTTCAAAGTTCGATTGCGTACACGCGCTTAACCGCTCAGCAAGCAATAGAGCAATTGCGTCAACAGGGATTTGCGCCAGAGCAATTACCTGCCTCAAGCCCCATGTCAGTGGTTCTCAACCGGATGGGCTACCGATTGAAGAGCGTGGTGAAAGCGAAACCCCAAAAAAACTTCTCGAAACAGACGCGATCTTTGCCAACATCAAAGCCAAAGACAACGGCTCAAACTAGGGTGGAGTGAAACGATTAAGTCTGGACTGCAAAGCGACGGTCGCGATTGGAGCTTATTGCCGAGGTGGGCAAACGCGGGGAAACAGTAAGGCAAGTGACCATGATTTGGGATGTCAAGAGAAATACGTTCCTTGTGGTCTGGTGGATGAAGATAGTGGACAACTGCACATCCACTTTGGCAGTTCCTACAAAACCAGCGATTTTATTGTTGATACGCTTGAAGATTGGTGGAAGGAATTGTCCTGCACACAACAGCAGGACATCAACTGCCTGCAACTGAAAGTGGATAATGGACCGGAAAGCAGTGGGGTTCGCATCCAATTTCTCAACCGGATGGTGGAGTTTTCAGACCAAATCGGTAAGCGGATTCAGTGACTCTATTACCCGCCTTACCACAGTAAATACAACCCGATTGAGCGATGCTGGGGGATTCTGGAACAACATTGGAACGGCACTCAATTGCAGGATAGAGAGACGATGCTGAAATGGGCAAAAAGCATGACATGGAAAGGCATTCATCCGATCGTTAAGCTAAATCCCAAGACCTACTCAAGGGGAATTTCCCTAACCAAGATAGAGATGCGGAGGATTGAAAAAAGACTGGAACGCAATCCAGAGTTACCTAAATGGGACATTCTTATTCGACCTTTAAGAGGGTAAACTCATTCCTAGAAATCTCCTTATGTGATTGGCATGAGCCAAGCAATCGAGGAAGCAGCAGCTATCGCCTTTGCTGTCGGCTTTTATGATGCGCTGGGGGCAGGACGAGACATTGAGTTTGCCTATCAGTTCGGCTGTAGCGCGGCGCAGCTCAGCGGAGAGAATGACTTGAAGCCAGTGCTGAAAAAACAGCGCAACGCAAAACCTGCTGTACCGATCGTTTCTACCTCTTCCCAGCTCTTTAGCCCGGCGATCTACAACGCCTCGACCTGGGTAGAACGCGCCGACGTGACAGAGCCGCTGGTGCAAATCCTGCAGGAGGGCTGTCGAGTATTGACGTTAACGGGAATTACTGGAATTGGCAAGACAGCACTGGCAGAACGCTTAATCGCAACGTTGCAAGATGAGGGGAGATTTTGTCGCTTGAATCTGGATGAGGGCGGCGTTAGCGCTGAGTTCGCCATCAGTGGAGCGGCGTTGCTGCGATCGCTGGGCGAAGAACCGACGCTAGACGATCAAAAAAATCCGCAAAACTTGCTGACGCATCTGCTGCAACTGCTGCGAACTCAACCTCATTGCGTCCAGCTTGACTCGATGGAACGCCTGCTGAAGGAAGACGATCGCCAAGGCTGGAGCGAGTTTTGTGATCCACTGTGGCTCGATTTGTTGCAGCAGCTTTTAGGGGGCAATGAGTGTCAAAGCCAGCTTATTCTCACGACGCAAGAGTTGCCGGGTGAGTTGAAGAGTGTCGGTTCGCGCTATCCACAGCGATGGTACTGTGAACCGATACGGGGACTGAGCGAAGCCGAACAGCTAGAACTGTTTGCCAAGCGGGGTGTCGCTGACCCGGACACTGATTACCTGCAACGCATTGGCAAACTCTACGACGGGCATCCCCTCGTGCTGCGGGTGATCGCCGAAGATATCAAAGCCTGTGGCGGCACTGTGCAGCGCTATTGGCAGCAGGGCAAGTTTGCCGAATTCGAAGCCAACCGTCCGGCGCAACTGTCGCGGCGCAAGCTTCAGCTAGAGGTGAAGCAGCGGGTGAAAGATGCACTGGCACAATTACCCAGTGATGCGATGCAGTTGCTTTGCCGCAGTGCCGTCTATCGTCGTCCCGTCCCAGCATCGTTTTGGTTGGCGATGCTGCCGGAGCGATCGCACCTTGAAGCTGCGCTCGAACTGCTCAAAGCGCGGGGTTTGGCTGAAGAAGAATGGGAGGAAGGCGGTTGGCTGGGCGTGGATGGCGAGATTCCGCTGCGGCAGCACAATCTGATTCGCAGCGTTGCGTATGAGCAACTGAAAGTCGATACAGCCGTTTGGCAAGCGGCGGAGCGCACGGCAGCGGAGCAATGGCTCAATCACTATGAGGCTGTGCCAGAAGCAGCAAATCTAGAGCAGGTGCGGGGCTATCTAGAGGCGTTCGATCACTACTGTGATCTCGAAGACTGGCAGGAAGCAAAAGGCATTTTGCTCGATCAGAAGATTGGATCGCAACTGCAAACCTGGAGCCACTATCAGGAGGTGATTGTGATGTACGGGAGATTAGCCAAGCGCCTTGAAGCAACAGATGAAGTTGCCTGCCTAGAGGGTTTGGGCAATGCTCATCTCTTTCTAAGTAACTACAAGCAGGCGATCGACGACTACCAGCAAAGCTTAGAGCTTGCTCGTGAGATTGGCGATCGCCAAGGAGAGGGTAGGGCATTAGGCAATCTGGGAACTGCTTACAACAGATTGGGCAATTGTCATGAGGCGATCGAGTTCCATCGGCAATACCTAGCAATTGCCCAGGAAATTGGCGATCGACGAGGCGAAGGCATTGCCTTAGGCAAGCTGGGAATTGCTCAGCACAGTTTGAACTGTGCTGAGGCTATTGAGTTCTATCAGCAAGCCTTAGCGATTGCCCGTGAGATTGGCAATCGACAAGCAGAATGCACTGACTTAGGTAGTCTGGGACTTGCTTACTACAGCTTGGGCAACTACAGCGAGGCGATCGCGTACCATCAGCAAAGCTTAGCGGTTGCCCGTGAGATTGGCAATCGACAAGCAGAATGCACTGACTTAGGTAGTCTGGGACTTGCTTACTACAAATTGGGCAACTACAGTGAGGCGATCGAATATGCTCAGCAGCATTTGAATGTTGCCCGTGAGATTGGCGATCGTCCAGGGGAAGGAGCAGGACTACGAGAGCTAGGTGCTGTCCTTATTAAACTTGAGCAGCATTCAGAAGCCCTGGAGAATTTGCAGAATGCGCTGAGTATTTTTCGAGAAGTCAACAGTCGCACAGGTGAAGCCGAAACCCTAAAAAATTTAGCAGAATTGCACCAGAAAACAGGATCGAGCGAATTAGCGCGGCAGGAGTGTGATCAAGCGTTGGCGATCGCAACTGAGCTGGGAATTCCCTTAGTAAAGGAATGCGAAGATCTGAGGGAAGTGATCATCTAACTCTCTAGGTCGCGATCGCAATCGAACTTCTCATGTAGTCAGTCCGTTGCTGCTCCTTCGAGCCATTCAACTGCTCAAAAGAGCGATCGCTCCGATACTCCTCCAACAAGTGCCTCAACTCCGGCGACACCGGGATGGATCGCGTCTCTTGCTTCCCCCTGGTCATCGCTCGTCGAAAGGTGCTCCGATTGCGTACCCACCCGTCAATTGCAAAAACCTTTTGCTAGCTGTGAGATTAGGTAGCAAGCTGAAGTGCTCGATCGCTTGCTCAAGCATGAGGAAAATTTGATGCGTGTCAGATTTGAAAGCAGATATTGGGCACCTCGATGAAGTTGAAGGGTGTGCCAGTCCGTTCGTTCAAGGTGCGATGACAATCCCTGCAGCGAAACAGGGCATAGCCCAGGTTCGTCCTGCGTTGCAGGCGAGTGGTGTGGGCTGAGCAACAATCAGGGCAGTTCATGGAGCGTTCGCTGGGCAGAGATTGGGGGGCAGTTGCGTGGCAGTAAACGGCTGAAACCCTTGCAAAGGCAGCTTTTAATGAAGACTCATCATCGAGATCCGCTTCAACTAGCTCAACCCCGTTAGTGTGCAGTCTAGATAAGGAAGGACGAGTAAGGTCAATCTTGCGAGTAATTGCACGTAGATGAGCCACATTTTGTTCGAGCAATCCTTTGACTGCATTGCTGCCTGTTCCCCCGGTTGCACCAATGAGCAGTACTTTACCAACGGCTGTCTCTAAATTGCTCATATTCTTTGCTCCACAATGATCGGATCAATTGGTTTGCCAACTTCTTCCCAAAGATTTTTACGGCTAAAGCATTCCCTAGATCGCGCTCTGCAATCGTTCGTTGCATCAGTAAATCACGTCCTGCCAGTGAGATTCGGCGATCAATGGAACAGGTTCTGCTTAATTAATCGGGATTAATCAGCGGAAACACATCTCACGGGCAATATTTTGAATCAAGGTTTATATCCGTACAGCCAGTTGTCAAATGCTTCCTGGCTCAGTTGTGAAATTTCCAGCACTTCTCGTGAAGTAGTTTCACTAGTAGTTTCATCATCAACTTGATAGGCGCGATTGCCATCGCTAGCACTGCGAGCATAGATCACCTCCGTACGGGGAAGGCGACGGGTTTCATAGGCGTGAAATGCGGCTTCAATGGTAGAAGCTTGAGCAAGGCAGTGGGCAAGCTCACAGGCATCTTCAAATGCCATATTTGCGCCCTGTCCCAAAGAAGGGACAACGGCATGAGCTGCATCTCCTAAAAGCATGACTCGACCTTGGCTCCAAGATTTGGAGGGGGGGCGATCGCAGATCGGCCGCTCCACAATCACATCAGCTGGGGTGCTACTGATAATTGTTGGTAAAGGAGCTGCCCAGCCAGAAAGTATTTCTGAAACGCGGAGTTTTGCAGATTGAGGATCGCAGGAAAGGGACCCATCCTGATCTAATACTCCTGCACTCCAGTAGAGATAACCTTCTCCGACATCAGCCAACAAACAATTTTTCTTCCCATCGGGTGAAATCATTAAGGTTGCTTCATTGGGGGACAGCATCTCAGAAGGGAAGGGCACAACTGCCCGCCAAGATAATCGCCCAGCATAACGAGGCGAGCCATCCCCCACCAAAGTTTGTCTGACTATAGAATTAATACCATCTGTACCGATAAGTAAATCTGCTTGAATAGAATTTTGATTAGCAAAGTGTGCGATTACTGCTTCATCAGATTGCTCAAATCCAGTACAGGAATGATCTAGATGAAGAATAGCAGCAGGTAAAAATTGAGCTAGGATCTCCTGCAACCTTGACCAGCGAATATTCAACATGGGTTGCCCAAATTGTTCTGCTAATCGAGTTGGTTGAGACAGGACCATTTCTCCTGTACTTTTCTTCAGATTAATCATCTGGGTGTGACTACCCGCCTGTTTTAGAGTCTCTACTACCTCTGGGTAGACAGCTGCAAGACTGTTCAACCCGTTTGGAAGGAGCGTTAGTCCAGCACCGACTGGACGCAGAGATTGTGCCCGTTCGTAAACTTGCACCTCAAATCCCTGTTTTAATAAGGCGATTGCGGTGGACAGACCTCCTAGTCCAGCCCCAATAACCGCAACTTTCAATGATGATGGTTCCATCCTTATAAGTTCTCCAGCATCAGTAAGAGAATCCAAAGCGTCAGACGCATGGTGCTAAATCTCATTCGAGCGGCATTAAACCAGGAATAAACTAGCCTCTAACTCTTTTCCAGTGAAGGTCGAAAGCGAACCTGTTACGCTACCATCAAGGTTACTATAATTTTGAAGGGGTTGATCTGAACCGGGCAGAATCGTGAGCTGTTGGGTCACTTCTTCATATAACTCGCTCAAAATGTTTTGCAACTGCACAAACAGGTTACTGTAATCCAGGTCAGTCAGGGAAGGAATTTTTACTGTGATAAGTTTAACTACTTGTCTGGTACCAAATACTGGACAAAAGCTTGCAAAGATTGAGTAGGAGAGGGTTTCATGAGTTCCCCATCAGCAAAGCCTCGATCTGCCAGCAGGACAATTGCCACACCAGCAGGCAGGGTTCTTTGGGCTTGTCGCAGTACTCTTTGAATCGTCCATAACTGACAGTGCTACTGGAGTGCGCCATTACTCGCCAAGCCACCAGAACGGTCCTGCCCTGATACACCACGCCTACCCAGACGATGCAAAAACAATTCCATACGACGGTTGTGTCCAGGCTCAGATACAGCCGTTCCCGGTTCCACTCGGAGAGGGCTTGCCCAATCAGGGCGTGATGAGCGGCAACGACATCAATGCGTCGATTAGACGATTAGACGATTGGACAACCATCGGCGAAACCGTCTTTGATGCGACTGCGCCAGTTGAGCACGGCTTTTCACGTACAAACCAAACCCATTGAGATGCACGTTCTGGCTTTGTATCATGCCAACCATCATCCAGCAGAGTGTTTGCAAGTGACGTACATCAAGACAATTGAATGTTACATTGACTCAGATAGCGCGACAACGCATGATAAAGACGGGAAGTAGGAGCCATTGATTTTGCTGTTAGGTGTGGTAGCTTTCCAGCTTAAATCAGGCTCTGCTTCCCTCCTAGCTTTTCTTTCAGCCTGCCTCTGTTTTGTCAGTCAAGCAGGTTTATCACCGTAGATCCAGAAGAACCGATGTAGGGACACACGATTCCGTATCCCCACACTCAATCAGTAATGAAACGATGAGATGACTAGTTCTGTGCGCTGAGAAGATGAAAACGCTTTGATTTGGGGCGATCCCAATAAAACCCAGCTTGAAATCAGGTCGATTGCAGCCGGAATCAGCCCTAAAGCGGAACTGACGAATAAAGAGCGAATGGCAATCAAAGCGAGTGGAATATTGATGAATGCGCTTATTGCAAGTAGCACACCCAGCACCCATTTTGCCCAACCATGTCCTTGACAAAGGAAGTAACAAGGAACGACTACCAGCGCCCAGCCAACTCCAGTTAAAATTATGTCACTTGAAGATCGGTTGAAAGGAAAATCTGTTGTCACTTCACCAATCAATGATGAGAAAATTACTGCAACAATAATTGCAATGACCCAAGTTCTTCCTTCTTGGATGGCTGAATTCATGACTTTTTTCTACAATAGTCTAGACAAGCTTTTGAACCGTTTCACAAGGTTTTTGGGGCGTAGATTTTAGAAATTGAGCTATTTTTCAAAGCTAGCCCTGCTCCTAACTTTGAAAAACAGATTTAGTCTGCGATCACATCAGGGTTTGAGCCTCAAAATCTGCTCAAATTTTGTCCGAAGTATTGCTGTGGTCATATTGTTTTTAGCCCTACTTTCGATGATTAAAGCAAGGATTCACGTCGCAGCACTGCTAAATCTTCAGCATCGAGTTCGTCCGGAATGCCGCTACGAATTAGTTCTACAAAACCCTCGTTTGGCACCATAACCGTAAGCGTGTATAGTCGCTTTGACCCATTATTACGGATTTCATGAGTTCCGGTTGGCGGCACGAGCAAACTATCGCCAGAGCAAATCGCAACTTCTTCGCCATCACAAATTGCAATGCCTTCGCCTTCTAGTACAAAAAATATCTCGACTGCAAATTGATGCTGATTTGGTGGCGTTTTTCCACCAACGTCAAAAATTTCGATGCAAGATGTGAGCGATCGCTCAGCATCCGCCGGATCAAAAACGATCGCTAAGCGATTCGTGGCATCTGGGTCGATACGATAAACCTGATATTCTTGCGGCGATCGAACTACTGGGATCACATGAGCTTCGTTCATTGAAATTTCCACAGTGCTAGTTTCGCGATTTACAGCTCAAAACTTATAAGCTCTGACGTTTTTAGTTGCCGAGCCTTTGCTCTCAAACATATCAAGAAAGTAGCGAAAAGAGTTCGGAACTTGTTCGGGCGAAGTATCTGAAATTGTTCGGAAGAGCTTGTATAGCGCTACGCGCATACCTCAGGACAATTTTTAGTGTAAAAGCCCCGCGTAGCGGGGCTTTTACACTAAAAGAATTTTAATCTAGGCGTGTAGCGCTATATCATGAAAGTTGTGAATGTACCATGAAAGTTGTGAATGAGTAAAAGATCTGGCGTAATTCCTAAATGAGTAGCGCAATTAGTCAAAATATATCTTCCCTCTTCTTCTCTTTGCTAAGCAGCTTGGAAGATCGCTTGTGGTTCATTAAATCGTTCTATAAATCGTTTTCTTCTCTTGAATAGAGACACTACTTTTATCATGTAGCGCTGAGGTCTTATAAGGTTCCTTACCTCATCATACGCTTGACAAAATCTTTGCGCTGATTCAAACGCTCCAAATCCTAATGTTGGATAGTAACGTTGCTTGATCCCCCGATGACACTGCTCGACCGGATTCCCTCGGGAATCTCTGACCTCGTGTTCAACCCCTGCTCCCAGTTCTTCTGCTATAGCTCTGGGATAGCTGGTGTGTTCATCGGTTTCTACTCGTTTTGGGCATTGCTGGGCTACTTCATGTGCTTGAGCAAAAAACGCTTTAGCTGCTTCGGTATCTTGTTTCTCTTTCAACCTCACCTCTACTAAATTTCCGTATTCATCTATGCTTCGATACAAATAAAGCCTATCCGAAAACCATTGATTTTATGAGAGACTGGCAGTGGTTGCATTTAAGCGTTGAGGCAATGACCGTCTTCACAGAAATCAACCCGGCTTTTCTACTGCCAGATGACGTTTGGGAACGGGTAAAAACAGCGATTCCACCCAACCCTCCTAAACCCAAAGGCGGACGACCCAGAATGGATAATCGTAAAGCATTAAATGCGATTTTTTACCTGCTGCGGCTGGGTGCCAGTGGAAGGCACTGCCTCGTTGTTTAGGTGCTGCGAGTACCGTACATGACAGGTTTCAGTTTTGGGTGGAACAGGGGGTGTTTGAGCGCATGTGGGAGTTGGGGGAACAATATGCCGAGGAGGTAGGGATTGATTGGCAAGGGATGGCGATGGATGGCGCAATGGTGAAAGCGCCCTTGGGGGAAAAGCAACCGGTGCTAATCCAACCGACCGAGGCAAGAGCGGAATGAAGCAGGGCGTTTTGAGCGATGGCAATGGCATCCCCATTGGAGTTGCGATTGAGGGAGCGAATTGACAGGACATGAAGATGAGCCAAGCAACGTTAGAAGCACAACGGATTGTGCCAGCAGAGCTAGAGAAGGAGCAAGTGCGAAACCTCTGTTTGGACAAAGGGTATGACTATGAGGAAGTGCGAGAGATTCTGAAAGCCTGAGGATATGTAGGGCACATTCCACCGAGAGATGAACGAGAGAGAATCATTCATGACATTCCGAACTACAGAGCAAGGCGATAGGTAGTGGAGCGAACACATTCGTGGATAAATCGATTTCGACGGTTGTTGATTCGGTGGAAGAAGAAACCAGAAAACGGGTATGTCAATAGGTTTGTGTCAAGGGTAGAAAGCTAGGTGGGAAAACGATCGCTAAACTCAATAGCGAAGCGATTGAGGGCGGGTTTCCAGTCACGAATGG
>NZ_JACXWX010000119.1 GCF_014764505.1 Phormidium tenue FACHB-886
AAAGCATTCCAAATCGGGTTTTGCAGCACTGGAACAAAGGGGCGCGATCGTGCCATTCTCGTTTGAGCGATGGGCGGCGCAATCGCATTTGATCGACAACTCCCAAATGACGCCTCAACGATTGAAACGAAGCGATCGAACTCTGTATTAG
The DNA here is from genome assembly GCF_014764505.1 of Phormidium tenue FACHB-886. GTDB lineage: Bacteria > Cyanobacteriota > Cyanobacteriia > Elainellales > Elainellaceae > FACHB-886. The sequence continues at coordinate 152 of NZ_JACXWX010000119.1, forward strand.
ACGGAATTGATTCGGGGAAAGTGTCAGAACTGAATACTTATGATTTCTTATTGAGAATTTGACTTCACCTTTTCGGTGAAACCCTTATTCTTTCGTTCAGCTTATTGGGAGAATCCTCAACAATATTGAGAATAGGAATTTGAAAACTCAGTTCTGACAGTTTCCTAAAAATTGGTGCATTTAGTTATCTACAACTGTAATACTAATGCCACCTTCGCGACAGGCTTTTTGCTGTAGCTCTTGAGTAAGCAGAGGAACTATTACTCTGATAATATTGCCTCAATTTCCGCAAGTTTTTGCTGAAGCATTTGGCGCAACTCTACAAGCTGCTCTTGATTCGTAGTTTTCATAATGTCGAGTGATAGTTTTTCGAGTCCCTTTGCAGCGACTGTAATTTCTTTTGATTCAATGGGCTTAGGACTTAGATACTTTGCCTTAACCTGAGCAACCAGTTCACGAGTTTTCGCAACGGTTAAATCCTGCTCAATAACCTTTTGAGTTTCAGTAAGACGTTCTTTTGTCGCTTGACGTTCTGCAACTTTCAAAGTTTTAGCAGATATGCTGGCTAACGCTAAAGCGTGAGCACCTTTCAGCCCCTGTTCCCGAATTGCTTTCTTCAGATCAGGGGGTAAAGCCAGCATTGAGAGTAGATTTGCCTTCACTGAGGCTGGATTTAGACCTAAATCTAGCAAAGAGAGTAGAAGCGCTGTCTCAGTTTCACTGACGTCTAACTGCTGTAATCCCTTCTGTTGCTCTTCGGGGGTAACAGCTACTAAGGAGGTGAGTTGATTGATTTGTTGTCCACGTTCTAAACGGCGAAGCACAGTAGACAGTACAGTTGAAATTTCCTCGGCTGTAATACCGGTTGAATCTGCAACCTCTTTGACGATTGCCTCTGCCTTATCCAATGGATTGAGGTCTTCGTGATGGATAAACGTCAGCAATGCCTTACGATGCAAATCCTCGGGCATCGGTGCGGTTACCGCTTGCAGAGTTTTCCAGCCCAACGATTTAGCAGCTTCCCAACGGCGTTGTCCGTCCCAGAGCAGATATCGCTTACCCTGTGGGATCACAATTAAGGGTGTGATTTGACCATCTTTCTCTAAACTCCGAGCGATCGTCTGAATGCTTTCGGTTGTAATGGTTTGTCGGGGTTGGTGTGGGTTGGGGTAGATTAGCTCTACTTCTACTGCAAGTTCTCCAGATTGAGCTTTTAGTTGTTCGCGCAAAACTTCCAATTGCGCTTCTAAATCGGGAGACTGGGCGGCTCTAAGCTGTTCTACCTCCGCTTGAAGTTCCGCGATTCGTTGAGCCTGTTCAGTTGCTTGATAGGCTCCTGTAAAACGTTGACTGATAGCAGGAATTCGCGCCATTATCACTTTCCTTTGCGAACAAGTCCTTTGCGAGCAAGTGTAGACAGATCTTTTGCGAGTGCTTCAAAATCCTTATTTGCAGGATGTGCCGGACGATATTTTTGTAGCGGCAATCCATTGGCACTGGCATTCTTAAACTCAGATGAATCTCGAATGTGGGGGTAGAGCTTAATTCCTAAGTGGGCAGCGACTTCTGGTAATTGCTGTAGATATTGCCGATGAATGGCACGACTGTTGTCGTACAGGCTGGGAACTAGTCCAAGAATCGGTGGACGAGGGTCAAGCTGCAGATCAGCGGAGATGGCGATCGCCCACTGCACTAAATCAGCGACTCCCGATACAGACTTCATCTCAAGCTGAATCGGAACGAGTAGCCCCGTGCTGGCTGCGATCGCGTTTTCACAGATCATTCCTAAAGTGGCAGGACAATCTAGAATCACAACATCATGGGGAAGCGGATGGCTATGTAGCCGATCTGCTAGAGCGTACTCCCCTCTTCTACGGATGACTAGATCATCAGAAATTTGCGATAGGGTTGGATGTCCCTGACAAACTTCAATCTTTGGAGTGTCCCAAGCAGGAACAAGTGGCCAATTGCCATCAAAGTCCTTTAACAGTACTCGGACGACACTGTTTTCAGCTTCCACGGACGGCAGCCCACAGAACACGTCCAAAGCACGTTGGGGATCGAGGTCAATGAGCGCTACAGAGCACCCCCGCTTGAAAAGGTCGTAGGCTAGGTGAACTGCTAGCGTTGTTTTTCCAACTCCGCCTGCGTTGGCAAGGATTCCTACAACAATTTGATGTGATTGTTGCTTTGGCATAAGTCGATACTTCTGTGTCGTATTTCATCATACGACGTTTAACTTGCCCAATTGTACTGTGGTATTTCAAAATACGACAGATGGATTTACAAAATATTGATCGCTAGTCTCATCATGCCTAAGCAATCTTCCCTATTTCCTGATAATTATGATGACTTCTTCCGTCACTTGAAGGAAAGGATTCGCTCTACCCAGATTAAAGCAGCGCTAGCAGTCAATCAGGAATTAGTGTTGCTCTACTGGCAGATTGGGCGAGAAATTCTTCAACGCCAGAAGGAGGAGGGTTGGGGAGCAAAGGTAATTGATCGCTTAGCCCGTGACCTCAAAATAGAATTTCCCGAGATGACCGGCTTCTCTCCTCGAAATCTCAACTATATGCGATCGTTTGCGGAGGCTTATTCTGACGAAGTAATTTTGCACCAACTTGGTGCAAAAATTCCCTGGAAGCATAACTGCGTAATTTTGGATAAGGTGAAAGACCCGGAGCAACGGATCTGGTACATGCAGAAGACGCTTGAGAATAGCTGGAGTCGCAACGTTTTGGCTCATCAGATTGACACGGCTCTGTACGACCGCCAAGGTGGTGCATTAACTAATTTTCAGGAAGTACTCCCAGCGCCTCAATCTGACCTTGCTCAAAGTTTACTTAAATCGGAGTATAACCTTGAGTTTTTAGGACTACATCAGAAGGCACTGGAACGTGACTTAGAACGCGCTTTAGTTGAGCGAATGCAAAAATTTCTGCTTGAACTAGGGGTTGGATTTGCTTTTGTAGGAAGTCAATATCGATTAGAGGTGGAGGGGGATGAGTTTTTCGTTGACCTTCTCTTTTACCACCTTGGACTCAGCTGCTTCGTAGTGATCGAATTGAAAACGACAGACTTTAAGCCTGAGTATTCAGGGCAAATTAATTTCTACGTCAACGTGATTGACGAAAAACTACGCCGTCAGCACGATAACCCGACGATTGGGATTATCCTTTGTCGCTCTAAGAAAAAGTCCGTTGTAGAGTATGCTCTCCGTGGCATGAGTCAGCCGATCAGCGTCTCTACCTACCGCACTACTGCCGCACTCCCTGATGAATTTAAGGAAAAACTTCCATCCATCGAAGACTTACAGCATGAAATTGAGTCTGTAGCTGCTGTAGTGGAAGGAGACGAATTGAGGAAAAAAGCAACTTAGATTCAGCAGAAGTGCCGGTAGCAGCAGGTTCAATTACTGTACTGCAGGAAGCAATGGGTTGGGATTACTGCAATAAGCAATTAAAACCTGCTTCTTTGCACAAGTTGCTGCAACATGGAGCAGGCAGCGTTCTCCTCCAACGAAACGGTCTTGAGATGCTTCATCTGCACAATGCTTCAATCCTGTTTTAAGTGGGATGGTGTCTGCATTTAAGGAAGGGAGAATAAGGAGTCCTGTAAAAATAACTTGAGCGATTTCTTGAGAAAACCCCATTGAAATTGGCGTTTCAGTCATTTTCAAGGGCAACTTATTTTTACACGATGCCTAATATAGTTAAATTGCAACCCTTTGACGTGGTGCATTGTGCTGATTCTGAGACCATCTTCAATGGATTATCAGGTTAATTTCGCCGGATGGGTTTGACTGGAAATTCTATATTCTTTAGGGCAGCTTCGCACTGTTCCAGCAGAGGAGCAGTGCGAAATATTAGACAAGTACCAGAGAAGGTTTGCTCTGTGGAATGAATGCTAGATAGAAGTCGTTTCAGATAGGTAAATTCATCATTGAATCAGGTAAAACCTTTGATTATTGGCTCATCCCCATGCCTCAGCGATCGGTAGTCTTTTAAGGAATCAGAACCCCCGTCTAAGTCATCAATACTCATTCTTTGCAAGACTTGGGTTGCCCATCGGCGGATCTTATCTGTGGTACGGTAATTCAAACAGAGTTTTCTGAATTGTCCTTGAATATTGATTCCACAGCGGCTAAGGGTGACAACTTTGCCGTAGATTCTGGCATAGAGACATGGGAATACGGGAACACGGGGATTTTAGGCAATGTTCTTGCTTCCCTCTTCTCCGCGTCTCCCTTTCTCCGCGTCATTAGCCCACTAGGAGGTGGGAACCGACCACCTCAATAACACTTTTTCAGAGTGTTAGTTGTTCGATCGCAAATAAGTACTGTGCCAAGTTTCTCCACTGTCTTAAGGGGTAAAGGGCATGGATAGCTGCTAGAGCTTTCCCAGCTTAAGAGGTAAGAATCCGAACATTGTGAAATGAGTAGCGCACCAAACATCCCATTGATTGTTTCCCACTCAATCGTCGGCTAATTTCATCACATTGCTACTTAGAGTTAATTCAGTCTCACCAGCACATCGTTATCTGCTGGTTTTATCGTTGCTTGAGCTGCTAATAATTGCTTAGCCTCTGTTAAGCAAGATCATGGGCTGGACCGAATAATCGAGATTGCACGGTGTCAATCTGTTTTCGTACTTGTTTTACGCTCTGCCGATTCATCCGGCTTTCCAGCACGATCGGGACGTGGGTTGAAAATGTTGTGAAGCGCCATTTTCTAGAAAACAAGCATAGGCAGCGTCAGGATGATCTGATCGAGCATAGCAACCTGCATGAACAGAGTAAGCCGTGATACCCATCATTACCAGCCAGTTGGTTAACCGTTCAAAATAACGAGCATCAAAATTTTGAGCCAGAGCAAAGGATCGCTGCCCGTCCCAAACAAACGCCTGATGGGCGCGATACTGCATCCCTATTGTCGATATTGCCGCAACACGTCGAGAGTATCAGGACTCGCTTTGGTGCCGATTGCCAATTCGACTTGACGAACACCTGCTGCCCATAGGGTTGCTAACGCTTCTCCTGTCATGACACTACCGTAAGCCGATAAGCTAACCCAGACTTGGTTCATGGGTTGCCCTCCGCTATGGCGAGACTGTTTGCCTCTGTACTGGAGTAGTGAAACTGCACCGTCTGAGGTGTTAATGACAGTAAACGTGCGGCACAGCCAAACAGATAACTAATTTCCTGCGTCAATACGTCTTGAGCGAGAGTAATGTTTTGCTCAGATAGAAGTTGCGTGACCTTGTCCTCAAAATAGTAGTCAAGCTGCTGTCGCAAACTGTAGGAGCGGTGCTCAACGGGGAAGCAAATGCGTTTGGTCAATACTTCAATTCGTCGGCCTTGCTCTCCAACCATAATGGTGAATCCATAGCCATAAGCAGAATAGGTTCGTCATCGCAAGCATCGTGATCGACGGCTGTTTCATAATCTCGGATAGCAAGGGGCAGATCCATCTGAGTTAGCTGCCAATTGACCGGATTTGTGTCAACTTCTGGTGATGGTTTAATTTGGTTCCACCGACACGGGTTGGTGTTGCCTGCATCTGAGTAATGAAAGTTTGTAGTTCGCTTGGGTTGAGAACGCATCGGGCATCGACGGACAGCTGTGCGTGGAGCTGCGCTAACTGCTGTGCTTGGGCTTCTACAATGATTGTTCCTGCTGTCGCAGTTGTTGAAGAGGCTGGTCTACCAATATCTGTAACTGGGTAAGGGCAGGTGTAATCTGCTCTTGATGTTGCTGTATCAGGGAGTCATACTCGCCAAGGAGGTGGAGTGAAGGCATGGGGAGTAGCCTCAGACATAAATTTCAGCTCAAATGTACCGTTATTCTCTTTTAAGAAATCTGAAGTTAGAGCAAAGTTTGAATACCCTAAACTGTCTATCAGTTTTTAAGCCCAAAATTCCTATCGCAAAGTCAGAGGTGCAGTATATCAGCAGGGCGATTCCAACGCTAATGGATTCAGTCAAGATAAAAAACTGAATCAAAATTGGTAGTCTTGGGTTTAGCTGGGCTTTGGCAGATGAAGGAATTTGATTACTCGCTCGATTTCAAGGCGATCGACTTTCGCCAGCATCCAGAACTGTATCAAATTGGTCGGGGCGAACAAGGCGTTTTGCTGGTTGAACCCTACAAGAGCGAGATTTTGCCCTACTGGAAATTCAGAACCCCAGACATTGCTCGTCAGTCCGCTGACACAATCTACAGCCTGTTTCTCCAATACAAAGCCCAAGGCGATTTCGTTGGCATGGACATGGCACGAAAATTTTTGCAGATGGGCTACACCAGATCGCGTCGCTATGCTAATCACAGGTCAGGACGCAAATATGCAGCAGGTTCCAAAATGGTTTTGCCCCGCGAAGAAGATCCGACCAAAGCTCAATCTGCCAGGATTTTCTATGAAAAATGGCAATTGGCTAAGACTGACCCAGAGTATATGCGCTTAGCCGTACGCCATCGCGATCAGTACGAACGCCCTGAAACCACTGCTGCCAAAAGTTCAGGTTCTTAGCAGGAGTAGAGGTGTGAAGTTCTCGGCTCTGAAAGGCATTTTCGCTCAGGAGCAAATAACCGAGGGCTACCGTTCATTGGTTTGGATGCAGAAGGGCGACAAGTTGAGGTTCTCTTTCACGTCACTAATGAACCAAAAGCCAATTGAGAAGCTGTGGGTAGTGTCTTACATCTGGTGATGATGTAAAACTCGCAGTTTTAGCTAGTCAATGAACTTAGAGACTCCTATGGCACTGATCTCCGTCGTTTGTCCTCATTGTCAAAGTGATGAGTCCGTCGTCAAAAATGGCAAAAGCGCAGAAGGGAAACAGGGAAACAGCGATATTTGTGCCGTAGTGAGATTTCTCAGAGACAAACTTTTATTTTGCATCCCACTTATCCGGGACGGTTGACTTCTGTCAAAGAGCAAATGGTTGAGATGACCCTCAATGGCAGTGGGGTGAGGGATATTGCCAGGGTATTGCAGGTCAGTACCCGAACTGTGATTGCAGAATTGAAAAAAAGTTGATGAGCTGAGTGCGATCGATCAGCCTGTGTTAGCCCAGATTGACCCCCAACAGGTCGAGGTCAAGCTTTTGCCAGCCCAAGCTTGTGAGCGAGGTCTCCTTCTAGGCAGGAGACCTCGATGAAATGTGGAGTTTCGTGCAGAAAAAGCAGAATCAGCGATGGTTATGGCAGGCGATCGATCACTCGAGTGGGCAGGTGCTGGCGTATGTTTTAGGAGAGCACAGTGACAACATGTTTCTGAAGCTGAAACAGTTATTAGAAGCGTTTGGGATCAGCAAGTTTTATACGGATAGATGGGGAGCTTATCAACGAAGGTTAGCTCCAGAACAACACCAAGTGGGTAAGGTAAACACCCAGAAAATTGAGCGGAAGCATTTGACGTTAAGAACACGAATTAAGCGATTGGCACGTCAAACGATCTGCTTGTCTAAGTCTGAAGTGATGAACGCTGTTGTGATTGGATTGTATATCAACTGTTACGAGTTTGGTTTAGCCGTGTAATGAGTATCATCACTAGATGTAAAACATTACCCTTTAACTGTCATCTGGTTAGATGCTTATGGAGATTTAAATACACCTAGTTCATCTCCTAGTTCTCATTTCCACGGAATGCCGTTGCGCGTCTTATTGGTGAAGGTGATGCAGACATTGTGAACTGTACCTTTTCAAGGTTACGTCCAGAGCAAGTGTTTCTGATTGGAGCAAGGGAATTTGACTCACCTGAAAGAAAGGTTTATTCAGCAAAAAGAATTATCTGTCTTCTCTACTAAAACAACAAACGATGAAATTTTGATCGGCTATTCTCAAGGCTAGGTAAGACTGGTTCTGATAAGCTTTACATCTATCTTGATTTGAACGTAATCGAGCCTGAAGAATTTCCTCATGTTGCTTGCCCAACGTCAGGTGGGATATATATAGACAAACTCAGGAACTTATTAGTTAGCTTAAAAAGCAATTTTGATATAGTGGGCTGTAGCGTGCTGGAACTCTTGCCTTCTGGGTCTAAAAACTTAGCAACTTTAGAAGTTGTCAATTTACTTGACAGCGCTAATCTTTCGCTTCTTGCAGCCGTATAACTATTGCAATACAGCAGATGGAAAAATATCGCTAGGACTCAGTTCCGGGTTACCTGCCGCCCCTGACTGCAACCGTTAGGCGGCTTAAGATACCGTTGAGGCGTAGTTGAAGTTTTATCTGTTGGTGGTCAAGATTCTGTAGAAGGCAATCTGAGAATGAATGAGTCTAAATCACCCAGTAGTAGGAAGCTAAAGAAAGCTAACCTATTCAGAATACCTGCATTGCGCCTAATACATCTCAGACAGAGGTAATTCTTATGTCACTCTCGAACATAGTTCTGTTCTTTACCACTGCTGTCGTGATGATCTGTACACCGGGTCCAGACATCATTTATGTCAGTACTCGTGGTATTGCTCAAGGGCGCGGAGTTGCACTTTTATCAACCTTCGGGGTCTGTATTGGCTATATCGTTCATACAGCCTTGGCAGTGTTGGGGTTATCAGCCATCCTTCAAGCATCTGCAACAGCATTTGAAGCTGTTCGCTATGCAGGTGCAGCCTATCTACTTTATCTAGGAGTTCGTACCCTGTTGAGCAAAGAGTCCCTGATACCTGTCAGCAATGCGGCTAGCCCAATCAAGCGCAGCAATATTATTGGGCAAGGAATGATTACTAGCATTCTCAATCCTAAAGGCATTCTGTTTTTCATGGCATTTCTGCCTCAGTTTGTAGATGCTCAGGTTGGGCATGTAGCCCTACAGATGCTAGTTTACGGGCTATCTTTTACAACTCTGTGCTTGCTGATTTATGGAATGATTGGTCATTTTGCAGGTGGGCTAGGCGATCGCTTGACGCGGCAACCACGAATTGCCGATTTCATGAAGTGGTTTTCAGGAAGCGTTTTGATTGGGCTAGGATTACGAATGGCTATACCGGAGCGCAAATAGTTGCTGTACAACAATTCTGTTGGAGCGGCGGTCAATGCCTTTGCGCTTCGTTTCAGTGTTGTTTGTCGTCGACCAACAGAACCGTTATGCACTTGATTTATCTATGAAGGGCGCACTTGAAAGGTAATCTGTTGGTAGCCGGAATTAAGTTATCTTGAGGTTGTAAGTAAATTCACTCCAGCACGTTCGCCGTCACAAGCTGTACTGCAATATGTTAAGCCCTATGTCGCCTATCGAGTTAGAGCATAAGGAACTAATTGAAAATGCTCGCTCCATAATCACCAAGCGTTTCAAAGAAGACTATCATCACGTTGGGGCAGCACTACGAACAAAATCTGGCAAAATTTTTTCCGCTGTCCATTTGGAAGCGTATGTTGGGCGAGTTGCAGTTTGTGCTGAAGCAATTGCGATCGGAATGGCAGCGACAGCAGGAGACACAGAACTGGAGACAATCGTTGCTGTAGATCGTAAAGGTCGAGTTGTACCTCCATGTGGTATGTGTCGTGAATTGATTTCCGATTATGCTCCAGATTGCAAAGTGATTGTTACCGAAGCGGAGATCGTGACTATCAGCGAATTATTGCCTAGAAAGTATCAAAGAATGGATTGACAATGAATACTTTATCTCTGCGAGTAGTGCCGCATCATAACCCTCTTGCATTAGACTGCTGAATGCCATTGAAGGCGTTGCAAAGGTTACTTGCAGCCGATGGAGGGGGAATGTTAGGCAGTTTTCACGGGAGCAGAAGGATAGCGCTAATGCAGAGTAAGAACCTACGTTTCGAGCCACTCACTGCCGCCCATGCCGACGAACTCTTTTCCATTCTGACTACACCATCTGTTCTTGCTTTTATTGATCCGCATGGACATCCACCGACTATGGAGGAGTTGAGGGCCGAGTACGCCGCTCGTTCTCAAGGTCCTGTAGTTTTGGCAACACCTACTGAGCGGTGGTTCAACATGGCGATACGGTTAAAAAATTCTCCTTCCCCAGCGATTGGTCGGCTTGAGGCGACATGCTACGGAGCATGGGGAGAGGTAGCGTATTTATTAGGTGAAGCTTGGTGGGGAAAGGGATTGGCGTTCGAGGCGATGTTCTGGTGGCACGATTACCTCACTACTGTTGCACCCGAAACAGAATGGTGGGCGACTGTGCATCCAAGGAATCAGAGAAGCATTCAGCTCTTGAAACGTCTTGGCTACAAGGAAGTGGACTTGAACCAGTGCCCGGAACTTTATTCATATGATTTGGGAGATTGTTGCTTTGTCAAATTAGCAATCAGAATCAGGTAGTGAATCTGAAAAATGTTAAGCCACAGCAACGCAGCTACGCTGGCAACGAGGAGCGTATTGACAGCGATCGCTTGCAACCCGATCGGGCGGCAAGCGATCGCTCAGCGCGCCACCCACCAGAGTCAGTAAGGCTCGAGGCACAGCGGTAGCGAGGAGGACGGGACCAATCGCGGTTCCTGATCCGCTTTTTTGTAGCACAAGCCAGGTCAAGAGAAACTGTCAGCACTGAGTACTCAACTTGAGAACAGAAGCCCCGACTTGATAAACTGGCGGCGTTGCTGAATAGTGGGAGAAATCAGGTAGGAATCGGCACATCTCCAAATCTCAAGTAGTGAAGTAGCAAACGAATGGAATGTCTCAGCATTGCTTCTGATTTGGAATAGCACAATGTCTTGCGATGTAGTCGGGCTAAATAGTGCCTCAATCGCGTATTCTCACCTTCTCCAAGGGGAGACGCTGCGCGAACAACTCGAGTCATATAAGTCTTGCTGACAATCTGGTCTCCTGGTGGAATAACCCCCCGATAGACGCTCCAACCATCCATGACATAGAAATAACAGTGCCATGCTCCCATAATTGCCCACAAGGGTTCAAAGGTCTTGGCACTGTGGTCACCTAACACCCAGCCCAAAATGCCTACTCGAAAGTGGTCTACTGCTGTCCAGAGCCAGATTTTGTTTTTTTAGCCCCTACAAAGGTTTCGAGTTCTATGCCTTCGGCAGGCTGCGCCAACGAATTCACCGACTTGGGGAACTTCCTCTGGTTCATACGCATCAGGCAGATGTTCTCCAACCTGTTTGACCTAGTAAATCACAATTGTATGGTAAACACCTGTGACTCGTTCAATACCTCGTTCGCGTAGCGTGTGCGAAGCACGTAAAACCCATACAGTTGACATACATCCGTAAGCCATTGTTGCTTGAGGTCATTACTGTATCCTTGAAGCAAGTTGTAGCTATCAATAAATTGACGACTACAACTGACACAGATGTAATTTTGCTTACCCCTTCTCTTACCATTCTTACGGTCATGAGTGGATTGACAGTCTCGACATTGCATCAAAACTAACCCTAATTCTAATTCATCCTCCCTTATGCAACGCCGAGGGATACAGAGTTGCACAGTAGTTCGCCCAAAACTATTCATCTATTCCTGTTTTGCTGGTCGCAAGTTGCACTGATCAAGCAAAATCGCTGCTCCACCTCCATAGAACCTGGAATATCTACACTTGGTACGGATCAAGTTTCGATACTTTCCAGGCAGGTTCTCCCATCGATCGCTGTCCGACCTGAGTGAACAGAAACCCTGCTTCGCAGAACTCCTCTCCTTGTTGGTGGATGTGAGCCACTGATAATTTGAGTAGAGCTGCTACTTCACTTGTACTCAACTGCCACTGCTTTAGAGCCGCACGCTCCAGTTTCTCAAAGTACTCCAGCAAGTCCGGTTCAATCGATAAGACATGTAAGACTGGAGCAGAACTGGGAGAAGTGACAAAGCGATTGGACGCGGTTGGAGGGATAGCATCAGCAGACACGATTTGTCTGCGCTCGACAAACTCAGCTAAAGTGCCCTTCTCCTGGATAAACTGGTGCAACTCGTCGAGCAGCTGCAACTGCTCAAGCGTAATGTAAGCTTTACCAGCGACCCGAAACGAGAGAATGCCTAAACCCTTGATGCGTTTGTAGATCCCACTCTTAGCTAATTGATAGCGCTGCATCAACTGGCTGACTGGAAATCTTTGACTTGGAATTTGATACATGCTTTTGTCCTCTGGAGCTTCCTCAGGACAGTGGACAGTTTAGTTTTACCACAAAAGCTTGATGAATACTGGAGTACAGTCTTTATTTTCAGCCTGTCTTCAGAGTAGTTGTCCTCAACTTGCTCCGTCTAGATGCTTGATGGAGGATAAGGCTTGTGCAGGAGTTAAAGCGACTCATCCGTCGGATTGCCTTTGCCTAAGTACACGCTCTTGAGACCCATCGTCCCCTTCTTCGTCATCCCCCAGTAGCGCAAGTAGCGATACGGTCCATAGGTCTTGCCTGCCTTGGTATCAGGAATCATCTTCAGCTCGATGTGCCCACGACCGCCATGACGACCGAGGGGGGTGCCATCTGCCCGCGTCTCCGCAGCTGTGTCTGTAGTTTGCTGTTGTCTGGCTTCTAGCAGCCCTGCGATCATGGCAGCCAGATCGTCCAACTCTTCGTCGTGCCAATCCTGGAGGTCCTGGATGAGA
>NZ_JACXWX010000012.1 GCF_014764505.1 Phormidium tenue FACHB-886
TTTTTGAATTAGAGTAATCTGATTCATGAGGGTTTTGTGGATGAATGTGGTAATTCTCATGAAACCCTCTCCTACTCACTCTTTGCAAGCTTTTGTCCCGTACCTAGCTCTGCTCATTGCCTATCTTAAGGGCATCAAGCCTGCGTGAAATAATATCCAGGAAGCAACATCAAGATTCTCGATTTAAGTGAACAAGAAAAAACCAGCGACAAACGCAGGTGTAACTTGGTAGAGTACCTGAAAGGTGCTGTCGATCTACCTGAGTTGAGTAACGCTGCCGCTGATTTGAATTGTTATCTTGCTTTACAGCAGGGTTCACTTGAATAACCTACAAGTTATTGGTTGAAAGCCGAACCGGCTCAGCTTTCAACCAATAATTTGGTTTTATCATGGTGCAAAGCGCTGTAATTTTAAGGTAAAACAGAACTGCAAAGATGCTGTAGAGACCTGAGATTTGTCTCTAGGTGCTCTTGAGAATCATGCAGTGATCGAAGAAGGCAATTTCTGCAGTGTTAACGAACGCTAGGTTGTTCTACTTGTTTTGCCGCAACCATTTGTCCGGTCTGGAGGCGGGCTAGGTAATCTTCCAGTGCTTCTGCTACCTTGCCCGATAAGAGGAAGCAACCCAGCAAGTTGGGAAACGCCATTGCCAGAATCATCATATCGCCAAAGTTGAGCACAGACTGAAGATTCACCACCGCCCCAATAAACACAAAGATGACGTAGAGAATTTGATAGGCTCTCAGCGATCGCTCACCAAAGAGAAATGTCCAACTCCGCTCGCCATAATAGCCCCAGGAAATGATTGTGGAAAAGGCAAACAGAAAGACTGCAAACCCCAAAATCACAGGAAACCAAGGAATTGAAGTAGAAAAAGCTTCAAAGGTCATCTGAATGCCATCAGGTTCTCCTCCCGTTTGGTTGGCATAAACTCCTGTCGTGACAATCACTAGAGCAGTCATATTGCTGACCACAACGGTATCAATAAACGGTTCAAGTAGCGCAACAATACCTTCACGTACGGGTTCATCCGTACGAGCAGCAGAGTGGGCGATCGGTGCTGAACCGACTCCAGCTTCGTTGTCAAAAGCAGCGCGTCTGACGCCCTGAACTAAGACTGCAACTAGCCCGCCTGCAATCGCAGCCTGAGGTGCAAATGCTTCACGTACAATAGTCGCAGCGGCAGCTGGAATTTCGGTAAAGTTGGTTAAGAGAATCCAAAGCGCCGCTACAAAATAAATGAGACACATAGCGGGCACCAGAAATCCTGCTACTGCTCCAATTCGCCGAATTCCCCCGATAATGACTAAGCCTACCAGCACCATGAGAATCAATCCATAGAGCCAGTTAAAACCTTCAAAGGCAGGAATAGCGGCAGTCAATCCAGCAAAAGATTGGTTGACCTGAAACATGTTGCCGCCACCAAAGGCACCACCAATACAAAATATACAAAAGATACCGGCTAAAACTTTACCGAGAGAACGAAATCCTTTCTCCGCTAAGCCGCGAGAGAGATAATGCATTGGTCCGCCAGAAATAGTACCATTGGGACGAATGATGCGATACATCACCCCTAGCGTGCATTCAGCAAACTTGCTGGACATGCCTAACAGTCCTACGATCGTCATCCAGAATACGGCTCCAGGTCCTCCGAGCTGAATGGCGATCGCTACTCCTGCAATGTTGCCCAGCCCAACGGTGGCAGAAAGTGCGGCAGAGAGCGCCTGAAAGTGAGTTACCTCTCCAGGCTCATTTGGATTATCATAGCTACCTCTAACAACATCCAGCGCATGGCGAAATGCCCGAATATTGACGAACTTCATACGAAAAGTGAAGAAGATTGCGCCTACCAGTAGCCATAAAACAACCAGTGGTATCCCACCAATGCTGAGAAAAATTACTTTCTCTAAAGCTGCTACAACTGCACTAAAAACAGCGTCAATACCAGCTAAAAAACTATTTGCATCTGTTGCACTTGAAGTTTGCGCTAGCGCAGGCGTAGCTAGAACAAGCAAAACCGAAGATATTACGGCAAGGTTTTTTGCAAGCCTCATAGAATTTATTACAAAAAATAGTTAGTTTTAAAAAAATACAATTTTTTCGGGATCTTTTCGTTAAAACAAACACTTTTCTCAGGAGGAATCGCAGAATCTTGGCTCAATTGGAACCCTCAAACTCTGCTTTAGAAAAGAGTTGTAGCTTTGCTCTACTTTAAGGAATATAAGAAAAATCTGTCTAATTATGTATACATCTTGATAGGGCATCTTAGTTATTAATGAGCGCCAATTTCTATTAATAACATCAGCTTTCACCCCTCTTTTTGATCACTTATGGAAATGCGAATTGAACCTTACCATGCTCATCATGCTGATACAGTCCAGCACGGTTAAACAGTTGTCTGAAGTATAAGCGAACTCTTAAATCCAATACCGTATCCTAGTGTTGTACCGGTTTTCTGCACGTTCGCACCAAAGGCATGGAAACGAGATCGCGATAGTTGGGGAGGCACATGGAAATAGCGGAAAAAGTGAAGATCGGAACGCCGGCACCCGATATCAGCATAGATGCAGCTCTCGTCTCTAAATTGCTGGCAGAACAGCACCCGGATTTAGCACATCTGCCGATTCATTACATCGATGCGGGTTTTGACAATGCGATGTTTCGGCTAGGCGATCGGTTGTCTATCAGGCTGCCACGTCGAACAATAGCCGCCAGACTCATCGAATATGAGCAAACTTGGCTGCCACAGCTCGCAAATCGACTTCTCATTCCTGTTCCAGTTCCCTACAGGTTCGGTAAACCCGCCCAAGGTTATCCTTGGCGATGGAGCGTGTTACCGTGGCTAGATGGCATAGCCGCTGACCAAGCAGAACCTGATGCAAATCAGGCGAAACGCTTTGCTTCGTTTCTGCGATCGTTGCACCTGCCTGCACCCTGTGATGCCCCAGCCAACCCGTTACGCGGTATACCTTTAACTCAGCGGGTGGCTTCCTTGGCAGAACGAATGCAGCGACTTGAGACGAAAACTAATCTGATAACTCAACAGATTAAGAACACTTGGAATATGGCATTGAACGCACCTGTTGATGTTCAAGCAAAATGGCTGCATGGTGATCTACATGCCCGCAATGTCCTTGTTAAGGATGGTGTGATTGCAGGCATTATTGATTGGGGTGACATCACCTCAGGTGATATTGCCACAGACCTTGCTGCGATATGGATGCTCTTTGCCGATCGAACTGCGCGTGAATGCGCGATTTCAGAATACGCGGATGTTTCTGACGCAACACTGCAGCGGGCTAGGGGATGGGCAATACTTTTTGGTGTCCTGCTATTAGACACAGGACTGATCGATAACCCAAGGCATGCAGCAATGGGAGAAAGAACATTACACCGTGTTTCTGAAGACGAATAGAACAGAGGCACTTGAAAATATTTTCCAAGTGCCTCTGTTTCTCACATACTGCAGAATTATTTTATCTCTAGGCAGCGTACCTCTAGTACCTCTAATATGTTAGAGCTATACCTGCGATCGTTGACGTGGTGCAGTCGTCAGGCTTTCTGGCATCGGCATTCTTTCGTAGTTGCCTGACGGATCGATCGTATTGAGGCTAGAGAGATTAAAGTCATCTGCTTCCCCAAGCTCCGGCTCTGAACCCTGTAGATGTTTCTCTAACAGCGCCAAGTTGCGAATGTTGGACTTGAAGAAGGCATCAAACGCATCTCCAACGAGAGGAACCGATCCAACAACCGCTTCCAACCCCACGTTGAACACCATCCAGCCTAGAACATCTTTCGGCAAGCCAAAGCGAGCAGCTAAAAAGATTAAATATGCTGAAAAGCCAGTATCAATCAAATCTCCGGCAAAAGGAAGTAATCCCAAAATGGGGTCAAGCCCAATCCGAAATGGCGTTCCGGGAATTCGAAAAGCACTATCTAGCAGCCGACTCCATTTGCGAATGCGATTTAGAGTTGCAAGGCGTTCTGCAGTGTTGTTCATAAAATCATTCTTGCCCTTATGCTTCTATCTTTTCTCAACAGTAAGAAAACGTCATGCGTCTTAAGAGTTGTCTACTATAGTGCTATCTCTGTCTACAGATGCTTGTTCAATAGAAGCGAACTACTGTATGCCGTGCTGTAGCGTTTCACTCTTGAACGAATTAGATTATCTTTGGAATACTGATGAGGTAAGATTTCTAGAAAACGATCTGGACTTTAAGCCATCAAGAACGCTGTAAAACATTGGGGACAATAATGTATGGAGATCGTCTTGAAGAATGACACGATCACACTCACGGTGCGACCTGATTTGGGTGGTCGAATTGACCAATTGCGAGATTTGCAAACAGACCGTGAGTGGCTGTGGCATTCCCCCGACTATGACCCATCGCAGACTCGATCGCTAGCTGTCGGTGATTCTTTTGATCAAAACTGGACAGGCGGCTGGGACGAGGTTTTCCCGAATGATGCAGCAGGTTCATTCCGGGGTCATTCGCTTGTCGATCATGGCGAGCTATGGTCGCAGACTTGGGACGTGGTAGAGTCTTCTGCCCTGAGTGTGCATCTGACCTATGCTTGTCAAACGGTGCCGGTGCGAGTTGAAAAAACGATCCGGCTGCATGAAACGCAACCAGAAGCCGAGATCGAGTATTTATTCCAGAACACATCTGATGAAACGCTACCGTTCTTGTTTAAGCAACATGCGGCGATCGCCATTGAGCAAGGCGACGAAATTCTGCTGCCAGATTGTTTAATTGAACCAGTTGATTTAGGGTTTAGCAAGATCATTGGTCGTCAAGAAAAGACCCATTTCCCAACTGCCTTTGGAGCAGATGGCAAAGTAATTCAGGTACAATATGCACCTCCCCGCTCCTCGCAGCTCCAAGAGTTTTACTACAGCTCAGAATTGGCGATTGGACAATGCGGCATCCACAACGGCAGATCGCAGTCCGCTTTGTTGATGCGGTTTGATACGGCAGACTTTCCGTTTGTCTGGATGTTTCAAAGCTATGGCGGCTGGGGCGATCGTTATGTCGTAGTAGTGGAGCCTTGCACAACCATGCCCTACGACTTAGAAATTGCCTGCCAGAACGGCACCGCCGCACAGCTCCAACCTCAGCAAACGCAACGACGACGGCTAACCGTCCGTTTGCAGCATTTCCCTAGCACTCCTGCTGAAGCTTAGCGTTACGGGCTGCTTTGTACGCGATGCTAAGTACCTAGATTAAAATCTCTTTTGTATGAAAGCCCTGCTGTGTGAGGCTTTCATACAAGCAATTATCAGTGTACCTATCCCTCTTCTACTCCGCCTGACAGCATTCTAAAAAAGGGGCTGTCGTAATGTCTTCTGTGCTAAAGTCGATGCCGCGATCGCGCAAGTCGATCGATAGCGCCGACAGAAGCACCGTCCAATCTGCAGCGATCGCTGGATTTTCGGCTTCGGTTTGGTAGGCAGTTCCCAGTGTTGTCAGGGCATCGTACCAAATGCCGTTCTCCGCATAGATTGCCACCCGATCACGGGCAGAAGGCGCTGATTTTAAGGTTTTGGCAAGCGTCGAGCCAAGAGCCACCCGACGAATCGATCCTTCTACAAAGCGATTGGCGGAAGACTGGGCCGGGTTTGTGCAAGACAGGGATAGTGACCATTGATAGGAGCGATCAACGTCTAAATCTGGAAATTGTGCAGGTAAAGGGATAGAAACGATGCCTGCCTCCTGACTGGTTGCCGTCAGCTCAACAGCGATTGGATTCTCGTCTGCCGGAGCGATCGCAAACTCTAAAACATAGCTGCCAGCCGGGAGATATGCCCAAAAAGTAGGGCGGGCTGCCACAGTCAGGGCTGCTCCAGTGCTGGGAATCAAAGCGGCTAGTACGCCGGGTTCAGCCGCAGCACCACAAGGAGCACGTGTACCCGTATCAGTCTGACGGCTAGGGCTACCGCGATCAGAGCCGGGCGGGGATGGGGGAACATATTCGAGCGTGGTGGACGCGGGCGTGCGGGGAGCAGCAAGGGCGATCGCTGGGCTAAAGAGAAGCGCGATCAGGGGGGTTAGCAGCGTGGCTAGCAGCACGGATTGGGGGCGAAAGGAGCGGCTCATAGATGCGATGGGGCTATCAAGTATCGGTAGTCTCAAAGACGATATAGACGATGATAGTTCCCCCTAGTGCCAGAACAGCGGGAACCAGCGGCAGCCAATAGCCCTGTAGTAACAGCAGGTAGCAGCCACCGACCAGCAGCCCGATTGCCCCAACGGTTGCTATTAGCCTGCTGCGTCTCGACCGCCACCGCCAAACAATAATGCTGCCCCCAATCGCCCAACCGCTAATCCAAAAAATCTCGGCTGCGGCTGAGCTAGTCTGCAGCAAGGGGCGTCCATCCAGCACAGCGCTGAGAATTTGGCTAGCCATGTGCGCCTGAATCACCAAACCTGGGATTTTCTCTGAACTGATGGGCGTCAGGTGGAAGTCTTTGAAGCTGGTATCGGTATTGCCGATCATCACAATTCGATCTTTGACCCAAGCTGGATCGATCTGCCCGTTCAAAACTTGGCTTAGCGTTACGGCTCTGGCGATGCCTGCTTTGGTGGCGCGGTAGTTGAGTAAAATTTGATGTCCGCGATCGTCAATCTGCTGATAGCCGCCCATCCCTTGTTCTAGTGGGCTAAACAGCCTGTTGCCGATCTTAATTTGCGGCTTTTCCTGATTCGTCCATTCTAGACTTACTCCTTCGTCTCGCAGGTAGCGGAGGGCAATGAGCAGCCCCAGCGAAAGATCGCTCGGACAAACCGACTGAGCGGCAGGTGTCTGCATCAAGAGCTGTCGGCGCAGCCGATCGTCTGGATCAGTGACGGTGCTGCTGAATCCAACTCGGTTGCGGATTTGGTCGTTTGGGATTTCTGGCGGTGGGGCGATGCCGAGGTTGCTCTGGGTTTTGCCGAAGCTGCACACTCCAATCAGGCGATCGTCTGTTTGCAGAAATTGGGTCA
The DNA here is from genome assembly GCF_014764505.1 of Phormidium tenue FACHB-886. Taxonomy (GTDB): domain Bacteria; phylum Cyanobacteriota; class Cyanobacteriia; order Elainellales; family Elainellaceae; genus FACHB-886. The sequence continues at coordinate 6,987 of NZ_JACXWX010000012.1, forward strand.
GCGCAGGGTGGTTTGGGCTGGCAGCAAAGTCCCGATACAAATCCAGCGCAATCACGCGGGGCTGATAGGATTGGAGCCGCTGAAGCAGTTTTTCTAGGTCTGCATCGGTGAGAGATGCACCCCGCCGAGCGTTGGAAGACTGGGCGGCAACATCAGCTTCGGTGATGGTGACCAGCAGGAAGCGATCGTCTTGCCCCTGTTCTGGGCGCATCTGCATCAGCTGGTCATAGGCTTGTAGCTCCCAAGGCTGCAGTAGCCCAACCAGCCGCGCCAGCACTACCACCAGTGCAGCCAAACCGCTAAAGCCGATCGCCACCCTGCCTGCATTGCCTGTAAACAGAGGCTGACGTACCACAGCAGTTTGACGACGAGACTGGGGTTTTTGGCAGGCTTGCCAGGTAAGCGGCTGCGCGGCTGGGCTTTGATAGATCACGGGCAACCAGCTGGCGCAGGGAAACTGATCTTCCAAACCTTGCAGCCGCTCTCTTGCCTCTCGTACTGCCAGATAAAAAGACTTGCCGCTGGCAAACGCTGGCAAAAAATAGCGCAAAAAGTGCTGTGCCACCAGATCGGGCACAGGTTCGCGCATTACCACCAGATGGGGAATCCGCAAATCTGCCAGCGATCGCGCCAAGCTTAGCCCATCGCAAGAGTTGAAAATGGCAAGCTGTAGCCCAGAGGCGATCGCCCGCTTCAGCCCATAGCGCAGGTTATCGATGCTGAGGGAGTCGTGCGGATTGATGTAGATTTGCCCTGCGTCATCGTTGGAGTCGCTGTGTCCGGCGAAGAAGAGAATGTCCCAAGCCTGCTCCCACAGGTGGTCGTTGATCTGCTGTCGCTGGGGTTCTACCAGGAAGGTGACTTCTGCATCAGGCAAACTCGCTAAAAGCTGACGATCGGCAGCGATATCGATGTTGGCACTGTTGCCCAGAATGCCGAGAATCCGGACTTTTGGCGTGGGCGGAGGAGGTTGAACGGCGATTTGCTCAAAGTCTGGGGTGCTAAAGGCGATTTCTGCCTGCGGATAGCGCTCAATAAAATCCCAGCGATGCCAGGGAAGCTGGCTGAGCCGACGATCGGGCGATCGAATTAACACCTGAATGGCTTCCTGCTTGCTCAGCTCTTCCCGCAGCCGCACATTCACTTCCTGAAATGGCTCTGCTTTCAGCCAGGTTTGCAGATGGCTTTCTAGCTCTTGTGCCGATCGCCGACAGGCATCGATGGGGCTAATGGAGCCGCCATAAGTGACACGGTGGGGTTTGATGGCGCGGCTGGGAAAGATCAGCTTGCGGTAGGTTTGCTGCCACTGATCGAGGTGGGCAATCAGGTCAGGGGCAGGTGGCAAATTGCCAATCAGTTCGGTGGAGTAAGGATAGGCTGAGGGTTGAGTAAGATCGGCTGGGGAAATTTCCAACGTCACCCGGAAGCCGTGCTGCTCAAAGTCGCCGTCAAGTTTTAGGGTTACGCGCTTGCTCATTGCCGGAGTGGGGGCAGCATTCAAAAGATGACGAAAAGTATCTCTGTGAACCTAATTGGCGATCGGCACATTCTTAAACGCCTGCGTCTGTTCCAGCAGGAGATCTACAGTGGTCACATTTTCAGGAATTCTCATCCACACGTATCCATCTACCGAAGAATTGGGTTGAATCGAATCGATCAAAATCGGAGAGGTCCCACGTTTGAGGGGATCAACTGCTTGATAGGTTTCACTTGTTTCAGGATTGCGAGCTACTGTCTCCCCGGCAGATAGTATATCGTTCAGTACTTTCGCATCCTCGTTTGTAACCCGCCGCAAACGAAACTGAACGTTAACCACATCACGCTTGCCCGTTTCAGGGTCTTGGATACGTTTAACTGAAAGTAGCTCGACCTCACCAATACTGCCAAAAGCAGGCTGAACAAACTGCTTGGGCTGAATCCCTGCCGTGGCAGGAGTGGCTGTGGCAGGAGCGGCTGTGGCAGGAGCGGCTGTGGCAGGAGATACAGCGATTGGAGATGAAGCGGTATCTAGCGGTGGTTTGGTTGATTCATTGGCAGCGCCAACCGAGTTAGGAGCCTGAACCGAGCCGTTGACAACTGCTGGGGCAGGAGCGATCGTCATCTGCCGCGTAGAAAACGTTTGATAGAGGGCAAAACCGCTGACCAACAGCGCTATCGTTGACATGGTGAAGGAAAGAGTGGTTAACAGGTTAGAGCTTGAGTCTTTCATGTTTTAGTTCTCTTGTTGTACTTCTATCTGGTATTTCTGATGTGTCTCTAATGTTCAACTTCAAATCACAAAAGCATCGATCGCGCTGGTTTCGCCCAGCACGATTTTAGTGCTGAATCGATCGCCCCACTCGCCGCTAAACTCAACGCTGATCATCTCTGTGCTTCTGGCTTGGGCTTGAATCACTGCCACCCCTGCTTCATCGAGAATCATCAGTTCTAGATCGGGCAGGAGATGCTGACGACCCTCTGTGGGGCAAACTTTGACGGAGATGCTCGCTTCCGATTCTGTTTTAGCAGACACTTCCACCACCAACGCCACCGGTTCGCGGCTCAGCTTGCCCAAGTTCAGCACCTTACCTCGGCTTGACCACTGCATTGGTGCCGCGGTGGACTGGCTGCGATATTGCCAAGCCGGAGTCTGGAGGTTAAACAGCTCCTCGATCGTCTGCCAAGCGCCATCTACCTGGTTCTGAAGCCATTGGCTAAGCTGCACCACAGCGGCAGGCTGAGCAGCGGCTTGGAGCTGGTTTAGGTACGAAGGCAGCGTTTCGATCGGTTTAAGGGCGGCAAGCGGCAGTTGTTCGGTGGTGGCTGCCTCCACAAAGCCCAGCAGGGTAGCTTCTTGGAGCGTTTCGCTGATCTGTACTGCTACATAACCAATTCGATCGCTCCAGACTTCTGCAGGGATGTAGACCCTTTCGGCAGCGGGCAGCACCGGACGACATTCTAGAGTGCCGTAGCGATCGACTACCAGATCGGCAGCGTCTAGCAGCTGCTGCATCAGCGGGTTGGTGCTGCTGCTTGCCGCCAAATTTGTCTCGAACTCTAGGCGCTCCAGATAAGTTTGGACTGCATACACCGCCAGCGTGTTGAGATAAACCTGCTTGGCTTTGCCAGCCTTGTGATACCGACGAAATTGTTTGGCTCTGGTGTGAGCCTCAAGCGTTAACGGAATCGTGATCGTTAAGGGCGCAAGGTCAGACATAATCATTGGCTTTGGAAATAAGATTTTAGGGCGATAGCGCTTTAGTCGGATAGGTGCTGTTCAAATAAAGGAATAAATTCTTGGCAGCGGCGTTGGAAGAAGCTGCTCAGCGTGGGGATGGGTATACCAAACTCGGCCGAGAGGTCTGCCCAGCTTCTTTCGTGAACAAAACGGGCGAGGGCGATCGATCGAAAGTTGGCATCGGGGCGATTTTTCACATGGGACTGCTGTAAAACCTGATCTGGATCGCGTTCGATATAGTCGCGGAGCTGCTCGGCGGGGGAGGCTAGCGGTTCGGGCTGGGCAAAAGTTTCTAGTTCTGCAAGCGTTGGTAGCTCTTGATGGGTAACGGCGTTAAACTCACGCCGACAGTCTAAAATCGTTCGATCGAGCCGAAAATTAACCCAGGACATGAACTTCTTTTCACCACGCTCCGGGTCATAGCGATCAATACTGCGGCACACATAGGTCAGCGTCCGGTTTACCGCTTCCTCGTAAATCAGCGCATAGAACGGAGGCGAAAAGGTTGCCTGATGCGGACGGCTCAGCTTTCCTGACAAACGAATTGCCTCAACGAGCTGCCCTAACGTGTGCTGTCGCGCTTCGGTTTGGGGGCTATGCCGCTGTGCCTCAATCGCCAACCGCTTGAGCTGGCTATCGTCCAGGATCTGGCTAAACGCCCGATCGCGCAGCCCACTTGCCCAAATCCTTGCTGAAATCTGCTGGGCATCAAAGCGATCGATTGCCTGCTCCAACTCGATCAAGAGCTGTTGGCGAGCACGCTCATAGATCTCCTGATGAACGCCTGCCAGCAGTTGCCCTTTAGCAGACCGTCCCACCTTACGCGATCGCAGAATTTCGTCTGCTAATCGCTCCAGTGTTGTCTGCTGGGGGCTGGCGATCGCCTGCTGAATTAGCTGTTCCAGTGCCGTCATCATATTGTTATCAATTGAGTTCCCATCTAACGCCACCGTCGTTGTTTGTTCTGGTTGTAACTCTGCTGGGTAAGAAGGGAATTATGCAATTTTGCAAAATTTTTTGGATAGTTTTCTTCGGGTTTTGCAGATCCTGATCGCTCAAATCATCTCTATACCCTTACTCAAGTCTCGATCCAGTTCTTGAAAAGAACAGAAGATTCGATCAGGAGAAAAATTACAAAAATTATCGTTCAGAGTTTGCATAAAACACTGCCTTAATCCATGAGTAACGCATGATAGCATCTTGAGGAATTTGACATGGAGCTGAGCCGATCGCCTATTTGCTATCGCGCCAACTTCTTGGCTCAGCCCCGTCAGCCGATCCAGTGTCCGCTGCAGCACTTAATGCAATGCTAGCCGCTGTGGTTTCGCTGTTCTCAGCTTTTTGAGTGCATCGCTTGAGGGAGATTTCAATACCCCTCACCTTTACAGTTCTATTTCCTATAAATAATCAAACTTTGGGAGATCGAGTCATGATTTTGTTGACTACTGTTTCCGCTGGCTATGCGATCGGCTATGCGCTGGGTCAGGTCTTTGGCGTATTTCTGTTTATGCTAATCATCGGTGGCATTTATTTTTTGATTCAGCGCTTTGGAGCGAAGCGATCGAACTTCTCGTTTTCTCAGGCAATTTTTCATCCTTGGGTGGTGGGCAGCAGCGTTGGGCTGACGCTGTTAGGGATGTTGGGCAATGCCATCAACCATTAGCAAAAAACCAACTAAAAAATTAGTCAAACCTAGCGAGACACAATGACTGATTCTAATCTTCCTTTAACTCAATCAGGCTCAACGTCGTCCAATGCCGGAACTGACTTCACGCAGCCTAACGCTGCTCCACCCGATACAGCTCACCTTGCAAATGCGATCGCTACACAGTTCAATCAAGATCTATCGCCCAAGGGCATTACTGTGACGGTGGGCGCGGAGGCAAACAGTTTAAGAGTGCTGCTGGCGGCAGAACCACCGCCCAATCAGCTAGAGACGATCGGGTTGATCTGCGAGCGGCTGGCAAGTTTTGAGCTGGGGAGCCTGCAAATAGTGAAAGTGTTGGGTCAGCAGTTTGGCACAGGGGCGATCGCTTGGGAGCAAACGCTGGATCTATCAGCCGCTTCAGCCTCCACTGCCCCAGCCGCAGCAGAAAAACGGCTCCGGCATCTGGAACTGCTCGCTTCTTTAAAGACTTTCAAATTTTCTTCTGTGATTCCCTACAAAGAAGCGATTCGTCCCGATCTGTACAACAGTGGTGTTGTGCGGCTGCTCCTGTTTTTTAGTCTGTTTCCTTGGGCTGTCCGGTTTTTTGCTGCCAATGTGGGGCTAGAGCAAACCGCCTGGATTTTAGGCATTTACTATGCCTTGATCTGGGGTATTGTCTTGCGCTACTTGATCAAGCCGAGGCAATTTTCCTGGAGCAACACGCTCAAATGCGTTGGATTTACTGCCTTCGTTGGCATTCCGCTCCTGCTGCTGGTGCAAAAAGTTCCGCTGTTTGATCTACTGTACGCAGCCAGCGATCAGCGGAATTGGAGCCTGAAGCTGATCGGCTTTGTGCTGGGCGTAGGGGTGCTGGAAGAGGTGTGTAAGGCGCTGCCCGTTTATTTGCTGTTGCTGCGTCCGGGCAAGCTCAGCGATCCGCTGACGGCGGCTTTTTATGGCTCTATGTCGGGGCTGGGATTTGCGATCGCTGAAGGCGCCAGCTATTCCGTTCTGTATGCCTTTAACCTGGTTGAGGGAGAGCTTGATTTTGGTGGCTATGTGCTGCTCAACACGCTGCGGTTTATTTCAACGCCGCTGTTTCACGCGATTTGGGCGGGCATCACCGGGTATTTTATCGGCTTAGCGGCGATCAATCCTTCGCGGCAAACGCCAATTCTCATCATTGGTGTGGCGATCGCCGCCACGCTACACGGGCTATACAACACTTTTGCGGGCGATTTCTTGGGTTTACCTGTCTTGGCTTTCTCAATTCTGCTGTTTGTCGCTTATCTGCGCCGTAGCAAACAAATGGTGGAAGAAATGGTGCAAGCAGAGCAAATGGCTAAACCCGCCGCTGACGATCAGGCTGTGTAGCCTGTCTTGGAACCCCGAACGCCAGTTTCAACGGCTCTGATAACCCCAACGGACGACAGCAAAACCGTCGAGTTGAAGTCGTCATCAAGAACTAAACCCATCTAGAGGAACCCCTCATGATTAACCCATCCATTCAAAAAGGTCAAACCTTGGTGATCGGCGTGATCGCCATCGTCATTCTTATCTCGCTCCTGAACCTGGTAGGAATGGCAGCGATCGCCCCTACTCAGAACACAGCCAAAGACGGCGTTCGCTTGGTGCTAACGATCGCAATGTGCATTTTTCTTTATCAAGGCTATGGCTGGGCGCGTTGGGTGCTGGGCGTCTTGCTGGGGCTAGGCGGACTCGTTGCTATTCCAGGAGCACTCCTAGTCCTGACAACTTCCTTTTTCGGAGCGCTGTGGATCTTGGCGATCGGCGTGCTTTATTTAGGCTGCGCCTGGGTATTGTTGCGATCTCCAGAGATCAAGGCGTTCTTGGCAGCCCAGCGAGGCAAGCGGGTTAATTAGATGAGCTAGGCTGTAAGCAAACATAAGGAATGGGTGGTAGGTACAAGCGATTACCCAGCACCGATAACCCATTCCCATAACTTGCTACAAACCTTGCTAAACACCAGGAAGAGACATTATGGTTGCAGACGGCGCTGGCAACAGCATCCGCAAAGCAAGACAAATTGACTTGTCTACGGGTCCCACGACTATAAATGATCGAATTGGCAGTGCTGATAGCAATGATTACTATGTACTGCAGCTAAAGAGCCGCAGTAGCTTTGCAGCAAAACTCGGTCGCCTAAAAGCCGATGCCCAGCTAGCGCTGTTCAATCAGCGGGGGCGCATCTTGCAGCAATCGACTCGAAAGGGGAAACGGGCAGAGTCAGTTCAACAAACCTTAAAGGCTGGAACCTATTATCTCCGGGTTTATTCGGGCAATCGACGGGCGAATACGCAATACAAACTGACTCTCGCTGCTTCGGCCGTTAGCAGTTTGCCTGCCCAACCCAATCCAGCCTCCTCTAGAAGCAGTTTCAACATCCAGTTTGATTACCGGTTTGATACGAGCGGCTGGTTTACGCCGGAGAAGAAGGCGGCTTTGGAAGCTGCTGCCAACGTTTGGGAACGAATTATTCTCAACGAATTTCCTGACCTGCCCGCAGGTAGCCGCGCCACGGTGGTCGATCCTCAAACGAGGCTGCTGACCGAAGTTGTCACAGACAAAGTGGATGACCTGGTCATCTTTATGGGCGCGAGACAAAGGGGCGGATCGTTTTCAACGCTGGCGGTGACTCAGCCCGCTAGCTGGTTGGCTGAGCAATCCCGGTCTGATTTTGCCCCTTGGGTGGGCAACATCACCTTTACTAGCGAGATTGATTGGTTCTTTGATTCGACCCCTGAAACAGCCGCAGATGTTCCCAGAAATCGGATCGATTTTATCTCTGTTGCCGCGCATGAAATTGGGCATGTGTTGGGTATCAGCCGCAGTAAAGCCTTTGATGATTTGGAGGTCAACTACAGCTTTCAAGGTGCAAAGGCAAAAGCCCAAAATGGCGGCAATCCTGTGCAGCTAACCAATACCTTGCATATCGACGACGATACACAGTCAGATAACTCAGGCGATCCACTCCTGAGTCCATTTCATATCCCTGGAGAGCGAAAATTACCGACTGCGTTGGACATTGCCATCCTGGAGGATACAGGCTACACCGTTGATTACAGCACTGCTTCACGCAATCCTGTAGCGTGAACGTTCGTTTGATTAGGCTCTGGGCGCTCCGCACGTAGATTGATATCTGTTTTGTGTAGAAGCCCCGCGTAACGAGACTTCTACACAAAAATTTGCCTTGATGTAGTCTAGTTTCACTTACCGCAATACAGGTTGCTTTGTGGTGGCTAGCTGTTCGAGTAAGTTTGCTGCGATCGCAGGCGCGTTGTACTGCTGCATTTTGGTTTGTAGCTGCTGAGCGCAGACGCGGTAGCTAGCATCCATTAGCAATGTTTTGACTGCAGCCCGGATCTGCTGTGGCGAGGGAGTGCGTGTTCTAAGGTTAATTCCTACTTTTGCCCACTCCACTCGGGCTGCAACTTCTGGTTTCTCTTCGGTTTTTCCAGCTACGACAAGGGGAATGCCATTTGCCAGTGCCATCTGCACACCGTTATAGCCGCCGTTTGTCACCATGATATCTACATGAGGTAGCAGGTGAGCATGGGGAATGAATGGTTCTATTCTGGCGTTGGCGGGTAGGGTGAGATTGAGAGTATCGATCGCTGCTCCACCCGTGGTTGCCACAACTAAAACCGCTTCGTCTGCTAGGGCTTGCAAGGTAGGAACCAGCAGCTCTGCAAGATTGGTAGAAACTGTTCCTTGCGTCACATGAACGACTGGCTTATGTTCTTTTAGTTCGTTCCACCAGACGGGGGGTGTAAATTCAGCCGGAGGCGGAGAAAGCAACGCGCCAATGAAATGAATTTGAGGCGGTAGGTAATGGCGTGGATACTCAAACTCTGGAACGCTGGGTGACAAATATAAGAAGGGAGAGATCCGCTCGAAGAAATGAACGGCACTGGGGGGCAGCCCGATCTGCGATCGCAAACCGTTGGTGTAAGTCTTTAGCTCCCGCAGCATCGTTTGCCGTGCGAACCAGTTTAGCCCTTGATTCCGCAGTCGTCTGAATAGCGTGTTGCTGGGCAATAAACCCATTCCAAAAGGAGCCGTATCTGGGCTGCTCAGGGCTAGGGCAGAGGTCCCGAATTCTGCCCAAGGGAGCCGTTTTTGTTCTGCTATCCAGGAAGCGCCCAGAAACATAGAATCAGCGATCAAGATATCGGCAGGAAACTCATACAGCAGATCTGAGAGATCTTTGGCTTGTCCTAAGCCAGGATTGATAAAAAAGTTTTTTAGATCAAACTTTATTCTGTTAGCCCCCTGTTCTGTTTCGCGTTGCTCCATTAAGGCAGGCGGAACGTTCTTTATATCGGAGTAGTCCATCCAGCTCCGAATTGGCGCAAATCGCGCCCCGATTTTTTCAATAGTCGCTTGAAAAGCTTGTCCGGTGTACCAGCACACTTCATGTCCGCGATCGACTAGCTCCCGAACGATTGGCACGGCAGGACCGACATGCCCAATAACTGGAATTGTTGCAACTAGAAAACGAGCCACCCGCTTCACCTCTCTGATGAATTGAACGTTTGATGAACTGAACGTGAGTGAACGATTCATCAGCAAAAGCTAAATGTGAGCTTGCGTCGTTCAATCACTTGTACAGGCTAAACAACTCAATTCATTAAGTCAGTCGGGAAAGGTCAGAAAAAATCGGTTTGGAAGTCAGTTGTCATTAAGAGTAAATTGTCTCTCGCAACAAAAACAAAGAATGTCAATTAGACGAATTTGCTTTGGGCTGGCGATCGATACGGGTTGGTGCTACTGACAAGAGCACCTAATTAACAAATTGATAGACCAAACTCGACTGGTGAATAAACCACTGTGGCAGAGGAACTCGTGATTATGCTGGGCAGCTCGATCAGGCTGGTAGTTGAGGTCGTCAGTACAAATTGGCAGAATAACTATGCTCGCAAGGTGGTGGATTACGCGCTCTTGGGCACTGCTGAGTATTGGATTGTAGACTATTTGGGAATTAACGGCACATACGTTGGTAAACCAAAACAGCCAACTCTGACAATCTGCGACAATCTGCAATCTAGGAGAGGATGAATACCAGAAACATCTGTTTCGGGGTGACGATCGCTTGGTGTCTACCACCTTTCCACTGAGGCTAACGATACAAGCGATTTTCGCTGCAGTGCAATGTTGAAGTAGAAAGGCGATCATTCGGTGTACTTCTTTGCGCATGCGCGGATCATTTTGACACAAAGATAATCCAGGCTAGCCAAGCATCGAATAGATTCTTCCCTTATTAGCTGCTTTAGGTCTATTTGGGGTAAATAGCACGGTCTAAGTAGTAGGTCTTTGCAAGCTTCCTTGAATATCAGGAGGTGCGATTCTAGTTACTCAATAGGTTTTACTACGCTCGATCGCAAGCTATTGCTTTTGCTCACTGGCGATTAAATATCTAAGACCTTTCAGAAGAACCAGTTGTAGAAGCTTCTCGCCTTAGAAAGGATATTAAAGAAGCCATGAAAGTAATAGAATTTTATGAGCGCACTTATGAAAATGGTAAGGAATATCATCTTGGTCTTAGTAAAACTAATCTGCGCGGACTGTCGCTTCCTCCTAAAGCTGATCGAAGACCAGTAGATTTTTACAATGCCAATCTTCCAGGGGCAGAGCTTCCAGAGGCTAATCGCTCCAGCACGCTCATACTTGCCCGGAGCAAAGGGAGAACGAAACAGGCGAGTAAGCTTCACTCATATTCAAGAGCGATAATAGGAGCTGCCAACCCAATCCGCCCTCCGCTTCCGTATGCGCCTAAGATTTTGCTGCCTTGTTGCCCTTGCTGCCCTCCTCACGGTTTTGCCCCTGCCAACGCTGAACAAGGTACAAGCAGTTCCCAGCCCAGCTCCCGCACCCAGCCCAACCGCTACTCCAGAGCAGGCAAATCCACGCCAAATCGAAGCAGCTCAGCTCATGCTGGAAGGCATTTTGCAGATGCAGCGCAATCAATATCAGGAGTCGTTGCAAAACCTGCAGGCATCGCTGCAGATCTATCAAGAGCTGGACGAACCTCAGGGGCAGTTTATCCTGCTGAATAGCCTGGGGTCAGTCTATTTTTATTTGGGGCGATATCAGGAATCGATCGCAGCATCGCAGCAGTCGATCGAGCTACTGCAGGCGTTGGGAGATGCGCCCGAAGCCGCGATCGGGCGCTCTTTTGAGATGGTAACGCTGACGAACTTGGGCTTATCGCATCAATATTTGGGGCAATATCAGCAGGCGATCGACTTTCTGCAGCGGGCGCTGACGGCAGCTCAGCAGGCAAACCAGCCCTTAATGGAAGCAACCGCGCTAGTTCATTTAGGCGATGCTTACCGGACGATCGGCAAATATGAGCAGGCAGTCCAAGTGGGTCAGCAGGCGCTTACCGTGCTGCGATCGTCGCCTCAGGTGCCAGCCAGCCCTCCTGCCGCTGCTGCTCAAAATCCGCTAGAAGCCTTGTTTGCGCCTGCTTTGGCAACCGGAGCGCAGCAAGCAGAAGCAGGCGCATTAGCCAATTTGGGCATTGCCTATGGCTTCCTCAAAGATTATCCGCAGTCGATCGCTTTCTTGCAGCAGTCGTTGGAGTTGGCAAAAGAGATTGGCGATCGGCAAATTGAGTCGAGGGCGCTGCTCAATTTGGGCAACACCTACCTATCGGCAGAGCAGCCGCAGCAGGCAGCTGAGGCATTTCGGCAGGCAATCGCCTTAGCAAAAGAGATTGGCGATCGGCAGGGAGAAGCGATTGCGCTGGGCAACCTGGGCAACAGCTACCGCAACTTGGGCGAATTTGAGCAGGCGATCGACTCACACCAGCAGTCGCTGGCAATCAAACGAGAATTGGGCGATCGGGCTGGAGAAGCGATTAGCCTCAGCAACCTTGCCTATGCCCTGCTTAACGAAGGACAGCCACAAGACGCAGAATTGCTGCTCTGGAACTCGGTTGAAATCCTGGAGTCGCTGCGAACCGGGCTCAAAAGCGATACCGAACGAGTGGCTTTGCAGGATACCCAACGCTACGCCTATGAGAACCTGCAAAATGCCCTCGTCATGCAAAACAAAATTGAACAAGCTTTGGAAGTGGCTGAACGCGGACGCGCCAGAGCTTTTGTAGAGCTTTTGTCTCGGCATCAGCTCGGCTCGGCAGATTCCAGCGCAGTGCCGAGCATGGCTAGCCCCTCGATCGACGAGATCAAACGCATCGCCCGCTCCGAGAACGCTACCCTCATTGAATATTCCATCATCGATCAGAAAACGCTATTTATCTGGGTGATCCAGCCCACAGGCAAAATCACTTTCCGCCAAACCGATTTCAACGCTACCTTCCAACAGCCTCCCAGCCGCAACGCCAGCCCAACCGCTGCAGCATCAGCCAGCCCAGCCGAAGACCCATTCACCAGCCTCGTTTCCACCACCCGCAGCGCCGTAATTGCCGATCGCAGCGCTCCCGTTGCCGACCTGACCCGTACCAACCAGCTCCGCACCCTCCATCAGTTTTTAATCGAGCCGATCGCCGATCTGTTACCCACCGATCCCAACGATCGGCTGATCTTCATTCCCCAAGGCAGTCTTTTTCTAGTGCCCTTCCCTGCCCTTCAAGATGAAGCAGGCACTTACCTGATCAAAAACCACACTATTCTCACTGCTCCAGCCATCCAGGTACTTGGTCTCACGGGTTCAGACCAAAACAGCGATCGCCCCCCTGCTCTAATCATTGGCAATCCTGTCATGCCCAAACTACCCACCTCCCCCGGCGAACCGCCGCAACCTTTGCCCGCACTTCCGGCAGCAGGCACAGAGGCGACGCTGATTGCGCAGCTGCTCAATGTGCAGGCGCTAGAGGGTGATCAAGCAACCGAAACCGCAGTGGTGCAGCAGATGCCCGCCGCCAAAATTGTGCATTTGGCAACCCATGGGCTGCTGAACTATGGGCAACCTGATGAGTTCGGCATTCTGGATACGCCGGGAGCCATAGCCCTTGCACCTTCCAATACAGACGATGGGCTGCTTACTGCAAGCGAGATCCTAAAGCTCAACCTGCAGGCAGACTTGGTGGTGCTGAGCGCCTGCGATACGGGGCGCGGACGAATTACTGAAGATGGAGTGGTGGGGCTGTCGCGCTCCTTCATGGCAGCGGGGGCTGCTAGCGTGGTGGTGTCTCTGTGGTCTGCCTCAGATCTGGCAACTGCCGATCTCATGACTAAGTTTTATCAGCAGCTCCAGCAAAACCCAGATAAAGCACAGGCACTGCGGCAGGCGATGTTAGCAACAATGGAGCAATATCCACATCCAAGAGATTGGGCAGCATTTACATTAATGGGCAAATCCTGAGATGGGCAAATCCTGACCATCAAGCTGTTACTGCTACGTAGGCTCAATGCTACGTAGACTTATACGTAGACTTAATCGATTAACCACTGCCCTAGTAAATACCCCACAAAGCCCATCCAGAATCCTGCGAATAAGAAGAATCCCATTGTCAACCACAGCAAAATTGCCATTAGTCGGGCGATCGGGTTGGGACGAGATGCGGGAAACCTCTGCCGGAGCACTATGGCTATATTGGTTGCCAGCAGCCCTGCCAAGATAGAAGCTGTCCAGAGCCAGTGCTTTTCTTGGATCGCTTGCATCCAGGGCAACAACGAGCCGCCATTGGCACTATTCGGCTGGAAGGCGGGATCGCGCAGTGGCGAGACGGCGTAAGCAAACAGTCCAGCGGCAATCGTGAGTCCTACTAGCACTCCTAAACTAAGCCGAGCCCGATAGCGATCGGTCCGAGAACTCATACGCTGCTCCTCTATCACTACGTGTTTATTTTGACTGCAGTTGCGGGTTGATGTTCCGTTTCATACTCCTTGCGGTCGAGTGGTGCCTGCTTCAAATGTCCTCTAGCCCTTGTCATCTTTCGCTTGATTGAGGTGGGTTCCCACCTGAGGGAGATGCAACACATTGCGCTGGCAAACATGCTTAGACTACGGGGGGACTTGTCCCTCCGTTATTAGGCGCTATTCACTCCCTGCAGTTTTAGAGGCTTCCCTTTAGGAGAGGATATGTTTGACTTTACAGATATTGCTACCAGGCTCATGGGGCAGTTCTCCATCCGAGAACCCCTGCTCTGGCTAGCGCAAATACCTGACGCGCCCAATGCGTCAGGCGTAACACCCGAAGCCACTTCGATTGTTTTTTCAGGACCTCAGTTTTTTATCGCCCTCGTATCGGGCGTGTTGCTCGCGTTTGCCTTCCAGCTGCTGCTGACTAATTTGTCGGTGGCGGCAGGTATTTCCTATCTGGGGCGCTCCTCAGACCACTCAGACCATCACTCAGACCACCACGACTCTGGTTCCAACCCGGTCAAAAAAATTAGTACGACAGTTGGACTCTGGACGCTGATCACTGTAACGCTGGCGCTATTTCTTGCCTGCTTCTTTGCAGTTCAGCTTAGCCTGCTGGCAACCGAGCGGCTGGGCGCGATCGTCGGCTTAGTGATCTGGGCGGCATATTTTTCAATTCTGGTCTGGATCAGCTCTACCACGGTTGGATCGCTGATCGGGTCAGTTGTGAGTGCGGCAACCTCTGGCTTCCAGGCAATACTGGGCACAGCAACCGCTGCAATCGGCGGCAAAATGGCGCAGCGGCAGGTGGTTTCCACGGCAGAGGCAGTGGCGTCGGCGGTGAAAAACGAGCTGGGATCGGGTGTTGATCCTGAAAGTATCCGTCAGTCTATGGAGAGTTACTTCCAGCGGCTGCGGCTACCCGGCTTCGATATCCCCAAAATCCGTCAGGACTTTGAGTCCCTGCTCAATGACCCGGAGCTGGCGTCCCTATCCGAAGACGATCGCCTCCGCAACATCGATCGGCAAACCTTTGTTGATTTGATTAGTCGGCGCACAGATTTCTCTAAAAACGAGGTGAATCGGCTGGCTGATTTGCTAGAAGGCGTATGGCGACAGACGCTTGGCAAACGGCAGCGATCGGACGATCGGCTGTCAGAGCTGGTTAGCTACCTGCAATCGACGCAGCCCGGACAGATGCAGATCGATGAGCTAAATGCCAAGCTCGATCGGGTGCTTGCTGAGCGCAGTGCAGGTCAATCGGCACAATCTGCACAATCTGCACAACCATCGGGCGGGATACAGCAGACGATCCAGTCTGGGATGAATACGGCAATTGGCTTGCTGATGGGTCGGACTGACCTCTCTGATCTTGACCTCAATAAAATTCTCGATCGCCTAAAAACTGCCCAAAGTACCGTCACCGATCAAACCAGTAAAGTGGTGCAGCAACTGCAAGGGTCTAGCCCAGCGCCTAGCGCCCCTAGCCCAATTCGCACCGATATTGAGCATTACCTGCTCAATACCTACTCCTGGCAAATGAATCGGGAGACAATCGCCCGCGATTTCCGCAACGTGCTGTATGACACGGAAGCCGATCCTAGCGTGGTGATTCAAGAGCTTTCGGCACTCGATCGCAACTACTTTGCCAATCTGCTCAGCTCTCGCGGCGTGTTTGTGCCCAGTAGAATTGAGGAAATTGTCAATCAGCTCGAAGAGATTCGGCTGGAAGTGATCACCGAAGCCCACGCAGCCAGAGAGCGAGAGATCGCGCTGGATCTGCGAGCGCGGATAGATATCTACCTGCTGCACACTCCGAAAGAGCAGCTTTATTCTGAAGACATTCTGCCTGCCTTCCAAGCCATCTTACGAGATGAAGAAGCTGACACGGAAATGCTGAAGCTGCGGCTTGCTCCATATGACCGGGAGAGCCTGCGGCAAATTCTCCTGAAGCGGCCAGATATCATGCTGGGCGAAGTGGAAGCGATTCTTGATCCACTGGAGCGAACCCGCGATCGCGTTTTGTTTGATTCGCAATCGCTTGATGAACAGGCAAAACAGCGCTTGGCATCTACCCAGCAAAAGCTGGAAGATTACTTGCGCAACACCGGCAAGACAGAGCTAGACCCAGACGACATCAAGCGCGATTTGCAGCTGTTGCTGTCTGACCCGCAAACAGGGCTTTCGTCTTTGCGGCATCGGGCAGCGACAATCGATCGCGATACGTTGGTGAAGCTGCTGAGTCAGCGTCAAGACTTGACAGAAGCCGATGCCAACCGGATTGTGAGCGACGTAGAAACCAACTGGAAAACCTTCTTGAGCTCGCCGCGGATCATCACGGATACCGTTAAAGAGAAGACCGATGAAACGTTAACTTCCCTTGCAGATTACCTGCGGCGAACCGACCTGGAAGAACTCGATCCAGATGGAATTCAGCGTGATTTGACGAAGCTGTTGGACAATCCGCGAGAGGGCGCTTTGGCGCTACGGCGGCGGCTGTCTAAGATCGACCGTGAAACGCTGGTGCGCCTGCTGAGCCAGCGCCAAGACCTGTCAGAGAGCCAAGTAAATCGGCTGATCGACCAAGTGGAGTCCGCTATCCACAAAATTGTTCGATCGCCGCGTCGGCTAGCGCTGCGGGCACAGCGAACGGTGACAGACTTTGAAACCAGCCTTGAGGACTACCTCCGCAATACAGACAAAGAAGAGCTAAACCCCGAAGGGATTAAGCGCGACCTGAAGCTGCTGACTCAGTCGCCCCAAGCTGGACTGCAAAACATCGGCGATCGCCTGTCTCGCTTCGATCGCAATACGGTGGTTGCGCTGCTGTCTCAGCGGAAAGACATGACCCCGGAAGAAGCCGAGCGTGTGGTTAGCCAGTTTGAAGAGACGCGCAACCAAATTGTGGATCAGGCGCGGCAGATTCAGGCACGTCTGCAGGCTGTAATCGACCGGATCTTCGGGCGCATTCGCGATTACCTCAACTCGCTCGATCGTCCTGAGCTAAACTACGATGGCATCAAGCACGATGTCCGGACGCTATTTGATGACCCGCAGGCGGGCTTCGATGCGATGCGGTCTCGGCTTGCACATTTCGATCGAGGGACGCTGGTTGCCCTGCTTAGCTCCCGGGAAGACATTTCCGAAGCCGATGCCAATCGCATCATCGACCAGGTAGAATCCGCCCGGAGCAGCGTCTTGCAGCAGGCAGAGCGGATTCAAAACGAAGCACAGCGTCGTGTAGAAGCGGTGAAAGCTCAAGCGCAGCGGCAGATGGAGGAAACTCGTAAAGCAGCAGAAGCGGCATCTTGGTGGCTGTTTATTACGGCGCTAGTGTCGGCAATTGCGGCAGCAGGAGCAGGAGCGCTCGCCGCAATTTAGAGACGTCTAAACGTCTCAGATTCTCTCCTGAAGCATTTTGTGGGGTGAAGCATCTCGAAGCACTGGCTTTGAGGCTTCGCCCCTTCTTTGCTTAAAAGCCTCAGCGCTTAAAGCCGCAGCCCTCGCTCAATTCGTAGATAGTCTCGCTCGATCTCTTCCCAAAGCGATCGATTCTCTGGGTCTGCCTTCATC
The DNA here is from genome assembly GCF_014764505.1 of Phormidium tenue FACHB-886. GTDB lineage: Bacteria > Cyanobacteriota > Cyanobacteriia > Elainellales > Elainellaceae > FACHB-886. Next base: position 24,274 of record NZ_JACXWX010000012.1, read on the forward strand.
GCCTTCTGCAAGAAAGGACGCGCCTCGTCATAGCGCCGTCGATCGAGCAGCTCGCGCGCCCAGCCGTGATAAGCCTTTGCCAGCGCTCTCCCTACTTCTGTATCGTTGGGAAACCGCCGCGCCAGACCTTCTGCTTCTCTGGCCGCCTGCTGCCATTGCCACTGCTTTAGCAGCACAAAAATCGGCTCCAACGATCGCTGCTTTAGCCGCTCTTGTTCTGGGGTGAGAGGCGTTGAGCGAGAGGCAGCCGTACGTCGGCTTACTCGCACTTTGGCTGTGGAAGAAGCCTGGGCAGGTGGGCGAGCAGGCGGTGCAGGCATCGACTGTGCTGCCTCTAGCAGGGTTTCGTAAGCGTGGTTGATTTCAATGAAGCGATCGGCAGCTTCGCGGCTGTTGGGATTGCGATCGGGATGATATCGCTTCACCAACTGGCGGTATGCAGATTTGATTTCATCTAGGGTTGCATGAGGAGCTAATCCAAGAATTCGGTAGCACTCGATCAGATCAGCAGAAGAACTCTCCATTGCTTTGAGTAGAATAATCGCGTATCTACCAGCATAAGCGAGTAAATTGAGAAACGTATGATCTCAAGTTGTCGAGGGGTTGTATTTTCTACCGCAGGCTGTTACGGCGCTGTGCCTCTCTGTGAAGACGAGTTTTCTTCTATGTAAAAACCCCGCAATGCGGGGTTTTTACATAGAAGAAAACTCAGCTAAGCGCAGCCGCTCCTAAGCCGGATAAATTCGCAGGCGTCGGTTCGGTTCATCGCCAAAGCTGGAAGACTTCAGCCGATAATGCTCGACTAGCTCATGCTGCATCTTGCGGACTTTTGCCGAGCGGGGCAGCAATTCCACAGGTTGCCCTTTGGGAATCACAATTTGCTCCACGGCAAGGCGAGCTTCTTCCAGCGCTTCGATTTCGTCCTCATCGGCGCTGTTGTAGAACAGGCTGAGGCTAGCAGAATCTTCTTCCTCAGTCGTTTCCTGAATATGCAGCATTCGCTGAAGCGCCCGGATGATTTGCGGCAGGCTATTCGACTTAACCGCGTGGATTGGCAGCTGGCGGTTTTTTGCTAGCACCCGCAGCTTCGAGTGGTTTTTGATGTGCGATCGCAGCGCCACCACCGCATCGGCATCATCAATATCTTTGGTCAAGACGATCGGCAGATTCAGCGTCCGGATTACCTCCTCTAGCTGATTGCGGCTGATCGCATAGGGGTAGACGTGCAGCGGCAAATCTTCACCATTCGGACCCGAAGCAGGCGCAATATCTGCGTCTTTAATGACGATCGGTGCAGTTCCAAAGGAGGCGTTCAGCATTTGGTCAAACTGTTGCCGTTCAGTTAGCTGCTCCATGGGCTGCGGGCTGCTGCCCAAAGTACCTGCGCTAGATCCTCCCCCTAGCTCATTCCGCTTATAGGATGGGAGCGCTGTCATTTGCCCCGCCGATCGCCAGCCGCCGCGTCCTGCTGCAGGGCTGTAGCCGTTCAGTGGGGCAGCGCCGAACGGCTTTGGGGCCACCGCCTGCTGCGCCCCAACCGGCGCTTCCTGCGCAATCACCACGTTGCCTGCCGTATCCAGGCTGCGGACCTGTAGCACGGGCTGTCTGCCGCGCAGCAGCGTATCCACCGTTTCTGCCACCTGTTCATGCACCACCCAGCGCTGGCGCTCCAGCATTTCCACAGCGATCTCAAAAGTTGGCGGTGCTTTGCGCTCTAAGACACTTTTTTGGCTGCCGCGCCGCCGCGCTTCTTCATCGCCCAACGTCACAGACTGGATGCCACCAACCAAATCTGAGAGAGTTGGGTTTTTGATCAGGTTCTCGATGCGGTTGCCATGCGCCGTGCCTACTAGCTGAACGCCGCGCTCAGCGATCGTCCGAGCTGCCAGTGCCTCCAGCTCTGTGCCGATCTCATCGATCACAATCACTTCCGGCATGTGGTTTTCCACAGCTTCAATCATCACCTGATGCTGCAGCTCTGGACGCGCCACCTGCATCCGGCGGGCTCGCCCGATCGCCGGATGGGGCACATCGCCATCACCCGCGATCTCATTCGATGTGTCAATGATTACTACGCGTTTGTTTAGCTCGTCTGCCAGCACCCGGGCAATTTCCCGCAGTGCGGTGGTTTTACCCACACCCGGACGACCCAGCATCAAAATCGACTTGCCCGACTCTACCAGCTCGCGGATCATGCCGATCGTCCCAAAGATGGCGCGGCCGACACGACAGGTCAAGCCAATCACATCGCCTGTGCGGTTGCGAATAGCGCTGATCCGGTGCAGGGTGCGCTCAATTCCTGCCCGGTTATCGCCGCTAAACATACCAACTCGTTCGATGCAATAGTCCAGATCCGAGCGGGAAATATAGCGTTCAGACAGATACTCGGCTTCACCAGGAAAGCGAGCTTCCGGACGTCGCCCCAAATCCAGGACCACTTCAACAAGTCTGTTGAGTTTAGGATGCTGCTGCAACGGCAAGCGAATCTCGGCGGGCAACATCTCCAACAGTTGGGTCAGGTCATCTGTCATCTGAAGCTCAGTCGTTTGAAGCGCGGTTTCTTGCGGGTGCAGTTGATTATCAGAGTTACTAAATGTCATGAATAATCCAAACGGTACGCGGTGCAAAGAGCGGTTTGAGGGGGTGTGGCGATCGAGTCCCTAAAGACTCAAACCACCCTTCCTCACTTCGGGATAGTTTGTTTCAGCTTCATGGGTGCTTTCAGAGGGGCAACAAGAGAATGAGCTAGCTCAACTGCCTGCCACAAGAGCGGTGTTTCTTCTAGAACAAGGGGGCGTCCAGCCGCCGTTTGCTCTAGCTTGTCCAACAGAGGTGAGAGCAGCACCCGGGCATAGCTGCCATAGGCAATGCCTGCAATGTGGCGCTCGTTCTGCCCCTTTAGCAAGCCGATCGCCGCTAGCTTTTCAACGGTGTGGCTATTTGTGCCGCCCGCTAATTGAACAAATCCGGGTAGATTGGCATTCAGCACCTTTTGACCCAGCTTCACGGCTGCCCGAGTGGCACCATCGCCAATGTCGCCGCTCATCGGTCTGCCGTCGGTTTGCCAGACCAATGCTGCCGATAGGGGTGTGAGCAAGTCGTGCAGCGCCCAGAGGTAGTCGATCAAGCCTTCCCCATCCGGGCAGCTGATAGCAACGAGCTTGAGCGCCTGGGTATAAGGAGCGATCGCCGTCCACAGGCGCTCAAATTCTGCGAAGCGCCCGACCTGGGTATGAATCTCGATTGCGTCTACCTCTGCCAGTAAGGGTGCGATCGCGGTCACAGTGGAAGAGTGCGATCGTGTAGTAATCTTGCCAAGAGGGCAGATCGGCAGGCAGCGCCCACAGCCGTAGCAGTGGCTCGCTACAACGCCAGACTGAGGCTGGGCAGAACTGTCGGAAGTAGGAGAGCAGTCGAACACGATGGCTTGTGCCGGGCAGATTGTTTCGCAGGGGCGCGGACAGTCTGTTGGGCAAGTGCTGGGATCGAACTCAGCTTTGCGAAAATGCGGGTCTTCGCCATCGTTGAGGCTTACCATTAGCCAGGGGATGCCTGCCGCATAGCCGCGCGCATTAGCGGCTACTGCCAGATCGCCTGCTGCCTGAAGCGCATCGCGCGCGGCAAAAACAACGGCTGGGTCGGCAGCAACATCGACACAGTCTGCACCCGCCAAGGCATAGGCTAACGTTAGGCTTCGCACGGCAGGGAGGTGTTGAAAGCTGGCTCCGCAGATGAGCTTAAACCAATTCCCCTCCCCTAAGGAGCGTAAGGGATAGTACAAATTAATCACCCTTACTAGGGTTAGTACGCTAACAATGAGGCAAGTTTAGCGAAGTAATTCACTTGATCTCGCCATATATTGGAGTCTACCGCAGAGCGGCAGAACTTGCATGTATTGCAAACTGCCGTAATCTGCTGATCCCGGTGTATTTCGCTCAGTCCCCGCTGGATTAAGCGAAACGGTAACGAGGGATACAGTTTAACAAATAGAAAAGCTATTGCCCACTACCTGCGGCACAGCTTTCTGCCCCATCGTCATGAACTTAAGAGAACTTCACCCTGCTCCTGGAGATGGCGCCGTCCTCAGGCTGCAACCACAAACTCTCGTAGCGGCTTCCACTGAAACGTGCGACCTCCGCCCATTTCAATCATCACTTTAATTTTGGGTTCGATCGACGGCAGCGACACCAGGTATTGCAGCTCTTGCTGCGACAAAATCGCTCCCTCCAGCAGCCAGATCACTAATCCTTTGGATTTCGCAGGCAGAGTTTCTAGCTGGTAGCCTGCAACAGGCGCAGCAAAATAGCGATAGCCAACTGCCCCTTCACGCTCTAGGGTTTTCTTGCCCAAGTGCGGCGGACGCACTCCATGGACGTTCAACAGATAAGCATCGAGATCGCCCAGTCCCCGTGCCGAGAGGGTCAACATGGTGTAACCATTTGCTCGAACGCGCCGCTTGTAGCGTCCCTCATACCCACCCTCCAGCGGGACATACAGCCCCAACGCGCCTGAGGCTTCCAAGTCTTTAATTAGCTGCTTACCCGTGGTGATCAATGCCATAGTCGTGTTGCTCCAGCGTTTTGCCTTTAGCCCGGCGGCGCATAACGATACAAGAATTGATTATAGAGAAGGCGGGATCGGCTATCAAGCAAAAGAAAGTCTGTTTGGTGGGGTAGAACGCGCTGGAAGGCTTGAGCTGTGCTGTTTTTGAGCAGTATCAAAAGATCCAGTAGTATGCGATTGAGTGATTAGCATAGTGCTATAAACACGGCGCTATCAATCTTGAGTTCTCAGCTGCCTTGATCGAGACTTGGACGGAGGCAGCGCTGCCTCATGCCGCGCCTACCGCTTCGATTGCTGCCTCTAGCGCAATTGCCACATGCGTCCAGTGGGTGCCGCCCTGACAAAAGACCACGTAGGGTTCGCGCAGCGGTCCATCTGCCGAAAACTCGGAGGTGCTGCCGTCAATAAAGGTACCGCCTGCCATCACTAGTTCGCTTTCGTATCCTGGCATCGAGGCAGGAACAGGGCTGAGATAAGAGCCGATCGGTGAATGGACTTGGATGGCTTTGCAGAAGGCAAGGATTTTTTCGGGAGAGCCAAGCTTGATCGCCTGGATCACGTCTCGTCGGGGTGCTTCCGGCAACGGATTGACCGGATAGCCCAGCTGTTGAAAGACTTTTGCCGTCAGGTGGTTGCCCTTCATCGCTTCGCCCACCATCTGCGGAGCAAGGAAGAGCCCTTGAAACAGCAGGCGATTTTGGTCGAAGGTGGCACCGCCCTCGCTGCCGATCCCCGGAGCTGTAAGGCGACAGGCTGCTAGCTCTACCAGGTCTGCCCGCCCAGCCACATAGCCACCTGCGGGGGCGATCGTCCCACCCGGATTTTTGATCAACGAGCCTGCTATCAGGTCTGCGCCTACGGCAGTGGGTTCCCGATCGGCAACAAACTCGCCATAGCAGTTATCCACAAAACAAATTGTATTGGGATTTTGCTGTTTAACCAGGCGACAAATTTTTTCAATGTCTAAAATAGAGAGGCTGGGTCGCCAAGAGTAGCCGCATGACCGCTGGATATGCACCAGCTTTGTCTCCGGTCTAACGGCATGAGCGAGGACGCTCCAGTCAATTTCACCCGCTTTCGTCAGCTCCAACTGGCGATAGCGAATGTCAAAGTCTTTGAGGGAACCTTGCCCGATAGAATTTTTGCTGTGGCCTCGCAGCCCAATTACTTCTTCCAGCGTGTCGTAGGGCGCCCCTGCCACCGCCAACAGTTCGTCACCGGGGCGCAAGATACCAAACAGGGCAGTGGCGATCGCGTGAGTCCCAGAAACAAACTGTACTCGTACGATGGCTGCTTCGGCACCCATGACTTCTGCAAAAACTCGATCGAGCACCTGCCGACCCAGATCATCATGCCCATAGCCAGAGACACTGGCAAAGTGCTGAACGCCAACTTGATGCCGTCTAAAGGCATTTAGCATTCGGCGCAAATTTTTCTTGACCTGAGCGTCAATACCGGAAAAGATTTGAAATAGTGCGTGTTCTGCCTGTTGAAGCTGCTCTAAGCTGCTCATTTCTCCTGTATTCCCCCTATTTGGAGATAATGATCGCGGTTGGATGATTCACCAGAAGCGCGGATTCTATTGTCGCGCAGATTGGCACGCCGTTCGGTGGCGTTTTAGAGTAGGTGGTGATTTTTTGAAAGGTCTGTCTTGAGATTCTTTCAAAACGCCAACTTGTTTTAGAACATTACCTTTGTTCACGTTGAGATGACTACATGACTATTGCAACCACGACCAAACTTCCCCGTGACTGGGTTGTCACCATTTTTATGGTGTCGCTTCACATTGCCGCAGTATTTGCCTTTTTTCCAGGGCTATTTAGCTGGAAAGGCGTGATTCTGGCGCTAGTGCTGCATTGGCTCACGGCTGGGGTCGGTGTTACCCTGGGCTGGCATCGGCTGTTGACGCACCGCAGCTTTCAGACTCCCAAATGGCTAGAGTATATTTTGACGTTTTGCGGGACGCTCTCACTCCAAGGCGGACCGATCTGGTGGGTAGGGCTACACCGTCACCACCACTTATATTCTGACCAAGACCCCGACCACCACGATTCCAGTAAGGGCTTCTGGTGGAGCCACATGGGCTGGATGTTCTATGATGTTCCGGCTGAAACTGAAGTCCCTCGTTTTACGAAAGACATTGCAAACGATCGGTTTTATCAGTTTCTAGATAAGAACTTCTTTCTGATCCAGGTGGCATTTGCTGGCGTGCTCTATCTGTTGGGCGGCTGGTCGTTTGTCTTCTGGGGCGTATTTGTGCGCTTGGTTGCGGTCTATCATACGACTTGGCTGGTAAATAGCGCCACGCACAAATTTGGCTATCGTACCTATGACTCTGACGATCGCTCCACAAACTGCTGGTGGGTTGCTCTGCTGGCTTACGGCGAAGGCTGGCACAACAACCACCACAGCCACCAATATTCAGCACGGCATGGCTTGAAGTGGTGGGAGATCGATGCCACTTGGGGAATGATCTCGGTTCTGAAATTCTTAGGTTTGGCAACCAAGATCAAACTTGTGGAAGAAGCGCAGACCAATTCTTAGCACCGTACTGTGCCGTAAAGATTGGGTTGGGGCGCTCAGGCAAGCGCTAGCTTGCCAGTTTGGCACTGTCTACCTTGAGATGACTTCATGACTATTGCAACTTCGACCAAACTTTCTCGCGACTGGATTGTGATTGTCTTTATGACAGCCATTCACATTGCGGCACTTTGCGCGTTTCTGCCAGGGTTATTTAGCTGGCAAGGCGTGATTCTGGCGCTGGTGCTGCACTGGGTCACAGGTGGTTTGGGCATTACGATGGGTTGGCACCGCCTGCTAACCCATCGCAGCTTTCAGACTCCTAAATGGCTAGAATATTTTCTGGTGTTCTGTGGAACGCTCTCAATGCAGGGCGGGCCGATTTGGTGGGTAGGCTTGCATCGTCACCATCATTTGCATTCTGATCAGGACGTCGATCACCACGATTCCACCAAAGGATTCTGGTGGAGCCATATGGGCTGGCTGCTGTACGAAGTGCCGGCTGAGGTAGAAGTGCCTCGCTTTACCAAAGATATTGCAGACGACCGGTTTTACCAGTTTCTGGACAAGAACTTCTTTTTGATCCAAGTAGCGTTTGCTGGCGTGCTATATCTGCTGGGCGGCTGGTCGTTTGTCTTCTGGGGTGTATTTGTGCGCTTGGTGGTGGTTTACCATTGCACCTGGCTAGTGAACAGCGCCACGCACAAATTTGGCTACCGGACCTATAACTCTGACGATCGCTCCACAAACTGCTGGTGGGCTGCTGTGCTGGCTTATGGCGAAGGCTGGCACAATAACCATCATGCCTACCAGTATTCAGCACGGCACGGCTTGAAGTGGTGGGAGATCGATGCCACTTGGGGAATGATCTGTGTCTTAAAGTTCTTGGGGCTGGCAACCAAAGTGAAGGTTATCGAAGAAGCCTAAGGCGATCGCTCCTTATGGAAACATAAATTCCGACAAAACAGCCCGCAGCGCGGGCTGTTTTGCTTACAAGATTAGCCGCCTATCGGGCTGGGAGAAGGTGATTCTGCCGGAGGTGAAGCTCCCGGTGAAACGCTGGGAGAAGCTCCTGGAGAAGCGCTAGGAGCAGTGGGAAGCTGTGGCGTATTTTGTTCTGCCTCAACCCCAGATCGGATCGTTTCCTGGGCTGCTTCGTGTTCGGCTAGCGTTCTGCTGAAGACATGTGTTCCGTCGTAGCGGGCCACAAAGTAGAGATACTCTGTATCCGGTGGATTGACCGAAGCTTCCAGGCTGGCGCGTCCAGGACTGGCGATTGGGCTGGGCGGCAGCCCGGCATTTAGATAGGTGTTGTAGGGCGAGGGGGTGTTGACCTGGGCATAGGTTAAGGGCTGCTCCTTGGTTTGCCGAATCCCCAATCCATACTCCACCGTGGGGTCAGAAGCAAGGGGAATATCTTCTCGCAGGCGCTTGGCGAAAACGCTGGCAATCTGAGGGCGCTCTTGGCTCACAGCAGCTTCCTTCTCAACGACGCTGCCTAACGTTACCCACTGCAGCAGCGTGTAAGGCGTTTGCCCTTGTGCCCGCTGAAAAACAGGCAGAGCGATCTGCTCAAACTGACCCAGCATTTGGTCGATGACAAGCTGTGGGGTCAGTTCGCCTGCGAACTGATAGGTATCGGGGTAGAGGAAGCCCTCTAGCTGGGTCAGTCCTTCGGGCAGCCAGGGGAAGCGATCGCGCGGAATTTGCTGGGTAGCCGCGATGAAATCTTCGGCTGAAAAGAAGCCCTGCTCGGCAAAGTAATTTGCCATTTGCTGAATGTTCCAGCCTTCGGGAATTGTAAAGCTGCGTTCAACAACTTGCCCTTCCCAAAGTTTATCGGCGATCGCAGACATCGGCTCTGTGGGCGAGATGGCGTAGGTTCCTGCCTGGAAGCTGCCCTCCCGGTTCTGTAAGGTTTGCCACCTTGTCCAGAGATTCCAGGCGTCGAGCGATCGAATCAAACCTGCCGCTTTCAGGTCTTCACCAATTTGCTGCGCCGTTGTGCCCTCAGGAATTTTAATTTGCACGGTTTGATTGCCCGTAGGCGGATTGCCTGCCGCAGAACCGCTTGCCTGCGGAGTAGCGGCTTCAGCAACAGGCGCAGATGCCCAACTCCACCATGACCAACCCTGCCAACCACAAACCCCTAACACAGCCGGAAACACCAGCAGGTAGAAGAACCATTTGGAGATGCGAGAAACGGTTTTCATAAGCGCAATTGGGAATTAGGGTAGAGCGCGCGGTGTAGTTTCTTCAGATGCTGGCGCAACGCTAAAAAACTACTCTGCCGACTCTATTCTTCGTCATCTGTCGAAGCGTCATATTCTAGCTCAGACTGAAGGGCTTTGAATTCGTCAAGCGAGAGTAAGTGCTGAAACTCCTCTGGGGAAAGTAGCTCTGGCTTGCCGCTGGTATTTAGGCGGGCAAAAAACAGCAGCGGGTCGAGCGGGGTACAAATCACGTATTCCTGGTCTTCGTGGAAGAAAGAGGCCAGCTGCTGGAACTGCTCAAAGTTGATCTGCCCTTCTTCTTCAATATCTAGGGTGATGATATCTTCCTCTGCTACCTCTGGCAGCTCGCCACTGGCAGTCAGCGTCAGAGCCGTCCGCTGTAGAATCAAATCTTCTTCAGCCAGGACAGCTCTAGCGGTTGAAAAAATCTCGTCTAGCTCTTCGTCGTCAATATCGACGAGCATTTCGTCTTCGTCGCCTTCATCTTCGTCGCCTTCCCAGGCAAATACTTCGATCGGCGAATCGATCGGCATCAGCAGCACATATTCCTTGCCTTCTAGCTGCATGGAGCGCTCCACATAGCAAACCAGCGATCGCCCGTGTTCATCAGTCAGGCTCAGCGTGGGTGCATCCCCTTCCATTGCAGCGTCGTCCATTCCAAAATTCTTTTTGGTCATAATCTCAATGTCATCCTAAAAGGCGGCTTTCCGTATTCAGACGCACCTCGCAATCAGTATCTCGCAATTGGGGACAAAGGGGGAGGGGAGGCGATCCATAGGCTGTGATAAGGCTAGCTTGCCTGGTACTGCTCCAGGGTGTGTTTTTCCCAGAGCGATTGGTATAACCCGCCCTGCTGCAGGAGCTCGGCGTGCGTACCCGATTGGGCAATTTGCCCTTGATCCATCACCATAATCCGATTGGCGGTTGCGGCTGCGCCGAGCTGGTGCGTAATGAATACTACCGTTTTGCGGCGCATCCCTTCCGAAAGGTTGCGAAGAATTTGGGTGGCAGTCTGGTTGTCTACGCTGGAGAGCGAATCATCCAAAATCAGAATTGGCGCATCGACTAAGAGCGCCCGCGCCAACGCCGTCCGCTGCCGCTGTCCCCCAGAGAGAGTAATGCCGCGTTCGCCCACCACAGTTTTGTACTGCTGCGGAAAATTGAGAATTTCGGGATGAATTTGGGCTTGCTTAGCGGCTTGCTCGACCTCAGTTTGTTCGCTGATGGGATCGCCATAGCGAATGTTGTTCTTGATTGTAGTGCTGAACAAAAAGCTTTCTTGCGGGACGTAGGCGATCGCCGCTCGTAGATCGCGCAGCCGAATCTGCGTGATGTCCAATCCATCCAGAAAAATTTGACCGGGCGCAACATCGAGCAGGCGTGGCAGCAAATTAGCCAAGGTTGACTTACCAGAGCCGATCGGTCCCACAACCGCTACCGTCTGTCCGGGTTTGATTGTGAAGTTGAGGTCTTGAACTGCAGGATGGTCTGCGCCAGGGTAGGTGTAGCTGAGGTGCTGCACCGTCAGGCAACCTTTGACCTGCTCGGGTGGCAGAGCGATCGCCCCCGAGACATCCCGGATCTGCGGCTCGGCTAGAAGAATGGTTTCCAGACGATCGATACTCACTTCGCCGCGCTGATATGCCGTGATCGTAAAGCCCAGCAGCGCCGTGGGAAACACCAGCCGTTCGGCAAACAGCAGCAGTGCCACAAAATCACCCACGCTGACAGAGCCATTGGCGATCGCACCAATTCCCAGCGCCAGCAGCGCCAGCTGGCTAATGCTTGCTAAACCACGCAGCAACGGAAACAGCGTATTTTGCGTTTTGGCGAGCTTCAGATTTGCCCCCAAGAGCTGACGATTGAGCTGGCGAAAGGCACGGCGCTCGTTGCCTTCTTGCGCGTAGATTTTGATCAACGCCATGCCGCTCATGTCTTCCTGGATCAAGTCGCTCAGCTCAGCGTTGGCTTCCTGCACTTGGAGCTGCTGGTTTCGCAGGCGGTGACTGAAGAGCTGCACCAGAATCAGAATGCCGGGGTAGATGGCGATCGCCACCAGCGTTAGCCGCACGTTGATGCCAAACATAGCGGGCAGCGTCAGCGCATAGGCAAACACCATGTTGGCCAAACTGAGTACCGCAAAACCCAAGAGTCGTCGAACATTGTCTACATCGCTAGTGGCGCGGCTAATCAAATCTCCTGGCGTATTCACTGCAAAATAAGCAGGCTCCATTTTCAGCAGATGGCTAAAGATGCGCTGCTTCAGGTCAAATTCTACCTGTCGACCCAAGCCAAATAGCCACACCCGCGAAGTCATCCGCACCACCCACATGGCGGAAGCAAGCCCCAAGATCAGCACTGCGTAGTAAACCACGCGATCGAACGTAAAGGTTGCCTGCAGTTCATCCAGCCCATCTCGAATCAGCAGTGGAATATAGACCCCCAGCGCATTCACTACCAGCAGCGATAAAACTCCTACGGTTGCTTTTCGCCAGTGAGGACGCAGGTAGCCGCCTAGTTTTTGCAGTCGAGACATAAAGTAATACTGATTCAGAAGAGTTGTGGGGCAAGCCACATTGTTACTCCCCCCACAACAATAACTTACACTCCCAAAGGATCAGTCAACCAGCCCCGCAGGAAGTAGTAGACCGTTGCCAGATACTCATCAACCACGCGGCTAGTGATCGTCAGCGCTTCAGCACTGGGAATTAGATCCGTGAGGGCAGCAAGGCGGAGCCCAGCTTGGCTTTGAAACACGTAGAAATCTGTGGGTCGGGGAATGATGCCAAAATTGAGACGGGCAAAGGTGGAGGCAGCCCGGCGCAAGCCTAGCGCTGGAGTCACAAGGATGATTGGAATGCGAGGACCCTCAGCGGTCGTTGTTGGGATTTCTTGAAAGTTGTTGTCGCAAATCGCATACACGCGGCAGTCAAACGGGACATTGCCAGGGGTAAGGATTTGACGGACGGCGATCGCGCTGCTGCGGGGATCGATCCCCCGCTCATCTACACGGATTTGCTCAGCCGGCACACCGCCCCGCTGCACCAAAAAGTTGACGATCGCCTGCTCAGAGGTGACGTCGGGCTGCGCCAAAATTGGCTGTGGTCCGGCGCTCACAATCACGATCGGGCTAATTCCCCGCGCTCGTTGTTCGGCATAAAGCTGGCTGGCATACAGCAGCCGCGACTGCAGCGCTACGCTCAGGCCATCTGCCACATTGCTAAGCTGCGAACGCAGGCGGTAAGCAGGGTTGCTAGGGGCAGTGCCATCCCCTAAAACGACGATAGCAGGGACATCACGATCAACCGGACGCTGGCTTAACTCTAGTGCCGATCGCTGCTCTGTTTGGGCGGTTAGCAGGTAGGCAGTTAGCGGCAAGCTGGAGATTAACAAGATCAGCAGAGCTGCCATAACCTGAGGACCCCGGACTTTTTTGGTGCCAGCGCTAACGGCGTAACCGAGCAGCAGTAGGGATAACCCCAGAGGGCGCAAAGGAAAAGACAAAATACCCCACAAGATGCCAACTGTACGATTGGTGGGATCGAAAAACGCCAGCACCAGCAGCAGCACTAGCACCAAACCGCCCAGCCAAGTGAGATACCGCCGGTCGATCCAGGTTAGCAATACAAACCGTACCAGGAAATAGATCCCAACCAAGATCAGGATTTGGGTAATTAACTCAAACATCGTCGCCCTCCCTTACACCACCCATAACAAAGCCTGCTGAAGATAGACGCACATATAGCGTGATGGACAAACCTGTTTAACTTTACTCAAACTCTGCTCAGATCAATCACCAAAACAAAAATTTATTTAGGAAATTTATAGCGCTTCGTACTTGATGAAGAGTATTTTTTGCTGTGTGCCTCATCCCGCGGACCATACAGCAAAAAAACTGCAGGAATTGCTATAGAAAGTGGTGTTTCTCTATCTCCTGGGATGCATCCATTGTCAGAGATGGGTGATTCATCCCTGTAGACCTACCGCACCTAAGAGCAGTTATAGCTGTCGTCAGTGCATTTAGAACATTTTTGTGGGCGTGTGCTCACAAAAATGTTTCTGCTCTAACCGCTCTGGCAGCTATTATGAAGCACAAAAAAAAGGGCGAACTCTTCACCCTGTTTGTTCACGCACAAGTTACTGAAAGCACTGCCCAACTCCAGCGCCTCTAGAAGGCACCTGCCCGCTTCGTTAGCAGAACCGCTAGCGTTTTACCGATGATTGCCAGATCGTAGAAAGGAGTCCACAGCAATTGGTAGCGCAGATCCAGTTTGACGACCTCTTCAAAATCTCGTACGGCAGATCGCCCACTGATTTGCCATTCACCTGTTAGCCCTGGCTTGACGTTGAGGCGCTTCCAGTGGTGATCGTCATAGTGAATTACTTCATCGTAAGTCGGGGGGCGGGTTCCTACCAGGCTCATTTCGCTGATTAAGACGTTCCAGAACTGTGGAAATTCATCGAGGCTGGTCTTGCGAAGGAAGCGCCCTACGCGGGTGACTCTGGGATCTTTTTGATTCTTGAAAAAGAACCCTTTAACTTCATTTGGAACCGAACCCTTAAGGGCATCGGCGTTCTGCACCATCGATCGAAATTTATGAACAACGATCGGCCGACCCTGTAACCCATAGCGCACCTGGCTGTAGAAGATTGCTCCAGGGCTATCAAGCTTAATGGCAATTGCAACCGGGACAAAAATAATTGCTAGAACCAGCAGCCCGATCACTGCGCCAACAATATCTAGCAGCCGCTTCGTCAGACAGAGCGTAGAAGGGTGTGGTGGTTCAACGCTGATGGGAAAGCGAACCTGGCTCGCTGCTACTGCTGCCGGGATTGGGAAATCATTCATTGTGGTAGTGCTGCGGGAATAATAGCCGAAAAAATACTTACAGATTTCTTCTGTTAAGTTAGTGTAAAGCAGTGTTTGTACTGACTTTAAACGAATTTTTAGAGAAGTAGTTACTTCAGACGAAGAGTTTGCAGAATCTTTTTATTCCAACCGTAGAAAAAGATGAAACCAAAGTTCTGCGCAGAAGCAGCCTGACCCAGAAAGCTCATGCTACTGAGATATGCATAAGCCTTAGAGCATCTGCTGTTAATTTAACCAAGCCAATCCACCGCCTAAACTTCAGCCTAGACTGGCTCGTTAAGTCATTAAAGAAGCCGTAAATATACCAAGCTAGCTTCGACTACCCGTATATTCAGCAGCGAGCTAGAATGTTATTTTTTATACACCCTGATTGGCTTTAGTATTGAATGCTTAATCTAGAGAACTTGCTTTGCTAGATATTAAGCTTTCAACCCGCCGCGATGACACGCTAAAGAGTTAACCATCAGCTGCAGCTTTAACGCATCTACCGAAAGTCTTTCCCTTCAACTCAATCGCGTAATTACTTTAAATAATTACTCTAAACACTAGTTAACCATCAATCTATGGAAGTTGTCCGTATTAGGCAATGCTAAATCTATTTATTCAGCTTATACAGCAGGGGCGATCGGCTAGATTCAGCTGACTTTACAAGTGTCCAAACAAGCGTCAAACAAGCGTCCAATTAGGACTGTCCTGTTAACAGTGGGAAAAAATGACCTACAGGACCCTGCCCTTTGCCGATTCGCAGAGCATGCTGCAATGCGCTCGTCACATAGGCTTTGGCTTTTTTTGTAGCCGTTAGGCTATCTTGCCCGATCGCCAAATTTGCCGCAATTGCAGCTGAGAGCGTGCAGCCTGTGCCGTGGGTGTCAGTCGTCTCTACCGTTTCAGTTTGTAGAACTTCGAGCCGATCGCCGTCAAACCAGACATCTACTCCGCGCAGATCGCCGACCATGCCGCCGCCTTTAACCAACACTGCCTTTGATCCCAGCAACCAGATCGCTTGAGCAGCATCTTGCATATCCTTCAGCGTCTCAATCTGCTGACCGCTCAAAATCTGAGCTTCGTAGCGGTTGGGTGTAAGAACGGCAGCCAATGGAATCAGCCGATCGCGTAAAGTCGCAACTGCAGCATTATCAATTAGCTGCGCACCCGTGCGAGACACCATCACCGGGTCAATTACTAGCGCAGAGAGAGCGATCGCTTCTATCTGCGCCGCCACCGCTGTCATGATCTCCTGATTCAGCAGCATGCCTGTTTTTGCCGCCTGAATCCCAATGTCTTCTGCCACTGCAGCAATTTGGGCCGTCACTGCTTCCGGTGGCAGCGCATCGACTCGCGTCACGGTCAGTGTGTTTTGTGCCGTGACGCAGGTTAAAGCACTCGTGCCATGAATGCGGTGAAACGCGAACGTCCGTAGATCAGCCTGAATCCCTGCACCACCGCCGCTGTCCGAGCCGGCGATCGTCATTGCAACAGGGAGCGGAGAATAAGAACCAGTCATGGGTCAATGAAGAATGAAAAACAACAGAACCGCAGGGCAAAAGCCCAAAAAACAAGGTTAGGAACCCCAAAATAAGGTTAGGAACTAAGAGCGCAAACAAAGCTTACAGGACGGCAGCAGCCTTCGTCTCTGATTGTCTCAGCTCTTTCACCGTCAAATTGATGCCGCCTTTAGGCGCAACCGTTACCCCTCGCCGCATAGGTTTCACAGGGCGATCGTCTGCCAACGCCAGATGATAGTTCGTCAGGATTGTTGCTAGCGCCAGCTTCATCTCAAACAAAGCGAACGCTGCCCCAATGCAGCGGCGGTTGCTGCCGCCAAACGGCAAATATTCATAGGGGGAATATTGCCGCTCCAAAAAGCGTTCTGGCTTAAACTGCCGCGGATTGGGATAGAGGTCTTCGCGCTGGTGGATCAGATAGATACAAGGGGTGAGCATGGTTTCTGGCTCAAAGTCATAGCCCATCACCTGCACAGACGCTTTAGCAATTCGGATTTCGGTGATGAGCGCGACCGGATAAATTCGCAGCGTTTCGGCACAGACAGCACTGAGATAGGGAGCACGGGCGATCGCCAGGGGTTCTGGATCGCTGCCCAAGGCTTGCAGTTCTGCCAGCACTTTTTCCCGTACATCGGGCAATTGATGAATCCAATACAGCGCCCAGCTCAAAGCGGTTGCTGTAGTTTCGTGTCCTGCCAGCAGCAGGGTAATGAGTTCATCGCGCAGTTCTTCATCGGTCATGGACTGTCCGGTTTCATCCTGTGCAGACAGCAGTAGATTCAAAATATCCGATCGCTGTGGGTCAAAATTAGCGCGGCGTTCCTGGATCTCGGCATACAGCAGCGTATCAATTTCCTGCTTCATGCGGTTAAACTTAGCGCCCGGCGTCCAGGGTCCTAAATCTTTTTGCAGCAGCGGAAACAGCCCCATTGCAAACCCAAATCGAGAGGCAGTCAGCTTCAAAAAATTATCCAGCACGGATTTGAGCTGCTCATATCGATCGGTTTGGGGGTGATCGCCTTCTGCCAAGCCAAACACTGCTTGCATGATCACCCGCAGCGAAATTTCTTGCATAGCCGGACGGACACTAAACGGTACTCCGGGCTTCCACTGCTGGGTGACGCGCTCGGTAATTTGACAAATTATTTCTCCATACGCCCGCATCCGTTCGCCGTGGAAAGGCGGCATAATTAGCTGCCGCTGTCGCTGATGCCGTTCGCCATCTAGCAGCAGCAGCGAGTTGTCTCCTAGCGTGCGTCGTAGTATCCAGTTTGCCCGTCCTGAATCAAAGCTACCGATCGGTGCTGTGAACAGTTGCTCAACCGCTTTTGGGTCATTAAAAAATACGAATGGGTGACTTGTGCCAAAATCGAGTGCAAAACAATCGCCATAGCGATGAGCGCACTCATCTAGATACTCGATCGGTTGAATAATCCAGCGCAACAGGTTCCACAGGGCAGGGGTCTGAGAAGAGGGCGGGCGATTCATGATAGCTCTGCGCGATACACACACTCTTACTGTAGAAGAGGGGATTTAATTTGGGTGAGGTTCCGCAAGAGCAAATTCTTTTAGGCGCTTCCCTATATTTCTTTCCAAAGAGCCGTGTCAACAGGTATGGGAACCGCTACAGCGGTTGCTATAGTTTTGGCATGAGCCAGGCTTTTGCATATTTGTTGCATGGGCAAGCCGCTTATCCGCTGCGATCGCCCACCAAACTCGGTGCAAACAGCTTCACTGCTTTTCTCAGCTCGATCAAGGTTTGTAGCGCTTCACCGCTCATTAGCAGGGCTCTGGCTTTTTCAAGTCCTGCGCTCATGTCAGTGCAAACGCCGCTCTGCCATAGGAAAAAGCCACCGCTCCAGACAGCAGAGTCCATTAGCGGTGAAGCAGTTCCGTTTAGGACTGCCTGAAGGTTAGCAATATAAGCTTCGGTAGAGTCTAGAGGCACATCTGTGTCAGCCAGCCCGTAATCTCGCGGGTGCAGCAGCAGTCGTTCAAACGGTGGCTCGGTGTCGGGTCGGTGAACACCCACAATGCAGGTACGATCGCGGGGGAGATCACAGCTTCCTTCCAACCCTTTAATTGTGATGTAACGCTGTACTCCACGCAGTGCCGCCGCTATGCTGCCCATTTCTTCGGTCGGCGGATGCACATAGCCCGATGCCACGATCGCTTCTCCCGCATAAGGACACCAAAACAGCTCGACGGTGGCAAACGGCGGACGCTTGCCCAACTGCTCCCGGTAGGGCACAATGTCTTCCGCTAAAGGAAAATGGTTGGGCAAATAGACAAATCCCAGTTTTGTTTTGGCAAAGACCTGCTGTACCTGTTCCAACGGCAGTGTCGTCCAGTCCACTGCCAAGTACTGCCAAATTTCCACCAGCGGTAGCCCTTCTTTGGTGGGCATCCGCCGTCCGCCGTGCAGCACCACCGGACAACCTACCGTTGCCAGCAGCAGCGCCACGATCGGCGTAACCGGAGCGGTACGCGATCGCCCATCATAGGGGCTTCCTATGACCACAGGCAGGTAAGGGGCGGCAAATGGCATCAGCTTTGGACCTAGCGCATCGTAGGCATCCAACATGCCTGCCAGCTCTTCCCCTGTCGGGCGTTTGATGCGATGGGCGATCATAAAGGCACCAATTTGGGCAGGCGTTGCTTCTTTGAGCAGCATCATTTCAGTCGCCGCTGCTGCCTCTGCGCGGGTCAAATCTTTACTGGTATGGGCACCGCTGCCCACTTTGCGGAGCAGATCTCGAAACACATTACTCATGAGCTGTTCTGCAGGTCAGGTGAGGGAGAATACGGCAGCAGGATATCTAGTATCGATCGAAAACACTACCGATTGAATAACGACTACCATCAGGCGGTGCTGTTTAAGGCAAGCTAGGCTACAAAATGTCGGCATCTACAGCGATCGGCAATTTTCTACAATTAAAAGCTTAAGCGCCTAAAAACTAAGCGCCTAAAAGCTAAGCGCCGACGGCTGCAAGTTTAGCTGTGTCTTAACAAGCTGCTGTACTAGCGCCCGGAAATGCTCAATCGGCGGAATATCAAGCCGATCTTGCGAAGTAACCAGTACCACCTGACGGCTCAGCACTGGATCTTCGGTGGGGCGGATCACCAAGGTTGGATCAGTGTGGACATCGAGCAGTGCCGATCGGGGCAGCAGTGCCGTCAGCTCTCCCTGACGCACCATGCCCCGGAAGCCATCCAGCGTATTCAGCTCAATTGCGGGCTTCAGCGTTAGCGATTTGCGCTGAAACTGCTCCTGGACAAGGCGCTGCATACCATAGCCGTCTTTAAACACCACCTGCGGATAATCAGCGATCGCCTCCCAGGGGACGCGGCTATATCGCGTTAGGGGGTGGTTAGCTGCCATCAGCACCTCCACGGGCTCGTCATAGAGGACATCCACCACCATTTCAGGGCTAGCCGTCAAAAATCGGTTATTCATGACGATCGCCACATCTACTAAGCCATCTTTTAGAACTTTAAGGGCGCGATCGCTCCCCAGTGAGGTGACTCGCAGCTGCACAGCTGGATAATCTTCGCAGAACTGCTGCAGCACGGGCGGCAAAAAATGAGCCGAAACCGAGTGGATTGCCGCCACACAAAGCTCTGGCTGCTTCCCCGCCAGGAGATCGGCAAGCTCGGTCGTGGCAGTCTGCCACTCTTGGCAAATTCTGCGAGCGCGAGGCAAAAACCGTTCTCCGGCAAGCGTCAGCTTTGCCTGAGAAGTGCGGTGAAATAGCGGCAATCCCAGCTCTGCCTCTAGCCCCTGGATCTGGCGGCTAATGGTGGGCTGGGTCACTTTACAGCGCTGTGTTGCCTGCTGAAAACTTCCGGCTTCTGCCACCGCTAAAAAAGCCTGCAACTGCTCTAGGCGCATAAGATCGTCAGTAATTGGGATGCGGAGTGCCACTAAAGTGCAATCTCCCACTGTAAATTACGAGAATTATGAGGTCAGCTTGGTATAGCGGATTACCATCGCTCATCCATCGCCTCAATCTTACGTTAAATTGTTGCTACTTAAAGATTAATTAAGTTTTTGATGCTGCTTAAGTTAAAGGATAAATTTTGAATGCTCAAGCAGTGGCATATTTTTATATAGTGCTAGGCGCAGATTTAGGAAGAACATTCTGATGAAAGCTCGAGCAGCTGAGCTTTTCCCTAAAAACAATTCAGGCGCATAGCGTCACAAAAGCAGGTATAGCCGTTGACCCATTTTGCTGATCCGGGTGATTTTGAGCGTGATCCTCAGCTCCATGCAGCGCTATCTGAGCTGGCAGCCGGACGATCGCTGCCGATTGACTTTCTCACCGCTCATTGGTGTGCCCATCTGCAGCCTGCTTGGATGGCTGCAGCACAGGTGGAGACTGCAGAAGATGCCAGAACTACCGTGGAAGCACACGCCAGCCGATTTCGGGCTGTCTATCCCACCCTTGAAACCTTCTGTCGGCAAACATTAGGCTGGGAAACCTGTCCCATGGAGCTACTTTGGCAACTGTGGTTGCCGCTGGCGACGCAGCTTGTGAGCTGGCATCAGCAGATTAATCAATCTGGAGTGGAGCAGCGTCCTTTAGTACAAGGCATTTTGGGCGGGCAGGGAACTGGCAAAACAACGCTAGCTGCGATTTTGAGGCAAGTCTTGCAACACTGGGATCTCCAGCTCTGTCAGATCTCAATCGACGATTTGTATAAATCCTATGCGGATCGCCTCTACCTACAGCAGCAAGATCCACGCTTTCGCTGGCGCGGACCGCCGGGAACGCACGATGTACAGCTAGGGCTGTCTGTGCTGCAGCAGCTACGAAACAGGCAGTTTCCGGTTACGGTGCCCCGCTTTGATAAGTCGGCCTGGCAGGGCATGGGCGATCGCACAACCCCAGAAACGATTCTCTATGCAGATATTGTGCTGTTTGAAGGGTGGTTTGTCGGCGTGCAGCCGATCGAGCCGGCAGCGTTTGAAACCGCTCCGCCCCCGATCAATACGGCTGCCGATCGCGATTTTGCCCGCAAGGTTAATGCTAACTTAGCTGCCTATCTGCCGCTCTGGGCATTGCTCGATCGTTTACTGATCCTGAAGCCTACAGACTACCGTTTTAGCCAGCAGTGGCGCAAGCAGGCAGAGCAGCGCCTCACTGCATCAGGGCGATCGGCTATGTTGGATGCAAAAATTGAGCAGTTTGTTGAATATTTTTGGCGATCGCTGCATCCAGAGCTATTCATTTCCCCGCTGCTGCCCGAGGCGGATTTGGTAATTGAAATCGATGTAGATCATCAGCCAATAGCCGTTTATCATCCGCTGTCGTGAAGCTGTTCAAGGCGCTTCAAGTTCCTGTGGCTTGGCAATAGCGCTTGCGGTAGAACCGCAGTTCTTCATTGGCAAGCTCGATCGGCACCATCGCCCAACGCTGCCTCAGCCGACTATTCAACTGCTGCTCTAGTCGATCGAACAACTGCCCAAAGTTTCTTGCTTGATATGCTTCCTGTATCAGCCAGGATATAGTAACGTCTAGCAGATTTGCTAGAAACTTTATATCTTCGTTAGCGTCGTTGAGAATCATCAAATGACCCTGTTGAATACGCTGCCAGAGCAGCCGTAAACGCCGACGTGCCTGCATTCGAGTCAAGACAGCTACGGCTGGCTCAACCAGAAAAGGCTGCCGCTGCTGCCCCATCTTTTGCCACGCTTGTAGTTGCTTTGCCAGGCCTACTTCTGCCCGCCCAATCTGTCTGGCTGAAGTGGTAACACGCACCAAGGGGCTATGCCGAAATCGTGCATCTGCTCGCATCAGTGCTCGGTAGAAGGCAACATCTTCAGGCGTCCGGACGGCTGGCATCCCGCCCGATTTGATATACATTTCAGCCGTTACCGCTAAACTCGCTCCATAATGTTGAAAATGACGCGGAAAGGGATCATGTAGTTCTGGGTCAAGATAAGATTCTAGTTCTGCAATCAAATAGCGATAGCCCACTTCGCGCAAAAAGCAGGCTCTCGCATAGGCATCAAGCTGAGCACGATCGCGTTTGTGCGTCACAATTCGTCCCCCAACTGCATCTGCACCATTCTCAATTTCGTGCATCGTTGCCGCAATCCAGGTTGGGCTAACCTGGGTATCGCCATCGGTAGAGGCAATGATTCCACGAGGATTCCCTATTTCGGTAAATCGGCGATAAGCCTCATCCATTAAAAGCTGCCGGACTCGCCCAATATACGCCTCTTTGGCAGATAATGTGCGTTCCACAATATGCTGTACAAATGCGGGCTGCTGTTGCGCGAACTGACGGGCGATCGCTGCAGATTCATCGGTGCAGTTGTTAGCAAACACAATCACTTCATAGCAGTTGGGATCGATTCTTCGCCCGTTTAGATCTACTTGATTCGCTAAAGCCTGCAGTGTGGATTCCAAATTTTCTGCTTCGTTACGAACAGGCACAATCACACAAACTTTGCATTGCTGCAGCGGCAAGGCTTCCACCAGCGGCAACGATTCGATTGCAGGTTGAACCGCTGGCGCATCACGAAAGCGTTGAAGAGGGGTCGATTGCTTAAAAACAGGCTTGGCGACGGGACTAAGAGGCAAAGAATGAAGAGGTATATTCATGGGTGAGCCATGCGGATAACCCGCTGACAAAAGCCGTATATTCCTTGCAAACAGCGCTAGCAAGGCATTACAGGCTCTTAATTACACCTCTATTTATGAGTTTTATTAAGCGTTAACAAATCTATCCATAGACGCATCTCAGTATTTCAGTATGAATATTTTACTTACTGCAGAGGAATACGGAGCTTCGCTAGCCCATCGATCGGCAGAGTAAAAGTCAAATTGTAATATTTCAGCTCATTGCCTCATCTACTTACTTTGGCAGCTGCAACCGCCGCTACTAACCCTAGATTAGAAAGCTCAATCCATCACATCTTTCAAAATCTATGCTCTCTCAGCCTTTGTAAGTATCTAAATATAACTTAGGACAGAGGATAAACCTTTTTAATTTTTGCAACTTTTAATTAGATATGCAAAATAAGGCGGTAGTGAATGGTTGCGCTTCCTCGGCGTTCTGTGTTGAATAACACGCCATTGGTTCAAGCATTTAAGCAGAATGCAATAGCTGGTATATTAAAGTACATAACAGAAGTTAAAGAGTTTTGCGCAGCTAATGCAGCAAACGTTGATTTTCCAAATGCGTTTCCAGAAGAAGAGTTTAAGCTAATTGCTGAGTTGGGTTTTTTGGCTGCACCCTTGCGTCGAGACCTGGGCGGTTTGGGGCTAGGCATTGAGTCAGCTTGCACAGGCGATCTGTTAATGCTGTTGAAGCAAATTGGCAGCGGCAATCTTTCAGTTGGACGCATCTACGAAGGACACGTAAATGCACTACAGCTCATTCAAACTTTTGGCACTTCTGAGCAAATTGCTCGCTATGCTGCCGATGCCCAGGATCGCCACAAAATCTTCGGCGTTTGGAATGCAGAAGCGGCAGATGGCGTAAAGCTCGTTCCCATCGCCAATGGACGCTACCGCCTAGAAGGTAGTAAAACTTTCTGTTCTGGCTGTGGCTATGTCGATCGCCCGTTTGTTAACGGGGTCTTGCCCGACGGAAGCTGGCAGATGTGCATCGTGCCAATGGAAGCAGTGGCAACGGTGATCGATTCAAACTGGTGGCAGCCGTCTGGAATGAAAGCGACCGCTAGCTACAAAGTAGATTTTACGGGTGTGGAACTGGGGGAAGAGTCAATCATCGGTCAACCCGGCGACTACTTCCGACAACCATGGCTGAGTGCAGGCGTTGTCCGGTTTGCCGCTGTACAGCTTGGGGGCGCGGAAGTTTTGTTTAACGAGGCGCGGAATTTTTTGCAGAGTCTCGATCGCATCCAAGACCCGTATCAAGCCGAGCGCTTTAGCAAAATGGCGATCGCCCTCGAAACTGCCAACCTGTGGCTGAAGAATGCGGCTGCTTTCCTTACAGCTTATGACTCAACTTTCGCAGGTTCTCCAGATGTTCCACACTCGCAGGCGAAGCAGCTTGTGGTCTATGCCAACATGACAAGAACGGTTGTGGAACAAGCCTGCATGGATGTAATTCAGCTTTGCGAACGGTCAGTGGGTACAAGAGGGTTACTGCCGCCCAACCCAATGGAACGAATCATTCGGGACCTAACGCTTTACCTAAGGCAGCCTGCGTATGATATAGCATTCACCAGCGCAGGGCAATATGTCTTGTCTCATGCTGAGTCGGCTTCTTCTCTCTGGGACTATGAGTAGTTTGTCTGCAGCTGAGATGCTGACCAATCCATGCGCCTTGCCTATGCGGTCGATCCAGACTTTGGCTAAACGCTCTATTTTAGTTGTCGCACCGCATCCGGACGATGAAACGCTGGGCTGTGGCGGAACGATCGCCCTGTTGCGATTGCTAGGGTGTCAGGTATACATCCTGGTGATGAGCGATGGAACAATGTCGCACCCAAGATCGCGCAAGTATCCAGCACCAAAGCTGAAGGCATTACGAGAACAAGAAACGATTGCAGCAGTTTCTATTCTGGGAATCGACCGGCGGTCAATCACATTTCTACAGCTAAAAGATGGCGCAATTCCTATGGTGGATGAGGCGGGATTTGAAGCTGCGGTCGATCGCTGCCAAGTTCACCTGAGCCGTCTTTCACCAGAACTAATGCTGCTGCCGTGGCGAGCTGATCCGCATCCAGACCACCGTGCCGCTTGGCAGCTGATCCAAAGCGCCTTGACCAATTTGGCAATTGCTCCACGCTTGATTGAATATCCGATTTGGGATTGGGACGTGCAGCAGCGCGGCAAAATGGCATCGCCCGGCAAAATGGCATCTGAGCGGCAGGCGGGCTGGCGTATCGAAATTAGTGCAGTGTTAGCAGAAAAGCGCCGGGCAATCGCACAATACCGATCGCAGGTTACAAACCTGATCGACGACGATCCGCAAGGCTTTCAGCTCACACCAGACATGCTTGAAAATTTTACCCGCCCTTGGGAAGTATTTTTTGAGGATACAAGAGGATAGCCAATGACTTCTTCTCAGTCACTGCCGCCCAGTTTTTTTGAGGCGCTTTATCAAACCGACCCTGATCCTTGGCAGTTTGCCACCAGCGAATACGAAGCGAATAAATATGCTGCAACGATCGCTGCTTTACCTAAAGCGCACTACCAATCTGCCTTTGAAATTGGCGGAGCGATTGGTGTTTTAACCCAGCAGCTTGCACAGCGATGTGAAGCATTGCTATCGGTAGATGTTTGTGAGATTGCTCAAGTGCAAGCCATTCAGCGCTGTCAGCATTTGCCACAGGTGCAGTTTGAGTTGATGTGTGTACCCCAGCAGTTTCCAGAGCAAGAGTTTGATTTAATTTTGGTATCGGAAGTGGGCTACTACTGGTGCTGGGAAGATTTGCGCGCAGCGCAGCAGAAAATCTTGGCGCACTTGCAGCCCGGAGGGCATTTGCTGCTGGTGCATTGGACGGTGGATGCTGAAAAGCTGCCTCTCACTGGCAATCAGGTACATGAGGCATTTCTAGATCTAGGGCGATCGCTTCGACATCTCCAGGGGCAGCGAACGGAACACTATCGCTTAGATTTATTTGAACGAATTTAAGCGAGTTTGAACGGCAGTGCGTCATGGTGCATAATATGCCGCATACAAAAAACAATCCTTTCTTTGCGAAGCGCTCTAAACTTGCAAAGCGCTCTAAACAACAACTGGGTCTTGCAGCTACTCCTGTGATTTGAGGCGATCGCCCCTCAGCAAAAGCAGGTACAAAACCCAGTAATTTGTGTGGCGGGCTGAATAATTTAATCCAGCGCCTACCTAATTTGTGCCCGCTTGGGCTGACTAGCTTGTGCTAACTTAGCGTCTGCCGCGATAGGGAACCTTGTTGAGGTAATCCAAATCGTGAGCCGATGTCCCTTGAGCATAGTTGACTTTGGGAGCGATCGACGCCGCCAGTTCGCGGAATTTGCGGGGGTCTCCTTCTGCCAGCTGACGATCCTGGAATTTGCGAGTGTAGTATTTCTCCACCACAAACCGCCAGTCGTTCTTGACGGTGCCCACTCTCTCCTGGAATTCCTCGCCGTAGCGCGGAGTCACCAGGTTAAACGGACGACCTTCCATGCGCTTGCGCTGGTAGGGCACTGTGAAATCGCCAAACGCCTGCGTGTACTCTTCACTGTCGAGCAGCGCATCGACAAAGCCGTAGTAGCCCAGCGTCGCCACTTTGATCGACCAGGCGATCTTTTCGTCTTGGTTGTAAGCCGCACGACCCAACAGCCGTCTCAGGAGAATATCGACTAAGCGGTAGTTATCATTTACTTCTACCACCTGGCTGTAGAAGCGCTCGGACTTCGCCAAGCCCCGGATAAAATCGCGCACGGTCACTGCTCGGTTCTTGAGCTGAGACTCTAGCGCCGAGTTGCGATTGAACTTGAGGATCTGGTGCTCGCTAAAGACTTGGCGATACGCAGCCCAAATCACCTGCTGCATTTCATCGGGAGAAGCAGCGTCTTCAATCCGGTAGATATACGGAGTTTCTTCATCTTCGTCTGCAGTTCCAAAGCTACGGACTCGCTGGTTTTGGGTAGTGGGTTTATAGTTGAGCAACGGCAATGCCATGCAGGTTATCTCCCTTTATCAAATGAGCGATGTGCAAAATCAATAAACCGATTCGGCTGAAAATGCCTCCTCCATTATCCCGGATTATGGTTTTAGGAGGATACATTTGAAAGCACCTGCCTCTGAGAAAGGCGATCGTTAGCGGAACGGGAAACTCGCAACTGGGTTAACTGAGACGGGAGTCGTTTCGGTTGACTTGCGAGTGCTATCGGGAATCTGGATGTTTGCCGTGTTCACAGCCACAACTTGGTTCGGCGTGATTTTGATCGATCGCGCCATCTCCATAAAGTTGCTTACCTTGCCAGGCTTGTAGCTCTCGGCTTCTATGCGATCGCGCCAGTAGTCACCATAGCGGGGTGTGACCAGATTGAACGGACGACCCTTATAGCGACGGCGCTGATAGGGCACCGTGTAATCGCCAAAGCTGGTCGTGTATTCTTCGCTGTCCACCAGCAGATCCACAAAACCGCCAAAGCCCTCAGTCGCGATCTTGATCGACCAGGAAATTTCCTCGTCTTTGCTATAGGCAGAGCGACCCAGCAGCCGCTTCAGCGTCAGGTCTACGATGCGGTAGTTCGAGTTCGTCTCTACTACCAGCTTGCGATAGGTTTCTGACTTCGCCAAACCGCGCACAAAATCGCGGACGGTAATCGATCGGTTCTTGAGCTGCGACTCTAGCTCAGCTTGGCGACTGCTCTTGAGGATCACATGCTCGCTGAACACCTGCCGATAGGCCGCCCAGATCAGTTCTTCGAGATCGCTGTAATCAGTGCAGTCTTCCAGGCGATAGATATAAGGTGTATCTTCGCCGGGTACTTCATATCCAGAAACCCGGTGGTTTTGGGAGGTGGGGCTGTATTCAAGAAGAGGAATAGACATCTTCGCAGAAATAAAGGATGAGGGGTGAAATAGAACAGACTGTCAGCGTTTTGTTTTAGTCTGAAAGAATCAGAATGGAACCAGCGACAGCACGTTATTTGGTTTTGGGATTAGATGGCAGATAGCGGTAGGGCAGTGCCACGCTGACAGGTTTGACTGTGGGCTTCGTGGTGTTGCCTACATCGCGAGTCATGTCAGGGATCTTGATGGCGCTGGAGGTTGCCCGTGCCACGTCGCGCTGGTAGTTGAGCTGCGGGGTGATCAGGCTTTGCGCCATATTGAGGAAATTGGACGGAATCGCCTGCCGAACAACCTGCTTGTCCAATGCGCCTGCTTGATATTGCCGGACTTGATAGTAGCTGCGACTGCCAATTTCTAGCTCAAGCCGACGATTGCGCCAGTATTCGTTGAAGCTGGGGCTAACTAAATTAAAAGGGCGACCTTCCATACGGCGGCGCTGGTAAGGCACAATGTCATCGCCAAAGGCGCGATCGTATTCATCGCTGTCTACCACGCTGTCAATGAAGCCATGCAACCCCTTGGTTGCAATCACAATCGACTGCGCGATCTGCTCGTCTTTACCGTAGCTGGCACGTCCCAAAAAGCGCTTGAAGACTAGATCGACAATCCGATAGTTTGAGTTTAGCTCGGCAATTTGCTCCCAAAAGGTTGCAGTCTTGCCTAAACCTCGCACAAACTCACGCACGGAAATCGCCCGGTTGCGGAGCTGCGACTCTAAAAACGGCTGGCGGTTGCTCTCTAGAATCAGGTGTTCGCTGAAGATCTGGCGGTAGAGCGCCCAGATGATTTGCGTAACATCCGTGTCAGAGATGGCATCCCGCAGGCGATAAACACGAGGATCATCTTCATCAGGGACATCGTAGCCCGGAACCCGTTGGTTCTGAGTTTTAGGAGAAACAGGAAGAAGAGGAATTGACATCTTGGTTTCCTTGAGGGTTTCTGAGATTTCCTTGGCAGGAAGAGAGCATTAGCGGGGCAGAACGGCGATCGCATAACGCGCCCGTCCCAACACTGCTAAATCTGGATCTGCCTCAGCCAAAGCCTGTAGCCGAGCCTGCGCTTGGCTAAATAGCTCTGGCGGCAAAGCGGCAGCAAGCGCCTGTAGCCCAACGATCGCCGCATAGCGAATTGACCAGTCGGCATCTTCGGTAATCTGCAGCAGCGCTGTCAAGGCGCGAGTTTGTGCTGCCACTCTTTGATTCTCCAGCAAAAGCTGCCACTGGATCGCTCCCACACCCTTAGAAGCTGCCCGCCGAACGCTAGGCGCAAAATCTGCCAGCGCTGCCTCCAGCAGTACATCTAAAGCACGCGGATCAGCGATCGCCACCAGCGCCCGAATCGCCCAAGCTCTTGCGCCATAGTTGTAGTCATCCAGCAGATTTAACAGCGGCTGCACGGCAACTGCCCCGATCTGCACCAACCCTTCCACGGCGATTGCCGCCGCCGCCGGGTTGTTATATCCCAAAACTTGAATCAGTATTGGAATAGCATCGGGTGATTGTGCAGATGCTAGCTGCTTCACAGCAGCCAACAGCCGCGCCGGTGAATCTGCCTGCTCAACAGCATGAATTAGAGATTGAACGGAAGGAGAATCAAGCACGGGCATCAGGTCAGACAAAGGTTTGGTCAATGAGCAGAAACAGAAAATAACAGCGTCAGCAACCGTGTAAGCAATATAGGAAGGATTCCGTAGTGCAGCTTAAGCCAGCTGATAGCCATCATAGTAAGGCATCCATCAGCTTCATCAACCCGATCGCCGCCTCAGAAAGCTGCGGCTCTTGAGCCTGAATCTGACGTTCTAGCAGCCCTTTTAAAGAAAAAAGCTTGAAGCTATTTTCAGCCGCCGCCGTGGCGATCGCCTCAGCCGCAGGCAAATATCCAACGGCTCCCAAATCTGCTAGCGCCACCCGCCGCAGATTAATGTCTGCACTGGAAAGCGCTGCAACCAACCGATCGCCATAGGTCGCTTCACTCGTTAGCTGATACATGGCTCGATTGGCGGCGTACTGCACCCGA
The DNA here is from genome assembly GCF_014764505.1 of Phormidium tenue FACHB-886. Classification (GTDB taxonomy): domain Bacteria; phylum Cyanobacteriota; class Cyanobacteriia; order Elainellales; family Elainellaceae; genus FACHB-886. The sequence continues at coordinate 53,514 of NZ_JACXWX010000012.1, forward strand.
CCGAGTGAATGAGTCAGGAAAGGAGAGACGCGATCGATCGCTGCCTGTTGCCATTGGGTAGCCGGAGCTAACGCGCCCAGCGCTTCCATCACCGCTTCGCAAGGCTGCACTAAGTGAGGGCGACCCGGAACTCGCTCGGCGGCAGCAGTTCCATCCTGCAGCAGCACCAGCAGCTGCGGAATGCAGGCAGGTTCGCCCAGCATCCCCAACGACTGCGCGGCAGCTTCCCGCACATAAAAGTCTTCGGAGGCGAGGCATTCTGTTAAAGCGGGAACAGCCTGCCGATCGTCTAGCTTGCCAAGCGCTCTGGCTGCATTGCGCCGCAGCGGATAGCCACCTAACTCTGTGCGATCGGACTCGTCTGCCAGTGCTGTAATCAGCGCCTCAACCGCCTCCCGCACCCGAAACTTGCCCAACCACCAAGCTGCGTAATAGCGCAGGCTGAGATCGGGGTGGGTGAGGTTGGCGATCGCCTGCTCCACCGTCAGAGATTCTGCCTCAGACTGGGGTTGCTCAGACTGGGGTTGCTCAGGCTGTATCCCAGCATGCGATTCCGGAGGGGATGTCATGGATCAAGAGCAATAGAACGAACATGATAAAGACAACTGGGGCGAAGCATCTGAACGGATTCTCAAGCGGGAACCACTGTCCAGATGTTCCGCCCCAGCGGGTAAGAGAATCGAGTGCCTTACTCAGCCGATGCTGCAGCGCCTTCACGCGATGTTGCAGGAGCATCTTCGCTGCCTAGCGGCTCAATGTTAACGATCTTGCCACCCATCCGCAAAATTCGCTGCATCTCTTCGTTCATCCGGTTGTAAGGCACCGTAATAAACACGCTGCCGCTCCGCCGGATATCATAATTGTTGCGATCGTTGTCTGTGTTTTGACGCAGACCGACCACCTCATACCGGAACATCCGGCTTCCCGAAGGGGTATTTGCAGCACTACCGACCGCAGTTTGACCAAACATGGGGTGTAAGCTCCTGTGTATAGTTACAAACTCTTTTTGTGAATAAATCTTGTACAAATCAGACCTGTACAAGATTCTCACAAGACTTATGCAGGCGTAACGCTGACAACTCTACCACCCTGCCGCTGGACTTGCTGCAGCTTGTAAGACAGCTGGTTGTATGGAACCAGATATGCCACGCTGCTACGGCGGACGTTAGGATAGCCAGCCGCCTTGATGCCTGCCACTTCAATGCGGTAAACGCGATCGCTCTCTCCAGCTACTGAGCCGCCCAAACATTTCGTCGGGGCGATGTCATTGGTAGCACGGAAATGCGACCAGCCGCCCGTTCCAGAAGGACTGGCAATGCTAGATGCCTTGTTCTGAGCTAGATCGCGCGCTAGCCGAGAGTTGCTGCGCTCGGTTTGGGCCCGATCGCTGTTGGCATAGCCCCGATAGAGTTGGAACATGCGGCTGAAGCCAACGGTGCGCGCTCCATTATAGAACTGGAAGGCGCGGTAGTAGGGAACCACGTTCTCGCCGAAGTTTTCCTGATATTCTGCAGAGTCAATGTAGGAGTCGATCTCAGCATCAAACCCTTGGGTTTCGTAAATATCCAGGTGCTTGATGACTTCAGATTCCTCATACGGCGGACGACCCAGCAGATGTTTGAAGTTGAGTTCAATCACGCGAGTCTGGAAGTTGCCATAAAGGAACTTCTCTTTGTATAGCTCGGACTTGGCAACGCAGCGAACGAATTCCCGCACAGAGATTTTGCCGTCACGCAGCAAAGATTCTGCGCTGGTCAACCGCTCTGCTTTCATCAGGTAGTCATTGCCTAACACCTGACGATACACTGCCCGTACCACATTCTCAACGTCTTCTTTTGTCCAGTTTGGACGCAGTTCAATCCGAGGTGCATCCACAGAACTATATGCCGACGTTCCTAGCCGAGAGGCCGCTGCTGTAATAGGCACGAAGGTTATCTCCAATCGACACAACGAGGAATTAAATTTGGCTTTCAAAGCGCACATTGCACCCTTTGAAAACACTCTTTACCGCTAAGCGGCAGCGATACTGACAACCTTGCCGCCCAACCGATTAATTTTTTGTAGAGTTGCAGACAATTGCTCATACGACACCAGATACTCGGTGTTGCTTTGACGCAGCGGCGAGCTACCCATTGCCACCCGCTGCACTGCCCGCACCCGAAACAGCTTGTCCCGATCGCCCCCGCTAGCTCCCGTTAAGGCTAAACCTACTCCATTAGCGACAACGCCGACTGGAAACTGGATGGGCATCGCTACATTACGAGCCACTTCCTGAGTCAGACGAGCGCGGTTACTGCCGAATTGGGCGCGATCGCTGTTAGCATAGCCCCGGTACAACCGGAACATTCGGTTAAAGCCGACTGTTTTTTGCCCAGCTTGGGTGGCAAAACCTCGGTAGTGGGGCACGATCCAGTCGCCAAAGCTTTCTCGATATTCTGGTGAATCAATATACGAGTTGATCTCGGCTTCGTATCCCTGAGTGTTGTAGAGATCGACATGGGCTGCGATCTCTGACTCATCGTAAGGAGCACGACCGAGTAAATGTTTATAGTTCAACTCAATGAAGCGAATTTGAGAGCTGCTGTGAAAAAACTTTGCGCGGTAGAGATCGGAAAGCGCGATCGTTCGGACAAAATCGCGGAGAGTGATCTGCCCCTGTCGCAACAGCGACTCAGCGCTGACCAATCGCTCCGATGACATCAAGTGATCGTTGCCCAACACCTGACGATAGGTTGCCCAAATCGCTGCCTGCAAATCGTCTTCCGTAAAGTTAGGACGCAGCTCAACGGGTTCCGCTTCAGCAAATGCCTCAATTCCTAAACGGCTTGATGTTGCTAAACCTGCCATCTTAAATTCCCCCTACATGAATTACTAAACTGATTTAAGAAGATGCTTAGCTGTCAGTTATCAGCGATCAGCTCATTCTCTGGTACTGCTTGCAGCAATCGCAAAACAGAACCTTAATTTCAGTCTTTTAATCACTCATGCAAAGCTGATGGCTGGTTACTGAGAACTAAAGGCTTTTTAGATAAAACATGCCCGGAAAAGTAAACAACCGCCAGAAAACCATCCAGCAACCGCATACCTTTCCGGGCAACTCGATCAATTAGCTCAGGGCGTTGATCGCGTAGTCGATGTAGGTGTTGGCTTCGTTAGCCGCTTGACCAGAGAGACCATGGCTAGCCTTGATGTTCTTCAGGGCTTCAACGTACCAGCTAGGAGACAGATCAAACGTGCGGTTGATCTCATCCAGACCTGCAATCAGGTACTCATCCATGGGGCCTGTTCCACCTGCAACCAAGCAGTAGGTGACCATGCGGAGGTAGTAGCCGATGTCACGAGCGCACTTGGACTTACCGCGAGAGTCCGAAGCAAAGTTAGCGCCTTGGGTTTGCGTGGTGTAAGGGAACTTCTGGTATACAGCGTTTGCAGCACCATCGATCAGCTTCTGAGCGTTGTTGGTCAGCGCACGAGCAGCTTCCATGCTGGCAGCAGCACGCTCAAACCGACCATTAACAGCTTGCAGCTCGGTGTTGCTGAGAAAACGACCTTGGGTATCAGCAGCAGCGATCGCTTCGGTAATGGGGGTCTTCATGTTATGTTATCTCCCTAATGTTTGTCGAAAGTTTGCGAAAAGAGAGTTGATGTGTCATTCATCTAATGACGAGTGACAAAAGACAAATTAAGCAACAGCAGCAGCAGCGCGATCGAAGTAGCTAGCTACTTCAGAAACCAACGCTGAGCAATCGCCTTTGGTGATACCGCTGGGGTCGTTCACGATACCAATCGCAGCATCTTTCATCTTGGCAACGCCAGCAGCCACAGAACCACCAGGAACGCCGAGAGCTTGATAGGTTTCACGTAGACCATTGAGACAACGATCGTCGAGAACGCTGGAGTCGCCTGCCAGAGTTGCATAGGTCACATAGCGCAAAATGATTTCCATGTCGCGCAAGCAAGCAGCCATGCGGCGGTTGGTGTAAGCATTGCCACCAGGAGAGATGAGCTGGGGCTGCTCTTCAAACAGAGCGCGAGCGGCGTTTGCAACGATCGTGGAAGCATTGCTGGTGATCCGGTTCACGGTGTCCAGACGCTTGCTGCCCTCTTTCACCACATTGCTGAGAGCATCGAGTTGAGCATTGCTCAGGAACTCGCCCTTTGCATCGGCTTGAGAAACAACTTTGGCGAATGCATCTAGCATGGATCAATCTCCTAATTGTTTTGGTTAAGTGCGGTTTTGATCAAACCTTAAGATTCAGCAAACTAGTTCAAGCTGCTCAAGCAGTTTTGGCTGAGCGCAACCTGAAGGAGCGAGCAAACTCACCAAACTTCGATTTGACCATACCGTCCCATACAAACTGGGTTCATAAAGGGGTTTTGGCTATGAACTTGAGAAATCTGAGAAAATTTCACATTTGTATGAGAAAGCAGAAAGGCTTGATAAATCGGTTGTTTAGTATCTTTTGTTTGTCGTTTTTGCCCTCCAGGTATTCTTATACAATGCTGCGCGAGCATTATGTTGTTACAAGTTATTAATTTGTCGTAGTGAATACAGGAATTTCGCTGAAACCCTTGCAAAGGGAGGCTTTCGACAAGGAATTGCCATATATTTCGCAATGTTTTGTTAGAAAATATAGCGAATTTTGTAAAGATATTTAAACTAAATATTTTTTTAATAATCTCTAAAACACAGAATTAATGCATTATTTAACTTCTCGAACCTATAAAATCCCCTGATGACTTTTATTAACTTAAGTTAACTGGACTTAAATAAAAGTTTTTAAGTTTTGTAAATAGATTGAGGAAAGCCTGTCTACGCCTGTTCTGCAATGAGTAGAAATGCTGATAAACCCTGGTTAATTGAAAGTTGATAGGAAAGTTGATAGCTGAGTGATGCTTCTATCACTTCCAGTACCGCCCCTAGTATTACCTCCCGTATTACCTAGGTATTACCCCCGGTATTCCCCTTAGTCTTGTTGCTTCGTCTTCACTGGAATCGTTAGCATGATTTAAGAGGCACGGGAACAATTAAGCATTGCCGAATAAGCATTGCCGAAGCTGTACTGAATAAGCATTGACAGCAACTTTGCCGAAGCAGTGGTTAAATCCTGCTAAGAACCGCCTAAATCAGTCGAGATGCCGTAGTACAGTATCGAAAGCGAGATTAATCAACGCAGTTAACGCGCCCTTGGGTTAGGGCTGAGGAACAACACATATGAGAATTGCCAACGATATTACAGAGCTGATTGGACACACACCGTTGGTGCAGCTCAATAAAATCCCCCAGGCAGAAGGCTGTTTGGCGCGAATTGTGGTGAAGCTAGAAAGCATGAACCCAGCCGCATCCGTTAAAGATCGGATTGGGGTAAGCATGATTCGTGAAGCAGAAGCGCAAGGTTTAATTCATCCTGATAAAACAGTCCTGGTAGAACCCACTTCCGGAAATACAGGCATTGCGCTAGCAATGGCAGCCGCCGCTAAAGGCTATCGCCTCATTTTGACGATGCCCGAAACAATGAGCTTGGAGCGTCGATCGATGCTGCGTGGCTATGGGGCACACCTAGAGCTAACGGCAGGTTCAGAAGGCATGCGCGGTGCGATTCAACGGGCTGAAGAACTTGTAGCCAAAACGCCCAATGCGTTCATGCTGCAGCAGTTTAGCAATCCTGCAAACCCAAAAATTCATCGGGAAACCACCGCTGAAGAAATTTGGGCAGACACCGATGGGCAGGTAGATTTCCTGGTTGCAGGGGTTGGCACAGGCGGCACAATTACAGGTGTTGCCGAAGTCCTGAAGCCGCGCAAACCTTCTTTCAAAGCGATCGCCGTTGAACCTGTTAACAGCGCGATTCTGTCGGGTGGGCTGCCTGGTTCCCACAAGATTCAGGGGATTGGGGCAGGCTTTGTACCCAAGGTGCTGCAAACCAAACTAATTGATGAAGTAATTCCGATCTCGGATGAAGATTCAATTTCCTACAGTCGGCGTATGGCGCGGGAAGAAGGCTTGCTGTCTGGTATTTCATCAGGGGCAGCGCTAGCAGCCGCGATTCAGGTAGGCAAGCGCCCGGAGAACACAGGCAAGCTAATTGTAGTAATTCAGCCCAGTTTTGGCGAACGCTACCTCAGTACGGTTCTATTCAAAGATTTAGAGCTGTCAGAGCCTAGCCTTGTTTGATTGAGCTTAAAGCATGAGGAGTCCGGGTAATGCCGAAACTCCTTCCCATTGCTTTGATTGGCGCATTATGCAGATAGCTGTTGGTTTATAGCGCTACGCGCTTACGTTAAGACACTGTTTTTATGTAAAAGCTTTGGGAAGCAGGGCTTTTACATAAAAACAATTTTGATTTAGGCACATAGTGCCATATCTGTTAGTTTTTAGGGGCTGTGTTTGGCGCTGCTGTAGGGGCTGCTTGCGGTGTGGCATTAGGGGATGGAGCCGCAGGGGAATCGCTTACTCTCCGCAACAGCATCCGCACATCGTATCGGGTTGTCCGCGAGTCTTGAATTGCAGAAGTGACATTGAGCGATCGGATCGCGTTAAGATACGCCTGATTTTCGGGTGGCAGCTCTGGGAGGGGCAAAGAAAGATTGCGATTGGCAAGCCGCTCCAGTTCCAGATAGAAATGTCCATTGTTGGGCGTCAGCGTTTTGGAGCTAGAGTTTTGGAATAGCGGGTTCTGAGCAAGTGATTTAACTGGCATTGGGGCAATTGTGCTGCCTACCCCAGAACCAACTGCCAAAAACGCTACGTTGCCATCTAGCCAGCCCCGCGTTACCGTCAACGATGAGAAAGGAGAAATCCAGTTTACAACTGGCTGATTGCCCAGTTTCGCCGCTTCCACGCGGAAACGATAGCGCTCTTGCATTAAAGCATCCAGTTTTTTGAAGGATTCGTCTGCCGCTTTGCGATCGCCCGCCTGCGCTAGCAGCAGTAAGCCTGCTTTGGTAGGGGTACCCGCCGCTGGATTTGCCGCATTGACCACGGCTGGCTCGGAAACTAATGCCAGCGCAAATTCGCCCTCCATCCACTCGGCGAGGTCTTTGTCTAGGTTAAGCCCAGTAAGGTTGCTGAAACCCTGCCGCAGAAAGTTGGGATTGAGAACGCCACCTGTGGTGCTGTCGTTGCCTATTAGCTGGGTATGGTTTTGCCAAAATTGCCGGAAGTTGCCGCCTGAGGTCATCAGCAGCGTGGAAGCAGGCAGTAAATTGGGCATTCGTTCAGCCGTATTTGACACCTGATAGCGGACTTTGCTGTCGCCCGGTAGCCACGAAATTGCCTCAACTTCAACTCCCTGTGGCGCTAGCTCCATGGAAGCTGCCAAACCTTGGTTTCCCTGCAGCAGCGCCAAACCCTGTGGCGGAATGGGCTGTGTCGCATTATTTGCTGCTACCTGGCTGGCAGTAGATATATTCACGTATAGCCGCAGCAGCGGCGAAGAGTCTGTTTTGAGCTGTGTAAATGCCTGCCCATAACCGGGTGTCCGCGCGATCGCCGCCTCTCCCCTAAATGTATCCACCACTCGGTCGATTGCCTGGCTATTGGGTGAGATTACTACATAACGGTTGCCCAACACCGCTGCTGCATAGGCGTGCTCTGTCTTGCCATGCACTTCACGGATTTTGATGCCTCTGTAATCTCGATCGACCCACTCCTGCCCTTCTGCGACTTTTGGCTTGCTCAACAGCTCCTGCGCTTTAGCAGGATTGGCGATCGGCAGCACCAGTACGGGCGGCGTATCTCCCTTCAGTGGATCGGGCGAGTAGGGCTGCACTTGCTGTAGATCTGGCGAGTCACTTAGCGCATCAGGCGTGAGAAAGGCAACCGTCATCTCGCTGCCAACCCACGGTTTGATATCTCGCTCAAAGTCAAACCCGTTAGCGCTGAGCAGGCGATCGTAAAACTGCGACCAATTTTTGTTTAGGGCAGCGGCAGTTTCTGTGGTGCCAAATTGTTGGAGCTGCCGCCACTGCCCTGTATTGGTTGAGACAGAGACAGTCAGCGCTGTTTCTTGTGGAATAATATCTGCGCCTGCTGGCAGTTCTTCGATCACGGGCTGCTGCAATGACCACCAAGCAATTGCCCCACCCACCGCTAATCCAGCGGTGGATCCGATTGCAATCAGCACGGCAGGCTTTTGCTTTTTAATTTTAAATAGCTTTTCAAACAGTTGGTTTGCCACGGCTCCCAGCCCCCAGGTTGCATCACTTGCTGCATGACGCTTTGCGCTCTAGTGAAACACGGCTTACTGTTAAAACCTCTACTCTGTAAGGCTTTCAGGCAATAGTCTGCGTTCTATTCAGGCGCGAGGCGTGATGTCACATTGACTATAGACGATCGATTGGGATTTGGGTTCACCTGCAGCCCAAATTAGCAGCACGAAAAAAGGGAGGTAGCCATTTGCACCCCTCCCTCAAAAATTCAACCCTGTAGAGCAAGCTCAGAACCCAGCACTGTTGCTTTATTTCCGAGGTGAAACCTGCTTAGCCATGTCTTTGTACATATCTAAGCTAGGACCCGGTCGCCGTCGTGGAGTGTTGCTAGGCAGCAGATAATCTGTTGCAAAGTTTGTGGCTTCAGGCGTAGAGACGGTAGTAGGGGTTGCGGTTGGAACTGCTGCTTCAGGAGCAGCATCAGACGAAGATTTAGTTTTCTTAACTTTTTTCTGTTTAGCAGTTGCCGCAGGGGTCGGAGCTGCGCCATTTGTGGTTCCTTCAACAGCCAGAGCCGCTTCAACTGCCTTCAGGTCGATCGTCGGCTGAGCTGCCTGAGCGGGTGCTTCCTGATGGGTTGCCTGAGCAGTTGTCTGCTTTGGCTCAGGTTTAGCTTCTTTAGCTTCTTTCGCCTCTTTTGCTTCGCTGGGGGAAGCTGGCTCTGCTTCTAGGAAATATTCGGATTTTTTACCAATGCCCAAACGTTTGAGAATCATTATGTCGATCGCTCCCAACCGGAGACTTTAGCGAGTGTGACTTATACAGCAATGCGGGGATTGACCCTATTGTTATGAGCCTATCATGAGACGAGGACTGGAACAGTCATGAGTTTTAGAATGCCAGCACAAGTCATGGGTTGAAGAAAAGCCCTTCTCTCAACCCATAACTTGTGCTGGTTTAGCAGATTCTACAGCGAGCCAAATCCTTTCTTTTTCTTGTCTTTCTTTTTCTTCTTCCCAGGCGCTGGGGACTGATAGCCACGCCAGCCCGGCGGCGGCATCTGCCCACGTCCACCCATTGCTGGCGCACCGCCCCCAAACATACCGCCCATGCCAGGCATCCCTCCCATTCCCGGGAAATTGCCCTGTCCCATTTGCTGCATCATCGATCGCATCTTTTGGAAGTCGTTGACCAGCTTACTAACATCATTAAGCGAGTAGCCTGCCCCTTTGGCGATGCGCTGGCGGCGGCTGGGAGAGCCTGCTAGCAGATCGGGGTTGCGCCGCTCTTCAATGGTCATGGAGCTGATCATGGCTTCAGCGCGTTTGAGCTGGGCTTCCCCTTGCTGGAGCTGCTCGTCGGAGATTTTGCCGCCCATACCCGGAATTAGCTTAACGATTCCTGCCAGCGACCCCATGTTTTTCATCATGCGGGTTTGCTTTAGGAAGTCGGTGAAGTCAAACTTGGCGGTAAGAATTTTTTCTTGGAGCTGCTCGGCATCGGCAAGATCTACTTCTTCTTGAGCTCTTTCAACCAGCGTCAGGACGTCGCCCATGCCCAAGATGCGAGATGCCATGCGGTCGGGGTAGAAAGGCTGGAGCGCCTCCACTTTTTCACCCACGCCGATGAACTTGATCGGCTGCCCAGAGATTCGCCGCACCGAAAGAGCAGCCCCACCGCGAGTATCGCCGTCCATTTTGGTGAGAATTGCACCCGTGACGCCGATCTGCTCATGGAAGGTGCGCGTCAGGTTGGCAGCTTCTTGCCCTGTCATGGCATCCACGACCAGCAGCACTTCATGCGGCTGTACGGCTGCTTTGATCTGCGCTAGCTCTGCCATCATCGACTGGTCGATTTGCAGGCGACCTGCCGTATCAATAATTACCGTATCGATACCGTCGGCTTTGGCTTTCTCAATACCTTGACGGGCAATTTCGACTGGGTTGGCATCTGAACCCATCTCAAAGACAGGCACACCGATCTGCTTCCCTAGCGTCACGAGCTGATCGATCGCCGCCGGACGATAGACGTCTGTGGCAACTAGGAGCGTTGATCTCTCTAGCTTCCGTAAGTGCAATGCCAGTTTGGCGGTGGCGGTGGTTTTACCCGTCCCCTGCAGACCTGCCATCAACACGATGGTGGGAGCGGTATCTGCCTTAACGAGGGGTACGTCTGTCTCGCCCATCACGGCAACTAGCTCATCGTAGATAATTTTGATGAACTGCTGCCCTGGATTAACGCCAGAAATTACCTCTGCGCCCAGCGCTTTCTCTTGGATCTCTGAAATAAAATCTTTAACCACCTGGAGGTTAACATCTGCCTCCAGCAATGCCCGACGCACTTCGCGCAGCGCCTCTTGCACATTGGCTTCAGAAATTTTGTCCTGTCCTCGAATCTTCTTCCAAGCAGACTCCAGGCGATCGGCTAGGGCATCAAACATAGGAACTGTCTCTATCTATGACAATAACACTGGAAACTTTGAAGCCAGTCTTCTCATTTTAGCGGTTAGATGCAAAGCCTCGCGCTAACCTTGAGGTCTCCTCAAGTTTCCTGAGAGGAAGTCTAAATTTTACCCCCTTAATTCCTCTTGTTAAGGCTTACTGTGTACACAGAAGTTGCTGTAGATTGCTGGAGTTTGCGAATCCAAACCGTAGGTGCGATCGCACAAGCCGCTTCACATTACCTCCTCGTTGGGTGTTGCGAGTCACCTCTCTTCTACCCATACAACTTGCTTCCGTCTAATGCGAAGCGCCCTCTCCCGCACACCATCCACCTGCTCTGGAGGGGGTGTCGGGGGACGCAGCCGTCCCCTGACAGGGGGTGTGGGGGTCTCCCCCACGGTTCGGATTACTGCAACAGCCTCATTTAAAACAGAAACATTCTCCTTAGCCCGCTTAACTTTCCATTAGCGAATCAACAAACTCGCCGTTTGGATCAACCCGATTACAAAACCCAGAACTCCACCCAAATTCACAATTGCTTGCAGTTCACTTTTCACAATGCCCTGAATTGCTAGCTCCAATTCTTTGGGAGACGTAGCTCGGACGCGATCGATGATCACCTGATCAATGTTGAGAATTGGAATGGCTTGAGCAACGATCTTCTCCAAATCTCGCTCTAAGTAGCGCTCCAGCACCAGCGCTAGCTCCTGACTAACGGGTTTTAGCGAACTGCTGACTGCATCAGAGCTACGGATTCGGTTAAGCAAGAGTGAAGCAATATTTTCCCAGTCAATTGAGATGCTTAGGTCTTGCAGCAGATCGGCTCCCTTGTTCTGCAAATAATCACGCACAGAGTCCCGCATCGTTTTACGGAACTGTCGCACCGTAGAGACGGGCAGATTCTGCAAAGAAAGGTTTTCCAGCAGTTCCTTAAGCCGTCCCCGGATACTCAAAGATGTACTCAGTTCAGCAATGCGAGCATTGCTCAATTCTCGTTCGTCTAGGCAATATGTTCGCAGCTTGGTCAGGGCATTACGAACCCCAAACAGATTCGCAACAACCCAATAAGTGCCGCTGGTTTTTTCGCGGAAGCTTTCGTCAATCACCCGAATGTTGCGATCGGTTAAGAAATCAACAATTGCCTGCCGTACCAAATCCGGGGGAAGCGCTACCTCCAGCAGCCACTTAGAAAGTTGCTCAGCTTGCACCTCAGTCAGCCGCAGCTCCAATAAAACCTGATCAAAAATTTGGTTGAGCTGTGTCTCCAAAAAATCTTCCTGTCGCGCCATAACCTTAATCAGGCGGGGCAAAGACTGGCTCAGCAGATCCTGAAGAATACTAGCAATAATTTTTACAGCTTTATCCTGGTTTGCACCCTGGACTTGCTCCAGCACCAGTTCCAACAGCCAGTAGATTGCTGCCTGCATTCGCTCGGTTTGCAGCAGCTTCCGCGCCAGGTTCTGTAGCTCTTCCGGCGTTAGCAGCGATCCCATGATCGTGTCAGAAATTCGCTTTGCTAACCGCTCCTGGTTGCTAGGAATCAATCCCGGTGTGAAAGGCAAGCGCCGCCCACCCACATAGATTGCTTGATAGGGGCGAAATAGCATCTTGATGGCGATGTCGTTGGTAAAGTATCCGATGATACCACCAACGATCGGCGGTGCAGCCAGCGTCCAAAATGTTATTAGATCCACAGGACGAAAAAATAGGGTAGTAGGCGAAAGATTCCCCGCCGCATACAGCATCAAAAGACGAGGAAAGGACAATCATCAGGCAGGCAAGCGGTTTAGTCCCATTTCCATTTTGTATTTTTTACAGCAGTTTGGGCTGGAAGGGACACTAGAGGTCTTCCGCTCTTTAGGGCTGGAAAACCGTACAACGGAACTTTCCCTTAATAGCCGTGCCGAACTTCTCCGTAGTTCATCTAAGTAGCTAATCTAATGGGCAATGAGTATCGTGTTTGCACCGTTTGACTATTTTGTGGCGACGAGCACACCCATCAGTCCACCTGCAATTGGATAGTGAACCGCTGCCGAAAACCCTGCTTGCCGCGCCAACGCTACTTGCTCAGCCCCTCTAGGAAAGCGATCGAGGCTGGGGCTGATGTAGGCATATTCCTCTCGCAGCCCCATCGCTTCTGCCAAAGGCACCACGAATGTATCGAGATACCACTGCTGAAAGGCGCGGAGCTGCGAATTGTCTGGACGATGAAAATCTAAAATGGCGACCTTACGACCAGGCTTAAGGACGCGATGCAGTTCTCGGAGGCTGCGTGGAATATCAGTAACATTTCGCAGCCCATAACCCATCGTGATTGCATCAAAATGACTGGTTTCAAAGGGCAAACTGAGTGCATCCCCTTGTACCCAGCCGATTGGTGCGGCAGTGCTGAAGTGAAGTTTCTCCTGGGCGATGGCCAATTGCGCTTCCGAAAAATCCAGCCCATAGACCTGCCCCGTGCTGCCGGCTCGCTGTGCTAACAGTCGAGCTAAGTCACCGCTACCGCAGCATACGTCCAGACAGGTTGCCCCTAGCTGTGGCTCACTCCACTTCACAGTCATTTGCTTCCAAACGCGGTGCAGCCCCAGGCTAAGTTGATCGTTGAGGCGATCGTACGCTGGAGCAATGCGGTTAAACAGCGCCTGAATATCTTCGGGTGGAATGACGGTCGATCTCACAGTTGGGCAAGCAGCAACTACCCCTCAATCCTATCGTGGGCAGAGCCTCGCAAATTTTTAGGACAAACCTTTCCCTGGAAAAGCCCCGCTGCGTGGAGCGTTAAATCTCAGTTAAGTCCGATAGATACAGACAGTCCTTAGCAAACGCAGGCTAGTGCTATACCAATTTGTTGCACAGATAGCTCAATCAGGGCAAGTTCGTCTTCTTGCAGCGGGCAGGGCTGCCCCCATTGCAAAGAGAGAAGCGCCAGAACTTGATTGCGGAAGACAACAGGCGCAACCAGATGTGCCTGAATTCCTGCATCGGCATACTGGGGTAGGCTTGCCAGCGTTGCATCAACTGAGAGACTGGTAAACCCCTGAATTTTTTGGCTGGCAATTGCCTCTTGTGCAAATGAATCATGACTAAGCCAGTCGCCTGCGCTGCCGTTCATGCCATTTGCTCCAACTGCGCCCAAAGCTGCATTTGTGACTATCTGCAAAATACAGCGATCGGCTCCAAAAACTTTAGTGCAGGCATCGGCGATCGGCTGGAGACAATCCGCAACCTGAGTGGCTTGGGAAGCAACTTGGGCAATTGTGCTAAGCAGAGTCGTTTGGGCTTGGGCGCGGCGTAGCTCCTCCGTCCGGTGCTTTAGCAATTCGTAGGTTTCGGCGGCACGCTGCACAACGATCTTTAGCTCGTTGGGTTCCCACGGCTTGGTGATGTATTTGTAGACCTGTCCAGAATTAATTGCCTCTACCAGGTCTTCAACATCCGTAAAACCTGTGAGAATGATCCGCATTGTATCGGGAAACTGTGGCACGGTGCGGCTGAGAAACTCTGTTCCTCTCATTTCTGGCATTCGCTGGTCAGAAATAATAACAGCCACTTCCCCTTCTTCCGCTAGCATACTCAAGGCAGCCAAACCGTTCTCTGCTCGTAAGACATTAAAATCTCGACGAAAAGTGCGATAGAGCAGATCAAGATTGTCGGGTTCATCATCAACAACCAACATCTTCGGCTTTGGGGGACGCTCCAAGCTTCTAAACCGACGACTAGTGGGTTCTGATAGGGCGCTACTCATGAAATCAAGACTCCTTCAAGAAATCGGAGCAAAGTGAGGTGAATCGTGGACTGATAATCTCCTTCTAGTCTTGACAGCTTTGCCATAGTTCTAACTTGCTTGAGCAAAATGTGCTTGATTTCTTTGTTTTGTTAAGTATTGCTTGAAGCAGCATTTCTCTATGCCGCTATCACCGGCTTGCACCATAGATAGTTCGCAGTAAACCATGCCCTAGTTTTAAAAAATTTCTCTTTTCTAGGCTCTGCTTTTTCAAAAGGCGAGCGGATTTAGCAGGCTCGAATAACTTGGCGGTCGAACAGAATCTTTTTAGACATTCTCTTACGGGTTTGCTTTAAAGCTTTAGGGCTTGCTTTAAAACTTTAGAGGGTCGAAGACTGCAACCATGCAACTTCTGACCCTCTAAAGCTTGTGGATAGCTTTTTTAGCTTCTTTAGCGTTTGGCGATCGCAGTTACAGCGTCGTTGCGACTGTAGAGCTGCTTGATGGACTACCTGCAAAAAATTCTTTAGCGGAACCGCCGCTTGCGACGCGCCATGATTGCTTTGCGCTTGCGCTTTTCTAGAGGCGTCTCAAAATGCCGGTGGCTCTTTACATCTGCCAAAATGCCTGCTTTGGAAACTTGGCGTTTAAAGCGGCGCAGTGCGGACTCTATTCCTTCGTTTTCGCCTAAGACCACTTGGGTCATGCTGCTCTCTCCTTGTCGTTAAACAAACTTGCACAGTAAATTGACCAGCGATCGAATCATTCGCCGTTATGCTATTTTATGAATTCTCGGCAGCTTCGGCAATATCTACAACACTGACATTTTCATATTTTGCAGGGGAGATTTGCAAACTAGCGGTTGCAAATCATTATTAAGCAAAATTTGCCAAGAGTATCGTCACTCAGGCGCTTCAGTAACGATATGATTGCAGCACTTCTTCAAGCGCAGCTTACAAAGCAACTGCAGCTTACAAAGCAACTTAGGGCAAGGCAATTTAGGCATGGCGTGTCGCGTTTTTCTTGAGCAACTGATCGAGCAGCTAGACCATTTGAATGTGAAGCCGCTAAATATTTCTGAATCTGTCCGTTCGCAGACAGTTGCACACATAGTGACAGATAGCCGCAGCATCCAGCCTGGAGAGGTATTCTTGGCGCTGCGGGGCGATCGCTTTGATGGTCATGCTTTTGTGGAAGGGGCAATTCAGCAAGGGGCGATCGCGGCAATTGTGGATTCAGCGCTGCCAACGGCTGCTGCACTGCCGCTGCTGCTGGTTCCCGATACGCTGCAGGCATATCAGACGATTGGGCGCTGGTGGCGCGATCGGTTCCAGATTCCAGTGATTGCCGTAACGGGGTCGGTCGGCAAAACAACGACAAAAGAACTGATTGCAGCGGTGCTATCCACTCAAGGGCAAGTTTTAAAGACCCAGGCAAACTACAACAACGAGATTGGTGTACCCAAAACGCTGCTGGAGCTAAACTCAAACCATGATTATGCCGTGATTGAGATGGGCATGAGAGCCGTTGGGGAAATTGCCCTACTGACGCGGATCGCCCGTCCAGATATTGCCGTAATTACTAACGTTGGTACTGCCCACATTGGGCGATTGGGATCAGAGCAGGCGATCGCCTACGCAAAATGTGAGCTGCTGCAAGAGCTTCCACCTACAGGAATTGCAATCCTCAATCACGATAATCCGCTCCTCATGGAAGCAGCCGCAAGGATCTGGCAAGGCAGAACGATTACATATGGGCTAGAAGGTGGCGATCTACAGGGTGAACTAATCAATTCTCAGACGTTAGCCGTGGACGGCATGAAGCTACCATTGCCGCTGCCAGGTCGTCACAATGCGCTAAATTACCTGGCAGCCCTTGCCGTTGCTAAAGTGCTACAGATCGATAGATTGCTGCTGGCTCAGGGGGTGACGATCGACTTACCCAAAGGACGAGCACAGCGCCTTGAACTGCCCAATGACATTGTGATTCTTGATGAAACCTACAATGCCGGATTGGAATCGATGACAGCATCACTGCATCTGCTAGCTGAAACTCCCGGTCAGCGGCGAATTGCGGTGTTGGGCACAATGAAGGAATTGGGCGATCGTTCTCCAGAATTTCATCATCAGGTGGGGCATTTAGCTCAGGCATTGCAGCTAGATGCGCTACTAATTCTGGCTGATGAAGCGGAAAGCCAAGCGATGGCAGCAGGCGCGGCTCCTCTGCAGGCAGAACAGTTTTCCAACCCTGCTGATCTGGTGAACCGCCTCAAAGAACTGGTGCAACCGGGCGATCGTCTGCTGTTTAAGGCATCAAGGGCAGTGGGCTTAGAACGAGTAGTGGAACAATTTGTTCAGGAATGAGCGAGTGGAGATGAATTGAATCTGCTGCCCTACTCCTTGAAATACTCGATACCATCGAAGAGGGGGATTTGCTCAATCCTGCTTTTGTGCAGGAGCAACCGCAAACTTGGCGATCCCTACAAAAGCTTTTAGGGATAAGGTCATGCAATTTATTGATCAGGCGGAAATTGAGGTTCTGGGCGGAAACGGAGGCGATGGAATGGTTGCCTTCCGCCGAGAAAAGTATGTGCCTGCGGGAGGTCCGGCGGGCGGTAATGGTGGCAGGGGTGGATCGGTGATATTAATGGCAGCAGAACATTTGCAAACGCTGCTGGATTTTAGATATGCCCATGTGTTTAAGGCAGAGGATGGACAGCGGGGCGGTCCTAAGAATATGACTGGGGCTTCAGGAAGCGATCTCCTCGTGGAAGTCCCCTGCGGCACGGTGGTCTATGATGCCCACACGGATGAAGTTTTGGGCGATCTCACTACACTAGGACAGAGCTTGTGCGTTGCCCAAGGCGGTAAAGGAGGGCTGGGCAACAAGCATTTCCTTAGCAATCGCAATCGTGCGCCAGAAAAAGCATTGCCCGGATTGCCCGGAGAGGAACGCTTGATTCGGCTGGAGCTGAAGCTGCTGGCAGAAGTGGGAATTATCGGGCTACCGAATGCAGGCAAATCAACTTTGATTTCGGCGCTGTCGGCGGCACGTCCCAAAATCGCGGATTATCCTTTTACCACGCTTGTGCCCAATTTAGGCGTGGTGCGGAAGCCGACGGGTGATGGCACAGTATTTGCTGATATTCCTGGACTGATTGAGGGCGCTCACCAAGGAACCGGACTGGGACATGATTTTCTGCGACATATTGAGCGGACTCGGGTATTGCTGCACTTAATTGACGTAACTGCTGCAGACCCGATCGCCGCTTATGAAACGATTCAATCTGAGCTGACAGCCTACGGGCGCGGGCTAGAACACCGGCCGCAAATTGTCGCGATCAATAAGCTGGATGCGCTGCCGCCTGATGACCCAACTCCATCGGCGATCGCCACTCAGCTTCGCCAGCGCACAGATGATCCAATTTTTGCGATCTCTGCCGTTGCTGGTATTGGGCTAGAGCCGATGCTCCAAAAGGTTTGGCAGGTTTTAGAGGAGGCGCAAGCGCCAGCCCCCCCCGAAGATCTCACTGTAGAGTCAGAGTTTGTGGTGCGATCGCCCAGCTAGAAAGTATGGAGTAGATGCTGATTATATGGAGTAGATGCTGATT
Source organism: Phormidium tenue FACHB-886 (assembly GCF_014764505.1). Lineage (GTDB taxonomy): Bacteria > Cyanobacteriota > Cyanobacteriia > Elainellales > Elainellaceae > FACHB-886. The sequence goes on from NZ_JACXWX010000012.1 coordinate 71,440, forward strand.
ATAGGTAGGGCGATCGCATTTTAGGGAAGCTGAACCTAGATGGCGACAGCTGGTGAGTTAGTAACTTACACAGCCGATCGAACTCGGTTTCTCTTTCTGCAATCATGCGCTTGGATAGCGCCATCAGGCGATGCAAGCTTGTGTCGCTAACATCATCCATTGCGTTGAATTCTTCGTTTAGCTCGGTCTGGAAGCGGTAGTAATTATCAGCGCTACCAGACGTTCTCAAAAGGCTGCTGAGCTGAGAATCGACAGCTTCGCTCTGCCCGTCAAACGTCATTTGAATAAAGGGCTGGATCCATTGCAGCTTACCCCATCCCCTTATTTGCTCGTAGGGATAAGGCTGAGCCATAGATCCAGTTCCTAGCGAAACGATCAGAATTTCCTTGAGATGCAATTCTTCCTGACGGTCGCGGTAGTAAGACATCTGTGCTTCGAGTAGCGCTAGTAACGTTGGATTGTTTGCATAGACTGCACCATCCACCAGTGAATAAATGCCACAGAGGGTATCGCGTTGAGCAGTTTCAATTTGATAAGGTTCAAAGAACGTGGGAGCTGCAGAGGTTGCCATTGCGGCTTGCTTTAGCGTAAAGCCGCTGCAGATTTTGCGGAAATTAAGGTCGCGATCGCAATCTTCTGCTCGACGATTGCTAGTGAAGAAAATGGGTTTGCGGAGTTGAGTGTCGTAGCTAGTAACGAACACCTCTTTTAAGGCAGCCGCGATTGGAGTATTGCCCAAATACTCTGTTAAAACGGCATCTTTGCAGTCTGCGCGGTGTTTAGGATTGAACAGACATTCATCGGTTTTGCCCGGAAAGATTTCTCTAAAAATGCGCTGTCCTTCTTGCCGATAGAGTTCAACCAGGTCTTTCGCAGAATATTGCGGCTGGTCGAAATCATGATCGCCTGGTTTGGTCAAGCCCAGCGCCAAAATTCCGCCCGTTGAGGTTCCGGCAATCATATCAAACAGTTCGGCGATCGGCTGGCTGGTGCGCCGTTCAATTTCGGCTAGCATCATAGCCGGGATGATGCCGCGAATGCCGCCACCATCGATCGACAAAATTTTGTATTTGTAAGTCATCAGCGGATTCTTTAAAGGAGTATTGAGATGCAGTCAGGGTGAGGATAAATTTGCAAGATCGCGGTAGTGCAGCTTTAAAGAGGATGGGTAGCCAATAGCTTCAAGGTAGGAGAAACGAAACCTGCTGACACCTAACGCCCATTAGGAAGTTGATTAAGAAAAAGCAAATACTCCAAAAGTTGGTGCTTCACCGTCGCCAGCCGGAATTGTATAACTGTGAAGCTCCTATAGAGAAAATCGTTAATTCTGCTCAAATTTTCAGAATTAGTGGCATCCGATCGCTAGAGTTAAGCGTATTTGTAATGTACCTTAGCTCCAAAGCTTCAATTTTCTACCACTGACTCTACCCCATTCATTCACTCGTCCATGTCATCCTCTTCCCATTCCCAAGAGGAGGTGTTCCCTGACGCTTCTCAATCCTGGGATTTAGCACGGCTATACGCAGATTTAGAAAAGATTAAACGGCATTCCCTTTCCCGCACCGAGAAAACCTGTTTGCGAGGTTTACTCTGTGGGGTTAATCCAAACGACATCGCCACCGCCCTGCACCGGCAGCCTCAGGGTTTACGAGTTGATTTAACTCGGGGTTTGTATCGTTATGTAGAAGCTCTGTCCAAAGGAAAGGTAAAAAACTGGCGAGAAATCCCAGCTTTGTTAGAGCAGAGTGGATATCGGCAGCCGCCTCAGCTCACGCTGTTAGAAGCAACTCCACCGCTAGCTCAGGCTGTAGCTCGACAAGACTGGGGAGAAGCCCCCGCTGTGCCGTTGTTTTACGATCGCACTGCAGACCTGCGCACCCTCACGCGCTGGATTAGTACCGATCGCTGTCGCTTAGTCGGGATCTTGGGCATGGGGGGCATCGGCAAAACTGCGCTCTCAGTTAAGCTAGCGCAGCAGATCCAGGGTGAGTTTGAGGCGGTGGTTTGGCGATCGCTGCGAGATGCACCTGATCTCAACGATCTGCTGACTACCCTGCTGCTGTTTTTGCTGCCGCTTAAAAGTTTGCCAGAATCAGTGTCGGATAAGCTAGCGCAGTTGATGGATTGCCTGCGAGAAAAGCGCTGTCTCATCGTATTGGATAATGTGGAGGCGCTGTTTCAGGCGGGAGCGCGATCGGGAACCTACCGCTCGGGCTATGAGGGTTATGAGATTTTATTTCAGCAGATTGCACAGCTGGCACACCAAAGCTGCTTGGTGATCACGAGCCGCGAAAAACCGCTCGATTTAAGTCTTTGGCAAGAACAAAGCCTGCCTGTGCAAGTGCTGCACCTGCGCGGGTTGGTGGCTAGCGGAGGGCAAAAGCTACTGCAAAGCAAAGGCATTACCGGCTCTGCCGAGGAGATTCAGCAGCTCGTGCAGTGCTATGAGGGCAACCCGCTGGCGTTAAAAATGATTGCCACATCGATTCAAACGCTGATGGGCGGTAGCCTCACTGACTTCTTCCAGCAGGGAGTTACTGTTTTTAATGGGATTCGTCGTTTGCTAGATCAGCAAATCGATCGGCTCTCTGATCTAGAACTGCAGATCATGGCGTGGCTAGCGATCAACCGCGAACCTGTCAGCCTCAAAACGCTACAGGCAGATCTAACCCCAGCGCCTACCACTGCCACCCTGCTAGAAGCGCTGGAATCTTTGCAGTGGCGATCGCTGATTGAACAAGCGACGTTGCGGTTCACGCAGCAGCCTGTGATTATGGAGTACATGACCGAGCGGTTGATTGAGCAACTCTGTGAGGAGATTGCTAGAGCCAAAGGAGACGATTGCAAAATTAACCTGCTGCAGCGTTATGCCCTGATGAAGGCAACCGCGAAAGACTACATCCGGGAGCGGCAAGTCAGAGTTATTGTGGAACCGCTGCTGCAACGGACGATCGATCGGCTGGGAACTGAAGCGAACCTCGTTGAACACCTGCATCAGATCTTGCGCCACCTGCGACGGGAGCCCCAGACGGCTGGCTATGCCGTTGGAAATCTGTTGAATTTGTTTCGCTGGCTGCGGGTCGATTTAAAAAACACTGATTTTTCTCGCTGTCCGGTCTGGCAAGCGTATCTTGCAGATGTAAAGTTGCACCGGGTGAACTTTGCAGAAGCTGAATTTAGGCAATCGGTATTTGCCGAGACTTTTGGCGGCATTTCTTGTGTTGCCTTTAATCCAGATGGAAAGCAGCTAGCTACTAGCGATACCAGCGGTGACGTTCAAGTATGGGATTTAGGAACGGGACAGCAGCAGGTGGCGCTACAAGCAGACACCGTTTGGACTTGGGCAGTAGCATTTAGCCCGAATGGACAAGTTTTGGCAAGTGCAGGCGATGATTATGCCGTTAAGCTGTGGGAAATTGAGACTGGCAAGAGCTTACGGGTTTTGCAGGGGCATAGCCACACCGTCAACACGATCGCCTTTAACCCCAATGGACAACTTCTAGCCAGCGGTGGTCAGGACACAACGATTCGGCTCTGGTCAACGAAAACTCTCACTGATCCGATCGTTTTAGAAGGGCATACAGGGCGCGTTTGGTCGGTAGGGTTTAGTCCGGATGGGCAAACCTTGGTTAGCGGGTCAGAAGATTGCACCCTCAAGCTATGGGATGTGCGAACTGGCAACTGTGTGCAGACCTTTGTAGGACATGGCGATTGGATCAAATCGGTAGCATTCAGTGCCAATGGGCAATGGCTGGCAAGCGGCAGCTTCGATGGCACGATTCGGCTGTGGGCGATCGCCATAGGGGAGTGCCTCAACGTCTGGCAGGCACATCAGGGTTGCGTCACGACGGTTGCCTTTAGTCGAGCGCCATCTGGCTCAATGGCAGCAGGCAGTCTTGCCAGCAGCAGCTACGACCAAACGGTGAAACTTTGGGACGTGATTACGGCAACCTGCCTGCGAACCTGGCAGGCACACAGCAGCCGGGTTTGGTCGGTGGCATTTAGCCCCACAGGAGAACAGCTTGCCAGCGGCGGCGATGACCATGCCACCCGACTGTGGGATGTTGCCACCGGACACTGTGCCAAGACCTGGAAAGGACATACGAATGGTGTTCTCTCCTTGGCGCTGAGCAGCGATCGCACTTGCCTTGCCAGTGGGCACGAAGACCAGACGATCAAACTTTGGCACTCCCAGACGGGACAATTCCTGAGAACACTGTGGGGACATACCAATCGGGTTTGGTCGGTGGCATTTGCGCCCGATAGTGCCAGCTCTCATCGGTTGGCAAGTGGCAGTGCCGATCGCACTATTAAACTGTGGGATGTCCAAACTGGGCAGTACTTGACCACACTACAAGGGCATACCAGCTGGGTCTGGTCGGTGGCATTTAGCCCCACGGGAGAACAGCTTGCCAGTGGCAGCTATGATCAAACGGTGCGACTTTGGGAGACGGGCACTGGCGAATGCCTCAGGACTTTGAGCGGCCATATCGCGCCGGTTGTGGGGGTGTCCTTCAGTCCAGATGGGCAACGGCTAGCAAGCAGCAGTTTTGATACCACAATCAGGCTGTGGGATATCTCTAGCGGTGAGTGCTTGCAAAGCCTGCAGGGGCATCAGCAAAGCGTTTGGCAAATTGCCTTCAGTCCGGATGGCAGCCAGCTTGCTAGCTGTAGCTACGACAAAACTGTGAAGCTGTGGAATACCCGCACTGGAGAGTGCCTATGTACATTTGAAGGACATACTAATCCTGTTGTGGGTTTGGTGTTTAGCCCAAATGGGCAACAGATCGCCAGCAGCAGTTTTGATCGCACCGTCAAACTTTGGGATGTGCAGACTGGACGGTTGATTCGCAGTTTTGCGGGGCATACAAAACCAGTCTATTCGCTAGTGTTCGAGGCGATCGATCCGGGCTCTTCCCCATCCTTGCTTAGCAGCAGCTTTGATGAAACCATCCGTTTTTGGGACACCGATGGAACTTGCCGACGCATCTTGAAAGTCCCACGCCCCTATGAAGGCATGACGATCGCCAGAGCAACGGGTATTACAGAAGCACAAAAGGCAACGCTGCTGGCATTGGGAGCGATCGGAGATACTAGTCCATAGCAATTTCTCTTCATTTTATGGCAAGCTTTCAGGCTCTCTACGATCGGTTGATTGCCCTCGATCAGCGCAGCTACAAAGCATATCAACAGATTCAGGGCAGCCATCAGTTTGCCGACTTTTTGCTGATCGTGGATCATGTCCAGGGCGATCCGTTTGCGGCTCCTTCGCGGCTGCGAGTACAGATTCCCCAGGCAAAAGCCGGCTTCCCGAAAGCGTTGTATTGCTCTGCCGCCAGAGAAGTTGCCCTGCGAGATTATCTCAACCGCCAGTTTGATCGCGTTGCAGCAACCTTGCGTGAAAAGCGCGGCAGCGGCAGAAGTGGGCTAATCGCTATCGCTGTGCCCAGCCAGCAGATCTTAAACCGCACTGCTGTTCTAATTGATGACGATCGGGTGGAAGCGCGATTTGTAGTGGGGTTACCTGCCCGAGGACGCAGCATTTTAGGGCGGCAGGCAGCCGAATTGCTCTGCGAGGATCTAGTGCAAGTAGTGCGGCGATCGCTGTTCTATGCGGCGCTAGATGCCACGGCCATTCAAACCCAGGTCGAAACGGCAGAAGATGCAGATTGGCTGCGGCAAGCCCTGGCAGCACAGCACCTAGTTGCCTTTGTCCCGGATGGCGCAATTCTACCTCGTCGAAGCGGCATTAACGATCAACCGTTGACTGACCGCGCCTTGTCCTTCCGGTCTCCAGATGGGCTGCGCGTTGAGTTCGACCGCCCCAATCAGGGCAAGATCAGCGGTATGGGCATTCCAGAAGGCGTAACGCTGATTGTCGGCGGCGGCTATCACGGTAAGTCAACGCTGCTGAAGGCGATCGCTGCGGGCATTTACAATCACATCCCCGGCGACGGACGTGAACAGATTGTTACGGAGCCAACGGCAGTCAAGATTCGCGCAGAAGATGGACGGAGTATTGTTCGCGTTAATCTTTTACCCTTCATCAACCACCTGCCTCAAGGACGATCGACCAGGCAGTTCTCTAGCGAGAATGCCAGCGGCAGCACGTCGCAAGCTGCCAATATCTTAGAAGCTCTAGAAGTGGGAGCGAAGCTGCTGTTGCTGGATGAAGACACCTGCGCCACAAACTTTATGATCCGCGATCGCCGAATGCAAGCGTTGATTAGCAAAGACAAAGAGCCGATCACGCCCTTCATTGACAAGATTCGCCAGCTTTACCAGGACTATAGGGTTTCTACCGTGCTGGTGATGGGCGGCAGCGGCGATTACTTAGAGGTGGCAGACACAGTGGTTGCAATGGAAGATTTTCAGCCTCAAGAGGTGACAGGACAAGCCAAAGCGATCGTCTCTCGCTATGCGACCGATCGAGCCAGTGAGGGCGGTGACTCTTTTGGTACATTGCTGCCACGAGTGCCCATCGCAAAGCGGTTAGATTCCCCCAGGCAGGGCAAACAGCAGGATGAAGCAGACCCTCCCCGGAGTCCCCGGACAAAGGTACGGGACTTGGATGAGTTGGTGTTTGGTGCAGAAGAAATGGATCTGTCTGCCGTTGAGCAGCTTGTGGAGGTGGGGCAGTTGCGGGCAATTGGGGCAGCGCTCAGCTACCTGCAATCCCACTACTTGAACGATCGTCGCACCCTATCGGAAATAGTTAATGCAGTGATGGCAGATGTAGCGCTAAACGGATTGGATGGGCTGACGAGCTACCCGCAGGGCGATCTGGTTGAGTTTCGAGCGCTAGAGCTAGCGGCAGTGCTGAACCGACTGCGATCGCTGGAAATTCAGGAGCAACCCTACTGAGGTTTAGACAATACTTAGACAATACACAGTGCGGCGGTTAACCTGATGTCTTGCGCGTCTTCATGTTGTCTAATGGTTCTGCGGTTGCCTGCTCTGGGAGCGCAGCAAATCTCGCTTGCCTAAGGCTTCTCCTTCCTCAAGCAAATTGCGCGGCTGAGTTGACCAACTGCACTGGACACAGACCTGTCGTGCAGTTGCCTTTAGAGGTAGATTCAACTTGTGGCTGCATTTTGGACAGTTTTCTAACGGCTGTAACGTCGAGGGAATTGAGGCAGGCGGCTGGTCGCTTTGGCTAATCTGAATCCACAAGGCCGCGACTGAGGAGCCAGGGTCAGCTGGGCTGTTTCGAGGAGCCGAACTGGACTGGAGATGAGCTGTCTCTGAAGCAGCTGAAGTGTTTAAGGGAATCGCTTGAGGGGTATCTGCCTTCTGAGGACGGGGCGATCGATGACTCAGAAGGCGATCGACTTTCCCTCCAGTACTGCCAGCCTGGGAATTAGTGTTTCTAGCAGTGCGACTCGCTGCTGCAGAGACTGCAACTCGTCCGGCTGTGCTACTGAGATTTGTGCGGGAGGCAGACTGGATGGGTCTTGCCGTAGGGCTATTTGTAAAGCCTCCAGAATAACCTGCGCCTGTGTTTGCCCCGACTGCTCCATGCGCTGAGCAATTGCCGCAGCAACTTCGGGTGGCAGCTTGACATCGATTGGGCGGTTCTCGTTCGGAAGAGCTTCGCTAATACTTGGGGGGCAGTTTAGGGCGGGGTCGTTCTCCGAAGAGAGTGGAAAGGAATCAGTCATAGAAGTCAGGGAGTAGAACTAAGCGCAACAGACGATGAAGTTAAGATCGGCAGCTAAAGAAATGCTTTTACAGGGGTTGAACTGCAGTGGGTAGGATGCGCCTGCCTCAATACTCATGCTTGGGAGGATTAGCTTGGCAAGTGAGATACATAGAACTAAGAAAAATCTCTCATGCCGGCTGCTAAGTATGTGTACTGATTGTGCCAGTCTATAGCGAACAATCTCTGTATTTGCTTTAGAGTGCCCAAGGTTTTTTCCAGAATTGAAGCAGCGCAAAACTTGACATCTACCGTCATAGAAAACCTGTAGACATAAAACTTTACGTTTTAGTCAAAACAATTGAACTAGTTTGACCGAGAGCAGATACAATTCTGACAAAGCTAGGGCTTCTACAAGCCTCTAGGTTTAGCGTGATTTTGTGGTGCAGAGGCGGCTTTGTCCACCATGTACAACAAAATTGCCGATGCTCTCAAATCATCTGATGATTCACCTGAGTGATTCCGTTCTGCTATCCGGAGAACTGCCATGCGCCTCGGCAAAGTTGTGAAGTCCAATTCTCACTGCGACTACATCGTGCAGGTGGACGATCGGATGGAGGTGAGGCAACCGCCACAGCCAGAAGACTATGGATTTGGCTGTTTTGTCAAATTGGAAGACGAGGGCGCTCGGCATTGGGCAGTGGGCGTAATCTACAACTCACAGTTGTTTAACCCCATGTTCCTCAGCAATGGACCCCGCCTCACCAGCGACCCCGACCCGCTGTTTGCTCCAGATCTAATCATGGAAACCCGCACGCTGCTGGGTGTTGTGTTGATCGGCGCAATGGTCCAGCAAAGTAACCCCTGCTACGGCATCCATGGCATTCCTCGCGTGGTGGTTCCAGTAAATACACCCGTTTGCCGCATGACGACTGCTGAAATCTACCGCTTCCACCTCAACGAACTGCAGCGTCCCCAATTCTGCTACTACAGCCACCTGCTACGATTTGGCGGCAGCTTTGCCGCACAGCTCACGCTTCAGCTTTTAAAGGAGCTAGCAGACAGTCATTTATTTGATGGCGCCGAACAGCGAGCGCTAGAAATTCTTTGTAAAGAACTCTCCTGGAAAAATACCATGGGGGCAATGCGCTGAAGGGTTTGGGCGGAGTGCAGGCAAGCGGGAGGCAGCATTGCAAAAAATAAACACCCGTCCCCCCACTGAGGTAAGCTGAAAAAGCGGATAAATCTGCCTCATGACAACTCCTGCATTTAAACCTCCTCTTCACAAATGGTTGTTAGTCCCTCTCGTCCTATTCGGATCGGCTCGCGCAAAAGCCAGTTGGCACTAGTGCAAACTTATTGGGTGCGCGATCAGCTACAGAAGCACTATGCCGATCGCACTTTTGAAATCCAAACGATGAATACTCAGGGTGACAAAATCCTGGATGTGGCGCTGTCAAAAATTGGCGACAAAGGGCTGTTTACCCAAGAGCTAGAAGACGGCATGCTGAACGGCGACACTGATTTTGCCGTGCATTCCCTCAAAGATTTGCCCACCCGCTTGCCGCAGGGTTTGATACTAGGCTGTGTGACCGAGCGCGAAGATCCGGCAGATGCGCTGGTCGTGCATGAGCGCAATAAAGATAAACAGCTAGACACCCTACCTGAAGGTGCGGTGATTGGTACTTCTTCCTTGCGTCGTCTTGCGCAGCTGCGTCATCACTATCCCCACCTGCGCTTTAAAGACATCCGGGGCAACCTCAATACCCGTCTACAGAAGCTAGACGCGGGCGACTACGATGCGATCGTCTTAGCAGCTGCAGGGCTACAGCGCCTAGATATGGCAGATCGGATTCACCAGATTATCCCCGCTGAAATTTCACTTCATGCGGTGGGACAGGGAGCACTCGGCATTGAATGTCGGGCTGAAGACCCAGAGGTGTTGCACCTGCTGAAAGCGTTGGAACATCAGCCTACTGCCTATCGCTGCTATGCCGAGCGTGCTTTTTTGCGGGAGCTAGAAGGCGGCTGCCAAGTACCGATCGGCGTGAATACTAAAATAGAAGGTGATTCGCTGACGTTAGTCGGCATGGTTGCCAGCGTCGATGGGCAGAAGATGGTGAAGGGTAGCGCCACTGGGGCAGTTCAGAATGCTGAGGCGATCGGCATTCAGCTTGCTCAAGAGCTGAGACAGCAAGGCGCAACTGAGATTCTAGAAGCGATTCTGGCAGAGATCCAGCGCTAGAAAAGCCAAAATTTAAAGCGGAAGCGGCGCTCGGCGTCGCTTCCGCTTTTTCAAAATTCCTTAGCTTTGCAAAGATAATAAGGAGAAGGCAGAGAGTAGAAGGGAAATGTATCTTTTCTACTCTCTGCCTTTACAAAAACGAGTTCCTGCGCTTGGTGTAAGTCTGCTTGCTGTAAGTTGCTCTATTTAAACTTAGTGCAACCTTTTTAGTACAGCCTTTAGCTCACCTGCACGCTTATTTTGATACAAAGTCTTTTCCCTGTTTCAGAGCATCTTGTCCAATATTCTTGAACACCCAGCCTAAAGCCAGCGCCAAAGGCAATACCACAATCAGCAAACGCCAATCCATAGCTGAAATCCTCCTCTAAAGTTTTATGACATAGTTCTCATCTTTAATCATTATTCTGCAGCCAATCGCTGGAATTTACCAGATCTAGTGTTACAAATTTTTACAAAATTACAAGTATTATTACCTAGAAGCTTTACAGCTATCTTCACTTGAATATCCATAAAGTAATTTAAAAAGTAATTCCAGAGCGGCACATTGCCTGACTTGCACAATTAATCTGGTTGTGTTTCATCGTAAAGCACTGTTGGTAGCGAGTCAGCGATGGGCTACCGGAATCAACGGATTGGCGTTCAACCTACACAGGCTTGAACCCTAAATCTGTGCCTTTGCCTGCGTGAACCAGTGCAAGCTTCTCATACTGCTTCGCATGTTCAATTAGCTCTGCTGCTTCTTGGTCGGAAAGGGATCGCAGAATTTTTGCTGGAACCCCCACTGCCAGCGATCGCGCCGGTACATCTTTCGTGACAACTGCTCCAGCGCCAATAATGCAGCCTTCCCCAACCCGGACTCGATCGAGGACAATTGCGCCAATGCCAATCAAGCTGCCTCGCCCAATATGAGCGCTATGAACGACAGCGCGATGCCCAACGGTGACATAGTCTTCTAAAATAGTTGGCTCGCCCGGATCTCCATGCAGCACGGCGCCATCCTGGATATTTGTGCAGCGCCCGATCTCAATTCGTTCCACGTCGGCCCGCACTACCGCTCCGTACCAAATGCTTGCACCCGCTGCAACTTCTACCTGCCCTAGCACAGTTGCATTTGCGGCTACAAAGGCTGCCAGTGACAGATCGGGTGGTAACCAAGGGGAAGGGAATGGAAACAAGTTCTGAGTGCTGCTCATCCTGAGTCTCTAAAAAACAATTGCTTCCCTTTGCATCCTGGCTTATGAAAATTTATCAACAAGATGGATGCAACGTAGAACACAATCTATTGCTTAACGTATCTATCAACCTACTGTGGCAGACTGGCAAAATTGCCGCTATTGTGCAGAAGCAACAAAACTTGTCGCATCTGCAGCGCGCTGGATGGGTACTGTCCACCAGCTAGCCACTATTCTACTAAGACTGCAGCATTTATACGGAGTATACTAGAAACACCGGATCTGGCTTAGGTCGCGTATGCTGACACCACTTACATGATGAACCCAGCTTTACAGTATCCAATCTTTGGTCCAGAAATTCAGTGTCCTCACTGCCGCCAGACTATTCCGGCACTCACGTTGACGGATACTTACTTGTGCCAACGACACGGCGCCTTTGAGGCAAACCCAAAGACGGGTGAACTTAATCATCTCCAGTCTGGACGGCATTGGCGGCAATGGAACAACGAGTGGTATCGCCAACACACTCACCCTGATGGAATTCGCTTTGAGATCCACGAAGCGCTCGATCGCCTTTATACACAGGGCTATCGCGCTACCAGGGTCATCATTGCTAGCCGCTATAAAGATTTAATCAGCACCTATCTAGAGCGCAGCGCTCCTTGGCGGGGGCAGCCTGACTCCCCTCGTCCTCGGCTTTACGGGTTGCCGGTTGAGTTTAGCTCTGATCCATCTGAAGACCCTTGCTGGGATGTGATCAACTTTGACTTGGAGAAGGAGCCTGGCGCACCCGTGCGCTATCCCTATTTCCGGTTGTTTGAGTAGAGTCAGTATCAGCAATGATGCATCATGCTTCCATCCGGACAGCCGATATCTTCCAGGCGATCGCCTTTTACGAGCAGCTTGGCTTCCAGGTTTGTGAGCGGTTCACGGCAGGTGTAACGCTGGCATGCTGGATGGAAGGACTAGGCGGGCGCATCGAGCTGCTGCAGGTGCCACAGCCCCGTCCCGCTGCCGACGCATTTGCTGATGAACACTACACAGGCTACTATCACCTGTCATTTGATCTGACAGGGGCTATAGATGACCTGCCCAACTGGCTAGAAGCACTGCAAGCTAAATTTGTGCAGCAATCTGAGATGGGACAAGGGCAACCTTTGAAGATTTTGCTGGAGCCAACGCAGCAGATAATCGGCGATCGGATCTACGAGGTTGCTTTTATTGCTGACTCAGATGGTCTGCCCCTAGAGTTTCTGCGATTGATGAAGACCCTTTAACAACACTAAGATTGTTCTACAGGTAGCTTATTTTTTTGGGAGATTGAGTTACGCTACCTCTATCAGGGTTGCAAACGAAGTTCGGTGGAACGGTGGCAGATCTGCCCCGCTGACCAAGCCCCATTGGTTAAACAATGGAGGCAGGCTCGGGTGCAACCCTAATGACTTAGTTTCTAATCCGTTCAAAACGAGTTCAAATTACAGTATGGAATCTGGTAGTCGAGTTAGCGAACCTGGCGAACGAACCCCCCAACCGCTAGCTAACTTCATTGGTGCGTTCGTTGCATTGCTCACCTTAGCTGTCCCTATCATGTCGATCGCCCACTTTTCCTCAGTGGATTCGGCGGTCTGGCAGCCTTCAACAGAGGTTTTCTCACAGCAAGAGTGAAGCATAGCAAGAGTGAAGCTGCATCATAAAGCACTCCGAACTCACAATACTAGCTTCTGATTTTCCGCGATCTATCGCATCAGGTGTCTAGATAAGCCCAAGTTTTTTGTTGAAAGCTACCATGTACGTGGCTTTCAGCAAAAAACTTGTCTGACTCTTTGTAGCGATTGCTATAAAATGCTACTCGGAGGGATAGCCGGCTAGTTTGCCGTGGGCTAAAGCCACAGTTTTGGCTATTTCTTGGTTCTTGTCGATAGTTTGCCGATTTGGAGAAACGTTGTGGATTTATCGCGCATTCCTGCTCAGCCTAAGTCTGGATTGATCAATGTACTCGTTGAGATTCCGGCTGGTAGCAAAAACAAGTATGAATTTGACAAGGAAATGGGGGCACTGGCGCTTGATCGCGTCCTGTATGCCTCAGTGCAATATCCATACGACTATGGCTTTGTGCCCAATACCCTTGCAGATGACGGCGATCCTTTGGATGGCATGGTGATTATGGATCAGCCTACGTTCCCTGGCTGTGTGATTGCTGCCCGCCCGATTGGCATGCTGGAAATGGTAGACGGTGGCGATCGAGATGAAAAAATCCTCTGCGTTCCAGACAAAGATCCCCGCTATAGTGCAGTGAAGTCTCTGCAAGACATTGCACCACATCGCCTCGAGGAAATTGCTGAATTCTTCAGAACCTACAAGAACCTGGAGAAGAAAGTGACAGAGATTTTGGGCTGGAAGGATGTTGATCAAGTTCTTCCACTGGTCGAAGCCTGCATCAAAGCCGCTCAGCAGTAGAGCTTGCGCCTTAGCAGGTTTGCAGCGGTGAAAGATGGGACTGATGCGGCGTTTTTTAGCGCCGCATCAATTCTTATGCAAAATCAGCACTATGAGGCGAAGCACCAGTATACTGGTAGTCATTCAATAATAGCCGCCTGCCTCTAATAAGTCGCATCGTGGCAGTAGTAATAGCTACCGCTCATTCATGTAGCTTCAGCAGTTAATTAGAACGGTTTGAAAGGGGATGCCCCAAAACCAAAAGCTTTTTTGATGATTTAGTTTCCTGAAAACTCGGTTCAAGTCGGTATATATAGGTATAGAAATGCACCATCCCTGGTTGTAGATTTACACATCTACAACCAGAAAATGTTAAAACTAGAAAATGTTAAAACTGAGGATGAGACACTCAGCTGGACTAGCAGGGTATTAATTGTGCTAACTGGAACCAATAGAGTTCTATAGCTTTGTGAACACCAGTCCTCTAAGTGTCGAATCTTCGAATAACAGTCTCATCTTAGCGGCTCGTTAAGTAAAGGTTCACTTGAATCAAAGATGTCAGGCTTTGACTCTGTTTCTCACCGTCCGCAGTCTACAAATGGCAGTAGGCACTTTGCCACAGTCGCTTTTCCTGCTGCCTTTCAAGTCAAGTTTTGGGGAGTGCGTGGCAGCATCCCTACGCCAGGAGTGGAGACAGTTCGCTATGGCGGCAATACGGCTTGTGTTGAAATCCAGGTTGATGGCAAACGTTTAATTTTTGATGGCGGCACAGGGCTGCGGGTTCTGGGAAAGCAGTGGCTTCACGAAATGCCAGTACAGGCTCACCTCTTCTTCACGCACACGCATTGGGATCGGATTCAAGGGTTTCCGTTCTTTGCGCCTGCTTTCATTGAAGGGAATCAGTTTGATATTTATGGGGCAATGGGGGCGAATGGAGCATCCATTAAGCAACAGCTCTCAGAGCAAATGTTGCGTCCCAATTTTCCAGTACCCCTTCAAATGATGCGATCGCAGCTGCAGTTTCATGACATTGCTCCTGGTGCAGTCATCCGATTGGGTGATGTAGTCATAGAGACGATCGCGCTCAATCGTCCTAACTGTGCGTTGGGCTATCGTGTCACCTGGAACGGGTATTCAGTCGTCTATGCCACTGATACTGAGCATTTGCCAGGGCAGCTTGACCAAGGCTTGCTGTACTTAGCAGACCAAGCCGATCTGCTAATCTATGATGCTGCCTATGTCGATCATGCCTACTACGCACCGAATATCCGTAACCAGCCGGCGCCTTGGTACGCAGGTATTGAGGTAGCGATCGCTGCCCGAGTCAAGCAAGTGATCCTGTTTCATCATGACCCAACCCACGAAGACGATTTCTTAGATTGCGTTGAGGCAGAGGTGCAGTCTCAGTTTCCCAATGTGCAGCTCGCCCGCGAAGGTGCGGCGATCGAGGTCACTGCTGCAACATTGCCTGTGTAATCCTAAAGCGGCTTAAAGCTTCGCCAACACCCACCTTTAGGCACCTGTGCCTTCTCGTGCTTTCTCATGGATGCAAGAAGCAAAGAGGGAACGGAGCCTAGCTTTCAAAAAAATTAGTTCTATGTAAGTACAAAGCGCTATAGATACTGAGCAACTGACTACAATTTGGTTTGGTGTAATCTTTTGCTCATTCTTATGCCCAGCCCCACTGCCACGCTGCTGATTTCCTGCCCAGATCAGAAAGGACTCGTAGCCAAAATCGCCAATTTCATTTATGCCAATGGCGGCAACATCATCCACGCCGACCAGCACACTGATTTTACGGCAGGCTTATTTCTAACGCGAATTGAGTGGCAGCTTGACGGATTTAATCTACCGCGTGAGCTAATTGGACCTGCGTTTAATGCGATCGCTCAGCCCCTCTCTGCCGACTGGCAGCTGCACTTTTCAGATGATATGCCTCGCGTAGCGGTGTGGGTAAGCAAGCAAGACCACTGTTTGTTTGATTTAATTTGGCGGCTAAAGGCGGGAGAACTGGCGGCCGAGATTCCGTTAGTCATCAGCAATCATTTGAGCCTGAAAGCAATCGCCGATCAGTTCGGCATTGATTTTCACCACGTCCCCATTACGCCAGACACAAAACTAGAACAGGAACAAAAGCAGCTTGCTTTATTAAAGCAATACAACATCGATCTAGTCGTGTTGGCGAAATACATGCAGGTCCTGAGCAGCAGCTTTATAGAGCAGTTTCCGCAGGTGATTAACATTCATCACTCTTTTCTGCCTGCTTTTGCAGGCGCCAACCCTTACCAGCGCGCATATGAGCGAGGTGTCAAGATTATTGGCGCAACGGCACATTATGTCACTCAAGACTTAGACGAAGGTCCGATTATTGAGCAAGATGTGGTGCGAGTTAGCCACCGCGATCAGGTAAACGATCTGATTCGCAAAGGCAAGGATTTAGAACGGGTGGTGCTGGCGCGAGCAGTGCGGCTGCATCTACAAGATCGGGTGTTGGTGTATGGCAATCGAACGGTCGTGTTTGCCTAAACAATTTGCCTCGTCTCCTCGCTGTCCTGCTTTTAGCGCCTAATTTTTCCTACAATTTTGCACAGTCCTCCAATCGATCGAAGCAATGCCTAACCCCATCCGCGTCTGCATTATCCTGGGCACTCGCCCGGAAGCCATTAAGCTGGCTCCAGTGATTCAGCAGTTTCGTCAAGATTCTGCCTTTGAGACCCAGGTGATCCTCACTGGGCAGCACCAGGAAATGGTGGCGCAGGTGATGCAGCTATTCGAGCTACAGGCTGACCATGATCTTGCTATTATGCAGCATGGGCAAACGCTCACCGATATCACCTGCCGTAGTTTACGCGGTTTAGAAGATTTATTTAGGCAGCTCCAGCCGCAGATTGTGCTGGTGCAGGGCGATACAACTACAGCATTTGCAGCAGCACTGGCTGCGTTCTACCAAAAGATTCCGGTGGGGCATGTGGAGGCAGGGCTACGAACCGATGACATTTATAACCCCTACCCAGAGGAAGCAAATCGGCGTTTGATTTCCCAGGTGACACAGCTCCACTTTGCGCCCACGTCTCTTTCTGTAGAGCATCTGAACCGAGCGGGGGTGGTCGGCAAAATCTACAATACCGGCAACACCGTGATTGATGCGCTCTTGACGATTGCCGATCGCCAGCTTGCTTGCCCAATTTCAGGTCTAGACTGGAACGCCTACCGAGTAATTTTGGCAACAGTACATCGCCGTGAAAATTGGGGCGAGCCGCTGCAAGATATTGCTTCTGGCTTTTTGCAGGTGTTGGACAAATTCCCAGACACAGCGTTGCTGCTGCCCCTGCACCGCAACCCAACTGTGCGCGACCCGCTTAAAGCAATTTTGGGCGATCATCCACGTGCCTTTTTGACCGAGCCGCTGAACTACGGTGAATTGGTAAGTGCGATGCAGCGCTGCTATCTGCTGCTAACAGATTCAGGTGGGCTTCAAGAAGAAGCGCCTAGCCTCGGTAAACCTGTACTTGTGCTGCGCGAAACGACCGAGCGACCTGAGGCGGTCACAGCAGGAACCGCAAAACTCGTTGGCACCCAGTCTCAAACCATTCTTAAAGAAGCAGGCGAACTGTTAAGCAGTGCAGTTGCCTACAACACAATGGCAAATGTGGCGAATCCGTTTGGGGATGGTCATGCTGCAGTGCGGATTGTCGCAGCGGTCAAGGAATACTTTGAGAAGAGATGAAGCGAAAAGCTGAGGCAAGCGCCGTTATGCTCACATTATGGTCAGAGCAGCAAGAGGGCGACTGTTATTCCTCTGGCAGTTCTGGGCGCTCCGGCTTCGGTGCATCGATTAGCTCATGCTTTGAGCGCTTTAACTGTTTCCAGAGGTCTTTGATCTGGTAATAAGCGTCATCTGCTGAGATCTGCCCGCCGGTTTCTAGCCCGCAAACGATCGAAACTCGCTGAGCAAACTCCTGCAGGTTGGCGTTAAAAGCGAGCTGCTCCGGATTGAATTCTCCGTGGTAGCGGCTTTTGGGGTAGAGAAATGCATCCTTACTGAGTTTGTCTTTATCTTCTGCCACGGTGTTTACCCCATTAAATATTCGGTTATACCAGATCACTCAGTTTAAAGCCAAAGCTTTAAGGTGGAATTAGAGCAATCCTGGATTTTCGGCAGTTTCTCTCTGAGGGAGGAACTTTGAGGAATTCAGGGCAAATCTGCAAAAAATTAAGAGATTACAGCGATTCACAGCTTTTTTGTGCCAAAGCGATCGCCTCTTCTACGGTTGCTGCTGCCCTAATTTGAGCAGGGGCGAGCTGCTGAAAGAACGCCAAACTCGTGGCATCGGCGTTCAGCAAAATTACCTGCTTCTTTGCCTTGAGAGCTAGCGCAATTTCCGAAACTGTTCCGGCTCCACCACCACAGGCAAAAATAATAGTGCTGCTCAACACATTCACGTTATTTCGAGCATTACCCAGGTCGGTGAAGATGGCGATATCGATCGCTTCAGAAACAATTTCGGCAGACCGATCGTCCCTGGGCAAGATGCCCACGGTTAGCCCGTTCGCTTGTTTAGCTCCACGGCTAGCAGCATCCATCACCCCTTGGTTTCTGCCGCCTGTCAGCAGCACCCAACCCTGCTGGGCGATCTGTTGTCCTAGCGCATAGGCAGTCTGGCGATCGGCATCAGTCGCGGTCTCGCCTGCCCCCATTACGCCTGCAATAATTTTCGGCATGGTCTGTCCTCTCAATGTCATCCTTCTAACATCGATAGACGAATGGCGCTTTTGCAAGCGCTACAGCCCGATCAGCTTGTGCAACCCACCCAATAGCTGGGCAGACTGACTTTGAGAAGTTTAGAGCATTAGAAATTAGATAAAATATGGCTGTGAATCCACCAAGCCGAGCGAACCTACCACAGGTCTCAGTAATCATTCCAATTTACAATGGCGAGGCGGATCTGCCTGATCTGCTTCGTTGCTTACAGCAACAAACTTATGCAGAAGCCGAGTATTTGCTGATAGACAACGGCAGTAACGATCGCACTTCCCAAATTTTGGCGACGCTAGCGCCGCCCTTCTATGGGCTAAGCGAAGCTCAGATCCAAAGTGCTTATGCTGCCCGTAATGTAGGCATCGGAGCCGCCAAAGGTAGCATTTTAGCGTTTACCGATGCTGACTGCCGTCCGCAGTCAGATTGGCTAGCTCAGCTAGTTCAGCCTTTTGATCAACCCTCTGTTGGCATCGTTGCCGGTGAAATTGCAGCGCTGCCTGGTGATTCGCTGCTAGAGCGCTATGCCGATCGCCATGAAACCTTGTCTCAAAAACATACGCTCGCCCATTCCTTTTGTGCCTATGGGCAAACGGCAAACTTAGCGGTGCGACGATCGGCATTTGAGCAGGTGGGGCTGTTTCGTCCTTACCTAACGACCGGCGGCGATGCAGACATTTGCTGGCGAATTTTGCGGCAAACCGACTGGCAAATTAAGTTTGCGCCAACCGCTTCAGTTCAGCACCGCCACCGCACAACTCTAGCTGCGCTCGATAGCCAGTGGCGTCGGTATGGGCGATCGAACCGCTATTTGCATGACTTGCACAATATCGATTTGGCGAAAGAGCTAACCTGGCAGGATGTTTTGTATCGTGGGAGCCGCTGGCTGCTGAAAGAAGTTCCGCTAGCGCTGATGGGCAAGCGGAATATTGGATTGATTGATACCCTAGTAGACACACCGCTCTCGCTTTTTTGCGGGCGAGCGCGCACTTTAGGACAACGAAATGCCCAGATTGCCGAGCAGATGGGCGTCGTTGTTTGGTTGGCGAACGAACTGCCTAATCCGCCTCTAACTGAATCTCTAGGACGATGATTGGAAGCTTTATCAGAGTTTCGTGAAATAGTCCCTCAGTCAGTGCCACGCCAGCGAGGGTTACGAGATGATATAGATTTACGATTCAAAAATTATAATAGGTTCTGAGCTAATTGACCCTGCCCCCTCTATTTAAGATCTAAGCATTGAACTCTAACAGCGCTCGGTTCCTGATCAGGAGCCGCGTTTAGAGTTTCCGATATGGCAACGTCCGGCTCCTTTGTACGCTCCCCACTAAGATGCCCGTGAATCGCCTCCGCTCATTTCTGCCGCCCAACTGTCCACCGAACACCGTTTCGCCTTTCCGCGCAGAGGCTAATTCGGCTGAGCGCCCGCTCTTGCAGCAAGTCCCCCGTCAGAAGATGCCCTGGTTGAAGGGGCTGTTTTGGGGAGTTGCTTTAGCAGTTGGTTGGGGCAACATTGCGCCTAGCCAAGCCGCTGAGCAGGTGACAATTCAAATGGGTCCGCTGCAGCAATCTGTGGCGATCGCTGATCTAGAATTTTTTGCTGAAACGGGCAATGTTCCTTCCAGCCTTAGTCTCTATTCGCCGCTGCTGACTCCAGATGTGCGAATGGCATTGGGCAGTCGGCTGCAGCTCGATCCCAACGTGGGCAACAAGCTAGTCGAAGATTTACTTTATTCTTCGGCTGGAGAACGTTTTTTGAATACGCTGCAAGTGGCAATGCCCAACACCGATGCAGCCGAGCTGAAATATGCCCTGTCGCAGGCGGCTGTTCGCTCGGATGGGATGAGCATTTTGGGTATTCTACGAGCGTTTCCCTCGCGGAGTGTCACGATTGATGCTCCTTCAGCGATCGCGCTAGTTTCTCAAATGAACCTGCCCGCTTGGCAAAGCCAGACGTTGAGTTCGGTGCTGGAGCGGGAGCTAACGGTGAAGGCTGAGCCTGCCAATTTGCCGTTTAATCCCTCGCAGACGGGTCCTTACTGGGTTTGGAAGCAAACCATGACCCTGCGCGACTATGAGCGAGATCGGACGATCCCAGTCGATCTTTACTGGAGCCGCCAGACGCAAGGCCCGCTGGTGGTGATCTCGCATGGGTTTGGAGCCGATCGCCGCTTTCTGGGATATTTGGCGCATCATCTAGCATCGTATGGGCTAACGGTCGTGGCGGTTGAGCATCCGGCGAGTAATGTGGCCTGGTTGACCAGCCGTCGTTTAGATTCGCCGCGCCGCAGCAGCATTTTGCCTGCCACTGAGTTTATTGATCGCCCCAAGGATGTCAGTTTTGTCCTCGATCGGCTAAGCCGGCTCAATCGCTTTTCGGAAGTGCTGAAAGATAAGTTCAATACCGATCAGGTGTCCATCATTGGGCATTCGCTGGGAGGTTACACAGCGCTGGCGCTAGCGGGTGCGCCGCTGAGCCTCAAGTCGCTGCGGCAGTTTTGCAATGACCCAAATCCTGTGGCGCTCTCTCCTGCAGACTTGCTGCAATGCAATGCAGCAGATCTGCCCGACCACACAGCAAATCTGCGCGACCCTCGGATCGTGCAGGCAGTCCTGCTCAATCCTGTGATTGGACGCTTGTTTGATGAAACTAGCCTGACTAAGGTGACTATTCCAACGTTGATGCTGGCAAGCACGGATGACTCGATCACGCCTGCAGTGAGTCAGCAGCTTTTGCCGTTTACCAAGATGAAGAGCAAGAAATATCTACTCACGGCGATCGGCGCAACTCATCTCAGCGTTGGCGATCCTACAAACTTAAACCGAGCGCTGACTCAAAGTATTTTTGTGCGGGAGCGATCGGACAGCGAAACCGAGCCGCTGCGCGTAATGCTGCGGGGGGTTAGTTTGGCGTTTATTCAGCAGCTCACACCCGAAGCTTCTCGCTATGCGCCGTTTTTAGCACCGTCCTATACCCAGTCTTTTTCAACGTCTGGGCTGAAGCTGCGGCTAAACGCTAATTTGCCGCCTAATTTTGCCAACTGGCTGAAGATGGCAGCCCTGCCAATGGAACAGCTTGTTTCTGGGACGATCGCCAAGTCTTATGCCGCGCAGGAGTGCAGTAACCGGGTGACTTGCCTATTAAGCAGTTTGCCGCTGGTGATGTTTATCCTGCCGGGTGGTTTACCGCTGCTGGGCTTTCAGTTTTTTAACCTGAAGCAGCTCGAGCGGCGGAAGCGGCGGTCGCGTCAGGCAGAGTAACCTGGCTACGCTGCTCCTAAAATTTTGCCTCGGTGATGCAGATTAAGCCACCGAGGCAAGCTTTTAGCTTCGTCAGTTACATTTAAGACAGATACATTGCAGACTGAGTTGAAACTTTGGAGTCCAACCGATCGGCTCTCAGCCCAGCCGCACAGCTTGATCCTAAAATTTTGCCCTACAAAATTCTAAAATTCAGCGCCGATCGTTCAAACTATCGTTATTTCAATCTAAAATTAAACGCTCAATAAGGGTGGGAAACTACCGTGAATTTGTCTCAAGCAATCTCTAATATTCAGTTTTATTGGTTAATCGGCGGGTTGGTCTTTTTGGGGTTGGGCTTGGTTGTGGGCGAACCTGTCGCGGCAGCGTTAGGGATTGCCGCCATTATTACGGCAATTGCAGCGCTCTCCCTGCCTTCGCTGGCGATGCAGCTTTTGATCTGGGGAATTTTGTCGATCGCGCTGGCGGTAGTGCTACGAGGGATGGTGCCAAAACAGTCGAAAGAGCTGCGCCCCACCCTAGAAGCAACGGTTTCGGAAATCATTCCGAAAGGAGGGCTGGGGGTTGTCACCTACGAAGGCTCACTTTGGAAAGCCCGCTGCCAAATTTCTGATCTGTCTGTTGCGCCGGGTCAGGTGGTGCATGTGGTGGGGCGGCAGGGCAACACGCTCATTATTCTGCCGACCACGTTTGACGAGGAACCCGTAGATCGCTGAACGACTGAACACAAGAGATTTTCGGCAAAATAGTACATAGCCGTTTGCAATCTTGTGCAGAGACTGCTCCCATTTTTGACGGGCAGACTATATTGAAACTGCATCCCACAATTCATCTCCCCCTATTGCTTCGGCAGGAGAGCAACATTTATGGAATCACTGGTTTGGGCGTTTGTTTTCTTTTTAACCGTCATTGGCGGCACGGTTGGCTCGACTCGTCGTATCACCGAAGGAAATGAAGCCTTGGTTGAACGCTTGGGGAGATATCACCGTAAGCTCACACCTGGACTCAATTTTGGCATTCTCCCTTTCGTAGATGAAATGGTGATCGAAGCTTCGACACGAGAGCAGATTTTAGATATTCCACCCAGCGGTGCAACCACCAAAGACAACGTGCGGGTGGATGTAGACGCGGTCATCTTTTGGCGAATTTTAGAGCTGCAGCAGGCATACTACGAAATCCAGGACATTGAGGAAGCGCTGCGGAACTTGGTGATCACGACGCTGCGAGCGGAAGTCGGCAAGATGGAGCTACAGAAAACCAATTCGGCTCGTGGCGAAATCATCCGAGCCCTGCTGGAAAGCCTCGATGAAGCAACAGAGCCTTGGGGGGTCAAAGTCACGCGGGTGGAGATTCAAGACATCAAACCACCTAAAACCATCCAAGATTCACTGGAAAAAGAACGGGCTGCTCAAAGCGAAAAGACAGCGGCGATCGCTCGTGCTCAAGGGGCTAAAGCCGCTACCCTTAGCCAGGCGGAGGCAATGGCAGAGTCTTTAAAAGTTATCCGTGATGTCCTTCCGCCTGATGTTGATCCTCAGGCAGTCCTCAACTATCTAGTGGCACAGAAGTATGTAGATGCCAACTTTGAGCTGAGCAAGAGCAACAACTCGAAAGTGGTATTTATGAATCCTCGTGATCTCACAGAAAGTGTGTCTGAGCTAGCGTTGCCAGAGCCGATCGAGCGCCGTCCTCCTGACAACACTGATCAATCTGCTTCATAGCTTGATCGCTCAGCATTGGGTCAAGGCATGTTACAGCGGTAAAGACACGAACTGTTTTAGACAGACTTCGCCCGTCTAAAACAGTTCAAGTGCAATGTTGCTATGAGCGTCTAAGTTCGCCAGATTGCGTCTGCAACCTGGCAAACATCGTGTAGCGGTGCAACATCGTGGACTCGTAGAATATCGGCTTTGGCAGCGATCGCCGCACAGCAAGCTGCCGCTGTTCCCCAGACTCGCGCTTGTGGATCGGGTTGGTTGAGCAAATGACCAATGAAGCGTTTGCGCGACGCGCCAACTAAGATAGGACAGCCAAGCTGGTGCAGCTCCGACAAGCGCCGCAGAATTTCCAGGTTTTGGTCAAAGGTTTTGGCAAAGCCAATGCCTGGATCGAGGATAATCCGGTCGGCAGCAATCCCAGCGGCGATCGCTGCTTCCACACGACGCGCCAAAAATTCACGAATATCGCTCATCAAATCCTGGTAATCCGTCAGCTGTTGCATCGTCTTCGGGGTTCCTCGCATGTGCATCAGCACAATCGGCACCTGCAGCTCTGCTACCGTGGGCAGCATCTCGGCATCGTAAACAGCTCCAGAAATGTCGTTGATCCAATCTGCTCCGGCAGCCACCGCTGCCCGAGCCACTGCTGCACGGGTTGTGTCGATCGAGATGGGGGTTGCAGCGAGTCCAGCAGGGATGCCGGGCGATCGTAGCGCCTCAACTACAGGCACAACCCGTTGCAGCTCTTCTTCTAAAGACACTTCATCGGCCTGCGGGCGGGTAGACTGTCCGCCAATATCTAGAATATGTGCGCCTACTTCAACCATATGCTGTGCTTGTGCCACAGCCGTCTCCAGCGTATTGAACTGCCCTCCATCGCTGAAGCTGTCGGGTGTCACGTTGAGGATGCCCATCAGATAAGTTTGGTGTCCCCATTTGAATGATTGTCCCCTTGTGGTCAGCGCTGACGCGATCGCCATTTCTTGTCCTCAATCAGTTGTATTTATCACAATTGAGAATCGCATAAAGTAGCAATGCTGTTTGGACAGTGTGCCCCGCTTCAATAATTTAATTCAGGCAGCAGACGCTATAGCTTAGAGTAGATATACCTAACTATTTAGGGTAGGCAGCCCTGCTTACCGATCGTCGTTAATCAATCTCGCTAAGATCAACTTAAGCCCTCGTTTCACAACTGCTCACCTACAGCACAACTCCCGTGAATCCTATTGTTGATTATTTGCGAATAAGCCTGATCGATCGCTGTAACTTCCGGTGCCAGTACTGTATGCCCGAAGATGCAGAGCTTGAGTATCTGCGGCAGCAGGACGTTCTTACTGATGCAGAACTGCTGACTCTGCTGCGCGAGGTGTTTATTCCTTGTGGGTTCACGCGCTTTCGGTTGACAGGCGGAGAGCCGCTCTTGCGACCGAGTGTTGTGGATCTGGTGCAGGCGATCGCAGCCCTCCCAGAAACGCAAGACTTATCAATGACGACCAATGCCTTTCGGTTAGCAGGGATGGCGCAAGATCTGTATGATGCCGGACTGCGGCGAATCAACATCAGCCTCGACTCGCTAGAGCCAGAAACGTTCGATCGCATCATTGGGCAACGGGGGCGGCTGCGCTGGCAGCAAGTGTGGGAGGGTATCCAAACGGCACACCGGGTCGGCTTTAACCCACTGAAGCTGAACGTGGTGGTGATTCCGGGTGTTAATGATGGGGAGGTGCTGGATCTGGCTGCTCTCAGCCTTGACCAAGAATGGCATATCCGATTTATTGAATTCATGCCAATTGGCAATGCTGGCTTATTTGGCGACAAAGGCTGGGTCGATTCGGAAACGCTGCGGCAACGTATCCGCGATCGCTGGGGCCTGACTGAGGCGCAGGTGCGAGGCAATGGTCCTGCCGATGTTTTTCGAATTCCGGGTGCGAAAGGAACACTCGGCTTCATTAGCCAGATGTCGGAGTGCTTTTGCGATCGCTGCAACCGTATGCGGCTATCAGCAGACGGCTGGCTTCGGCCTTGCTTGCTCAATGAAACTGGACAGGTAGATTTAAAGACTGCACTGCGATCGGGTTGCTCTTTAGTAGATTTGCGTGAGCAGGTGCGGCTGCTGCTCATCGAGAAACCCGTAATCAACTATAAGCAGCGAGAATCTGGAGCGATTGGCGCTTATTCCCGCACGATGTCACAAATTGGGGGATGACCTTTTTGGATTCAGTCCATACACCATGAAAAAGGCGCTATACATTCTGGCTGAGTTTAGCGATCGGGATTTTGACTGGCTGCTGACTACGGGTAGAAAAAAGGCTGTAGCGGCCGGAAGTACGTTAATTCGTGAGAGAGAGCCGATCGATGCGCTGTATCTGGTGCTGCAAGGAACGCTGACGGTATCGGTGGAAGCATTAGATGGTGCAGAAGTGGCGCGGCTGGGCAGCGGCGAAGTGGTCGGCGAGATGTCGTTTGTCGATTCGCGTAACCCTTCTGCCACCGTTAAAGCTGCGACTGATGCCATAGTCTGGTCTATTCCCAGATCGCAGCTTGCCACAAAGCTGCTGCAAGACAAGGAGTTTGCCTGTCACTTCTATCATGCGGTTGCTGTGTTCTTGTCCGATCGCCTGCGTGAGACGATGAATTCCCATAGTCCAGCCTTCGAAGACAGCTCAGTAATGAATCCCCAGTTTGCCCGAAATATAGAACTGGCAGAAGCACGGCTAAGCTGGTTAATTGATCGGCTGCTGAAAGAGAAATAGGGTTGTGAGCCCTCCTTCTGCGGCATAACCTGAACTTGGCATAAACCCAAACAAAGACAGATGAAAACCCACCTAAATCTTCTGTAGGGTGGACCTATGAAATTCTCACTCGCACGACAACGGTTTTACCAGGAAATCGGGCAGGACGAAGCGCAGATTAGTCTTGCGCGGGCAGCACTGTACCTCGCGCAAGAAGAATATCCTGATCTGGATATAGAAGATTACCTGAACAAGCTAGAGGCGATGGCGGCTCAGGTAAGAGAACAGCTGCCAGCCGAACTTTATCCCCTTCGGATCATTCAGACGCTCAATCGCTACCTTTATGAAGATCTGGGATTTTCTGGCAACAGCGAAAGCTACTATGATCCCCGCAATAGTTTTTTGAACCAGGTGATCGATCGCCGCACAGGGATTCCTATTACTCTGTCGCTGGTGTATTTAGAAGTGGCAGAGCGGATTGGCTTTCCAATGGAGGGCATTGGGATGCCGGGTCATTTTTTGATCCGTCCTGTGGGCGAAGGGATGGAGATTTTTGTTGATCCTTTTCATCAAGGAGAAGTGCTGTTTCTAGAAGACTGCCGCGATCGACTGAGCCAACTTTTTGGCAGAGCAGTTGAGCTGCGCCCAGAGTATCTAGAAGCTGTCAGTCCCCGCTACTTTTTAGCCAGGATGCTAGCGAATTTGAAGGCAATCTACATCCAGCAAGAAGATCTTTTGCGAGCGCTAGCGGCGATCGAACGCATTTTGCTATTGTTTCCAGACGCTTTAATGGAGCAGCGCGATCGAGGGCTGCTATGCTTTCAGCTAGGACGCTGGGTAGAAGCAAGGCAAGATTTGGAAACCTACCTAACAGCGATCCCAGCGACCGCACAAGATGCGCCCACAATCCGCGAGCTGCTGCGCCAAATAGATGAGAACTTACCGTCTATGTAGCGGTTTTTCAGTCAATTTTGAAAAAACTACGCTATTCGTAGCCCATTTTCTTAAAGTTGTTCTAAACTGTTCTGCGTAGTTCACGCTCTATTGAGTCGCTGGTCTCCGCTGAATCGCACAGTTCCCCCTCCTAAATCTAAGCATTGCAGTTAGTGGGTCTTGAAGCCAGATGTAGCGCTTTTGATTTGGGCGGGGGTTTATCATATGAACCGCATTCGCAGACCGTTACTTCACAGAGCCTTAACTTGAATACCGCTATAATTTGTTTTTCCTCAGCGTCATGGTTGATTCTTTTGAAAAATTCTCTGTGTCTAATCTAGACGGCTCTCGCGCTGAAACACCTGAAACCTATAGAGAATCTGCCTTAGCGGCGATCGTCACTCCACCCACAACACCTATGCTGTTATCTGGGGATAGCCGTTTCACGATGGCGCGGCTGAATCAGGCAATTCTCTGCTTTCGTTCAAGTCCAAATCTGTACCCCGATCGCCTGCTCGAGCAGCCTTATCTATCGCTTAATGAGCTAACGCCTTGGCTGCTGTGGCGGATGGCCCGCAGTGCTTGCGGAACTATGCAGCTGCTGGAGGGCACAACGGCAAAACTTCAGCAAGCCGAGCAGCCCTGGCAGACAGGTATCTTGCGGCTGGTGCTGCTGCTAGAGATCGATCTGCCTGGAGCAAATTCATTTAAGTTTGACTTGGTGACGCAGCAAACGCCAACTCTATTGGAAAACGATTGCTACATCCAGTGTGATGCTTTCAGTCAAAAGGCAGTTTCAATTGTTGCTGCCAAAGCAAAGCTAGTTAAGCCGCTCCAAACTGACGCACTGCAGCTCTTCCTGCAAGGCATGGCAGCTGAGGTTTTAATCCCTCATCTGCCCTGGCAGCCCGCCCTGCTGCGGCTTCGCCTTGGCTTTGAGTACACGCCTGATTCTTCTGTCTTACATCTCTCAGTTTCGGATGCTTCGCTCTTGCTGCGCGTTACAGATTCAGCTTGGAGTAACCGATACAGGGAGGCGATCGATCATCAGCATTTAACTGAACGATTGCCCGACCTGCTTCTGCTCAGAGACGCAGTTTCTCCGGCAGAATTGGCTGCTGTAGCATGGGAGGCGAACGATCGGCTGCAGGGGCTGCTAGCCAGTCGAAATATGATTCAATCGCCGCTTCCGTTAGCTGATTTAGTAAATCGCCTGTTCTGGGGCTTTAGCCATAGCGCCTATGAGGTGATGCAGCTAATGAGTGGGGTTTCGGTGCATCTACTTCAGCCTGGGCAAAGCTGGGAAAGTGGAATTTTGCGGCTGTGGCTGCGCCTAGAGGTGCAGACGCCGGAAGCAGTTTGGGAAATAGATCTGGCAACTGGGCAAGCTACTGAAGCTGAGCCAGTGCAGCTCGCGTCAACTAGTGTAGTGCGATCGATCGATCTGGTTTGGCTACATCAGCCAATGCTGCTGGAGTCGTTGGAGATGAGCCTAAGTCGCCAAATTAGAGAAGCTGCGCCAGAGCTAGTGCTTTGGGCAGAGGGAACAGCAGTAGAGTTGCAAATTGCAGCGGACGTCTGGCAGCCCGGATTTGTTCATCTCAAAATTGGATTTGAATTAATTTGCTAGAAATATATTCAGATTTCAGACAATATCGTTAGCTATCAACATACACTTAAGTGTTTTGGGATACGAATCTACTCCTATTTGTTTTTAGCAAATTACACAGCGCTAAAAACAAATGGTTGAGTGTGCAGCCAAATTTGATATTTTTTCTTTTCTCAAGGTTAGTTAGTACTTAGAGATTTTTTTGGTGCGTAGCAAGCGGAAACTGATACATATCAGCTCATTGAGTATTGGATGTGATAAAGACTGCACGATTTCGCGATCGGAAGTATGAATTAGCTCATTAAGCATTGATGTGATAAGGACTGCACAATCTCGCATTCAAATCATAAATCAACTCATCATTTTGAGAGAACTGATTTTTCCTAAATAATCTCCTTTGTCGTTCTAAAGTTTGACTTCAGGGATTGTCTTTCCAGAGGTTGATCCATCGCTCATTTACAAGCGTTACAAAACAGATAAGAGTTATTCGATCGAAATTTCAAGTTTTGCAGTTCTAGCTTTTACCCTTTTGCTTTTGGGTAAGCTGTTTTACTCACTTGTCCTGAAAGCGTGAATTAATTTTCGATCGATGAGAGCGCTTAGAGGCGTTTGAAGCAGATACTTGTACACTGCTTCTCTGTTCACAAAGCTGAATGAGGGAGATCTCAATGTTTTATCATGACAAGCGATTGCAGTATTACACTCGTCCCGATCGTCCGGATGCACTCTACGCCAAGAAGATTCAAGAGCTAATCGGTGGTACATTCGGCGAAATGACCGTGATGATGCAATATTTGTTCCAGGGATGGAACTGTCGCGGTCCCGCGAAATACCGGGATATGTTGCTGGATATCGGAACTGAAGAAATTGGGCACGTAGAGATGCTGGCTACGATGATCGCGCATCTACTAGATAAAGCCCCTATCAGACTACAAGAAGAAGGATCAAAAGATCCGATCGTTGGTACCGCAATGGGCGGCGGTAATCTACAAGGTGCGATTACTGATATCATTGGCAGCAGCATGAATCCTCAACACCTGATTAACACCGGGTTAGGAGCGCAGGCTGCAGATAGCGTTGGCTACCCCTGGAATGGTCGTTTTATCGTAGCAAGCGGCAATCTACTTGCTGATTTCCGCTCCAACCTGCATGCTGAGTCTCAAGGACGTCTGCAAGCCGTTCGGATGTATGAAATGACGAACGATCATGGCGTACGTGACACGCTGAGCTTTATGATCGCCCGGGATACAATGCACCAAAACCAGTGGTTGGCAGCGATCGAAGAACTGGAATCCGATGGATTAGAAACGACTCCAGTTCCTAGCTCCTTCCCGCAGGATTTGGAAAAATCGCAGCACGCTTACCAGTTCTGGAATCACTCGAAGGGTGAACAAAGCGCAGAAGGCCGCTGGGCGAAGGGCAAATCCATGGATGGCAAAGGTGAATTTGAGTACGTTGCCAATCCTGAGCCGCTAGGCGAAGAGCCGGTGCCACCGTCTGGCGATCCTCGTCTGCATGGTACAAATGAAACCGCTCGTTTGGCATCAGACACCATCAACCCTGCTAAATAGAGGTGGTCTTTAGCCATCTAGGCTTGAAATACATCCTGTTGTAGCGATGGCACGAAGGGCATGACGATCGTCATGCCCTTCCAGTGGGTTTAGTCTTCGAGAACGCCTGCAAATGTTATGTCGATTGAGTGCTGAATTTACAAACCTGTTTAATCTTGTTTGCTCTTTCTAATCGCCAAGCTTCTTACAAGATGTTGTTATGACTTCTTCTAACCGCGCTCCTAGTTTACCTGAAGTTCATCGCAGCATTGCCGTTCCCCAAGTCAAAGGTTTTTGGCGCAAGCTGCTGGCTTATGCGGGTCCAGGTTGTTTAATTTCTGTGGGCTACATGGACCCAGGCAACTGGGCAACCGACATTGCAGGCGGGTCTAAGTTTGGCTATACGCTGCTGTCAGTGATTCTTTTGTCAAACCTGATGGCAATTCTGCTGCAATCGCTATGTGTGCGGCTAGGTGTTGCAACAGGGCGAGATTTGGCACAGGCTTGTCGGGATTACTTCAATCCACGCCTCAGCTTTGCGCTGTGGATTTTGTGCGAAATTGCCATTGCCGCCTGTGATCTTGCAGAGCTACTGGGAAGTGCGATCGCGCTTCAGCTCCTTTTTGGCTTGCCGCTTGCCATTGGGGTTTGTTTAACAGCGCTGGATGTATTGGCATTGCTGTTTCTACAGCACAAAGGCTTTCGCTACATTGAAGCCCTAGTCACGGTCTTAGTGGCAACGATCGGCGTTTGCTTTATTGCAGAACTTTTGTTTGCGCGCCCTGATATCAATAGCATTCTGGCGGGCTATTTGCCCAAAAAAGCCGTGATCCAAAATCCGGAAATGCTTTACCTGGCGATCGGCATCTTGGGGGCAACTGTGATGCCTCACAATTTATACCTGCATTCTTCGATCGTGCAGACAAGAGCATGGCAGCCTACTCCCCAAAAACGCTGGGAAGCGATTAAATTTGGTACGCTCGATTCTACAATTGCGTTGTCGCTGGCGCTGCTGATTAACTCTGCCATTCTAATTGTCTCGGCAGCAACCTTCCATGGCTCCGGCTATCAAGAAGTGGCAGAGATTCAGGATGCTTACCAGCTGCTGTCGCCGCTTTTAGGAGTCAGCGCTGCGAGTGCTGTTTTTGGTTTGGCGCTACTGGCTTCAGGTCAAAGTTCAACGCTAACAGCGACACTAGCAGGGCAGGTCGTGATGGAAGGATTCCTGCAGCTGCGGATTCCGAGTTGGCTCCGTCGCCTCTCCACTCGTTTAATTGCAGTAGTTCCTGCGCTGATCGCGATTGTCTTCTTTGGAGAAGAAAGTACAGGTAGCCTGTTGGTTTTCAGTCAGGTAGTGTTAAGTTTACAGTTGCCGTTTGCAGTCATTCCGTTAGTGATGTTCACAAGCGATCGCCGCTTAATGGGCGAATTCGCAAATCCTTGGTGGTTGAAAGCAGTGGCTTGGGCGGTAACAATGATCATTGTTGGTCTGAACTGCTGGCTATTGCTTCAAACCTTTTTAGCTTGATGCTACGTTGTGTCTACCTATTTGTTCGTTTAACTCGATTATGACTGCTGAACCAAATTCGTTAAGTTCAACCGAAACTCAATCTAATACCCAGACTCACCGTCGTTTGCTAGTAGCAGCCGGGCTAACTTTAGGCATTGGGCAGGCAGGCTTCTTTGATGGTATTGTGCTGCACCAATTGTTGCAATGGCATCACATGTTTTCCAGCGTGAAAACAGATGCCACGGTTGCAGGAATGGAGCTTAACACGCTCGGCGATGGGCTGTTTCACGCATTTGATTGGGTAATGGTTTCGATCGGTATTGTCTTGCTTTGGCAGGCAGCCAAACAGCAAGCGCTATCCGGGCGGGTCTTTGTAGGATCGCTGCTAATGGGTGCCGGTCTGTTTAATGTAGTCGAGGGGCTGATTGATCATCAGATTCTTGGCATTCACCACGTCAAACCTGGAGCGCATCAGCTTGCCTATGATGTAGGTTTCCTGGCGATCGGCGCAATTATTGCCGCTGCAGGCTGGCTGCTGCTGCGTTCTCAAAAGAGCGCAATATAAGGACGAAAATCTAAGGACGCATACGAACGATGCCATAATGCGTAAGAAACCGGGTGGCTACACTGCCCAATTTTTAGTACGTTCCACAGCTTTTTGCCAGGTTGCAAACTGCTCGATCGCCTGATTAGAGCGTTCTCCCGGCGCAAATACCCGCTCGATCGCCTGATTGCTCACCAGTTCTTCAAAGCTCTGCCAAATGCCAGCCTGTAGCCCTGCAGCAAAGGCAACGCCCTGCACCGTGACATCCCGGATCACTGGACGCTCTACCGGAATGCCCAAGACATCTGCCTGAAGCTGCATCAAGAAATCATTTTCACAGGCTCCGCCGTCCACCCTGAGTTGCTGCATCGGCATAGCGCTGGACGCATCGATCGCCTGCACTACTTCTTTCACCTGATAAGCGATCGCTTCTAGTACCGATCGCACCAAGTGTTCGCGCTTTACGCCTGCAGTGATGCCTAAAAATGCACCCCGGGCGCTCATGTCCCAATGGGGGGTTCCCAATCCACTTAAAGCAGGTACAAAGTAAACGCCACCATTGTCGCTTACCTGTTTTGCAAGCGTCTCGGTTTCTGCCGCCTTGCTAATTAGCTGTAGCCCGTCGCGCAGCCATTGCACACAGGCTCCGCTGGTGAACATGCTGCCTTCCAGAGCATAGCCGATCTCTAGCTTGTTGGACTTATGCTGCGTCCAAGCAATCGTTGAAATGAGCTGGGGCGATCGAACAACCTCCGAACCCGTATGGGCAACCAAAAAGCTGCCCGTGCCGTAGGTGCATTTCATCTGTCCCAGGCGATCGCACCCATGCCCAAACAGCGCCGCCTGCTGATCGCCCAGAATTGCCGTGATCGGAATTTCAACCCCCAGCAGGTCTGTAGCACCAAAGTGGCTGAGGCTGGGCTGAATGCGAGGCAGCAGAGAGGACGGAATCTGAAATAGCTGCAGCATTGTTTCATCCCAGTCGCCCTTATGCAGATTCATCAGCATCGTGCGGCTGGCGTTGCTATGGTCGGTCGCATGAGTGCGGCCATTCGTCAGCTTCCACAAAATCCAGGTGTCGATCGTTCCGCCTAAAGTCGTCTCTAGATTGACTTCTGGAATGTGATCGAGCAGCCAGCGGAGTTTGGTTGCAGAAAAATAAGCGTCAATCACCAGACCCGTGCGCTCGAAAATTTCTGGGGCATGTCCTTGGTCCTGCAGCTGATGGCAAAACTCAGCTGTGCGTCGATCTTGCCAAACGATCGCCCGATGGAGCGGCTCTCCAGTCGTCTTGTCCCACAGTAGGCAGGTTTCGCGCTGCACAGTCAAGCCGATCGCCGCGATCTCCGTGGCGGGAATTTGGGAAGTCTGAAGGACAGTTTGGATCACTTCAACTGTGGTTTGCCAAATTTCCAGCGGGTCGTGCTCTAGCCAGCCCGGTTGTGGGTAGTGCTGCGTTAGTTCGCGGTAAGCATGAGCAATTGCAAAGCCAGCGCGATCAAAGATAAAGGCTCGGTTGCCCGTTGTACCTAAATCAAGCGCCAGAACATAGCCAGAATCAGCAGAAGACATAAGCGCGAACTACAGAAAACAATAGAAATAGAACAGGAAGTTCTCTCTCAGTGTAAGACCTGATTCTCTAATTCATGATTCTATTGAGTTCTGCAACAAGACTGAGCTTTATTGGGCTTTCAGCAGGCAATCTTGCCTGTCATTCACCTACGATCTTCGATATAGTAAATATTAAGTAATATTAATAATCTTAAAATTTGAATCATGCTGCACCTCAACCGCCCTGACCGCCAAAAAATCATCGTCATTGGAGCCGGAATTGGCGGACTAACCGCTGCCGCATTGCTGGCACATCGGGGGTATGAAGTGCTGGTGCTGGATCAGGCGATCGTTCCGGGTGGCTGTGCCTCCACGTTTAAGCGAAAAGGCTTCACCTTTGATGTAGGCGCAACGCAGGTGGCAGGCTTGGAACCGGGTGGCATTCACCACCGCATTTTCTCAGAGCTAGAGATTGATCTCCCGGAGGCGACCCCTTGCGATCCAGCTTGTGCCGTTTATCTACCTGGAGAAACTTCTCCAATCAGCGTTTGGCGCGACCCAGAACAGTGGCAAGCCGAGCGGCAGCGGCAGTTTCCAGGCAGTGAACTTTTCTGGCAGCTTTTGGCAAACCTGTTTCGCTATAGCTGGGCGTTTCAGTCCCGCGATCCGGTTTTGCCGCCGCGCGATCTGTGGGATCTGTGGCAGCTTGTTCAGGCAGTCCGTCCAGATACTTTGTTGACTGCGCCCTATACGTTGTCCACAGTGGGGCAGGCACTGCGTTTGATGGGGCTGGGAGACGATCGCCGCCTCAAAACTTTTCTTGATTTGCAGCTCAAACTCTATTCTCAGGTCAATGCTGACGAAACGGCTCTACTCTATGCTGCTACTGCACTAGGCGTTTCTCAAGAGCCGCAAGGGTTGTATCATCTGCATGGCAGTATGCAGGCGTTAAGCGATCGGCTCGTCGCTGCACTAGAGCGAGATGGCGGCAAGCTGCTGATGCGTCATACGGTTGAACGAATTCACATGGAGGCAAACCGTGCTAGCGCCGTTGAAATCCGCAGCCAAAAAACGGGGGAAGTGTGGACAGAAACTGCCGACCATGTGGTTGCCAATGTGACGGTGCAAAACCTGGTGCAGCTTTTGGGCGATCGCGTTCCCAAAGGCTATCAGCAGCGGGTGGATAAGCTGCCGCCTGCTTCGGGTGCATTTGTAATCTATCTGGGCGTTAAGCAGGAAGCAATTCCGGCAGACTGTCCGCCCCATCTGCAATTTCTCTATGACTACAACGGACCTATTGCCGAAAACAATTCTCTGTTTGTCTCTGTCAGCCGCCCTGGAGATGGTCGCGCACCTGAAGGATATGCAACTCTCATCGCCTCGTCGTTTACCGATACAAACGCCTGGTGGAATGACGAAAGCTATGCCCCTTTGAAGCAGCAATACACCGAAACCGCGATCGATCGTCTCTCGCAGTTTTTCCATCTCACACCAGACAGCATCGTGCATACAGAAGCTGCCACGCCGCGCACCTTCGCCCACTATACGGGACGCGATCGCGGCGTGGTTGGCGGCATTGGGCAGCGCATTCCCACCTTTGGACCGTTTGGCTT
Organism: Phormidium tenue FACHB-886; assembly: GCF_014764505.1. Classification (GTDB taxonomy): domain Bacteria; phylum Cyanobacteriota; class Cyanobacteriia; order Elainellales; family Elainellaceae; genus FACHB-886. Next base: position 106,709 of record NZ_JACXWX010000012.1, read on the forward strand.
TGCCAATCGCACCCCTGTACCGCATCTGTGGCTGGTAGGCGATTCTACGCATCCAGGCGAAGGAACGGCGGGCGTGAGCTACTCTGCGCTAACTGTGGTTAGGCAGATCGAGGCAAGCTAGCGCAGCCTTAAGAGAGCCGAAATAATTTAAGATTAGGTCTTGCTGCGTCGGAGCTTTTGCAACCAGCCCATCAGTCCTTTAGAATTTCGCTGGTCGGGAGGTTCTGGGAGGTCAAGGCCACCCGATTGCTCAGCAAGAGATTCAGGGGGGATATCGTGAGAAGGTTGAAATACGAAGGGTTGCTCGGACAATTCCTTTGTATCTGTCCCATACTCGGCAGCACCGAGGGTCAGACCATACGTGAATAGCGACAGCATAAAAACTCTGCTTGTTTGCTGACCATGGCTCTGATGATCAAGCCTAAAAAATTTAAAGGCGATCGGCTCAGCCAGTCAGCCGAACAATTATTTGTAGAATAACGACACTTTTATTTTAGCGTAGAGAAGCCCGACCGCTGGTACTTCAGTTGGGTCATGCCACTGGGCGAAGCCAACAAGACCCGCAAGCCCAAAAACCACAAAAACAAAAAAGGGGCACAAGTGCCCCACTGTAATAAGACAATGACTTACAAAACGGCTAAACCGGCCTTACCAGCGACCGCCACCGCCGCCGCCACTACTGCGACCCCGGTTGCCACCACCCCAACCGCCGCCGTTCTGGGCAGGGCGACGCTCTTCGCGGGGTTTAGCTTTGTTGACTCGCAGATCACGACCCATCCACTCAGCGCCATCTAGCGCTTCGATGGCCGCATCCTCTTCCGCGTCCGAAGACATTTCCACGAAGCCAAAGCCACGCATCCGTCCCGTTTCGCGATCGACGGGTAGCTGTACCCGCTTTACCGTTCCGTATTCCGCAAAAATTGCGGTCACGTCTTCTTCTGCAACCTGATAAGACAGGTTACCCACATAAATCGACATGGGGAAGCTCCTCCAAATCATTAAAGATGTAGAGATCGAGATTCGGAGAACGCCCAGTCATGCAAAAATCTATCCAAGATCCAGCAAAGCTAAACACCATCAACCGAAATCAAACTCGCCTGCTACGTTATACAGTCCTTAGTTTAGTCTATTCAGCAAGAAGGAGAAAGAGAGATAAAGGATTTGAAATGATAGGGGAGAGAGGATTTGCAAGGAGGCTATTAAGGACGGCTATCAACGATCAGCAGGTGAATGTCCCCCTTGCAATTGCTTGTCATCTCTCCTTTTCTCTGCCTACTAATATCACCACCGATCGATCGCCCATCAAAATTTTGGATTGGTCTTTGAGCAGAGGTTCTTTGCCAGGTTCCCAAATGTCTTGGGGGGGAGTAAGAGCGGTATTTGCAAAGATATGCCAGCGGTGATCGATTGGCAGCTTGGGTAGCTCAAAGCAGTGTGATTCCCAATGCATGTTCATTGCAACATAGAGGTAATCATCTCGGACGCTACCGCCTTTAGCATGTTTGCCGCACAGCATAAAGGCGAGCGTGCGGCAATAGTCTGCCCAATCGGGTTTATTTGCTTCAACCCCATGCCAACTGATGTCAGCGTAACCGCTGCCCATGTAGTCGCGGTTGCGGAAGTATTCGCGGCTGCGCAGGACGGGATGGGCATTGCGGAAGGCGATGCAGCCTTTGACAAAGCGGAAAAAGTCAGCGTGGGTGTTTAGCAGCGTCCAGTCTAGCCAGTTGAACTCGGAGTCATGGCAGTAGGTGTTGTTGTTGCCGTGCTGGGTACGCCCCACCTCATCGCCCATCAGCAGCATCGGCACACCCTGGCTAATCATCAAGATGGCGATCGCGTTCCGCATCTGTCGCCAGCGCAGCTTCAGGATTTTAGGGTCAGTGGTTTCGCCTTCAATGCCGCAGTTCCAGCTCTCGTTGTCGTTTGTACCGTCGCGATTTTCTTCGTCGTTAGTTTCGTTGTGTTTCTCGTTATAGGAGACGAGATCTCGCAGCGTGAAACCATCGTGGGCGGTAATGAAGTTAATAGAGCTGTCCACATCACGCCCAGCTTTGGCATAAAGGTCGGGCGAGCCTTGCAGTCGTTGAGCGACTTCGGTAACTAGCCCATCTCCTTTAATAAATTTGCGAATTGCATCTCGGTATTTGCCGTTCCACTCGCCCCAGCGATCGTAGTCGGGAAAAGAGCCGACCTGATACAGACCGCCTGCATCCCAAGCCTCGGCAATTAGCTTGCATTTGGCCAAGATAGGGTCGTATGCCAGATTTTCTAACAGCGGCGGGTTTGCCAGCGGTACACCGTCTTGGTCACGCCCCAAAATTGATGCCAGATCAAACCGAAAGCCGTCAACGTGATACTCCGATGCCCAGTAGCGGAGGCAATCCAGCACAAACACACGCACCACTGGATGGTTGCAATTGAGCGTATTGCCACAGCCGCTGAAGTTGTAGTAATAGCCTTCAGGGGTCAGCATGTAATAAGTTTTGTTATCAAGACCCCGGAAGGAAATGGTGGGCCCATTTTCGTTGCCTTCGGCAGTGTGGTTAAACACCACATCCAGGATGACTTCGATGCCGTTTTGGTGTAGCTCCTTAATCAAGGCTTTCAGCTCGTTTTGCTGGTTGCCATCCTTGCCAGATGCTGCATAGCCTGCTTTGGGCGCATAAAACCCGACCGTGTTGTAGCCCCAGTAGTTAAACAAGCGATCGCTTGTCAGGGGGTTGTGGCGGGGGTTGTCCATTTCATCAAACTCGAAGATGGGCATCAGCTCAACGCAGTTGATCCCTAAATCTTTCAGGTAAGGGATTTTTTCTCTCAATCCAGCGAAAGTGCCACGTTGTTCTGGCGGCAGCTCCGATGAAGGATGGCGGGTGAAGCCGCGCACGTGCATTTCGTAAATGATGAGATCTGCTTCCGGAATTTCTAGGGGGCGATCGCCCTCCCAGTCAAAATCGCTGCCGCTAATCTGGGCGCGGTAGGGGTAGATTTCTTCCTGGGGCAGAGGAGTGCCCCACACGCTGCGCCCACCGATGCTTTTGGCGTAGGGGTCAAGCAAAATTTTGGAAGGATCGAAGCGATGCCCGGCTTTGGGGTCGAAGGGCCCGCCGATCCGATAGCCATATTCGATATCTTCATAGTTCAAGTCTTGGACGATCATGCTAACCACGTTGCCCAAGCGAAACTGTCGCAGAAACGGGATTTCGGCAAAAGGTTCGGGTGCGCCCTTCTTAAACAACACCAGAGTTGCAGTGGTTGCGTGGTTAGAAAACACCGAAAAATTGATGCCTCCCAGCACGGGCGTTGCGCCAAAGGGAAAGGGAATCCCTCTCCGCAGTTCAAAGCCAGCGTAGGTATAGGAGTGGTGAACTGTCATCTGAGTTGTGCTGAGGGGCATAAAATCACTGAAACAAGGGGAAGTACTGCATCTGGATGCTACAAATGCAACACTCTAAAAACTCTCTCATGAAATGCTTCCGAGTAGACACTGCGAATTAATGGGGAATCTCCCGACATATTGCATCGATGAGCCAAGCAACCCTTCTGCTGCAAGCCTCAGGCGTACTGCCAACAAGGAATAAATTCTGTAGTCTTTGCAGCGATCGCTGCACTTTCTGGCTCTAGTTTGCCCAAAAGCCAATTCTAATCCCACAGCATTGCTAACCCCACAGCCCATTTATAGCTTCCTTTGGAGAAAGGCGATCGTAGGCTATGATTTCAGATGACTTTCTGAGCAATTTAAGCAAATCTGCCTTTCAAGAATAAGCATGACTGAAACACATCGTGGCGTAACCGTTTGGTTTACAGGTCTTAGCGGAGCCGGTAAAACCACTATCCGCATGGAAGTTGAGCAAATCTTGCGGACTCAAGGCTATAAGGTGGAAGTGCTAGACGGCGATATTGTGCGGCAAAACTTGACAAAGGGATTGGGCTTCAGCAAGGCAGACCGGGATGAAAATATCCGTCGAATTGGCTTTGTCTCACATCTGTTGACCCGCAATGGGGTGATCGTTTTGGTGTCAGCGATCTCTCCCTATCGCGAAATTCGTGATGAGGCGAGGAGCCGAATTGGTGAGTTTGTTGAGGTTTATGTGAACGCCCCGCTTGATGTTTGTGAACAGCGTGATGTAAAGGGTTTGTATAAGAAAGCTCGTGCAGGAGAAATTAAACAATTCACAGGAATTGACGACCCCTATGAACCGCCGCTTTCTCCAGAGGTGGAATGTAAAACCGATCAAGAAACACTGAAAGAAAGCACTGCGAAGGTGATTGCAAAACTGGAGGAGATGGGCTATTTAATGACAAGCAAGGCTACCCACAGTTTATAAGCTCCAAGGACGTTAAGAGTATTTTAAGGGCGGGCATGTTCTGCCTGCCCTTAAAGCAAATGTCGGACTTTTAGATATATTTTTTGTGCTCCAAGCCAGTTTTGACTATGCAATTGCCTTTTGCATAAACCAATTGCGGGTCAGCAAAGCGCGAGGATGAATGAGGAAATGACGTTCCAACAGGTAGGTGAGCGTATAGTCGCAAGTCCGCCACACGGCTAGCTCTAAATCTTCGTAGCTGAGATCTCGCAGCTCATTCAGTTCTAGCGTATCACCGCGTCCAAGTTCCAAGGTATCGGCCAGAAAAATGATGCAGCTGAGCGAACTCATACCTGGCGCACCTAACGTGTGATGGGCGATCGCCTCCAAAATTTCCTGATCCTCAACGCCAAATTCGTCTCTAGCGACGATCGCCCCCACGTCTGCATGAAGCAAATGGGGATTGGCTAAGTCTACCGGATCTAGCGGTAACCCTTCCTGCTGCGCCATTTCCAACAGCTTCTCTGACTTAAAATATTTGGCGAGGTCGTGCATCAAGGCAGCTTGAGCCGCTCTCCCTTCATCTATGCCATGTTGCCGAGCTAGGTCAACTGACATCTGCTCGACACGCAGAATATGTTCAAGCCGATGCGCTGGAACATGATCACTCAGCCAATCCAAAACCTGCTGTCGCAACATGCAACCTCTCAGCTATCCAATGCAGCAATATTTGCCTCTCTAGTCTACCTTTCTACCTTCTTACAGCAGGTTTTACTGGAATAGACTACAAATGCTGCACGAGCGCAGCTTCCAATAAAAAACTGGTTTTAACAAAATATCCGGCGCTATAGTTTAACTCTCTGGAGATGCTGTAGAAACATCTGACCAGCAACACAGTTGTAGAAGACAGTTGTAAAAGACAAAGGATTGCCATCGTGAATGAACTGATTCAACTTGATCTGGCACGATTGGGGCTGGCTATGGGGCTGATGGTGTTAGCGGTTGCCCTTTCTGCATGGCAGCGATTGGGGCTCGAGGGTAGCTTGACGATCGCCACAGGGCGCACGATTTTACAGCTGCTGGTTGTCGGGTATGTTTTAGAAATTATTTTTGCAGTTAATTCGCCTTGGGCGGTGTTGGGAATTGTGATGGCGATGAGCGCGATCGCTGCTGTGGTGGCGCGCAATCGGATCAGCAGAAAAGTTCCACATCTATTGCCGATCGTTGGTGGAGCAATTGTGTTCAGCAGTGCCTTTACGCTGGCTTACACTACGCTGCTGGTGCTACAGCCCGAAACCTGGTATAACCCCCGCTACCTGGTTCCCTTGGCGGGCATTTTGCTTGGCAATACCATGAATGCGGCGGCGATCGCTGGAGAGCGCTTTGTAACAACGCTCAACAACAGCCAGCTTGAGATTGAAACACATTTAAGCTTAGGCGCAACGCCGCAGCAAGCCACCTGGCAATACCGTCGAGATGCCATTAAAGCTGGACTCATTCCTACGATCAATTCAATGATGGTGGTGGGGCTTGTGACCTTGCCTGGAGTTTTTACAGGGCAGGTTTTGGGCGGCATTAATCCTCTTAATGCCGCACTCTATCAAATCCTAATTATGTTTGTGCTAGCGATCGCTACACTGATCTGCACCAGCTTAGTGATTCAAGGCGTCGATCGTCAGTTCTTTAATGCAGCAGCCCAATTAAGAACCTATTGAAGAGGTTTCTCAAGCATTCACAGTTTAATGGGACTCAGCAGCACTCTATCACCTACCGCAGGAAGATAGAGCTAAATGTAACTGAGATAAATGTTTTTCTATTCGGTAGGAGCAACGCGATCGGTTCTTAGCCATTAATTTGCAGTTCAGAAATAGTTGAGCTATGAAGCAATTAGGAGCACTAATTCCTCTAAAGCTGCATAAATAGTAAAGATTTTCATGAAAAATCTCCTATTAAGAATTCTGCTCTTGTAGCACACAGACAAACTTCATAAAGCATTTAATTTTTAATAAAAATATCTAAGCAATCTCCAGTTTCACGCCCGGCTACTGTTTCTGGGCTGTTGGTTTTCAAGCAACTTCTAAGAAATATTAATTTCTTAGAAATAATGAATTCGCTCTATCTGCAAACCCTAAAAAAAATGGAAGCCACAAATGAGCGTGAAATTGCCGGAAACTCTTTACAGCAAAGGTTCTAGCTATTAAATCGAACAGAAATAGCCACAGCCTGTCGAGCTATAGTAGCCGGTAGCGTGCCGAACCCTGTATGAAACCTTTATATAACCCCTCCTGTAGCTACGTTTTGGTTCTTAATCAGAATGCAGAAAATCTGCAAGCGCTCGAACTGCTGATGAACCAGATGCGCTGCCCGATGGTAATTACTCATTCTCTGGCACAGGCGATCGCTACTGTTAGCCAAACTCCTCCCTACTTAATTATCCTCGCGGGAAATCAGCAAACCTGGTCAAAAAGCCTAATTACTGAGTTTCGTAAATTTGCCAATACACGCAAAACGACGATCGTTGCTCTGACAGATTTTCATGCCCCTAGCTGGCTTCCCCAAGAAGATAATCCGGGTCTGGATGGTTTTCTTGTAAAGCCGCTCAACGGTGAAGTGCTAAGTTCGGTGGTTCACTCTGCTTGGGTCAGGCAGTGCTGTGAATCTGTTTAGCAATCGGGCACTGTTTCAACCTTACGAGAATAGAAACGATAGACTGGCAGTAGGGAGATTCATCACTTCACTATGCAGTTTGCGCCGCTCTATCCGCTTCTTCATCGGGTCCTAAAACCTGCTTTTCCGGCTTGTCTCTGGGCAGGCGGTAGCCATGAGAAAACAGTTGCCCTCACGTTTGATGATGGGCCACATCCCCAGTTCACGCTGCCACTTTTGCAAGTCCTAGATCGCTACCAAGTGCCAGCCAGCTTCTTTTGGTTGGGCATCTGCGTTGAGCGATCGCCCGCTGTTGCCCAAGAAGTTTGGCAGCGGGGGCATTGGATTGGGTTACATGGCTATGATCACATTTCGTTTCCCAAGCTCTCGGCAACCGAACTACGAGACTCGCTTGTAAAGACCCAAACCGCGATCGCTAGAGCTTGCCAAATTGACCCAGACTATGTGCAGCAGCACGTGCGCGATGTGCGTCCCCCCAATGGACTTTTCACGCCGCAAACCTTGATCTACCTCAACCAGTGGAACTTCCGCCCGGTGATGTGGAGCGTTGTGCCAGAGGATTGGGTACGTCCGGGGGTTGAGGTGGCAGCTCAGCGTGTGATGCGGCAAACTCAAAACGGCTCGGTGATTGTATTACATGATGGCTACTGCGGGGGTGAAGATGTTGCAGAAACCGTCGATCGCCTGATTCCCGCGCTTCTGGAGCAGGGCTACAGTTTTGTGACGGTCGATCAGCTCTGGCAACAGCGAGTCTGTGTTTGATCTATGCGGATGATTTGACGAAAGGTAGCTCCAAATCCAGGCATTTCCAGGTACTTACAGCAATACCCAATCGTGTAAGGTATGGATTTATTGTTGTATGCTGCGCCCCACGCGTTATATGACGATAAACCAACCTTCACTTGAGCGCGACGCGCTATATCCGTATTATGGAGGCGATTAAAGATTAGTCACTAGGAGCAATCTTCTGTCTCTTAACGCAATTTCTATTCCCGCCAAAACTGGACAGCCCAAAGGCTTACTGGTAATGCTGCACGGTTGGGGTGCTAACGCTCAAGATGTCGCGGCTTTGTCTACTTACCTAGATTTGCCCGACTACCAGTTTCTCTTCCCCAATGCACCCTTTCCGCATCCTTACGCACCCAGCGGTAAGATGTGGTACAGCTTACCTTCCGATTACAGTTTTTTCAGCAGCCCTACCTTCCGTGACCAGCCAGAGCTGCGAGAGAGTCGATCGCAACTTTTAGAGTGGCTGCAGTCGCTAGAAAGCATTACAGGTATCTCATTAGAACGAACGATCCTGGGCGGTTTTTCGCAGGGTGGAGCAATGACGTTAGATGTGGGACTGGAACTGCCTTTGAGGGCACTGCTGGTTCTGAGCGGCTTTCTACATGCGCCGCCGCCTGCTGAAATTTCTCTACCTCTTCCGCCCGTTCTAATCGTGCATGGTCGTTATGATCCAGTTGTTCCACTCGCAGCAGCCCAGCAGATCCAGCAGAGCCTGTTGAATTTAGGGGCATCAGTGCAATATTTCGAGGAAGACATGGGACATGAGATCCAACCAGTTGTGTTAAGCCATATGCAAAGTTTTATGGAAGATATTGCTGTAATTTCCGAGTAAGCACGGGGGAGCGAGTAGGATGGGAAAAAGGTTGCTCGTACCACTACGGTACATTTATAAGAACTAAATGAACTTTCTGCTGAAGAGCGGCGAGAAAACTCGTTTAGTTTCGGTCATCTTAGTTTGGATTTATCTACGCTGGTTTGTAACGGTGTACTGCTAAGCGATAGTGACGTTCAATTGAGCAATCGAATGACTGAGCGACTGGAGCGATACTGAGAGGGGATGGCGATGAAAACGTTGCATTTTTCAGGACAAACTGTTGCGCAGGTTACGGAAATTGATGTTGCGGCATTAGCAAAACGTCTAGAGCAAGACGATTACAAAAGTCCCTTTGATGGCTTGCAAGATTGGCACCTGTTGAGAGCGATCGCCTTTCAGCGCCCCGAAATGGTTGAACCTTACCTTTACCTATTGGATCTAGAGGCATACGACGAAGCCTAAGGGTTGCTGGTGTTCCTTTGCCTACTGCAGTTTTGTGTATCAACTTGTCAATTACTGGTCACGAATCAGTTTTTAATTGAGGTTAGCTCTTGACAAGACAGTAGCGGGGGGTGAGATTCGCTTGGCTGGACTGTGACGTTGATTGTATAGCGATCTGCAGTGGATGCAGATAGGGCGATCGCCACAGTTTTGTCTTTGTCATTTGTCTCGATGCTGGGCTGAATCTCTGAAGCAGAGAAGCCTGAAGGAGTAGACTCTGAAGAAACGCTGAGATGAACGGTTTCCGCATCCGCTGAGGGGCTAACCGTAATGCTCAGCGTTTTTGCTGAGGAAGGGTTCAGCCGCGTAGCATTGGCAGACTGTTGATCCACGTCGAGCGTAGGCAATGACAGAATCTGTGGCAGGCTGGTTATTACGAAGGCAACTAAAGAACCCGTAAACAGCAGCGATGCCAATAACAGTTTGCATTCACGTCTTTGCGCTTGGGGTGGAACGGTAAAGCCGTCAGAATAGGGATTAGCGAGGCGGGTGGTGTCTGATGCGAATTTCATAGCGTCATCTCCTGATGAATCTGCATGACTTTAGAGCATGACTTTAGAGTAGGTGGGTTGCCTTAGCCTGTCTGCTAGAAAAAGTCATGAGAAGTCAGAACTTCAAGTAAGTTCTCGGAGGCTCTATCTCCTCATAACTGCTATTGGAGGGCTCTGTCTCTGGAACTGCACTGTTTCACAAACCAGCTACGGAAAAACCAATTGCTTCAGGTTGAGGGAACAGGGGACAGAAGATCAGGTAGGGCTAAGCAGGGGCTGATCATCACAAAATTCAGAAGATTAGCTTGAGGTTGCAAAGTTTGAAGCTAAATTTCGCAAAGTTACCCGCAGTGACACTTTGTGGGTTTCCGGCGATCGCGCCTCTGTCAGTGGAACCCTGATGAAGGCAACCAGTCAGATATTTTTAGAGTTAGGAGATCTTATGTATTTATCGATCGACAACGCTTTGTTTTTAGCCGCCTTCGGCATCGTAATTTGCCCTGTTCTCTGCGGCGTAATGGCATACCGAATTAGCAACGCTGCTCGCAACGCCTAGCCCACACCAAACTATTTTTGTTAGCCACACCTTGCATGGCTGGCAAAGATAGTTTGGTTCTATTCAGGTAAAAATCGCTGCAGGTCTTTCTGTACGAGAACCCCACTCTCCAGCATTTTCATACAAACAGAATTTCAATTTAGGCGGATAGCGTCAGAGTAGATGTATGGCGCTACGCACTTAGATCAAGACTTTTATGTAAAAATGTGTCCTAACAAATACGCGTAGCGCTATAGTACCTCGATCGGACAAAGCAGACAGAGTAGTGGAACTGCTCAAAGCCGTAGTAATAAAAAGCCTGTAGTAATAAAAAGGGGCAGACTACTGTGCCCTTTTGCCTGCTAGATAGTAACCATCCAAGGGCGAACAGCTTCCCAGCTCAAAAAGTCCTGCAGGAGGGCGGCGTACCCTGCGCTATTAGGGTGTAAGCCGTCTGGGGAAAGGTGCGATCGCCACCATGGCTCACCACGTTCCAGCCATTGCTCCAGTACATCTAAATAGGGAATCTGCCGCTCTAGGCAAGCGCGTTGTGTCACTTCCTTATAGCGTCGCTGGTCAGCATGGCTATAGTACAGACAGTTTGCAAAAGGCATCCGCGACTCGTCTACGGGAGTCATGCCCACAAAAAAGACCGAGCAAAGCTGCTGCGCCTGATCTAGCAGCTCAGCTAGATTATGTGGAAAGTCTTCAAACTGCGTAAAGTTACGCCCATTCGCATGTCCTAGCCGAGCGGAGTCGTTCACCCCCACCGAAAGGACGATCGCATCTGGTACTCGATGCCGCAGCTCTCCGCGATAGCGGAATTCATGCTCTAGGCGCTGTGCCACCTGCCGCACTCCGTCGCCCCGCACTCCCAGGTTATACAGCACATGTCCGGGAGTTTCTGGCGATATCCAGCGCCGCCGCAGCCGCTCAACCCAGCCACCGCCTTCCGGGTCGCCAAAACCATAGATTAAGCTATCGCCGATCGCAACAATGCGGAGCGGCTGGGCAAGGGACTGGGAGGCATAGACGGAAGTAGGAGCCAAAGTTTGCATGTTGGAGTTAACGCAGGAGCGGGTAACTAAACGAATGATGCTTAATTCTTTGCTTTTAGATTCTTTGCTTTTCGGTTCTTTGCCTTTAGACGCTTTGGTTTCAAATACCTTGCGATCTACCACCCCTTGGACGGCGTACCAGAAAACATTTGATCACCCTAGCGTCAAGCGCTACATGCTTATGGGACTGTAACATCCTTGGTGCAGCTTAGCAAATGTTTGCAGAACAACATACTTCTCCAAAACTCAATAGCAAAGCTTAATAAGCAAGCAAAGCTCAACAAGCAGCCGAAGCTACTTTGCAAAGAACGCCAGCAACCCTGTTTTACGGAAAACTAAGATTTCTGTTTGCTTGGTTCCGGTTATAGCGGAGCGCGGCTTAGATCCGCCAATTTTTGCCGATAAAGCCGGACGATCTTATCCGTAACTTCATCTGCACTGAGGGTATCGGTTTGAATCTCGATCGCATCCTCAGCTTTGCGGAGTGGCGCGAAGGCACGAGTACTGTCCTTTCGATCGCGCTCGCTAATTGCCTGCTCTAACTCACCCAAGCTAACGCTTGCTTGTCCTTGGGCTAGCAAATCCTGCATCCGTCGGCGGGCACGCTCCTGCACCGAAGCCGTCAGGAAGACTTTCAGCTCAGCGTCGGGGAATACGTGTGTTCCAATATCGCGTCCATCCATCACGATGCCGCCCCGCCGCCCGTAGGCTTGCTGACGCTTCATTAGCTCTTTGCGGACAGCAGGCTGCGCGGCGATCGCCGAAACCTGCGCTGTCACTTCCAGGGTGCGAATTTCGTGGGTGATGTTGTGGTCGTTGATCCAGACTTCTGCAGTTTTGCCGTTAGCTTCGCTGCTTAGCTCAATTTCGCAACGGCTCACGAGTTCCGCAATCGCCGCTTCATCATTGATAGCAATGCCCGAATGCAACACCAGCCAAGTAACAGCACGGTACATCGCTCCAGTATCAAGGTAGAGCAAGCCAAGCTGCTGAGCAACTTGACGAACTACCGTTGACTTTCCAGCTCCGGCTGGCCCGTCGATTGCCAAAATGGGCTTACGGTTTTGCAGCAGTGTATTGTCGATTAGGCGAGTTGTACCGACATGGGCAGCAATTGCCAACAGTCCAACGTTGTCAAGTTGTTCGATCGGAGCCATAGTGTCTGGGTGAACAAGTTCAATGTACTGGGGTTTAACGGCAGGCACGGTCGCTAATTCAGCTTTGACCACCTCAAGCAAATCTTCTCGCAGCGTCTCGCCTGCTCGCACTGCGGCTTGAGCACGACAAAGACTGCGATAGAGCACCGTTGCTTGCGATCGCTCGGCAGCAGATAAATACTGATTGCGGGAACTCAGCGCTAGCCCGTTCGCTTCGCGCACAATTGCACAGCCTATCACATCTACCGGCAAGTTCAAATCGGCAACCATGCGGCGCAAAACCGCCAACTGCTGCGCGTCTTTTTGACCAAAGTAGGCGCGATCGGCTTGAACAATGTTTAATAATTTCGCAACGACAGTAGCAACACCTTGGAAATGTCCTGGGCGATAGCGCCCACACAAACCGGTAGTCAGGGCAGCAGGCGGGGTCACCTGCGTGACGGCATCGCCAGACTGGCTGCCATACAGCTCACTGGAATCAGGCGCAAAGATCACATCGACGCCTGCCTGCTGGCACAGCTGCTGGTCTTGCTCTAGGGTGCGGGGATACTGGCTAAAGTCCTCATTTGCACCAAACTGGAGCGGGTTAACAAAAATGCTGACAACGACACAATCGTTTTCGCGGCGGGCTTTTTGGATCAAGCTGAGATGCCCTGCATGAAGTGCACCCATTGTGGGAACCAATCCCACAGACAGCGAACGAAGTTGAGACGGAGAAGGGGTGGCGACATTGGCAGGCGGGCGACCCCGTTCCTGCTCTAGATAACAGCGCAATCCTGCAATGGTGGTAAACAGGCGCACCAGACCCCTCACTCTAAACGACATCAAGGCTTTGCTAAACAGATGCTCTGGAGACTTTTTTGCAGAGCGTTCGCCCTTCAAACCGATCTCCATAGGACATGACCCGCTTAGTAGTGTACAAAATTCCTACTGAAACCTGCTTGAATACGGGTCACTCTTTGTGACGGTTCTATGGATCATGAAGTTTCTTATAAAATAAACAGCGCTGGAGCCCTTGCTTCCGGGAGAAGAATAGATTTATTTGGATCGGGTAAGAATTTGCGCGAATGCAGCCGATGTTGCTGTATCTGCCCCAGTCAAATCAAGCTAGATCGGCATGATCCGGCTTCGCCTCCAGATGAGACACTAGAAACATGACTGCACAGCTTTTTTCTCTTCCAGCCAGCCAGCTCACCGAACCCACTTCGATCGCCCTTGCCCAAGCCATCGAACGCCGAGACATCTCCACACCGCTGAGCCAAACGCCGATCGCCACAACCTACGTACACCAAGGCAGTGGTGGAACGCCAATCCTGCTGCTGCATGGCTTTGACAGCTCTGTGTTTGAGTTTCGTCGGCTGCTGCCGCTGCTTGCTGCACAGCATGAAACTTGGGCGATTGATTTACTCGGCTTTGGGTTCACGGGACGATCATCCCAAATTCCAGTCAGTCCGCTTACGATCAAAACTCATCTGTATCATGCCTGGAAAACTTTAATTGAACAGCCTGTGGTGCTGGTTGGCGCTTCTATGGGTGGTGCAGCGGCGATCGATTTTGCGCTGACTTATCCAAAAGCCGTCAAGCAGCTAGTGTTGATCGATAGCGCTGGGTTTAGCGTTGGGTTGCCAGTTGGTCGGCTGATGGTGCAGCCACTAGGACACTGGGCCACTTCCTTCCTCCGCAGCCCGAAAGTACGGCAAAGTATTAGCCTCAAGGCTTACTATGACCCCAGCTTTGCTTCGCTAGATGCCCTGGAATGTGCAGCGTTGCACCTGAATGAAGCGGGCTGGCAGCAGGCGCTGATTGCTTTCACCCAGAGCGGCGGCTATCGATCCTTCAAACGACAGCTCACCCAGCTCCAGCAGCCCACCCTGATTTTATGGGGTAGACAAGATCGGATTTTGGGCACAAAGGATGCTGCCCAGTTTCAACGAGCAATTCCCAAAAATCGGCTGGTGTGGATCGAGCGCTGTGGGCATGTGCCGCACTTGGAGCAACCGCAGCTCACAGCCACCCAAATTTTGGAGTTTGTCGGCTGACTTAGGCGGTTTCTATCTCTCCTGAAACTCGACCTCCCGCTCGCGGATCGTCACGTCGTAATTTCCAAAAAAGTCATGTCCTAGCAAGCCGAGGCTTAGCTCCGGTCCGGCGATCGCCACCAAGACATTCTGAGAGACAACCCCGCTCACACTAATCGAGTTGACATAGCCCAGTGGTACTCTCACATCGCGAGCGCTCGCCGTATCTACACTAGCTTGACCAACCGGAACAACGCCCAGCGTCGCTGCCATAGAGCGGGTAATTAGCGTACCGCTGGCTCCTGTATCTACGATCATTTCAAAGGTTTGACTGCCATTGAAGGTAACGTTTATGACGGGCGTGTTGCCTGCTCGGCGGACGATCGGGGCAGAAAAACGCTGACGGCTAACGGACGGCTGCGTTGGCTGGGCTGGGGGGTTGGGTAGAACTGGAGGGTTGGGCAGAGCTGGAGGGGCAGCAGTAGGCGTAAGCACGATCACCCCATCTGGGTTGGCAACTGCACTCGAGCGGCTGGCTTGCCGCTGAGCGGCTGCTAAATTACGCTGATATTCGCCAACCTTTTGCTGAGCTTGTGTGCGATGAGGGCTGGAGGAAGGCACTGCCTGCATTAAGGTAATTGCCTGCTGCCATCGACCTGCCACCAATCTCCAATCATCTTTAGATTGGGCAGCCTGACTCAGGGCAAAGGCACTCTTGGCTCGGTCGAGCGCCTGCTCGTAGGGGTCTGGCGCTGTGACTGGAGAAGCAGCGATCGCAGGCTGGCTGACTGAACTATCGGCTGTGCTGGGCGATGGGGCAATGGGCAATGAAGAGACATTATTGGGGCGATCGCAAGCGGTGGTGAGGCTAAAGCAGCCCGTTAGGAGAGTAGAAATAATACTTGCTCGGATCGGTATAAACATGGCAATGCGCCCGGCGCGACTTCTCTTCTCCAGTTTGCCCTTAAACCTGTAGCTGAGTCACAGCAATGTGCCCAGCAAAACAAACCGCCACGTCTGAACCCGGATCTCGATCGCGCTTGCCATAGTCTCCTGCATAGTGCAAACCTTCCGCTTCTACGCGATAAACCGCAGGCAGCGGCTGCGAACAAGGCGAGCAAAAGACCAAATCGGGTGCAGGCGAGTTGCTGTCTAAATGCGGCAAGTTAACGTTCCAATAGTGCCCCGGTTCGAGCGGCAAGGACAGCAGCTTATCTAGAACGCGCACGGTCAGTTGAGTGGCCATTTCCCAGTCGATCGCCCTTCTGCCCTGAATGCGCTGCGAGATGGCAATGCCCGGAATCCGATGAAAGGCGGCTTCTCGGACAGCCGCAACTGTTCCAGAGATATAAACATCTGCCCCCAAATTGCCGCCTGCATTCACCCCTGAAAACACCCACTCAATTTCTCCGGGAAACAAATGGCTGAGCGCAATGCGAGTGCAGTCGGCGGGCGTTCCGCCGATCGCTATCTCGTTTGCCGATCGGGTCTCAACGGTGATTGGGCGCGTTGTGGTAACCTGATGTCCACAGCCGGAGTGATGCAGTTTAGGCGCGACGATGGCGCTATGCTCTAAACCGATTGCGAAGACTGCCCGCTGCAACGATCGCAATCCGGGCGCATCAATGCCGTCGTCATTCGTCAAAACTAAAGTCATGAAACCCCTTCTGTAAGTAGTTCTGTGAGTAGTTCTTTTGCAAATAGTTCTTGGCGAGCGGGAAGGGACGACATCACCCCGCCCGCCACCCCTCTGCCAAGGAGCTAGTGGATCTCCTGGATAAAATCAAACAGCCGATGCGCCATTTCCAGCTTGCTGCAAGGCGCAATGATCGTTTTGCGCCCGCTGCAGTCCAAGAAAACAGCTTGGTTTTGATCGCTACCAAAGCCACTGTCGGGTTGGTCGATTGGGTTAGCGGCGATTGCATCTAGTTGCTTTTGCTGTAGTTTCTCGAGAGCTGGCGGCAAAATGTCTCCTGTTTGGGCCGCAAAGCCAACCAAGCGTTGATGCGGCTGCTTGTGCTGGCTCAGCTCTGCCACAATATCTGGCACAGGCACGAGCGGGAGAGTGGTAGGCAGCAATCGCTTGGGCAGCTTTTCAGGATGGGCTTCAGCAGGACGGACATCTGCTACCGCTGCTGCCATCAAAATCCAGTCGGCTAGAGAAAAGTGAGCCTCCATTGCTCGCTGCATCTCGGTCGCGCTGACGATCGGCAAAAGCTGCACACTCTGCAGCGGAGCCAGCAGCCCCGCCTCCATCGGTGCGTGAACCAGCGTCACGATCGCCCCTCGATGCAGGGCTGCCTGTGCCAGCGCTACGCCCATCCTGCCTGTAGAAGGATTGCCAATAAAGCGAACTGGATCGAGATGTTCGCGGGTGCCACCTGTGCTAATCAACACTCGTTTGCCTGCCAAATCGCGAATGCCGTGGCTGTGCAGCAGCGATTGCAGGTGCGGCAGGATGGAAGCAGGTTCTGCCATGCGACCTGTGCCAACGCGATCGCACGCCAAAATTCCTTCCCCTGGATTCAGCGAGTGATAGCGCGGATCACTCAATACCAGCTGCCAATTATACTGGACGATCTGCTGCTGCCACATGTCGGTATTCATAGCAGGAGCCAGCAGCACGGGACAGGTGGAGGCGAGGATGGTGTTTGTTAGCAAGTTGTCGGCAGTGCCATGCGCTAGCTTTGCTAGCGTATTAGCGGTCAGTGGCGCAACCAAAAATACCTCTGCCCATTCGCCCAACTCAATGTGCAGGGGACGCGCATGGGTGGGCTGCCAAAAGTCTCGATCGGTGTAGGCAGCATGGCGGCTGAGTGTGGCAAACGTCAGCGGTGTCACAAAGGCTTGCGCCTGCTCAGTCAGAATTACCCGCACGGATGCGCCTGCCTTTGCCAGTGTTGATACCACCTCACAGACCTTGTAAGCAGCAATGCCGCCGCCAATCCCAACTAGAATTCGTCTTCCTTGCAGCATATTGAGTAATTGTGGGATGGGCAGCCTAACGCGTGAATAACTCTACCTCTGCTTAAATGGTAAATCTGCATTGATCGCCTCCATCTCTTGTAGCTCCATTTCGTTGACCTCGGCAATGTAGCGCTGCAAGATTTGCGACAGGCGATTGTCGTAGAAGCGGTGTAGCGAATGATTGGGCGTTGCCGGAAAGCCGCGCCGCTTTTTGTGCCGTCCGCCTGCCCCCGGATCAAAGGTTTGGATGTTGTGAGCGATTGCCCACTCAATTGGCGTGTAGTAGCACGTATCAAAATGCAGGTTATCAAAATCCTGCAAGGCTCCCCAATAGCGTCCATACAGCTGGTCGCCTTTGGTCAAGCAAAACGACATGCCGATCGGCTGCGGCTCATCCTCCGAGCGAACCGCAAACATCACTACCCGATGCGCATAAGTGGGATAAAGCTGCTCAAAAAATTTGCGGGTGAGATACTTGCTGCCCCACCAGCCAAACTTATCGCAGGTGTCGCTGTAGAAGTCATATACCAGAGAGAGCAGCGGCTTAGACAGCTGATCGCCGGTCAGCGCCTCCACGCGCAGCCCAGTTTCTGCCACAGCTTTGCGCTCCCGCTTGATATTGCGCCGCTGATTGGCATTAAAAGCGTTGAGGTAATCGTCGAAGGTTGTGAAGTCGCGATTGCTCCAAACGTAGCTGTGGTGCAGCCAACTGACAAAGCCGTGCCGCTCCATCACCAAGCGCCACTGCGGGTCGGCATAGAGAAAATTGCAGCCAGAGATGCGATTGCGGGCACAAAACTGGTCGATCGCCCGCACCATCAGCTCGGTCAGTTCGTCCTCGTCTTCTCCGGGGGCGATCAAAAAGCGATAGCCCTCAGCAGGGGTGACGGGCGACATGCCCAGCAGCTTCGGGTAGTAGCGAATTCCCAAGCGGCTGGCAAGCTCTGCCCACTGGTGATCAAACACAAATTCGCCTTGGCTATGCCCTTTCAGGTAGAGGGGAGCGGCTGCAATCAAACTGCGATCGCGCCAGACTGTCAGGTGGCTGGGTTGCCAGCCCGTTCTGGCATTAATGCTGCCAGAGGACTCCATATTGTGCAGCCAGTCCCATTCCAGAAACGGCGTTTTGAGCGGCAGCGCCAAGGCATCCCACTCGGCTTGCGGCACTTCGGTAATCTTGTCGAGCCAGGAAACGGTGTAGCGGGGCTTGAGCTGTTCCATGATGGAGTAGGGCGCAGAGGGAAGATTTCTCGATGCGGTTCTTTACGTTAGTTTACATCCGCAAAACTCGATAGTGAAGGAACACTTCTGCCTCGATCGCCTGCGCCGACAGCAGCTCCAGCCGGGGCGCAAGCTCTGCTGGAAAGCCAGCTCCTCCCACGGGACTGGGCGAGCCGCTGCCGCCCAAAATCAAAGGGCAAACCGTTAGCCAAATCTGATCCACCAGACCGGCTGCCAGCAGCGAGGCAACCAATTCACCTCCACCTGTGACAACCATCTCCTTCAGCCCCAACGCTGCAAATTGTGACATTGCTTGGTGCCAATCCCACTGGCTGCCTGTGCCTGCCGTCAAGATGCGGTCAAAGCTGGAGCCGATCTGGTCGCGCCATGCGGCTGCCCCCACTTCAGTGGTAAGCAGCCAGCGGGGAACAGGTTGCCGAAAGAAACGATAATCCGGATCGAGCTGCGCCAATTGTGTACAGACAATGTGTACAGGTTGTTCGAATTTGCCCTGCTGCTGCCGCTGCTGCTCCAAATCTGGGTTGGTCACCCGCAAAGTTGTGCCGTAAGCGCGCAACGTGCCTGCCCCGAACAATACACCATCGGCTTGGGCAATTTGCCTCTCTAGATGCGCTTTGTCGTTTGCCGAACCAAAGCGAGCAGGCGATCGCTCAGCGTCCGCAATCTTGCCATCTGCACTCATCGCCAATACCACCGTTAGGGTCGGATACGCCAGCCTCCCTGTCTTCTCATTTTTCATCCTTCACCCCTCACCCTCTACTAACTGCCTGTTTAAACTCGATCTTTTGCGTCTCTTCACGGAGAACCAGAGCTTTGTAAAGACATGCCGGGTGTATCCGGAGTAATCTGAATAGTATCTTTAGATGGGGTGCTTGTGCGGTTCGACGCCCCAAGTCGAAAACCCCAAGTTGAGAAACAGTTATGGCAATGCTAGGTCAGTCTTCCTTTCGCCGCATCCTACTTCTACGGATTTTGCTGCTCAGCATTCCCATTCTGTTTTTGGGTATGGCAGTCACGTTTCGCAAGGCACGCAGTAGCCTTCTGAATACGGCGCGGGTAAATTTGGAGCAAAGCGCAGTTCAAAAAGCCGATGCCATCCAAACGGCGATCTTGAATCTACAAACTAGCCTGTCGGTTGCTAGCGAAACCGCACCGCTGCAATACGGCTCTCCAGTCACAGCCAAGCTGTTGCTTGATCGACTCCAGCCCCAGCTGCCGACGGAAGTACAGTGTCTTCAGCTGAGGGACCTAAAAGCGAACCGGCTGATTGCCTCCACCTGCGGCGATCGGGTGTTAGATGCTGTTTCTACCCAAGGCTGGTCAAAACAGCAAGCTTCGGCTGACCCCAATCGGCTCAAACTTCATACGTTGACAGTCAACCGGATTAATTCACCTCCCCAGCAAGACAAATTAAGCCAGCTCAATTTACTCGTGAGCACCCCGGTGTACAACACTACGGGGCAGCTGATGTACAGCCTGACTGCACAAACTGTACTACGGCAGCGCGAAACGGCTGATCCTTGGCTGCTGCAAGGCTATACGATCGTGTTGGGGTCAGATGGCACGTTCTTGGCGCATCCGTTAGCGCAGCGAGTGGGGCTGAGCAGCAGCAGAGAAACTGACCTCGATCGCTTTCAAGACATCCTCAACAATGCGCAGCGCGGCGATACTGGCTTCCGCCATGTGATCGGGATGTTACAAGATGACGCTGAGTGGGTGGCAGGCTTCAGCCCGCTTTCCGTGCCGGTGAGCGCCACTGAAAATCAAACTTGGGCGGTGCTGGCAGTCACGCGCTTAGAGAGTGCACTGCAGGGGCTGGAGGAAATTACGCAAATTTTGCTGATTTTGACGGCGGGGCTGCTGGCGGCTCACCTGCTTGCCATGTTATATATGGCACGCGATCTAGCGCTGCCGATCGAACAGCTCGGCAAATACGCCCTCCGTATCCACAAGCGCAATACCTTAGAACGGGCCCCCAAAAACTTCCGCATCCGGGAGTTGAACAATTTGGCAGAAGTGCTAGACAACATGGTGGGGCGGCTAGAAGAACGCGCCAAGGAGCTAGAGTCAGCCTGGCAGGAGGCAGAAGCAGCTAACCAGCTCAAGAGCGAATTTCTAGCCAACACCTCTCATGAGCTGCGCACGCCGCTGAATGCCATCATTGGCTGCATTCGGCTAGTTAAAGATGACTGCTGCGACAGCAGAGAAGAAGAAGTGGAGTTTCTCAGCCAAGCCGATAAAGCTGCGATTCACCTGCTGAAGATCATCAACGATCTGCTAGATATCCAGCGAATTGAAGAAGAGAAGCTGCCGCTGGCGATCGAAACGCTCGATCTGCGGAACATTATCAAAGAAGCCGTTGACCTAGAAGTGGTACCAATTCAGCAGAAGGGCTTGCAGCTCACAGTCTCGCCACTGACTCAGCCGATTTTAGTCCAGGCAGACCCAGCACGGCTTAAGCAAGTCCTGCTGAACGTAATTTACAACGCTATCAAATTTACTGACCAAGGCGGCATTACGATCGGGGTTCAAGTTGAGAAAATTGCGCCTGATCTCTCGGCAGCTTCAACAAACGGGCACTGGCACGACGAGGAAGAGGAAGCGCTCAAGTCATGGGTGATGATCTCCATCAAAGATACAGGCATCGGCATTGAGCCAGCCCAGCAAAGCAAGCTGTTCCGCCCGTTTGTCATGGTAGATGGCACCACAACCCGTAAGTTTGAAGGAACAGGTCTGGGATTGGCGATCTCTCGTAACCTGATCGAGCTAATGGGGGGACGGATTAGCCTCCACAGCGAAGGCATTGGGCATGGAACCACCGTCAAAATTGCCCTGCCGATCATCGAAGAGACGGCGCCAATTGCGCCTGAAGCCAGAGGCACGAAGGCAACGGTAGAGCATTCAGCCATCGGGTCAGGGGTTGAGAGCTGAGGGTCTGAAACGGTTAATTTGCCCACCCAGCTCAGCTCAGCACCAAGTTATCTCGATGCACGATCGTCTCCTCCCCTACGTAGCCCAAAATTTTGGGGATCTCATCCGAGTGGCGACCCAAAATCTTTTGTAGGTCAACGCTGGCATAGTTAACAATTCCACGGGCAATCTCCCGCCCGGATGCATCACAGAGCTGCACGGCATCTTGGCTCTGGAACTCACCTTCTACTTCGGTAATGCCTGCTGCCAGCAACGACCGACCCGCCTGCCGCACCGCGTCGACTGCTCCCGCGTCCAGGTACAGCTGTCCAGCAGGCACGAGCCCATGGGCGATCCAGCGTTTGCGTGCATTAAAGGGACGCGGCTGTGGCTCAAACTGCGTTCCTAACGGCGCGCCCTGGAGAATTTTCAGGATGTTGTGGGGCGATCGTCCTTCTGTAATGACTGTACGAATCCCGGCAGTGGTAGCAATCCGCGCTGCCGAAATTTTTGTGACCATGCCGCCCGTCCCCCAGCTTGTGCCGCGATCGCCCACTTCCACATTGAGTTCAGAAAGCTGATCAATTCGGCTGACGATGGGGATGGGTTGAGCATCAGGATGGTAGCGTGGATCAGCGGAGTAGAGGCGGTCAACATCTGTCAGCAAAAATAGCCAGTCTGCCTCAACTAGGCTTGCCACCATTGCCGACAACGTATCGTTGTCACCAAACTTCAGCTCCTCGATCGCCAGCGTATCGTTCTCATTAACAATTGGCACGACACCCAGCTTCAGTAGCTGACGAAACGTCCGGTAAGCATTGACATAGCGGCTCCGCTGCACTAAATCGCTGCGGGTTAGCAACACTTGGGCGATCGGCTGCCGCAGTTCTGTAAACAAGTCATCATAAACCCGCATTAGCCGTCCCTGCCCCACCGCTGCCACTGCTTGCTTCATAGCAATTGTGCGCGGACGCTCAGTGATGCCTAGACGCGCACAGCCCACGCCTACAGCTCCCGACGACACCAACACCACCTGATGCCCTGCCTGCCGGAGTTGGCTGAGGGTTTCTACGAGTTGGGCGATCGTTGCTAGCGCCAAAAAGCCTGTGTCCGGTTGCGTGAGGCTAGATGTCCCAATTTTGATAACGATCGTTTCAGACATGAGAAGAAAATCAGATCCAGTATTAAGCAGATCCAATAGTAGACGGTGAAGCCGCACCAGCGCAGGGTACTTAAATCCTGCTAACTGCAGTTAGCCTATCAATTGCGAAGCGCCACCCCTCTATAGCTGAAGGTTGGCGCTCCACAAAGTATCTACAGGATTTATAGCTAGAGCCTTTAATAAGATGGCTCCATTTATCTACACAGAAGATATCAACTCCAGCTGCAATATCAGGTGTTCTTAATTGTTTTTTTAGAATTGTGCAGGAGGTTGAACTTTTGCAGTAGTTTACAAATTTTGTGACGCATGGGCGCACTTCCGGCACTATATAGCAATTCGAAATGGTTTGTGAGAGGTGGGGCGGGCTTCGCCCGCCCCACCTCTCACAAACCATTTCACAACTCAAATAAGATCGCTATATGTGTAGGAATTTGTGTATGCAGGAATTTGTTAGGGAAGCAACGAAACGCCCAGAAATTGTGACAGCCACACTTCAAAATCTCGCAGAAAGTACCGCTGCCTTTCTTTCAGAGGATTCACCATCGGTTCTACCAAAATCGTAAACATCCCCAGGCGATTTCCGGCTAGTACATCTGTAAAGAGGCGATCGCCTACCATTGCCACCTGTTCCACAGGCAAATTCATTGCTGTCACCGCCTGCCGCAGTTTGCGCCGCGAAGGTTTGCGCGCCCCCAGGATGTAGGGTAGATTCAGCGACTGAGCAATACGGCTGATACGCGCCTGACTGAGGTTGTTGCTCACTAGCCACAGGTTGATCGTGGGGCTAATTAGCTCTACCCACTGCCGCAGCTCATCCGATGCTTGCGTCATGCTGATTGGGACAAGTGTTTCATCTACATCTAGCACCAATCCCTTCAGATTGTAGCTTTGTAGCACTTCTGGGGTGAGGCTCAAGATCGAATTTCCTAGAATCAAGTCGGGTTGCAACAATTTGCCCCAGGACATAACGGCAGTTCCATTCACTTAACAAAATCAGTAAGCACAAAATAGATTAACTGAATCAACTTGCGCTCGCTGCCTCTATTTTCTCCTGAAATCTTACACAAAGTGATATCACTGCCTGCTGAATATAGAGACGAGAAAGATAGCACGGTGGTATGGCTGCAGAGGAATGATTTGTCGCGGTAGCGTCGCGCGTATCTTATGCCTATTACCTATATTACAAGCGGTGTGAGGGCAATCCGGTAGGATTCCCCTCACACCTGCTCAACTCAGTGAAGCAGCACTACTTCACGCGAATTGGTGTACCGCAGGGGTAGGTCGCCACTGGCTGACGCAGTTCCCGCTGCGGCTGAATCAGCGTTTTGGCAACCGCCGCCGCCGGCTGCTCCGGCTGGCTGGCTTTTGCGGCTAAATAATCTAGCCGCAGCCGCTCCAGCATTTCTTCACGGCGATCGTACAGCCGCTTCAAGGGGCGGGGCGGGCATTGGTTGATCACATAAGCCGTCAGAATGGGTAGCGCGATCGTACTGTCTGTGTAACAAACGATGGTGCTGGGCAGCTCTTCTGGGTCAACCTTGCCCCAGCTCACAGCTTCTGAAGGCGTTGCACCTGATAGACCACCTGTATCAGGACGGGCATCCGTGATTTGGATGAAGTAATCATGGCCCCGCTCTTCCAGCCCCAGCACTTCGTGGAGCTGCGGCTGGGTTTGCAGCAAGAAGTTTTTGGGACTGCCACCACCAATGATTAGCGCTGCGCTCTTGCCTTCGGTATTAGGATCATCCGACTCGCGAGCTGCATAGGCGATCGCAGCTGTTTCATTTACATCCAGCGACGGGTCGATGACTAGCTGCGAGCCTTCCAGCGCCAGCGCTGCCACGTTCATGCCGATTGAGCTGTCACCGGGTGAAGAAGTGTAGATTGGAACGCCGCACTCATATGCAGTTGCCAGCAAACAGGAATGTTTGACACCGAGCTGCTGCTCAACCGCATGAACGTATTTGCCCAACAGATGGTGAAACTCTGCTGTACCCATACGTTTTTGAAAGGGTTCTGCTTTCAGTAGCTCACGAATGAATGCATCAGTTTCCAATAGCACATCATAGCCAAATACAATGTCGTAAATGCGAATGCGCCCTTCTTGGCGCAGCTTTACGTCATCTACAAAGGGATGGCTAGAATACAAATCCAATCCCAGTCCATAGTGCAGATCGTGATACAGGTTCGCACCCGTGCTAATGATCCAATCAATAAACCCATTGCGAATCAACGGCGCCAGTACCGAAACGCCAAAACCCGCTGGAGTCATGGCACCTGACAGGCTGACGCCTACCGTGACTCCCTCACGCATGACATCACGGCTGAGCAACTGGCAAATTTCCCGTAGACGCGCTGAATTATAGGCTGTGAAGTAGCCGTCGATTAGATCGACTACGCTAATTTCGGCGGGCATGGGGGCGGGTGCAATTTTATGGCTGAACACGTTAGACATGAAAAATCTCCCAAAAAGCTGAAAGTCATAAATAAGGACTCAAACAGGGCAAAAATAAACGTAATGAGAGCGGAACTTCAGCTTGAGGTAAGACCTTACCAGCTTGGTAAACTCCCAGAAGCCATACTGAAGCAACCGCACTACCAGCAATTCGCTAGTGGGCTCCAATTCGCTTTGATGAAAGATGCTATGCATCAAACAGTTTGGTTCGAATTGCTCAGGCAAATCGGCTGCGCATCCAACTTTGGCAGCTCAAAAAGCTGCACGCTGGATAGCGCAACGATATACCTAGCAGATGCTGTGCGCTCTCAGAGCCATCAAAGCACTGCTTGAATCAGAGCAGCCGCCAACATCACGTTATTTAAGTAATCGGTAAAACTCTTCGCAGAGCGTACCTGATCGACCGAGTTTGCTGAATTGCCAAAATCAGGAGAGCAACACATTTGTGAAGCGCTAGCTTCAGTGGTGCAGCTTTAGTGATCTAACCGTCCGCAAACCTACAGTTACAGGTCGATCAGCCCATACTGGGTCCTTCGCAACGATCTGCCCAAGACAACGCCGGATCAGTCATACGACGGCGCTGTAGCTTGATCTCCAGGTACCACAAGGGCATCCAGGGGCATCCAGTTGAGGGAAATTGTTTCAATGCACCGCAACCTTTTGCAACATCTATGATCGTACTATATCATCAAGATTTTCAAATGCCATAGGGAGATCACCGAATCGGATCAAGAAGTTTCGTGCTTGCTGCCGCTATCCAGCCGTTTTCTCAGTACTAGTTCTGAGACAGACCTGGTTTACCAATCTCTAGCCGTACAACTTCAGCAGGCTCAACGCCGGTAGCAGGTGGAAGGAACATGCCACCGTTCGTGACAACATAAACTGCCGTGCGGTCGTTCTCGCTTTGCCCAAATGCAACTGCTGTGCTGCCCGTCATCCCTTGCGCTGCTTCGGCAAGAATGGTGAGCTGCCCGTCCGGCATAATGCGGACAAGGCTGTTGTAAATGTGGGTTGCTCCATACAGGTTTCCATCTTTGTCAAAGTCATCAATGTTGACTTGTTCAGCCATGATTTTTGGTTCTCCGGCTGCCCCGTCACGAATTGGAATTTGCAGCATCAACATTCGATCAGTGTTGGAAGCATAGAGGGTGTCTTGAAATACTTTAATGCCATTGACCGCCGGAATCTCGCTATCGGCAGTTCGACGGGTCAACAACGGATGCTCTAGCCAAATCTCAGCGGTTCTCTGAGCAATATCTAACTGCCAAATTGCCCCACGATAAGAATCGGCAATCAGATACCGATCGCCTGACAAATGCACAATTCCATTCAAAAACATGGCATCTGGTAAGGACAACAATGGTTCAACTTGCTGATTTCTGACCTGGAACACCGTTGGCACATTCTGGCTGTTCCAACCCGGTACAATCAAGATGCCATCTGCCGCAAACGCCAGTCCTGCCACTTTTCCTTCAACAGTGGCGTAAACAGACTGCTCCCCCGCTGGACTCAAGCGCAAGATCTTTCCGTCTTCATGGCTGGTGACGTAGATTGTTCCATCCTTTGCAACCGCAATATTTTCTAGGAAGGTATTGACTGGATAGGTAGCGATCGTTCGAGCGGGTGCCAGCTCAACGGGTGTATTTTCGTAAATCGGCGGCAACTCCTGAGCGATCGCGCCGCTGAAGCAGCCAATCACTACACTTCCGCCTAAAGCGATTGCTGGAAATAACCGTTGAACCTGATTCATGGCAAAGAGAGGAGTTTTTGTGTAATTAAATTACGTGTAGTTAAATATAGAGCAAACCTTAAAGTGAATTGGGTTCTTTCTGTTTTGTTTTAAGAATATTTCTTCTAAAAATATTTGCTTTGAGAATATCGAGAAATGCGTAGACTGCTGGCGAATGGAACGCCTCAGCCAATACCGCCACGCCGATCACCCTAGCAAGGGGCACAGGTAGACTGTACACCTGTACATTTTCTGGAATTGGCTCCGCGGCTAATCGAGGCAGGATTGTTGCCCCTAACCCCTGTGCTACTAAGTTGACGATCGTTGCATCTGTGCCAACTTCATAAGCCACCTTGAGCGGGTAGCCAAACGCTTCGGCGTGCTCGTAAACCTTTTGCATCATCACATAGTTAACAGGCGGCATAATTAGCGGCTGCGTTACCAGATCTTGCCAGGTTAACTGAGCCTGAGTGGGTTTAAAGGCAGCCGAGAATAAAGCGACAAATTCATCCTGCACAATTTCCCATGCTTCGAGATCCGGGCTAGCAGGCATAAAGGTGAACCCGATCTCAGCCTGTCCTTCGCGGAGGGCTTGCTCAACTTGCGGATAATCATCATGCTCCATCAAGCCGACCGCAATTGCCGGAAACCGCTGATGAAATTGAGTAATCACAGACGGCAGCAAATGAGTAGCAACGCTACGGAAGGAGGCGATCCGCACCTGTCCACCGGTCAGCCCCCGCGCCAATGCTGCTGCTTTAGCAATTTCTCCAGCTCGATAGATTATTTCGCGGGCATGCTCTACAACTTCTTGTCCTACAGGTGTAAGGCGAGCGCCATGCCGACCGCGTAAAAACAGCACCACCCCCAAGTGGTCCTCTAGAGCAGCGATCGCATGGCTAACGGCAGACTGCGACATCTCTAAATGCAGGGCTGCAGCCGTAAAGTTTTGGGAGTCTGCGACAGCAATCAAAATGCGGAGCTGCGACAGCTTCATTTGGTTTTGGGGGTTTACCCGCATCGCTGCTCCTGACTAGTCAAGAGATATTCATTTAACCTTCTCATGTAAACGATGCAAGCTAGTTTTTGTATCTTATGAAACAGATTTCTAAACTAAAGTATGTAAGCGAATTAAAAGAAAGGAATTCTATGAAACTTCCGCTAAGCTACCAAGCGTATCAACAACTAGAGCTAATTTCTAGCGAAAAAAGCACAAATAAGCTAAGTTTAGGCACTCGGCTAAACAATGTTTGGCAATCTCTGATCAGCTATTTGGCAGGCTCCTCAGAACCCCATGTCTGGAAGACTCAAGCTGCAGATGGGTCGCATTGGCAAGTGTTCGACCCAATCGCCCAACGGAAGCTTACGTTTGATTCTGAAGCAGACGTACGAGTTTGGCTAGAAGAACGCCACTACCAGTATGGGTTTGCTTCGAGATAGCGAAAAACGCTTAATCGGCAGCTTTTGGCAGCTAGGAATTTGGATGGGGTAGCGGCTGTAGCGGAACAATTACCCTGATGCAGGTCTGCTTGCCTAAAACACTCTCGATCGTTAGGCTGCCACCATGAAGCTCTACGATTCGCTTGGCAATAATTAACCCTAACCCGGTTCCCTGTTGTTCATAAAAGTGGCGATCGAATTGCATGTAGGCACCTAGACTAGCAATTTGCTCCGGCAACATGCCGCGTCCCTGATCTACAATGCGAAGCACAAAGCCTCCCAAGCCTACAGTGCTACTGACGTAAACCTGATGACCGGCATTAGAAAACTTAAAGGCATTGCCGATTAGCTCTTCAACAACTTTTTGCAGGCGGAGGTCTGACATGCGGATGGTTGCATCCTTTAGCTGCAACACCAGATCGGCTTCCCGCCCTGCCTGTCTTGCTAGCCGAGTAGCAACTTCCGTGATAACTAGATGTGGCAGAGCAGTTTGTCCGCTACACAAAGACTCTCTTTTAACAGGGTCATTCGTTGCAATTTCCAGCTGAGCGTAGAGAAGAAAGTTCTGGATAAGGCGGTGGAGCCGATTTGCAGAAGTATGAATACCCTCGCTGATCTGCAGAATCTCTTGACGATCGATCGAATCGTACTCCGACATGAGGATTTCGGCAAACAGCAGAATGCTATTGAGCGGCGTATGCAGTTCGTGCGGCAGAGATAGGGCAATATTGTTTCGGAGAGTGTTGAGCTGGTGTTGGGACTGGCTGAGTAGGGTGTCTTGCCGATTGATGCGGCTGGTAATTGCCGCCAAAATTTCTTCGCTGGTACAGGGTTTGACTAAATAATCGTCTGCACCCAGGTTCATTCCATAGCGCTGGTCGGCTCTGGCTCCCTTCGCCGTCAAGAAGATGAAAGGTATAGTTCTGGCATGGGGGTTTTGCCGGAGATGGGAGAGGACATGGTAGCCATCCATATCCGGCATATGCACATCGCAAAGAATCAGATCTGGTAGCCGTGCTTCTGCAAGCTGCACCCCTTCTTTGCCAAGTTCTGCATCTAAAACGCTAAATCCTTCAACTTCTAGCAGATCGCATAGAGACTCGCGAATTGCTTGCTCATCTTCAATTACCAGAATGGTCTTCATATCTAAATATCCGGGGGTAGAGTTTCAGAGGCAACCACTAAATCACCCCGTGCCAAAAAATGTATACCGATCCCGCTTGGTGCACTTAGCGCTGATGCACTTAGCGCTGATGCACTTTGCGCTTGAGTTGATGTGTGCTACACGGCACATTTCACCCTGCTCTTACGCAAGCTGTACCCGTGCATCCGCAACTACCTTTTAGTGATACTGCTGATAAAAATAACAATATCCATACAGAAGCTAATGGGGATTCGAGCTATTTTTCTTCAGCAATTTTGCGGAATTAGCTTGTTCTAAAGGAACTGTCTGTGTACAGAATTGCCATTTCCTTGCTTTAAGCCATTAGCTCCCTGGAACTTAATGTCAGGCTTGGGGTGGCAGAGAGCTTTATTTTTCAATCTACCGAAGTTTACAAGCTTCATAGCGCTACGCATATACGTCAGGACAAGTTTTTGTGTAGAAGTGCCGCCGAATACGGCTTTTATACCCAAAGGATTTCGATCTAAGCGCGTAGTGCTATGAACAGAAGAGCAGAAATTCTTAAGAAAAAGGCGCTGTATGCCTCAATTGCAGCGTGGACAAGAATCAGGCTGAGAGGATTGCAGGAGTTGGGAATCTAAGTGCAATCAGCCACACGCTTCTGAGGATACAACGCCTTACTGGAAGGGATTTGTACTGTTGCCATTGCCCTCATCATATCGGCAAAATTCATAGATTTCAATCACTAGTTTGAACATCTGTGATAGACTTAATCCTATAATTAAACTGAGCAATCTTGCTGCGTGCCCTGTTTTGCACCACACAGCTTGATGCTCATCCAGCATGTCAATTTTTTAATTGCATCTATCCTCTTAACGTTTTAGGCATACCCTTATGGATGTCCTAGATCGAAATCTCACATCATCGTAAAGCGTTGTAAACCTAGCGTTCGTCATCAATCCAGGAGAATCGCGGTGATCCATGCAACTCTTCATCAACTGAAAGTGTTTGAAGCCACAGCGCGGCATGGTAGCTTTACCAGAGCTGCTGAAGAGCTGTTTTTGACTCAGCCTACAGTGTCGATGCAAGTCAAACAGCTCACAAAGGCGATCGGCTTGCCGCTGTTTGAACAGGTAGGCAAACGACTTTACCTGACAGATGCCGGACGAGAGCTTTTTTCCACCTGCAAAGAAATCTTCCAGCGGCTCGATCAACTGGAGATGACAGTGGCAGACCTGAAGGGCATGAAACAGGGCAAATTACGCCTAGCAGTAATTACCACCACTAAATACTTCATGCCTCGGCTGTTGGGTCCTTTCTGTCAGCAGTATCCAGGCATCGATGTATCGCTAACGGTGACAAACCACGAGCGGGTGATCGAGCGGCTAGCAAACAACCAGGATGACCTGTATGTCATGAGCCAGTTGCCTGAAGGAATGGACATTAAAGCTCATGCGTTTCTAGAAAATCCGCTGGTGGTGGTTGCCCCTCACGATCATCCACTGGTGAAAGAGCGGCAAATTCCGCTTAAGCGCGTTGTTGAGGAAATGTTCATCATGCGCGAACCTGGATCGGGGACTCGGAGCACTTTCCAAAGTCTACTAGATGCCCAAAACCTGACGGTGAAGGTGCGCTTAGAGCTAGGTAGCAATGAGGCAATTAAGCAGGCGATCGTCGGTGGTTTGGGTTTATCAGTGCTGTCTCGCCATACGCTAATGATAGATGGCTCCAACAGTGAACTTGCCATTCTGGATGTACAAGGTTTTCCGATTGCACGGGAATGGTATGCGGTCTATCTTGCTGGCAAGCAGCTTTCTGTAGTGGCAAACACGTTTCTAGAGTATCTCAAGCAAGCTGCACCACAGGTTTCAGAAAAATTCATGGCATTGCCAAATACAGGAGCAGCGGATGCCCCAACCAGTGCCGTGCATTAGCGTTGTCATTCCCTCCTACAACTGCGCTCGTTATTTGCCACAGGCAATCGACAGTGCGCTGGGGCAAAGCTATCAGGCATTTGAGGTGGTTGTAGTGGATGATGGCTCGACTGACGAAACTGCAGCAGTTTTGCAGCGCTACCGGCAGCAGGATGAGCGAGTGCGATCGATGCATCAGCCAAATCAGGGTGTAGCGGCTGCCCGAAATCACGGGATCGAACTAGCACAGGGAGAATGGATTGCCTTTCTCGATGCAGACGACTTTTTTTTGCCCGGAAAGCTAGAAGCGCAGCTAGCTATGGCTGAAGCTCAGCCGCAGCTTGGGATGATCCATAGCGGCTGGTATCGAGTCAGCTCTGAGGGGAAGGTGCTAATGGCGGTGGAGCCATGGCGACAGATTGCCAAGCTGGATCTAGAGAGCTGGCTGCGTTGGAAGCCTGTATTGCCTAGCGCGATGCTGTTTCGCCGCGAATGGCTGGTGCAGGCAGGCGGGTTTGATTCGCGCTTTCCGCCTGCCGAAGATACTGAACTGGTGCTACGGCTGGCGCGAATGGGCTGTCAGGCTGACTGGTTGCCACAAATCACGGTTGGCTATCGGCAGCACGAAAACAGCGCCATGCACAAAGGGCTACCGCAGGCCCGATCGCTAGCTGCTGTTATCGATCACTTCTTTGCCCAGCCTGATCTGCCAGAGTCAATTCGTTGGCTAGAACCTTCAACCCGCTATAACACGCTGATTTGGATTGCCTGGTACCTTCATCACACCGGGCATCCTGCTGAGATGGTGGAGTTTTTGGAGCGATCGCTAATGTATTCTCCCCATACGCCCCTAGAAGCAATTGTTTACTGGGCAGATAGCTTCACCGCCTTCTCGCAGAGCTGGGGTTACGAGTTTAATGCGGAACAGTTAGCCCGATCGGCGGAATGGCAATGCTTAATGAAGACGATGATGACGCCCAGTTAAAACTAAGTCTGCATTAGAGATGGCGCTGAGGCGCTTGGCAGTGCCGCGCTTCTGCAATTTGGGCGGCATCGAGCCCTAAAGGGCTAACTCCATTGGCAATCAGCTTGCCGTTGCTGTTGGGGATAAACGATCGCCGAAACTGGATCTAGCTGTTGTTGAAAAACTATTGCTTTCACCTCGCTATGGTGGCTGCCATTATTGCTGATTTGCAGGGCTGCCGCTCTCAAAGCGGCAGCCCTCAGAATTGACTAGAGCTGGCTTAATTCTGCTTGATGCATCCTCAAAATTCCAAAACTGTCCAGTTCGGCTCTCGGTAATAGCGAGTCATGTCGTCAAACTTGCGAAGTTCGGCGTGGTGCACCCAGATGTCATGAGCTTGCTCAGACTCCAACCAATGGTTGTTTAGTTCAATCAGCGTCTGGCTGAGGCGATCGTGGTCTACCGTGTTAGCGGCTTCCCCAAAGTAGCCTAGCGTGATATGTGCTGTGAAATTGTACTGTTGTTCAACACCCAAAGCGATTAAATCGGAGTTTTGGTAGAGAGTACGGCGTAGCGCGATGACGCGGTTGTAGGACGCTTCATCTCTAGGAACTACACAAACCCCTAAGGCGCGGGTTCGCAGAAATAAGCCGATGATTTGCCAGCGAACTGCCTGCCCGTATTGCACAAGCGGCTGGCTTTTCTCAAAGCTTTCGGCAACGCGATCGTGCAGCTTCTGTTCAAAGTCAGCGTCCTCTTGGCAGGCATGACGGAAGGAATTTGCCCAAATCAAATCTGCCAGTGTGAAGTGGAAACTTTTAGTGGGCACAGGAATCAGCAGGTTTGGCTCTAGGCGATCGAGAATCTGCTGCTGATAGTGGTGTAGATGCTCGTAGACCTGGTCATTTTTGTCATCCTCTGCCCAAGGCGGTGTGATGACGGCATAGCCGGGAAAGGGAACAGGGGCAATTTTGCCGTCTGGCTGCTGCTGAAATTTTGGCGAAACCTGGATATATTGCACCTGAGATTGATAGGTTTCTGGCAGCGTCGCCCGCACCACACGATTTACATAAGTTTGATAAGTATCGTCCAAGCTTGTCCACCCTTTGTTTAACTGTCTTGTTTAACGGTTTGTCCATCAATGGGACTGTCTAAACTGTAGGAAGATTTGCTCGATTTCGGAAGCCGATCGGCAGATCCTCAATTAAATTTAGCGGTTAGAGGATAGGACGATCTATAAATTTTAAGCTGGAACAGAGATTTGTTCTGGTTTTTCAGCTAGGCAACTGGCGAAGAACCTCCTGCCTCACACATTTACTCCCCTACAGTTCTTTTTGCTGTCACTATGCCAGTTTATCTATTTTGGGGCGACGATGACTTTGCGCTGAATCGAGCGGTGATGGCGTTGCGCGATCGCAGCCTCGATGCGGATTGGGCAAGCTTCAATGCCGACAAACTGCCGCCCGAGCAGCCCGATGCGCCAATCCAAGCGCTGAATCTGGCAATGACCCCTCCATTTGGAGCAGGCAAGCGGTTTGTTTGGTTAGCTGACACTCCCCTCTGCCAGCGCTGTCCCGATGAAGTTTTGACCGAACTAGAGCAAACGCTGCCCAACCTGCCTGACACGACCGTCCTGCTGTTGACCACCGCTAGCAAGCCAGATGGTCGCCTGAAAGCAACCAAACTGCTGCAACACCATGCGGAAGTGCGTGAATTTACCAGCATTCCCCCCTGGAAGACCGATCTGCTGACGCAGCAAGTCCGCAAAGCTGCCCAAGAAGTAGGCGTGAAGCTGACGAACGATGCAGTGCAGCTTCTAGCAGAATCAGTGGGCAACCACTCGCGCCAGCTCTACATGGAGCTAGAGAAGCTGAGCCTGTTTGGCGGTGATGCACCAGTGGGGGGGGCAGCAGTCCAAATGCTAGTAACGACCTCTACTCAGAACAGCTTGCAGCTTGCAGCCGCTATCCGTCAGGGAGATACCAGCCGATCGCTTACTTTAATTGGTGATTTAATTCGCCAGAACGAAGCACCCCTCCGAATTGTGGCAACTTTGGTAGGGCAGTTCCGGCTTTGGCTGTGGGTGAAGCTGATGCAGGAGGCAGGCGAACGAGACGAAAAAGAGATTGCCCGTGCTGCGGAAGTCAGCAATCCCAAACGCATCTATTTTCTTCAGCAGGAAGTCCGCCCCCTGTCCGTCTCTAGTCTTCAGCGATCGCTGCCAATTCTGCTGGAGTTGGAATTTGGGCTAAAGCAGGGCGCCGAGCCTGTAGCGCTGCTGCAAACTAAGGCGATCGAACTCTGTTATTTGTTTAAATAGCACTCGTTAAATAGCACTCGGCTTAGTTGTGAACAGTTTCCTGGAACAACTTACCTCTAGAATGACTCAGTGTGCATAAGAGATCTATTACTTTGCTTTTCGCGTTTCCGCTATGATTACCGCTCTCCGTTCGATGTTTCCTTTGAGCCTGAATGCTGCTAAACCTCCACGATGGTTGGCGCGATCGCTGTGGGTCGGTGCTTTTTCTGCGGCAGGACTTTTGCTCGGCTGGGTTCCTACTGTGCAAGTTTCCGGCGGGCAATCTCTCAGTGAAGCCCCTAGTGAAGCTTTTGTAGTTGGGCTGTCGTTTGACAGCGCTGCTCATGCCCAGTCGTCGATATCGGATACCGAGATTCGCAGCTATGCCCAAACGGTTCTGGAAATGGAACCCTACCGAATCTCTGCCTACGACGAGATCAAGCGGATTACGGGATCTGAGGTTCCACCGATCCTGTGCCATCGCGCCAGCAGCCTCAATAGTCTCGACCCCAGCATTCGAGATATTGCGATTAATTTCTGCAATCAGGCGGTATCGATCGCCGAGAGCCACAATCTATCGATTACTCGCTTCAATGAAATCACGATCGCTCAACAGTCAGATGGAACGCTGGCAAATCGTATCCGTGAGGTGATTCGAGAGATCCAGTAAGGTCTGCCTCTAGATCGCTTTGAGATGGAATCAAATTAGGTTATTGCCCAAAATTCTGTAGAGTCTCTTCAAAGAGCAAATTATCCTGCAGAAGACGTAGACTACGTCTTCTGCAGGATAATTTGCATAAGGCAGTATTTTGGAAAATTCCACAGAATTCGGCTTTTAGAAATATCACCTGTGAATACTTCAAAAACAAATCATTGATTTAAAGGAAACGACTTAACAAGGCTATAAATCTTACAAAGAAGATACAGTTAAAAAAACAGCAATCTAAAGCAAATATGGATCAAATAATATATCTAAGCTAGTCGTTCTTTCCAGCGTTTCTTCTGCTTGCCGACTTTTTTTGAGTAAGTTCAGTAAAAGCTGATAGACATCCCCTCAGAAGCAATATGCATGAATGTTAAGGCAATCAAACAAAGCCGGCAAACAATCGTCTTTAATAACAAACAAAATCGATGTCGCTAAGAAGCAGGCAAAGGCGATCGCGCTACCCCAACTTTGAAGCAGCCCCAATAAATCAACTAGGGGAAAGATGAATTTCTAGCCCAATTTAAGCAAGCTGGTAGGACATTTTAGTTCAGCTATTTATGCAAAAGCAACTTAGGCTTCTCCTCGAAAATCTAACGCTCAGTGCCATTGCTATCCTTGTTTGCGCGATTGCTGGTTTTTGGGTCAGCTTTCCCATCAATAGAATTGTGAATTCAGAAGCCGCAGCCTTCAAAGCATCTTTGGGAACAACTAACGAAATTAAGGCAATTGAGACTTCTAAGCTGGAAGATTATAGCCGAACCCAGGGAGCCGTAATTCTATTGAGTGCAGCGGTAGGAATGCTGTCAGCTCAGGTTGTGTTTCTTCTCGGACACCAACAAGAGCGACAATAGCTTTAACCATAGGGAAAACACCCAGGTTAATTTGGAGGATGAAAGAGTGAGATGAAACGGGAATCGCTTTGGGAAGCAATTACAAATCTGCTGCTGCCGCTGGCGTTAATTATTGGCTTGGTGCTGCTGCTGCAGGTTGATATAGGTCAAGCTAGCAGAGAGATGACCTCCGCAAACCCACTAGAGCTGTGGCTGAAGGCGATCGTCGGCTATTTGGCAGCAGCGGCAGAAATTGCAGCGGCGGTAGTGATCGGCAGTGCAGTGATTCGCAGTATTTCCGATTACTTGAGGCAATTGTTTTCGCAGCGACAGCACATTGATACTAGTGAAATGATTCGCTTGCAGCTTGGGCGAGGGCTGGCACTGGGATTAGAGTTTACGGTTGCTAGCGATATTTTGCGAACTGCAGTTGCACCTACACGTCAGGATATTCTAAATCTGGGAGCGATCGTGCTACTGCGAACGCTGTTGAACTACTTTCTGGAACGAGAGATCCAGCAGGGTGAACACCGACGGCAAGCCCAAAACTCTGCCGCAAGCAACTCATGAATCATCGCAACAGCCTAAAGCCAATCGAAGGGACAAATCGATTGCTCAGACACAGATTAACCCTGAATATTACAGTTGTATTTAGGTGGGGGAGGGATTCGATCGCTTGAGGTAATGATAAAAGCGAGCAGTAGCTTGATGAGTTCTGCGCCAGATTGACCAGTGCAACACCTG
>NZ_JACXWX010000120.1 GCF_014764505.1 Phormidium tenue FACHB-886
CTCCTGTGAGAGGCACAATCACAGGAATTGGAATGGCTGGACGTTTCATAGCAAGTAAAGTGGTGACGACACGTTGTGAACGGACCCCTGTCCTTTCGATTAAAGCGTGAGACCAGGAGAACGAAAATAGTTCATTTCAGGCAATTGTTAATAAGCAATTATGCTTATCTTCCAAAATCTTATCCCCGATATGAGACCAATATCTGGGATAAGGCAACACTAAGACAATACGAGAAAATCAGCAAGCAACTGTCAGAACTAGATACTCAACCTGAATAGCAACTGTCAGAACTGGGTACTCAACTTGAGGGCAAAAGCTCCTACTTGATAGGCTAGCTACTGCCCCAGTCTCTGACTCAGCTGAGTTTATAGATTGTCCTCATCGCTACTCGACTCACCCCACTCGCCTGCAACCCACGACGAACTGACCTAGTCGGGGTCTGGCTGCAAGGGGTGTCATCGCCCCTGTAATGAAAGGACGGGTACCTCCTTCAACTTTATCGAGGTACCGACCGATATCGTCTTTCAGGTTTTGCTGTGTCGATTCCGCTACAAGCTGAGTTTTCGAGATATTGCAGGATTCTTCCGACTGCGAGGGTTCGAGTTTATCCATGAGACAGTCTGGGATTGGCAAGGGCGCTTTGCTGCCATTTTTGCCCAGCAGTTGCCTGTCAAACGGAAAGGCAAAGTGGGCAAGATTTGGTTTGTGGAGGAGAGGTATAGTGATATTGTTATAGACCTTGACGGTCAGCGGTTGGAAAGCCGTCACCGAGTTCTGTCCAGTCTGCTTCCTGAGTTTACAGAACAAATCTTGTTCGTCTCCCCATAACTCGGTCGGAGCGGACTAGTAAAGTTAACTGGTATTGTAACAAAGGCTATTTGGAGCCGCTCAACTTCAACCTTAGGCAGAAAATTCTTCCGTTACCGATGCACTATGACTAACTTCCGAGTCAACCCCGGTTTCTCATGCTGCCTGTGTGCTTCTGCTGTTTGAGCTAATGAGAATGTCTGCTCAATTCGAGGAGATAGAACACCAAGATTTAACCACTCGACTAGCTCAAACAAATCAGCTTGATTGGGCTTATTCTCCACCACAATTGGTTTGATTGCTCGGTCTTCAGTGTAAGGTCCGCCTGGTTTCCACCATTCTGGAAGGACCGTTGCGTAAGTTCCGCCATCTTTGACAGCACTAAGAGTCTGATGAGCAAAATCACCTCCAACTAAGTCGATCGCTCCATCAACGCCTTCAGGTACTACTTCACGAACAGAATTGCTCAAGCTTTGGTCAAATGGAATCACCCATTCAACACCTTGCATCCGTGCTTCTTCTACCAAGTGAGGCGATACAGGAGAAATTACTCTTAACCCTAGATGCCTTGATATCTGGCTGGCAAATCCACCAACTGCCCCCAGTGGATTATTAATGAGAATGAGTTGTCCAGGTGATAGCGGGAGGGCTTTAATCGCTTGAAGGGCTGTAATACCTGCTAGAGGAACGGCAGCAGCAGTAACAAAGGTGATGGCTTCAGGCAGTTTTACTACCTGGGTTGCAGGAACCGCAACAAGTTCTGCATGAGTACCTCTGCCAGTAGCAGGCTGTTTTGAAATCAGTACGACACGATCGCCTCTAACAAAATCAGTCACATCACTTCCTACACCTTCAACAATTCCTGCGGCATCCCATCCCAAAATCATTGGGAAACGATGTGGCTCACTTGGTACAACACGACCTTGCCGAACCCCAATATCAATGGGATTAACGCTAGATGCATAGACTCGCACCAGCACTTCATTTGCCCCAGGTATCGGGTCAGGGATTTCAGTAAGATATAGAACATCAGGCGTCCCATAACGGTCAAGGACAATAGCTTTCATTGCTTTTTGAGAAATGCTGTGGACTCGTATTAGCTTGGCATATAGAATTTTGAATAGAAAGTAGGTACCTTTTTGTAACTATCTCAGCTTGGAAAGATGGTGGTAAAGAAGGAAAATACAACCAATAGCTCATCCAAAAGCCTGTCTCAGACAAACCGTAACGAATCAGAGGATTCCAGCAATGCATTTGCTTGTTGGGGGGTCTATTCGCGGGAGTGTATTACCCGACGTACACTTGCTAGAATTGCGGACAAATGGACAATTCTGATCGTCGGGCGTTTATCGCAGCAGTCGTATCGATTTGGTGAACTACGGCGTTCGATTGAGGGAATCTCTTCAAAGGTTTTGACGGAACATCTGCGAGAACTTGAGGCAGATGGACTCATCAAACGGCTAGTTGAACCTACTAGACCACCCAGTGTCACTTATTCTCTCACTCCCCTTGGAGAAAGTTTGGTGAGTGTTGCATTAACTTTGAAGAACTGGGCAGAGGAACATGCTAATGAAATTGAGAAGATACGTCAGGCTAGCAATGTTACAAATGGCTTTACCTAACAATATGCCCATGCACACCGACCGCCGAACAACGGTCGGTTATGATGCAGAGGTTATTTGCAGCAGGTGATGAGCACCGTTAGGCACTTCTGCGCGCATTGTGTGACTTGACGCTATGGCGGATAGCTCCACGACAATCAAACTCAGCCAGTCTGAACTCCGCCAGGTCACTGGCTACGCGGTAGCATGCGCGCGTTCTGCCTGGTTGTGTCGCAAAAACTGGTGGGTGGTAAGGTAGATAGGACTAACCTTGCCTTTTCTTCCTCCGATGTCTACTCCTGCTCTGTTTAAGTGGCGGCACTTTTTGCCCGACATCATCCTGCTGAATGTGCGGTGGTACTGCCGCTATTCCCTGAGCTACCGGGATTTAGAGGAGATGATGGCTGAGCGGGGCGTGGAAGTCGATCACTCAACCATTAACCGCTGGGTTTTGGAGTATGCCCCAGAACTCGACAAACGCATTCGTCCACACTTGAAGCCGACGAATAATTCTTGGAGGGTGGACGAAACCTACATCAAAGTTAGGGGAGTGTGGAAATATCTGTATCGCGCTGTCGATTCAGAGGGGAATACGCGCTCACTTCATGCTGAGCGCGCTCGCGCGATGGCAAGGCAGCGGCACGCTTCTTTCAGAAAGTTCTCAAAGCTCAGCACGCCCGGACTCCACGGGTCATTACAGTAGACAAGAATGCCGCTTACCCAGTGGCAATGGAAGCGCTAAAGGAAGAAAAGACACTGCCTGAAACAACCGAGTTACGGCAAGTGAAATACTTGAACAATGTCGTTGAGCAGGATCACAGAAATATCAAGCGAATCACTAGACCGATGCTGGGGTTCAAGTCGTTCAATAGTGCGAGAAGAACGTTGAGCGGAATTGAGGCAATGAATATAATTAGCAAAGGGCAAGTGAAAGGGATCAAACAAGGGGATAGTGTCTCTCAAGCCAAGTTTATTGAAGCAATATTTGAAGTTGTTGCTTAAGGAAATGCAAACGATACCGATCGTTTGTCCCTAATAAGTTTTTGCGACATAACCCAGTGAGCGCCGCGAGGTCATCGGCGTAGTGATCCATATCGTGTCCGTCGCTGGTTTGG
Organism: Phormidium tenue FACHB-886; assembly: GCF_014764505.1. Taxonomy (GTDB): domain Bacteria; phylum Cyanobacteriota; class Cyanobacteriia; order Elainellales; family Elainellaceae; genus FACHB-886. The sequence goes on from NZ_JACXWX010000120.1 coordinate 3,525, forward strand.
CTGGAGCGTCCGTGACCTCGCCGGTCGTGTGCAATGACGCGATAGCCGTGACTCAAGAAGAACATCATTTGCGCGTCCCAGTCGTCGCTCGAAAGAGTCCAACCATGCGAGAAAACGATCGGCTGACCGCTGCCCCAATCTTTGTAGAAAATCTCTGTGCCGTCTTTCACGGTGAGCGTGCTCATATGTTTTCTCCAGTAGATTGTTTAAGAGGCGACCTGCAGCTCGTTGATAAGTAACCTCAAGAATACCAACTGCGCTCCGAAGAAGCTGTCAGCGAGGGCACCTTCAAGAAAGTACCTTCGCTGAGCATTTGCTAAAAAAATCACAGTCTTCATGCGTTCAACGTTGCGGCTGAGCGGTTGAAGCAACCTTTGTATCTACACTAGTGGTATTCAGCAGTCCGCTCTTGCCGAATGGTTAGACCGCATCAACTGCTCAGACTAAAACGAAGGCGTAAATAAGCTGCGACCTCAGCGATCGCAACTCTTCCTGAGGCAATAACACCACCCATTTGAAAGAAGCCATGTAAAACACCAGGATAACGAGTGTGTGTGACAAGACAACCCGCATCTCTCAACCGTTGAGCATAGGCTTCGCCCTCATCCCGTTGTGGATCAAGTTCTGCTGTGATGATTAAAGCAGGTGGAAGACCCGAAACATCAGGGGCACGTAGAGGCGATGCATAGGGCTGTTCACGTACATTGGAGTCAGGAACATACATTGCCATTTGATCTACAAAGGTTTCACGCGATCGATTGGGATGGAGAAAATCTAATTCGTACCATGAGGGAGTATTGATTGCCAAATCAGTATTCGGGTACACCAGAACTTGAGCAACCGGATGACTTGTGTTACGGTCTCGACACATCAAGCACACTACAGTAGCCAGCAGTCCTCCCGCACTATCACCACCGACTGCAACTTTGGAGGCATTAATCTGAAGTTCTTCGGCGTTTTGAAGCACCCATTGCAGTGCCGCAAAACAGTCTTCTGGGGCAGCAGGAAAAGGAAACTCTGGTGCGAGTCGGTACTCCACTGCCACAATCGCACAACCACTGGCATTAGCAAGCGATCGCAGCGGGCGATCGTGGGTATCAAAGCCACCACTAATAAAACCGCCACCATGAAAATATACCAGTGCTGGCAGTAGCGAGGTATTACTGCCTTCGGTTTGCGGTCTATACAGTCGAAGTGGAATTGCTGATGTGGCTGAAGAAACGGCGTAATCCTTGATTTCTACTGCTTCGATAGCTCCAGCAAGCGGGATAACTTGTCGATACCCAACCCGTGCTAGCTCAATAGGATCGGCATCAGGGGGTGGAGGTGCTGCCTGTGCCTGCATTTGTTGGATCAGGGCACGGGTGTCTTCCGTCATCCTGGCGAAAATCTCTTCTCTCATCTCAATTTTTCCTTTACCTGCTCCCAGACCTCAAAAATTATATTGAGGTTGCGACCCGATCGTCTTGGATATTCCTGCCATTCGACAGTATGTTCTTGCCATCAGCGCGAAACTGACTGGGTAGAAACCCAACTTGGCGTTTGAAATGACGAGCAAGGTGGCTTTGATCGACAAAACCAACTTGAGTCGCAATGGTGGCGATCGATAGATTTGTAGTTTTAAGTAGCTGTTTTGCTTGCTCAATCCGGCATTTGAGGAGATATTGATGCGGGGTCAACCCGGTTGATTGTTTGAACAAGCGACTAAAGTAGTAAGGACTCATGTGTAGCATCTGGGCCATTTCAGTAATGCTAGGGTTTTGCGCTAAATGGTCGTGAATGTATTTCATCGCTTGTTGTAATCGGATTTGCGATAGTCCCTTGGAATAGTGGTGAGTTTTAAGATTTCGGGTTGAGTAGTAGTGAATGAGATGAGCAGAAATTGCCATTGCCATCGATTCTGTGTAGAGACGATCGCACAATCCACTGAACTCAAGCTTTGCTTTCAAGGCAATTCCAATCTGGTAAATGAGCGGGTCATTTAACTTGAATTGTGGTATCAGTTCTAACCCATCAATATCAGCAACTTCGACCATAAGTTGAGCCATCAATGCAGGCTCAAGATATAAATGCATTACTTCACATGCATCGTGTAATCGGACTGATACAGGTGCAGCAGTAGGTGTTAAACAGATGTCGCCGTCTCTAAAGCGATCGCTCTGAAAATGACCATCCAGCATCCGCTCCTTTACGATTGGGGAATGATTATGGTGAATTGTGATGAAGTGTTGAGGAAAACAATGTTCAGGCGTTTCAAATGCAGCAGTATGCAGATGATAGGCAAGCTGAATTCCCCTCCAGGATGATGTTTGGCTAGAAAGAACTGGCGAGCTTGGAAGAATCTTTAGAACTGATTCTTGGCTGGCAGCGTTGATAGTTATAGGCTTCTGTCTAGTCATTACCTCTTTGAATAGGCTACTTAGCTTTGATATAGACAAACTCTCGCTACATCCTTACAGATAGTCCTGCGGTTTAGCGGCGAGATTGAGCGGCGGCAGACAGTCTTGAATTGCTTGCTAAAGTCTCTCGGCTGTCCGCTGCAATATAGGGTTAGCCTGCGATCGCTACATCAGTCCATCAATTTATACTTGTGTGAGCTGTTGCTCAATTGTCTTTGTGAGCGGAGTTTCGATATCTCCTGTATGTTGAGTTGTCACAGTTTCAACGAGTACAATCCAGCATTCATCTTCAGCGATTGGATTGTGCATCACCCCTTTGGGCACGATGCAGAAATCACCTTCTTTGAGTTCCACTTCATGACCTTCAAATTGAATGACCAAACGCCCTTTGACAACATAAAACATTTCATCCTCATTGTCATGCTTATGCCAAGCAAGTTCACCTTTGAGCTTTGCAACTTTGATGTACTGATCGTTAACCTGTCCAATAACTTTGGGCGACCAGAACTCAGTAACGCTCAGAAGTTCATTTTCAAAATTTTTGGCAATTTGCATTTGATTCCCTCTAACCTAGCTACAGTACTTAGAGTAACTGATAACACATTTGAGCATCCAGAGCTCGTTCGACCTCAAGCTCTCGAACCTCCGCAGGTGAAACTGTCAGAACTGGATAGCCGACTTGAGGACAGAAGCCCCGACTTGATAGACTGGCTACTACCCCCAATCTTTGCTCCATGAACGCTCTATGAACTGCCCTGATTGTGGCTCAGCCCGCACTACCCGCTTGCAACGTACGACAAACCTGGGTGATGCCATGTTTCGCTGCAGGGATTGTCATCGCACCTTCAACGAACGGACTGGCGCCCCCTTCAACTTTATCGAGGTGCCTACCGATACTGTGTTCCAAGTCCTGCTGTGCCGGTTGCGCTACAAGCTGAGCTTTCGTGATATTGCCGAATTCTTCCTGTTGCGAGGGTTAAGTTCACGCATAAAACAGTACGGGATTGGGAAGAACGCTTTGCTGCCATCTTTGCCCAGCAGTTGCGTGCCAAACGCCAGGCAAAGGTGGGCAAGATTTGGTTTGTGGACGAGACGTACATTCGTGTCAAAGGTCAGTGGTGTTACTTGTACCGAGGCATTGATGAATACGGAAATTTAGTCGATGTGAGGTTAAGCGAGAAGCGAGACATGGAAGCAGCAAAAGCGTTTTTTGCTCAAGCCCATGAGGTCGCCCAACACTCCCCACAACGAGTAGCGACGGATGGACACAGGAGCTATCCGAGAGCGATTGAGGAAGAGCTAGGAGAAATGTCGAACACGAGGTCAGAGATTGCCGAGGGAACCCGATTGAGCAGAGCCATCGGGGGATCAAGCAACGGTATTATCCAATGTTAGGATTTGGAGCGTTTGAATCAGCGCAGGGGTTTTGTCAAGCATATGATGAGGTAAGAAACTTTATGAGACCCCAGCGCTATAGGACAGAAGTAGTGTCTCTATCTGAGAGAAGAGAACGATTTACAAAGCGAGTCAGTGAACTACAAGTGATCTTCCAAGCTGCTTAACAAGAAAAAGGGAAGGGAAGATGTGTTTATGAAAAAGGACGAGATTTGAATACTCAGTTCTGACAATTTCGTTCATAGTTGTGTTGCAAAACCTTGTTGAGATAGAAACTTTCTTAAAGGAATTGATGATGAGCAGCAAAAGCTTGAACACTCATCGACTATTGCCTGTCTAGTGTCAACTGCATCAGATTCTTTGTTCTATCTATCTGAAGTGTACTGAGTTCTAATGCTTAACTGCTTTCAGATTCTTACAATGATTTGTCAAATTCTTAAGATGTTAGCGAATCTGCTTAGGTGTCATTCCGGTGAGTCGCTTAAACTGTTGCGTCAAATGACTTTGACTGGAGAAGCCTACTTGTAGGGCAATATCTGCAATCGCTAAATCCGTCCTACTCAACATCACTTTTGCTCGTTCCACACGCTGTTGAATCACATACTGATGTGGTGAAATTCCCATCGCTTGTTTGAATAAACTGGCGAAGTACGTCGGGCTAATATTGACGATGCCCGCCAGTTCAGCTAATGATAAATCTCGATTCAGGTGAGTGTGAATATAGTCGATCGCTTGCTGCAATTGGGAGTTCGTTAAGCTTCTATTTCCAGATGTGATAGTTGGCGTGACGGTGGAATAGTGTCGCAGCAGATGAATGACCAAGACTTGAGTTAATGATTCAACATACAGTCGCCCCATGATACCACCTGACTGTAATTCAGCTAAAAGCAGCATTGCGACATGATGAAGCTGTAAATCTTGCTTACCGAAACAGTTCACGAGGTTAATCTGTTGTGCATCAATTTCGGATGCTTCAGCGACTTGTTCGATCAGCTCCGGTTTCAAGCAAATGTGTAGCGGGCAGCAAATGTCACCTTCGTGTTGACGCCAATAGCTCGGTTGTCCAGCAGGAACAAAGATGCTGTCCCCCTTCTGAACAATTGATTCATGCAGGCGATCGTCGCGTTTCTGAATTAAAGGGGTAGGACGCCCCAAGGACAGGTTGAGCCAATGATCCGATACGGCGGGAAGCTCCATTTCAAAGGATGACGGTGAAGAACATCGGCATTGCTCAACCAAAATCCCATTCCAGCCCAGTTGACGACTGGATAACACCGGAGGTTTATTCAACCGTTGACCGAGTTCGAGCGGACTAACAAGGTTCCCCGCCATAGCTTTTGTTCCCAGCGTTTATCTCAACATTGAACTTATCGATTCGACCTGGTGCTACTCTTATAACGATTGCGTTGCAGGGAAATTGTATCTGTTTTCAGCACGTTCGGGCAACGAGATCGGATTCATTGGCTGCATTCTTTAGTATTTGTTTATTGTCGGGCTAACCTGAATTATTCATGAGAAGTCAAGATAGGCACAGGAAAGAGAGCTTGAAGCGGTTTAGAATCAAGCTCTTTAGAATTTTAAGCGCCTTTATTTTGACATGACAGCGTGTAGTTGCGATCTTGCTTACGATTTTGAAGTGCCCCGTCCCCTGGTGGTGAAATTTTCAGAACTGCAATTGAGTTCAGATGCCGGGATTTTGTTGGCACGTCAAGCTGAGGAGCAGCTCAAGGTCTGCCAAGGGTTGGCTGAGTGTATCGAGGAGTGGCGAGAGCCGAACAAAATCACCCACAGCCTGGAGCAGTGGGTGAGCCAACGAGTGTATCAGTTGGTGGGGGGATACGAAGATGCCAACGATAGCAATCAACTGCGGCATGACCCGATTTACAAGATCGCTTGTGGACGGGTGCCATTGGCGGATGAGGAGTTGCTGGCGAGTCAACCGACGATGAGCCGTCTGGAGAACCCGGTCAGTAAAGCCGAAGTAGCAAAGATGCGCAGTCGGATGGTGGGGGGGTTCATCAACCGCTACAAGAAGACTCCCAAGCAGATCGTGCTGGATATCGATGGTTGGGATGACTCGACGCATGGAGAGCAGCAGTTGAGCTGCTTTCACGACTACTATGGGCAGCACATGTACTTCCCTGTACTCATCAACCAAGCCAGTAGTAGCTATCCGTTAGTGTTACAGTTGCGCGCTGGCAATAGTCATCCTGGCAAAGGGGTGGCGGGAATCTTGCGCTGGTTATTCTGGCGATTGAAGCGAGCATTTCCTGGAGTTGCAATGATCCTCAGGGCTGATGCAGGTTTTGCCTTGCCGGAAATCTTGCCAGTGTGCGAACGCTCTGAAGTCGGATATGCCCTCGGCTTTGCTCGCAATGCCGTCGCAAAGCGCAAGATTGCCGATTTGCTGGAGCGTGCCCGCTTGCAGTTCAGGCAAACTCAGCAAAAGGCACGTCTATTTGACGACGTCTATTATGCCGCTTCCACCTGGGCGTACCCCTGGCAGTTGGTGATGAAAGCGGAATGGTTGCCCAAAGGAGCCAATCCTCGCTTTGTGCTGACCAATCTAGAGCTACCTGCCCAGGAAGTCTATGACCAGTTCTATGTCCAACGAGGAGCAGAGTGTGAACATCACATCAAGGAACTGAAGTTAGGCATTGCCGCAGACCGGCGCAGTTGTAGCAGTTTTGTTGCTAACCCGTTTCGGCTTTTGTTGGCACAAGCGGCATACATCCTGCTATTGACAATTCGCCAAGCCGCAGAGAAAATCCAGTTTGCCACTGCTCAAGTCGAACGATTGCGCTCCATGCTGATTAAAGGAGCATCCAGGGTGCAAGTTTCAGCCCGACGAATGCTGGTGGAGTTAGCCACTTACTGTCCTTTTGCCGACCCACTGCGGCTGATTGTGCAACGCCTATCAACTGCTGAGGCATTAAAGTTCAGCTAAATTCTAACCCCGATAGGAATAGTGTGTCTTGTTACCACGAATCAGGGTATTTTTGCCGTTTTTATCTGTCTTCAAATCGTTTATTCGAGGCTATTTCCTCATAGTTCTCATCTGCATACTTTACTCCAGCTCATTTGTCCTCTGTTGCTCCCCCTTGTGAATAATGCAGGCTAAACCAAATTCTCTTCAATCAAAGCGATCGATCGCGGTGGCTCTCCCAACGCTCAATGTTTCTCCAGTCACCAAGGCGTCCTTACTTTCAAGCATCATGATAGCCACCTGGTTTTGTGGAAGTTGTATTGCCTAAATAGTGATTCCGCCATCGACGCTCAGTGTTGTGCCAGACCTGTTTCACGACCGAGGGAAAGAACTAACTGTGCATCCAATCCCACAAGGATTACAAGGAGGAACACTTATATCTTCGTTGATCATGAGGGCAGCAGACACGCTGATAAAGGGAATATCTCAATAGTCTGCAACTGTTCCCCTAGCAGGTGAAAGTTGGTCTACCAGTAATGCGCCGATTCCAGCCTTTTGAACGACCTTTGGGGCGTGTTGCAGCACAGTAGCGGTTGTCAGCAGATTGAGATGACCTGTTGCTGAGGACAGATAATACCAAAATGAATCATGGCTAATGTCCTTTCTCAAGATGCAGAGTGAACCAAAAAATTAATGAGCAATTGATTGACCTCTGTAGGTCGTTCTTGCTGGATCCAATGCCCCGTATTGGGCAGCAATACCTGTCTTCTCAAATTCGGCATTGTTGTTCCTAGCTGGTTGATCAGATCTTGATTCATCATCACGGCTGCATCGAACTCTCCCCCAATAAACAAAGCAGGTTGTTGCAGCTTCGCGCCACTCAGAAAGGACGTAAATTCCCAATCTCTATCCAGGTTGCGATAGCGAGCCAACCCACCTCGAAATCCGGTTCGCTCAAACTCCTGGGTGAGAAAATCAAGGTCTTGCTCATTCAACCAACTTGGAAGCTGCTCCGGTTCAGCCATACTGTCCAGAAATGTTTCTGATTTGTCGAATAGAAACCGCCACCGTTTTTCGGGAGGTGCATCCCCAGATGCGGAATAGAGCATCCTGCAAAGCAATCGCCGAACGTTACCTTCTAGTTCTGCCTCTACTTTGCCCAGTTCCTGAAAATACAACACATAGAGCTGTTGTTTACCCGCCATCCGTTTTAATATTTCTGTCGGAGGGCTACTGTCCCAGGTTCTGGCACGATAAGGGACACTCAGCAGGGTAATCGCTTTAAATAAATCTGGGCGCAATAATGCACAATGCCAAGCCAAAGGGGCACCTTGATCATGCCCGACAATCATCGCTTGTTCGTGATCTAGTGCATGAACCAGCCCGACGATATCGCTCGTAAGCTGAAGAATGTTGTATGCCTCAACGGACTTTGGTTGATCGGTTTGTCCGTAACCCCGCAGATCTGGCGCAACAACGTGAAATCCAGCTTCTGCGATCGCACCAATTTGATGCCGCCAAGCGTACCAGCATTCCGGAAACCCGTGACACAGGATGACAAGATTGCCTTGACCTTGTTCAGCAATATGCATTTTGATGCCGTTTGTCTCAATGAAGCGATGATTTATGGCTTGTATCATTTTTCTTCTATGCCATTACTTTATCCTTCTATTACCTGGACTTTGGAAATCAGGCAATTACTTGAGTGCGGCTGTTGCTTCAATCTCAACTAATGTTTCTGGAGAGGCAAGTGAGGAAACACCAATGCCAGTAAGGGCTGGGCGCGTCTCTGCTAGATATTGCGCGATAATTGGAGCGATCGCTTCCATCATTTCTCCAAGTTTACCTCGAACATAAATGCGAACGCTTAGCAAATTCTCAACGGAGCTGCCCGCTGCATCCAGGACGATCGTTAGATTATTTAGCGCATTCTGGAGTTGTCCCTCAACGGTATGAGATGAGACTTGATGGTTCACATCCCAGTCCACTTGATCAGAAATGTAAACGGTAGCCGATGCAGTATCAATCACAGCATGGGACATTCCATGTGGTTTTCCGTCATAAAGCTGTGGCGGATTAACTAGTTGCTTCCTCATTGTGTCTAAATCCTTGCGTAGAAAAGCATCATAACTACAGCGTAGTGAGTTTTAACGCTTGACTGCTTTCAGATTCTTATGACGATTTATCAGATTCTTATGAGGTTAGCGAACTTGCTTGGGTGTCATTCCCGTAAGGCGCTTAAACTGTTGCGTCAAATGACTTTGACTGGAGAACCCGACCTGTAGAAACTGTCAGAACTGGGTAGCCGACTTGAGGGCAGAAGCCCCGACTTGATAGACTGGCTACTACCCCAATCTCTGCTCCATGAACGCTCTATGAACTGCCCTGATT
>NZ_JACXWX010000121.1 GCF_014764505.1 Phormidium tenue FACHB-886
TTGGTGGCATCAAACGCTGTCAGATTGTGGTGCAGAAATTTCGCAACCGGGTGGCTCACTATGCCGATGATGTGATGGAAACAGCTTGTGGTTTGCACAATTTGCGGTTTACCCATCGTCAAAAAAGACCAGTTACTCTCCAGAAGACAGCCTAATCGAACTAGGGGGAGGTGAAAGAAGGAAAAAGGAATGTAAGAAGGGGAGAAATTTCGAGAGTATGAAGGGATGACTTCAACGTTTTACAGTTCTGTACTATTTCCGATAAAGTCCAGTGTCTCTATCAAAGCAACGCGAACAATTTGCTAAACGAGTGAATGAATTTCAGGATTTATTTCAAGCCATCTAATCGAAAATAGGAAAGAGGAAGTTTCTGATGATAAAAGGTGATGTAAAAAGCGGTGATTTGAATACCCAGATCTGACAGTTTCAAATCAAGCAAAGTCCTCCGCTCTTCCCTTCAACGACTCTTATTTCCGATTAAGTCTATTTCATTGGGCTGCATTAAGCTATGTGGGGGTTTGAAGAGAGGGTGTGACTACAGAAAGCTGATTGGCAAGCCAAGCTCAACCTGTTACTGTAAGCTTCATGGCTTTCATAGAAAGAAGTTTTTGCAAGATGTAGATAAACGCTGGTAATTCTTGGGAGTAAGAGTGGCATGGACAGACAGCGACTGCAAGCGTATGACAATCTGATTGAACAGCTTTTGAATTGTGCAGATTGGGAAAATATACAAACAGTATTACAGCATCATTCAGAGTTGTTAGATGCAGGTTTACTAATCGTGATGCAGCAGTATGCAGCCCAATTCGAGCAACAGGGTAACAATCATGTAGCACGGTGGCTATCAGGTCTGGCAGGACAGTTGACAGAAGCGTTAAGAACTGTGGAGATCAGAGAAGAGAGGTCGCTACAGAATTCAGAGCAGTTTTTGTTAGCAGTATTGCAACTGATGGGTAACAGTGACGGGGATGACCAGCAAGTTTATTCAGTTCTAGCACAGCATCAAGATCAATTCACAGAATCTCTGCTGCAAGCTTTGCCACAGGTAGCAGCACGATTGCTGGCAAGCGAGCCAGAACAACAACAAATTGTGGCAACTGATTTGGCAAACTTTGGTGATCTACTGCAACTATTTCCCTCGGGAAAACGCTGGCTGAACTTAGAGTTGAGTATAGTTGCTTATCAATCTGCATTACAAATATACACTCGTGAGTCCTATCCACACAATTGGGCGAGGGCTCAAACTAATATGGCAACTGCCTGCTGTCAGCGGGTCTATGGCGATCGAGTAGAAAATTTAGAAAGAGCAGTTGATGCTTATGGACAAGCCTTATCAGTCTTCACTCGCAATGATTTTCCTGAAGATTGGAAAATGATTTGGCAAAACCTAGCAGTAATTTCTCAAGAATCTGCTCGCAATGAAGCAGCCCAATATTTGGCAATCGCAATTAATTTATTAATGCAGAGGACAACCTCTGAAATGCCAAAAATATCAGCGGTGCGTTTTTTTACTGAGCTGCTGAGGATCAGTGGAAATGGGAGGGAAAATACACAGCAGCTATACTCATTTCTAAAATCTAAGAAAGACCAATTAGATGAAGACTTTTTGCGGGCAATACCCACCTTAGTTGTGCCAGCACAAACAGACACAAATTATTGTTCACTTTGGTTAGCAATAATGATTGATTTGGGCAGATTGATACAGGAATTTCCTGTTGGCGATCGTGCGCTTAACTTAGAGATTGCTATTGCTATATATGAACAGGCTCTGAAGTTGGCAACTCGTGCCAACTTTCCAGTACAAAGGGGGATTCTTCAAAATAACTTGGGAAATGTCTATAAAAATCGTATTCGTGGCGGCGTCGCAGAAAATATTGAGAAAGCAATCACCACGTTTAAAGAAGCTTTACAAGTTAGAACTCAAAGAGATTTTCCACAGTATTGGGCAACCACGCAAAACAACCTAGGAAATGCTTATATCGAACGCATTCGAGGGGATCGAACTGACAATATTGAGCAGGCAATCGCTGCTTTTGAAAAAGCTTTACAGGTCTTTACTCGCTCAGAATTTCCAGAATACTGGGCAATGCTTCAAATGAATTTAGCAACTGCTTACCGTGATCGGATTGCTGGAAAGCAGGCAGATAACATTGAACAGTCGATTAGTACTTATGAGGATGCTTTACAAATTTATACCCTTTCAGACTTTCCAGAAGATTGGGCGATGATCCAACGGAATTTGGGAGGCGCGTATAGACAAACTTATCGAGGTGATCGAGCAACCAATATTGAACTAGCGATTGCTGCTTTTGAAAAAGCACTACAAGTCTTTACTTATACAGATTTTCCAGAAGATTGGGCAAAAACTCATATTGGTCTGGGAATTGCTTACACTGATCGCATTCGAGGGTCGCGCACCGACAACTTAGAACGGGCGATTAATGCTTACCAATTGGCATTGCAAGTTTATACACGTGAAACATTTCCACAAAGTTGGGCAATGATCCAACACAATTTGGCAAATACTTACTTTCATTCCTATCACATCAAAGGTGAGCACACTAATAATCTAGAGCAAGCAATCAGTGCCTTCAACTCAGCATTACAGATCTACACTCCTGAGACATTCCCAAAAGAGTGCCGAGGAACTGCCCGAACCTTAGGAGATCTCTATTTCCTCCGGCAACGATGGATAGAAGCCGCTCAAGCCTACAAAATTGCTCTTGTTGCTACCGAAAGCCTCTACCACAGTGCTCTCTTCCTTAGCAATCAGACCATAGAACTCTCCCAAACTGGCAATCTGTATCACCGTGCTGCTTATGCCTTTGCTAAAACTAATGACTTGCCTAGGGCTGTGCTGACTTTGGAGCAAGGCCGTGCCCGTAGCTTAAGCGATACACTAGCTCGGGAACGCGCTGAGTTGGCACAACTTCAGTTCACAGCCCCTGATTTGTCTACTCGCTTTCAGCAAGGGATCACTCAACTCCGCAACTTGGAAGAACAGCAACGCAACTTTGACAATTCAACTGCCGCTGATCGTCGTGGCATCAACTTCAATGCCCTGCGTCAGCAACTTACCCAAACTCGTCAGAACTTAGATGAGGTGATCGCCGCTATTCAACACATTGAAGGCTATGAAACCTTCCTTAAACCCCCTACCTTTGCTGACATTATTTGCACCTGCATCCCGGATCGGGGAACTGTTTATCTTAATACTACTGCTACAGGAAGCCTTGCCCTCATTCTCTGCCCTAACGCTAATATCCATCCTATCTGGCTTGATGAGCTAACTCAAGAAGTTGTAGAGCAGTTCGTCAAAGATTGGTTCAGCGCCTACGGGCAACAGCAGGAAGATCGTCAGGGTTGGCTCGCTGGAATTGACCAAATTACTCAAAGGCTTTGGAGTATCCTGATGGCTCCCCTTGTACAGCAGTTGACCTACCTCCATTTAGCGCAAGCTGTTCTCATTGCAACTGGCTATTTGGGGCTGCTGCCTCTCCATGCTGCTTGGACCACAGATCCCACCACTAGCACTGGACGACGATATGCCTTCGATGATATTCACTTCACCTATACCCCCAATGCGCGCTCGCTCAATGCAGCAGTAGCAATTGCACAGCGAACTGGAACTGATTCAATTCTGGCGATCGACAACCCACTTAAGGATCTGCCCAATTCCAGCCGAGAAGTTACTGCTGCCGTTGACACCTTCTCTCAGCACAAAGTTTTGAAACATGAGGAAGCGACGATTGGATCCGTTCTCAATGCCTTGTCTCACTACAACATCCTCCACCTCTCCTGCCACGGCACCGCTAATTTGCTTGAACCCCTTAACAGTGGACTTGCTATGAGTGATGGATTGCTTACTCTGCGTAACCTTCTTGACCTTAGACTAATCGAACAAGGTGGCATCCGTCTCGCTATTCTCTCTGCCTGCGAAACTGGATTAGTAGGGATTGAACTTATGGATGAGGCAATCGGACTTCCTACCGGACTACTGCAAGCGGGAGTTTCAGGTGTGGTTGCCTCCCTTTGGTCGGTATCAGACCTTAGTACCATGATGTTGCTGGTGCGTTTTTATGACTTATGGCGCAAAGATAAGCTGAACCCTGCTGTTGCTCTACGTCAGGCTCAACAATGGGTGAGAGATACCACTAGCCAGCAAAAAGCAAAATACTTTAAGGATACTAACCCAGATATGTTCCAATCGCTCATACTGCTTGATCCTAATTACTTTGCCCACCCGTTCCATTGGGCTGCCTTTAGCTACGTTGGTGTTTAACCTCTGTTTGCAATTGATTCCCTAGTCATAAGTATCCCAGTATGTATACCTCTGAAGATGTTTTAGAAGCAGCTCACGTCATTCGGCTTTACCTGCCTGATTTGTTGCAAGCAGAAGCAAAAACCGTCGATCGTGCGTTAGCCGATTTGCTTACCAGAGCTGAATCTGGGGAAGCCGTTGATAACCAAATCCTGGAACTACTGGCAGAGCGTGACCCTACCCGTGAATGGACACGTCAATTCCTGATCGACAAAATGCCACCTCCAGTTATGCGGAGCTATAATCCTCTAGCTGGTTCCGTGTCGGTTATTGATGCCAATACCTTTGTCTGCGAAGTACCAAGCTGTCCTCGGATTTGGTATAGACCTAAAGCGGGGATCGAACCACCCCTCTGCCAAGAACATAAAATACCCTTGGTGCCAGCAAAATCTCAGATAACTTAAGGAGGCTCATGTACTCCAAATTTCTCGAAGGCATGACCGGCAAGGTAGCAGAACAGTGGGTAGCCAACCTGCTGACACCTGCCTTCGTGTTTTGGCTAGGGGGGTTAGCTGCCTGCATCTACCACTTTGGCTGGAACCCGCTTAAAGAATGGGTACTGAAACAACCTCAATCCTTTCAGGTAAGTCTGCTAATTCTAGGTTTGATCGTGATTGTGACTTCAGCGGCGATTGTGCAAAGGGGCGATCGAATGATGCTGCGCTTCCTAGAGGGATACTGGCCCAAATGGATAAATTCACTGCGCCGAGTCCGTACCCAGCGATATATCAAGCTGTGGCAGCAAAACCTGCAAGACTGGAGCGAGTTATGTAGCAAACTACAAAATGAAGGGGAGGACAATCTTACCTCTGAAGAGCTGAACAAATACGCTCAACTCGATTGGGGAATCGTACATTCCCCTTCCAAAAAGAACCAGTTCATGCCAACTCGTTTGGGGAATCTCCTGCGAGCATCTGAATATCGCTCAAAGGAACGGTACGGTTTGGATGCAGTCGTCTGCTGGCCCCGCCTTTGGCTGCTGCTGCCTGATAGCACCCGAAAAGAATTGCAGGAAGCTCGGGCTGCCCTCAATACATCTGTTCGGATTTGTCTTTGGAGCCTCCTCTTTTTGGTCTGGACTCCCCTAGCATGGTGGGCACCATTATTTGCCTTCCCCGCAGCTTGGTTGAGTTACCGCATGGCACTGAATACCGCCTCCGTCTACGTGGACTTGCTGGAAGCGACCTTTGACGTGCATCGCAATCTGCTCTATCAATCCCTACGAGTCAAGCTCCCCCAAAATCCGCTTACAGAATCTAAGGATGGCAAAAAACTAACTCAATACCTATGGAGGGAGCCAAATCAGTCTATGCCTGATTTTTGGGATCCACCTCAGAAGTAAAGCATAGTAGGTGCCATCCATAAAGTTAATCAACTTGCGGTTCTCAAATTCAACCTCTGGCAAAAACCGCTACAGCGGTAGAAGTATGATAAATACTGCTCCCTCTCCTAATTTGCTGCTAGCGGCAATAGTTCCACCTTGAGCTTCGACAATTCGCTTTGCGATCGCTAAGCCTAGACCTGTCCCACCTTCTTTGCCAGATGAACGGGTGGTGTAGAATTGCTCAAAAATGCGAGGGAGATCATTTTGAGAAATTCCTGCACCTTGATCTCGAATTTGAATGACGACCGAATGCTTCTCACGGTATCCAGCAATCAACACTTCTGAATCAGGCTGAGAGTGTTTAATAGCATTGTCTAGTACATTCAGAAGTGCTTGGAGCAACCGTTCTGGATCACCTGTAAACTTTAAATTCGCAACTTCTAGACGAGCCTTTAGCCGTTTGGACTGCATTTGGGGTTCCATTGCCCTCACTGCGCGGTTAATTAAGCCTGTTAGAGAGATAGTTTGCTGCTCTAACTGAGTAACACCCGCTTCCAACCTTCCTAAATCTAATAAGTCGTGAATCAAAGTAGACAAACGTCTGGTTTCGTCTTTAATTGTCTGGAAGAAGCGATCGCGCAATTCTATTTCTTCAACCGCACCCCCTTCTAAAGCCTCTACAGTTACTAGAACATTACTGACAGGAGTGCGAAGTTCATGAGAAACTTTTGCTAGAAACGCTCTGCGTTCTTCATCTAAAGAGGCGAGCCGCTCACTCATGCGATTTAAATCCGTGGCAAGCTGGTCTAACTCATTGCTTTGAGAAATCGCTAATCTATCATCGAAGTGACCACTTCCCACCCGCATAGCAAAGCTCCGCATTCGCTCAATCGGTTGAGATAAACTGCGGGCAAAGCGATCACTAATGAACGCGCAAAGTAAAATCGTTACCCCAAGAGTTACTAGAATGGTCCAGATAATTTTGGCAAACTGATACTGAAATTGCTCCAGGGTAATCGACAGCCTTAGCACTCCAAGCATTTGGCTATTGCGAACAATGGGTTTGATAATGTAGAGGCGATCGTCGTTGGATGAAATCCCTTTTGCAATTCCCTGAGCCGAATGACCTCGCAACGCTTCTTGGACGCCTGGTATTTCAAGCCAATTAAGGATTTGCTGATCAGTTTGAGGGGCAGAAGTTGCTATCAATGAGCCTTGAGGATCAAACACTCGCACTGTTATGTTTTCAGGCGCACCATAGCGCTGGGCAATTACTTGTACCCGCTGAAAATTTTTTACTTCCAGTGCATCTGCTGTACTCTCAATCAATGCATCTGCCGAGTTTTTCAGGTCTGCTTGGCGTGCCTGCATAAAGTAAGCATAAAATGACCACAGGACATAGCCTGACATCAAGGAAGTTCCCAATGTAACTAGAAGTAAGTAGGTTGCTAACAATTTGGCGTGAATCGAGTTCCATTGAATGTTAGGCAGCCAATGCATGACTAGGAAAACTCTCCGGTATGGCGACGCAGGGCAGCTTTTATCCGTGCCAACAGTTCACGAGTATTAAAGGGCTTCGTTACGTAGTCATCGGCTCCTGCTTCTAAGCCGCGAATTTTATCCATGTCTTGATCTTTTGCGGTCAGCATAACGATCGGCACCTTAGAAAATGCCCGGATGCGCCAACAAATTTCCATCCCATCCACTTCAGGCAACATCCAGTCTAAAAGTACGATGTCTGGCACCTGTTTATGAAACTGCTTAATTGCCTCTTGCCCGTCAGATGCAGCTGTCACTTGATAACCCTCTTTTTGGAGGGAGTAAGTTAAACTCTCCCGCAGAGCTGCTTCATCATCCACCAGAAGAACATGACACATTTGCACCTTACTTATAAATAACTTCTCCAAATCCTGTCAAGAAAGAGCTTGGGTGCCATCTATCACAGGGATGAAAAATATTACTACTAAAGACATAAATTTTTATGGGACGCGGATGTGAATGAGCAAAAAGAATGGCGTGTTTAGCTACTGGGTGGTGCAGTGGGTAAACAGCTACAACCGTTAACTCAACTAGACTTTAGGTCAATCAAGCAGTAAAGTTCTCACTGACACACTTGTACGAACTACCTTATTTATTCTGCATTCTTTATAGATGCCGAGTTACAATTATTCGCTTAATGTTAGCGTCAATGTAGAAGTTTATTATTTTAGGTACACCAAACAGAACGTATTTTTTGTCGTTTTCTATTTTTCCTAGTTCCCTCAGTCCCCCCCATCCTCTGAATGCGTCCAGTTCTGTTTCTACTAAATCTATCCTCCGAATGATTTGGTTACATAAGTAACAGAGTACATTCACTCATGGATTAGCAATTTGACTGTGGTGTGAAGTTATTGTGGTTAATCATGAGAATCAGATTTAGTCAGAATACGCCACGTGTCATTAAGAGAATTTTTGCGGCTATATTTGTAGGCTTATTATCTGGGACAGGATGTAGCTTGCAACAGACGCAAGCTGCGGATACGTCAGAGCAACCTATTCAGTTTGTTGGCTGGGTAGAAGAAGCAAGGATTTCTCGTATTGAGTCAACAGTTAAAGCCAAGCTGGATACAGGGACAACAACACCATCTATATTTTTGGCAGCAATCGGACTCACCATTTTCTTTCCTAAACTGACAACCTCTGCAGCACCGCTTCTGCCGAATCAAACCTTTAGAAGTTGATATGTTGAAGTGAAGTTATCATTCAATTCAGACCAACTGGGGCTGGAGCCGAACGAGACGATACCCGCTAGTCTTCGATTTCATTTGCCCCAAAAATCGCTACACTACAGAATTGCCGAGGAAAATTTTGTTAACGAGGGGTTGCAACTGGAGCATCGTTGCATAGCAAAGAAATAAGCTACATTCACAGCATTTAAATCCACTATGTTTACCTCATCTCCAGAAACTCGACCAGTACTGTCCTCGTCGAAACTGTTCTTACGAAGTAGCGCAGCCAATGAATTAGCAAATTATGCAAGCGGGAGCTTTCGCGGTTTTCTCCCAACTAATAGAGATAGAAATAGCGCATCCATAACTCAAAATACTTATCGAGCACAAGCGTCTGACCTTGCAGGAAATAATAGAAAGTCAGCACGGCAACTTGGCATTCTGGCCAATAGTCAAACCTACAATCTTAGAGACAAGGTAGGCAAAGCTGATCCAAATGACTTCTATACATTCACACTGGGTGCCAGGAGTAACTTTAGAATTGATTTGTTTGGTCTAGGTAATAATAATCTAAAATTCTTCAGCTCCAATGGAATAAATATCTTTCAGAGGAATGCTGAGTCATCAGCTAATGATCGTGCTCTACAATTTAGCCGTACTTTAGATCCAGGGACCTATTATATTCAAGTTAATCAAAGTAGTGGTCAGACTAATTACAGGCTAGAACTTAAACCTGTAAACCTTGCTGCTGATATTGAGAATAAAGGGCTTTCATCTTCCCAGGATGATGAGAATTTATATTACAAAAATGGCGTGAATCTGTATCACTATGATCAGCAAGGTAGAACAAATCAAGGAATTGTCCCTAATAAAAAGACTGTTGTAGTAATTCATGGTCGAGGTGATAGCAGCGAAGGTAGCCGAATAAAAGCTTTATCTAAGGCAGTTGCCAAGCAGTATAATCAAAATTACCAAGTGCTAGCTTTAGATTGGGAAAGTCCAGCTGATGACTCTGCCCTAGTTCCATTCACTGCTTCCCGTTCCATCACACCTGTTGCCCAATGGGCAAGTCAGACATTAAAGAATTTAGGAATAACGAAGAATGAAATTACTCTTTTGGGTCACAGCTTAGGCTCTTATGTTGGTGCTGAAATTGGACGGTTATATGGAAAAGTCAAACATTTTGTTGCCTTAGATCCAGCATTTCCTGCTGGACAATACGATTTAAATGGAAACGAACCAAACGATCAGCAAGTTGGAGATTTTGAGAAATTAGCTCAGCAATCGCTATCTCTAGTTGTTCAAGATGGTCTGCCGATAGGTGATTCAGCAGCAGGTGATAATGATCAAGCCAGCACTTCAAAAGATTCCCTTCTGATTAGGTATAATGGCATTTTCAATTTAGGTCCAACCAAAGCTCATAATACAGTGATTGATGTTTTCAGAGACGCCCTATCTAAACAGTATCTAAGGCTAGAAAATAATCTTGCTTTACCTCGCCATTTATACAATTCCTACAATAGGTTTGGAAAATTAGTAGAGCGCAGAGGATCACATGAAGGTCGAATTCTTGCAACTCGTAACGGTAAAGTCGAAAAGTTGATTTATGTTGATCGAGAGGTTTCAGGGAAGCGACAACAGAGTGAGACGTGGAAGTGAAAAAACAGTAAATAGAATAAGCACTTTTATACTAATCCAAAGGATATTAGACCTGTTGAGGAATAAAAAACGTACCCCCTTGTCTGACGACAATTACTTTTTGCCTTAGCGTCAACTATACGTAGGACCGATCGGGACTTGTAGCAAGGGTTTGAGCATTTGTTCTAGTTGTCGTTTTACCCAAAAGTAATTGTCGTCAGACAGCCCACGAGATGCGCAATGAGCTATCAAGAAGCTAAAAGCAAGCTGTAGAAGGGATTCTACTTCAATAGGTAGCGAGAAAATGACATCGTACCTCTATCTGAGATGGAGTGGGAACGATGTCTCAACAAACTGAAAAAAGAACTGACTCCACTGTAGCAGGGATTGAATTTGTCACCACCGTTCAACCTAATCCAGTGATGCCAACTTGGCTACCAGAAGCATTGCTGTTGGGGGAGTGGTGGAGATCGACTGGGCTACTGGAGCAGTTGCAGCAACAGGTGCGGGTTAGTCGAGGGCGAATGGGGCACTATGAAGTGTGTGATTTTGTCTTGTTGTTGCTGGCTTATGCGGTCAGTGGAGAAGCAAGTCTGGCTGCTTTCTTTCAAGCGCTCAGCCCAGTAGAGCACCTGCTGATGGCAGTGTGGGGTCGTGCCCGCTGTCCAGTCGCATCCACGCTTTCTTGTTTTCTCGAAGCTGTCGAGGCAGGCGCGCTGGAGAGCCTGCGCCAGTTGTTTGAGCACAATCTCCTGCAACAGAGCTTACCCGTTGCTTCCAATGGAGGACTCTATGATCGCCGAGGGGAACGGTACTGGGTGTTTGATCTCGATGGGACGCATGAGGCGACCCGTCAACGCTCCTTACCTATGACAGAAGAGTACCCAGAGTTGCATCGGCGCAGCAGTAAAGCTTGTGCACCAGGCTGATTAGGACGAAAGCGAGGGCAAGTGGTTCGCACCCGTAGTGCCCTGCAGCAAGCCCACACCAGCGAGTGGTTAGCGACCTTTGGCAGCCCGGGCAATGGGACGGCACAGCCCGATTTAGTGCGTGCTTGTGCGGTGATTAAGCAGTACATTCAGCAGCATGGCATCAACGCAGCATCTGTCATTGTGCGATTAGATGGGTATTACGGGGTTCCAGCCTTCGTCAATGTCATACAACAACATCAGTTTGGTTATCTGTTGCGCGGACGAGACTACCAAATTTTGAACTATCCAACCGTCCAAGCCAAATTAGCCCAAGTTCCTGCTCAACGGTGGCAGCATCCAGAAACCAAAGTCGCTCGTGAAGTCTTTGAGTTGGGGTTTCTCGACGATAGTGGGTCTGGCTATACTCAACCGATTCGGGGGGTGGTGATGCGCTCACCGTTGAACCCAGACCAGAAGCCCCGGATTGGCATCCGCATGGGAGATTACGCTTACGAGTTGGTGCTGACATCGATTCCAGTTCACGCTCTCAATGCTGTAGATATTGTCAGCCTGTACTTGGGGCGAGGCGGTTTTGAGAAGTCACTGGGGGATGAAGACGTGGAGTGTGACTGCGACCGGTGGTGCAGTTGGCACCCCTCAGGGCAAGAGTTTTGGCAAATTCTGGCTCAGTGGGTGTGGAACTGGCGGGTCTGGGTTGGGTGGAAACAGCATCCCGAGTCCCTGCGTCAGACGCTGTGGCAACCTGCCCTTGAAGGGGATGATCTTGAACCTGAACCCCGTGTGGAGCTTCAACCTCAGCAGACATCGTTAGGAGCAACCAAAACCCATCCCCCGTTTGACGATACGCCTTCAGAACAGTACGGTCCGATGCAGGTTGTCGAGAGTTGGGCTCGTTCAAATGGCAAGTTTGCCGGCAACGATTTCACCCTGGAGAGCGAGCGGTCGCTGCGTTGTCCTGCGGGTCATTCCCTGTATCGTAGAGAAGTCCGTCGCAACGGTCGTGGTGATTTGCTGTTGATCTTCAGTATGGCTCGTCGTACCTGCCTGCAATGCCCACTGCGGGAGCGATGTGTGGCGAACGGTTCGGCGATGACCAACGGGCGACGCGTCACCGTGATTCGACACAAGTTACTGGATAATCCTGTACTCCCTGGGGATAACAGCCCTGCTGGGACTCGAGGCATCAGCGTCTCCCGCGTCAAAGCAATTCATCCGGTGATTTGGCAAGATTTGCCTGCTGTATTTTTGCGGCGCGATTTGAGCGAGCACTTGCGACAACACCAACTCCAATTCGATAGCATGATTTCCCCAACCGAGAAGCAGAGCTCTTTGCTGTTAAGCCGTGACCACCGTGCTCATCGACATATCAGTTGGAGTGAGAGACTTGCGAGGAATGCTCTAGATCCTCAGGGACAGCACTGGAGAGTACGGCTATTTGGTATTTCGACAACATTAGCGACATTCATTAAGGATTTGAAGAAAATGACTTTGAGTACTGAGAAAGCTGTATAGTAATACAGTTTGAAGTCATAATATTTGTTATTGAATTCCTATCATTTGGAATAGGAATAAATATTGTGTGTCTTCTATTAGTAAACGAAAATAGGGATTGTAAATTGAAGTGTGTCAAAGGTGAGGAAATGAGATCTAATGAACAACTAGACCCAAGACACTCGTACTATGACTTTTCGACCTGAACTCCTGGATGAACT
>NZ_JACXWX010000122.1 GCF_014764505.1 Phormidium tenue FACHB-886
CGTCAGGCGTATCGAGAGCGTAATCGAATTGAGCGAACCATCAACCGCTTGAAGCAATTTCGCCGCATTGCCACTCGCTATGAGAAACGGGCGGAGAATTACCTCGCCGTGCTTACCATCGCAGCAGTTCTCCTTTGGATCTAGGTTTCGCGGTGGGTTTTAAAACACGACCTAGGTTTGTTGATGTAGAACCATAGTCGATCGCTTTGCGATAGGCAGCGATCGCGTCATCCGTTTTATTGGTCTTCCCCAGCACCGTTGCCAAATCGTAATAGATAGTACCAAGGTCTGATGTCGTTGCAGAAAAATCGATCGCCTTTTGGTAGGCAGCAATAGCGCGATCGTATTCATTCTCCTGGTTATACGCTAGTCCTAGATAATAGTAAGCCTCTGCATTGTTTGAGTCCCGCTCGATCACCTTCTGGAGGGTTGCTGCTGCTGTCTGATAGTCCCTCTGTTCATAGGATTGAATGCCCTGCTGAAGACGGGGCAGCGTCAGCCAGTATTGGAGCAAACCGAGCAGAACCAAACCTAGACCGAAATAAAATGCATTGCGATGAAGCGATCTAGAAAACTGCATAGTAACCCTCCTGGGATTTCTGCAAAGTGAAAGTGGTTGACCAAGTGACGTTGAGCTTGGCGGGTTGCACCGCTGCTTCTATCTGGTTCTGGCAGCTCAAGAGCTATGCATTGCATAAGTCAACGCCTTCAGAATCAAGCATCATTGCTAGCGAAATCAGGGCAAACTCATAAGAGTTGTCGGGAAATAAGAACGAAGTCAGCACTGTACTTCTTTGGTTATCCCCTTGCTAAGCAGCAATCGCTATTTGAAAAAAGATGCTAAAGCGCAGAACTTTCTATGCTGCATAAGTCTTTTGTTCCCGAATCAAGAATCATTACAGGCAACTACACAGCTAGTGGTTGACCAAATGATTAACGGTAAAACAGGTAAAGGCAATCGCAGCACAAACACTCTGAGGATAGAGAAACAGATGTCATATTGGCGGCTGGTGCGGCTCGATGGCACAGGGAAACGCCGAGTAGAGGAAGTGGAAATTGCCAAAGCTTTCTTTCAGACGCGGTTTGCGGCTGAAGCAACCTCGGATGCGTTCATTCAAAGGGATCTGCTGCAACTGCTGCGGACAGGTTCAGCCAATCAACAGCAGGCAGAGATCTGTTTGCGGTGCTTCATCTCGCAGCAGATTGAGCAAGTTTGTGTGCAGCTGGAGCGTCGATTTGGTGCTCAGCACGGATTTACTCGCTATGACCTATTCCCGTTTGTCCTGGACGACGATTTGAGAGTACCGTGCTCATCGGTCTCTATGCAGTACCGACCGCTAGCCTGCGAGATTTTGCAGACCTTTAATGCTGATCGCGCTGGGCTAAGTACCTGGGTGTCCCGTCAAGTTCGGCATCATCCTGAGTTGCGGGTGTTTCTTCAAGAGCATGGGGTCTATCTTGCAACCGACTGGAGTATTTTGAACGACACTAGCCCTGAGCTGCTGCGGTCGGTGATGAGTGAATTTTATGATTTGACTGCGGCTGAAGTGTTACCTGCCTGTGAGTTGCTGCAAGCCTATCACCAGGTTTACCGCCAGGATCGGCTTGAGCAGCGGCGATCTGGACACTTGACGAGTAGAGCAGTCTGTGCCGCACCTACCTCAGATCAACTGATGCGCATGTCTCGCTGTTTGCCAGAGCAAGGGCTGTTGTCTCCACCGCCCGAGCGCCTTCTGTCCCAGCTTCAAACGATTGCTTCACAGCTGCGTCAGTATCGGCTGCATCGAGTCAATAGAACTTCACCGACTGAACCGCTCGAGCAACCTGGCAGAGAACCAATTTTGGCTGAGCCGATTGAACCTGAAATCGATCCAGAAGAGGACGCTTTTTTAAGATCTTACCGCGAACAAATCTTGACCTGTCTTGATCAAGCGCTGGTGCAAGCTATTGAGGATCGGGTCACCTATTTGCAACGCCGACAGACCAAAGCGGCTGCACAGTTTCTCACTGCCCTCAAGCTGTTCTACTGCCAAGGGCAAACGATGAGCGACATTGCTCCCCAAGTTGGACGAAGTGCACAGTACCAGGTAACACGCCTGCTGAAGCTAGGAGAATTTCGGGCAAATGTGCGCTCGCGGTTATTGCAACTGCTGCTCAGATCTGTTCTGGATATAGCTGCATCTTATGCTGATCCGCCACGACTTCAGCAGCTCAATCGGCAAATTGAAAGCATTCTGGAAGAGCAGATCAATACGCTGATGCAGCAAGCGGAAACAGAATCGGCAGTTGCCAGGCAGCGCACCAGCTTATTTGCGCGTCGGCTTTGTCATTATTTAGATCAGCATTTAGATTAACGTTGTAAACGAAGGAGTACACCGTGAAGCCAATGGAACTGAACGATTTCCCCAATAGCTTTCTTGATACAGAAGCTCTGAGTGAAGAACAGATTGAGCTATCTCCGGCTCAGATGGAAATAGCGGCACGGCTGAGCCAATCTGTTGCTGACCCATCTCAGCAATGGCAATTGTACATTCATATTTTGGGACTATTGGGCTTCAAACAGTGGTTAGAAGAATGGGCGCCAGATTTAGAAATCGATGATTCAGGCGGTTCGATCAAGCAGGCTGATGATTGGAGCGGAGCATGTCAAATTTCTGTTGCCAAGTTCAAGCTTTGCCTGATTGCCGCCCCCATATTTCTAGATGCTACAGTGAATGCTTCTCAAGCAATTATCGACTTGCCGCAGTTTGTTCCTCATGTTTATACATTAGTAGAAGTTCAAGAAGAGCAAATGCAGGTCAAGGTTTATGGCTATCTGCGTCGAGATTGGCTAATTGAGCAGCGGCAATTGCATCCCCTTAAACCCACTTCGAATCAGAAATATGCTATTCCGTTAAACTGGTTTAATCTTGATCCAACTTCGTTGCTTTTGGAATTACGTTGTCTGGAGCCATATCCACTGACTCTGCCATGTCCTGTCAATGTGAGTCATTGGCTCAACGATCGCCTCGATGATGTCGCGCGACAACTGGGTTGGCTGCTCCTGCCGCCGTTAGCTCCTGCTGCTGCCCTACGCTCTGCTCAAGAAGAGGTGCAGCTACTAGGGGTTCCAATTCCTTCAGAGGCGCGGGGTGCGTATCAGGAGATCCAGTCGGGTACAGCGCTGTTGCGGCTTCACGCTGTTACCTGGGTGCTGTCTGCCGCTGTTGATGCCTTTGCTTGGACGCTGCTGATCATTCTAGCTGAAGAGGATTTACCGGTTGGCACTCGCCTCCAAGTCCGCGATGCAGAGCAGTTGCTCTCTGAACAAGTTGCAGAAGCTCCGGATTCACCTTTGTTTGCTCAAGTAGGCGGCGATGTGAGCGATCGCTTTTGGGTGACGATTGATTTACCCGATGGTGCCACAATCGACTTGCCGCCTTTCTACTTTGGCGTTGACGAATGAGAGGCCGTGCAGCCCATGAGGTAGACATGAGATTTGAATTAAAAGTGCAAAAAAATGAGCAGAGCTGTCGGTTTGAGCTGACTTGGGGGCAATCCCAGCGACTTGTTGCCACGCTCGATTATTCTCCGCTGCTAGCAGAACGGTATCAAGACTGGCGGCGCGTCTACCTGAGCTTCTACAAAACTGCTGAAATTCCCCTCTTCCCGGCTCACCATTCGCCAAATTCTCCGCCTGCAAATTCGCCTGATGATGTGCTGCGAGGTTGGGGAATTGCGACAGGACAGTTCACCCCTGCCGATTGGCACACCAAGCTGTCCGAAGCTGAACTCAAGCTGCTGAATGAGTTTCATCGCTGGCTGCAAGGTGCAGAACTGTTTGAGATCCGAGCGACGCTTGCCCGTGCTAGTCAAGAGATTGTTAACAACCGTCTGCATCAGCACCTTGATTTGTTTCTCACCTGCACCCCGATCGAACTAGCGCGGCTACCCTGGGAAACCTGGGAGATTGGCACTGATTTTGCTGCGACTGGGACAATTCGCATTGCGCGTACCCCCGAAAATATCCGCAAAGGTGCAGCTTCAACTGGGCGGCAGCCGCGAGGACGAGCCAGAATTTTAGCAATTTTAGGCGATGACACCGGGCTGAATTTTCAAATTGATCGAGAAGCAGTGCGATCGCTGGCTCACGTTGCCGAAGTGACGTTTGTCGGTTGGCAACCCGGTCAGACTGCAACCAAGGTCAAAACGCAAATTCGAGATGCCATTGCCGCTGACTTCGGCTGGGATGTGCTGTTTTTTGCTGGACACAGCAACGAAGCTGAAATTACGGGTGGTGAGCTGGCAATTGCACCCGGTGTATCCATTACCATTCATGATATTACTCCCCAGCTCGCAACAGCTCAAGAACGGGGACTGCAAGTTGCTATCTTCAACTCGTGCAGCGGTTTGCATATTGCTGAGTCTTTGATTGATTTAGGCTTTAGTCAGGTCGCAGTGATGCGCGAGCCGATTCACAACCGTGTGGCACAGGAATTCTTAGTGCAGTTTTTGCGTAGTTTAGCAAATCGCCAAGATGTTCATGATTCATTGCTAGCTGCCTGTCGAGCGCTGCGATGGGAAAAGAATTTGACTTATCCCTCTGCCTATCTCGTTCCGTCTTTATTTTGTCATCCTAATGCTTCGCTGTTCCGAATTGCCTCTGGTTGGAAACAGCGCCTTCAGCAGCTTTTGCCAACTCGTTTAGAAGCGATTGGTCTAGCAATGGGGATAATTCTCAGCCTTTCCCCAATTCAATCTGCTTTGCTGAATGCCCGGATTTTGGCACAAGCAGTCTATCGAGATCACACCGGACAAGTCCCACCTTTAGAACAGCCGCCTGTTGCTTTAATCGAGATCGACACCGAATCAATTCGCCGGGCTGATCTCTCGAAACTTTCCCCGTTCGATCGCAGCTACCTGGCGAAGATACTCGATCGACTGACTGAACTGAATGCCTCTGTCGTTGGAGTTGATTTTGTGTTGGATTCGCCGCAACCACCCGAAGATGCCGCCTTGAGCAAAGCAGTGCAAACTGCCGTCAAGCAGAACGGAACCTGGTTTGTGTTTGCTGCCCTGCTTGATCAAACAGGTGAAAATGGCGTGAATCAAGAAAAGCAAATTGCTAGCCTAAATTGGAGTCTACAAGGGTACATCAATGTCAATTCTGGCTATGTGATGTTGCCCTATCCCAACGAAGATTGTCGACAGACCTGTCCATTTACCTATCTTTTGTCCTTGGTCCATGCTACTGGCCAACATAGCCCTCAACCTGCACTCAATCGTACCTCAGATCTACGGTTGCAGTTCCTCGACACGATTGATTCTCGTCGTTCGCAAAGCGACCAGCTCATAGCCCTCCGTCAATTACACCTATCGCCCGTTAGTGCTTGGGCATACGAAAACTGGCGACAACACTGGCTAGAGCCAATCATTGATTTCTCAATTCCTAACAACCGTGCATATGATCAGATTCCAGCCTGGCAGCTCTTAGACCCTGCTCAACCCAGCGTCGATCTATCCAAACAGATTGTCCTGATTGCGCCAGGAGCAGACGAACGCTTAGGTATTGCTCCTGGCAAACCAGATCGCGATCCGGTTCCTGCAGCATTGCACTATTGGCATCCACAAGATTGGCTAACAGGTGGAGAACTTAATGCTTACATCATCTATCATCAGCTTACTCAGCGGCTTGTGATCCCTATCCCCGCTTTGGGGATGATCGGCATCGCAGTTCTATTTGGAAAGGGAGTTGTGCTGCGGCTTACTCCGATACGGTGGACACGCAAACAACAGAAACGGTATATTCTAGCGTTTGTTGCTGCAACAATCCTCTATGGACTTGTAAGTCTACAGCTTTACATTTCTGCTGCAATTTTACTGCCCTGGATTTTGCCTACTGCAGTCTTTTGGACATATATCCTTCCAGCCCTCAGGAGAAAACTACATGATTAAATCAATGTTTAAGCCCCACTGGATCTTGCTGACGCTAGCGATCACTTTATCTTCCTCATTTACCTTCTCACTTACTTCATCATCTTCCCCAATCTCAAGTTCATCTGAGCATTCAACTGTTTCTCTTTCAGAATCACCGAATCTAAAACAACTAAGGACACCACCGGAAAGGCCAGCTGGTGCGCGGGGAGATGGCGACGTTTGTGCAATTTCTCCGGGAATTTTAGAGCAGCAAAACGTAGTCTGGAGCGATCAACCCTTATTCTTGTGGAATGCTTCCTCGAAACTGTCGTTGCAACGGCTTGATGTCATTGACCAAACTGGAAAGATTGTGTGGGAGAAACCACTTGCGGCAACCGCTCAGAGCGCCTTGTATGAAGGGCAACCGCTGCAACCCGGTCAGTACTACACTTGGCGGCTGCAATGGACACAGCAAAATGATGAAGCCGCTGCTAACGCTGTAAATGAACGTACTATCACATTTCAACTCATGGAGCCAGAGCAGCAGCGACAGATTGCGACCGAATTACAAACGCTGACTCAACAACTGCACGGCGCGAGTGCTGAAACAATTGCCAACCAACAAGCAGACTATCTGACCAATCGATCGGAACCATTGTGGTCAGATGCGATGCGAATCCTTTACACAGTTGAGAATCCATCAAGGCAAACAACTCAAAAGCTTCAGTCTTGGATTAGTGCAGCTTGCGTCCAGGAGGGAAACTGAGATGCGCCAATCTCCTCCTCTCTGAACCAATGATTTCTGAATTAGAGTGATGCAATTAGAAATTTCAGATGGCAAATTTTATAATAATTAGCGAACGATGTTTATCTGAACTTTTGCATCATTCTGCAACATTAGGGGTTGCGCCGCAAGAACTCATAAAGACAAACGATTCCTATCAATCTCATCGTCTTAAGCAGCTACTCCAAAGATTGCCTCGATAAATCTGACCTGAGATACAACATCCCCTTGATCGATGCTATTAACTTGTCCTTTTCGAATCATATTCATTGCTTCAATCCCACTCAAGGTTCTTCTTGCCGTGTTGAACGTCTTAAATCCCATCATCGGTTTCACAATCCGCTTGATGTTTCGATGATTCTGCTCAATGATGTTATTGAGATATTTACTCTGCCTTAATTCGGTCTCTTGGCTAATCGTTTCATCTGCTTTGAGGGCGTCTATTGCCACTGGGTAAGCGGCGTTCTTGTCCACTGTGATCACGCGTGGAGACCCAATGTACTGACCCTTGAGTACTTTGCGAAAGAAGCGTGCTGCTGCTTTGCCATCCCGCTTGGCGCTCAACATGAAGTCCAGCGTATTTCCCTCAGAATCGACGGCGCGATACAGATATTTCCACTCACCCTTGATTTTGATGTACGTCTCGTCGGTTCTCCACGAGTCGTTTGTCGGCTTCAGATGAGATCGAATGCGTTTGTCCAGTTCCGGGGCGTACTTCAGAACCCAACGATTAATCGTCGAGTGGTCTACCTCCACCCCTCTCTCTTGCATCATCTCCTCTAGATCCCAGTAGCTCAAGGCGTAGCGACAGTACCACAGGACGTTGAGCAGGATGATTTCGGGCAAAAAGTGCCGCCACTTAAACAGAGCAGGGGTAGACATCGCAGGAAGAGAAGGCAAGGTTAAGCCTATCTACCTTACCACCCATCAGTTTTTGCGACACAACCCGCATTGCAGCCCATCACCTCCCTGTGTACGCTTCGCCAACACTGTTACCAGTGTTCACGCAACACTCGGTACCTGATGCCTTGCCAGGGCTTTCAGAATCAGGACTTTCACCTGATAGACAAAGCCGAGCTTTGCTCGGCGCACTTGCGACACAACCATGGAATCTGCATAGGGTTGCAACCTCTAGAACCAAATCAAAGTATAAGGACTACTCGTTCAGCTCAATTCCCGCGCTTCAAATCTGGTCTTTCCACCAGCCGCTAGCAACCGATGTAAAACATACCCTTTTCTAACAAGCATCGTGGAACCATGCGTCAGCTTCAGACCAACACTTTGAGCATCCTGACAAACTCATTCCTTTCGATCGCCACAGTCACTCTAGCTGCCATCGCTGCCCCGGTCGCCCAAGCCCAATCGTCAAATGGACAAATTCGGGTAGAATACGAACCTGCTCAAACTCCGTTCTATCAAGCAGTTTCACAGGTATTGCAGCAAGATCAACGGTTTGAGGCAATTGCAGAAATTCTCTCGCAACGACTTGTTCTGCCTCGTAATATCACCGTCTCATTCCAGGAGTGTGGAACTGAGGATGCCTATTATGAGGCTGCCAGCAGTGAGATTGTTATTTGCTATGAACTGTTAGAACGCTTCAGGCAAGATTTTGTCTCATCAGAAACAATTACAGCAGAGGAAGCTCCTGATTTTGCAATATCGGCGGCAGAATTCGTTTTTCTACATGAGTTAGGACATGCTCTGATCCAGGACTGGAACCTCCCAGTGCTAGGACGAGAAGAAGATGCCGCCGATCAATTTGCCACCGTTCTTTTAGGCTTGGGTGGCAGAGATAGCTCACGACCGGTTTGGGCAGCCGCATTACACCTTTTGCTCATCTCACGACAGCAATCTAGCCAACCTTCAGCTTGGGATGTCCATTCTTCCCCTTTGCAACGGTTCTACGCGATCGCCTGTCTGATCTATGGCATCGATCCAGCAGAATACTCGGATCTCCCAGAAGCCATTTTGCCAGCTAGTACGCGCAACTCCTGCATAGAACAAGCTCAACAAACCAGTCAAAGCTGGGTACAGCTGATCAAGCCATACGTTCGTCCATAAGCTCAGAGATTTTCGTTCTTCCACCAAAACTAGAGGAAATGATGCAGTATCTCTCAAGGAGAATCACCCGTGCTGAAATCAGGACTCAGACTACAGTTCATCTTACTGATGCTTTACCTGTTGATTGCAGGATGCCAAACCAAAGAGGCACAGCGCTCCCCTTCTAAGACCCTTTACTTTGCCATAGAAGCCAATACAGCCCAGGAGAAGCTGCTGGGTCAAGATGTCCTGCATGAAGTCTCAAGAGGGCTGCAATCTGGCAGCTATGTGGTGATTGATTGCATGAAAGGTGCTCAGATCATCAACCTCTTCTCCGACCGGGCAGATACTTCTGGCATTCGCGAGGCAATGCATGAGCTGAGCGAAAACCAGTCTAACGCGGATGCGATCGTCAAGGCAGTCGATCGGGCGGTCAAGCTGGGCAAGGGGGCAAAAGTCGCTGCGGTGATCGTCACCTCTGGCACGGCTGATGCCGCTACCCTCGCCTGGCTGTCACAGATCATAGAAAACCTGCCGCCAACCACAACGCTCTACTTTATCGGGTTGGAGCCGGACAACAGACTGCCAATGTCTTCTGCCTTTACAAGCGTTCGCGATCGTGTCAAGTTTGCGGCACTAGACGAAGAGTGGCTCGCGATTGTCAATCAGCTTGTAATAGGGGGGTAGCATGATATTCGGACAAAAACCGATTTGGTCTGAGGGAATGTTTACCGGGGAGAGCCTGTTTCGCGATGAGCATACCCAGGCGCTAGCTAACTATCTCCGCGATGAAGCACCTGATCTGCTTCAGCAGTGGTTCTGGGTGGTGCGTCCCCTGGCAATCCGAGCCAAGCAAGAACGGGAATACTTGAATGAGCTGACATTGAAGCGGCGATCGCTACAAGAGATCGTCTACAAGGAAGAGACTTATACCCATCAGCCCTTCACCAGTTTCTTCAAGCGGCTGCGGGTTGTGCCGGCAGAGAGTCCTCAAGCTAAACACAGACTGACAACAGCGCTCTCTGTGGGGTTGTCCTTCCAGCAGTTTATTGCGATCTCGGAACTGCTGGGTGTGCCGCTCGAAAACGTTCAGTCAAACGATCTGCTCCTGCTGATTCTATCGGGTGTGGCTGCCATCAGCCTTACCTTTGCTGCCAAAGAAGGAATTATCCGCTGGGTGCGGGCTACCAGACGAACCGAACCAGAATCGAGCTACCCCAACATTGTGCCGTTCTGGAAACGGCTGCAAGCAGGAGAGACGCTGTGTTGGTGTACGATTCTGATTGTGGTGGGTGAAACCGCGTTTGCCAGCCCCGGCTTTCTAGCACTGCTACCGCCCCGCTTAGCCGCAGAGTTGTCCT
This sequence comes from Phormidium tenue FACHB-886, assembly GCF_014764505.1. Classification (GTDB taxonomy): domain Bacteria; phylum Cyanobacteriota; class Cyanobacteriia; order Elainellales; family Elainellaceae; genus FACHB-886. Next base: position 10,081 of record NZ_JACXWX010000122.1, read on the forward strand.
ATCAAGTGGTAGCGTTGTTTTTCACCGGACTTGCCGCCTACATCAACGTGTTTTTGGCATGGGGCATTGGGCTAGCAGAGAACGCTGAGCAAAGCGGTGGTCCTCCTGCGATAGATGCAGCGTATCTTGAGGGCAGTGGACAACTGGGTGGCACGACAAAGACTACAGTCAAGTGGTCAAACATCAGACGATTAAACAGTTTGTATACGCGTGACATTAAAGAACAAAAGCAGGTGGTCAGGCAAGCTGAGCGGCTGGCTGGTGATACTTATCGCAGATGGAGCAGAGCAGTCAAAGGACTGATCAAGTCAAAAGAAAAGAACGAGCGTAAGAACGCAACGACGAGTTCTGATACAAGCAAACTTGTTGTCTATTCAAAACGAGACAATTAAATCTTTCGATTCTCCTTGGCGCCAGTGAAGATAATTTTATTGGAGATAACGTTGATTAATTTAGGTAAATTCATGAATACGAAGAAGATTTTAGTACGTTAATTGCAAGCATATGCTGATCCTTGAGGAACATTTTCAAGATAATCGTCACAAGTGGTACGTGCATGATTCTGTCGAATGCACCACCCATCTTGGAATAAACCACTATTTCTTTGAACACAGGCGATCGGGAAACAGTTCCTGGTTGGTGTGGAACTCTACCAACTTCTCCAACTTCTATGCTGAATCAAACTTCCGCATTCATATTGCGCTTGAAAAAGTTGGAGGTGTATTAAACCAGGGGTATGGCTTTGTCTGGCAGCTCTCAGATACCAGGAACTTCTTCGAGTTCATCATTTCTGACAGTCAGTTCTATCAGATCGTCAAGCACCAGAACGGCAACCAAACAAACTGCACTCCCTGGAGACCTTGTCCAGCAATTCGACGCCCTAATACGCTGAACATTCTTGAGATCTGTCGAGATGGAGCGATCCTGGAGTTTTATATCAACAGCACACTCGTTGAGAAACTCCTGGTTGATTCATCACTACGAGGGAAACAGTTCGGGTTTGTGATCTACGACAAAATCAAAATCAAGGTACATAGCCTCATCATCAGCACTGCCAGCACCGAAACCCCTCCTCGGCAATCTAACTCGTCGTCTAATGCAGCCATGCGGGCAACTTTTTTGGAACATGAGCCACCAGCTGAAGACAGTCTGGAAAAGATTTTTGCAGACCTTAACGCACTGGTAGGACACAGGCAGATGAAGCAACAGTTATCTTCACTGGTCAGCTTCCTGAACGTGCAGTCAGAACGCAAAGCACGAAACCTCAAAACGGTTGAGACCTCACTCCACCTGGTTCTGTGCGGTCCACCGGGCACGGGTAAAACCACTATCGCCCGCCTCATCGGTCGCCTCTATCGACAACTGGCACGGCTACAGCGTGGACAGGTTGTCGAAGTCGATCGCGCTGGACTGGTCGGGGGGTATATTGGACAAACGGCACTGCGCGTAGAGGATGCTGTCAACCAGGCACTCGGAGGAGTCCTCTTTGTCGATGAAGCTTATGCGCTAGCTCCCAAAGGCGGTTCTTCTAATGATTTTGGGCTTGAAGCCTTGCAGATCTTGCTGAAGCGCATGGAAGATTACCGTGACCAATTGGCGGTGATTGTGGCGGGCTACACCGATGAGATGGAGCATTTCATCCGAGCAAACCCTGGCTTACAATCTCGCTTTAGTCGTTTCGTGTATCTGGAGCACTATCGCCCGACCGAGTTGATATTAATCTTCAAGAAATTTTGTCAGGACAACGGCTATGCGATCGATCTCTCAGCGCATCTAGCGCTGCAAACCATCTTTGAGACGGCATACACGAAACGAGATAAACAGTTTGGCAACGGACGCTTTGCCCGTAACCTGTTTGAGCACAGCATTGAACAGCAAGCCAGTCGTATCGCGGATAATGTAAAAAACGTAGACGATACCACCATAGCTCTGATCAGGGCAGAAGACTTGTGGCTTGCAGAATCATAGGTTCTGTTGCAAGAATTGTTTAATGAAGGACAAACCAGCTCGTTTGCGTTCCCTTAAGCAGCAATTCCAAAGATCGCTTCGATAAATTTCACTCCAGACACACTGTCCCCTTGTTTGACTTCTTTTACTTATCCTTTCCGAATCATATTCATCGCTTTAATCCCGCTCAACGTTCGTCTTGCCGTGTTAAACGTCCTGAATCCCATAATCGGTTTTACGATGCGCTTAATGTTTCGATGATCTTGCTCAACCACATTATTCAAATATTTGCTCTTCCTTAATTCGGTCTCTTTCTCAATCGTTTCATCTGCTTTGAGAGCCTCTATTGCCACTGGGTAAGCGGCGTTCTTGTCCACTGTGTCACACGTGGAGGCCGAGTGTGCTGACCCTTGAGTACTTTGCGAAAAAATCGTGCTGCTGCCTTGCCGTCCCGTTTCGCGCTTAGGATCGAGGATTAAATAAGCTGTAATTCTGGTTTAGCCGTGTAGTTCCACTGAGGCAAAAACTGATCAAAGATGATCTTCATGTTGGATTTGAAATCTTCAACGA
>NZ_JACXWX010000123.1 GCF_014764505.1 Phormidium tenue FACHB-886
ACGCTGTCATGGCACAATTGCGGCACTTAAAATGCTTGAGAGCTTGATTCTATTTCGTTTCAAGCTCTCTTTTCTGTCTATCTTTGACTTTTCATGAATAATCCAGGTTAGGTGAATACTTGCTGTATTCATTTGAAAGGCTCATCTCAAGATTTTCCCCAACTTTCGGCTTAACCTGTCAAAATCTGAAATTCGCTGAGTCAATTGCTACGGCAGAAATTTAGCATTGTGTGTACCACTTCTTTTGAAGAAATTTAGCCAGTTCTCCATTGTTGTAGCTGAGCTGTTCAAAGAAAAATAGCACTTCGCCCTGCAGTCCCATCTTGCGATTGTATTGAATACACTGCCAAAGATCGTCTGGTGCAATCCGGTAGTCACCGCTACGAACTAGCACTCCGGGCATTAGCTTTGCTTTGTGGTTTGGCTGGAATGGCTTTAGCACTTCTTTCAGCAGGCTGGTATAGGCACTAACTTGGCGACGATAAAGCTGCGGATGCAAAAAATCTACCAGATCGTGCTGCATCCAGGTGGGATAATCTTGCAGATACTCTTTGTAACCGAAAGGATACGGGCTGGGAGCCATTGAAATGATTAGCGAAGGTTTGACCGCTTTAATCGTTTGAGTAAGCCGCGCCAAGAAGTCAGTAAGAATTGCCGATCGCCACTTTAGCCAGGCTGGGTCGTGGGGATGGTTGGGCGGTTCTTGTCCCGTTTCTGTGCGATAGCGCTGTTTGGTTTGGGCATCATAGCCCCCGATCGAAGGCAATGCAGGCAGGCGATCGTCACCCTGAACCCCGTCTACGTCATAGCGTTGCACCACTTCCAGCATCAGGCTCAGCAGGAAGTCTTGTACATTGCGATCGAGCGCATTCATCCACTCAAAGCCATTCTTTTTGGCCAGGTTTCCATCTTTATCTCTGGCTGCCCAATCGGGACGCTGTGCTAACAGCCGTCCGCCGTTCTGCTGATATGAGCTAGTAAATCCATACTCAAACCAGGGAACAACTTTGATGTTGTAGCGCTGCGCTGAATCGATAATCTCCTGAAGTGGATCGCGCCCCATCAGTGCTGGGGCGATCTCTCCACCTGCAGAATTGTGAATCAGCTGGTGCATCACCCGACTGGGATACAACGTATACCCTCGATTCCAAACGACCGGAAAGATATAGTTAAACCCAGTATCTGCCAGCAGCCTAATTCCATTCTCGATCTTTTGTCGAGAATCAAAGAAATCGCTGTCTGTACTGGGAATCCATACCCCTCGAATTTTGTCCATGCGATCTACCGTTGTATTGGGCAGCCTGCTCCTGAGCAAGGGGGCTGCAGCGCACTATTTCGAGGAGCCAGAATTGTTACCAGCATAAAGCTATTGACAACCAGAACAATGACCAACACTATCCAATTCAACGAAACTTTGGACGGCTTCCTGAGCGTTCGCATTGTGACGTTTCTCCGTGGGGGCTGCTTGTGATGAATAACATCACGCAGACCAACGGCTTTCCCGGACTAAAAGCTAGAAAAAGGGGGAGAAAAGCCAAAATATTTGAGGGTGATTCTTTGGATATTTTGATGAATGTAGAGAAATTGGAGCGGAAATCTCCGTGCCGTGGCTAACATCTGCAGCAAGACAGTAAAGGGGGCAGTTTTGGCAAGACTGGCGATTTTTTAAACCTGCTCTAGTAACTGGGGCAGGCTCTCTAACTGAAGCTGGACAGGTTCGCTGCCCTCCTCTAACGCTTCCAGGCTGACATAGAATTCGCAGCGGGTTGTTTCATAAAATCTCGCCACTTTAAAGTCAAATAGCTTCAGATTAATCAGCGTTTTAAGCAACTGTAAGAAAGAGTCAGGGGTGAACACCCAACAGTGGACATCTTCATAAATATCGCTTGTAGCAGCTCTTAATGCCACTTCCCAGGCTTGAGACTCCGTATGAATGTGCACTAGTTCATGCTCATGAGCTTGCCCTTCCCAAGCAATTTCCCCCTGTCGGGATACCACAGACGAAAAAAAATCAAATATTTGGCGAGGTGAGGGTTTTCTAGCCCCTCGGAGGTAAGCGTCTAAGATATCAGCAGGTCTAGTGAGCGAACGATAATAATCAAAGCAAAATCGCTTGTCTGGAATCGCCAAAGACAGAATGCCACCGGGTTTGAGAATGGCATGGATCTCTTTGAGCCAGCCTACTAAATCAGGGACATGTTCGATCACATGCGAAGCGATCGCATAATCAAACGGAGCTTCGTCCTTAACTAGCTCAGGCAGGCTTTGCGCTCCCCAGACATAGTCAACCTCAACAATGTTGTCAACATTAATATTTGGATCAGTCTTATATTTAGCCCGCAACGCTTCAGTCGTCGCATGATCTACATAGCGCACCCTACTCATCTCACGGGTAACGATTGGGCTGATAAGAGGACCTATTTCCAGACCAAATTGTGCTGCCGGGTCGATGCAAGATAGGATTTTAGAGTTTCTAGATGCCAGCATTTTTTCCATAGCAAATAGCAACAGGTAAGAAGAAGCCTGCATTATAGCCATTTGCTTTAAAGAAAGCCTTTGTTCTCAAAGATTTTGGCTACCTTGTAAAAAAAGTTTTTGGGGACAAAGCCAATCCGGCTGTATAATCCCTGCTGCTTAAGCGGAGTAAGCTTGAATTGACTCGATTTGCAGCTGAAAGAACCCAGGCTGAAACTTAGGATTTAAAGCGCCATCATACTCAAACTTGCTTAACATTAGCTGAACCGCAGTGACATGGTTGAGAGCAAAGGGACGATCGCTGACTGTCTTTGCCCGAAAGACTGGAACCAACGCAGCAAACGGCACCTGCACCGTCATCCATTCATCAGCAACCGTGTCAAATGAATAGCAGTAGGCAATCCCATCCCAGCGGGTTTCGGTGCGAAGCATGAATTTGTAGCGATTGCCGTCGCCTTTAATTCGCAGTTCTATACCCTGATAGTTCGATAGGTCGATCGGTGGCTCAAAGTCACGGGTTCGGATTGAGGCAAACCCACCAGAATTTTCGGTTGAAACTGTTCCCGAAAAATACGCTGCCGCTGTTCCAAACTGAATGCCGCTCTGACTGACGCCACCCATTACGACATCATCTAATGCACCCCAAATTTCGGGAAAGGCTTCGGAGGGCTTGGTGAAGTCAAAGATGACCAGACGAGAGGGATCGGCGGGGTTGGCGATCGGTTTTAACATGGCGGTATTTACAGTCGGGTCAGGACGGCTACCAAACCACTGCTGAAACCAATCAAAGCTGCTCAGCAAAGGTACTGCACCGTAATAAGACAGCGTTTTGACGAATCTGCCTAAATCCCATTGGCGAGAAGATTGGCTCATGTGGGCTAGCTCCTCTTTATCCTACAGTTCAATTCTGCTGTAGATCTTAGATCGTCAATGGGGAGGGCTTCATCCATCTAAGGAATACTCAGCTTCAAACTCTTTGCTAAAAGCTAGAAGGAGGAGAAACAATGTCCTATGCATGAGGCGACGGCTACATTTTTGGTGAATCAGCGATAATCTGCGAGGCAATTAGAATCAGTGCATTAAGCCAAAGCAATTGCTGAGATCAAAACATGCTCTACAGGGTCATCGAATGCTTCAACGCAGGTGTAGCAATCTGGGTCATTTTGAAATCATTCCAGTCCGGACTTTGGCGGAAGCTGCCCAGCACACTACAGTTAAGCTTTAACAAGCGCAGAAGTTTTAGAAGATTTTTCAGAGCTTACGTCCGAAACATGGCAAAACCTGTCTTGCTTTTGCTGCCGACCGTGAGGAGAAGATATTTGTAGTATCACTGTTATAGAAATGTGCAAAATTAAATAATGACTTATTAGCTCATTGCGCTTACAAACATTGCTGAATTTATTTTCTATCTTTCATTTCTACCTAAATTAGCACAGCTTCAACCTGCAAAAGGTAATTAATTTTCTGACCACATTTATCGCATTCTAAAAACAGATTAGTACAGCGAACGTCTATTAAAACTCTTCGCTCAAACAGTATTTGATATTATAAAGATTTTTTGTATTGCTCGCCACTCAAAGGTGGTGAGCGTGCTATTTTTTGTCTTTGCTGTGTTGCTGACTTTAAAAGTACGGGAATATTATGCTGAGTAAGAGTGAAATGTTCAGCGACTTACCTTGTGCTGAAAAGTTCCTAGTTTGAACCGAAACCTTGATTTAAAGTGTCGATGAAGAGCATTTAAATTAACAAATTCTGTGGTGCACTAATTGCTTTATTCAAGCTAGCTTGAATAAAGCAACGATTGAAGAGTAGTTTAGAACTTCCATAAAAGTTTGTGGACTAAATAGTAAAGTATGGCTTTGATTCAGCAATCCGACAACACTCAATCTGCAATGAGCAACACAAACCTGGAGAATGCACTAAATGCGCTACCGCATATGGCTGAAGAAGCTATTGTTAGCGCAATTTTTGTAAATCCTCTTCTGGAAGCACTTGGATTTGATAAATCTGAGAGACATCCAGAATTTAACACTGGCTCTGGTAGAGATGCGGTAGATTTTGCAGTTCGAAAGAATACATTAGACGACATTTTTTTGCACTCTAAAAATAATCCATCTTTACTAGTTGAGGTAAAAGGTAGACACATCAATCTAGCTGAGGGATCTAAATTAAACCAGACTACAAAAGTGCAGCTTGCTAAGTATTTATTGTCTCCAAAATGCAAAACGGCGGACTGGGGAATCATTACAAATTCAATCCACATTCAGCTATTTCGCCGTCATGGCAGAGTTGTAGTTCCTGCAACTGAGAATTTTGAGATTAAACAGGATAACATTTCTGCCATTGTTTCAGAGATTAGAAGTCAGATCGAGAATACACCCAAAGCTTTGACAGTTTGCGTGTACAACAATAAAGGTGGGGTAGGTAAAACAACTACAATTATCAACGTTGCGTCTATCTTGAGAAAACACAACAAGAAGGTACTGATTGTTGATTTTGATTCTCAATCAGATACGACACGATCGCTGAAGTTAGCACCCGCTCCAGTATCTTTATCTGCCTGCCTAACAGATACCCGTCTGAATATCCGTGATGCAGTCGTTCCATTTAGCTTGACCCACAGGGGAAAACCTGTTCGTTTTTTTGATGTTATTCCTGCTGATCCAGACCTAGAAGGGTATTCAAATGATGCAATGGCTGCGAAGGTTCAGCGAGGGATTGCAAGATTGCGGGATTTGCTCAAGGAGTTTAGATATGAGTATGACTATATTTTGATTGACTGCCCAACTCAATGGCTATTTTTCAGTCAAAGTGGTGTCTATGCTTCAGACGTCGTTCTGATTCCTACCAAACATAACGGTCTCACATCATTACATAATGCAGCCAGAGTCATTGAAAAATTCATTCCAGAGATCCAAGAAGAGAGAAAAGATGGTGCCCCAATCCCACTTCCCATCTTCTTCAATGGCGAGAAGATGACAGCACCTTCAAAAGTTTCGGCTGATTCTGAAATTAAACAGATTACCGATCAAAATAAAGACCTCAAACCTTACTTTTATCCCAAATCTAGACAGGGATCTCACGATACAACCATCTTTCATCTTCCTGCCTATGCCAGTGTGGCAAATGCAGCTTTCTCCCATGTTCCAGCGGTTTTTGTGAACAAAGTTGTTTCTGATTACTACGATAGACTAGCGAAGGAGTATTTTCTACATGGGTAAGTATGATAATTTTGGTCAACTCATGCACTTGCCCTTGGAAAGCATTGAGGCTGAGGAATCAATCTATGAGTCTGATTTTATTGTAAGCGCTGCGGCTGACTCAGTTCTTGCTACCGATAATCGTAACTGGATACCTGTGATTGTGAAAGAAACAGGTAACTATCAGTATCAAGTAGTTGCAAATCACTTTATCTATGCGGTAGCTCAGCAGGCTAACTTAGAACGAGTTTGGTGTATTATCATTGAACCTGATGCCAAGCTTGTTGAACAGGCAAAAGTGCTTGCAAGGGAAACAACCCCTCGACTCAATTTAGCGACAGCCTCTGGTGATTCTATCTTATCGGCTTTGCGATACCTTGAGTCTCAGCCTGGTAGTTCCTTAAAGGGAGTCGATGTAGTTATTGCTGCTAACCGAATTGAAGAAGCTGATCGCAGTAGATGGTCAGATTTTAATCCCGTCACTAAGCTGAAATGTGGCATCACGAAAGGCAAGAAACTAGATTCACTGAGTAAAGTCTTCTTCATTACTCCGCCGCCGTCCTCACCACCTGCTCCAGCATTAATTAGCTTGAAGCAAGCTTCAAGGGAAGAAATTTTCGATCGTCTGAATTATCTGTCTAGCCAGAACGTTAACGGCTTTGACAAACTTGATATTGAGCAACTTGCAGATTGGTTCTCTGCAGCAGATAAATCAAAATGGAAGAGCCTAAATCCACTCACAAAACTAGATTTTGGAGTTGATGCAGCAAAGTTAAAGGCGCTCAAAAAGGTTTTCAGCCTCTAAGTTAGAATTTCGTTAGTAATTTCAATCTAGCAAGCTTAGCGATTGCTTCTACAGGCGATCGCTTTTTGCTTTATGGAGAACGATTGCCGTAACAAAATTTAGATGCGCTTACCCTTCCCAATCCCCTAATACGCTTGACTGAGCGATCGCAATCCTGTAATTTATTTTCCTTAAGTACCGTTTTTTACGTAGCGGTACGGAACACCGAAAACTTAGTCACGCTACCCGTTGCTGTGTCCAGCAGCGAACGGGCAGCTAACCGCCACGCTGGGACTAGCAGCTTGGAGGCTGAGGGGAATTTTACCTCTTTTAGCCACCCTGCGTCATGCTGTTGCGGGGTGGCTAGGTTTTTGGCTTTCCTCTACACACCAAAGCCAAGGACCCTACAAATGACACAGCTCAACGACGAGACGAGCGATCGTTCGCGATTGGATGCGCTATTCTCTGCCCTGACACATTCACCCCAGCGTGGACGATCGCAGATACGGCTAATTGCGATCGGCACACCCGAAGCTGTTTTGCAGCATATGCATCGACTGCATCGCTGTGGGCTAGAAGTGCCCCAGTGGAGTCCACCTCAGCCGATACCGGGAACCGATGAAGTTGTGCGGGTCTATATCCAAAACAGTGGGCGTTTGGAGCCGATGTAGCAATAGACGCTGAGCAGCCGTAGCAGATGAAAGGCAGATAGCTAAATCAGCTTCTTCTTACATCTGCTACAAAATCCGCTGCGCCAACTCAAACGCTGGCACTATCAAAGCATCCAGCCTATTACAAAACATAAAGAATCATATCGATTCCCCAGGCTCAGCACCCTCAGAAAAATTCCTCAACTCCTTCTTTCACAAGGCTTTGGAGCGATCGCCCGCCCCTTCTTCAGCTTCCAGCCCTTGCCCCTCATCTCTTTCATCTTCTGAGACAATCAAAAACAGCCTTAACCTCAAGACCCCAGCCTACTTCTTAAGCCTCGCGAGGCAATCGCATTCAGGTCATGTCATAAGCTCTATGCTGCACGGCATGACCTTGCGCATCCCCGCACACCGAATCATGGAGAAGCGACTATATGAAATTGGCTTACTGGATGTATGCCGGACCCGCCCACATTGGCACCCTTCGCATCGCCAGTTCTTTTAAAAACGTCCATGCCATCATGCATGCGCCCTTGGGCGATGACTACTTCAACGTGATGCGATCGATGCTTTCACGGGAGCGCAACTTCACGCCCGTGACCACCAGCGTGGTCGATCGTAACGTGTTGGCGCGTGGCTCTCAAGAGAAAGTGGTAGACAATATCACCCGCAAAGACCAGGAAGAGCATCCCGATCTGATTGTCCTGACGCCAACCTGCACCTCCAGCATTTTGCAGGAAGATCTGGAGAACTTTGTGGAACGCGCCCAGCTCGAAGCCAAAGGCGACGTGATGCTGGCAGATGTGAACCACTATCGGGTGAACGAACTGCAAGCTGCCGATCGTACCCTGCAGCAGATCGTCCAGTATTACATCGAGAAAGCCCGCAAAAAAGGCGAACTGTTCACCGATAAGACCGAAAAACCTTCGGTCAACATCATTGGTATGTCCACGCTTGGTTTCCACAACAACCACGACTGCACTGAGCTAAAGCGCCTGATGGCCGATCTGGGCATCGAGGTGAATACGGTGATTCCAGAAGGCGCATCGGTGCATGACCTGAAAAACATGCCCCGCGCCTGGTTCAATCTGGTTCCTTACCGCGAGCTGGGCTTGCAGACCGCCAATTATCTCAAAGCCGAATTTGGCACACCCCTTGTTGATATTACGCCAATGGGCGTGGTGGAAACAGCTCGCTGCATCCGCGCCATCCAAGCTGTACTGAATCAGCAGGGGGTTAACGCTGACTATGAGCAATTCATCGATGAGCAGACCCGCTTTGTCTCACAGGCGGCTTGGTTCTCTCGCTCGATCGACTGCCAAAACCTGACGGGCAAAAAAGCGGTTGTCTTTGGCGACAACACCCACGCTGCCGCAATGACCAAGATCCTGGCGCGGGAGATGGGCATTCATGTCGTCTTGGCAGGAACTTACTGCAAATATGATGCTGACTGGTTCCGTGAACAGGTCAGCGAATACTGCGACGAGATCCTGATCAGCGAAGACAACGCCGAAATCGCCAATGCGATCGCCCGTATCGAACCCTCTGCCATCTTTGGAACGCAGATGGAACGGCACGTCGGCAAGCGGTTGGATATTCCCTGTGGCGTGATTGCGGCTCCCATCCACATCCAAAACTTCCCGGTAGGCTACAAGCCATTCTTGGGCTATGAAGGCGCAAACCAGATGGTAGATTTGGTCTACAACTCGTTCACGCTGGGCATGGAAGATCACCTGCTGGAGATCTTTGGCGGTCACGACACGAAAGAAGTGATCACCAAAGGCGTCTCGGTAGACTCTGACCTCAACTGGAGCAAAGACGGACTAGCCGAGCTAAACAAGATCCCTGGCTTCGTGCGCGGCAAGGTGAAGCGCAACACCGAGAAGTTTGCCCGCGATCGTGGCATCGAGCAGATCACGGCTGAGGTGCTGTACGCTGCGAAAGAGGCAGTAGGGGCTTAAGAGACGCGATTGCACCGTATTTTTATTTTGGGGTAGCCGTGAGGCTGCCCCTTTTATCTTGGTTCTAATAGTGGGAATTAGCGCTGACAAGCAGCAATAGTCGTGTTTAGAATATCTCGCATAGACATGAACAAAAGAGCATATGGTTATAAACTACGACGATTTTCCCCTTGCCATAGAGCCAAAGTATTCAGCTGAACAACCTAATCAACCGATCGTCCTATATGAAGGAGAATTTGAATTTTTTCAAGGAGAAGAATATTTTCAAGGAAACGGCAACGTTTATCTTAAATGGTTCCCTTACCCTCAAATTGAGTTCAAGCTCTTCGGCAACAAAGGATTGAGATCTAATGAGATAGAAGCAGCTTTAAATCTCCATGGAGCTATTAAGCCCTTCAAATGTCTTATCTCATTCAAGGAATCTTACAAACCATCTGGTATGGAAGTACAATATACGGGATCTTTGGATGAACCTATAACTATTGGTTCAGGTGAAAGTTTATACGCAGTACATTTTCACCTGATCAATTTCATGAATTTCCGTAGCCCGCTCAAATCGCTTGCCAAAGATGATAGGAGAATTCACTTCTGCGATCGAGCTATTTTTGAGGCAGACGACTGGAAGATAACGATTGATGAGCTTAAAACAACAGCAGATGATGTAAAGCTTCTTAGTTCTCAAGGCGGCTATGCCATAACTCATGTTGGCAGAGTAGAAAGAATATCTAGAACGGATTTTACAAAAGAAGAATGTCATTCTATTCTCAAAGCTCTGTCAGATTTTCTCTCTTTTGTAAGAGGTTTTAGAGTTAGACCAGTTCTTTTAAACGGATACAGCGCAGAAAATGAACTTGTTTGGGAAGAATGGGCTGCTTCAGATGCCACATCTTGGCAAAATGTATACTCTTGGGCATCGAGTTTACCTGCAAAAAATTTCGCTCAAGTCTTCCCAGAATTCTTAAGCTGGTGGAAAGAATGGGATGAGGCAGCTAAACGAGTAATCTACTGGTATTGCGAAAGCAACGTGCAAGCAGTAACCGTAGAAAGCTCTTGTATTCTTGAGCAAGCTGCACTTGAGCTTATTGCTTGGACTTATCTGAAAGCAGATTTTGAAAGTGATAAAAGTCTTAAAGATAAATCTACTTCTCAAAAATTGAACTATCTTTTCTCAAAACTGAAGATTCCTCAAGAAATCCCTTCAGATCTAACTGCTTTAAGAGAGCTCGCAAATAGGCAGGATAAATGGAAGCATGATCGGAAGGGGAACGGAGCTTATGTATTTGTTAGCGTAAGAAACAACATTACTCATTCAGCCCCTGAAAATCAAGAATTTCTCAACGATACTTCAATTCAGGAAAGAATAGAAGCTTGGGAATTAGGACTTTGGTATTTAGAACTTGTTCTACTTAGCTTATTTAGCTACAAAGGAGAATATGTCAATCGGTTGCATAAAGGTAATAGATACTTTGGCGATGTAGAGCTTGTACCATAAAGTTTGCATAAGATAGTATTATCTACTCAGTTCTTGGAAATTAAAGATTTCCTAATAATGCTTTTGTTAAAGAGGAAGTAGAAGTCTGAGACACAATTAAAGCAACAAAAGCAGATAGCTTCATCTGCCTCTCTCGTATTTCGCTCACCCCTTGTAGAACTGAAAAAAACACAATGTTCGATCGCATCACGTTTGAATTGCAAGTTATGAGCAGGCGTGCCTGCATTCGGGGAATGCGAATTACAGTCTCTTTGGTCACAAACTTAGTTGCTAATGGAATGAGTACAGAAGAGATCTTGCGAGAATACCCTGCTTTAGAAGCTGAAGATATAAAGCAAGCGCTTCAATACGTGGCATTTTTAGTAGATGAAGAAATTCATCCTTTAATCATTCATTAGCTTAGAGACTAGCGGCTCCATAAAAATAGCCTGCACCATCGGTGCAGGCTATTTTTAATTTAGAAACTCTCGACTCAATTAGTCGATATCTGGCATTGCCAACACGGGTTCATTCTCACGATCGATCCCCTTCTCAAAGCCAGCCACAGCTGCACGAGCACGACCCGCATGCCACAGGTGACCGATCAAGAAGAAGAAGCCTAGAACGAAGTGAGAGGTTGCCAACCAAGCGCGGGGTGATACAAAGTTCACGGAGTTAATTTCCGTTGCCACACCGCCTACCGAGTTCAGTGAACCCAACGGCGCATGCGTCATGTACTCAGCCGCCCGACGAGCTTGCCAGGGCTGAATGTCGTTCTTGATCTTGTCTAGATCCAAACCGTTCGGACCCCGTAGCGGCTCCAGCCAAGGACCTTGGAAGTCCCAGAAGCGCATCGTCTCACCGCCGAAGATAATTTCGCCAGAAGGAGAGCGCATCAGGTACTTACCCAGACCAGTCGGACCCTGAGCCGAACCGACGTTTGCACCCAAGCGCTGGTCACGAATCAAGAAGGTCAGAGCCTGCGCCTGAGAAGCTTCTGGACCCGTGGGACCGTAGAACTCACTGGGGTAAGCGGTGTTGTTATACCACACCATGGTGGAAGCAATGAAGCCCATCAGCGACAGCGCACCAAGGCTGTAGGAGAGGTAAGCCTCACCCGACCAAACCAACGCCCGCCGTGCCCAACCAAACGGCTTGGTCAGAATGTGCCAGATACCACCCGCAATGCAGATGAAACCGACCCAAATATGACCGCCGATGACATCTTCCATACTGTTGACGCTGACGATCCAACCTTCACCGCCAAACGGCGACTTAAGCAGATAGCCAAAGATCACAGCCGGATTCAAGGTGGGGTTGTTGATGATGCGTACATCACCACCGCCCGGTGCCCACGTGTCATAGACACCCCCAAAGAACATCGCTTTGAAGACCAGCAGGAACGCACCCAGACCCAGCAGAATCAGGTGATAGCCGATGATGTTGGTCATCTGGTTTTTGTCCTTCCAGTCGTAGCCAAAGAAGGACGAATACTCTTCTAGAGTTTCAGGTCCACGGATCGCGTGGTAGATACCACCAAAGCCTAGAACCGCGGAAGAAATGAGGTGAAGCACACCCACCACGAAATAGGGGAAGGTGTCGAGCACTTCACCACCCGGACCCACACCCCAGCCGAGAGTGGCAAGGTGGGGCAGCAGGATTAAGCCCTGCTCGTACATGGGCTTCTCAGGCACAAAGTGAGCGACCTCAAATAAGGTCATTGCGCCCGCCCAGAAAACGATTAGTCCAGAGTGGGCAACATGAGCGCCCAGCAATTTACCAGATAAGTTGATCAGGCGCGCGTTGCCCGACCACCAGGCAAATCCAGAAGATTCCTGGTCGCGGTTTCCCGCGATCATTGAGTTATTAGAGAGCGTTACCACGTGGGAGTACCTCTTCAGGGAAAGTAAAGTGTTCGTGCGGCTGGTCTGCAGGTGCCATCCACGCCCGGATGCCCTCGTTGAGCAGGATGT
>NZ_JACXWX010000124.1 GCF_014764505.1 Phormidium tenue FACHB-886
AGTCAGTGAATTACAAGCGATCTTCCAAGCTGCTTAGAAAAAACAGGATCGAGAGAAGATATATCTAAAAAAAGAGACGGAATTGAATACTCAGTTCTGACAATTTCGCTTAGAAAGATTGGAATCAACGGACGTAGTGCAGCTAAATCTGACTCATGAGGTATTTTTAACTCCAGCACCATAATGGTGATAATAATAGCGATTACCCCATCACTGAATGCTTCTAACCTACCTTTAACCATTTTTGGGTATGCTCCTTGTCTGCTTACCGCGTTGTATAACTGCCGTTTGCAAAAATTGTTGTCCGATTATCCACTATCCATTCAGTATCTCTAAGTGGCAGCAGATCGCCTCAAACTTTGTATCAAGGTCGCTAGTTGGTAAACGGCTTACACTGAATCGCCTTCACATTTCGCAGATAGTTCAACTCTGGCTCGAAGTTAGTGGGACAGAAGACATAAACATCGTCCTGAGATCGGCTAATGACTAAACGGTAGCTGGGTGGAATTCCCTCGGAACCTTCGATCACTTCGATTCTGGGAATCACTTGTGGACTGACTTGAGCGAAGGATGGAGAATTGAACGGTAACAGTACGGCGGACAGAATTGTTATTGTGATTGCGGTTATAATTGTGGTTGAAAGAATCTTTTGGTTCATTAGAAATCTCCTGCGGTTTGTGGTTGCGTAATGTTCCTATTGATTTTGATGAGTAAAGTTTGCATTGTTTTCACCACTACGATTTCATCCCAGTTTCCGACGAAATCAAACTAATCCTATTTGCAATGCAACAACCGCTGCCTGCACCCGATGATTGACACCCAACTTGTTCAAGATTCCACGGACGTGAGTCTTGACTGTACTCAGACTGAGGTAGAGCATTGTGGCGATTTCAGGATTGCTATGTCCTGCAACAATTAGCTTCAAAACTTCATGCTCTCGGCTGGAGAGTTTTGTTGGTGTAATGACATTTGAAGAGGCGAGTTTTGCTGTGTTCATACATCCTTCTTGAGAATCAACGGTTGACGAATTGTTCACGATCTCACCTGATCCTTGGTTCAACATTTGTTGAATTTCATATTTCATGGACAAGAACAGTTCTCTTGCATTCGTTGACATCAGCTTGTCAAAGTCCTCGATCGATTGTTGGTGTAGTGGTTTGTCAGGAGAAAAATCAATTCCTGCATTGTCAATGGCACAATGTTAAAGACACAATCGAGTTTGCTGTAAGTTGCGATCGTTATTAAAAACTCAAAATTGATTTGCTTGATGACGCTGCTTGATATCTATAACGAGATCGGTTACTTGACGTTGAGCCTCTTCACTAACTCATCGATTTGGATAATCAATGCTGAGAGTCGATGCAACCAGGCAAGCTGCTCATGACTAATCACCAGTTGTAGCAATTCACCTCTAGAAACTTGCCCTCGAACTTGCTCATAGGTAAAACGCTTAGTATCTAGTAAAAGCTTGTGCAGATGCAGTAGTTTGATTCGTAACTCACTCAAGCGGTGATGTTGACTAGTCCAATATTGAAGTGTGTTAAGCATAAATCTGTCCCATCCTTCCTTCTTGGTAGTCGTTGATCGCCTGAGTGATTTCAGCTTCAGTGTTCATGACAAATGGACCGTAGCGCACGACTGGTTCGTTAAGGGGTACACCTGCAATCAGCAGAAGATCTAGAGGACGCTGAGCATCAGCAGGGTTGGAGATCACTACATCTTCTCCATCTTGAGAAAAGAGCACCATCTGCCCATCATCACTAGGCGCTGGCTCTGTCCCAAACAATCCAGACCCCTCCAGTACATAGACAAAGGCGTTGTACTCTTTGGGTACAGGCTGGATCATCGTTGCCCCTGGTTGCAGTGTGAAGTGGAGGTAAATTATCGGCGTGCGCGTCTGAATTACGGCTTTTGCCCCTAACGCTTCTCCCGCAATCACCCGCACTGTCACAGATCCATCTTCGGTTTGAGCGACCGGAATGTGAGCCGCTGGAATTTCCTGATAGCGGGGTGGCATCATTTTGTCTCGTTGTGGCAGATTGACCCATAGTTGAATGCCGTGGAGCCGTCCACCAGTTTGGGTAAACATTGACTCCGGCATCTCGGAATGCACGACCCCGGCACCTGCTGTCATCCACTGGACGTCACCCGGATTTAGTAGCCCGGCGTGCCCTGCAGAATCTTTGTGTTCTAACCGTCCATCCAAGACATAGCTGACGATTTCAAAGCCCCGGTGCGGATGATCGGGTGCACCTTTTGCCTGACCCGGCTTTAGATTAATCGGACCCAACTCGTCGAGGAGGAGAAACGGGTCAAATTCAGAGAAGCTACTTTTAGGAAAGGGCCGACGTACAAGAAATCCGGCCCCTTCGAGTGTTTCAACGCTGTTGATTACTCTGGCAACGGTTCGAGACGTTTGAGTGGGGACAGTCATAGAGTTGCCTCTTCAGAACTAGACAAGTATGTGTATCATTTGAGCCTGACTCAACGGGGTGAATCACAAAGTTTTTTCACAAGCCAGAAATGTAGCAGATCACTGATTATTCCTGCTGAAGAAAGTCCAGCAACAGGGGATTGATCTGATCAGCGTGAGTCCAGTTGATGGCGTGCGGACCACCAGGAATGACAACAAGTTGACTGTGTTTAATCAGCTGCGGCAGTCTTGCTGCGGTGGACTCAAGCGGCAGAATGCGATCGCTACTTGGTCGCAACGTGTCGCACTGCCTTTCGACTACTGCGCTACATACCCGCCATCTACCATCAACGTTTCACCTGTTACGAACGATGCCAGGTTAGATGATAAAAACAGGACTGCATTTGCAACTTCAAGCGGTGTTCCAACTCGTCCGATCGGGTGAAGCCCTGCCATGTAAGCTCTAACTTCATCCTGTCCACCTGTCGCTGCTTCAAACATATCTGTTTCGATTACTGCTGGTGCAACGACATTGATGCGAATACCCGCTTTGGCATATTGGAGCGCAGCAGCTTTTGTCAAGCCTATTACTGCACTTTTACTCGCGGTGTAGAGGGGGAAGGTAGGAAATGCAACGACTCCATTCGCAGATGCCGTATTGACGATAGAACCACTTCCCTGTTTCAACATCTGAGCGATTTCATATTTCATCGACAACCAAATGCCTTTGACATTGACGTTCATCGTGCGATCGTATTCCGCTTCTGTTTGCTCAATCAATGAGGGGTTTTCGCCGATAGTTCCTGCATTGTTAGAAGCAATATCTAACCGACCAAAAACGTCAACCGCTTTATCAACCATTGCTTTAACATCGGCTTCTTTCGTGACATCTGCTTGCACAAAAATCGCCTCTCCGCCAGCTTCTTGAATCAATCGAACCGTTTCTTCACCTTCATCCATTCGACGACCTACCACCACCACCTTTGCTTGTTGTTTGGCATAAGCGATCGCCGTTGCTCTGCCAATTCCCGATGTGCCACCAGTGACTAACGCCACTTTATCTTGCAGTATCATTCTGTTTCTCCTGTTGTAATTAAATTGACCTTCAGCAACGAACTGACGAGATCACCGGCGACCAATCCGATAGCTCTGGGAAACGGGTTCGGATGCCTCGTCGCGTTTGAACACCTTGTAGGCGATCGCCAGGAACACGGGTATTGCAACTAGCACCGATAGCGCCCCGTAGGTGGCGTGGTACTCGCTGATTGTGAACGGAGCCGGTGTGGTCACAGCACTTCCAGTGATATTGAACAGGAGTATGCTACCGATGTTGTTCGCGAAGTGTGCGCCGATGGCGAGTTCAGTGGTTCCGTCAATCAACGAGACTACGGTCCACAACAGACCCGGAACGAGGAAGTAGTTGGAGAAAACCGTGAGCCAGCCGCCTGCGCTCACCTCCGGGTTTAAGAGGTGCGGCAGGGTGAATACCATGGCCGCCACGAGCGCCAGAAAAACGCGGTTGGTCGAGATCATGCTCGCGCCCTGCACAACGTATCCGCGAAAGAAAAGTTCCTCAGTGGTCGTCTGGATCGCGGTGAAGACCAGTGCCAGTGGCACGAAGAGCGCGAACGTCGCCAGGTCGAAGTTGAAGGAAAAGGTGTCGGGGTAGAAGAGGTACTGTCCCAGCCCACCTATCAGACACGCTGGAACGGACCACGCCACAAACCCCTGACCGAGGCGACGCCAGTCGATCCGCTCCCGCGCCGTAATCAGTGTCCGGGGGTAGCGGCGGTGGATAAGGGTAACGGCGATGAGAACCCCCGCGAGGAAAAATGGGAAACCTACCATAACAAACAGGAACTTCCCGAAAGGACCAAGCACGTAGTAATCCGGCTGGTCGCTAAACGCGAACGCGACGAGTACGCTGGCACCAGTCCCGACCACCAGCCACGCAAAGAGGATGATCACCAGCCCCAGAACATACCGCCACCCCCGATACTTACCCCACCGGGCAGCCTCCACGTAAGTCGTGTCTTTCACTTCCGTTTCGATTCCCTGCTTTCCTTTGATTGCTTTGAACTTCATCTTTGTCTCCTTAACTCGTGCGTGATCGAGTTAGCGAATCTGTTTTGGGGTCATTCCAGTCAAGCGCTTAAACTGTTGGGTCAGATGACTTTGACTGGAGAAACCAACTTGTAGAGCGATGTCCGCGATCGCTAAATCCGTTTTCGACAACATTGTTTTCGCTCGTTCCACCCGCTGTTGAATCACATACTGGTGTGGAGAAATCTCGATTGCCTGTTTAAATAAGCTTGCAAAGTAAGTGGGGCTGATGTTGATCACTTCTGCAAGTTCAGGCAGTGACAAATCTCGGTCAAGGTGAGCGTGAATATAATCGAGTACTTGCTGCAACTGGGTGTGCGTTAAGCCTCTGTTCTTAAATTCAAGGGTTGGCGATGTAATGGTTAGCATGGTGCAAAAATTGGTGGTTTGTTCGACAGGAAAAGCTAACCGTCAAAATCAGGTAGCTTACTGGCACTAGCAAACAAAAACAGAATCTTTAAGTTAGAAATTGACGCGACAAAGCTGCCCAAAATCTAAAAGCATGAGCCTTTAAACATCGATCGAATTGTCATCAATCAGATTGGAATCTCGCTCACTTCTCAGAAATAAGCACTAGGCGCGAATGGGTCAGAAATTGCTCATATGAACTTCTTCAGAATGTTGCGGGTATGAGCCGTACCCACAGAAATATTAAGCTTCCGAGCGATCGCGATACTGTTGTCTCCATCAACAATCAATTGCAACACCTCCAACTCTCGATCTGTGAGTGATTCAGCGAGAATCATTTGCCTCAAATTTGGATCAATTGCGGGAATCACGATCGCTTCAACCGAATTACTGTCATCAGATGGAGAAGGATAGACTTGTTGGAGCTGCTCAGCGACCTCTTGGGCAACCGTAACAAGAGCATGATTAGGAGAGAGAGCAATGGGAAAATGAGTCTGAGTTGAAAACCTCGATTGCTTAAAATCATCTTTGGTCGATCGTGGACTGGATTTCATAAATTGTCCTCAGTCAGACATAAATGGTGAGCAAAAGTTGGGAAGCTTAATGATTTGCAGCGACAATGGCTGTCATTAACTCTGTCATCTTCCAGCGTCTGGTATATCGAATGTTATTGATAAATAGGGCTGGAGCAGTCGTTACTCCACTCTGTATTCCGCCTTCAATATCTTCATTGATGCGATCGACATGCACTTGTTTAGACAACTCTTTGAGAAACTGAGGAATATCAAGCCCTAAATCATTGGCGTACTCGACAAGATAACCATTCTCCAACCTTTGTTGATGGTCAAATAAAGTATCGCTCATTAACCAAAACTTTCCTTGGGCGGCGGCGACTTGGGCTGCCCGTTGAGCATGGGGATGAATCTGTGCTTGGGGAAAATGACGGAAGATGAAGCATAAATAATCTTCTCCAAAAGAAGTACTCAGCTCTCGTTTGATCACTTTAATCATCTTGTAAACGTCTGCACTTTTAGAGTCTTGATAGTCTCCATACATCACCAGCACTACCCTCGCACTCAGTACACCTTGAATCCGATCGTGGATTGAAGGTGGTACAAGCAAGGAACTGTAGCTGCGATCGCCGTTCATCTTTCTACATCTGCATCAAGCATGGAATCTTGCAATTCACTTGCTCAATCCATTGACTGTATAACTGTTTGCATAAATTCAATATAGGAGATTGCTTTCAAGCCGTCGTCTATAGCGAGTTAACTCTTTTACAGTACAAATTGATAGAGTAACCGTGCCATCGCAGAGTAGAAGGCTGACTATAACTTAAGTTAGAATCCGAACTCGATCGAAAGTACATCCTACAAACTGACGATGCCGCGTTTAACAGCAACAATCACCGCTTGGGTGCGATCGCTAACATCTAACTTATTCAAAATTCGATTAACATGAGATTTGACCGTGCCTTCACCAATACTCAAAGCAGCCGCAATATCGGCATTGCTCATCCCCTGTGCTAGTGAACGGAGTACTGCTAGTTCTCGTTCACTCAGTTCTGGATTGCTGAGCCGCTGTGCTAACTTTGCTCCCACATCGGGCGGAATGTACTTCTGCCCCCGATGAACGGTACGAATGGCATTCAGAAGCTCGTCCGGTTCAGTTTCTTTCAACAGGTATCCTTTTGCGCCTGCCTGCAATCCTCGATAAATATCTTCGTCGCTATCATACGTGGTCAGTACGATAATTCGAGCCGATCTAGCCGTCGCACGAATTACACCGATGGCGGCAACTCCTTCCACTTCCGGCATTCGCAGATCCATGAGTGTAACATCCGGTTGGTGTTCCCCAAATAGCGCGATCGCCTGTTCCCCATTTTCGGCTTGGGCAATCACCTGCATCTCTGGATCACGGTTAATAATCGTGGCTAATCCTTGCCGAAAAATGGCGTGATCATCCGCAATTAAAATCCGAATGGTCGTGGCTTGGCTCATCGTGATGCTCACTCAAGGGTTGACGGTGACAATAATTTCTGTTCCTTGTCCAGGTTGACTCCTAATCGTGAGTTGTGCGCCGATGCGCTCTGCTCGCTCGCTCATGCCGAGTAAGCCAAAGCCCTCAGAAGATGGAATACTCCCAACTCCAAAGCCCTGTCCATTGTCTCTCACGCGCAACAAAAACTGATTATGCTCGTAGATTAGCTCCACTCGAATTTCGTCAGCATTGGCGTGTCTAATCGCATTGGTTAAGGCTTCCTGCCCAATCCGTAGTAGGTTATTCTCAACTTCAGCCGGTAGAGAGTACACTGCACCCTCAATCTCATAATATAAAGTGGTATCCATTGCGGCAGCCCTGATTTGAGCGATGAGACGGTGCAGAGCGCTCTGTAAACTGCCTTCCTCCAAAAGCTGAGGACGGAGCGCGACGACCGATCGCCGTGCTTCAGTCAGTCCAGTTCGCGCCAATTCTTTAATCAGGTCTAGATGTGCCTGAGTTGCTTCTACATCATCCGTTAGCACCTGTTTTGCGGCTCCTACCTGAGCCAGAATGCCTGTAAACGACTGAGCGAGTGTGTCGTGAATTTCGCGTGCCATGCGGTTGCGCTCTTCTAAAATTGAGGCTTCTTCGGCACGTTTGCGATCCGTAATATCTCGCGCCAGCCAAATCACCTGATCGTGGTCAATTGGGGCAATGCGAGCCGAAAACCAGGCTTCTCGTCCATTTAGAAACACACTGTACTCGACCGTGAGGGTTTGTTGGGTTCTCAGTACCTGCTGAATATAACCTAGAAATTCATCAGCTTGTGCCTTTCCGAGTTGATGCATGGTTTGACCAATCATCTCCTCAAAGGGTTGCCATAGCAGACTTGGTTCCAGTACCACTATTTCAAGAAGTCGCCCTTCAGCAGACATTACAAACAATGGATCGGGAATTGCTTCAATTAGAGTCCGTAGCTTTGTCTCTGAGGCTTGCAGGGCTTCTTCTGCTTGCTTGCGATCGTTAATGTCAACGTGGGTTCCTAACATCCGCATGGGTCGACCTGATTCGTCCCAGGCAACAATCTTGCCAACAGAAAGAGTCCATTTCCACTGACCATCCTGAGTACGCTGGCGATACTCTGCTTGATAGCTGGGGATTTCTCCAGCAATGTAAGCACGGTAGGTTGCGACAACTGATTCTCTGTCATCAGGATGCAAACGGGCAATCCATTCGGAAATGGATTCGTGGAATGTTGCTGGATTGTAGCCCAGCATTAAAGCGTATTCCGGGTTGACAGTTCTTTCTTCAGTTTTTAAGTTGAGATCGTAGAGTCCTTGATTTGAAGCGGTTAATGCTAAGCGTAGTCGTTCTTCACTCGTTTGTAGAGCGGCTTCTGCTTGTTTGCGATCGCTAATATCCGCAGTCACCCCTTCGAGGTAGCCATCGTCTGCATTCAGATAAGCAGAGGAAAGTCCCCAGAATAATGTCCCATCTCGTTTTCGCAGCTGAGTTTCAAAATTTCGCACTTCCCCATCCCGCTTCATCACCTCAATGGCTTTTTGGCGATCGCTAGGATTTACAAAATAGTCGATGGTGTGTTCCAGCCCAATGATTTCTTCTGGTGAATCAAAGCCAAGCAGATTGGCATAGCATCGATTAGCATTGAGAATTAATCCATCGGAGAGGCGGGTTCGGTAGATACCAATCTGCGAGTTTTCAAAGATAGCTCGAAACTTGGCTTCACTGCGTTGTAATGCCTCTTCTGCTTGCCTACGCTGAGTGGTGTCGTTGCCCACCGATAAGATTTCAACGACCTCTCCCTGGTCATTGAAGATGGCTTGATTTGACCAAAAAACCCAAACTCGCCGACCGTCTCGACACAGGTGTTCACTCTCGCCTTTCGGGTACAATTGAGGATTACGAAGTAAATCGTGGACTATGGGTCTCACATCGCGTCCAGAGGTTTCGATGTCTGGAATGATGGTTTCAAATAAGGTTCGCCCTACAATCTGATGTTCTTCATAGCCAAGAAGTTTTACCCCATAATCGTTGATGTATCGAATTCGTCCTTGCGTGTCATAGCAAATGATGACGGAATTCGCAGTTTGTAGCAGGTTGCGGTAATTTGCTTCACTTTGTCGTAACGCAGCAGTTCGTTCCGCGACCTGTTGCTCTAAAGTGCAGTTGTAGTCGGCTAAGAGTTTCTCTGCTTGTTTGCGCTCTGTAATGTCTTGAAAGGCTGTAATCGCATAAGCAACATTGCCCTGTTCGTCAAAAATGGGAGTTCCCCATGCTTCAATTGGAATTATTTTGTCGTTTTGATGAATCTCCATATCATCAATCCTGGTGCGTTCACCACTCAGCGCTCGAACAAGTGGCAGTTTCTCAGTTGAATACATCTGATCGGTTCCCGACAGATAGATTTGATAGATCTCTGAAAGATTTTCTGGTGACGCGGTTGGCTCAACACCTTTTCCCAACAGCTGGATTCCCCGCTCATTGACATAGTAGGGGCAACCCGTTGCATCCAGTACTCCAATTCCCACTTGGACGGCTTCTAGAAATTGCGTTATTTGACTTTCACTTGTGCGAAGCTTGGCGTAAAGTTGGGCATTTTCGATGGCGATCGCTGCTTGAGTCGATAATAGCTGCAAGACCTGCGATCGCTCTGGTGTAAATACTCCAGCTGCTAACCGATTTTCTAAATACAATACACCGACCAACTTGGCTTGGTTCAGCAGCGGTAAACAGAAAACAGATTGAGGCTGGTTCTGTTGAATGTATGGCTCATTAATAAAAGCACCTTCACGAGTCGCATCATTTAAGGTGACAGGCTCCAGAGTCCGAATCACATATTGAATGATTGACTCTGGCAATTGATCGGCAATTGGAATAGACTGTAACACCTGAGTCGCACAAGCATTCTCATCGGCATTGAGTTCACAAGCCGCTTCAATCGACCATTCTCCTGAGTTTTCTAAAATCAGATATCCGGTTTGTGCGCCAGCATTCTCAATTACAGTTTGCATCAGTGATCGCAGCAGTTGCTTCAGTTCAATTTCACGAGAAATCGCCTGTGAAGCTTTCATCACTGCGGCTAAATCGAAAGCAGTATGGGAGGGATTAGTGATAGTTTCAGCAGTAATAGGAATGGATGTGGAAGTGGCTTTAGACGACTGACAAAAGAACTGTGGATAGCGAGTTTCTAAGTCTTTAACTTTAGCGGTTGCGCCCCATCTTTCATAGCAGTAGTGCGCCTCTTTCATGTAGGTCTGAGCAATCTTTTCCCGACCTCGCGCTAGATAATGTTTTGCTGCTAATTCATACGCTAATGCTTCTTCCTGGATATACTCATTTTCAGCAGCACCTGCGATCGCCCGTTCATAAAGTTCCTCAGCCTCAAAAAATTGCCCTGAGACTCGCGCTTTCTCTGCTTCGACTAAATAAAATTTATGTAAATAATTCATTGGGGCATGACTCGCCCACTTTTGCATCTTTTCTTGGTTGGAGCTAACACAACTTAGCCAAGCTGTTTTTTCAGAGTTTGAAGCATCAGGTGATAGGCTCAAAAGCGCCAGAGAATGATAGAAACAGAATGTAGGTAGAACCGTTATTGCTGTCACATCTTCAAAATGTTGCCTTGCCAAAATAGCAGTTCGTTCAGCTTGATGGTGTTCTTCAAATAGATAACACAACATGACTTTGTGCAAATAGAGCATTTGGATTGCAGTTCCATCTTTAACTGCAATAGCGTGTGATAACGCCTCCTCTTCATTACACACCCAACCAACTAAGCGACTGGGATTCTCAGTCCTATCTTGCAAATTAAGAATGGTCTGCCACACTATCGCAATCCAAGTCGAGGGACTTTCTCGTCTAATTTGGTCAACCGCTTTGCTGTAGGTTGCTGTTTTTTGTTCCAGTTGGGTGAGTTCTTCTCCAGCAAAAAATGAGTAATAGCACACGCAATATGCAGCATAACCAGCAGCTTCAAAGTCTCCAGTTTTCACTCCATTTTGATAGGCATCAGCCAGCATAGGTATTGTGTTCCTAAGATGCACCTTCCAGTGCATGATATGGACATTTGAAAACATTAAGGTTCTAGCATTTCCTCTGGTGTTCAGTCGTTCTGCCAAACTGAGAGCCAATTTGCCGAACTCATAACCGAATTCAATGTCTTGAACAACTCCACATAGAACAAACCCGTAGCCAGCATAAAACAGTGATGACCAGACAGCATTCCCGTAGTTGATTGATAAATTTACCGTTTTGCAAGTAATCAGCATGAATAGTGCTGGTGACCTGATAAATGCAGCAGACCTCATACTCGCCATGATTGACATAGCTGCCAGCGGTTCTGGTGCAGTCATCTCTGGTAAATTAATCAAGTTTTCGATTTCTCGTTCAGCAAGTAATGCCGCCGTCGACTGCAATTCCCTTTGAACATCCAACTGACTTGGATTTTCTATTAAATCTAGTCCCAAGAGCTTTAACGCTTCCGAACCAGTTTTGAGTGCTTCTTTCAGGTCGCCCTGTGACAAATATGCTTGAATTCTGCTATCGTAAACCTGCACTTTGTCAACCACTGTTTTGGCACGATCAAGTACCACTTCTACCAACTGTTCCATCTCATCAAAGCAACCCTGGAGATACGCCGCTTCTGCTGCTTCTGAGTACAGCGCTAAGGTGAGGTCATACTCACTCTGCCAACTCTCTGAATTGAGGAGTTGAAGCCCTGCATTGAAATACTTAAAAGCTGCTTCATAAGCCGTTGCCGCCTTTGCTTTCTGACCTGCCCTTAAGTTCAATCTGGCAATTTCAGTTCGTTCTGATCGAGCAGTGACTAGCTCAAGTCCTTGATTGAGATGATCGATGATTTCAAACAACCGCTCGGATCGTTGCTCTGATGAAGTTTTTTCGAGCAAATTGCAACCGATTTGAAGATGAACAACCTGTTTCTGCGATTCATCAATCAAAACATAAGCCGCTTGCTGAACGCGATCGTGCAGAAACTTATACTCTTGAACCAACAAATCTTCGTCCAAGTCAGACAAAGGTTGAATTAATCCCGCTTGTATTGCTTGTAATAAATCCTGAAAAATTGCTTTCGGTGATTTTTCGCAAACGATCGCCAACGTTTCTAAATTAAACTCAGACCCAACACAAGCAGCGATGGAGAGAACTTGCTGTGTTGCTTCCGGCAATTTCTGCAACTGACGCAGCAGCAGCTCCACCACATTATCCGTGATATCTTGAGCTTCAATCTCAGCTAGGTTCCACTGCCAGCTTAACTGTTGGGCATCAAAGGTCAACAGGTTTTCGCTATGCAGCAGCTTCAAAAATTCACCCACAAAGAAAGGGTTGCCCTCGGTTTTACGCAACACGACTTGGGCTAAAGAACGAACGGTATCAGGATTGTGATGTAATGTCTCAGCTATCAGTTGACTCAACGGTTCTAGTGTTAAGGGGGGCAGGATGATTTTCTGAAATACTGCTCCCCCTTTTCGCAGGCTCTCTAGCGTTAAGACCAACGGATGCGCTGGAGTCAGTTCGTTATCTCGGTAAGCTCCGATCAAAAACAGATACTGAA
>NZ_JACXWX010000125.1 GCF_014764505.1 Phormidium tenue FACHB-886
GCTCCCATTCGCATAGCTTTGTTGAAGATTTCACCTCAGCGTTCCTTCAACTGGTCTCGACCGAACTTAGTTTGTACTCCTTTGCCACCATTCATGAATAATGCAGGCTAGACCCTCCCTCGCGGAAGTGCCCTTGCCTTAAGCTAGGAGTTGTCGTCTCTCAGCTCCAAGACTTTCGAGCATTTGGACGCTGGTTCTCCTCCGAGGGACTTTCACCCCATTAGTTTATGCCCACGCCGGGCGTACACAACCTGATTGAAGGAACTGTCGCGAGATCTCGGTGAGAATGTAAACGTCATTCGCAGCCGCTCAATTGGAACGTTAGACAGATACGCACACACAAATCGTCATCGAACCTTGCATCAGTTGAATATGATTCAAGTATCCAAGTATTAGAAGTTGAATTTCTTCATGGTGATATTTATCAATATTCAGGGGTTCCTTCATCAGTTTATGCTGGCTTAATGACAGTTAGCTGCATGGATCATATTTCGACCAACACGTTAAGAAAGCTGGTTACTCTTACCGCAAAGTTGGCTAAATACCCTTAAGGCTTCAGATGTTATCTACGTTATTTAGGAACTTTGAAATGAACAAAGGAACTGACTACGAACTCAAAGTAATGAACCTTGTAAAACTGAAGTTAGAAGAAGAGTTCGGCATCAGTCCTAAACATGCCAAGGTTTTTCATAAGCCAACTTATTATTCTAGGGATCGGCAGAAAGATATTATTTTTGACGTTTCTATCGAAATATATCGTAAAGATGCTGAAACACCTTATTGGATTTGGATCTGGGAGTGTAAGAACTATTCACATAAAGTGCCTGTTGATGACGTTGAAGAGTTTCATGCAAAGCTAAACCAAGTTGGTGCTAATCGAACAAAGGGTACAATTATTACTCCCGTAGGGTTTGATGAAGGTGCATATGAATTTGCACGTTCTAAAGGAATTGGGTTATGGCGTTGGATTCCTGATGGAACTCCTGTAATTCGTTTAGATACTGGTTCCGATTCATGGTCAGATGATGCAATTTTGTATGGTCTAACACATGAAATTACCAGTGGTTTTCCCGGCGATAATTTTGTTTTCGCTTTAACAACTAATGGGCAATTAACTACTGTGTGTTCTGAGATGATTGCTCAAGAGTTTATGGATAGGTAGTATAAATACTGTCTAACAATCGTGTTAGAGCAGATTGAAGAAAGCTCTTATTAGGGGTTCCAAAATTCTGGTAACCGCTTAACACGAACGTTAGGTCTGAACCACTATCCTACTGACATGAACGATCGCGCTGCACATCTGATCTCGGGGTCGCGACAGGATACATGTAAAAACCTGCAAGATCAGTCTCAAACCCTCATTCTGCCGTGAGGCTTGCTCTCATAAAGGGACAAAAATTCAAAATTCTCAAACTCTTCTGGCGTAGGTCTTTCGGTCCCATCTTGCATAATTTTGCATGTATCCTGTCGCGACCCCAGATTGTGCATCAGTTGCTGTTGCAGTTGGGGATACAGGTGAGGTTTTCCCACTGGTCCCGGTCAGTGGAGGGACACGCCGGGGAGAAGCTGCGGGTGTATCGGGTGGATGCGGAGCATTGGCAGAGGGTATCGGGCATTCTGGAGCGCCGGCGGGTGAAGCGATCTCTGCTGCATCAGTCTGCGGGTGAGGGACGGTCAGGCTCACCAGTAGCTGGATCACCCGGTGGGGTAACTATTCCAGATGGGAAGGGAGATCCAGAAGAAAATGTACTGGAGAATGCTTCAGAATGGGCGACTTGGATGACGGCTGAGGCTTTGGAGGATGTGCGGCAGCTTTGGCGATCGAGCGTGACGCCTGAAGAGCAGGACTGGCTGAGAGCCAATGTTCCATCTGAGGTGTTGAAACGGGCGATCGCTTAGTTAATCTGTGGATACAAAGTATAGCCAAGCGGCATTTAGCCTGCTGGGCAAAGACTTTAGTAGCTTTGTGTTTTAAGGTTCTGTCGCAAGAACCTTAAATAATTCGCGATCGCCTCACTGAGTGATTCGGCTTCTTCCACCAGGTAGCAAGGTTTGTACAGATGTACCAGTAAGCCTGGCTCAGATCAAAATTTGGCGGTGGGCAGTGAAATAAATTGCATCTAGCTCCTCTTTAATCTGAAGCTAGCCAACTCCTTTCGCAAGGACTAGCCATTCCTCCTTGCTGCTTCCAGTGCGCGAGCATTAGTCTCTGCAGATTTGTCTGGTGAATTCTACACGCCTGCTTGCCAAGCCAGAGTGCAATGATCGAGGTTCTCTTGCTTATCTTGGTCCAAAAAGTCTTCGTTTTCTTCTCTAATTTTCATTTTGCGGTTCTGAGAATCAGCTTGGTTGCTCCGTAGCTTGTGAGACGCGGACTTCCGAAACTTCCGCTGAATTGATTGTACGCCTCCGAATCCTCGTGCTATGTCTTGCTCTCTTAACTACCGGTGAGGCAAAATACTCCCTCTTTTTCGAGTATAGGAGCAAAATTTTGAATGAAATACCTATTCGCTCTCTTCGGGCAGCCCCTTCTCAATATCTGAGGCGATCGCCTCTAGCTCCATCTCCAACTGCTCAATGGAGGGTAGGTTCTCTTGAAGTTTGCCGGGTAGCTGATGAGTTGCCACCGCGATCGGTGTGTTCAAGTTTCGGAGAGCATACTCTGCCTTTGTCTTCCTTTTGGATTTACAAAGGATCAATCCGATTGTTGGGTTATCGGTCTCATGGCGCATCAAGTCGTCTACCGCTGACACATAAAAATTCATCTTGCCGGAATACTCAGGTTGGAACTCGCCCATCTTTAAGTCGATCACAATGAAGCAACGCAACTTGAGGTGGTAGAAAAGCAAGTCCAAGTAAAAGTCTTCACCATCAACCTCAAGATGGTATTGGCTACCTACAAAAGAGAACCCAATGCCAAGCTCTATTAGAAAGTCTCTAATATGATTGACCAGCGCCTGTTCTAACTCACGCTCCTGTATGTTGTCCTGAATCGAGAGAAATTGAAAATTGTACGGATCCTTAATTAGCTGCTGTGCTAGGTCTGACTGGGGTTTGGGTAATGTGCGATCGAAATTGGTGACAGCCTTACCCTGCCGTCCGAAGAGATTGCTTTCAATCTGCCAAACTAGAACATCTCTGCTCCATCCATTTTCAATGGCTTTTTCCGCGTACCAGAGCCGTTGCTCCTGGGTTTTTACCTTGTCGAGGAGGGCAATGTTATGCCGCCACGGCAATTTACCAACGCCGCGTTGGTAAATTGCTTCATCTGGATATGACTCTGCAAAAGCCTTCATGTAGCCCAGGTTAGAGCGGGAAAATCCTTTAATCTCTGGAAACTCCCTCCGTAAGTCTTTCGCTAAGCGTTCGATAACCCTGGTTCCCCATCCCTCACTCTGTTGCTGTTCCAGGATGGAACGCCCGATCTGCCAATAGAGGTGAATTAGCTCCTGGTTAACAGCCAGTGCTGCCCTAACTTGAGCAGTTCTAATGCGCTCTTTAAGTCCATTCAGAAAATCATCGTAGTCCTGGGGCAGGGAAAGCTGGCGATCGCTCACGAAAGTAGCACTCTAAAAATCTGTGGTTCAGCCCTTTATCCTGGCACACTCCCAATACGTTTGGCTTAAAATTGGCGGGATTTTAGATACATCGAGATACAATTCCTGCATCATAGAGAGCAAAGAGGTTACCAGAATAGCAATGCTCATTGGCGTGTTAAACAGAAAAGGGGGCTGTGGTAAGTCAACGACGGCTGTCCATCTAGCTTACTGGCTATCTCAGAAGCAGCAACGTGTGATTCTAATCGACTCGGATGGTCAAATGAGTTCCAGTCAGTGGCTCAAGAAGCTGGATATGCCTTCTGTCGTGATTGACGACCCCGATGATCTGTTTGACCAGATTGCAAAGCTATCTGAGGAATTTGATTCAGTTGTTGTAGATTCTCCCTCTGTTCTGGGAGAACCCGCTAAGTCTGTGCTGCTCAGTGTAGATTTGGCAATAGTTCCAGTACAACCTTCTAACCTGGATCTACTCTCAGCTAAAGATATCGTTCGGCTGGTTCACCAAGCGCAAAAGATTCGGAAGGGCGCACCCAAAGCTGCTATGTTCCTTAGCCGAGCGTCGCGAGGAACGGTGCTGATGAGAGAAGCCCAGGAAGCATTGAGCAAGACTCAAGGATTTGTACTGCTGGATTCAGTAATTTACCAACGGCAGGCGATCGCGGATGCACCTGGACAGGCAGCAACAGTCTTCACGATGTCAGGAGAAGCTGCGAACTCTGCTGCAAAGGATTATGACAGTTTGTTTGAGGAGGCTGTGAGCTATGCCAAGGCGAAATAGTTTAAAGGATGAATGGCAATTTGAGCCTAAGGTTACTTCTGATAAACAGAGCCTTTCAGTTGAATCAATCACCTTGCCCGCAAGCCAGCCTCGCCGTTATTTCGATCCTGAAAAACTCCGGCAGCTTACGGAATCGGTTCGGCAACATGGCATTCTTGAACCTATCCTGGTACGTCCTTCTCAGAAGGAGGGATTGTATGAGTTAGTTGCCGGGGAGCGGCGGTTTAGAGCAGCCCAAGAAGTGGGGTTATCTTCAGTTCCGGTCACAATCCGAGAGTTGAGCAATGAAGAGGCTCTACAGCTTGCCCTAGTTGAGAACTTACAACGTGAGGATCTAAACCCTGTTGAAGAGACAGAGGGAATCCTGCAATTGCTGGCTCTCAGATTAAACATCCCGCTGATTGATGTTCCTCCTCTCCTTTATAAGATGCGAAATGAGGCGATCGGTACAGTTAATCAAAACGTTTTGATTAACTCGGAGGCTCAGTCAGTTCAGGCTGTTTTTACCGAGGTGGGGACGATTACCTGGGAGTCCTTTGTAACTAGCCGACTGCCTCTTCTCCGGTTACCACCGGAGATCCTTGAAGCTCTTCAAAGTGGCAAGATTGCCTATACTAAGGCGCAGGCGATCGCTCGCGTGAAGGATGATAACCAGCGCAAGGAACTTTTAGAAGAAGCAATTGCCCAAGATTTATCCCTAAGCCAAATTAAGGATAAGGTCGCTGTCCTCAAATCTCCTAAAGCAGATGTTGAGGCTGAGCTGTCATTAAGAACCCAGATTGATGATGTGCTGCGGCAGGCAAAGCGGTCTAAGGTATGGGACGACCCCAAGAAGCAACGAAAATTAGAGAAGATATTGGCAGACCTCAAAACTTTGATCGGTGATGCTAGCTAAATATTCTCTGGAAGTGATTCGCAGCTGAAGAACCAGCAACCTAATTAAACTGATAATTAAGCAACAGTTTTGTTATAGGGCTAACTTCTATGACGACTTCTCAGCCAACTTACTCTAGATCCTTCAGTGGACTACAGGCACCACCACTGGAGAATGGCGATCGCTTGACTCGTGTAGAGTTTGAGCGGCGGTACAATTTAATGCTGCATGTCAAAAAAGCTGAGTTGGTAGAAGGAGTTGTCTACATGGCATCACCATTACGGTTTGAACCCCATGCAGAGCCTCACGGTGATCTGATGATTTGGTTGGGAAATTACAAGGTTGCTACGCCAGGAGTTCGGCTAGGGGACAATCCAACCGTCCGTCTTGATACAGATAATGAACCTCAGCCAGATGCAATTTTGTTAATTGATGCAAGTGCTGGCGGGCAGTCTTTTATCGGGAAAGATGGGTATATTGAAGGCGCACCTGAGTTAGTAGCGGAGATTGCAGCTAGTAGTGCTGCAATTGATTTAGGAGATAAGAAACGTGCCTATCGACGCAATGGGGTGAAGGAGTATCTGGTTTGGCAAGTTTTTGATCAAAGAGTTGACTGGTTTAGCCTGAGTGATGATGATTACAGGGATCTTCCAGTAGATGAAGATGGAATTACTCGGAGCCGAGTTTTCCCAGGATTATGGTTAGATGTTGCTGCGTTGTTAGAAGGGGATATGGCAAAAGTTTTAGAAGTATTACAAACAGGGATTGCTTCAGCGGAACATCAAGCTTTCGTTCGTAAATTAGCAGGTGCTCAATCAAGCTAGCTGTTCTACTCTACCAGGGTCAATGCTTTCCATTTATCCCTAAAGCTTTATCATAGATGGAATGACAGCCAATGTTTTATCGCCAATTTTGTCCTTTAGTAAAGGACTTCATTTGATTAATCAAAACGTTTTGATTCATGTGTTAAGGTTGTGCACCATCACAATAGAGCAACAAGAAATTCCTTCGCTGCTGCCAGGATATACAAGTTTGCTTACTTCGTTCAATGCTGAATCTCGCTTATGCTGCTCACACTAGATATGCGTTTGCCTTAACTGAGACGGTGGCGATCGCAGAGTTGTTGTTTCAGGGTTTAGATCGAGAGACGATTAAGCAAATGGTTGTTCAGGATGACCTATTGCAAATGCGCTCTCAAACTTCTCGGCAAGGTGCCTTCCAAACAATCTGGAAACGCTTAGAAAAGCTTTCACCTGACTATATCAAACTGATTGCAACTGGCAATGCTGATGTTCGACGCTTCACTATATTGTTCTCAATTTTGTTGGAACATCGGCTATTGAGGGAATTAATTATTGAGGTCCTGCTAGACAAGCTGAAGCAATTTGACTTAGTTATTAAATCCTCAGACTTACGGATTTTTTTTGAGGCTAAGCGAGAGGAGAGCCAAATACTTGCCAAATGGTCGGATGCGACGTACAAAAAAGCAGCGAAGACTCGATTTCGGTCGCGATCGAAGAAATCAACCCAGAGGATTGGGTAGAGACAGTCTATCAACCAGAAATCTTGAACGCCCCAGAGAAGCTCTACAAAAAGCCAGGCTATAACCCACTGGAATAGCAATAGACGGCTTCGACTTCTAATTCAAATAATGCATTGCTATTAGGGGTTGAGCCGAGATACGTGAAATTTTTTATCATATCGGACTCAAACTCATTGCAAACCTGGCTTTCAGCAGTTGCTCAAGAACAAAGCTGCGCGCTTCCAAGATACAAGTTGTTTGTCACGCAGCTATTCAAGATGAACAGCTATAGTGCGACACGCCACCCGTATTAAAAAACGCCTTAGGTCTTAGACGATAGTATTTATCTTCTACGTCTTGTGATTGCTCATCATATGGATAGCTAAGGACTTCTTGCAACTCTTTAACTAAAGTATAGTCACCCTGCATGGCTTGTTGGTAGGCAGGGGCAATCAACCACTCTCGCCATGTGTATTTTGGGTTCGTCTGTTTCATCTTTTTTGATATCTCAGCCAAATTGCCGTCGTTAATGACGAGGTCGCGCCAGCTTTTTAGCCAAGATTGCCATTGTTCATCGAGTTGTGGTGAGGTTTTAACGTAGAAGCTTTTTTTCAATGCTGAGATATCATCTGGTATATGGGATAACTCGCGGAAGAAAATGGTGTAATCTACCTCTGAGTCAGTCATTAACTGCATTAATTTTTCAAATAGCTTTGGGTGATATTCAGTCAAGCCAAGTTTGTCCGCCCACATTTTTTGGATTTGTTTTTGCATGGCTTCTGAAAAGCCGCGGCCTACTTGGTCGAACTGTTCTAACGCTTCAGCATCTTCTGCAAGTAGCAGTCTCACTGCTTTCCAAAACATGTAATAATTTGCTTCTGCTGCAATGGGCTGATTAAAGAATGAAAAGTGCTCGCCGCCACCAGTCCAAGGTTGAAACCAAGGGTCAAATTTTTCACAAAATCCAAAGGGTCCATAGTCTAGGGTAAAGCCTCCAGCCGCGCAGTTGTCACTGTTAAAATTACCCTGGCAATAACCAACACGTAGCCAATTAGCCACCAGTGAAGTGAGACGCTGGCGAAATAGCTTAGCCAACTCAACTAATTGATCGGCAAAACCAAGGCTTTGATTAATGTCGCTTTTGTACTCTCGCTCAATTAAGTGCGACACTATCATGCTCAACTCTTCTAATGCTTCTGGATGAGCATTGCTGCGAGTGCGGCGGGCAAATAACTCTAGCTGACCAACACGCAAAAAGGAGGGTGCAACGCGAGTTGAAATGGCCACAGGATTGTCCACCAAAACATCAGGGTCAATCGAGTAGGAGTCTTGAGAATACCAAGGCCGGGTAACAGTCTCAGATTTAGAAACATACAGTGTCAAAGAGCGCGATGTTGACACACCTAACGCGTGCATATAGTCTTGCGCTAGAAACTCGCGCACACTTGATCGGAGGACAGCGCGCCCGTCGGCACCCCGGCAATAAGGCGTTGGACCACCCCCTTTCAATTGCATTTCCCAGCGCTGTCCATTGATGATTCCTTCAAATACAGATATCGCTCGACCATCGCCATAACCATTACCCGTACCAAATGGACAATTTTGGGTATACTCGGTGCCATAAATCGACAGGGCATAACCCGTCGCCCAACCCACCTGACGCATCGGCTCATGGGCAGCAGAGAGATCACCAGAAAAGACACGGCGAAATTTTTCATTAAGCGCCAGCTCATCGCTCAACCCAAGTTCCTTAAAAAAAGTGCGGCTATGAGCTACATATTCTGGGTCTGCAAGCGGCGTGGGTGTCACAGGTACGAAATGACCCGAAAAAACCTGGCGGGCCCGGTGATCATCACCATCGACCGTGGCATCAGGATCGGCATTTAAGGTATCCATCAGAGAATAATCCGCCAAGTGCACAAACTCATCGAAGGTCGTTACACAAGGCTCAGCAGAGGGTTTAGATGGATATGACATTGTTGCTAGCGCCGATATTTCGGGAAGGATTCATGTTTAATTGAGGACTTTGCTGAGGCTAACACATTAAATGTGAAGCTTTTCAGACTAACCGACTTATTAGTGGGGGTGATTGAAGCAGACCACCTTGAATTCCTTGGGTACCACCGGAGGAATCTGCTCATCTGAGCTTCAGCGCTACAAGTAACCGAATAGCTGCCTGCCCAGCAAACAGTCAATCTTTCATTTTGGTCGCCGCAAACCTTATCCAGCAAAGCTTTGATACCTATATGATAAATTTTTACACGCATCTCGGCTCAATGCCTATTACCGAAAGCATGATTTAGCGATCGCCATACTGAGAGCAATAATTTCCCCGTTTGTTGTTAACCCTAAAAGCATCTCTTGTTGTGGTTGAATACGCTGCCCTGTAATGGCACATTGCTCTTCTTGTTGAGAGACTGCCCTAAACGTCGCTCGAATATCCGACATAGATAACAGAGGGGGATGAGAGGGCGGTGCGAAGCAGTTCCCCCTTCGGGGTAATCGCCTATCTTCAACCGAGTACGATTCTCGTTCCGAGAGGCTACGCCAACGCACCTCATCCGACACCATCTGCTGATCCACAAACTGCCAAAGGACTTCCCGAATCAGGGTTTGATAGCCCTGTTCACCAGAAATCTCCCGCAATCGCTCCTTCAGTTCGGGTTCCAATCGAATACTCGTGACCTGCATTTCCGAAGTGCTACCCCGTTTGCGTGTATCCATAACCGAACATCCTAAATTTCAATTCCCGGGTGGACAATCTGATACTACAAGTGTAGTATGTAGACATCCAGAATTGTAATACAAATACTACAGCCTTCCATGATACGCATCCTTCACGCCACTTTAGCCAGCGCCATGCAATGCCGACCTCAACACGGTCTAGGCAGAGCAGCGGTGCTGTTTGCGTTTGAGGGGACGTATTGGTTTAGCGGCGGTAAATCCGTCAGCGAAGGCATTGATAGCAACATCGCCGGACGACTCAATCCGGATCAACTCACTAGCAGCGGGAGGTGCAGGGCAATCCTGACACCGACATAGGGAAAGCCATATTAACTTCCCCAACCCCCGCTCCTGGTGTTCAGAGGCGGGGGTTATTTTTTGAGGAGAAAACTCATGCAGACTGAGCAGCGACAGAAAATTCCCATACTTCAGAACCAGGTCGTAGTGTTTTCTAAGAACTACCTGCCCCTGGCACAGATCAACATTAAACGGGCGTTGGCGTAGCCTCTCGGAACGAGAATCGTTCTACTGGTTACCGGACAGGCAGAGACCCTAGAGTTCAGCAGCACCCAGCAATGGGAAGTACGCTCTCCCAGTGTCGTACTACAAATCCCAGACCACATCCGGTTGACCAGTGGCAATCCAGAGCGGCATTGGAAAGTACCTCCTGTGAATCGTCGGGAAGTCTTTCGCCGCGACAACCGTACCTGTCAGTACTGTGGCAGCACTAAGCATTTGACGCTGGATCACGTGATTCCCCGCTCAAAAGGTGGACCCCATACCTGGGACAACGTGGTAACCGCCTGCGAGAAGTGCAATTCATGCAAAGGCGATCGCCTTCTGCATGAAACCGGAATGGTACTCAAAACCAAACCCAAAGCACCGATGCATCCAGCGATCGCCTTTGCTGAGCAGTTTTGGAAAGAACAGCAGCCTATTGACACCTGACCTCAAGCCAGAAAGGAGGCAAAACCGATGTTGAAGCTGAACTACACCGACGTTGGGCTGTACATGGAGCGGACCATGACCAACCCCGAACTGTTGATGCAAGAGCGAGTCCTCCTGGCAATGCGGTTAGGGCAAACGCTCCATGTTGAACCTGGTCATGCCTCCTTTCTGCTGCCTGCTGATATTCCTGAACTGAAAGTGCTGGAGATGACACTAAATCAGGAGTATCGCGCAGTAGCCACCCTCATTGCTGTAGATGAGGGGTTTGTCGAAGTCGGACTGACCGGAAGCTGGATTGCTGAGGACAAGGATGCTCATGAAGGGATGTTCCTGGCAGTGATGAGCGATCGCACTGAATTTCTGACTTACAAACTGTGGCAGATGAGTGAAGCCCGCATTTCCTCCCTAACGTAAGGGGGAAACGCAGTAGGAGAGGGCGATATGACTATTTCTTTCCCGATCGCCCTCCTACTTAAGAAAAAAAAGTTGTAGTACGGGGTCGACAATTTGTAGCACGTTTGTAGTATAACTGTAGTATCAACACTACAACCTCTCACAAAGGCTCTGTAGTCCACCTTCTGAACCTAGACAATTGAATCGCCACCTTGGGGGTGTAGCTTAGTCTGGCTCAAAGCAGTCGCCTGTCGAGCGAAAGATCGTGGGTTCAAATCCCATCTCCCCCGCTTTGTAGCATCGTGGACGAATAGAGAAGTCGCCGTGCCTCTCAAGCATGGAGAAGCGGGTGCAACCCCCGTCGATGCGTGCGATGCGAAAGTCGCTCTTTCGCAGTGGAAGTCTCAAGAAAACTCTTGAACAAGCTTCCTGGGTCAGTGTCTCAGACCCATCCTCATTTCTTCCATGCATAGCTGGTAACGGATATGTGTGAAGCGGAGATAAAAGCCCAAGGAAGTATCCTATCCACAAGGAAAAACCGGGCAAGAGGAAGACTAATAGGGTTAACGAAAGTGAATCCTCACCTTACACCCCGTTAGGGAATAGTAACTCGAAAGTGGATGATACGAGCCAGGTGATGCAATTGAAGAAGTTAATGCATCGTGACTTCTTGAGATTGGTTCAAATGCCTTGTTGAACCGACAGAGACACCTACAATGCATCCGGGGTAAAGAGGAAACCTAAGTTAGTCGTATCTGCAAGGAGTGAAACGCAGTAACCCTCATACAGTCTGACTTCGTTCAGAAGGCAACCCGCAAGGGGCGCTGTGCTGTAGGAGGGAAGGGAGGTCTCTAGAAGCGAATGCCATCAGCCGAAAGGCAGGAGGAAACAGGACTTGTCCCTGATAACTCGATGGATAGGGCAATACCCGATCCGAAAGGATGCCGACGAGAGACTGGTGTTCTACACGATGTTCGTGGTTGAGGCTACGAATCTGATGGGAAAAGTTGGGAGACAGGAATGTCTAACGTAACCACAGGCACGGATTGGTCGGCTGTCGTTTGGCAGAAGGTCAATAAAATCGTGACTAATCTCAGACAACGGATCTATCGTGCAGCTAAGCAGGGCGACCTTAAAAAAGTCCGCTCACTTCAACGACTGATGCTGAGAAGCTACTCAAACCGCCTACAAGCGGTCAGAAGGGTGACTCAGACCAATGCTGGCAAGAATACCCCAGGAGTGGACAAGCTGACCATCAAGACTCCAGAGTCAAGAGGCAAATTTGCCGATTCACTCAAAGAGTACGAAGTGTGGAAAGCTCGACCAGTCCGAAGGGTTTATATTCCGAAAGCTAACGGCAAGAAACGCCCGTTAGGGATACCAGTCATGACTGACCGAGCGATTCAAGCAATGGTCAAAAATGCGCTTGAGCCTTATTGGGAAACCAAGTTCGAGGGTTCAAGCTATGGTTTCCGACCGGGACGGGGCTGTCATGATGCAATCGCGGCAATCTACAACTCTGCCAAGGGTGATGCCCGAAGTAGAAGAAAGTATGTCTTGGATGCGGATATAAAGGGAGCCTTCGATTAGACATCTTGATACTCCCTTCAAAAACGTAAGTGTTGAAGCTCCCCTGATTTCAGCTTCTCGAGTTGAGCCAGAGTATCAGGGCGATCTGGAAAGAGAT
>NZ_JACXWX010000126.1 GCF_014764505.1 Phormidium tenue FACHB-886
ATTACCGTTGATAAAAATGCTGCTTATCCAGTTGCAATCGATGAATTGAGGGAAGATCAAACGTTGAAAGCCGAGACAGAATTACGACAGAGCAAGTATTTGAACAATATCGTTGAACAAGACCATCGAAACATCAAGCGCATTGTGAAACCAATGATGGGGTTCAAATCATTTAACAGTGCCAGAAGAGCGTTGAGTGGAATTGAAGCGATGAGCATGATCAGAAAAGGACAGGTGAAAAGAGTTAAACAAGGGGACAGTGTCTCTCAAGCAAAATTTATCGAATCGATCTTTGAAATCGCTGTTTAAGGGATGCAAACGATACCGATCGTTTGTCCTTAACAAGTTTTTGCGACACAACCCTTACTACAACAAGAGCTTGCTAGTCAGAATCACGATTTGGAAGCTTTGGTAGAAGAAGTTAGCTTGCGGCGGCGAGAGCTACAAATTGCCTTAAATGCCCTTCAGCGTCAGGTAGAAGAATTGGAGCAAGCCAACCGCTTGAAGGATGAGTTTTTAGCGATCGTCTCCCATGAGCTTCGTACACCCCTCAACTCTATTTTGGGTTGGGCAGAGGCATTGCGGACTCGCAAGTTTGATGAAACCATTACTGCTCGTGCTCTGGAAACAATTGAGCGCAATGGCCGATTGCAAACTCAACTGATTGGGAATCTATTAGATATCTCTCGCCTGCTGCGAGGAATACTGCTGCTAAATAAATATCCTGTTGATTTAAGCTCAGTGATTGAAGCGGCGATTCAAACTGTACAACCAGAAGCAACGGCTAAGAACATTCAACTAAACACTCATGTAGATAATACGGTTGATTCAGTTCAGGGCAACCGCGATCGCCTGCGACAAGTGATAGAGAACTTACTCGCAAACGCCATCAAATTCACCCCAAGCGGAGGGCAGATTGAGATCCATCTGAAACAGCAAGATGGAACAGCGAGAATTCAGGTCAGTGACACCGGACAAGGAATTCGGGCTGAGGCTCTACCCTACGTCTTTGACTACTTCCGGCAGGCGGATAGTTCAAATACTCACAAGCATGGAGGGTTAGGCTTAGGATTAGCGATCGTGCGGCAATTAATTGAGTTACATGGGGGAGACATTGAGGTCAATAGCCAGGGCGAAGGATAGGGAGCTACTTTCATAGTCACCCTACCGTTGATCACAACCTCAACACCTCCTGCCTATTTTCGTTGATGAATAAAAAGCGAGACCACAACTGGTAGCACTTCATTGTACTTCCTGTAGCTCAAAACCTTAGCCCGATCCAAATCAAGCTCTCGATTGACAAGAGAAACTAGGGAATGGGGTAATTGTCTTGATCTACTACCTCTAGCTTCTTGCTAAAGCTTACCTCTAAAGGTAGATTTGTGGCTCTGTCAAACGTTAGAGAATCGTCAGGGGACTTCTTGCCATAGTCCGCCTGATGTCGCTTGTTCAAAATGGCTACGTGAGAAAAAACGGAAGCTGAGAATTAAGTGGCAGTCATCACCTTGCTTCGGGACTGAACCTGTGAGATGAATTCTAATTGCTCTGAAACAATCTTTGTCGGAAATGGAGACGCTTCGCGATCGCACTTCGTATGTACTAAAGGCAATGCCAACTGTTCGCAAACACTTTCGCAAACATTATTACGTTGGGTTGAAGCCCTGTCACAAAGCTTACAAATGGCGGCAACCTGTTCGGGTGACTTTGCCAGCCTGGTTCGCTCGCCAATTTAGTGGAGCAACGTGATGATTGGCAGGAGCATCGGACTGAGTGTGAAAAGAATGATGGCTGGAAATTCACCACTGCTCTCCTATGGGGTGGCGTTGCTCAGCGTAGCTCTGGCTCTGGCAGTCAGCCTGTTGCTTAGTTCCTTCATACAACCGACCCCCCTTGCTTTGTTCTATATGGCGGTGATGCTCAGTGCCTGGTATGGCGGGCTGAAACCCGGTTTGGTGGCAACGGTACTGTCTACACTTGCCATTAACTACTTCATTCCACCGTACAATTCCCTGAGTATTGCCAATCCAGGAAATCTGGTTCGCCTGGGAGCGTCTGTCATCATTGCCCTGCTAATCAGTAGGTTGGATCAGGCACGCCGAGTTGCCCTACGACAAGAACAACAGCTCCGAGCTGAGTCCGAAACCGCCCATCGTCGCACCACTCATCTCCTGGAGCACATGACGGATGCGTTTGTGGCGTTCGATCGCCATTGGCGCTATACCTATGCCAACCCTGCCGCTCTACAACTGTTGCAAAAGTCTCTCGAAGAGCTAATTGGCAAGAATGTTTGGGAGGAGGTATTCCCCAGCGAGAAGGGAGGATTTGCCTATCGGCAACTGCACCAAGCTTTGCAGGAACAGGTTTCTGTATCTTGGGAGGAGTTTGGTGAACCTGTGCAACGGTGGCTAGAGGTAAGAGCCTACCCTTCACTGGAAGGAGTTGCTATCTATTTTCAAGACATCAGCGAACGTAAACAAGCTGAGGCAGCGCTGCGGCAGAATGAGGAGCAATTGCGACTGGCTACGGAGGGAGCCAATCTGGGGTTATGGCATTGGGACGTATCGCAGGACAGGTTGGTCTGGACAGATCAATGTAAAGCGCTGTTTGGGTTGCCTGCTGATACTGAAATGTCTTATCAGGTTTTCTTAAATGCCGTCCATCCAGACGATCGTCAGCGTATCCAGGAAATGCGCCCTGTACTGGAGGATGGACAACTCGAACATCATGAGATTGAGTACCGAACGCTTTGGTCGGATGGCACCGTGCGCTGGCTCATGGCGAGAGGGAGCGCCAGCTACGATGCGGATGGAAAACCCATCTTTAGCAGGGGGGTGATCTTCGACATCACCGATCGCAAACAGGCAGAGATTGCCATCCATGAGGCCGAAGAGCGGTTGAAACTGGCGGTGGAAGCTGGAAGGATGATCGCTTGGGAGTGGAACCCATGCGACGATAGCCTGATTACCTCTGCCAATTTCCCTGAGATTTACGGTGCCAACAACGTTCACACGGTTGAACAGGGAATTGCCCTACTGCACCCGGAAGATCAATCGCCGCATCGAGCAATAGTCGAACAAGCCGTGGAGACTAGAAGCGAAT
The DNA here is from genome assembly GCF_014764505.1 of Phormidium tenue FACHB-886. GTDB lineage: Bacteria > Cyanobacteriota > Cyanobacteriia > Elainellales > Elainellaceae > FACHB-886. Next base: position 3,100 of record NZ_JACXWX010000126.1, read on the forward strand.
ATTATTGTGAATTTCGCATCATCCGACCCGACACGGGTGCAATCGTCTGGATAGAGGAGCGAGCACAGCCGATTCTTAATCCAGATGGGACTTTGCAAAAATTTATTGGTGTTTCGATCGACATCAGCGATCGCAGGCGCGACGAAGACGAACGCAAACGCATTGAAGAGGAATTACGCAAGAGCGAACAGCAATTGCGAAGCGCGATCGAAGTCGCTCAATTTTCACCGTATGAATGGAATCCGGTGACGGATGAACTCATTTGGGATGCCCCATTGAAGGCGATGTGGGGGTTATCACCGGATGCCGAGGTAAATTACGCCGTCCATACTGCTGGACTACATCCCGAAGACCGCGAGTATGTTGAACAACAGGCGGCAAAAGCCATTGACCCCAATGGTGATGGCATCTTTGAGGCTGAATTTCGTGTCATTGGTATTGAGGACGGGATTGAGCGTTGGATCTCGGCTCGCGGGCAAACGTTCTTTGATGCTGAGCGTCGTCCCGTTGATTATGTAGGTGCAGCACAGAATATTACCGATCGCAAACGGGCTGAAGCCGCTCTCCGCGAAAGTGAAGAACGCTTTCGGGTTCTGGCGGATTGTGCCCCCTGTCTGATTTGGCTGAACGGCGCTGATGGGGGCTGCGAGTTCGTCAATCAGGCTTACTTAGACTTCTTCGGCAAAACGTTAGAAGAGATTCAGGGGTTTGGATGGCAGGTTGACTTGCATCCCGATGACGCAGAACCGTATGTTTCTGCTTATCTACAGGCATTTCAGGAGCGCAAACTCTTCCAGGCAAAGGCTCGAATCAGGCGAGCAGACGGACAATATCGCTGGCTGGACTGCTTTGCTGCGCCACGATTCAGCAATGCTGGAGACCTGCTGGGCTATGTAGGAACCAGCTTTGACATCACCGATCGCAGGCAAACTGAAGAAGCCTTGCGCGAAAGTGAGGAGCGGTTCCGCACACTGGCTGCTACAGTCCCCCAACTGCTCTGGACAGCAACGCCTGATGGCAGCGTGGACTACCTGAGCGAACAATGGGCAGACTACATCGGGCTGCCTCCAGAACGGCTTTACGATTGGAACTGGCGGCAGGTGGTTCACCCCGATGATCTGACGAATACTTTGCACGGCTGGCAACACAGCCTTCAGTCGGGTGAACCGTTAGAAATTCAACATCGCTTTCGCTACCACACAGGAGAATGGCGCTGGCAACTGGTACGCAGCATCCCAGTCAAAGATGAAACTGGACAGGTGACAAAATGGGTCGGAACCTGCACCGACATTCACGAGAGCGAATTGCGGAAGCAGGATGCCCAGTTTCTATCTGACTTAAGTGAGACAATTCGCACGATCGACCATGCCGATGATTTGATGACAACGGCGATTGAAATGATTGGGCAGTATTTGCAGCTCAAGCGATGCTACTTTGCCCAAACCGATGAGGCACGCGATCGTGCTTGGATCACCAGCGATTACCATGACTCGCTGCCCTCGCTCGTGGGTGAACACCTGCTTTCTCACTACCCGGCTATCGTTTTGGAGTTGCTGCGATCGGGGCAACTCTACATTTCCAACGACAACAAATACGATCCGCGCTCCGTTGATTGCTACGCGACTGTTTACGAACCCCTCGCAATTCGCGCTCATGTCGCTGTGCCATTCTTTATGGATGGTCGCTGGGCAGTGAATCTGATTGCCGCAACCAATGAACCGCGACAATGGCAAGAGCGTGAAATCCATCTGCTGGAAACAGCAGCAGAACGAATCTGGTTAGCCGTCGAAAAGCTGCGATCAGAAGTGGCTTTGCGTGACAGTGAAGATCGCTATCGGGCACTCACTGAGCTATCCCCGCAGCTAGTGTTTATGAGCCGACCCGATGGCTTCATCACCTATGTCAACCAGTGGGGGTTAGACTTCACTGGGCGATCGCTCTTAGAGTTGCAGGGCAACGGTTGGACAGAACGCATTCATCCAGAGTATCGCGATCGGGTTTACGAGGCTCGGATGGCCGCAACGAGCCATGTTTCCGACTACGACATTGAGATTCTGTTTCGTCGTGCTGATGGAGTGTATCGCTGGCTCTATACTCGCGCCTTACCCGTAAACAATGACGCTGGTGAGATTGAGTATTGGATTGGGGTTGCTCTGGATATCACCGATCGCAAACAAGCCGAAGTAGAAGCTGCCGCAAACTTGAAAGATACTCAACTGTTGCGAGACCTCAGCGTCAGACTCGTAACAGAGGACAACATCCAGACGCTTTATCAAGAAATTATGGCAGCGGCGATCGCCCTCACTCAAGCGGATGCCGGAACCGTACAGATTCTTGATGAAGCAACACAAGATCTACTGTTACTTGCCACACAAGGCTTCGACCAGACAATGACGGAGCATTTCTATCGTGTGAATGCAAGTTCTAACACGCCCTGCGGCATTGCTCTTAGGAGCGGCATTCGCAGCTTCGTTGATTTTGATGTACCCGAAAGCGAAGACCCAGGCGGATCGATGCAGATGCACGTTGAGGCGGGCTATCGCTCTGCCCAATCCACCCCACTGATTACCCGTTCAGGCAAGCCAATCGGCATGGTCTCAACCCACTGGCACACTCGTCATCGACCCAGTGAGCGTGAACTGCGATTTCTTGATTTGCTAACACGACAAGCGGCTGACTTAATTGAGCGCCGGCAGGACGAAGCCGAACGCAAACAGCTTTTGGAGCGAGAACAAGCGGCACGAGAAGAGGCAGAGCGAGCTAATCGAATCAAAGATGAATTTCTAGCGGTTTTATCCCACGAGTTGCGATCGCCCCTAAACCCCATTCTCGGCTGGTCCAGGCTCCTACTGAACGGTAATTTAGATGCATCAAAAACGAAGCTAGCCTTAGCAACGATTGAACGCAATGCCAAGCTGCAATCCGAACTCATTGAAGATTTGCTGGATGTTTCTCGGATTCTACAGGGCAAATTGAGCCTCACGGTTAGCCCAATTAATCTGAAATCAACAATTCAAGCGGCGATTGAAACGGTGCGATTAGCCGCAGAAGCCAAGTCAATTGTGATAGAGACAAAGCTAGATCCCGAAGTAGGACTAGTTTCAGGCGATTCAACCCGATTACAGCAAGTTGTATGGAACTTACTGTCGAATGCCGTTAAATTTACGCCTATCGATGGTCAAGTTACGATGCAATTGGAGCAAGTTAATAATCACGCTCAAATTACCGTTCGCGATACGGGGAAAGGCATTGCTTCTGATTTTCTTCCCTATGTATTTGATTACTTTCGTCAAGCAGATAGTACAACCACGCGTAAGTTTGGTGGGTTAGGGTTAGGGCTGGCGATCGTACGGCATTTAGTGGAACTGCATGGTGGAACGATTCAAGCCGATAGCCCAGGAGAAGGATTGGGGGCTATGTTCACGGTCAAACTGCCGCTGATGGCGAATGAGATAACGGCGAGTCATGCTTCCCCCTTATCTCAACAACCGCTTAATTTGCAGGGTGTTCAAATTCTAGTGGTGGATGATGAAACCGATACTCGCGATTTGATTGCCTTTCTATTAGAGCAAGCTGGGGCAACAGTCGCGACTGCCGCTTCTGCCAGTGAAGCCTTGACCCTGTTAATCCAGTCTCAACCGGATCTGCTTGTAAGTGATATCGGAATGCCTGAGATGAATGGCTATATGTTGATGCAACAGATCAGAATGTTGCCACCGGATCAAGGAGGGCAAGTCAAGGCGATCGCCCTGACCGCCTATGCTGGAGAAATTGATTACCAGCAAGCAATGGCAGCAGGGTTCCAGCAACACCTTTCTAAACCTATAGAACCAGAGGTGTTAGTGAACGCGATCGCTCGTCTGCTACATCGGGTTTAGAGCTGGTTCGTCAGGTTGGGATAAAGGAGGAGTGCAATGAAACGGCAAATCTGGATCGACACCTTGCAATGGTTTATTGGCATTTATATTGCCATTCGAGGCATGTTGATGTTGATGTTGCCCCATACGCTCAATACCCATGTATTTGTTCCCATTCAGCCACACTTACCCTGGTTAGGAGCATGGCAAGTCATTGGGGGTGCAATTCTAATTGCTGCCGTCACGTTATTGCCGCGTCGTCCCATTATGCTCTTGGCTCATTTTGTGGCAGGTTCTGCTCTGCTACAAGCCGCCAGTGGGCACCTGCTAGCGGGCACCTGGACTGCACTGGCAGATTTCGGCATTCTGGGGGTGGGAACGACGATCGCCCCTTTTCTACAAAACCGTCATAGCCAGAATTCTAAACAGGGAATTGATCTGTTTGCCTTGCTGATGGGTATTCGGATGGTGGTGGATGGAATCATTGTTCTGACTCCGTTTAATCCGCAGTTTAATGCTCGTTTATATACCCCAGTTCGCCCCTATTTGCTGTTCTATGGTGTTGCTTATTTGATTTGTGGACTGGCACTATTGGCAGTCTATTTCTACCCCAAAGTACCTAAAAGACTCTTTCAGGCAGCTCACTTGCTAGCTGGGGCAATGCTGTGGTCATGGACGATCGGGTTAGGGTTTCCCACCTGGAATTCAGTTCTCTTTTATGGCGGGCTGAGTACATTACTGGCAGTACTACCGTGGTTAGGTCCTTACCTTCGTCGGCTTGATCCAAGGTCTTTACAAACTCAACTCGCCGTGACGCTTGTGGGGATCGTCACTCTGCCACTTTTGTTTGCCGTTACTCTGATTGCTCTACCGCAAGAACAAGCCACCATCAATCAAGCACTCACGCTTCAGCAAGCGCTAGCAAAAGCTTTATCTCAAGATGTTGCCAACTATATCAATCTGCATCGTGCTGCGGTCTACGCTTTAGCGAAACAACCTAACTTGGCAGCGATGCCCGGTTCTAAACAGCATGATTTTCTTCAATCAGTCAATCAGGCATACCCAGACATTGCTGTGTTTACAACCTATGATGCAGCCGGAAATGCGATCGCTCGCAGTGATGATCTCCCGTTAAGCCCACCTATTACGGACTTCAACTCCTACAAAGCAGCGCAACTAGGACAAACCACGCTCAATGTCCGGATTGGGCGAGTCCTGCAAAAACCAATCTTCACCTTTACTGCTCCCCTCTATGACACCAACCAACAATTTGCCGGAGTTGCAGCTGGGGCGATTGAGTCGTCGCGTTTAATAGAGCAATTGGTTAAGACGGGTGTAGATGCCAATATCAAGGCATATCTAGTGGATAATCAGGGGCGGGTGATTGCCCATCCCGATGGCGGTGTCGTAAGTACTTTTGCCGACTACTCACAAATTCCTCCAGTTGCTGCATTGTTAAAGCAGGAAGCAGCTTTTGGTGGGCTGCAATATTGGGATAATTCACAATGGCGAATGGCAGGCTATGCCCAGGTACCTGACATCGGTTGGGGCATTGTGGTTGAACGACCTGCTTCTGACGTTTTAGCCGCGTTGAATGCGAGACGCAATCGAGATTTTCAAACCCTCTTAGCGGTTGCCATTATCGCGCTGATCATTGGATTGCTGGTTGCCCGTCGTCTGTCAAACTCTCTCTCAACCTTAGCCTACGCAACCGATCAGCTCGCCACTGGAGATACCCAAGCCCCATTACCACGAAGCACCATTACCGAGGTCGCCCACCTTTCTCACGTGTTCGCTGTGATGCGCGATCGCCTCATCAAACGCACCACTGAGCGAGACCAAATGGAACAGGAACGGGAAAGATTGCTACAACGAGAGCAAATGGCACGCAAAGAAGCCGAAGCCGCGAACCGAATTAAAGATGAATTTTTAGCAGTGCTCTCCCATGAGTTGCGATCACCGCTCAATCCAATCCTCGGCTGGGCAAAGCTATTGCAGACCCGCCAGTTTAAGCCACTAGCTATGAAGCAAGCCCTAGAGACGATCGAGCGCAACGCCAAATTGCAAACGCAACTGATTGATGATTTACTCGATGTCTCTCGCATTCTGCGCGGTAAGTTGGTGTTGAATGTTTATCCAGTTGATTTAGTGACTGTTGTTGATGCGGCTATCGAAACGGTGCGGTTGTCAGCCGAAGCGAAAGGGATTGAAATTCAAAAGAATTTTGTGGGTACGACTGGGCGGATCTCCGGCGATGCAGGTCGCCTTCAGCAGATTGTCTGGAATTTACTGTCTAATGCAGTCAAGTTCACCCCATCGGGAGGGCGAATCGAAATCTGGTTAGAACAAGTTGGGACAGAAGCTCAAATTCAAGTGAAAGATACGGGGAAAGGGATTAGCCCAGCATTTCTTCCGCATGTGTTCGAGTACTTCCGGCAGGAAGACGGCACTACTACTCGTAAGTTTGGGGGATTGGGACTAGGATTGGCGATCGTTCGTCATCTCGCCGAATTACATGGTGGTAGCGTCAAAGCTGAAAGCCCTGGAGAAGGACAGGGAGCCGCTTTTACTGTAATGCTGCCACTACTCGTGCAGCCTGAACAGCAAAATTACGAGGAAGAGGAATTAGAAGTGCCTGCTACTTCTACCTCACCGCTGTCAGGACTGCGAATCTTAGTGGTGGATGATGAGGTTGATAATCTGGAATTAGTTCAATTCATCTTAGAACAAGCAGGAGCCACCATCATTTCAGCAACTTCGGCAAGGGGTGCTTTGCAGCAATTGAGCGAATCTAACCCCAGTGTGTTGATTGCAGATATTGCCATGCCAGAAGTGGATGGTTATACCCTACTGCGCCAAGTTCGGTCATTATCACCAGAGCAAGGTGGGCAGATTCCAGCGATCGCCCTCACCGCCTATGCAGGAGACTTTAATCAGCAACAGGCACTGCAAGCTGGATTTCAGAGGCACATTGCCAAACCGATCGAGCCTCAGGAGTTAATTCAAGCCATTAGCGCTTTGTGTAACTCCACAGAAACGTGGCGAGAACCTAATTTCCGAGGAGCTATCTAATGAATCGGTTAGATGACCTGACGACCCTCAAACCTGTCGATGACTCTGATGACTATCTCCTGAATGACGTTGAGTTACTCAAGCAGGAAATTGCGAAAGCGCGACCGAAACATGAGACTGCTCTGATGCGCTTGCTCACAGCACGGGTAACGATGAACAACACGTTCCAGTTCTGTGGACTGTGCGATACCCAAGGAATTGGTTGGGAATCAAACAACACTTCAGTTCAAAGTGTAGGAGTCAGTCGGAGTGATGTGCATGGTATTCCTTTTTGGGAAGGTCGCTGGTGGGAGAATTCGCCCCCGGAAGTCAAGGAGCAGCTTAAAGACGCGATTCGACGGGCAGCTCAAGGAGAGTTTGTTCGATACGATATAGAGTCCATTGGGGGTGTAGACGGACAGGAAGCCATTACCGTTGATTTCAACCTTAATCCGATTCGCGATCGCCGAGGCAATGTTGTTTTCATGACTGTCGAAGGGCGTGATGTCACCGAGCAACGCAGGCTAGAACGGGAAGTCTTACGGCAAAAAGAGGAGCTTTCCAGGCTGGACGAATTGAAAACGCAGTTTTTCGCCAACGTTAGCCATGAATTTCGCACTCCCCTCACGCTGATGCTGGGTCCATTAGAGGAAATGCTGACAGCAGACGGAGCGCTGTCTGCTAAAGAACGAGAACAGCTACAGGTGGTGCATCGCAATGCTCAACGCCTGCTCAAGCTGGTCAATACTCTCCTTGACGTTTCTCGCATTGAAGCTGGGCGTATTCAAGCTAACTACGAACCTACAGACTTAGCCACCTACACAGCTGATTTAGCGAGTATGTTTCGTTCCGCGATCGAAAGTGCTGGAATGCAATTGATTGTAGATTGCCCACCGCTACCAGAACCCGTTTATATCGATCGCGAAATGTGGAAAAAGATAGTTCTAAACCTGCTTTCCAATGCGTTTAAGTTCACCTTTGAAGGAACGATAACAGTGCGGTTGCACTTCACAGAAAACGCTGTCCAATTAAACATTTGTGACACAGGGACGGGCATTCCTGCGGAGGAATTGCCCCACTTATTTGAACGGTTTTACCGGGTCAAAGGGCCACGAGGCCGTAGCTACGAAGCGAGCTCCAATCTGCTCAATCTTTTGCCGGCTAGCTGGAACAGAGATCGCAGCATGAGTTGCAGTGAAGCGGGAGGGGAGATTGTTTTCTCGAGAATTTGCTTGTTCTTCACCTTCACCAGGAATGAGTTCGGTTGTCAGTGGGTAGACCTCTATAGCAGTGCCATAAGAGTTGCAGGCAAATGCAACGTAGCTGCCAGATGCATAGCCTCCTGAGTTTGGTAAAAAGGGCACAACGTATCCGTCCCATAGCTCAGCAAGAACCTCTGCGACGCGCTGCGGGTTTTCAGCTGGAATCGAAATGTGATGGATCATGAGCGTTACCGGAAGATAGCTTCAAAAGTTAATTCTAAGGCTTTAGGAGAACACAACCTCAACAAATAGAGTAAAAAGATTTCGCAAAATTTTGCCTATTTTAATCTAATCCTATGAATTAGATTACTCCATTGCTACAAACTTTTTGGTTCTGTCGCAAAAACTCTTCAAAGTAGACGAACCGCTCAATTTCTTCTTGTATTGTGCAGTCCAACTCAATGGTGTTCATAGATTAAAACCTCGTATTCTTTAAACGCTTCTATCTTTTTTCAAGCAATACTGTGGTAAGCAAAAAGAATGGCGTGATTAGCAAATAATGATGCAGTAGGTGAACGGCTATAATCGTCGTCTAAACTAGCCTTAGGTCAATCAACCAGTAAAGCTGCTTATTAACCCGGCAATCGAATAGCCAACGAGATGACAGGCGAAATCGCTAGAATCAGAATATAAATAAACCCTGATGCTCGATTACTCAATTCCAGTACTCAAGATTACCTGAATTAATCAGCAATCAGCTTACAAGAACAGGGCAAGCGAACCAGGGTGTCGCGTTCCATGCTCTTCGTTGCCGATCGCGCGGTTGTGGTTGGGTGATTTTATTGTCTCAAACGCTTAATTGAGATGACCTTGGGCGATACGCGCTCCGCGCAAACAGGTCAACGGCAGTGGGCAGGCTGGAGAGACGATCGGGAGTTCGAGGCGGTGCTGTGGACGCTGAAGCTGCATTTAGCCTGGTTCGAGGCGGTGGCAGGATGACTCTTAGAGGAGAGGATGGGTGGACTTCAACAGCACTTGGATAGCCTGTATGTGCAGCAGCACCGATTGGTATTGCTGCTGTTGTATTAAGGCGTGTTCTTCTGGCGAATAGTGTTTGTTCTCTAGGGGATTGTAAATTGAAGTGTGTCAAAGGTGAGGAAATGAGATCTAATGAACAACTAGACCCAAGACACTCGTACTATGACTTTTCGACCTGAACTCCTGGATGAACT
>NZ_JACXWX010000127.1 GCF_014764505.1 Phormidium tenue FACHB-886
CGGCATTCACCTGAGAGGTGAGAACAACCGGACTAAGCAGAAGTGTTTGTACGACCTCTGAAAGCGGGTTGGCTGCCGGTTAGAGAGTGAGGTTCCTTTTGGCGCTTGACTAATATAGCAGATAAAAAGCCCTGGTGTGGCACTGAAATCGAACTATTTAGTAATGGTTGTGTTGCTTCTTTTGCTAGGCGAAGCTTGCGAGCCAAAGAACTAACGAATTGGTGATGGGGCGCACTGGTGCTGGAATTATGAATCAGTAGAGCTGAAAATCGGTTTTTTTGGCGCTGTTTCGGTTCTACTGGTTGTTAACATTTCTTCAACTGACCTCACAGACACCTCTGCTGCTGCCTGTTTGCACCCCCTGCTGCAGCGCTGGAAGATCCAATCGCTCTTGATTCCCATCAGCTCCTTGCTAAACAAAACAATGGATCAATTCCCAGCTTGGTCACCTTTGTCCCCAAGGTATGCCGGAAGCGGTGCGAGTTGATGTCTTCCACTCCGGCGATCGCCCCTAGCTGCTCCACCATCTTGTGCAGTCCCTGGTAGCCCAACCTTTGCCCCTGATTCTTTGGGTCTTGTACCAGAAACAGCGGACTCTCCAGCAGCGGCTCAAACTCCCCGGACTGCTGCCGTCGCCACTCCAAGTAGCTATTTAGGTGCAGCCTTGCCTCCCGGTTGAGGGACACCTCACTCACGTTCTGTCCCTTGGAGCGGTGCATCTTGAGATCTTGCCGTTCCAATGCTCCACATTTAGAGCAGATGCTTCTGACGCTTAAACAAACATCAAATTAGTTGAAGCTTTACAGTTGTGTATTAAGTTCAACAAGGTTGAACCTAACCTTCAGATAGATGCATAGCTCAGTTAAATTGCAGAGGATAAGAGAATAATTACTCCCAGGATAGACGCGCTGCAACTCACCAAACAAATATTCTCCAAATGTCATTCCGTGACAGGTGTGTACTTAGAGAATGTTCTGGATGGGGATATTCTGGATAAGATTCACGAATCTTATGTCTATTTAAGAAAATGCGTTTGCCCTAGGAATGGTCTCAGAATAGGAGGCACAAAAGTGGGTAAGCAACGGTGCAGTTTGGGCGGCACGTTGGCGCTACTTGCTGCGGTAATAACGCTTACAGGTTGTAATGCGCCTGAACGTAATACCAGTAGTAACGACAACAATCGGACCGGAAGCAATGTACAACCTGTAGCTGCGGTGATTAAAGGATTGGACAATCCCTTCTTCCAGACCATGCAGCAGGGAATTGAGGATCAAGCAAAAACTGTAAATACGAGTGTAACGGTGCAGGCGGCTAACAGCTTGAATGACACGACCGGGCAGGCTGATAAGGTGCAAGCTTTAGCCGGACAGAATTACGGCTGTTTTATCATCAATCCTATTACGCAGACAAACCTGGTACAACCCCTCGTTCAAGCTGCTAACTCGGGTAAACATATTGTCAATATTGATAGTCCCATTGGCGAGGAAGCTGCAAGGACTGCCAACTTGAAAGTTTCGACTTACATTGGTACGGATAATGTCAGTGCAGGCAAATTGGCTGCTCAGGAAATGGCTAGATTGCTGCCCAACGGTGGAGATGTAGCCCTGATTGGAGGTATTGCGGGAGATGCCACTAGTCAGGCTCGCTTAGAAGGCTTTCAACAGGGCATTCCTGATAATATTCGTATCGTGCAAACCGTTTCGGCAGATTGGGAGCGGCAAAAGGCCCTGACAGCCGCCGGAGATATTTTGCGAGCACGCCCTGACTTAAAGGGGTTCTTTGTTGCTAATGATGACATGGGTTTGGGAGTGGTGCGAGCTCTTGCTGATGTAGGGAAACAAACTCAAGTGAAGGTAATCAGCGTAGACGGACTCCAAGATGCCATTAAGGCTGTACAGCAGGGGACGTTGTCGGCAACAGTTGCCCAATATCCCTACGCGATCGGAGCGATGGGCATGGAGGCTTGTCAGGCAGCAATGGCTGGTGAAACCTTGCCAGGAAATGTAACGGCTCCCGTTGCTGTAGTGAACAAGGGCAATGCGGATCAGGCGTTGGAAAGTTTTCCCAAACCGTTCTCTGACTATCCAGATCCTTTTGCAGATCCGCTGAAGCAGTAACACCTAGATGGGTTATCGCCTTCAATCCTGAAGAGTACGAGCGATTCTGAAGAGTACGAGTTCAGATTTGTGGAGTGGGTATCTTGCTCAATGAACAAGATGCCCACCCCGCGAAAATTACAGTTTATTCAATTCAAGTCTCTGGGGTATCTCGTGCAATGCCCCTACGTTCGTCTAACAACATTATTTTTTACACCCCATAAGGTATGTCATCATGGCACAGGCTAGTAGATCTCCAACGTTGGGACGCCTACGAGATCCCAGTTTCTGGGCTGATTGGACAGCGGCGGTTGCTCTGGTGTTATTAATTATTGTTTTTAGCATTGCGTCCCCTGTCTTCTTAACCCTGGGGAATATACAGGCCCTCCTATTAGCAGCGGCGATTCTGGTAGTGCTGACTGTTGGGCAAACCTATGTAATTTTGACGGGGGGAATCGATCTGTCCGTGGCTTCGATTCTGACATTGGGGAGTGTGGTGCTTGGACAAGCCTACAGCCGGGGATGGGGAATTTGGGTGGCATGTTTATTGGCGATCGCCACAGGCGCTCTCGTGGGTCTGATTAATGGACTAGTCATCGCCAAAGGCAAAATTACCGATTTCATTGTCACCCTGGGTTCCTTGAGTGCAGCAGCGGGTGCTGCCCTAGTGCTATCAGATGGTAAGCCAGTGCAAATTGCTAGTCCATTTCTGCTGACATTTGCGACAGGCGGTTTGGGACCGATTAGTTACTTTATCATTTTGGCGGTAATCGCAACCCTCATCGCACATGTTGTGCTGTTCTATAGCCGATTTGGCACCCATTTGTTGGCGACGGGGGGAGATGTAGAGGCAGCCCGAGCGACGGGCATCGATACCGCTCGCATGAAAATTGTCGCCTATGTCATCTCGGGTTGCTTAGCGGGTATTGCCAGCATTCTGCTAACAGCTCGTGTGGGTGCAGCAGAGCCTGCCTCGAATACCAGTTTTCTGCTCAATTCTGTAGCGGCTGTGGTATTAGGAGGTGTCAGTTTATTTGGCGGTCGGGGAACGGTTGTTGGTCCAGTTGTTGGTGCTTTGTTACTCACCGCTCTCGTCAACGGTTTGACATTACTGTCCGTCTCCCAGTTTTATCAACCGCTGGCGGTTGGTATTGTCGTTGTTCTTGCCGCCTTGCTTATGAGGTACCAACAATGAGTATAAATCAACCGATTCCTGGATCAGACAATGGTTCAAATCAGCCTAATTCCATACCGCCGCCCTTCACCAACGATGATGTTCTCTCAGCAACCACCGTTGCACCAAGCACAACAAGACCCGATCGCGCTGATGTACTCTTGCATGTCGATCAGGTGAGTAAATGGTTTGGTAATGTCCATGCCATCACAGATATCAGTATTTGGGCGTACAAGGGCGAGATTACGGCGATCGTCGGCGATAACGGTGCTGGAAAGTCCACATTAATTAAATGTATTTCGGGCGTACATACGCCAACTGCTGGGCAGATTCTTCTAGATGGGAAACCCGCTCATTTTGCATCTCCAGAGGATGCTCGTCGGGAAGGCATTGAAACGGTTTATCAAAACTTGGCGCTTTGTAATGACCTGACCATCTGGCAGAATCTATTTTTGAATCGTGAATTGGTCAACCATGTTGGACCTCTCGCACTTCTTGACCAGCGGACAATGCGGCGTCGCTCTGCTGAGATGCTCAGCCGGTTAGAGGTGAACATTCCCAGCATCAATGCCAAGGTGCGACGTCTATCCGGGGGTCAGCGGCAGGCAGTTGCCATCTCGCGTGCTGCTAGTTGGGGATCGCGTTTAGTGATTATGGATGAACCCACCGCTGCTCTTGGTGTGCGCGAAACCGCTCGGGTTGAAGAACTGATCCTGCGGCTCCGAGATGATGGCTTGGCAGTGTTATTAATCAGCCATAACTTCGATCAGGTGATGCGCCTCTCAAATCAAATTTGGGTGATGCGGAGCGGTCGATTAGTGGGAGGTCGCCGTACCCAAGATACCAGCGGCAAAGAGCTAGTTGCGATGATTACAGGAGCCCAACAGGAGGAACAGCTATGAATCGGATTGGCGTCCACGCGCTGGTTTGGGTGGGAGGATGGAGCGAACCAGAATGCCGAAAGGCGATCGAAAGTAGCAAGGCTGCTGGGTTTGATTTAATTGAAATTCCGGTGCTTGACCCTGCCACCATCGACGTTGACATGACCCGTCAGGTACTTCAATCGGTTGGGTTAAGTGCAGGTTGCTCTCTGGGGCTTAGCTTTGACACGGACATATCGAGCGTAGATCCAACTATTGTGGCAGCGGGCGATCGCCTCCTCCACGAGGCTCTGGGTGTTGCCCGTGGCATTGGTGCGGATTACCTGGGTGGCATTCTCTACAGTGCTTTGGGCAAATATTCTCAAATGCCTACAAAGGAAGGACGAGCAAACTGCGTCAACGTATTACGTAATCTGGCGCAAGATGCCGCTAAGGATAGTATCACGTTGGGTTTGGAAACCGTCAACCGATACGAAAGCAATCTCCTTAATACAGCCGCACAAACGATGGAAATGATCGAGGCCATTGGTGAGGACAATGTGGTGGTACACCTGGATACGTACCATATGAATATTGAAGAGACAGATTTTCGCATTCCTGTCATAACCTGTGGCGATCGCTTGGGCTACGTGCATGTAGGGGAGAGCCACCGGGGCTACCTCGGCACAGGGACCATAGACTTTGCCACGCTGTTTGATGCCTTAGCTGAGATCGATTACCAGGGCACAATTACCTTTGAAAGCTTCTCTTCGGCGGTGGTTTCTCCCACCCTTTCCACGACACTAGCAATCTGGCGTAACCTTTGGAGTGATGGCATGGATCTGGCTCGTCATGCTCGTCAATTCATTGACCAGGGGTTACGGAAAGCATCGCGATCGCTGACTGAAGTGTAATCTGTGGTTATTCTTCAACCCCTCGTGTAACTCATAAGGTGCCGGAGCAAATATCATTTACCCCTACAATTTCGGTTAAACTCTCCTTCAAACTTATGCGACCCTTAGAATTGCCATGCTGCTGGGAATTGATTTAGGTACGGGTTCCGTTAAAGCGTTGCTATTAGATGCAGATGGAACCGTGCTGGCTGAGGCATCTCATGCCTATCCAGTAAAAGCTCCGAAACCAGGCTGGGCAGAGACAGACCCCGAAGCATGGTGGTCTGCTGTGGCGATCGTAGTGCATCAGGTCGTGGCGAACTCATCGCACTCGGTTGAGGCGATCGGGCTTTCGGGGCAGATGCATGGCGTTGTGTTAACGGACAAAGAGGGGCAACCTCTGCGTCCAGCTATTCTTTGGGCAGACATGCGGTCAGGCAATGTCCTTGATGCTTATCGGCAGCTTCCTACCGATTTGCTGATGCGTCTTGCTAACCCCATTACAGCAGGGATGGCTGGACCAACGCTGCTGTGGTTGCGGCAGGAAGAACCCGATACTTATGCTGCTGCCCGTTGGGTGTTGCAACCCAAAGATTGGTTACGTTTACAACTGACTGGAGCAGTAGCCGCAGAACCCTCGGATGCCTCAGGAACCCTGCTGTATGATATGCGATCGGATCAGTGGGCATTTGAGGTAATGGAAGCTCTACATCTACGCACAGATTGGCTTCCAAACCTGATTCCGTCCAGCCATATTGCTGGGCATCTAACAGATCAAGCTGCTCGCTATCTGGGATTAAAGGCAGGACTGCCTATAGTCGCCGGGGCTGCCGATACTGCCGCAGCGCTCTTGGGCAGTGGTCTCCTTCAGCCTGGAGCAATACAGCTCACCGTTGGTTCAGGAGCCCAGATTATTACACCCCTAACTCAACCGAGCGTAGATGCTTCTCTGCGTACCCATCTCTATCGCGCTGCTTTACCTGAGCAATGGTATCAACTAGCAGCAATTCAGAATGCTGGACTGGCTCTAGAATGGGTACGAGGAATTCTTGGTCTGAGTTGGTCAGAGGTTTACGAGACGTCTAACTTCGTTCCTCGCGGCTGCGAAGGTTTAACTTTTCTACCCTATCTAACAGGAGAGCGTACTCCTCATCTAGATCCTCATGCACGGGGTAGCTGGGTCGGCTTAGGATTGCACCACAGTCGATCGCATCTAATGTGGGCTGCCCTAGAAGGAGTTGCCTTTGCGATTAAACAGGGGTTGGAGGCGATCGTGGCTCCTAATGTCCCTATTCCAGCCCTTCGCCTAGCAGGCGGTGGCACTTTAGAACCCGCTTGGAGGCAATTACTGGCAACGGTGCTGCAAGTGCCGCTTTACAGCATCACAATACCGGCAGCTTCAGCGCAGGGGGCTGCCCTCTTGGCAGGTTTTGGGGTTGGGGTCTATGAGGATAAACAGGCTATTCCCCAGGTAAAAATCACGCCAATCCCAACCCTTCCAGAGTTCTTTACTCCTGAATTAGAGGCTGCTTGGACTCGCTTCCAAACGCTTTACCCGACCTTACGCCAGTGGCGGATGTCTAGCAGCCCTGCAACGGACGATGCACTCGTGGACGGCATAAAAGTGAGAAGGGTAGTGAAATAGACCTGTGAAAATGGAGGAAACTGAGAAAGTTAACGTTGTGCAACACGCTGTATACTGGAAATTTACAGCCGTTTCTAATCCAGGTTTCTAGCACACAATCTTCAGTTGGCTCTCAAGATAAAATCTGCTCAAAGGAATTTCTAGAGAACTCTGAGCAGCAAGGCAAATTAGATTCACTGTCATCTAAGTCTAGCCGAGACTCTAATTTAGAAATTAGAATTGTTGCTATGGGGCAGATGTTGGCAAATCTTTTGTCTAGATTAGGTGTGGTAAAGGCAATCCAAGCGATTGGGCAGGACCACTAACTAATCTAGAGATAGGTACAAAAACGGTAGCAACTTCACTAGAGACCGGAATACAACCTGGAGCATCAAGTGATAATAGTAACTACTTTGAGAATCCAGCAACGTCTATTACTAGATTAGACGACCACAATGAATGTGAATCATTAGAATCTAATGATTCGGAAAACTATTTCTTGACAAACGCTTCACTCAAGAAAACATCCTCTTGCAGCCAGCAGAAGATTTGTATATTAACTGATAATGAAAACGCGAAACGACGACTTACACTTATGGAAGCCTTTAAGCTAGCTCAGTTAACTGGCTATGACAAAACCTATGAAGCGTTTAAGCTTGGCCATGACCAGCCCACTAACCATGTTGAACAGATTGAGTAGCAAAATTCTTTCTTCAGGATAACGAATTCAACTCCTAGTATCCATCTATTCTTTTGGTTAGTACGTCAACAGCTTCAAACCGCTATACCACGTTCAGCATGAGCCTAAATTGGAAAAAATCCTGTCTCGTTAAGCAGTAGTCGTAGTTTTGTGTGAGGAAATTGAGTGTCCTTCTGGTTATTTTCCCACATCTCAACAAAGAAGTCTTGCATCAATGTGATAATGCCACGATATTTGACGATACTAGCAACATAAAACTCATCTAAAACCATGTCTCCATCCGCATGAATCTGCTGAATGTTATTGAGTAATATGCGTCCCACTTGATACGGTCGTGAACCTTCTTTGATGCCATATTTTTTCATAATCCTGCGTTTATTGCTCTCAGAGCATGAATCATAGGGCGATCGAATCAAATGTCCTAAATTTCGTAGGACTTCCCCATAGTCATACAAACTGTTTTGCTCAAAGAAAACATCTTCCTCTTCTGTCAATGCAAAACTCTTGTCTAGTGCTAACCCAAAATCGGTTAAATAGATCTGCTCACCGTCGGTCAGAACATTACGGAAATGTGCGTCAAAGTGGATGATTCCCTTCTTTCTCAGGAAGGCGATCGCCCTCCATAAACCATTGAGAGTTTTCTGAAGTTGGTTGGGGTTTTCTTGCAACCATGTTTCTAGCACATAAGGAATATACTCCAGAAATAAAAACAATTCATACTTGGCATTTGCCCTATCTAACACATACTTTTTAATGTTGGCATGATTGCCCCAGCGCTCTATGTCGATCTCCAACTCTGTACACTCTTTAGTAGAAGGAAGAATTCGATAATGATACATCAATGGAAAATTGGCGATCGCTCCTTCTAATATCCAATGGGTCGTTTTGAGGTGAGTTATAAGCTCACGAAAAACTCCTAACCCAGCAGAACCAACGCCATAGTTAAAAGCAGTTGGAAGGACATAAAGATTTTTGGTAGAAAACAGGTTGTCATATTCAATATCTGTAATTGGAACGCGTTTGACAAAAACTTTAGATCGCCCAAAGACAACAATGTGATTCATCCCCCAACCTGTACTCAATTCATTTGGCTCCCTCTGGTCAAACAATGAATTTAGCTTCCTATCATCCAGCTGGGCAATTTGTGAACTAAGCTCAAAATATTTTTGACTTCTAAGTTCTAAAGAGCTGTTAGTCATTTCCCTACTTTCGACTAATAATTTTACCGATCTAGATTTCTCAATCCAATGCGTTTCGCCACCTCTCAGAAGTACAGGAAGTTAGGTAGCTGATGTGATTGGATACTGATAGTTACTGCGACTGTGAGAGCGGTCGACTCTGCGTTCCTTCACCGGGCGTGATGAATAACACAGAACTAGGGATATAGACCTTTGCCGTATGCCATACTCCGCGTGGCACCAAAATATAATGCCCAGGAACGCTGAGAGACACTATTTCTTCACCTCCCTCCTGCTCCAGCACGAAGTCAACCTGTCCCGATAAAAGGCACACAAACTCTTCTCCAGCAGGGTGCATTTCCCAGCTATCCCAATTTTGCTCAAACGTATAGTGAGAAATCAACCGTTTTCCCTTGAAGTCTCCAAATTGCTGTTCCAACTTTTCGTAGAAGCGATCGCCTACTGCAACTGGAATTGCGTTGCCAGCATCGTCAAGAACAACGTAGGTTGAGTTAATATTTTGTGAAATTTCGTCATTCATGATTTGATTACCTCTTTCACTGATCATTAACACTATCCATTTGTCAAATCAAAATGCGGATTTCAAGCGACTTCCCATAGGTAACTATCCGGGTCAGTGAAGTAGCCAGAATATCCACCCCAACTGGTATCCTGTCCCGGTTTAAGAATGGTAGCTCCTGCTGCTTTTGCTTGCTCAAGAACATAATTGACTGATTTCTTTGATTTCACATTGTGTGCCAAAGTGAACCCTGGAAAACCATTGCCTGCTGCCGAAATTTGAGCATCGGCTGCAAGTGCCTCACGGGAATAGAGAGCTAACCAGGTTCCTCTAAGATTCAGGAATGTCACGTCATCAAACTCTTGTTTCGCGGGCAAACCTAATCCTTGCTTATAAAAGGCGGTGGAACGAACAAGGTCAGAAACCCCAAGCGTAATCATGCTAATGTATGGTTCCATAAGCCAGCATTTCATCATGTACTCCTTATGTTCTATCGCTGGTTGAGAAAAAGCGAATCGATCTACGCGCTGAAATAAACAAAAAAAGAGGAATTCTTAAACGCCGCTCATATTTTTTTTGGCGTGAAAAATTGGGTAGTACGTCAAAGAATAGTGGGACGGGTAAAGTAGAGGGATATCTACTTTCAAGCATGAACTATGGAATGTCGGGTCTTTATCCCAACACCCATACGTATAGGGTCGCAGCTTCTGTAACGAAATATTTAACTATATAAACGAAGTACCATTAGATATTTACAAAGAGACAATGATTTTTCAGATATGTGTTAATAGCCTTTAGCTCCGTTAACAATAAGCTTTGCTTAATCTTGGTTCAGCGATCGCTTGAAGTCCTGATACTAACAAGAACCCCAATGAGTTTCGCTCATAAACTAGAGGCGGCAATCCTCCGCAACCAAAGTCTGCTCTTTGCAGGACTTGACCCTAATCCAGAGATGCTGCCCGATCGCTTTGGTCACCCTTCAGACTTGATGGCTTGCCTGCAAGCATGGCTGTACGCTGTGATTGAGCAAACGGCTGACTTTGTTTGTGCCTATAAACCCACCCTCGGTTTCTATCAGGCGTTAGGGGCGGCAGGATTGGAACTGCTTCAGCAAGTCCTGCAAGCGATTCCGCCTTACATTCCAGTCATTTTAGATGCTAAGTTTGGCGATCTTAATTCCAGTACGCAGCTGGCTCAGACGATCTTTGAGCAGTGGCAGGTGGATGCAGTGACGCTGAGTCCTTACGCGGGGCAGGATCAGGCTGCTCCGTTTCTGGTTTATCCTGGCAAGGCGGTCTTTGTATTGTGCTGTACGTCTAATCGTTCGGCGAACGCCCTGCAACAGCATGACGGTTCAGAACCGCTCTATCTGCAAGTGGTGCAAGCCGCGAAAACCTGGGGCACGGCTGAACAAGTGGCGTTGGAAGTCGGCACCACTGCGCCGGAAATGTTCCGGCAAGTGAGAGCGATCGCTCCAGAGCGGCTGATCTTAGCTCGTAGCATCTGGCAGGAAGAGATAGACCTGACTCAACTACTGGCGGCAGGTCTAAGCGCTAGCGGTGAAGGATTACTGATTCCGATTCCCCAAGATTGGCTGAGCCGTGAGCAAATCGCTCAATCCGTCCAGACTCTACAGGCAGAGGTGAATCAAGCTAGAGAACAATTGGCTCAAGCGGATAGCTGCGATCTCTGGTTTGCCGATGTTTGCACGTTGAATCCGCAGCCACATTTCGATCTGATTCTGCAACTTTATGATGTCGGCTGCATCTTGTTTGGTGAGTTTGTCCAAGCTTCTGGCGCTACTTTTCCCTATTACATTGATCTGCGCAAGATTATCTCGAACCCACAGCTGTTTCATCAAGTGCTGAATGCCTATACTGAAATTCTTAAAGATCTGAGCTTCGATCGGATTGCAGGCATTCCCTACGGCTCTTTGCCGACTGCGACTGGCTTAGCCTTGCGGCTCAATCGTCCCATGATCTTCCCGCGTAAAGAAGTGAAAGCCCATGGAACTCGACGATTGATTGAGGGCAATTTTGAACCTGGAGAAACGATCGTCGTAGTCGATGACATTCTAATTAGCGGCAACAGCGCCATGGAGGGTGCTGCAAAGCTGCAATCGGCTGGTTTACAAGTGCAGGACATTGTGGTGTTTCTCGATCATGGGCAGGGTGTGAAAGAGAAACTGCGAAAGCAGGGCTATCGGGCACATTCGGCACTGACGATTGCTGAGGTGACAGAGACGCTCTATCAAGCGGGGCGGCTCAATGAAACCCAGTTCAGAGCGATCGCTAAGGTAGAGTAAATTATAATTGTTCGTCTATTTTATAGAAGTTTGATACAAATTATTAGGAATATAGCAGTGTGATGATTTGCAAGTTTAATGTAATTAAGCAAATAATATGCTGTGACGGATTATATACCTCTAGACTGATTGCACCAGGTGCAGAAACTGAGCCAATCTACAAAGATAAGTTTATGCGATTCATAAACTACTGTCTAGAACAATGAGAGAACAATTACATGGCAACTTATAAAGTTAGATTGGTAAATGAAGCTCAAGGAATAGATAAAACTATTGATGTTGCTGATGATCAATACATTCTTGATGCCGCAGAAGAGAATGATTTAGATTTGCCCTATTCTTGCCGCGCAGGGGCTTGTTCTTCCTGCAATGGAAAACTGCTTTCAGGATCGGTTGATCAGTCTGATCAATCCTTCTTGGATGATGATCAGATTGAAGCGGGCAACGTACTGACTTGCTATGCTTATCCTACTTCTGACTGCACGATTGAAACGCATCAAGAGGAAGCGCTTCTCTAAACACTTTTACTTCTCTAAACACTTTTAATAGTTTTTGAGCTTGTCAAAATGACTCAACCTGGTTAAGCAGAGCAAGGTTTCAACCTCTACACATTTATGCTTAATCAGGTTGAGAGATTTGCTAATTTTACACTCTATCGGCGAACCAGATTGAGCGAAACTGTCAGATCTCGCTACCCAAATTGAGGATAGAAGCTTCTCTTCACTCATCTTGCCGACTTTCGCATGATGCCATCGAATTAACCGGAAAGGATAACAGCCGTGCTGCACCGGGATGTAGCAATGTTTGGCTAAGATACAAAGGTTTTCTGCATCCGGTGAGCGCCATCGTTAGCTGGCTTCGGTTCTAGGTTGGGGCGGTATTTTATTACCGGGAGCGGTATTTGGTTAATACATCAACTCTGTAAAAGCCTCGCTGCAAGGCACCCCTGGAAAAACTGTTCACTATAACCCGCTCCCGTTAGGGGCTTGCGAAAAAATGAAATACCAGTCATTCTAGCGAGACTATAGCAGGGAGTCCCTTGCCTTGCTCAAGCTTAGTCCAGCAGGAGACTCTCC
>NZ_JACXWX010000128.1 GCF_014764505.1 Phormidium tenue FACHB-886
TTAAACGAGTGAATGAACTGCAGGATTTATTTCAAGCCATCTAATCGAAGATAGGAAAGAGAAAGTCTGTAATGATGAAAATTGATGAAAAAAGCGGTGATTTGATTACCCAGATCTGACAGTTTCGGTGGGATGGGAAGGGAATGGTGGAACAATCAGGTTTACCTTAATGAGGTACTGCAATTGAGGAAACGAGCAGATAACAGATAGAGGTTGGCTACCATTGCAAAACCATTCCTTTACCCTAGCGATTGATCATTCAACCGGAAAAGTGCTGGCGTATGTTTTAGCAGACCACAGTGACAATATGTTTGTGAAGCTGAAACAGTTATTAGAACCATTTGGGATTAGCAAGTTTTATACAGATGGATGGGGAGCTTATCGACGAAAGTTAGCCCCAGACCAGCACCCAGTAGGCAAGGCAAACACGCAGAAAATTGAACGGAAGCATTTGACTTTGAGAACACGAATTAAGCGATTGGCACGTAAAACGATCTGCTTCTCTAAATCTGAAATATGCATGATGTTGTGATTGGATTGTATATCAATCGTTACGAGTTTGGTTTAGCCGTGTAATGAGTATCATCAACAGATGTAAAACATTACCGAGTCCTCCCTACTCGACCCGGCTCATTTATCGCCAGTTGTTTCCGCTCAAAACGATGCTAGAGTTCATCTACCACGCGGTTGAGCAACGTTTTCCAGTGATCCAGGCGATCTTCCTGCCTATTTCATCGTGATTTTCGATCTACTGAGACTACATACATCTGCAACAGGTGCAGTAACAGCAGCGCAATTTCCTGGTCGGATCGGTTGTTGCTATCAATTTCGCCGCTCTCTTGCCATAGAAGATAAAACGATCGCCTCAAACCCTTACTACATCAAGCTTTTTTCGTTACTTTGCGGGCTGTTGCAGCTTCGCTGCCCACACCCCCACTAAACATTTGCAAGCTTTTGTCCTGTACTTAGACATTTTAGGCATTTAGGAAGCGAAACCTAATTTGAAACGAAATGAAAAAGAATTTGAGCCTCAACAAAAATAGACCTGGTGCAATCAGGATAGATGTTTAAGTGCCACCTGAACTGAGAATGCTGGATTCTAGCTGGACTCTCAAATTGGTTTTTAAGCAGAACAGCTAAGTCCAGCAATCTCAGTGCATCAGAGTTTTGAGATTGGGTGACACTATTTGTTACTTATTGATACATACAATTAGGGCAAACAGGTATCGGCCCTATTGCTTTCCCTACCCGATCCGCTGGAAGGATGTGATGGAGTCATTTGGAATGGTTCCAAGACCAATGTTTGGATAACGTCCTGGTCCTAGATCAGTGGACACCCCTCGGTATTGAGAATCAGTAAAGAATCTCCACGTCCCTTCGTTGATCACAATAGAGGTAACACGATCGTTGACTGCATCACCCACATTTGGAGTGTCACTGTTGGTTTCTACGAGCTTTTCTCTGAAATTACTGTCATTGTATAGTTCTACAGCAGCCATTGTTTTTCTCCTTGATAGATTTTTTCGGTCTAGATGGTAAACTCAGCCTGTTCAAACTGTTTCATCAACATCTTTCCAATATAGAAACTCAACATTCTATCGATAGTACCGGGGAAGGTGATTATTGTCGGATATGATTCTGGAGTGATCAATACGAGTAATTGTCCCCCGTACAGACATCACCGCTTCAGCTTAAAAATCGGCTCTATAGGAACATAGTAATGTTCCAAGTAGCTTAAGTCAGTCCTCAAATCGACTCTGGGATGTAGCTGATATAGAAGATATCGGGCTTTGTGCCAAATTCAAATGTTGAGTGAAGTACCTGAATCAGAAGAATAGAAAAGGATTTCATGAGAATTATTACATTCTTCAATCACAAAACCTTCATAGACTTAAGTTACTGCACTTCGAGATGCTTTTGCCCTTATTAGCGTCTGTGTCTTCTGGAAGCCTCCCAAGTTTGAGTGTCTTTCCCTGATTGATCGAAATGACGCTGTTTCATAGAAGATTCCTGTTTTATGTCATTAGTGAGCTGTTCAGAAAATGAGGTTGGTGTCGCAGACGCAGGTAGGCTAGAACTGGTAAAAGTAAGCATTGTACCAACCAGAATTGCAGCGATTTTGTCTCTCATGTGCTACTCTTTTTTGTTTGCTGGTGAACTTCTAAAATCATCGGAACTTTCATCATGCACCCATCTATTTTCTTCTCAACTTCAAGGACTAAAAATAGGCAGCCTTCTCGAATTAGGATGTGTCATTGTTTTCTCCTTGAGTTGAGTAATGAAGCATCCACAAGTGGATTAATTTCTCTTTGCTTGTTTCAGCTGTAAATAATCTATTTCACTTAAGTTTTGATTACAGTCTGAAAAAGTCAAATACTTTCAATCGCAATGTTGATCAAATCGACCAAATTGTGTTTACTCAGGACTGCGAATTCCATCGCCGCTTGTGCCTTCGAGAAGATGTGGGTACGCGACATGTGGCACTTGACAAGCCGCGTCAATCGCAAGTTGCTGGCGCATACCGTTGCTATTGGTTGAATCGCCACCAACCGGAGCCGTTGCAGTTTGACAATCTTGTGAGGCAATAGTTAAAGTTGCACATCACGTTACCTTTAACATTTCAGGCGTTAGGGTCGGGGCCTTACCCAAATTAAGTTAGAAGTCTAACGATCAATCGCCAAAACACCATTCTGATTACTAATTTTCTCATCGAGATTGATACTAGTGCGAGAAAAGCCTCCTCTACCGTTTCCACAGATAGCGTTCAAAATTGGGCGGTCGTTTGGGTGCATAGACGGGCTGCAAGATTGGTGAAAACCACCACCGCCTAACGCCCACGATAAATTACCATCGTAGTTGGCAATGTAATCTGAAATTCTTAGTTGAGCTGGAACCTCCTGTCCGTTTGCATTTGTACAACGTGCCTGCAAGTAAGCACCGCCGCTGTCGCTCTGTACCTGTATATCTACACATGTTCTCGCAAAACCACCCGCTAGTGCAGCATCAGGTTTTAGAAAAGAAGCAGCTAAAAGCGCAAGAGACAAAACACCAATCCTTGTAGCAGAAGTCTTTAAGTTTCTCAACATGGTGGAATACCTTTGTGCGTTGTTTTGAAGTTCAGCCTTTGCTGTTCTTCTGTTGGTTAGTAGATGAGCGCAAAATCAACTGATGCAGTTCATCTGATTTTGTCGAACTGGATTTTAGAAGAGTTTGTGCATAAAAACTAAGCGCTGAGCATTGTTTTAAAGCTGCATCAGTTCATTCTCCTTACAGGTATCAGTGGGTAGAAGGAGAGCAGGCTGCAATCCCCAATCTACTTAGCTTAAACATCCAAAAAGGAAATTGATGTCTGTTGAAGCTTATACCAACACCTCTGCTGGCTACTGTCCGCCCAATTCCTGCGGATACTCAGTTCTGATTTGATAGAGAGTTCCCTTCTACATCGATATTGGCGGATATGTGATAGATCAACCTGTTCCATCGCAGCTTGTTGTAGCACCCCTTCAACCTGGTTTGCAACTCACACCAAAAATGGAGCCGCGACAACCTGAATGTGTAATTGCTAATGGATACCAATGAATGATATCGGATTGATCTGTATCAGTCCTCTCTAACTTCTGAAGTGCAAACTGCGTGTATGAAAGCGCGGACTTCTGCTCTTCATTCTTTACTTCTCGAAACCATTGAGGATACTATGACTGACTTAACAATCAATTCTAATGGCAGTGGTAAAGTGCTTGTGGGTTATTTCGCAAGTTGGTCACCAGGGGCAGAACTTCAACTTGCAAATGTTGCTGCCTACGTGAACATGGTGATCGTTTCCTTTATGAAACCTAACGCAGCTTATACAAAAGGTAGCTACGAGCTTGGCAAGAAAGATGAATTGACAGGACTGGAATTCAACGTAGAAGGAGAGCTCATCAAAAACGCAATCGCGCTCCTGAAGCAGAAAAATCCAAACACAAAAGTGCTGATATCGATTGGAGGAGATACCTACAGCGCATTTGGATATTTTGAGAACTTAAATTCTCAAGCGATCGCAGATGTGGTAGAAGATTTTGGCTTTGATGGGGTGGACATTTGCTTTGAACCTTATCGCCAAGCTCAGTGCTCTACAGATGCTCAAGGACATATTCGTTGCACAACTGATGAATTGTTCCGTACTACCGTCAGCAAAGTGAGGCAAGTGCTACCACGCCCTTACCTACTGACACTTTCAGCGTGGAGCATTGGAGCTTATGGAGAAGGACAATGGGTAAATTCTAAGCCTAGACTTGGACTCACAGGATTAAACTTGGGGTTATTACGATCTTCAGAGGCGCAACTGATTGATCAGCTCAATGTGATGTCCTACAGTGCCGGATCAGAGTACGATCCGAAAGAAACATTGGCAGCTTATCAGCATTATTTTCGAGGAAAAATTACAATGGGTGTCCATGTGCCTCCAGAACCTTGGGCACCAGATGGAGTTGAGAAATACGTTTACACGATTCCAAAGGTTCGTGAACTCACTCAAGCAGTGCAGAATCAGAATGCGGCAGGAATGATGCTGTGGTATCTACAGGCTACTCAAGATGCGCCATCAGATGAGAATCCAAATCCTGAGATGATGGCAAAAGCGATTTGTCAGCTGTTATTGCTAGGTGACTGCAATCAGCCACTATTCTCAAGCTGATTAAGCCTACCGAGTGGATACTCCGTTGCAAAGGCTGCGATCGCGCTGACTCAAAATAGCGTTCGTGTGCAGGTAGTCCCGCACCCAATCACAGCCAAATACTAGCGGATCAAGCGATCGCACTCGATTCACATCCCATAGAATCAGGATTTTGTCTTCCCCACTCGATGCGATTGTTTGACTATCCGCACTAAACGCTACTTTCCACACCGCCCGGTTATGCCCTCTCAATGTGTTGAGCAGATTGCCATTATGATCCCAAAGTTTAACGGTACTATCTGCGCTTGTTGAAGCAATCATCTGATTATTGGGGCTGAACGCCACTCCCCTCACCTCGCTGTCGTGTCCATCGAGCGTCTTTAAGAGCGTTCCATTCAACGTCCAAAGCTTGACCGAGTGATCAAATCCTCCAGAAGCAATTTTCTGACCGTCCGGGCTGAATGCTAATCCTAGAACGCCTCCTTCGTGTCCAGGGAAAGTTCTTACTTGCGTCCCGTCTGACTTCCAAAGCTTCACGGTTCCATCTAAACTCGCAGAAGCTAGGAATTGACCATTTGGGCTAAATCTCACCTCTCGCACCTCGCCTTGATGTCCCTTGAGAGTATGCAACAGTTTTCCTTCTAGTGTCCAAAGCTTGATGGTCTGATCGCTGCTGGTAGAAGCGATCGTTTGATTATCAGGACTAAATGCAACGTGCCAAACAGATTTATCATGCCCTTTGAAGGTGCGTAACTCTATTCCATCTAGATTCCAGAAGCTAATTCTGCCGTCATCGCTCGCAGCAACCATTGTTCGACTATCTCGACTAAAGGTCACGCCTAGCGCACTAGTCACATGAGGAAGCGGCACGGTTCTCACTAAATCACCGTTGCGGTTCCAAAGCTTCATGGTGCTATCATCGGATACAGAAGCTACCCACTGACCATTGGGACTGAATGTTGTTCCAATCACGGCTTTCGTATGTCCCGGTAGTATTTTTAGTAACGTATTATCTAACCGCCAAAGCCGCACGGTTGAGTCTTCACTGCCTGAAACCAGCAGTTGCCCATTCGGGCTGAATACAACTCCCCGCACCCTAGCAGTATGACCATTTAAGGTCGTGATTAAATCGCCGTTTGGTCTCCATAGCTTGATCGTTCCATCCCAACTCGCGGTGGCAAGCTGTCCATTTGGGCTAAATGCGACGTGCCATACTGCATCGCTATGTCCTACAAATGTTCTCAATTTTTTGCCGTCCCGATTCCAGAGGATAGCTGTGCCATCATCGCTCGCAGTTGCAATTTGTTGACTATTTGGACTAAAGGCAATTGCTGCAACTCGGTTGGAATGCCCCTTGAAAGAATTAAGTTCCTTGCCGGTTCGATCCCACAGTTTAACCGTTCCGTCTTGACTGGTTGAACCGATCAGTTGTCCATCTGGACTAAAGGCAATTCCAAAAACGGGGCTGTTATGACCTTTGAGAATTTGCAATGAGCGACCCTCACGACTCCAGAGTCTCACCGTGCCATCGCTACTGCTCGATGCGAGCGTTTGGCTATCTGGACTAATTGCCACGCTCCAGACGGCATCTCGATGTCCCCTTAGGATATGAAGTAATTGCCCCTCGCGGCTCCAGAGTCTCACTGTTTTATCTTCACTGGCTGAGGCAATGATTTGATTGTCTAGACTGAAAGCGACACCCCAAACTCGAGCGGCGTGACCTGTTAAAGTCTTAATTTCCTGACCATTCGGACTCCAGAGTCTCACCGTTTTATCTTCACTGGCTGCTGCAATCGATTGATAATCTGGACTCAAGGCAACTGCCCAGATAAAACTGCCCTGTTCTAGCAACAAGCGATTCTTTTCAACAACCTGATAATTTGCTTGCTGAAGTACTTTTAGAGCTTGATCTTTAGTGTCTAAATCTGCTCCAATTAATCGTTTCAGCTTTTGGTTTGCTTGAATTGCCGCAATCAGCGCATCAAGTCGCTTTTGAGGTGCTGCAAACAGCGCCTCAGAGGATGCAGTAATGCTTTTGACCTCGCTGATTGCTGATTTTTGCCAGTTCAAGATTGCAAACCCAGCTAGTAATAAAGCAAGAAAAAAACCTGCAATCAAGCTAGAAAAGATCCGCTTGCGTCTGCGACTTCGCTGCTTGAGGATTTGCTCATGCCGCAGTAAGCTGAGTTGAATAAACTGCTGCTCTTTAGAACTGAGATCTTTGTGTCGATCGCGATACCACTGTTCTGCACCGATGAGCAGCTTCCCCGCAAGTAATGCTTCTTCATCTCGTGCAGAATCCTCCCAGCGTCGTCTTGCTACTCTCAAATCTTCTTGCCAGTGGCGAAAGTCTTGATCTAGGCTAATCCAGTGCGCTAATCGCTGCCAGCTTTTAATCAGTGCTTCATGCACCACTTCAACTGTTTCCTCGCCGGTTACTTCATTCCGGTTTGTGACGATCAGCCGAGTGGAAGCGAGATGAGACACGAGATCCCAGTTGTTGACACCCACCTCATCGCGAGTCGCTAAACGGCGGCTCGCATCAGTGCCTACTCCAGGCTGTACTAGCTGCAAGAAGATACGTTGGACGCGATCGCGATCATAGTCGTTCAACTGTTTATAAACATCCTCTGCATGGTTCGCTAATGCACCTTCTACTCCACCAATTTCGTCATAGGCTTCATGAGTGAGCCAGGCGTTATATTGTTTTGACCAGAGTTGGGTTAAGGCAAATTCTAGCAGGGGTAAGCGTCCGGGCGATGCCCAAGTCGCTTCGATCAGTTTTGCGGTTAAGCTGGGTTCGAGTTGAACCTGCATTCTTGAAGCAGGGCACTCGATCGCAGATTGTAACTCTTCGCGATTCATCGGACCTAAGTTGTAGACGGACCCCTGCAAGGCATCGCTAAAAGGACGATAGGAAAGCGCATAGCCATAAAAATCTGCTCGTAGTGTTAACACGATCGTCAGTGCTCGACAGCACCGAATCGCTTCGAGTAATTGATCGAGAAAAAGCTGGCAGTCTACCTCCGGAGTTTGTGTGTAGAGTTCCTCAAATTGATCCGCGATGAGAATGAGTTTTTGGTTCCCTTCTGTAGAAATGGAAGTTGTAATGTGATTAACAATCTGCGTGATGCCATTAACAGTGTTCCTTAATTCATCTTCTAATTGAAGAATCGAATTTGGTGAAAATGAGCTTTTCAATAATGGAGATAATTCTTCTGCTAATGCCTGAAAAGGATTATTTCCAGGGCGAAACGTAATGATTTGATGCTGTGCTAACGAATGCTGATGTAATTCTGGGACTAATCCTGCTAACACCAGTGAAGATTTTCCACTTCCAGATGCACCGATGACAGCAACCAATGCTTTGCTCTGAACTGCTTGCGTTAGTTGCTGCGTAAACTGCTCGCGCCCAAAAAACAAGTCAGCATCTTCTTCTTGAAACGCAAACAAACCTCGATAAGGACAGCTTGGCATTCCTCCTAATTGAAACCAGGTAGGAGATTCAGCCGCAGGATTTTGACAAATCACTGGGAGCCAAGATGCACCCGGAAATTCATCTTCCAAGCTTTGTAACTGGTGCCGTGCCTGCCGAACGGCGAGGTACAACGACCGCTTCTCGATCGCAAAGGCTTCCAAGAACCGATTAAAAAACTGCTGCGCGACGCGATTGGGCACCGCTTCGCGCATCACGATCACCACCGGAATATGGACCCGTTCAAGTTCGAGCGCTAATCCCAACCCATCACAGGAATTAAAAATCGCTAATTTTAGCCCATTGTTGATCGCGGTTTGCAATGCTTCTTTTAACTGATCCAGCGTCAAGCTAGTGTTTGTAGTGTCATCGCTAAGATAAATCCGTCCAGTTTCGCCCTCGGTTTGGCTATGTCCGGCAAAAAACAAAATATCCCAGCCCGATCGCTGTTCAAGCTGAGTATGAAAGCTACGCTCCGATGGATTCACCAGAAATGTTACATCAGCATCCTGCAAGCTTTTGAGAAACTGTGTTTCCGCTTCAACGTCGATTCCAGCACAGTGACCTAAAACTGCCAAAATTCGAACTTTTTGAGTGAGATGTTTAGCCCGTGCTGCACCCCGCCGCTGATACTCTGGCTGACTCAATGCTAATTCTGCTTGCTCATAGTGTTTGAAAAAATTCCATTGTTGCCAAGGAATCCTTCGCAGAACTGGATCATTGGTCTCAATCACAACGCGAATTTCGGTCTTTGAATCGAGTCGCGATTGTAGAGATTGCCTGACGAGTCGAAACGTTTCAGTGTTCAACCAACGATTTATTTCCGCTTGGAGCTGCTGACACGTCTCCTGAAAACTCTTTTGAGAGACATTTGTTATGCCTTCTGCGTCGATTTCTAGTTCGTGATCCAAGATCAGTGCTCGGAAAGATTTACGATTGCAGAGGCTCTGATAAATTACTTTCCACTCTCGATATAAGCTTGCTAAATGAGGAGCGGGAGGCAATCCCCCAATCCATTGTTCTGGAAGCGGATGCTCTGTTGACCACAGCGTTGCAGTCACTCTTGGGAATCCGCTCTGCAAATCACCGCTTCCAAGATTCAGCAGAATTGAGATCGGCATGAATAGCTAAATTGAGAAAGAGCACCTAGCAGGTTAAAAGTATGAGCGATCCCATCTTTTAACAATTAAATAGAAATTAAATTTCAAAGGCTTCCTGGATCGATCGATCCGCTAGACACACTTGGATATAAAACAGAACGCCTGCTCTACCATGAAAGGGCTTTAGTTGAATGTAGTCGTCATCCTCTCGTGACGTGACTTCTTGCAGCACAGCTTCATCTTTTGAGAGCAACAACAGTTTAAGATTTGGCAACAGACGGTGGTCTCCTTCAATTGGGTGTAGTTGCACTAAAATGCTGAATTTTTCGGCTGCATTCGATTCTCTAAGAAGATGGGGTGTAATGCTTACCAGTAAGACGATCGCGTAGTGACCGAGCTGAAGTTCCAGATTGATCAGTTTTGCATGACTTACGCCAGATTCTCGACTTCGAGTATTGAACGCCAACTGAGTTTGGGCATTCACCAAGGAGTCGATTGCTTGCCATCCCTGAGCAATTTCACCCCGCAGCCAAGCGGTCAATTGTGTTGTGATTTGCCGCAAAGGTGCTGTTAGTAGTTCTGAACCCTGTACAGATGGAAGTGATGGCATCAAACTGGGTTCTAGAAATTGGCAGTAACACAGCAGATGCGAGGGTTCAGGATCAAATAAATCAAATGGAAGTGAAAAGAAATGATTAGAAGCAGGTAACTGAACGCATTTCTGATATTCAATCAATTCATCGTATTGAAGAATTCCTCGGATAATGGCTTGCTCTTGTTCTTCCACAATCTCGACGACAACGTAAAAATGCATGGCGATGTTTGGCACTTGAATGACTTCATCGAGTACATGCTCAGTTGCGATCACGCCAATCTTGAACTCATCCAAGCTGAGATGTCCTATGCGTTCAATTCTGCTAAAGTCTGAAGCGATTTTGGGTTTGAGAAGGTGCTCCTGTAGCCACTGTTTAAAGCTTACAAGGGCAAGCGTATTCAGATAGGCTTGCCACTGCTTAGCTTCTCTAGTTAAGGAGCGACTTATTGTTTTGGCTTCATTGAAATCTTCATCTTCCAGCCAAATAATGGTTGAGAGCATGAATCTGGGATCTGTAGAACGAACTGAAGGAGTAAACATAGTTGTAGCCTTTTGGGACGGTGAGCGTTATGAAGAAGATAGATTTTTGAACGATCCCTGTGGAAGTGTGAGAAGCAATCGAGTGTGCTGTTCTAAAGAACGACGAAGATACTGCGCGTAGACACTGTTCATTGAGCGATTTTTTCCGGCTCTGATTTCCTCAGATGCCGCTTGAAAAATTTCTGTATCAAGAAACGCTTCAAGCTGTTCTCCCAGCTGTCTAAGATAATCGGGAGTGGGTGGCGTTTGAACGAATCCTTTTTCTTGCGCTTTTTCGAGAATTTGCTGCATCAGGTTTTGAATCGTTAAGAGTCTCACTTGGCTCAAGAGGTCGCCGGGATTTAAGACTCGTCTAGCTTGATCCCAACTGGTCATATCGAGCAGCGGTGCAATATCCCGCAGAGAAAGATCCTTTTCATAATAAAGCTGTAGTCCAGGAATGAACTTAGCCGCGAGAGGAGCATAGCGTTTACTGGCTTTTAGCTTGGCGATCGTACCGTTAATCCCAGACTCGATCGCGTCAACCAGAACCGATTCAAGTTGCTGGTGCAGAAACTCCGTCATCTCCTGCTCTTCAATCTCGATCGCACTTAGCGACTCCTTAAACAGATCAGGTCGAGAACTGTAATCCCCAGTTTCAATGTCTTGAACTTCTAGCGGTTCCCTATAGCTCCAAAGGTTAAATTGTCTAAGCTGAGTTGCAATCTGTTTTAGCTGCTCGAACAATCGTTGAGGTTTATGAATTGCAATCTTGCATTCTTGCAGCATCGTGAGCATTTCTTGAAGTTGATTGTTTGACGGATTTGGACATTTCAGTATGCCTGAACTGCGTTGTTGCACGCGATCGCGACGATAAACCAAGTGAAACACTTCAACGATTTGACGGTCAGATTCTGACAATCGCTGTAATTGTTTGGGTCGAGCACGATTGAGCAGTGCCCAATCACTGAGATTCTGAAATCCAAATTCCGATAAGAAATCTCTGAGTTCCGGATGTTGCTTTGTTTGTAGATAAGCCCAGCTCGCCAAACTCATTTTCGAGTGGTGGCTTGATTTAAACGTTCGCAAAATCTCAACGGAGAAGGTTTTGTAAGCACTCGATTGAGCTTGATCTGCATTCACAATTTGCTGTGTTTTTCCATCTTGATCCAGCACAATCAGCGTTAAGCCATCATCGTTTAAGACCAGTGGGAGTAGATCTCGGTAGCTGAAACACTTGTCACCACCAAATAGACGCTCTAGCTTTTTGCAAGCGTTTAGAATGGGGAAAGACACCGCACACCGCAAACACAGACCCGCTTGAGCACGATCTCGAATTGTGCGATCCTGCCTGTG
The DNA here is from genome assembly GCF_014764505.1 of Phormidium tenue FACHB-886. Classification (GTDB taxonomy): domain Bacteria; phylum Cyanobacteriota; class Cyanobacteriia; order Elainellales; family Elainellaceae; genus FACHB-886. The sequence goes on from NZ_JACXWX010000128.1 coordinate 11,700, forward strand.
AAACCGAGAGAGTAACATTTCTTGGAGCGTCTGACTGGTCTGCGATTGGAAATTTTCATCGAGATACGATTGTGCGAGCATCACTGGATAAGCCTCATATCCAGCCGTTGCTTGTGCAGGACGAATCCGCCATATCATCCAATAGTCTGATAGAGCACCCATAAATCTGCTACTCCGAGTTGAAAATAGGATAAGGATGAAGCATCTTTAACATTAGAGCTACACGTACTGGTTTTTCAAGTCATGCAATACCTACCATCTTTTCTTTAATTGTAGTACTACGTCTGCTTAGACTACGCGGGTTTGCAACCCTGCAAAATTTGAATAAATGTCAGTCAAATCAACTGATGCGCTTTTTGCTGATGCTTGGTTGAAAGCAATCGCATTTCGTTTGGATAGACCAGTATCAGTAGATCGAAAATTCATTAGGGAGCAGGTAAATAGATAGCTGTGATGAGTGGGAAATGCCGTTCAACCGCATGGCAGAGGAACTCCAACATCGTTTTGAGGCTAAACAGTGCTCGGTAAACGACCCGTCCCCCTCGTTGGGTGTGGCTGACAAAATGCCATAACAGATAAACCCAGAGATTGACCAGAAG
>NZ_JACXWX010000129.1 GCF_014764505.1 Phormidium tenue FACHB-886
AAGAGGGGCGCTCCGCGCCCCTCTTACTCAAAAATCATCCCCCTGTTAAGCAATGCCCGTTTAACTATTACAGTGGGCCACTTGCTCGAAATTTGACGCTATGCTTTCTCCTGCTCAGCAGCCGCCGTTCCTGCGCCAGTTTATTCAGTTAGCGATCGTTAATGTCCTCTCAAACCTGATGGTTCCTCTGGCGGGGTTGATCGATACGGCGTTTCTGGGACATCTCAGCGAAATTCGGCATCTGGCAGGAGTAGCGCTAGCAACCGTGCTATTTAACTACATTTACTGGACGTTTGGCTTTCTGCGGATGGGCACTACAGGCACCACAGCGCAGGCAGTGGGGCGAAATGATCGAGAATCTGTCGTTTTAATTGGCTTGCGGCATGGACTGCTAGCGCTGCTGCTGGGTCTGTTGATTTTGCTGCTGCAGGTGCCCCTTCGATCGCTCGGCTTTGGCTTGTTGAGCGCTACACCAGAGGTGGAAGCGGCAGGTCAATCCTATTTTGATGCTTTAATTTGGGGTGCGCCTGCAACGCTGATTAACTATGTGTTAATCGGCTGGTTCTTGGGGCAAGCGCAGAGCAGCCAAGTTTTGCTGCTGTCAGCTATCAGCAATGGCGGCAATGTAATTCTAGACTACTGGTTTATTGTGCGATTGGGCTGGGAGGGAATGGGCGCAGGATTGGCAACGGCATTAAGCCAGTATCTAATGCTGCTGGTGGGGCTAGGGCTGGTTGCGCGCGAGGTGCGCTGGCAGGAGGCAAAACTGCTTTCTGGACGTCTGTTCGATCTGGCTGCCCTAAAGAGTGCTTTTCTGCTAAACGGCGAGATTCTGATTCGCACGTTTGCGCTGGTTTCTACGTTTTCTGTATTTACTAACTTGAGTTCGGGAATGGGAACCGTGGTACTGTCCACCAACGCTGTGTTGCTACAGGTTGTGGGTCTGGCGTCTTATTTTATTGATGGACTGGCGTTTGCTACGGAGAGTTTAGCAGGAGTTCTCCAAGGGCAGGGAATGGCGATGGGGTTACTAAGATTGGTACGGGTGTCTGGATTAGCTAGTTTAGGTTTAGGGCTTCTATTTGCCATTGCCTTCACGCTCTTTCCCATTCCACTGTTTGGATTACTCACTGATCACCAGGATATTCTCAATCGCATTCCCATCTATGTACCATGGCTAGTGCCGGTTCTAGGATTTGGCTCGATCGCCTACATGCTTGACGGCTATTTCCTTGGATTAACTCAAGGGCAGATTTTGCGGCAGTCCACCTTGATTGCAGTACTGCTAGGGTTTGCGCCTGTGGCAGCCGCCGCTTGGTATCTTGGCAATAGCCATCTGCTTTGGTTGGCGCTGACCTGTTTCATGGCGGCGAGAGCAGTAACGCTAGGGCGACAGGTAAAGCGGACGTGGAGCTAAGAACTTTCCCCTCCCCACAATTTATAAATGATGAACTAATGCAAAGAGCTTTGAAGTTTTATAAAGACTAAACATGTAAGATCGCGGAACTTAATTTATAGTTACAATAAGCCTCCGTATTTTCACGGCTGCTTGCGGTTGCTTTGCCTCGACACAATCAAATTAGTCGTGTTTCCCCTAGTGAGTTAAACATGGAGGTTTCAGTGCAAGGTCAACCGTCCCAGCTATCCCAGGACTCCCATTTAACTCAAACAGCACTACTTCAGCGAATCACCAACCGGATTCGCCAATCTTTAGATCTCCAAAATATCCTCTCTGCCACTGTTGCAGAAGTCCGATCGTTTTTAGGAACCGATCGCGTCAAGATCTATCAATTTCAGCCCGATGCCAGCGGTGTTGTGATTGCCGAAGCAATTTTTGAGAAGCGGTTGCCCTCTCTACTGGGACTGCACTTTCCTGCTGATGATATTCCACTCTATGCTCGTGAGCTGTTTGTACGGGCGCGGCAACGATCGATTGTTGATTTATCCACACAAGAGATTGGCATCAGCCGCTTGGACTGCCCAGACACAGACACCACCCTCAACGAAATAGATATTCGCTATCGCGCTGTCGATCCATGCCACGTAGAATACCTGACAGCCATGGGGGTGCAGTCCTCTGTGGTCGTGCCAATCGTCCTGGAGAATCAAGAAGCAGGGCAGCCTCGATTGCCCTCATTGCGCCAATCAAGCCAGCTCTGGGGGCTGCTCGTATCGCATCACTCTGAGCGGCGATCGGTTTCTGAGGTAGAGTTACAGTTCATTCAGGCTGTGGTGGATCAAGTGTCGATCGCCATTGCCCAGTCGGGGCTGCTGGATCAAGTGCGGCGGCAGGCGCAGCAAGAAGCTAATATTAATCGCGTCACGGCGCTGCTATACGCCACACCCACAGTACAACTGCAAGCAGCACTGGAAGAAACTGTTAACGCATTGCAAGGCATCGGTGGACGGCTTTATTTAACTGCCGGAGCTAACGAAAGTACCCAGCTGTATACCTGCGGCGAGCAACCGCAGTTGTTGGATCAGGGGCAAGGTAGGCCGGTCGAAGAGAATTTACTTTGGCAGAAGTACCTGTACGCTGGCACAAACTCCGGCTCGGCTGAGGAGAACAGCAACCCTTGGTCGGTGGAGTGGATGCGAGCCGTCTATGCGTTGACACCGCCCCCCAATCAGCAGACCTCCCTAAACCGTTGGGCGATCGGCGATCTATATCGAGAGCCACTGTTTCGCAGCCTTGCGCCTTCGTTTCAGCTGACTCAGATTCGCGGTCTACTCATTCTGCCTTTGCGGCAAGCTCAGCAGGTTGTGGGCTGTTTGACAATCTTTCGGAAGGCAATCGACACGGAGGTAATGTGGGCAGGCTGCTGCGATACTGATAGCCGCCAGCTTATGCCGCGTCAATCGTTTGAGGCATGGCAAGAGCAACGCATCGGACATGCCAACTGGACAGAAGCTGACATGAAGCTGGCGCAAGCACTTGGCGAACGCTTCTCAATGGCAGTAAAGCAGTATCGCCTATATCAGCAAGTACAAACGCTTAACCAAAACTTAGAGCAGCAGGTGCGCGATCGCACTGCCGATCTGCAAATTTCTAATGCGGAGCTACAGCGCTCTACGGTCGATCTACAAACGCTAGTTGAACAGCAACAAATCCTAGCCCGAATTGTCGCAAAAATACGGCAGTCTCTAGAGCTAGATGACATTTTTGAGGCAGCAGTGGCAGAAGTGCGGCAGTTACTCAATGCCGATCGCGCAGTTGTATATCGTTGCTATCCCAATCCAGAAGACGGCGGACAAGTGATTGCTGAAGATGTACTACCTGGTATTCCGGCGATCGTTCACTTCCAGGTTGCCGATCGCTGCATCAGTTCCAGACATGTAGAAAAATACCGGAACGGGCAGGTTCATGCGATCGATGATCTTTCCACAGCTGAATTGCACGAATGCTACGCGAAGATGCTAGAAACGATCCAGATCAAATCAGTGCTGGCCATTCCTTTAGTCACAGAAGCAGAAGAGCTATGGGGCTTTTTGTGTATCCACCAATGCAGCGCGCCGCGCCAGTGGCTAGCTTCTGAGATCGAGTTTGCCGGACAAATCACAACTCAGCTCAATGTGGCAATTCAGCATTCGCTGCTGCTGCGCCAGCTGCGCCAGCAAGCCGACCAGTTAACGAGTGCATTAGACAACCTGAAGCAAACCCAAACCCATCTCATTCAAAGCGAAAAGATGTCTAGCTTGGGGCAGCTGGTAGCAGGGGTAGCGCATGAGATCAACAATCCGGTTAGCTTCATCTACGGCAATCTTGACCCGATCAGAACCTACACTCAAACCCTGCTAGACTTGCTCCAGCTCTACCGCCAAGAATATCCTCATACTAGCCCTGAGCTTCAACACAAGCTTAATCAAGCTGATCTAGAGTTCATCATTGGAGACTTGCCCAAATTAGTCTCGTCTTTGCATTTAGGCGCCAATCGCATCCGCGAGATAGTTTTGTCGCTGCGAAACTTCTCTCGGCTTGATCAGACCGGCATCAAAACCGCCAATCTTCATGAGGGCATTGACCACTCTCTGCTGATCTTGCAGCACCGGCTCAAGGCGTCTCAGCATGAAATCAAAGTAGTTTGTAACTACGGCGATCTACCCCTTGTAGAATGCTTTCCAGGGCAGCTCAATCAGGTATTTATGAACCTGTTGGTGAATGCAATTGATGCATTACAAGACTTCGAACCCGATACTGAAGAAAATTCAGCAGACAGAGTTCTCACGGTTACGACCCAATGCCTCAATCTAGATCGGGTTCAAGTATCAATCAAAGATAATGGCAACGGTATTCCTAGCGATGTACGAGAACGTCTATTCGACCCCTTTTTTACCACCAAGCCGACCGGCAAAGGCATCGGTTTAGGGCTTTCCATCAGCTACCAAATTGTTGAAAAGCATCAGGGTAAGCTATATTGCATCTCCGAACCGGATGAAGGAGCAGAATTTGTTGTGGAACTGCCAGTGCAGCAGCTCCCTATTAAAAGTCCATTTGCATTTGAAACTATGATCGGATAGTCTTGTTCACGCAGGCGCTTTTGCTGCAACCATTTCTTCTGCTTTCACTTCGTTTGCACAACCCTGTCCCTGCTCAAAGGCAGTAATATTCAATAGGGTGGTTTGAGCAATGTTTGCCAGAGCTTCCTCGGTGAAGAAAGCCTGATGCCCTGTGACCAATACGTTGGGAAACGTCAGCAGACGCTCAAATACATCATCTTGAATAATCTCGCCGGAGAGGTCCTCAAAGAACAAATCAGATTCTTGTTCATATACATCCAATCCTAGTCCACCAATTTTTCTGGTCTTCAATCCATCAATCACTGCTTCGGTATCAACTAACGCGCCCCGGCTAGTATTGATTAACATAACGCTTGGTTTCATTTGAGCGATCGCTTCTCGATTGATTAGGTGTCGCGTTGCGGGTGTTAAAGGGCAATGGAGGGAGATAATATCGGAAGCGCTAAACAGGTCGGGTAGATCAACATAAGTACCGCCAATCTCCTCAAATTTGGCAGATTTGAACTTGTCATAGCCTATCAGCCTACAGCCAAACCCTCTCATGATTTGACCGAAAATTGCTCCAATTTTGCCCGTACCAATCACGCCAACAGTGCGATTGTTTAGGTCAAACCCCAGCAACCCGTTTAAAGAAAAATTACCTTCCCGGATGCGGTTATAGGCACGGTGTGTTTTTCGATTCAGCGTCAGAATCAGGGCGATCGTATGCTCTGCCACAGCGTAGGGTGAGTAAGCAGGAACGCGCAGCACCGTCAGCCCTAGTTCAGAGGCTCTTTTAAGATCCACATGGTTGAATCCGGCAGAGCGCAGAGCAATTAATTTTGTGCCATTGGAAGCAAGAACTTCTAGCGTCTGAGCATCGGCTACATCGCTAACGAACAGACAAACCGCCGGAAATCCTGCTGCCAACGGCGCTGTTTCCACACTTAAACGCGGTTCCAAATAAGTGAGTTCATGATCAAAATCACCATTGAACTGGTCAAGGAATCGTTGATCGTACGCCTTGGTACTAAACACGGCAACTTTCATTTACTTCTCCTGATATTTGATTAGAGCCTGCTATTGAACAATTGGCGATACTACTGGAAGTATTTAAAGACGAAACTAGCATTCTCGTCCTCAAATCCTACTGAGCGCTGACTTTATTGCTGTACTTGTACGCAACATATTTGAGGACTAGCTACTTCTTTCGCACCATCCAACCTTGAATGTAACCCCAGATTTTTTGCCTACACTGCCTACGCACTACCACACAAGTAGCTATGAGTTACCCCAACAAACTTGCTTGCAGGCAAATTTCTAGAAGTAAATCTTGTCCAATCCATTTATCACTAAACTACAAAAGCCTTTATGACCTAAGCGACTAATCAAGAACGTAGACCCAGCTAACAAAAGTAGCTTATTCACTTCTGTTCAGGCGCAGGTTCACACTTGAAATTCTTCAAGATTATAGGCTGGAACTTTTAAGGGTGGTGTCGCACCCAAGACAGAGGTAAAGCAGACTGAGCAAGCTACATAGATTACCGGCCAAGCGGCTCGCTGGACTTAAAGACGAGCGATTTGTTAAAGGAACCTGTATAGGAACCATAGAGCGTTTAGAACCACGGCATTTGTGGGCACGCTGTACATCCACAAAAATTGCTATAAGCGCAATAGCGACAGCTGTAAAACGTTCCTTAAAATCAGGTAAACTTTTATTAAAAGAAGCAGGATCACTACCTATGACAGAAACCCGCGGATTCGGCAAAGCTAAGCCCCAGCCCAAAAGCTCCAAACGATCGCAAGAGCGCACCGATGCCGCCAAACAGCTAGATAAGATGCGTGCCGATGGGCTGCCAGAATATGAGGTTTACATCCGGATTCAGGGCAAAAAGCAGTGGTATCCAGTCGGCGCACTTGCTGTCCAGCGATCCAGTCAAATCAATCACGCTATTTACGATAGCCAAGCCCAGCTTCTGCAAGGCGCATTCCGTCTTTTTCCCATCCTCAAGAAAAACCAAACCCAGCTAGAGTACGGCTATCGGCTCAAAGAATATAAGGATGAACCAATTCAGCTTGCAGTAGAGCCAAAATCAAAGCTGCCGAATCCAGTGCAAGGCGCGATTGCAGCAGTGGGCGATCGGCTATCGGGCTTATTCAAGCGATCCTAAGACCAGAGCGCCTTTACGAGCTTAAAGAAAGCCTGAAGTAATGTTTTTGGGGGCGGCAGATGCAGTCCGCTGCCCCATTGCAAAAAGCCGCTACACCGTCTGAGCGGCAACAAGCGTCTCTTCAGCTTGCGTCTTCAGCTGGATTAGCTCAACTTTGTATCCGTTCGGGTCTTCTACAAACGCAATTACCGTCGAGCCATGCTTCATAGGTCCTGGCTCCCGCGAAACTTTGCCGCCACGGCTGCGGATTTCCTCACAGGTCGCATAGATATCATCCACGCCGATCGCGATATGACCATAGGCGTCGCCCAAATCATAGGCATCCGTTCCCCAGTTATAGGTCAGCTCTAACACAGTGTGGTCAGCTTCATCGCCATAGCCCACAAACGCTAGCGTAAACTCGCCACCTGGATAATCTTGCTGGCGCAGCAGCTTCATCCCCAAGACATCGCAGTAGAACTTTAGCGATTCTTCTAGATTGCCGACGCGCAACATAGTATGCAGCATTCGCATGATTTTGGTTCTCCTGACTCTTCTTTAGTTTATTGTGTCGCAGCCTGACAAATAGCGGCAGCTTTTGCCTGCGTCTGTCACCTGCCGCTTAAACTTATACAAGGAATAAAGTACTTTGCAGCGCTCCCTAATTACTCATCTGTTACCCTCAATGGACGGTTTTCTCAATCTTCATAAGCCTAGCGGACTCACCTCACACGACTGCGTAGCCAAGGTGCGGAAAGTGCTGCGGCTAAAGCGGGTAGGGCATGGTGGCACACTTGATCCAGCGGCAACGGGCGTCTTGCCGCTAGCCATTGGTCGAGCAACTCGCTTGCTGCAATACCTACCGCCTGACAAAGGCTATCGCGGCACGGTGCGGTTTGGGGTGCGAACCACAACAGATGATCTAGAAGGGGAAGTAATCAGCGCTACGCCTGCTCCAGATCTGACGTTAGAGCAAGTAAAATCACACCTTCCTGTGTTCATCGGAAAAATCCAGCAGATTCCGCCCAGCTATAGCGCTATTCAGGTAGGTGGCAGGCGGCTTTACGAACTAGCGCGATCGGGTGAGGCGATCGAGGCTCCTGTACGATCGGTAGAAATCTATGGTCTGCAAGTGCTGGACTGGCGACCGCAGCCTTATCCAGAATTGGATCTGGCGATCGAATGTGGTGCAGGTACCTACATCCGCTCCATCGCCCGTGACTTGGGCGATCGGCTTAACACAGGTGGCACCTTAGCCAGCCTGATTCGCACCTGCAGCAGTGGCTTTAAGCTAGCAGGGAGCTTGACGCTAGAAGTTCTGGCAGAGCAAGTGCAGGCAGGGGAATTTGCTCCAGTATCCCCTGAACTGGCGTTGGCTCATCTAAGTGCCGTAACACTGCCAGCCCCAATTGCCAAACGTTGGGGACAAGGGCAGCGCATTGCTTGGGATACGCCAATCTCATCGCTGGTTAGGGTTCAGCATGAAGAGGGGCAGTTTTTGGGGATTGGACAGGCGATCGCTTCGGATGAAGCAATCTGGCTAGTGCCCAAGCTGGTATGGGGCTGATGAATGAGGAAGATGGACAGCCTATCGCACGGCTTCAAGAATCTGCTCTGAGGCTGTGATTTGAGATGAGCTAAATCCTGCCTCTTGCAGGTGATCCAAAAAATTGCTTTCGCTATATCTAGAGTCCCGCTTGATCGCTTGCTGATAAGCTTGCTGCGCCTGCTTATCGGCACCTTGCCCTTGGTAGGCTATTGCCAGTGCTACCCAAACATGAGGATTCTCTGGCTCCAGTGCGGCTGCGCGACGGGCAGCCGCACTGGCCCATTCATATTCGGCAAGACGCTCATATGCCAAGCTGAGATTGTAATGGGCAATCTCATTGTCTGGCTCTAACACAGTTGCCCATGTGTGAGTTAGGGCGGCTGAAGCCAAATCATCATTGACTAGATAAACAATGCCCAATGCATTAAAGGTTTGCACATGAAAGGGATCGAGCAAAATTGTTTCTTGTAAGACTTCTGCCGCTTCCCGATCCCGTCCTGCTAGATGAAGCGTCCAGCCTAAATTGACACGACCCGTCCGATTGCTAGAATCGAGCGCTACAGCCTTCCGGAGAGCAGAAACGGCTTCAGGCAAAAGCCCCTGATCTCGATAGCGGATACCAAGCTGCCGATACTCCACAGCAGACATCGAAGCTACAGGTTGAGCCGTCAGCAAACTGCTAGCTAGCAGCGTAGCCACAAAAACAGACTGAATCAGAGACAAACGCATGATCTCTACGGTTACTAGGCAATACTAGAATTCTACGTCTAGCCTGGCTAAGAACCGGTTGAAATTCAGTTTGAAATCATTCATCCAACCGCAGGAGCTTACGATAGAACCCCTGCGAGAAATCAGCAATGCGGTTACCTTTGAAAATAAACAGCAGCTCGATCAGAAAATCGATAAACTCAAAGTTGGGCAGCAGCAGCTCATAGCTCAGCTCAGCGTTACCATCGAACTGTAGACGGCAGCGGGTTAACTCGGAGGGCAACGTCGAAACATTCCAACTTGCTACAAAGGGGATGCTTTCTCCCCCCTCGATTTTCCGAAGCCCTTCTAAATTGCCCGTTTGGTATAGGCTAATGGCTAAGGGCAACGCTGCTTTTTTCCGCCCCTGATAGTACGGTGCGTAAATGTTGACATCGCGTGGGTTTGCAGGTTGAAGTTTTTCAAGAGACATGCTCAATCGTCCTGGATCTGTGCGGATTTTAGCGAAACCCCATATGGGGCAGTTGAAATAAAGCGCTTTGCACTTTGGCAAAGTACAGCTGATTGTCTACAAGCTGCACGACTTCTAGACAATTCAGTTTTGCCTAAGTGTGGAGCGCCAAGAATGGGACGCACTGCCCCTAATGTGGCTAGTGTTCCCTAACATCGGCGCGGTATTGCTTCACTAGGCAAACTTAAATACATCCTATATTTTAGAAAGTTGCAAGCGATCGGCGTTACTCCCCTGACAAAATTGGGCATGTCTGAGAGTGACTTTTGCTTCTCCTAATTTGTGCATCTACTTTCTTCTCGTTGGGTTCGGTTAGGGGCATTGGCTCTGTTGGGTCTGCTGCTATTTTTGGGGTTTACTGCGCTTCGGCAGCAAACGGTAGCCTCTCCGGCTGTCACCTTGCTAGAGCCGCTGCCCCAAGATCCGCTGATCCAGGTGTATTTTAACCATTCGCAGGCAGCAGTTTACACTGAGCCATACCGTCAGCAAAAGCGGCTCGGCGATGATTTAGAACAAGTTGTCGTTGAGGCGATCGCGGCTGCTCATACCTCAATCGATGCAGCAGTTCATGAGCTAAATCTGCCGCATGTAGCGCAAGCCTTAGCCCAACAGCAGCAAGCAGGGGTGCAGGTACGGATGATTGTTGAGAATACCTACAGCCGCCCGCGCAGTAGCTATACAGCGCAAGAATTAGCAGCCCTACCGGAGCGCGATCGGCGCAAGCAGCAAGAATTCATGCAGCTGGCAGACCAGAATCAAGACGGACAGCTCTCGCCCGCCGAAATTGCTTCTGCGGATGCAATGGTCATTCTCAAAAATGCCGGAATCCCGGTAATAGATGACACAGCAGATGGCTCTAAGGGCAGCGATCTAATGCATCATAAGTTTTTGGTCATCGATGGGCAAACCGTGATTACAGGCTCCGCGAACCTGACACTTTCTGATGTTCATGGAGACTTTCTCTCCCCAGCCAGCCAAGGCAATGCCAACCATCTGCTGAAAATTGAAAGTCCAGCTTTGGCGCAGCACTACGCTGCAGAGTTTGCCCTGATGTGGGGCGATGGAGCAGGCGGCAAGCTAGATAGCACTTTTGGAAAACAGAAGCCGTATCGATCGCCTCAAACCTTCTCTCTTGCGGCAAACTCAACTGTAACTATCCAGTTCTCTCCGACTTCTGCTCGTTTACCCTGGGAGAAAAGCGTCAATGGGCTGATTGGCAAAATGCTATCTCAGGCAGCGCGATCAGTAGATTTGGCGCTGTTTGTCTTCTCGGATCAGCAGCTTGGGAATATTCTAGAAGGCGATCGGAATCGGGGCGTGGCAATTCGTGCCCTGATCGAGCCTCAATTTATCTACCGCGACTACAGATAGAGAAATTGCGGTAAATTGCGGTAAAAGCACCGCAGTGCAAGCGGTTAGACCATGTGTGTGTGAGATCGCTTTAAGGAGAAGTATCTCTAATGCATCTCACACACAGGTCATGCCTCTCTGGTGTGGTGGGCGATCGAGCGGTGGGGCTGAGTGGCAGAACAATTTTCAGGCTCAATCCTTAAAAATGGTGCAGCGATGTGGTGGTGATGACGATCGTCGGGGTCACAAAATCCACCGCCAAACCTCCCAAGTGGTTGCCCAGTGCCGCTCGATCGGGGTCACAGAGTAGATAGGTAAACCTCGACCAAAGCGAGGTTATAGGCGATCGTACTTCCGGTTTCAAACCGACGCTGTATCTGCCGATCGCCGCTACGTTTGAAACGCCTCGCCTTCTGGAGGCTGCAATAAAATTAAGGAGACGATCGTCCTCCGTATCTCTTCACCAATGGATTTGAATCAAATTGAAAAGCTGGTCGCCCACCAGGAGCGCAAAAAGCAGCTAGCCACTTTCCAGCAGCAACAGCAGTCAATCGCCCAGGATGGCAAAGTCTTAAATGCTGATCTTTCTCCTGAAGCTGGAGCTTCTCACGCAATGGCGTTTGTGAGATCGCATGGCAAAGCGGGCACCAATCCAGCAGAGCGAGTGGGTGAAATTTTGGAGCAGGTGGAGGCAGTTAAGGCAGGCGATCTAAGCAATCTCGAAGGGATGCTTTACAGCCAATCGCTGACGCTGCAAACGATCTTCAATCAGCTGACTGCCTTGGGTAGTAGTATGCTCACAACCGCGCAATCGGAGAACGCGATCGCCCTGCTGCATGTTGCTTTGAAAAGTCAGAACCAATGCCGTCAAACCCTACTGGCGTTGAATGAGCTGAAGAATCCCAAAAAGCCGACGCAGTTCATTAAAAATTACGTCGATAAGCAGCTCAACCAGATCAAAGCTGACTCACCACAACTAGAGGCTTCACCCTATGCCGAGATGGACAGCAGAAGCACGACAGAAGCAGGCGGAATTGATCAGACAGTGGCAACCGTGGGAGCGATCGACCGGAGCGACGACAGCGGAAGGAAAGCAGCGAAGCAGCCAAAACGCACTAAAGCACGGGATGCGATCGGCACGGATGCGGCAGGTCAATAAGCTGCTAGGGCAAATGAGGCGCGATCGGTTCACTGCTCTCGATTTTTTGAAAAGTTTTGAAGAGTAAATGAGCAAACGAACTATTCAAACCGACCTGTTTGACGAAGCACAAAAACGGCTGCAGCACATGCAATCGACCATCGATTGGCTTGAAAGCCTCAAGGGGTGACAGGGAGGCTGAACGGTAAGACTGGTAGCAGACAGAGACGAAGCGAGACCGAAAAAATAGGGTGAATCCGAAGAATCACCCCCAGTTTTAAAAAA
>NZ_JACXWX010000013.1 GCF_014764505.1 Phormidium tenue FACHB-886
CGGCACTCAAGCTCACTCATCGCAGGATTTGTCCGCGCTGGAATTACATTCTCCATCCTCGAACCCAAACCCTTGAAAAAGCATGAACTTACTTATTTACAAACCCTAAGGTTGAAACGGTTGGATTTAGAGCACAAGTTCCACAGGATCTTGACTTCCTGATCAGGGCGATCGCACCTTTTAAGAACGCAGGAAAGGATTGAACGCTCAGGGATATTGTGGTTGAAGTTCTAGCTGAATGATTGTAGAAGCTAGAAAATAGAGAACTGATTGAATCGCACAACAGCCTTGAGGGATTAGAACGTAGAGGTTTAACGACCCATATCTAGTAAGTGATCACGAAGTGACTCAAATGGTAAGGAGATTAAATTCCTTTCGATTGAACACAATCGAAAGGAATTAGTTGCAGCAAAGGTGAATTTATATTGACTGCAGTGTTGTTTGAGTAAATATGGTTAGGTGTAGATAAAACTAAAAAATTTACAAATCTGAATCTGAGCTGCAAATGCTCGAACCAGAGCAACAAACGATCGAACCGTAGAAGCAAAAATTCATATTTGAGCCACTTAAACCTAAACGTTACTCACCCATGGAATAAGCTGAGTGACTCCAGCTAAAGCCTGAGTTGCGCTCGTTTAAACCTGATTCACGAGCAAATAAGATTTTCTTGAAAGACTAAAACATTCTTATCTAGTGTTGCGATCGGGACTGGTTTCCAAGGAGCAATACTAGTTTCAAGGTTCTAACCTGTTGAGGCATAGTTGTCTAGCTATCAGCAGAGGTGATTGGGAAGCTGAAGGCGATCGAATATCAGCATCTACTTTCGCAGGCTGTCCAGATCTGAATGTTATGCAGAAAGATTCTATTTATTCAGCTTTAGCAGTGTATTATACGGAAAAGTTCTACATAAGCACTGCATTTGAGGTATTATGCCGAATCATTCTACCTATCTAGTCGTTCTGGATCTTAGGCGGAAACTTTCTGTCTAATAATAGTTGTGCTGCTCAGATTCTGGTGATGACAGATCATGGCTTGAACAGAAACAGTGGGGCAATAGAGCGGGACATGATTCATAAAATTGATAAGATTCAAGTCATTCTCATGCTCGAAGAAACCCTCAAATATGATTGGGTTCAACACCTCAAAATTCTTACCCCTCCTGATGACAACTCATGGATCTATGTTCGAGCAGATGGATTGCTGCCACAACAAGTTAATGAGTTGTTGGAGATCTGTATTGCAGGAGTTCAGAGATACAACACTGTTATATTTTGCCGTGGACTTTGGATTTATATTGATGGGCAAAACTGGTTAGGTTCGTATGCAGATTGTGAATCTTGCTTTGAAGACTGCTTTTTCTATCTAAGCAGAATACTCAACCTTGGTGAAACCTCTGAAGCGTCAGTCTGCCTTACGGAAGGTTATACTCTCGTGATGAAAAGAGTGTCAGATCGATTGACACTATCAGCATATCCTGGAGACTCAATCGCCGTGAATCTTTGGGACTTTACTCGTCACTTACTTGAAGCGGGTGAAGTATATTTACAACTGATTGAGAAATTACGGGCTTTGATTAAAGCGTACGAAAAACCAAAAAATGTTCATGCTGAACTCACTCGGATTGTTGAGGTTCTTGATCGAGTTGAAACAGTCCATATCAGAGCATGTCTTGATGAGTTTAGAAGTGAATTAGTAAAACGAGCTAGTACACAGGGTTGAGGACATTGCTAGCCAAGCAGCACAAAAATGCAGCTGCACCCCGTGGAGCAGCCCTCACCGGCTAGAATCAGGGTTATGTGCCACAGGTGAGCCGAGACGTTATGCTCAGTCCTCCATGAACCTTGACCGAAATTTTATCTGTTAGCGTTGAAGGCTAAGTTAACCTAATGCGAAAAATTTAAGTACTGGTGGAATGAGTAGCATGATTTCTCCAGAAAAGCTCGATTATTTCAATTGGCATATTCCAGATGGTTCTCGTGTGCGCTTAACTTTGCTTCAGGAAAATGATTTAGAGTTTTTACACAAGTGGAAAAGCCAAGTTGATATCTCCTATATAACTTCTAAAGCAATTCAGCATATTTCTCTAGAAGAGCGACAGCGACGGTTTAGGGAGAAAATCCCCTCCATATTTGCAGTTCGCCGAATAACAGATAATCAATTTATCGGAGAAATTAGTTTATATAACCTCAACCCTAAAAATCGATCGGCAGGAGTGGGTTACCTCACTGGAGCAGACTATCGACAGCAGGGTTACACGAAAGAAGGCTTGTGGCTACTGCTTAATTATTTGTTTAAAGCAGTCGGGTTGAATAAGGTCATGGTAGATACGGGTGCATTTAATCAAGCTTCAATTGCTTTGCTCAGATCCTTAAGATTTCGGCAGGATGGGTGTCTTCGTCAACATCAATTACTTGATGGTATTCTGCATGATCAATTGCTCTTCAGTCTGTTAGCAGAAGAATGGGAGGAGTGAAAAGCAACTGCATAGGTTAAGGCGCAACCTAACAATATGTCCATGCATACTGACTGCCGAGAGATTATTGGTTGAAGTTTAAGGTTATCTACAGCGGGTGATTAGGATCGTTATGCTGATAGAGTTCTGTTATGGGGAGTGTATTGCTCCCTTTATGCTATGAGCTTTGCGTTAGGTAGCTTTCCACTCGGTGAAATCGTTACTGGACGAATCGTAAAACTAGAGCCTGGAGGAGTTCTAGTTGATTTTGGTACTGAACGGCTTGCTTATATTCCACAATCCGAGCTATCGCTTGCTAAGGTTCAATCACCAGAAGCAGCGGTGCAGCTGAATCAGGTTCGAGAGTTTTTGGTGGTGGGGGATTACGATTAGGCAACACGATTGTTTCTTCCCTGACTGTACACCTGAGACACTAAACGGTAGCGATCGTTTGTATGAGTTTGCTCAATACAAAGCTTCGCTCGGACGTGAATATCGAGTCAACCGAGATGATTTACTCGTACATACAAAAATTCTTGCAGTTCAGCCAGATGGAGTACACGCAAGAATTCAGTGGTTTGTATGCTCTGAACGCTCACCAACAGTTGCTTTTTCAATCCGTAGATTAGAGATGCAAATAGCGTGGGAACGAGTACGGCAGTTACAGGCTGAGGATGTAACGCTCTACCCAACAGTTGTTAAAAAGATGCCACGCAGTGCAACTGTAAAAATTGAGGGGATAAAAGGCTTTATTAATAATATTGATGGGCGCCGAGATGAGTTAGAAGTTGGAGAGGAACTGGCTCTCAAGATTCTGGAAGCGAGGGAAGAAGTCGATCGTCTAACACTAATTCGGTGTTCTACTTGGATGAAATTAAGGCAATTACAGATTGGTCAGAGCGTCAGTGGGAAGGTGAAGGCTGTTAAACCTTATGGAGTATTTGTTGACATTGAAGGATTATACGCTTTTCTGCACAGGTCAGAAATTATTCCAACTGATGACCATCCAAAACAGATTTTCGAAGTGGGTAATACCATAAAAGCGATCGTTGCTGAGATCAATTTAGAAAGGGCATGGGTTGAGCTAGGAAGTTGTGAAAAACGGGCATAACATAATCACATTGCACGCCGATTGTGTCCGCTTGGTTGGCTGAGCCCGAGAGGTTTCTGCCGCAGGTTAACAGAGTCATTAACCTACGCGTCCCTTCAGAATCTTAAGCACTTAAGTTTGAAGATTTACTTCAATACCAGTTTTTGTGTCACCCATACATGGAAGATTCATTTGAAGAATGAGCTTTATTTACGCTTGTTCTAAAAGTGCTTTAGTTGTTTTGGACAAAATTATGAGGCAATCCTCGAGTCAACAAAAGTTTTCAAGAAGGAATCTTCTTCAGTTTGGGGCGGGGCTGATTGGCACAAGTTCGCTAACAGCTTGGTTGGGAACGGGTGCATTAGCCCGAGCCGTTGAACATCGGGCGTCCCGTACTAAGCAAGCCCAATCTGCTGATACCAATCCCGGAGGTGCTTATCCCCAGAGTACTTTGACTCCTGATCAGGCGCTAGCGCAACTCATGGAAGGAAACCAGCGATTTGTTGAAAGAAAGCGGCTCAATCCTCATCAAGATGCTGCCCGTCTGAGTGAAGTTGCATCAGGGCAAGCACCCTTCGCTGCCATTTTGAGCTGTGCAGACTCACGAGTAGTGCCAGAGATTGCATTTGATCGGGGAATTGGAGACCTCTTTGTAGTTCGTGTCGCTGGTAATATTGCCGTCACCGAAGACATTGGCAGTCAAGAGTTTGCGGTTGGTGTCTTGGGAACACCCCTGCTGATGGTTCTGGGACACGAGCGGTGTGGTGCAGTGGCAGCGGCTCTGGAAGGGGGAGAACTGCCAGGTGTCATTGAATCGCTGGTATTTGCAATTCGACCAGCAGTTCAAGCCTCAGAGGGAGAATCGGGCGATCGCCTTACAAACGCAGTCAAGGCGAATGTACGCTTACAGGTCCAGCGACTACAAACCTCTTCTGTAATTTCTTCAGCCGTGGAAGCAGGCAAACTCAAAGTCGTTGGTGCTTTCTATGACCTGGATACAGGCGAAATTAGTTTAGTGAGTTAGGACGCACAAAGGCAACAATTGCTGCAAATTGCAGCTGCAAACTAACAACCCGCTTGAACCCGACCGTTGAGAGTTTATCTATTGAATGTTCAAAGCTATCTGCGGCGGGTTAAGCGAATGTTGTGTCACTTGAGTTATTCAGCAAGGACGGTTCGTCAGTATTACCTGTAGGGTATAGGGTTGTACCCAGAGCAAATCATGGCAATTTCTGGAGATGATCTCGTTTTACTAAAACTATTTCACCGGCAGCGATCGCATCCAACAGTTGACCTGTAGAACCCTCGCCAGCATACAGATACCCATAGCTAGAGGCGATCTCTTTTAATTTTTCTACGGTGTTTGGTTCTACCGGCTAGTAAAATATCTCGATCGAGGCTGTAGTTAAAACGGTAGATAAGCGCCTTGATCCACTGCGGCACTGACTCGAAAATTGCGATCGAAGATAACCAGGTTTGCAACGCAGCCCGGAGCAATGCGTCCTAACTGACGATCGATCCCCATCAGAATTGCCGGGTAGGTAGAAGCCATGCGAAGCGCTTCTGCCAAGGGTAAACCTAGATGCTGAACGCAATTGGCAATCGCTTCGATCATGGTGAGCGCTGAGCCTCCCAGCGTTCCATCTGCCGAAACGCATTTGCCATCGCGATAAAAGACTTCCTGCCCGCCGATCCAAAAAGATTCTAGCTGCGTCCCCACAGGTGGCGTCGCATCTGTCACCAGGATCAGCTTGTCTTGCTTCAGCTTCTGCACCAGCCGCACCGACTCAAAATGAGTATGTTGACCATCGGCAATAATCCCAGCGTATACATCGTCCCGGTTCAGAATTGCGCCCACCATACCAGGGTTTCTGCCCTGCCAGGGTGACATCGCGTTAAACAGGTGAGTTGCCATGCGGATACCCGCCTCGAAGCTGGCGATCGCTTCTTCGTAGGTGGCATCGGTATGCCCTGCCGCCACGAGGATACCTTGATCCGCCAGCAGCTTGATCTGTTCCGCCTCCACTTTTTCGGGAGCCAGCGTCACCAGTTTCACCACCTCTCGACCTGCAGCAGCGATCGCTTCCAGCATGGGACGATCGGGCGGGCGGATATAGGCTTCGTTGTGGATTCCTTTACGCTTGGGGTTGAGATAAGGCCCTTCCAGGTGTAGCCCCAAAACGCTGTAGGGCTGCTGCTGTCGGTAGGCTTTTACCACCTCGATCGCCGCCAGCATGTCGGCATCCGTAGTGGTGATCAGCGTCGGCAAATAGCTGGTTGTGCCGCTCCGCAGATTCGTTTGGTGCATAATATCCAGCGTTTCGGCAGTGATGGCATCGTTGAACATAACCCCACCACAGCCGTTTAGCTGCATATCAATAAAACCGGGGGCAACGCAATCGCCGCCCAAATCGATCGTCTCAACTGCCGCCAAGTCAGCCGGCGCAGCTAAATTAACAATTTTATGTCCATCAATTAGCAGGGCGCGATCGCTCAGTTCTCGATCGCCCGTGTAGATTGTGCAGTTTGTAAAAGCGTACATTTGCAGAGAATAAAGTTAATCAATTTTTAATGTAGGGCTGTCCCGCTCTAGCTCTCTGAAGTACCTGACGGTTTTCACCCTTAGCTCCATTGTGGCATCTTCATCGCAGACGATAATACTGCGGGGATGTAGCTGCAGGGCAGAAATTGTCCACATGTGATTGACGCCATCTTCGATCGCATGCTGCAGCGCTATTGCTTTATTCAATCCCTGTGCCAGAATCATCACCTCGTTAGCATCGAGGATAGTACCAACACCCACTGTCAAAGCATGTTTCGGCACTTTAGCTGGATCATCACCGAAGAAGCGGGCATTGGCGATCGTAGTGCTGTAGGTCAGTGTTTTAATGCGCGTCCGAGATTCGAGCGAGGAACCGGGTTCGTTGAAGGCAATATGTCCATCTTCGCCTACACCACCGATAAATAATTCGATCCCGCCGAAGGAATCGATCATTGCTTCATAGCGTTCGCATTCTTCATCAAGATCGGCAGCATTTCCATCGAGAATATTAATATTTTTTTTGGAAATATCTAGGTGATCAAATAAATTCCGATACATAAATGAGTGATAGCTCTCGGGATGATCTTCGGGTAAACCCACATACTCATCCATGTTGAAAGTCACCACATGCTTAAAGCTGAGATCGCCCTGCTGGTGTAGTTCAATCAGCTTTTTGTACATCGCTAAGGGAGTTCCACCTGTAGGCAAGCCCAACACAAACGGATTATCAGAAGTCGGAGCATAGGTTTCGATACGGTGTTTGACATAGTTGGCTGCCCAAGTAGCTACAGCTTCTTTACTGTCGTGGATCACTAAGCGCATGGAGAAGGAGAAAGTAAGGGATAGGCAGAGACTAATAGTGTAGGGAGCGCCTGCACTATTAGTCTCCCGCAATTCTAAAAACAATATTGTTTTTAGAGCAGCTTGCGGATCTCAGAAGCGATCGCCTCTGCATCCTCATTGAGAATCACCTGCATTCTATGCAAACCAGGACGAATGATGTCTTTTGCCCCCAATGCTTTTAGCGAAGCTTCCTGGATGCTGTCCCGATCGTTCAACGTCAGGCGGAGACGAGTAGCGCAGGCATCGATCGTCTGAACGTTGTTCCGTCCGCCAAGCGCTTCGAGGTAGCGTTGAGCCAGGGAAGCAGATGCAGTGGAGCGCGCAACAGTGGGGACAGTAGCCGTGACAATGGCAGGAGCGATCGAAGCAGCAGAGGGAGCGGGCGCTGCCACAAGCGTCTTCATTTCTTCGGCGATCAGTTCGGCTTCAGGTCCAATAATTACCTGCATTGCATCCACACCAGGACGAATCACGCCTTTTGCTCCAACCGCCCTGATCGCAGCATCCGCAACGCGATCCCGTTCCACCAGCGTCAAGCGTAGGCGCGTGGTGCAGGCATCGATCGACTTGAGGTTTTGCGCGCCGCCCAAAGCATCCAGGTAGCGCTGGGCAGTGAGCGCAATGCCACTGCGGGCAACTCCGTTTGTGGCTCCGGTAGCTGCGCCATTGCTGCCGCTTGCCGAAACGCCCGTAGGTGCTGCTGCCGCTGCTGCAAGTTGGGCATGCTCTAAGTCCATTTCTTCCCGACCGGGCGTTTTAAGATTGAGCGCCTGGATCAGGAAGCGGAAGAGCAAGTAATAGATTGCGCCATAGACCAAGCCAACAACCAAAATCATCCAGCCTTTGGTGGACAGCCCATAGTTCAGCACAAAGTCGAGCGCGCCTGCCGAAAAGGTGAAGCCGTGCCTAACGCCCAAAATATTCATGAGCGCCATAGAGATGCCCGTCAGCAGCGCATGGATGACGTACAGCACCGGAGCCAGGAACATGAAGGTGAATTCGATCGGCTCTGTGATGCCCGTCAGAAACGAGGTGAGCGCCATACTCAGCATGATGCCTGCAGTGGCTCTGCGCCGTTCTGGACGCGCCATATGCACCATTGCCAAACAGGCTAGCGGCAAGCCAAACATCATCACTGGGTAGAAGCCCGTCATGAAGGTGCCTGCAGTCGGATCGCCTGCAAGGAAGCGGCTTAGATCGCCTGTTACTGCAGTGCCATCTGCCTTAGTAAAAGAGCCAAACACAAACCACAACAGATTATTGAGGATGTGGTGCAAGCCAACCGGGATCAGCAGCCGATTCAGCGTCCCAAAGACGAATGCACCGATCGCCCCAGAAGAGGTGATCCAATTGCCGACTGCCTGTATTCCTACCTGCACGGGTGGCCAAAGGTAGCCAAAAAGAATGGCTAACCCCAGCGCCACACCGCCCGTAATAATGGGTACAAATCGCTTGCCGCCAAAAAATCCCAAGAAGTCCGGCAGTTTGATGTTGTAAAAGCGGTTGTATAGCAAGCCGGCGATCACGCCTGCAATAATGCCTGCTAAGACGCCCATGTCGATCGTATCATTGATCGTTTTCGCGCCGATCGTCAGCACAAAATAACCCACTAAACCCGCCAAACCGGCAGCACCTGCTCCATCTCTAGAGAAGCCGATGGCAACACCTGTGGCAAAGATTGCTGGTAAATTTTCAAATACGGCACCGCCCGCTTTGGTCATTACGGGAATGTTTAGCAGGTCTGGCGCACCCAAGCGCAGCAGCAAGCCTGCAGCGGGCAAAACGGCGATCGGCAGCATTAAGGCTCTGCCTAGCTTTTGTAGCGAACTAAATCCTGCCATAGTTTCCTTTCACAGTGATTTTGAATTGAATAAGCAAAAGCTGCTTCTTTGAAAGCTGCAGCTCAAACCTCGACAGAAGCGGTTCTCAAAAAAACAATCAGGGTTTAATTAGGCGCAAAGCGCTGTAATCCCTAGATAGATATTTGTGACGTTATCTATGTGATGAACAGGCGGGTGTTGAGTCGGGTTCCACCTGTTTATCCCTAGACTTATCACATTTCAGCACGCTCAAATATTAAGGAAAAATTCAGATTCAGGAGCAGCGTCAAAACCGTCTAGTAGGAATCAGAGTTTCTATCCGCAGATAGATGCCATTTCTGTTTCCTATCATGAAGATTGCAATGGTTTAGCAAAGCGTTATGAATTTGACTGCAATTTTCCAGCTGTACTTGGAGCGGGGAAAAGCGCCTTACGAGAATGGCGGTATCAGCCAGCTAGACCATGCTCTACAGTCTGCCACTTTAGCAGAAGCTGCAAACCAACCCGATGAAATGATTGCAGCCTGTCTATTCCATGACTTAGGTCATCTACTGCATAGCTATGGTACAAGGGCAGCCGATAACGGCATCAACGATCGGCACGAGTACCGAGCTATTCCTAGCTTAAGCACTTTGTTTAGCCCTACCGTTTGGCAGCCCGTTCGGCTGCATGTAGAAGCCAAACGATACTGCTGTGCAGTAGATCCAACTTACTGGGAGCGCCTTTCGGCTGGCTCAAAAGAAACACTGGCGCTTCAAGGCGGTGTCTTTTCAGATGCAGCGGCAGCCGCTTTTATTAAGCGGCCATATGCTGAAGCGGCTGTGCAGCTGCGACGATGGGATGACCAAGCGAAGGCAATTGGGTTAGTTACGCCTGACCTAGAACACTTCAGGTGCAAGCTAGAAGCCTGTGTACTGTGAGCTGCTGCAGCTAAAGCTCGATTCGATCGTAGTCTCCTACAATTCTCAAGAAATCTGCTTTTCGGATCTTTAGCGTCTTACGATTATCTCCCATGCCGGTATAAAACCATTCACAGCTCTGTGTTGCAATCTCTTCATCAATAAACTTCAGCAGTTCAGCGTCTGGGATAAAGCCAAAGGGGGCGATCCCACCGACCGGAAAGCCCAGCTTCAAAACTTCTTTCTCTGTGGCAAACCGAATTTGGTATGCCCCTACGTTAAACATCTCAGCAACTTTGGCTTTATCCAACCGCTTCTCTGATTGGGTTAACACTACAATGAACTGAGCAGTTTTTTTGTTGTGTAGAATCAGGGTTTTGATCATGCAGTTTGGAAAATAGCCAATTTCTTTTTTGACATCTTCCATCGATAAAACAGGTTCATGCTGCAATATCTCATAGTGAGCCTCGAACTGACGCAGCGTTAGCTCAATGTTGATACAGCAGTCGGGTTCGGGTTGAGGTTTGCGCGCAATGACGATCGCATAGTAGCCGTTTCGCCCATCGCGGTTGCTGGCAAGGGTGCGATCGGCAGACACAAACGAGGTGTGAGCAAAGTCGTTTTCTAGGAGGCTATTGGGCAGCAGCGCCATAATCATCGGGTAGCTCGTTACCAGATCGATGTTGAAAATCTTGTTGATTTCGCCTTCTACCCCCTCATCAAACAATTTGCAGAAGATATTGAAGCGAGTTTTGGGCGTCAGATGCACTTCCAGAGAGTGATTTTCCTTGTCAACTTGAGCCGCTAAGGCAGTGTCGCGCCAGCTGGGAGTGACGTTGAGCGTGATAGAGTTGGCGTTGTAGAAAGAAATGAAAATATAGCCGCCCGGTTTCAACCATTCATAAAACCGACGCAGCATGGTTGCCGTGTCTTCAATGAAGCTACCCATGCCAAAGCTAGCTACAACTAAATCACAGTTGCCATAAAACTGGCTTTCATCAATCAGCTCTTCGTATTCAAAATCGTTCACATAGAAGTAGGTATTGCGAATATCTTTTTCTCGTTTAATATCGATCGCTTCTGCAATCATATTTGAGGAAAAATCGTAGGCATAAACGTCTTCAAAATGTCTTGCCAGGACAAAGCTATGTCTGCCCGTGCCACAGCCAATATCGATCGCAATCTGAGTTTTGTCTTCTTGCTTAATTTGCTTAATCAGCGCATTGAGCTTGTCGCTTTCAAACTCCATGGCTTCACGAGTCGCTATTTTAGATTTGCCATAGTATTTGTTGTAAATGGGGGCGCTTATTTCAGACAGCACTAAGTGGAACATTTTGCGGAGTCGCTTAATCAGCCGCTCAGAGATTAGATTAACCGAAAGAGAATAAAGCAAATCGCTATTTTCGATCGGAATAAAATATGTAATGGACTTAGTTTTATAGATTTCTTCAGACGTTGGAAAGTCAATAAAGATAATATCGGCAGGTACTTTTTTTAGCTGTTGAATGATATCCCGTTCAACTTCCACCGTAGACCACAGCACAATCCGATCGATGTTGTCTCGATACTGCAGCCGTTCGATCGCTCCTTGTAGTGCCCGCCCAAACGCTGCTTCTTGATACAAGCTGAAGATAATCAGCATGCGATAGACAGGTGATTTATAAATCTCCGGAAACTCTTCATGAGGTTTTGCAAACTCTAGCAAAATGCAATTATCGCTATCCAGCGTCAAAAGTCCCGTTGAGCTAACAGAGTTGTAAGCGCGAATCTCAAAAAATTTGCTAATTAATCCTTCGACTTCAAATTTAGTTTTAATCGTGGCGACAATATGAGAAATATGAATTTCCATTGGGGTTGGTGCAATTGTCTAGATACTATTTCAAAGATAGTGCCTGAGTTGCAGCCCCTATGCAAGCTGAGTTTGGCAAACGAGTTTCATGCGCTCACAGGCACATGATTCGCCTGAGCGGGCGTTATCTAGCGTGAATTTGTGAATCGTGGTGCTGCCGAATTAAGTGGTATATTCCGCGTTAATTTTCACGTAGTCGTAGCTCAGGTCGCAGCCCCAAGCAATGCCCGACCCTGTGCCGCTGCCCACGCTGACTGAAATTAACACCGTATCCGATTTGAGATATTCCCCTGCTGCAGCTTGCTTGATGTAGGCGCTAGCAGCAGCGCGATCGAACGGCAGCGGTTGCCCATATTCCATCAGCAAGAACTCTCCTAGCTGCACCCGCAGGTGGTCTTGCTCAAATGGCACACCTGCCCGTCCGGCGGCAGCCGCAATCCGTCCCCAGTTGGGATCGCGTCCAAACACCGCTGATTTTAGCAGTGCCGACCCGGCAATCGTTCGGGCGATTTGCCGCGCTGCTGCATCATCGATTGCACCAGAGACGCGCACTTCGATCAGGCAGGTTGCCCCTTCACCATCCCGGGCGATCGCCTTTGCCAGATGCATACAGACTTCTGTGAGAGCAGCTTCTAGCTTGTCTGCTTCTGCGCCTGCTTCGGTAATGGCAGGAGTGCGCGACTGCCCGTTTGCCAACGCGATTAGCGAATCGTTGGTGCTGGTGTCGCCATCTACTGTGATCTGGTTGAAGCTTTTGTCGGCAGCGCGTCCGACCATTTGCTGCCACAGGTGCGGAGAGATTGCTGCATCACAGGTGACAAACGCCAGCATCGTCGCCATGTTGGGGTGAATCATGCCTGAGCCTTTGCAAATGCCGCCAATCCGCACTGGGCGACCGTCGAGTGTGGTCTCCAGCGCAATTGACTTTGTCACCAGATCAGTCGTGATAATTGCTTTCTCAGCCGTAGCCGAGCCATCTTTGGCAAGTTTTTCCACAAGCTGTGGAATAGCAGCTCGCAGGTTGTCCATCTTAATTCGCTGGCCAATCACACCTGTGGAAGCCACCAGCACCGCTTCTGCCGGAACGCCGATCGCCTGCCCCACGAGCTGAGCGCTCTCCAGCGTATCTTCCCAGCCTTGAGTTCCTGTAGCAGCGTTTGCCTGTCCGGCATTGCAGAGAATAGCGCGGGCAGCGCCTTTAGATTGCAAGCACTGGCGACAGTAGTCTACACAGGCAGCCCGGACTTGGCTAGTGGTGAAAACGCCCGCTGCGATCGCCTCCACATCTGAGACAATCAGCGCTAGATCCGGCAATCCTGATGGCTTCAGTCCTGCTGTGATACCTGCTGCCTTGTACCCCTTAGGAGCCGTAACGCCTCCTTCAATGACTTGCCAGTCCGACATGGTATTTCCCCTGTGTTTCCCCTGCTTTAGGTGACTATCGCAATTCTCCATTGCCTGAATTCAGGCTATTTGTTGAAAGCTATCTGGAGCATGGCTTTCAACAAATAGCCTAAAAGATGCCTAAAAAGTGTTGACAATGACTCGATCTGCCCTAAATTCCCCAGAGCTGGGAAATTTAGAAGACAAATGCAAGATATTGACTGCTTTTTGACATCTTTTGGTTCGACCTGAGTGCTCTAACGGCTCTAAGCTTGAACTGAACTTGAGCCGTTGAAACCCCGATTTTTGCAGAGCAGCCCTAATTATGCAAGCGATCTACTCTTCAATTTTGACTGAGAGAATTTTGTCACCCCGGCGAATGGCTTGCACCACGTCTACATTGTCCGTTTTGCCGAAGGCGGCATATTGCCCGTCCAAGAAGGAGGCATCCCCCAGTGTGATGAAAAACTGGCTGGTGGCGCTATTAGGTTCGTTGGTGCGTGCCATTGAAATGACGCCTGCTGTCCCGTGCTTGATCAGCGGTTTTTGCCCTCGGTTAAGGACGCGCCCCACGGTAGCTTCAGTGGCTCCCTCTGCCCAAATCTCTAAGGGAATGTTATCTTTAGATCCGCCTGTGCCGTTGCCTTTAGGGTCGCCACCCTGGATCACAAAGCCAGGTTCAACCCGGTGAAAGGTTAAACCATCGTAAAAGTTTCTTTTTGCGAGATCAACGAAATTTTTGACGGTGATAGGTGCATGTTCATCGTCTAGAGCTAGGCGAATCGTTCCTTTGTCAGTTTCCATAATGGCGTGGATCATGCTTCCTCCTGGTTAGTCACCGTTTTGTCCACGGATGCGAAGTCTACAATTGGCAGTATCAGTATATAGAATTGGTGCATCCTCGTTGCAGTGATGTCGGCAAACAGAAATTTTTTTGATTGAAAATTATGCGGTGGACGTGGCGGATTGTTTGGATTATGGCGTTAATGCTGCTGTGGCTGTTTTGCAGCGGCATTGCTCAGGCGGGCATCCCTACAGCTATGCCAATCGGCACTTTGGCGCAAGAGCCTCTCCTTAATTTTCCTCACGTAACGCTGAGTCAGCGGCTGGCTCAATTTCCCAACTGGAACACAAAGCCCCTCGTGCAGCCATCGCGGGGGGATCTAATCTATCCAGATTGGTTTGAAGGCAACTGGACAGTCACAACGACGCTTACCGAGATGGTGGCTCCGCTGGCTCCCAAAATTGTTAGCCCTGGCTTTGAAAGCAATCGTCAGTATCTCAACCAGCCGATCGCCTTTCCGGTTCGGTTTGTGGAGGTGCAGCCCAAGGGATTGGACTCGCTGGTGTCGGTGATGTCGTTTGTGCTTAGCCCCGGTGAGAAGCAGATTATTTCTGACCGTGCCTACAATGGCATGAGTTTGGCGAAGGCCTATCTGGGCGATCGGGCGGTGCTGGCGGTCAAGGTCGATCCCAACAATCCCAATCGACAGATCACGCTGCTGCGAGGTGATTCATCAAACGCCCTGTTTAGCGAACGCCAGCTTATCTCGACTGTTACCGGACGCGCCACCGAAATTCCTACGCCTGACCAGTTCATTACAACTGAAATTTTCTCTCAGGAATTTCGGGGGACGCCGCAGCTTTACTTCAACGAAGTCGAAAACACGACTGCCTATACCTATAATCCAAATAGCTCAGAAGTGCCGATCGCGGCTGACCAGATCACAGCCATCTATCTTTCACCCCAAGACCCGGACTACTTCAAAACGATTCCGAACGGCAACTTCCTGGGAGAACCGCAGCCCGTAGCCCTATATCGCTACCGCTTGGAATTTCACAAAGCCTGACCCATGATCGCCCCGCTTCCCTACCCCCCACTTTCTACGCCCCGTCGCTATGCTGTTCTCGGTACAGGGGCATTGGGCGGTTTCTATGGCGCTAGGCTTCAGCAGGCAGGAGCAGAAGTGCATTACCTGGTGCGGAGCGACTATGAGCAAGTCAAACAGCACGGGCTAGTGGTGGAGTCGCCGGATGGAAACTTTACGCTACCCAAAGTTTATGCCTATCAGCAGGCGATCGATCTGCCACCCTGCGATGTGGTGCTCGTGGCGTTAAAAACCACTCAAAACCATCTGCTGCCTAAGCTACTGCCGCCCGTCATTAAAGACGAAGGAGTGGTGCTAGTGCTGCAGAATGGCTTGGGCATTGAGGCAGAGGTCGCTGAAATTGTGGGGAGCGATCGCGTTATGGGCGGGCTGTGCTTTCTCTGCTCCAACAAAGGGGCACCCGGACATATCCGCCATCTCGACTATAAGCAAATCACGCTAGGGGATTTTGCTGCCGGATACCAGCCTTGCGGCATCACAGAGCGAATGCAGCAGATCGCAGCAGATTTTGAGCAAGCGGGTGTGCCAATCGAGCTATCAGAAGATTTATTGATCGCCCGCTGGAAAAAGCTTGTTTGGAATATCCCCTTCAACGGGCTATCAGTAGTGCTGAATGCAATGACCGATCAAATGATGGCAAATGAGTGGACGCGATCGCTTGCCGAGAACCTGATGCGGGAGGTGTTGCTCGGCGCGGCTGCCTCTGTGCAGCTGACTCAACCCGGTAGCGATCGCAGCATACCGCCCCAGTTCATCCAAACCATGCTGGACTACACCACTCAAATGAAACCCTACCGCACCAGCATGAAGATCGACTACGACGAACGCCGCCCCTTAGAAGTAGAGGCGATTTTTGGCAAACCGCTGAGAATGGCGAAACAGGCAGGTGTAGCGCTCCCTCGTATTGAAATGCTGTATCAGCAGTTGAAATTTTTGGATGCGGAAAATCAACGCTTTAGAACGTACATATAGCAATCCTAAATGGTTTGTGAAGGGTGGGCTTCGCCTGCCCCAACTTTCACAAACCATTTCATAGCTTAAATAGGATCGCTATAGCCATCAGTTCTCGCAATAAGGTCTAGAAATGCTGTCTAAAACTTAGCTTCTAGAAGGCTTAAAGACTATGTCAGAGCATCTGTATTTTAAATAACATTTTTTGGGGAAAATATCTTTAAACTGTATATAAAATGTATAGATTAGGGTCGAGCTTGCAGATCTCCTTCTAGCAAGTTAAGCTCTTTTCAAGCTGAAAGAAACCTCCGCTATACCCTGGCTGCGATCGCTAACTCTCTAGGGTCAATGGCTGAGACGAGTTTGTAAACGCATAATATTTCTAGCGTTATGGCGGGGTGGCAAACTGCTGAACTTCTAGAAATACTGTTGAAGACGGGTTAGATGAGGCGGTGTTTGCGGTAATTTTTACTGCTGTTTGGTGTATTCCCTTTCATCGCGAGGAATGTTACCAAACGCGATCGCCGAACTGAGACGTGCTGTGAGTGTGTGTGAGGCAATACACCAAACAGTAGGAGATGTGTATGGAACAAGGAGCTAATTCAAGCTGTGTATCGATCGTGCTGCACAGCGCACCTGCCGCAATCAACCAAATTGACCTGAAAATCTCTTGTCGCTTTAACGAACAAGCCATTGAAATTCCAGATGGTTGCATTTGGTTTGGCTGGAAACGGGTAACGCTGCGGCTGGCGATCGTCGAGGGGAAGTTCTGTGGCAGGTTCTACCACGAGCCAGCTCGGTTTGAACTAGAGCTAGAAAGTTTGCAAGGGCAGCCAAGAGAACCAGAAATCAGCCTGGAGTCTACAATGAGCAGCATCACTGTGCTGACTGATAGCCAACAGCTCGGCACAAAATGTCGGCTCGATTGCCAGCCTACCGGAGAATCCGAATTAACCTGGGTGTTTGAGACGATCGAGGAACCCGCTTTAAGGGGTCAACTCACTGAGTATCCGCTGGGTGCAATCACTCTCACAGCGCCCTTTTATCAGCTCAGTGCTTCGGTAGAGGTAGAAGCCCAAAGAGATTTAGCTTTTACTGGAGCAGCAACCAGAGCTGTGAATCTAGAAACCAAAGGATTAAACCGCAACAGAATAGCACTTTTAGACCAATCGCTATTGCAACGATCGCGCCTGCTACAGTTTGTCGCTTCCAAAATGCAGCCTAGCTTTAGCCATGTAGAGGAACGATATGAATGAGTTTCAGCCACAAGGCCTCAAAGAGCTACAGGATTTCCAGTCTGTCTTGGAATCTTTAGCAGACGCCAGCACCAATAACTTCTCTGAATTAGCCAGGCTGCTCGATCGTGATCCTCAGAAAGACTTTGCCGGAGCCAACCTCAGCCACACAGATTTGAGCGGCAACGACCTCAAGGGCGCAAACCTGGAAAACGCCAACCTCAGCCATGCTAATTTAAGCGGAGCTAACCTGAGAGGGGCAAACTTACGCGGCGCAAACCTGCAGGAAGCAAACTTGCGGGGGGCAAATCTGCAATCCGTTGCGCTGGATCAGGCAAATCTGCGATCGGCAGTTCTGCGGCGGGCTAACCTTGCCAATGCAACCCTGAGCCACGCCTGCATTGAAGCGGCTGACTTAGGCGGGGCAAAACTCTACAAAGCTTATTTACATCAGGCAAAGCTAACTAGAGCGCTGCTGCGCGGCACTAACTTCGCCCAAGCTGACCTGAGCTATGCTGACCTAAGCTACGCCGATCTGACGGGTTCTAGGCTCAATGATGCCGAGCTAGCGTCGGCAAACCTAAGCCATACAATTTTAGAGCGGGTTAATCTGGTCGGGGCTAATCTACAGGTGACTCAAAGTGAGAATCAAAGCGGCACTGCTCCAGCGACTGATTTAAGCGATGCCAGAATTAGCAGTGCGGTGCTCAGCAAAATTAACCTCAGGGGTGTAAATTTAGCGCGGGCTGACTTGAGCGGTAGTAATCTGCAAGATGCCATTTTGAGCGATGCGATCTTGCACGATGCCCACCTCAACCTTACCAACCTTAACCGCGCTCAACTTGAGCGAGCAGATTTAAGGCGATCGCAGCTCTACGGCGCTGACTTGGAGGGAGCGAACTTGCGGCAAGCAAACCTAGAGGGAGCAATTCTACGGCGAGCTGAACTGGGCACAGCCGATCTCAGCGGCGCAAAGCTTCAAAAAACCGAACTTAATGGTGCTGTACTAAGACGCGCTAACTTGAGCTATGCCGTCCTCAGTAATGCAAACCTGCGAGGAGCAGGACTGCGTGGCACAAATCTGAGCTATGCCAATTTAAAAAAGGCAAGGTTGGGTCGAGCAAACCTCTCCTTTGTCACCCTCACGGGAGCCACCTTAACTGAGGCAAACCTGACCAGCGCAGACTTGCGCGGCGCAGACCTCAGTAGCGCAGACTTGCGCGGCGCAGACCTCAGTGGCGCCACAATGATGTGTACGAATTTGGAAAGCGCTGACTTGCGCCAAGCGAAGCTGCTGCGTGCCAACTTAAGCGATGCCAACTTGCCAAACTGCCTACTCAGCGAGGCTCGTTTAAACCGGGCTTACTTAAGCTGTGCCAACTTGGAGGGGGCACAGCTAGAGGATGCTGATCTCAATGGAGCAAACTTGCTAAGGGCTAATTTGCGGCGGGCTAATTTGCAGCGAACTTTGCTGAAGCGATCGTATATGAGCAGCGCAGATTTGAGTGGTGCAGACCTGAGCAATGCAGACCTTAGCGGTGCAGATGTTTCCTGGATCACGATTAATGAGACGAGCGTAGCAGAAGCGCGGTTTTGGGGAAGTTTGGGGCTTTCGCTAGAGCGGAAACAGCAGTTGCGCGATCGAGAAGCGAGTGTCATGTCTTTGCCAAGCGAGAGCCAGGATGGCAGCAGCTTAGAGCAAGACGATCTATTTCGCGTAGCGCACCAGATCGATGCAGTTAAGGGAGATTTAATCCATCGTGGGCTGGATTTAGATGAAACTTGCCGTGCCTTCCGAGAGCTAATTGAGACTCTTAAATCTGCAGTAGAAGAGCAGAAACAGCTGCGTAAAATCAAGCGATCGAGTTCGATTTATCAAACGATTACAAGCCTGGAAGCAGAATGCTTACGCTTTGAAGATGAGATTCAGGTGTATAAAGACTGGGTTGCTAATTTACTTGAGGAAACACCCAGCGGCACTTTAACTCAATGGATAGAACATGAGTTTCCGGAAGAACTAGACGACACCCATGCAGAGATCCATAAGCTAACGATTCTGACCCAAATGGCGCATGGTATTTGGAATCATCTGTTGGATTTAGTTCCGGATGATACCGAGCCTCCTGAAATCTGCTCAGATGAATACTGATCAGCCAAGCTTGAACTGAGTCTTACTGGGGC
Organism: Phormidium tenue FACHB-886; assembly: GCF_014764505.1. Classification (GTDB taxonomy): domain Bacteria; phylum Cyanobacteriota; class Cyanobacteriia; order Elainellales; family Elainellaceae; genus FACHB-886. The sequence goes on from NZ_JACXWX010000013.1 coordinate 19,135, forward strand.
GGGCTATCTGTTTTATCTAGCTGCTGTGCTTCGGGCTTCAATCGCCGTCTGCGTTCACCGTTCCCCTGCGGGAACAGGTCTTGTGTGATCACATAATAAAGCCCTGCAAAATCTGAAACTAAGCCCGCCAAGAAAGCGACCTGCATTGCCTCAGAATATGGTTTTTTGCCAAGGGCAGGCAGTGATAGCAATACCATTAGCCAGAATGGGGCGATTGCCATTGGCACTACTAGCGATAGCAAAACAATCGTCCGGCTAGTCAACCGGTGCTTTGCTTCAGCCGTTCTCAAATCGATCTCTGTTGTAATCGCATCCGATTTGATATTGAGCTTCTCTAGGTAATCCTGAGTCGATTCAAGCTTCTCGTCCACAACGATATGAATAATAATTGCATTGCTAGAAATTTTGTGTTTCTCAAGATACTTCTGGGTTGATAGGAGATGGGCATGGGTATTCTTCTTAGCATCAAAAAATCTCATAGCTCCCTCCTTGAGCGCAAGCGTACCCGAAACAGGTTAATAAGTAGCTGCAAAATAGGGGTTTAATTGCCTGTGTTTGTTCTACTTAGTTTGAAAAGGATGGCACTGCCATCCTTTTCAAACAATCTCTGGATTCACTAAATCCCTGTCTTAAGGAGAGTAAACGCTTGAGGTTGCAGCACCAGAAGCAAATTTTTATTTGCCTGTGCTTTTGCAGAGGTGCAGCCGATCGCCCATTTCCTAGTACAGATTCTTAGTACAGATTCTTAGTACAGATGGCGCTCAGGTCGTCACAATCTCCTTAATTACCCTGTCATCTTCTATGACACCCAGACTTCGCCCTTTTTTGCTTTCTTCTTGAGCAATCCCATAAAGGGCTAGCCCCGTTCGTAGGACATCTGCCATGTTCTTTCCAGACTCATCTGCCAACTTCTGAAGTAGATCGTAGGCTTCGGGAGTCAGATCGAGATTCAGCCGTTTTCTTTTTGTTGTAACTTTTGGATCAACCATAAAACCTTCCTCTCACAATAGCGAGCGCTGCGTTCCACAATCCTCATTTCAGTCTAGAAAACTATATAAAAATTGTGGTCATATCCTGTAATTTATATGCAAATTTTGCTTAAACTTTACAGATTAGAGCAGCGCAGCACCTTCACAGCAACACACCAAGTCGTAGTGGCTTGAGTAGAGCTACCGAGCAGCGGGGTGGACTGCGTTGAGGGTAGCCCAATCGGCTGGAGATGCATGGGCTAGGTATTGTCAAGGGAGGTTCTCCTTCTTCCGATTCCGCTTCAATCTGCAGCGAACCATCAAGCGCTCCTCCTCTGAGCGTTCTCGTTCTAGAGGAATTGCTTCTAAGCTCACCCCGCAGAATTTTTTCAAATAGCAAGAGGACAGCCCGATCGCTTCTAAACGGACAATACGATCGCTTCTTGAAAGACTTAGGGTAAACCCCCGATGAACAGCGACAGGCTTTGCTGGAGCGGAACTGGCAGCTAGCAGGAAGCCCAGAAAAAATCCATCGGTAGCGGCTGCTAAAGCTAGGACGCTGGGATCGATACGGCGATCGCTTGCCCTGACCTGTGGCTGCACTGGATAGCAGGGGGGAAAAGTGAGATGGCATAACTCCTCCAAAAAATTGGAAACAGCGATTGCAAAAATTATTTGGATTTAGATCGCCCTTAAAACCTGCTGAAGGGCTTGAGAACGCGCTCTAGTGGGCGAGGTCTGACAGGGGTTCAACCACCAGCGTGGTGTTGTATCTGCCGGTAACGCGAACAACCCTGCCCGGTAAGAGGACAATGTTGGCTTTAGAAAGGGCAAACCAAGAAGATCCCCGGAAACTGACTCGCCCACGTCGGTTAGGACGAATAGTCTGCTGGACAATGGCTAACTCATGCAGGTAATCCAAATTCAAGCGAGACGGTAGCATTTGCATCAGTGGAGAACTGCTGGTTGCGTGGTCTGTCGAAAAGAAAATTGCCTTAAACCAATCCACCCAAAACATATTTTTCATTGCTGCCTCCTTGAATGAATGCTGCAGAGGATGAGGCTTCTACAAACTTCCAGCTCTTGTTGATGAAGATGAGTATATTAAATACATAAAATTTGTGTATGTCAAGCTCAAAGAATGAGGCTTGCCTATCCGGCTACCGCAATCATTTTTTGCCGCTCAGCTAGCGGCTTGCTTTAAGATTGGGTGGCTTGATTCTGCAAATCTTTTGGGGCAGCGATTCTTAAAATTGCTCAAAGATTGCCCTTAAGGATCATCCTTCGTTTAGCACAGCCGATCGTCAACCGTGTCTTTTGCTACTCCACAACGAGCAGTTTTGAACTACGAGATCATTAAGTACCAGTCACAAAGCTCAGTAAAGAACCGCTTGCTCGTAGAATCATTTTTTAGACTTAAATTCTGGGACTCGGTCAGTTATTTTCCACCTTCTATCGCTCATGCCTATGTCTCGACCCCTGCAATCGCTCGGAGTTTCCCCCAACGCTTGGGGAGTAGATGCGGAGTGGGCAGATATCACCCGTCCTCCCTTGTTGCCTCAGCCGATCACCCTGCCCACCGACACCAAAACGCTGCGGCTCGACCTCGCCAAGACAGCCTTAATCGTGGTGGATATGCAAAATGATTTTTGCCATCCAGACGGCTGGCTGGCCTATATCGGTGTAGATGTTACCCCCGCCCGTGAGCCAATCAATCCCCTGAAGACGCTCCTGCCAGCGCTACGGGCTGCCCAAGTGCCGATCGTCTGGCTCAACTGGGGCAATCGTCCAGATTTGCTCAACATCAGCGCTGGATTGCGGCATGTTTACAACCCCACGGGAACAGGAGTCGGCTTGGGCGATCCCCTCCCCAAAAACGGTGCGCCTGTGTTGATCAAAGATAGCTGGGCGGCAGCAGTGGTGGATGAATTAATCCAAGATCCAGCAGATATCCGTATCGATAAATATCGCATGAGTGGCTTTTGGGATACTCCACTCGACAGCATTTTGCGTAATTTGGGCAGAACCACGCTGCTGTTTAGCGGGGTTAATGCCGATCAGTGTGTGCTGGCAACTTTGCAAGATGCCAACTTTTTGGGCTACGACTGCGTTTTGCTGCGCGACTGCACCGCCACAACCTCACCCGACTATTGCTTAAAAGCTACTTTTTATAACGTGAATCAATGCTTTGGTTTTGTCAGCGATTCTCGCGCTATGGTGGAGGCGATCGCGGCGACATAGTAATGCAGTAAAGCTACACAACTACTTGGAGGACTCTATGGATGATTCCTGTGTGATCCCAGTCGTCAAAACGCCAATGGACTATCAGGCGTTTCGGATTAGCCCCAACGATACGAACCGATTGGCGATCGTTTTTGACCCCGTTGTGGCAAATATGTCGCTGACCTATTGCGTTGAAATCTTCGATCAAGGTGGAAAAACGCCGCCGAATCGGCATCAGCTTGCAGTCGAAATGTTTTTTGTGCTGAAGGGCGAAGGATTGGCGACCTGCGATGGCAAAACTGTGGCAATCCGGGCAGGCGACAGCATTTTGGTGCCACCTACCGGAACGCATGTGCTTGAAAACACGGGAGACGGTCGCCTCTATACGCTGTGCATCATGGTGCCTAACGAAGATTTTGCCGAACTGATTCGCAGCGGCATCCCTGTGGAATTGGATAGCGAAGATATGGCAGTGCTGCGCCGATCGGATATGTTGAGCCGTGTGTAGCCAATCCAATTGGCTGCCAAGATTGAACTAGCTAATTCAGTCCAGCTAATGTCAGTCTAGCTAATCATTCCTGCTAGCTTTGCGTGAGCGTCAGCAATTTCGGCTGTTGGCGCTTCATACCAATAATGGAGCCTTGCCCGCAAGGAGGCGACATCAGACGCGATGTGTAGGGCTGGCGCTTGTGAGCGGACAAAAACCCGCGAGATCAAAACAGTTGTTGCCCGCAATCTAGCGTATTGAGCATAGATTAAGTCTGGAGAAATGGGTAGACTGCGATCGTCAACCCGCCCTAGACCGCCAAAACCAAAGGCAATTCCAGCCGCTTGAACAGTTGCAGCAACCTTCTCCACAATTGGCAGCGTCAGCGGTAGAAAGCGACTCGGCAGATTGAGGCTGAGGCTCAGATCATTTAAGCCGAGACAGATTTCATGAACTCCATCTAGCTTCACTAGCTGATCAATGATATTCACTGCATCAATATGTTCAACTAGCAGCGAAACCTCAGCCCGCCCATCTACAAAGTTAATAAACTTCGCCGCTTCTTGAACTGTTGTAAACATTGGCAGCATCAGAACCTGAGCCCCTTTGCGGCAGAGGCGATCGATTTCCTGACGAGAGCCTGGATGAATAGGATTGGTTCGTACAAACAGCTTGGCTTGAGTTAGCACTTGCCGAATCACACAGAGATTTTCCTCCTGATGATCAGAGATCCAGGCATTCTTCAAGCTGGCTTGCCTCGCGTGTTTGCCAAGTCGCTCTAAATCTAGCCCAATTCTATTGACTCCTGCTCGATCGGCACTGCGAGCGAGCTGAATATCTTGCGTCCACAATGTCAAAGTAACGTCACTATTTAAGCCCATAGCTATACGATGAAGAGCAAAAGAGTACAGGTTCTGGCAGCACTTTAAGCCGTCAAAATCTGCGGATTAAATTTGTTACGGCTGGGTTTCCGGTTCGATCAGCACTGAGGAAAACGGTAGAAAACTCTAGCTATATCTAAGGCAGCTATCATTTATCCAGATTTTCCTGGCACTAAGCGCAACGAAGAAACTGTTAAATCCCAATTGAATATTTTTTAGATTTCCAATATCGTGCTGCTTTTCAGATAAGGCAATCAGCCGCCAAGAACTCGGCGATAAAGATATGAACTATTGCAAGTGTCAGTTTGCTAATCTTTTGTTGCTTTTCAAGCATGAAAAGCCTCCTCAGATTTTTTTTGGCTCTGCTTAATGAGGCGGTTTGTACTTAGTGACAAAACTTGCTGCCAGATTCGAGGCAGGATATGCCACGGATATAAAATTATTGCTGGAATTACATACAAAAGTGTCCATAAATAGCGTCGCTCTCCGTACGCCAACCCAGCATTACGGTAAAAATAACGGCTTGTTGTTTTCATGTAGTGCCACAGCATCAAGAGCGGAAACTGCTTTTGTGCCGAATAGGTTTCCCAGTCAGGAAAACTCCGACCGGCAGCACGAGCCTCTCCTTTCAGGAGAATGTAGCGAGTTAGCGCTGCCTGCCGAAAGTATTTCTTCATGCTGAGGCTATCAGGATGAACCCGATAGAGGACCAACGGTTCTGGAATTGCCAGGATCGGCCCGTATTCCGCCATGCGATCGAATAAATCTAAATCATCTGCTCCACGAAATTCAGCTCGATATCCGCCCACTTTTAGAAGAATATCTTTCCGCATCAGAGCGGTAGGGTGATAAACAGTGGTGGGTTTGCCTTGACTCCGCAGCTTGTAAAATTCGGCTTCGGTGGTTGCGCCCCACGCTTGAAAGCTGAGAAAATCTCCTTGAGCATTGATGTGATGAATATAGCTGCCCCACACCACCACATGAGGGTTTGCCTCAGCCGCGGCCATCTGTTTTTCTAAACGATCGGGAAGCGCCACATCATCGTGGTCTAGCATGGCGATCCAATCGTATTTTGCCTCTGCGATCGCTCGATTGCGAGCTGCCCCGCCGCTGCCTGTATTGGAGTTCCCGGTTTTGAGCAGTCGAACGCGGCTGTCTCGATCGGCATAGGATTGAATAATTTCTGGAGTGCTATCCGTTGAGCCGTCATCTACAAGAATCAGCTCAAAGGCTCGAAAGGTTTGATTGAGGATGCTCTCCACAGCAGGGCGAATAAACCTTTCTGAGTTGTAACAGGGAATGACGACGCTAATCATGGTTGGCTCCTCCTTCCAGACCAGCAGTTTGAGGTTGTAGCCTCTGCTGTTGCAACGTCCTACGCTAGGAACAACGCAGCGCAATAGCAGATCCAACTCAAGCGCAGGGAGCTGGAAGTTCGAATAAAGGACAGGTGAAGTTAATATACGTAACTCTGTTTATACTGTCCTTCGTGCAGAGTAATTTCTAACCGGAAACCTACTAACCGCTTTCCAAATCCTTTACAAATCTTTCTTTAAATCTTCACAAAGCTGGCTCAGTGCTAGTCAGGCTATCTAGTGCCACTTTGCCAAAGTTTAGCGATCGCCCGATAGTCAATCCACTTGTAGACTAGCTTGGCCGCTGTAAATTCGATCACTGCAGCATCAGTATGCAGAGAGTAAAGGAGGAAAAGCAGGAATAGCGATCGCTGTTGATCATGTTCGAGAACGATCTGACTCGCTACTCTAAAAATAGAACAGCACTCTTTCCCGTATCTTTCTCATGCATCTCCCAAAACCCATTGCCCAAGATCTTGTCTTTATTGGGGGTGGTCATAGCCATGCGATCGCACTCAGAAAATGGGGGATGAACCCGATTCCGGGGGTAAAGCTGACGCTGATTACAGCTGTGTCGCATACGCCCTATTCAGGAATGCTGCCCGGATATGTAGCAGGGCTGTATGACTTTGAGGATTGCCATATTGATTTACGTCCGCTGGCGCAGTTTGCTCAAGCGCGCATGATTCAAGATCAGGCGGTGGGGCTAGACCTGAACCAGAATCGAGTCCTGCTGGCAAATCGTCCGCCGATCGCCTTTGATCTGCTATCGATCGACATTGGCAGTACACCCGCTGTAGTCACTGTCCCTGGCGCAAAAGAACATGCCATTCCTGTGAAGCCGATCTCGCAGTTTCTACACTACTGGGATCAGCTCCTAGAAATGATTTCCCATAGCCCAGAGCAGCCAATTTGCTTAGCAATCGTTGGTGGCGGGGCAGGCGGGGTGGAACTGGCAATGGCCGTGCAGGGACGGCTACAGCGGCTCTATGAAGCAGTGCAGCAGTCCGCTAATCTGGAGGTGCATTTGTTTCATCGAGGCGATCGGCTTTTGCCCGAACGCAGTGAATGGGTTAGCCAGCGGGCAGAGCAAGTTCTGCGCGATCGGGGAGTGCAGATCCATCTGGGAGAGAGCGTGTCGGCAATTGAAGCTGTCGCCGACCAGAAGGTGATTCACTGCAGCTCTGGATTACAAGTGGCTTGCGAGCGCGTGTTTTGGGTGACACGGGCAGCCGCCGCCCCCTGGCTGCAGGAATCAGGCTTGGCGACAGATGAGGATGGATTCATGCGGGTAGGCGATACGCTGCAGTCAGTGTCGCATCCGCAAGTCTTTGGGGCAGGAGATGTGGCAGCAATGGTGAACTATCCACGTCCGAAAGCGGGTGTGTTTGCGGTCCGGCAGGGCAAGCCATTGTTCGACAACCTCAGGCGAGTGCTGCGTGGGAAAGCCCCACAGCCATTTGCACCGCAGAGGGAGTATCTAATTTTGCTAGGCACAGGGGATGGACAAGCGATCGCCTCACGGGGCGGGTTGGGATTTGGTCCAAGTTCCTTGATTTGGCAGTGGAAAGACCGGATCGATCGGCAGTTCATGCAGAAGTTTACACAGCTCAAACCCATGTCTGAGCGCAAGGAATCTAGCAAGAAAGACGAAAAGCTTGGCGAAGCTGCAGAACCCGCGATGCACTGTGCAGGCTGTGGCTCTAAAGTGGGCAGTTCTGTATTGGAGCGAGCCTTGAGCCAGCTGCAAGCTCAAACTGACTGGGGCGATCGTCCAGATATCTTAATTGGGCTGCATGCGCCCGATGATGCAGCAGTGATTCGCATTCCCGCAGGACAGGTAATGGTGCAGACGATCGACTATTTCCGTGCCTTGATAGATGACCCCTTTCTGTTTGGGCAAATTTGCGCCAATCACTGCCTCAGCGATCTCTTTGCCATGGGAGCCACTCCCCAAAGCGGACTGGCGATTGTGACGCTGCCCTATGCCACCGCCCCCAAGCAGACCGAAATGCTGTATCAACTGCTAGCAGGTGCAACCCAGGTACTACAGGCTGCCAACGCACCGCTAATCGGCGGGCACACCACCCAAGGCACAGAACTGGCGCTAGGGCTCACCTGCAACGGAATTGCTTTGCCCGAACAGCTCTGGCGCAAGAGTGACCTAAAGCCAGGACAAGCGCTAATTTTGACGAAAGCGCTGGGAACGGGAACCCTGTTTGCGGCAGATATGCAGCTCAAAGCCAAAGGACAGTGGATTGATGCGGCGATCGCCTCAATGCTGCTCTCCAACCAAACAGCAGCAGCTTGCCTACGCAACCATGAGGTAACTGCCTGCACCGATGTTACAGGCTTTGGACTGCTAGGGCATCTCTTAGAACTGGTGCAAGCCTCTTTAGTAGCAGTGGAGCTAGATTTAAACGCTGTGCCCATTCTCCCAGGAGCCAAAGAAACGATACAGCAGGGCATCCTCAGCTCTCTCCATCCCCAGAATTTCAAAGCCTCCCGCTGGATCGAGAACTTCAGCGAAATTGCCGATCGTCCTCTGTTGCCGCTCTTATTTGATCCACAGACGAGCGGGGGACTGTTGGCATCCGTGCCGAGCGATCGTGCCCAAGATTGCCTCAGCGCTTTGAGAAATGCAGGCTACGAAAACAGCAGCCTGATCGGGTTAGTCCTGCCGTTGGGCGATCAGTTGCCAATTACGATTCGGTAGAAGTGAACTTAACCCAAACCGCCCCTAAATTCCCCAACTGAAAGGACTTTCGATCCAAATCCTGCTCAAAGTTTCCTAAGTTGGGCGCTTTAGGAAGGAACGCCAAGCTTCCTATGCGGGATCGCTCGTGATCGCAATTGCCTCATTCTGCTAGCGCCTGAGTACCCCTGCATCCTAGCAAGATCACAAATTGACAACCCACCGAAATACCACAGCCCGCATAAATCCATCTGCCTCCCAACCCAACGCTATCCACCATCACCCTCATCTGGAGGGGGTGTCGGGGGACGCAGCCGTCCCCTGACAGGGGGTGTGGGGGTCTCCCCCACGGCTCGGCATCCCAACCCAAACCCAAAAATCCACCCCAAAAAACACAACCCAAACCCATCAAACCTTACCAAATCGCCGATCACGCTGTTGATAATTACTCAACGCCTGATGAAATGCCCGACGATCGAAATCCGGCCACAGCGTATTCGTCACATACAGCTCCGCATAAGCAACTTGCCACAGCAAAAAATTACTAATCCGCATCTCACCACTTGTGCGAATCAACAAATCCGGGTCACAAATCCCCGTCGTATACAAATGCTGCTCAAAAATTGCCTCATCGATCTGCTCCGGCTGAATCAACCCCTGCTGCACCTGTTGAGCAATCGATCGACAAGCCTGAATAATCTCCTGCCGCCCCCCATAGTTCGTCGCAACCGTAAACGAAATCCCCTTATTATGACGAGTCTCCGCCATCGATCGCTCAATCTCACCCTGCAACGACTTAGGCAGCGCATTCAAATTCCCCACAAAGCGGATGCAAACATCCTCCTGCATCATCTCCCGCAGCTCCTGCCGCAGCACCCGCTCAAACAGCGTCATCAAAAACCCCACTTCCTCCAACGGACGCCCCCAGTTCTCGGTCGAGAAAGCATACGCCGTCAGTGCCCCAACTCCCCAATCCTTACAGCAACGCAAAATATCTTTCAGCGCATCCACACCCCGCTGGTGCCCAATAATACGCGGCAAGCCTTGACGCTTAGCCCAACGACCATTGCCATCCATAATGACAGCCACATGCCTGGGTAAGCGATCGCGTTCCAAGTCAGCGGGTAACTCCCTAAGCAGAACGGATGAATTTGCGGTCATTTTTTCTCCCGTGAAGCCGATGATTTTGAGCGAAAGGGGCGTAGGGCTTTCAATCTACTACTGAGCTGCCGCCCCAGATTTCGGAGGGGTGCAACAGGTTCCCGATCGCCCGACTGCGCGAACCGCTCACGAAGCAACTCCCTCAGTTTACTGCTGGTCAGGGGACGATTTAAGGTTCCCCGCTCTGCCAGCGAAATCGATCCGGTTTCTTCAGAAACCACAATGCACAAACAGTTCTCAATTCGTTCAGTAATTCCCATAGCAGCCCGATGGCGCGTCCCCAACTGCCGCGAAGCAGTCCGCTCCGACAGCGGCAAAATCACCCCTGCTGCTACCACCCTCGCCCCTCGAATAAAAACCGCCCCATCGTGCAGCAGCGTCGAAGTCTGGAAGATCGTCTGCAAGAGTTCCTTTGAGACTTCTGCATTCAGACGCACCCCCGGTACTGAAAAATCGCGCAGCTCATCGATCGGGCGATCGGTCTCCAGAATTAGCAGAGCGCCAGTCCGATTCTGCGACAGCTCTTTGACCGCATCAACGATCTCATCCGTCACACTATCCGGCTTCGGAATCGACTCCGAAGCCGGACGGATTAGCTGCATAATTTCCCCTCGCCCTAACTGTTCCAGCAATCGCCGAAACTCAGACTGCAAAATCAGCGCCATCGCCACAGCAGAGCCGATCACCAACTTTTCCAACACAAAGCTAAGCAGGCGCAGCTGCAAAGCACTGCCAAATGCTGCTAGCAGCATCAGAATAATTAAGCCCCGCACCATCCACAGCGTCCGCCGTTCCCCAATAATCACTAAAATCATGTAGGTCAACAGCAACACCAATCCAACGTCGATGGCTTGCCATAGCAAAGACCACGTCCAGCCAAGGTTTGTCAGCCACTGATTCAACAGAGATCCCATCGGATTGATTTGGAATGACAGAAGGGAGGATAAAGATTGCTCGGCACCGAGCAATCTTTATCCATGTGGTATGAGACGATCGGGCAGACGATCCTGTCGGGTTAAATCCTGGTATGTTTCGCGCTGCAAGATAATGCTGGCTTCACCCTGATAAACCAATACAGCAGCGGGGCGAGTGAGGCGATTGTAGTTAGATGCCATACTGTAGTTATATGCACCCGTTGCCATTACCACCAGGATATCTCCTGACGAAGTGGGCGGAAGTTGAGCATTTTTAATGACAATATCGCCCGATTCGCAATGTTTGCCTGCAACTGTTACTGTTTCTGTGGCTGCTGCCGACATGCGATTAGCGATCGCCGCTCGACAAACCGACTGGTAGGTAATCGGACGAGGATTATCAGACATGCCCCCATCCACTGTGACATAAGTCCGAACATTGGGCACGGTTTTTTGGCTGCCCATCGTGTAGGCAGTGACACAGGCAGAGCCAATCAGCGATCGTCCTGGCTCAGCAATCAGCTTTGGAAAAGGAATTTTTTGGTTCTCACAGGCTTGCACAATGCCTTCGCAAACCGTCTTCACCCAGGCATCAATGCTTGGCGGATCATCGGCTTCATTGTAGCGAATCCCCAAGCCACCGCCGACATCTAGCTCCTTCACAGGTAAGCCACACTCTGCAGCTTTGATGAACCACTGCACCAAAATTTCGCCTAGATCGTGATGCGGCTCCAGCTCAAAAATTTGAGAGCCGATGTGAGCATGTAAGCCAATGCACTCCAGCGCAGGCTGCTTGCCAATGAAGGCATACACCCGTTCAACCTGCTCCAGGTCAAATCCAAACTTGCTGTCCAAACCGCCTGTACGGATATAGTCGTGCGTATGGCAGTCAAGCCCCGGTGTTAGCCGCAGCATGATTCGCGTTGGCGCTTCACTAGATGCCAGCGAAGCTAATGTCTCTAGCTCATACCAGTTATCAACCACGATCGTGCAGCCTTTGTCGATCGCCATTTGCAGCTCAGCAACAGACTTGTTGTTGCCGTGGAAATAGATGACAGCAGGATTCATTCCAGCAGAAAGCGCTGTATACAGCTCACCGCCGGATACTACATCAATTCCCAAACCTTCGCTAGCGACAATCGCGCAGATTGCCGCGCAATTCCAGGCTTTAGAAGCATAAATCACCAGCGATTCACCTGGATAATATTGCTTGAATGCACCGCGATACTGGCGGCAAGCAGTTCGCAACGTTTCCTCATCCAAAATATAAAGCGGTGAGCCAAATTGAGCGACTAGGGCCGGTACATCACAGCCGCCAATCTCCAAATGGTCTTGGCTGTTCACGGTTGCCGTTAGCGGCAGCAGAAATTGATTAGGCGAAGGATCACTCGCGGGAGCGGGGAGATACTGGCGACCTGAGTTCACCACCTCCAAAGCAGGAGTCGATACCATTAGAATTAACTGTCCTTTTCTGTCAGCTTTCCCAAGCGTTACTCTAGCGCTTCTGTTGATTTCTGTCGTGGTGACTCCACGGTCAAAATCTGAGTTTAAAGGCGATGCAAGCACAATTGCGCTTGCTCGGTAAGCACATATCACTAGTGTACAATTGAGGGCTGTCTATACTTACATGGATTCTCTAAGGCTTCTGTGAATTTTCTGACGATCGCCCCATTAGTTGAAGCTTTGCTGCCCGAAGCCGTTGCGCTTGATCAGCGTTGTCTGGGCGGGCTGTGGACAGAGGATGGCTACCGCCGAGAAATTGACAGCCCTAATAGCGATCTCCTGATGGCGCAGACTAAAGCAGAGCAAACACAGGTGATTGGGCTCGGCTGCCTCTGGTCAATTTTGGAAGAAGCGCATATCACCATTTTGGCAATTGATCCTAGATATCAGCGGCAGGGTTTGGGGCAAGCACTGCTGCTGGCACTACTGGAGTCTGCCTGGAAACGCGGCTTAGAGTGGGCAACCCTGGAAGTACGAGCTTCAAATCAAGCGGCGATCGCGCTCTATCAACGATTTGATTTTCAAGAAGTGGGTAGACGGCGCAAGTACTATGACAACAGTGAAGACGCGCTGATACTGTGGCGCAAAGGGTTACAGCATCCCGAGTTTTTGCAGCGGCTCCAGCAGTGGCGATCGGAAGTGGAGCAGCGATTAGAGCGATCGGGCTGGCAATGGAGTGATTGAGCTGAAAACTGAGCTTAAAGAAGCTGAGCTTAAAGAATAAGTGCTTAAGAATAACCAGCAAGCCATGAGTAATATCATTATTCGCGGACTAGAACAAGATGACTGGCAGCAAATCGCCTTAATCTCGTCGCTGCCTCAATCACAGCGGCAAACCCTACGACTCCCCTACCAATCGCTAGATTTCTACAGACGACGCGTCGAGAGACAAGTTGAGCAAGGGCGAACTGTTGTAGCGATCGCGGATGAAAACTTGGTCGGCGTAGCTAGTCTGTCTGTTGGTTCTGGTCGCTGTGCTCATGCAGCAGGACTTGGCATCAATGTCCATGACGATTATCACGGGCGTGGAATTGGCTCGGCGCTGATGGTGGCGCTGCTAAATCTAGCAGACAACTGGCTGAACCTGACGAGACTGGAGCTTGACGTCTACTGCGATAACGACAGAGCGATCGCCCTCTACAAAAAATTCGGCTTCGAGATCGAAGGCACAAAACGCAAGTTTGCCTTTCGAGATGGAGAATTTGTCGATGCCTACGGGATGGCAAGAATTCGCTGATGCTCAGCACAAAAGATCCTTAGCACTAATTAGCTCAAGATAGCCAAACCAGCCTTAAATCACCTCAAACCACCTTAGAGCATAGGTTTTAGCCCTTACGGAGCCTTTGTCAGCTACGAATATTACATTTTCGAAACAAATTCTTGACACAACCCCTTATTTCCCGTAAGAATTTTCGGTTGGGAGTTAAAAGTTTCTTCACGTAAGACAACGTGTACGCTCCTGAGTAGCACCCCAGCACTTCCACACGCCGATCCCCGTCCTTCAGAAATTCGGCAAGCCTTCGGTAATTACCACCTTAATCTCACTGTTAGGAGCTAGCAGTTGGGCGATTTTGCTGTGCTAAAATCAGCATACGGTTCGCCAGGTGGTAAGGAACGCCATGTTTGAACGCTTCACAGAAAAAGCCATTAAGGTGATTATGCTTGCTCAGGAGGAGGCACGTCGTCTTGGGCACAACTTTGTGGGAACAGAGCAGATCCTCCTGGGTCTGATTGGAGAAGGGACCGGCGTCGCCGCCAAAGTACTGAAATCAATGGGTGTCAATCTCAAAGATGCCCGGATTGAAGTTGAAAAGATCATCGGTCGGGGATCTGGCTTTGTTGCCGTTGAGATTCCCTTTACGCCTCGTGCCAAGCGAGTTTTAGAACTCTCCCTAGAGGAAGCTCGCCAGCTTGGGCACAACTACATTGGAACGGAACATTTGCTGCTTGGCTTGATCCGGGAAGGTGAAGGGGTTGCTGCAAGGGTGCTGGAAAACTTGGGTGTTGACCTGTCTAAGGTGCGGACTCAGGTAATTCGGATGCTGGGCGAAACGGCTGAGGTCTCGGCAGGCGGTAGCCAGGGACGCACTAAAACCCCAACGCTGGATGAGTTCGGCTCCAATCTGACACAAATGGCAGCCGAAGGCAAGCTTGATCCCGTTGTAGGTCGTCAAAAGGAAATCGAGCGAGTTATCCAAATTTTGGGCCGCCGTACCAAGAACAACCCTGTTCTGATCGGTGAGCCTGGAGTAGGTAAAACAGCAATCGCAGAAGGACTTGCTCAGCGCATTTCCAACAACGATATTCCCGATATCCTCGAAGATAAACGTGTCGTTACATTAGATATTGGTCTGCTGGTTGCCGGCACCAAGTACCGAGGTGAGTTTGAAGAACGCCTCAAGAAAATCATGGATGAAATCCGCCAAGCCGGAAATGTCATCCTGGTGATTGACGAGGTGCATACGCTGATTGGTGCGGGTGCAGCGGAAGGTGCAATTGATGCAGCGAATATCCTTAAGCCAGCTCTGGCAAGGGGAGAACTCCAGTGCATCGGCGCAACGACGTTGGATGAATACCGCAAGCACATCGAACGCGATGCTGCCCTAGAGCGCCGCTTTCAGCCTGTGATGGTGGGTGAGCCTTCTGTCACCGAAACGATCGAAATCCTGCACGGTTTGCGCGATCGCTACGAACAACACCACAAGCTGAAAATTGCCGATGAAGCATTGGAAGCCGCAGCAAAGCTCTCCGATCGCTACATCTCCGACCGTTTCTTGCCTGACAAGGCGATCGACTTGATTGACGAAGCAGGCTCCCGTGTGCGGCTGATTAACTCTCAGCTGCCGCCTGCTGCTAAAGAACTCGATCGCGAACTGCGGCAAGTTCTCAAGGACAAAGATGATGCCGTTCGCTCTCAGGACTTTGATCGGGCAGGTGAACTGCGCGATCGAGAAATGGAGATTAAGGCAGAAATTAGGGCAATCGCTCAGAACAAGAAGACTGAATCCACTGATGGCGGGGATGTCTCACCCGTGGTCAACGAGGAAGACATCGCCCAGATTGTAGCTTCCTGGACAGGCATTCCGGTCAACAAACTTACGGAATCCGAGTCTGAGAAATTGCTGCATATGGAAGATACCCTGCACCAGCGCATGGTGGGTCAGGAAGAGGCGGTTAGGGCAATCTCCCGGGCGATTCGTCGCGCTCGTGTGGGACTGAAGAACCCGAACCGTCCGATCGCCAGCTTCATCTTCTCTGGTCCGACTGGGGTAGGTAAAACTGAGTTGGCCAAGACCTTGGCTGCTTACTTCTTCGGCTCTGAAGAGGCAATGATTCGCCTCGACATGTCCGAATTTATGGAGCGCCATACTGTTTCTAAGCTGATTGGTTCGCCTCCGGGCTATGTTGGCTACAACGAGGGCGGTCAGCTCACCGAAGCAGTGCGTCGTCGTCCGTACACCGTTGTACTGTTCGACGAAATTGAGAAAGCGCACCCCGATGTGTTCAACATGCTGCTGCAAATCCTGGAAGATGGTCGCCTGACCGATGCCAAGGGTCGCACAGTAGACTTCAAGAACACACTGCTGATCATGACCTCAAACATCGGATCAAAGGTGATCGAGAAAGGAGGCGGTGGTTTGGGCTTCGACTTTACCTCAGACAGTGCAGATGAAGCTAACTACAATCGGATTCGATCGTTGGTGAACGAGGAACTGAAGCAATACTTCCGTCCAGAGTTCCTCAACCGTCTCGACGAAATCATTGTCTTCCGTCAGCTCAAGAAGGACGAGATCAAAGAGATCGCCAACATTCTGCTGAAGGAAGTCTTTGGTCGCCTCAGCGAGCAAGGTATCACCTTGGAAGTGACACCCCGCTTTATGGAGCGTCTGATTGAGGAAGGCTACAACCCCAGCTACGGTGCACGTCCGCTACGTCGGGCGATTATGCGCCTCTTAGAAGACTCGCTAGCAGAAGAGATTCTGTCGGGTCGGATCAAGAATGGCGATGTGGCCGAGGTTGACATCAATGAGGATGGTCAGGTGCAAGTCCGCCAAGGCGAGAAGCGAGAGCTATTGCCAGCGGTTGAATAGGACTAGCAGATATCTAGGTATTTTTTGAAAGAGGTGGGCAGTGCCCACCTCTTTTTTTTGCCTTTGGTGTCTCTACATTTGTGCTCTCAATGCGATCTCCATGCAACATCGTTGATCAGAGTGTGTTGATCAGGGTGTAGTTGAGGTGCTCAAACTTGATGCAGAACTTGATGCAGATCGCTCTACGTTGAATTGTTGAACGAATGCTGGAATGCATTGTTAATGCGATATTTCACCTCGAGCTCTTACAAAGATTGCAAAATTAGCTGCTATAGATCGCCAAATCTTTTCAAAACACGTCATAACCTTTCTGTTAAGTTAGTGAAGAAATTTATAGAGATGTCCCTGATAGGTTACCAGGACTACTGAATGAACAAAATAGGCGATTTTTTGGCTGTAGCTCATGTCATTAGCAGATAGCCGGTTAGGAAAGCCTCTGGTTAGGAGCCATTCTCTATTGCCGAGGAATTTGGATACAGCTTACAGTCTGTTATATTTTGGTACTGAGTTGAAATACTTAGACGGACAATTTTAAGCGTTTGGCAAAGATTTGTCGTTGTTTCCCATTGTGAGGGAACTCTACAAGCTGGAAATTGCACCAGATTTATAGATGCTTGAAGTCTTCAAGCATCCTGCCTCCATGAACCAAAAGACTTGAGGATTCAGAATGACCCAAAGGAAATGTGCGCTAATAACAGGTATCACTGGTCAGGATGGTTCGTATCTAAGTGAGCTTTTGCTAGAGAAGGGCTATGAAGTGCATGGAATTATTCGCCGCACTTCGACCTTTAACACCGATCGAATTGACCACATTTATGACGATCCACATGACGAAGAAGCCCAGCTCTTTTTGCATTACGGCGATCTAACTGATGGCACAACCCTGCGCCGCATCCTTGAAGAAGTGAAGCCCTGTGAAATCTATAACTTGGGTGCACAGTCCCATGTTCGGGTTAGCTTTGATTCACCAGAGTATACGGTTGATTCCGTAGGAATGGGAACCCTGCGTCTCCTTGAAGCAATTCGTGACTACCAGCAGCGTACCGGGATAGAGGTTCGCTTCTATCAAGCTGGCTCCTCGGAGATGTTTGGACTGGTGCAGGAAGTACCCCAGCGCGAAACAACTCCTTTCTATCCACGCAGCCCTTATGCCTGCGCTAAGGTATACGCCCACTGGCAAACGGTGAACTATCGAGAATCGTATGATTTGTTCGCCTGCAACGGCATTTTGTTTAACCATGAGTCGCCCCGCCGAGGTGAAACTTTTGTTACCCGCAAGATCAGCCGAGCTGTTGCTCAGATTGTGGCAGGTAAACAGAAGAAACTCTACATGGGCAACCTTGACTCTAAGCGGGACTGGGGCTACGCCAAAGATTATGTGCGAGCAATGTGGCTGATGCTTCAGCAAGAGCAAGCCGATGACTACGTAGTCGCAACAGGCGAAACGCACTCAATCAAAGAATTCCTGGATTTAGCGTTTGGCTACGTCAATCTGAAGTGGCAAGATTATGTCGAGTTTGACGAGCGCTATTTGCGTCCGGCTGAAGTCGATTTGTTAATTGGTGACCCTGCCAAGGCAAAGCAGAAACTCGGCTGGGAACCGTCTGTCACGTTTGAGCAGCTAGTCAATCTCATGATTGAGGCAGACTTGAAGGCGATGGGGCTAGTGCCGCTGAACGGACATACGATGCAACCCGTGATCGATCCTGCAACGGTGCGGCAAGGTATAGAGCGGTTGATGGCTTAGACGCATCGCACCTCATAACTCCAGTGAATACGATACGACTAGGGTATAGCGTCTACAAAAGCAGTCGGCAGCCGAGCGTATAGCTAAGCTATTGGCAGGGCGCCTGAGTGTTTAACCGTTCATCCCTATTTCCCTCTTGTAGCAACTATGTCAACAAAGTTAGAGTTCAGCAATCAGCGTATTTTAGTCACGGGCGGGGCTGGGTTTCTGGGTCGCCAAGTGGTCGATCAGCTCCATAAAGCAGGGGCTGACCCAGCCAAAATCACTGTGCCACGATCGCGGGAGTTTAACCTGTGTGAAATGGATGCCTGCCGCCGCGTCGTTGAGCAGCAGGACATTGTGATCCACTTGGCGGCGCATGTCGGCGGCATTGGGCTGAACCGCGAAAAACCCGCTGAACTGTTCTATGACAATTTAATGATGGGGACGCAGCTCATTCATGCTGCCTACGAAGCTGGCGTGAAGAAATTTACCTGCGTAGGCACGATTTGCGCCTACCCCAAATTTACGCCCGTTCCGTTTAAGGAAGACGATCTCTGGGACGGCTACCCTGAAGAAACGAACGCGCCTTACGGAATTGCCAAAAAAGCGCTGCTGGTGCAGCTACAAGCTTATCGCCAGCAATACGGCTTTGATGGAATTTATCTGCTGCCTGTGAACCTGTATGGTCCTGAAGACAACTTCGATCCACGCAGCTCTCATGTGATCCCAGCGCTAATCCGCAAAGTTCATGAAGCCCAACAGCGCGGCGATAAGCAAATTCCCGTATGGGGAGATGGCAGCCCCACCCGCGAATTTCTCTATTCCACTGATGCAGCTCGTGGCATTGTGATGGGGACGCAGCTCTTTAGCGATCCGGAGCCAGTTAACTTGGGAACGGGCTACGAAATCTCAATCAAAGACTTGATCACGCTAATTTGTGAGCTGATGAACTACGATGGGGAAATCGTTTGGGAGGTAGATAAGCCAAACGGTCAGCCGCGTCGCTGCTTAGATACAGAACGCGCCAAGCAGGCGTTCGGCTTTACGGCAGAGGTGGAGTTCAAGGACGGCTTGAAGAACACAATCGACTGGTACCGGCAGCACTCCTAATGCTGCGCCACTTAAGCTCTACCCCTGAGTGGGTTGGATTTTGGGCGTTTGAACGGCGTATTGACTGTTCAAACGCCCTTCGTCTAAATTCACGCTAGAATCAGCTTGGCAATTTAATCTGTAACTCTACTAACGTGGTCGTAAAACCAGAGTGGCTGCGCGTCAAAGCTCCCCAGTGGCAACGGGTGGGTAGCGTTAAAGAAATCCTGCGGGATCTGGCGCTCAATACGGTCTGTGAAGAGGCATCTTGCCCCAACATCGGTGAATGCTTCAATCATGGCACAGCAACTTTTTTGATCATGGGACCTGCCTGCACCAGAGCTTGTCCTTACTGCGATATTGACTTTGAGAAGAAACCCCAGCCGCTCGACCCTACGGAACCCGATCGCCTTGCAGAAGCCGTGCGGCGGATGCAGCTTAACCATGTCGTCATTACCTCTGTAAACCGAGACGACCTGCCAGATGGCGGTGCGGCGCAGTTTGTCCGGTGTATTGAATCTGTCCGAGCTGCTTCTCCAGGGACGACGATCGAAGTCTTGATTCCTGATCTGTGCGGCAACTGGGCAGCACTGGCAATCATTCTAGCTGCACAACCAGAAGTCCTCAATCACAATACTGAAACGATCGCGCGGCTCTATCGTCGTGTCCGTCCTCAAGGGGACTATGGGCGATCGCTGGAATTGTTGCGTCAGGCTCGTCAATTGGCTTCGTCGGTTTATACCAAATCTGGCATCATGGTAGGGCTTGGCGAAACAGATTCAGAAGTGCAGCAGGTAATGCGCGATTTGCGAGCGGTAGATTGCGATATTCTGACAATCGGGCAATATCTCCAGCCCAGCCAGAAGCATTTGGGAATTCAGGAATTTGTAACGCCAGCCCAGTTTGATGCATGGCGAGAATTCGGTGAGGCACTGGGTTTTCTACAGGTCGTTTCGTCTCCGCTGACCCGCAGCTCATACCACGCTGAACAGGTGCGATTGCTGATGGAGCGTTACCCGCGCTAAATCTAGCTGAGCGATGCGTTGGGATAGCTTTTTCAGACTCTTGTATGATTGCTGTAAGGCAGTTCTTTAGGACGCAGCTATGACCCAACCTTTCAGAAATCGAAATGGGAGCGATCAGCCTGCATCTAGCAACGATGTTGAATCATTGATGGATTTCAGCAGTCAAGAGGCAGATACAAACTCTCGGCAACCTGCTCAGACGGTCGAGGATGACAAACGATATGCTGCTCTAATTGAAAAAGCCGATCGATATGCTGCCGCTGTGAAGCGGTATGCTCGGGATAGCAAGTTCTCAGGCAAGTTTTCCATCGTAGTCCGCCAGGACTTGCAGCGTGAGCAAGCAAGACTGCACCTCACCCCAGAACAGGCAAAGGCAATAGAAGATCGCGTCCTGCAAGACTTTGACCAATCTTCTGCCCCGCCCGATGCTAGTACAGCTGATGCTCAAACTGGTTTCACGCCTCAACCTGCTAGTCTCACAGAGTCTGCCCCCACTGACTCGATCACACCTGTTGATTTAACCGCTGCCGATCCTGATCCAAATTCGGCATCCCCTCCCCTCAATCAACCCACTGAGCTACACGACGATTCCGAAAAACTGCAGCAGTATGAACAAGAGTTTATGCAGGCGCTCCGGTTGGAATTCCCCCCTCAAAGGCTCCTCCGGTTAGGCTTGCAGCAAATTCAGCAGCGTCTAGAACTGTCAGATGCAGCAGTTGAAGCTATTGAACTGCAGGCTGCAAACCGCTTTCAGGCTGAGCAAGCGCAATATCATGCTTCTCTAAAAGAGTATGAACAAGAGTTTGCTCGAGAGACAGCGCTAGGCTTGCCACCTAGCAAAGAAACACAGAACCGGCTGGCAGAAATGCAGCGATCGTTAGGCTTGCGCGATGAAGATGTTAAAGGGGTTGAAGGACAGGTCTTTGCCCGTTTTTTCATGCAGCCTTCCCCCGCTGAGTTTTTTGACTCGCCCGCCACTAAAATTACTGCGGCAAATTCTCCTGATGCTCTGACAGAGATGCCGCCCAATCAGGACGTTTCTTTCATTTCGACAGCCGAAATGCCTCCGGCTGAGTCAAGGTCACCATTTCAGACTAATCCAGTTTTGCAGCAGGCGAATTCTGAAGTGAGCTTGCAGTCGGAAAGAGAAGTAGACTACACGCTCTTGCGTGATTTGCTGCGCTCTGCTAGATGGCAAGAAGCTGACGAAGCTACCCTGACAGCAATGCTAGCAGCAGCCGATCGCACTGAACAGGGCTGGCTGGATCCAGATTCGCTGCTCCGCTTTCCCTGCCTGGATTTGCAAACGATCGATCGCCTCTGGAGCTACCACAGCAACGGCAAATTTGGTTTTAGAGCGCAGTGGCACGCTCATCCTATTTCCAAACAGTCGAGAACTACCGCTGGTGTCCAGCTTTCTCGCATTGCCCAGGAGCGAGAGCATACGCTGGAATTTGTGAAAAAGGTGGACTGGTGGGCGGAGCGTATCGAATTTCTCAAGTACTACAACCAGCTCACCTTTAGCCTGGATGCCGCTAAGAAGGGACACCTGCCTGCTCTCTGGTATTGGGCAGTTCCTTGGTGGAAGGCAATTCAAAATGGAGGACTCGGTGCGACTCGCGGCGGCTGTAATACGGATGACCAGACGATCGCGATCTTTATGTCACGCTTAAGGGCATGTGGGTTTGAGTAAGCTATGGAAATGACACCGACCCTGTTAGCACTCGATTTTGATGGCGTGATTTGCGATGGGCTGATCGAATATTTTCAGACCGCTTGGAAAACCTATTGCTTGATTGGGTCGCCGATGAGCGAAACGCCGCCTCTGGGCTTGGCGGAGCAATTCTATCGGCTGCGTCCAGTGATCGAGACGGGTTGGGAGATGCCAGTTCTGGTGCAATCGCTGCTTGATGGCATCCCAGAAGCAGAGTTGTTCAGCAACTGGGCGGCGATCGCACTTAAAGAAGTCGAGAAGCTAAATCTTTCACCCGCTGAAATTGCAGCTCGGCTCGATGGCGTCCGAGACGAGTGGATTGCTACGGATGTGAACGATTGGTTGGCACAGCATCGCTTTTATCCAGGTGTCGCTGAGCGGTTACAACAAATTGTTGATGGTTCTGTGACACCCTTTATTATCACCACCAAGGAACAGCGATTTGTGCGGCAGTTGCTCAAACAGCAGCAGGTTGACATTGCCGAATCGCAAATTTTTGGTAAAGAGGTGAAGCAGCCCAAAGCCCAAACGCTGCGTTCTTTAATTAACCGATACACTCAAGAGCTAGGAGCCCCGCCCACTGTTTGGTTTATTGAAGATCGCCTAAAGACCCTACAAGCTATTGAAACTCAGCCAGATTTACAAGGCGTGAAGCTTTTCCTAGCAGGCTGGGGATACAACACTGAAACAGACCGCGCCATCGCGCAACAAGACCCCCAAATTCACCTCCTCTCGCTTTCTCAGTTTGCTGAAGCTCTTCCAAGCTGGGTTTAGCTTTTTGGTAGATCTGCAAAAATTTACCTAATCGATCGGAGTCTACGGAGAAGCTAACTTTAACTACACGATCGCTTCACAGCTTGCCTTCATCATCTATTTAAGCAACGCTTATCCGCGTTTCATGCGGATAAGCGTTGCTGTAAAACTGCACTGCTCTAGAGCGGTTATCCCCTAAATCTGTACAGTCTTGAGTAAAAACAGTATCAATGAGGTACCGTTACTGATGCTTAAGCCAGTGACCTATATACTCTACGGGTCTAAAAACTTAGTATCTCTGGCACATCGGTAATCAGTAGAACTATTGATCAAGGAGTGCTATTTGCTCTTTCAAATTACAACAAAATTAAAGCAAACTTTAAATTTCTAGATCATTCAATAAACTACTTGCAATTTTTGCGGTGGAACTAGTTTAGCTTGAACATAAAACTGTTCAACACGTCAAAATTTCGATCTTATTCTTCCGTATTTTGACAAAGTTTTATACTAGGTTCAAATGGGTTGCCACTGATTGCAAATTCTACAGAGAGGTCTCGTCAAATTAACTACATCTATGACTGCACAAATGAATTAGGCATAAACTATTTGGTTTAGAGCTATGGTATAAATTCTATTCAGCATAGTGATGTGCTAATTCACGCAGTAAAAGATGAAAAGCGCATGGCTTGCGAGTTTACTTCTGGTTCCAGCAGCTCTTAGATTTGTATCATTCAAGGTTTGACTTATTAAGTGCTTTGCAAAGCACTGCTTTCTACAAAGAAACAATCAATACAGCTTACCTAAGATCGTTGCTCCATAGTGCTTTCAAAAACAGAGTGAGGCAGCCTAACAAAAGATAAATTATCGAATTAATATTGCATTTAAAGCACCTGTAAAGTTTAGTTCAACTCCTCACAGAGACTTTAAACAAAAGCACTCTAGCCCTTAGCTAAATAATGTTATTTATAAGGAACCGAAGAGCTTCTACTCTTAGATGATTGATTCAGCAAGTTAGCGGATAGAGTTCATTTTTAGGGAATGCTAGCTTTAACAATAAGTCACTTTAAAAGATGAACATTCCTTCGGCAGAATCATTGGCTACTACCAATTCTCTTCAGCGGTGCAATTTCAACACAAATGCTAGAAGTGACTGAGGGTTATACCAACAGGTATGTCTCCCAGTGATTGAACCTAGACCTACGATGCGCCTGTTCACCTTGGCTTTCCGTCCACCCTTGATTGCCGTTACCGCTCATGAATTCCAATCTCGATCGCCAAACGATTTCTTCTGAGTTCGCTGTTTATGACTGCGAGATTCATCTCAAATTCCGCCTGATCGAGGAAAAGCGAGTGATCTGCAACCGTGAACAGCTGCTAGAACTATTGCTAGAAGCTTTCTCCTACGGAGCAGATGAATACTTAGAAGCAAGCCTCGTTGAAGTAGAAACTCAAGAACTCTCTGATGTAGAAGCTTCTCCTCAAATGCGTCGTCAGTTAATCCGCCTCCGTAACTCTAGAGACATTGCTTAGGCAACCCCACCGTTCGTCAAGACTGTTCGTTTAGATTCCTTCTCTTTAGCCATACTGCGTCTTTAGCCGCTACAAGTCCCAACGGGTTGTATTACTCAAAGGTGCTGCACTCCAGACGGTCAGCCAATTCACTACGAGAAGTTACGTAATCAACCTTTTGATAAGCCCTCCGTTAAAGCTTTTTTCTAATTCAGCGTTCAGTATTTGGGCGATCGCCAAACCCCCCGCCAATCTGCACCCCCCGTCTCTAGTCCACACAGGCTGCTGCTTGCTTTTAAAACAATCTGCGAGTTATGCCGTTTTCGCAGCGTCAGGGTAACATCTCCATTCATCGTATCTCGGCAGCAGAAAACCAGTCCTTGTCCCGTTGGAGCACGAAGCAGTGTACCTGGTTGATAGGTTGTGCCGGACAGTTCCACTTCGTAGCGGTTGTTTTGTGCCCGCATCTTCCAGCTTCCCCAAGGCTGGATTTCCCATTGCACCTCCGCATTCCAAGGCACAAACTCGTAGAATTTACCGCGATAGTGGATTCCTATCATCGCTACTGACTCCATCCACCATAAGACGCCGCGCTTGCCCCCGCCTGCCGTTAACGCCAATTCTGGCTCAGAGTCAAAGGCATTGCAATTGAGCCAAAACCACTTTTGAGGAAAAGCACCGCCCCAGTTCTTTTCACCATAAGCGGGTGCATTGGTAAAGGTGTAACGCTGACCGTTCCATTCGATCCAGCCTGTCGCCAGTCCATGCGCCATCAAAATCTGCCAGCCTGGTTCAAAGATTTGAAACTGTGACAGCCACCCTGCTGTTGACTGCTGCGCTCCCGTTGCATCTCCCCAGCCATAGACAGGCTGAATCGCATATTGCCAACACGCTGACTGACCCGACCCCGGATCGGTCAGCTTTCCTTGATGCCAAGTCGCGGTTGCCTGATAGCCTTCTGGAACTAAGCGATCGAACGCCTCTGGTTCTAGCCAACGTGGCTGTCCCGTTTCAGGTTGAGTGCCACGCCAATGCCCCAAGCCTAGCCTCTGCTGCCATGCCCAAAACTGATGGACATTTGGAAATGTACGGCAAAGATATTCATCGTTAGGACCTAAAATCTGCGCTGCTCCGCCGCTGAAAGGCGCGCCACCGATCGGATCTTCGATGGAATACATGAAGGCAAACGTGTGTCCACAGCTTGGTAAGGTCACACGGTAGTACCAGCCTTCAAAGAAGCGGCGATTGCTCTCTTCCCAGTGATAGCCGCTGTGGGGTGTTGCAAGTTTGTCTGAATTTTGCAATTGCAAGGGTTTCTCCTACCACTCGTTTGACGGCAATTTTAAGTCGCATAAACTGCAGATCTTTATAAAAGCCTTACTAGACAGAGCTTTTATAAAAAATCTTATCTAAGCGCGAAGCGCTAGTAGGATGAAAGGATGGAATCTTTGTAATGAACCCAGCTATGCTGCCCGCGCAAGAAGCAGAAGCCCTAATTTTAGATTTAGTCCAACCGTTCAATAGCCAGCATGAGGGTGAAGTTGTAGCGTTACGCTCTGCCTTAGGGCGGATTTTGGCTACGCCTGTGATAGGAGCGATCGACTTTCCCCACTGGGACAATTCTGCAATGGATGGCTATGCGGTGCGCTATGAAGATGTGAAAGATTGTAGCCCTGCAGCACCTGTCACCCTGACGATTGCTGAAGAAATTCCAGCAGGATACCAGCCTCAAAAAACGATACAGACCGGTGAAACGGCGCGAATTCTCACGGGTTCAATGCTGCCTGCTGGAGCTGATACGATTGTCATCCAGGAAAATACCCGGCGCGAGGGAGATCGGGTGACGGTGCTGGCGGCTCCCGCGCCGAACGCCTTTGTGCGTCGCCGCGCCGAATATTATGAGGCTGGCACGCCGCTCTTGGCTGCCGGAACGCTGCTGGCTGCGCCTGAAATTGCCGTGTTAGCAACTGCGCAATGTACTGAAGTTCCCGTGTATCGCCGCCTGCGAGTTGCGCTCTTTTCTACAGGCAGCGAACTGATTTCTCCCGATCAACGTCTTCAGCCTGGACAAATTGTAGACTCCAATCAGTATGCCCTTGCTGCCCTGGTTGCCCAGACTGGAGCAGAGCCGGTCGCCTTGGGCATTGTGCCCGACCAGCCTAGTGCCCTCCAAAGTGCAATTGCTGAAGCGATTGGCACGGCTGATGTTGTTCTTTCTTCGGGAGGCGTTTCGGTTGGAGATTATGATTATGTCGATCGGATTCTGGCTGAGCTAGGTGCAGAAATCCACATCCGCGCTGTTGCTATTAAACCAGGTAAACCGTTGACCGTTGCTACCTTCGAAAATGCCGACGCTTCACAGCGCCCTATCCTCTACTTCGGGCTTCCTGGCAACCCTGTCTCTGCGCTAGTTACTTTCTGGCGGTTTGTTCAGCCTGCGTTGCGGAAGCTGTCTGGGCTAAAAGAATCCTGGCAACCGACCACTGTGCAGGGGCGAACAAGGCAACTGCTGCGATCGGATGGGAAACGGGAAACCTATCTGTGGGGGCGAGTTTATTTGATTAATGGAGCCTATGAATTTGAACTCGCAGGTGGCTCCCACAGCTCTGGCAATTTGATTAATTTAGCCCAAACAAACGGGCTAGCGGTTTTGTCGATCGGGCAAACTGAGGTTGCAGAAGGGAAATCTGTGCCAATTATGCTGGTAGGTGCGCCGATTATGGCAAGAAATTGAGTACCAAACGCCTTCAGTCTGCTATACTAGATGATCGGTTGTGCCGATGTGGCTCAGTGGTAGAGCACTCGATTCGTAATCGAGCGGTCGCGAGTTCGAATCTCGCCATCGGCTTTTGAAAGTTAAGATCTTCGCCTCAACATCAGTTTCACGGCAATCAGTTTCTCGTCAATGCTCCCTCCTTGCTAGAAGGCTGTGTAAACCAGACGCAAAGGAACTTGTAGAGCGGCTGGCGGGTCTCAACAATAGACACGACCGAACCGGGCTACTCCCATGATTAATATTGGCTTCAACGCTGGAATGCTGATTGGGCTGTTGGATTTGATCCTGTCAGCGTTTTATTTAATCGTTTCGATCGCCTTTCCCGTCGTTCGGAGCCGCTCAATCAATTCTTTGGGCGTAGCGCTGTATGTAATCCAGGCGATCGTCGCTCCGTTTTTGCTGTCCCTGGCTGGCGTTATTTTAGTCTTCAACGGCTGGCGGCTCGATCCGCTGTTGCAGCTAGCATTTCTACTTGTCAACCTCTTGGTCATCTACTTAGCGTTCAAAGATTGGCTATTTTTTCGGCGACTTCAATAGAAACTGTTTGAAGCTCACTTGTGTTTTAAGAGTCACACTCTGTGCGGCTCTTAAAACTATATTCTCTAACCCTGTGCCAGTTTCGACTTTGCCTGCTGCCAAAGCTGTTCTAGCTCTTCTAGGCTGTAATCGGCGATCGTCTTGCCATCCCTCATTGCTTGCTCTACCTGGCTAAAGCGCTGAATAAACCGTTGATTTGTCCCCTGCAGAGCTTCATCAGGGTCTAACCCATACCAGCGGGCAAGGTTAACTACGGTAAACAATAGATCGCCTAGTTCGGCTTGCTGTTGCTCTTTTGTTTCTTCCCGGAGAGCCTGCTCAAACTCGCCCAGCTCCTCATGAAACTTCGCCCAAACGCCCTCCACGTTTTCCCACTCAAAGCCCACTCCAGCCGCCTTTTGCGAAATCTTCATCGCTGCTGTTAAAGCTGGAAGCGATCGCGCATAGCGACTGAGCCGTGGCGACAAGGTTTGCACGCTTGCCTCTGTTTTCTCTTCTTCTGTTTTAATCTGTTCCCAGTTTTGCACCACCTGCTCTACACCATCTACGGCTGTATTGCCAAAGACATGGGGATGCCGCCGAATCAACTTTTCGGCAATTTTTTCGGCAACGGTTGCCAAATCAAACTGGTTTGCTTCACTAGCAATCTGCGCCTGTAACACGACCTGTAACAGCAGATCGCCTAGCTCATCGGCGATTGCGTCTGGCGTACCTTGGCGAATTGCATCTGCCACTTCATAAGCTTCCTCTAGCACATAAGGAATCAACGTTTGGGGAGTTTGTGCTAGATCCCAAGGACAGCCTTCATCGGGCGATCGCAGTTTTGCTACAACTTCGATCAGGTGTTGCAAAGCAGTCAAAGTGGTTTGAGTCGTCATACGGCTGTCCTCTGTCCCGGTTGCTTAATCTTAGGCAGATTTAGGATCTGCTTCATACTAAAACATTGGGCGCAGAGCTTGGAAAGGCAGCGCATCGGCTCCACCAACTTGCTAAATTAAGCAAAATCAATCCTTTAGAAAATCTCTATCATTAGCGCTCGATCGACTCAATCTTTCTAGAATCAAACCATGAATCTTATTCTGCTGATTGCGGCACTGGTTGTTTCTCTACTGGTTTTTGGCTTCCTGATCCGGGTGGCAAAGGCAGCAATTGGGACAGCCATCACGATCGCACTGGTTGTTTTGGTACTTCAAATTGCTTTTGGAATCGCGCCCAACCAGCTCTGGCAAGAAGTCACTCAGCTTTGGGAGAGCCTGTGGCGACAGATCCAGTAGGAAAGTAATTTTGTACGGAGAAGCAAACGTCATATCTTCCGTTCTTCTGGCGCTTGATTTTGGTGATACTAAACATGCAGCCGCGTTAGCCTTCCTTTGCAACGCCCCTACCCAAATCAGCTCAGCTGGCAGGCTCATAGGCGTGCCTCTCCAACCGGCGCAGATGCCCAAACTGATCTAATGTATTTGACGAGCAGCACGAGTGTAGGCGGCTGAATGCTTAACGGGCGATCGTGGCGCGGCGCAGAAGGAATGGCAGGCAAAATTGGGCATACGATCGTTGCTCCAACAGCTGAGCTGTGTTTGTGCGGTAGGCAGGGTTGTGTTGAACGGTCGGTTTCAGGTCCTTACATGGTGCAACGAGCGTGCGATCTGCTGCAGCACCAGCCCGAACAGGCAACTCTGCTGCGATCGCTTCTGTCCGGTAATCTCGGCTCGCTCACTGCCCAAAACCTCAGCCAAGCGGCTGCTCAGGGTAATGAGTTTGCTCAATCTATTCTCGCTCGTGGGGCATGCGCGTTAGGCGCTGGTATTGGCAATGCAGCAAATTTCGTTAATCCACAGTGTTTCGTGTTAGGTGGTGGCGTCACCAAGCCGGACGATCGCTTCTGGCAGGTTGGGCGAGACACTGCCCGCCGAACGGCATTACCAGGAGTGAACTTCGAGGTTATTCCTGCTGCGCTGGGAGATGATGCGCCCTTGCGAGGGGCGATCGCTTTAGCTTAGTCACGAGTGCAGTTACAGTCGATCTCCTCCTCAGATTAGACAAGATGGACTGCGTTCGTGGTTAGGATGGTGCATGAATTAAACTTCGAGCGGCGGAGTTGTCTATCCTCGCTCCTGACTGCCCTCCGCCTGCCAATAAGAGCTGACGCTCAATTGCCTTCAAGCCCTTTCAGGAAAAACCTATGCCCAAACCTGTAGTGCCGATTCCAGAAGATGTAGTAATTCGCCCAGAAGCCCGTCGCCCTGAGACCGATCCCACCTTGGGAATTCCCGTGACCGTCGATCGGCAGGGTACGCCTTCCCACAGACTTGTAGCGATCGGCGATTCGCTCACCCATGGGTTCCAAAGCGGTGCAGTTTTCAATACCTCTCTCTCTTACTCCGCCTTAATTGCCAAAGAACTAGGCTGGGGGCAGTTTCGCTACCCAACTTACAACAGCCCCGGCGAGGGCTTGCCGTTAAATTTGGAAAGCCTAATCAAGCGGATAGAGCAGCGCTTTGGGGCTAAGCTAGACTGGCTAGAGTCCGTAAGTGCGGCAACGTTTGTGCGGGATTATCTCGATCAAATTGAGGACTACTGGGAGCGGCAAGTCGGATCGGTGCCGCCTGACGCCAAAGGAAAAATTAATCACAACTTGGCGGTTTACGGCTGGGATTTACGAAATACCCTATCGCGCAATGCTGATATGCTGCAATCTGTCCTAAAGGCGAACCCAGCAAAGGATGGTCTTTTAGGACAGATCGTGGAAAATCATAATGAACGAGCTGGACTGCGCGTATTGAACTCGGCAAGAGATCAAACAGGTAAAGCGCTATCCCCGATCCAAGCCGCTGCAGCGCTAGGTGCAGAAGGAGATGGCATCGAAACGTTAATTGTGGCGATCGGTGCAAATAATGCGCTTGGTAGTATCCTCACTTTCTCGGTTGTCTGGAGCGATCGGGGTTATGAAGACATGACGGTGAACGATGCCTACACCGTTTGGCGACCGATACACTTTAAAGCTGAGTTTGACCAGCTAGTTACCGAGGTGAAAAAGATCCGCGCCCGGCACGTCATTTTCAGCACCGTTCCCCACGTGACGATCGCCCCTTACGCTCGTGGTGTAGCTCACAAAGTTCGCCCAGGCTCTCGCTACTTCCCTTACTACACGCTGCCCTGGATCAGTGATGCTGGCTTTAATCCTGACAAACATCCTCATTTAACTGAGCAGGAAGCACGAGCCATTGACAGTGCAATTGACCAATATAACGAGTTCATTACCCAAGCAGTGCGATCGGCACGGCAGGCAGGCAAAGATTGGTACTTATTTGATTTGGGTGGCTTGCTCGATCGAATTGCCTATCGGCGTTATCTTGCCCCCGAATCAACTGCTGCTAAGCCTTCTTGGTGGGATGCAGTTGGCGGTAAATACCAGCTACCGCCTGATCTGGAGGCATTGCGCCCTGAACTCGATTCTCGCTTTTTCTCTTCGGATGTTAGGGGTCGCACTCAAGGCGGCATTTTTTCCCTAGACGGTATCCATCCGACTACGGTGGGCTACGGCCTTATGGCGCAAGAGATCATTAACATCATGCAGCTAGCCGGGGTTAAGTTCTATGGGGCAGATGGCACAACCCAGCGGCAGGGGCAAATCAAAATTGACTTCAAACAGCTGTTGGCGTTAGATACTCTAGTTTCAAACCCACCCCGATCCTTTGCCAATAATTTAGAGCTCTTACGCTGGCTTGATGAAACTTTTAATATCTTTGGACGAATGCTCAAAGCTAGTTTCTAATAAAAAACCCGGCTAATACCGGGTTGTACCTGTCATCGCTTTTTCTCACTGTAGCAATATTCATAAACCCATCGCCGGACTCCCAATCCAGCTCAGGGTGCAATCTATTTCTATAGGTATAGACTACCCAAATAGTCAATGATTGCACCTCACCCATGTAGCTCATCCGATCGGATGAGCTACATAGCACTCTTTTTAGACTGCTCATTTTAGACTAAAAGCCTGGTAGAGCAAAGCTCCTGGCAAAAGCTCTTAGCAAAAGCATTAGTTTGCAGTCTTTTCTGGCGGAAAGGCATCAATTGCTTTATCTTCTTCAATTAGAAAGGGTTTTGATCGTGAAAAGATTCGGCACGTTTCTAAAGTAGAATCGCTAGTCTGTTGTGAAACCGCCTGCGGCAGGACGGGAGGCGGCATCGTTACCAAGTTGTATTCCACGTTCTCGGTATAGATGGTCATTGTGATGTTGAAGACTTCAAAAAAATTGATGACCC
Organism: Phormidium tenue FACHB-886; assembly: GCF_014764505.1. GTDB lineage: Bacteria > Cyanobacteriota > Cyanobacteriia > Elainellales > Elainellaceae > FACHB-886. The sequence continues at coordinate 50,811 of NZ_JACXWX010000013.1, forward strand.
ATTGGCAGTCCGCCTCAGGAAACTTCTCGTAGTGACGAATTAGCTGGGCAATATGGACTTCCAGATGAGTCCTCGCGTAAGGACAAATCAAAATCAGCTTGAGAAACACAACCACCAGGGCAATGGGGCTGCTACGCGAGAGCAGTAACACAAACAGCGATGTGGGTTCTTCTTGGGCTTCGATCGTTAGATACTCAATGATGCGATTTGCTGTTCGCAAGAGTAGTGCATCATCAATCACTTTATCGTGGTGATCGACGTAAAGAGCATCCAATCGCTCTGCCAGGTTTTTTCGAAGGATGTCAACAAAGGCTGGATTTCCTATGGAAAACAGCAGATACTCCAGCAGGCTTTTCTTGAACTCCACATAGCGCAGCTGCTGAACCTGGCTCAAGAAAATATTGGCAAGATTGGGATAGCTAAAAAAACCGCGCTTCGCCACAATGCGTTTAATCAAGCGCAAAACTTCATCTCCCAACCCAGTCGGATTCTCCGGCGATCTGGAGATTGCCAGACCAGGAGCTACGGTGGTTTGTGCCAGCACCGTGTACTTTGCCAGGTCAAACTTAAATTTTTCTTTGAGTTTTTTAGATAAGCTTCTAGCGGCCTGCCGTTGTTCTACAGGATTGTTCAAATTTGTATACTGTGGAACTAGCAGATAAGAGGTGTAGCGATCTGTCCAATGGCGCTTTTCACGATCGTCATACCGAGCTACAAACAGCCGTAACTCCTGAAAGTCTTGACTTTCAAGAAAATTCCGCAGCCACTCCCGCAGCCGTTTGAGCGTAGGTGAGATAGTGGGTCTGTGCAAAATTGGATCGGTAAATAGCTCAATCAGCTGATGGATTGCCTTGTAGTTGCGGCTGATCTCCCAGTTGTTGATCAAGATGTAGCAAGAGCGCTTCAGCGTATTTTTGAACTCTTGCTCCTGGTTTGAGAAGACGATCTCAAACAAACGAGCTGCCATACTACAGCTACTGGAATCTTTGTGGTAAATGAATAACCCTTTGAATTCTGTCAAAACTGCTTCAGGCTGCCAGGTTCTAACAATTTCTAGCAGAAATTCATAAATTGCTTCCTGAGCTTCCGATACATTGCGCTGCGATCGCAGTTTGACGGGCTGGTTCTGCTGAATTTTGGCTGGTTTGTCCCCAATCATGGCGATACTCAAAGTAATTAGCGCGTGAGAGCTAGCGCTGGCAGTTAGCACTTTTTGCCGGAGCAATGAAGCGTTCTTGAATTGTTGAACCGGCGGCGTAGACCCCTTGCGGCGGCAAATGCTGCTGCTCCACCAACGTAGGATGCGCCAGCATCAGTGCCTTTAAAGAAGGCAGCGCGATCGCCAAAAGCTAACCGCAATGCATTCTGTATTCATTTGATCTGTTTCATCTGAAATGAGGGGTTGACCAAAGTCTCCCAAAAGCAGGGTTTTACACAGCCAGCTTTTGGAAGGATAAGATGTGAAACTATAAGTAAACCAGGCTAGAGTTTGAGTAGTTTAACGAAGAGATTGAACAAAGCGATACTCGTACTACTGCTTAGGGGAACTAACGTCTCTCAATTCTAGTAACCTTTCCCAGTTGCCTTATAGCGAGTCTAGGCAATCTTCATCGTTTCTTTGTGCCCGTCAACTCAATGTGATTTTTTAGACAGCTTGGTTGAAGTACTACCTTGCAGCACCATTGACCTGTGTTTTAGGACGAAGGAACTTGCGTAAACACTGGGTTGCATAAATCCTAGATATAGTGCGAAGCTCTCCGCATCAGCTGTGCCTGTATGATAGTGGTGTGCTGCAAAAAATCATTTGCAATTGCTAATGAGCTTCCGATTAGGCTGTGCTATTTGGGCATACAAGTCATGGGTTGGGCACTTGTTTCCGGAAGGAAGCCGCTCGTCTGACTTTTTGCAGCTCTACAGCCGTCGCTTCACCACAGTTGAAGGAAACACCACCTTTTACTCCGTACCCGATCAAGAAACCCTACAGCGCTGGCGGTCAGAAACACCAGCTGGTTTTGAGTTTTGCCTGAAGCTGCCGCGTCCGGTTACGCATCAAGGGCTGCTAGTTCCCAGATTGGCAGAAGCGATCGCTTTCGTGAAGCAGATGCAGGAATTGGGCGATCGGCTGGGAGCAGTGTTTGCCCAGCTTCCGCCCAGCTATAGCCCTCATCAGCTAGAAGATCTAACTACCTTCTTGGCAGCGTTCTCACAGCAAGGGGTCAAAATTGCTCTGGAAGTTCGCCATCCAGATTGGTTTCAAGCGCCCTACGCTGAACAACTGAATTCCCTGCTGAATCAGTTCAAGGTCGGACGAGTCTTGCTTGATACCCGTCCTGTTTACGAATGTCCAGACGATCCCCAGCTATATTCCGAGCGCAAAAAGCCGCAGCTGCCGCTTCAGCCTATCCTGACCGCCCCCTTTTGTTTGATTCGCTATATCAGTCATCCTGACCGCACTTTGAATCAACGCTATTTACAGGAATGGGCGATCCGAGTCAAGTCATGGCTGCAGCAGGGAACCCAAATTTATTTTTTTGTCCACTGCCCCGTGGAGATTCATTCTCCCGCAAATGCACAATATTTTCAGCAGCTGCTAGAGCAGGAAAATGCGCCTGTGCCACCGCTGCCTTGGAATGAGATCGAATCTACATCTCCCACGCAGCTAAAGCTATTTTGAAGCAGCGCTTACGCTTACTCTCATCAAGCCAGTTCTAACACTCAGTCTCTTCGCTTGTGTCTTCACTGCGAAACCATAGCAGCCGTGCTGCCATCACCACAAAACCGATCGCCGCAATTAGCTTAACCCAGCGAGCAGGTAAAAGCTGTGCAGCCCCTTCACCCAGCCAAACGCCCAAAAAGCTAGCGAGCAGCAGCGCCGCAGCAGCGCCCAAAAAGACTGCCCTGACAGATTTTGAGCTACCGCCTAGCGCGATCGCCGCTAGCTGGCTCTTATCTCCTAATTCTGAAAGAAACACCGTCACAAAGCTCAGCCCAAGCAGCCGCCAATCCATAATCTGCTCCTAACCTTGGATGACATCCCAGATGAGCAATGTGGCGATTAGCAACAGCATCACGCCTGCTCCGGTTTCCAACGTTCTTGGTGCAACCCGCTTTGACAGCCAACAGCCAACCCAAACGCCCAACAGACTTGTCAGCACTAGCGCAGATCCAGCTCCCAAAAACACAACCCAAGGCGCGTGGGATTGGGCACTCAGCAGCAGCGTGGTCATCTGGGTTTTATCGCCCAGCTCTGCCAAAAAGATAGTGAGGAACGTAGAGCAAAAGATCTTAAGCTCGGTGCGCCAGTCTGGACGGGTTGACGCAATCGGTTGTACAGACTCAGCCTGCAGCTCCACGAGAATGCTATCTGACTCAACCGAGAGCGCGTCAGGAGAGGAAATAGGGGAGATCAGCACACTAGAACGAGGGGATGAATCCACGAGCCACTACCTAATCAGTGTTTTCATATTTCTTTCATTTTATGACCGATCGGCAGCAAAAAGGCAAGCCTTTTGGATTAATCCTTTGCTTCTGGTGCTTCTGGATTGGGAGACTCAGCTGGCGTTGAGGTGACATTATCGATCGCCAAGTTAAGCTGATAGGCGAGCGGTTCGGCGGCATTAGCAACGATCACAAATTCGTAGTAGCCAGATTGAGGCAAGCGTCCTGCCCAAGTGAATTCTGATGAATCTTCTGGAAGCTTGAAGCTCTCTTGTCCGGGACGAGGCAGATAGACAGAGAACAGGGCAGCAGAAGCTGGTGCTTGCAGATTGACGCGCATAATCTGCCCTTCGTTGAGACGGGCTGTGTAGAGGTGTCCTTCTCCGGGTGCTAGCGTTCCACTTTCTTCATGGCTAAACGTGCCTTCGCCAAAGGTGATTGGCGTTAGCGTTTTCCTATCTTGGATTGCTTTAACTTGATCGGCAGCGATCGCCTGCCACACTTGCCCGATGGGTTGCCCAATAAAATCTTGACCGCGCTGCTTGGGAAAGAGATGAAAAAATCTGGCATCTGTCAGGTCAAATAGCGATCGGCTGCCCACATAGAGCTGATTGACTTCTCGCTTCCACTGGTCACGATCGGCATTAGTATAGCTGCCCAGCTTGCTGCGAGCCTCAGCGCTGAGGGTTTGCTCCAGCAGTGTCAGCCATTCATCGGCAATTCCGTCCCAAAGTTGGCGAAGTGGGGCATCGGCTTCGCCTTCTGAGAGGGTGCGTCCTTGCTGCTCCGGGTAGCGATCGTAAAAGGTGGCATTGGTAAGGTTAACCAGAAATTGCTGATCGATGCCCAACGCTTGCCGTCGGGTTTGCAGTGCCTCTTTGCGCTGCTGTTCTTCAGGGGTGAAGGGGCTAGGCTCAGCAGGCGTAGGCACAACCGATTGCACCGAGGGCAGCCAGCGATCGCGGGTTGCCCAACCTGCCCCTGCAATGCCCACCAGAACTGCCAGCAAAAGCATCACCCCAATTCCGTGCTTAGAAGAACGACGAGCAGGCACGGCAGCTGAAACAATGGGTTGATCGGGTTGAGGTGGGGTTAGCGCTTGGGTCGGTGGGAAGGACTGAGTGGGAGTGGGCGCATGCGTTGGCATGAAGGGCTGAGTAGGCGCGATCGGCGACGAGGGGGGCATCGTCAAGGGCAATAACGAAGGCGGTGGCACAATTGGAGGAACGGTAGCATAGCTGCTAGAGAGGGCTTGAAGCGCAGCCTGAGCGGTAGGAAAGCGATCGGCAGGCTGGACTGCTAGCATCTTGGCGAACACTTGGCTGAGTGCCGTGCTAAGGTTGGGAATTTGCTGCCAGGGAGAAGGTGCAGCATCTCCCAAAAATTCTAAAGGTTCGCGTCCTGTCATTAAGACGAGCGCTGTTGCTGCCAAAGCATATAGATCGCTCTGAGGCGATACAAGACCACTGTGCATCTGCTCAGTAGGTGCATAGCCCACTTTACCCAACCGGGTAGCAAGCGGAGCCTCACCGGGAGCCATGTACTGTGAAGCCGCAGCAACAGCAACCTGTTTAACACCGCCAAAATCGATTAGTACTGGGAGCTGATCGTCCGTGCGCAAAATTAGGTTATCTGGAGAGATATCCCGATGAATCACCCCGTTGCTGTGGATGTAGTCCAATACAAGCAGCAGTTGCTCCAAAAGCTGGTGAATTTCAGGATCTGAAAAGAGAAATCCTCCCGGACGACGTGCCTCTAGCAGTTGTCGGTAGGTGCTTCCTTCAACAAAATCTTGCACCAAAAACAAATGACCTCGACCGCCAAGATTAGCCCGAAACAGCTCTCGGAAACGAGGAATTTGAGGATGCTGCAGTTTGTAGAGTACGCCTGCTTCTCGCTCAAACAGCTCCTCAGATTTTTGCAGCGCGTAGGTTCCTCGCACTTGAGGGGCAAACTCCTTCAGGACGCAGGCTTCATCAAAGCGGTTGATATCCTGCGCTAAGTAAGTGCGTCCAAAGCCACCGTGCCCAATCTCGCCCAAAATGCGGTAACGATCGCTCAGCAAAACGCCAGGATAAACTTCTTCGGCTGCTAGCTTTTCGCCACAGAGGTGGCAAAAGCGGCTCTCTGGTGGATTGCTGTGTCCTTGACTGCAGCGCAGCACTGTCATTCTCCCTCTCCGAATTCGCTGTCTCAACGCTTGCTCCAACTTAGCTTATAGCGTCTGACGCTGAGATGCGGAGGGAAAGATCCAGGGCTTACACTGGTCCATTTGCCATTGAGCTAGCCCTGAAAAGCAGAAAGTATCCGGATGGCGATCGAGTGGCTCTGTAATCCCTGAAAAGCGCTAGTCTGACCCAGCCGATTAGCATACTGTAAAGTTTTGATTTCGCGGAACAAAAAACTTGTCTGCGGACTCTATTGCTGTATCTATATTTATGCTGATTCAGGAGCCTGGTTATGTTCGTGTATTTCTTCGACAGTCTAAAGGAGCCGATCGCCGTCTCTACGAGTGCTGTTTCTAAGGGCGCTCGAAAAACTTATAATCCGATAAACTGTCTGAGAGATTCACGAGCCGCTATGAGATCAATAACCCTGTCTGCGCTTGGGACACTAGCGATCGCTGCAAGTTTGGCGTTGGGCGCAACTGCTAGCAGCGCCAGCGAGCCAGGGGTTTTGGTTAGCCAAAGCAGCCGAGCTGAGCAGACCTGTGTGACAGCAGCTAGAGGACGGGGGTTGCAGGTTGTTGATATTACCTCAGTGAACGAATACTCTGGTGGTGCGGAAGTGATCATGGAGGTGCGGCAAGGACGCAACAGTTCCTCGATTGGCTGCGACTACTCTAGCGCGACCCGTGATGTCGAGCTTTACAGAATCGAAGACAACTACGGCAACGATGATGACAACGACAACGACTGGCAGAACCAGTATTCTGGGGACGACATCCGCAGCGAAAGAGATGCTGAATCTATCGCCAGACGCGTCGTAGGGCAACAGTTAGGTATTGACGATCCCTACTCTAGTGTGGTGCGGATCGATGAGGTGCAGCGGGAAAATGGCGATCGCGACTGGGTAGTGGAGGGCAGAGCCAACGGTGCGCCTTTTGTAGTACGGCTGCGAGAAGACGGCTCTGTGCAGGATTTTCAGCTGTTTTAACTTTTCCGCCAATTTTAGAGATAGGAATCTAAAAGCGCAGGTATCTGACAACCTGAATTAACCCAATAGGCTCTTGAGGACTGCACTTCATGCAGCCCTCAAGAGCCTTATTTTATAGTTCTGTTTACGTAAAAGCCTCGTGTTACTAAGCTTTTACGTAAACAGAATCTCAATCTGGGTATGTATCATCTCAAGAGTCGCTTCAACCTAGCTTGATGGAAGACGCGTATACGTAGAAATTTTGCAACAGGTAGAAGAACTGCCCTCAAGGGATCGTTGCCGCAAGCCTCCAGCTTATCTAGCTGCACCCAGCCGATCGTTTCCCAGAATTTGAGCAATACTGGTAATCAAAATGAGTTCATTTTGCATCAATATGGATCTTCGAGGCATAGAGACACCGCGCTTAAACTGGTCTGGGGATTGCTTAGCGGTCGGATTGTTTGAAGACGGCTTGGAACTAACAGGTGATCTAGCAGAGCTAGACCAAAAGCTGTCGGGCACATTAGCAGAGCTGATTGCCGAAGCTGAGTTTAAGGGGAAAGAAGGCAGCAGCGCCGTAACGCGAGTCGGCGGCAACAGCCCCATTCGCAAGATCGCCATCGTCGGCTTGGGCAAGCCAGATGCCCTGAAGCTAGAAACGCTGCGACGGGCAGCTGCAGCAGTGGCAAAGCTGGCAAAACGTGAGAAATTGAAAACGCTTGGGGTTAGCCTGCCGTCCTGGAACAATGACCCAGCCCTTTCTGTGCAGGCGATCGTTGAAGGCATCGAGCTAGCGCTGCATCAAGATACCCGCTTTAAATCTGAAGAAGACAAAGGGCTCAAGCTAGAGCAGATCGACCTGTTGGGCTACGGCGGACAAAGTGAGGCAATTGCCCGTGCTCGTCAAGTTTGCCTTGGCGTAATTCTGGCGCGAGAGCTAGTGGCAGCTCCGGCAAATATTGTCACGCCAATCACGATGGCGGAAGCAGCGGAGGCGATTGCCCGTGAGTATGGCTTAGAGCTGCAAATCTTGGAAAAGGAAGACTGCGAAAAGCTGGGGATGGGTGCGTTTTTGGGTGTAGCGATGGCATCGGATTTGCCGCCCAAATTCATCCACATTACCTACCGCCCTGCAGGAACACCGCGCAAGAAGCTGGCGATCGTTGGCAAAGGACTCACGTTTGACAGCGGCGGACTCAATATCAAAGGTGCAGGCAGCGGCATCGAAATGATGAAGACCGACATGGGAGGCGCAGCAGCAACACTAGGTGCAGCGAAGGCGATCGGCGCGCTCAAGCCAGATGTGGAGGTTCATTTCATCAGCGCGGTGACGGAAAATATGATCAGCGGACACGCTATGCACCCAGGCGATATCCTCACCGCTTCTAATGGCAAGACGATCGAAGTGAACAACACCGATGCTGAAGGTCGTCTAACGCTGGCGGATGCCCTGGTCTATACCGATAAGTTAGGTGTAGATGCGATCGTGGATCTAGCGACACTGACAGGAGCTTGCATCGTGGCGCTGGGTGATGATATTGGCGGCATGTGGACAGCAGATGAAGCAATTGCCGCACAGCTTTTGGCAGCTTCAGAGCAGGCGGGCGAGAAGTTCTGGCGGATGCCGATCGAAGAGAAATACTTCGACGGGCTGAAGTCTGTAGTGGCAGATATGAAGAACACCGGGCCTCGCGCGGGTGGCTCAATCACTGCAACGCTGTTTCTCAAGCAATTTGTCAAAGATACGCCTTGGGCCCATTTGGATGTGGCGGGTCCAGTTTGGACAGATAAAGAGAACGGTTACAACAACACGGGTGCAACAGGCTACCCAGTGCGGACGTTGGTTAACTGGGTGTTGAGCTAATCAGAACTTATCAAAGTTTGCGGGTGTGGTGGATGCTCACTACACCCGCAAGTTGTGCTGGCTAACAATCGCCAAAAATTCTGTTTACGCTTTGGTCAGCGTCACAGCATCTGATTCTCTAAACAAGGCTACCTAAACTACAAGGTTATCTAAACTACAAAGCTATCCGAACTATAAGACGATCGAAATCAAGGAGCCGCTGACTCTCAGTTGCTCCATATTTACATTGCGAATACCGCCGCCTCGTCTCGATTTTACCAAAAGTGATACCAATACGAGATTGTAAGACGATCGCCCAAGTACAACAGGCTGGATGCGGCAATTTTTAGATTGGCTCAATAAACAGTTTCGCTTTCAACACAAAGCCCACAACCCTAATACTGAATACTGATAAACTGACTGCTACCACCGGGAAGATTTGGAAGTATCATCATTCATGACACAACTAAGACTGGAGTCGTGATGAAACTGTGAATACAAAATTGATGCCGTTTCTTTAAAAACGATGGCGACAAGCATCCTCCATCAGAACCCCTAAAGATTTGTTCATCCAGCCTTTCCTTCTCCCCCTATGTCCCTTATTCTTGCCGGAGAACGCAGTGGCGTTGGCAAAACCACCGTTACGCTGGCGCTGCTGGCAGCACTGCAGCGGCGATCGTCTACCGTCCAAGCCTTCAAAGTTGGACCCGACTACATTGATCCCATGTTTCATCAGTTTGTCACGAGGCGAGCCTGTCGTAATCTCGATCCGGTACTCACTTCAGAAGCCTATGTTCAGTCTTGCTTTATGGAGCATACTCAGACGGCAGACTTTGCTCTAGTTGAAGGTGTGATGGGGCTATTTGATGGAGCAACTGGCGCAGACGATTGGGCTAGCACCGCCCACATTGCCCGTCTGTTGGATTTACCTATTCTGCTCGTTCTGGATTGTAGCCGCCTTTCTCGTTCGGTGGCAGCAATCGCCCACGGCTACCGCTCGTTTGACCCACGCCTCAAATTCGCTGGAGTTGTACTCAACCGAGTCGGCAGCGATCGCCACCTCGATTTGTTGAAATCTGCCCTCGCCCCTTTAAACCTAGCGATTCTGGGCGTTTTTCGTCGGCAAGAAGATATTACTATTCCCGATCGCCATCTCGGACTCATTCCTACTGCTGAACTCAGTCAGCTGAGCCAGGTGATCGATCGCCTTGCCCATCTAGGAGAAACCTGCTTTGACTGGACATCTCTGCTTCCCCTCTTAACGACTTCTCCCTCGCTCTCGCCTGCCGCGTCACCTTGCCGCCATACCTCAGCTCATGTGCGGATTGCCGTTGCGTTCGATCGCGCCTTCAGCTTCTACTATGCCGATAATCTAGACCTTCTGCAGCAGCTAGGAGCAGAGCTAGTCTTCTGGAGTCCGCTTGCGGATGCTAGCCTGCCTGAAGCAGTGCAGGGGCTCTATTTTGGCGGTGGGTTTCCTGAAGTTTTTGCCGAAGCGCTTGCTGAGAACCAGGCAGCTCGAGCCGCTGTGCGATCGGCGATTCAGGCGGGGATGCCAACCTATGCAGAATGTGGCGGTTTGATGTATCTGGCAGAACAAATCATTGATTTCAACGGCAACCCTTGGAAGATGGTGGGAGTCTTGCCCACGGCTGCCCAAATGGGTAGTCGGTTAACTCTGGGCTATCGCCGCGCCGCTGCACTGCAGGACAGCCCTCTAATTCCACAGGGCACCATCGTCTGGGGACACGAATTTCATCGCTCCACGCTGACTCAGCCAGCCGTTCAGCCGCTATACCAGCTTCGAGGCTATGACCCTCAGAGTCCAACTGCGACCGAAGGCTGGCAGTTGCCGCATCTGCACGCCTCTTACGTCCACCTTCACTGGGGAGCTACACCTGAAATTCCCAATCGTTTTCTCGATCGCTGTCGTCACTACTCCCCTTGCTCATGAATGCTCCCCTGTTCTTTGCTGCTTCCCCTGCTGCTCCCGGCGGCATCGCTAGTCTGGTCCCCGATCTGATTATTTTGCTGCTGGTTGCAACTTCAGTCGCGCTGCTGTCACGGCGGTTTCGGATTCCTTACGTGACTGGGCTGGTGCTGGCTGGGTTGGCGATCGCTGGTTTTCTACCGGGTCACAGCGGCTTAAACTCCTCGCTGATTCTCAATCTGTTTCTGCCGATTCTGCTGTTTGAAGCTGCCATCAACACAGACATTCGCCGCCTTCGCAGCACCCTCAAGCCGATCGCCCTGCTGGCCGCTCCTGGCGTCGTAATCGCAGCGGGAGTCACGGCGACAGGACTTAAGTTCGCTCTTAACCTCGATTGGATCTCAGCTATGCTGCTGGGAACTATTCTGGCGATTACCGACACAGTTTCGGTGATTGCGGTGTTCAAAGAAGTTGCTGTCCCTTCTCGCTTAACCACGATCGTAGAAGGCGAAAGTTTGCTGAACGATGGGGTTGCGCTTGTCATCTTCAATTTGGTGCTGCAGGCCCATGGAACTGGCTCAGTTACCTGGACAGAGGGATTTCAGGCGCTAGTGGTAGTGATTGCGGGCGGTAGTTTGCTGGGGTTAGCGATCGGCTATCTCAGCGCTGGCTTGTTGACCCGATCGGAAGACAGCTTTAGTGGGATTTTGCTGACTGTGGCAGTGGCGCTGGGCGCCTACCAAGTGGGTCATTTTGTAGGTGTTTCTGGTGTGGTGGCGGTGGTAGTAGCAGGCTTGCTGGTGGGCAATGCGGGGCTGTCGCATCAAGTCTCTGCTTCCAATCGCGTCACGCTGTACAGCTTCTGGGACTATGCGGGGTTTGGGGTCAATACGTTTATTTTTCTGTTGATTGGCGTGGAAGTTAGCCTGCCCACGCTTTGGCAAACGCTACCTGCTGTCTTAATAGCGATTCTGGCATATCAACTGGGGCGAGTACTCAGCGTTTACCCGATGCTGGCAATCTCCAATCGGATCGATCGTCCGATCCCCATGCGGTGGCAGCATGTTTTGTTTCTGGGCAATATCAAAGGCTCTCTGTCGATGGCGCTCGCATTGAGCCTGCCTGCAACTCTTGCCAATCGCGGATCTTTAGTGGCGATCGTCTTTGGCACAGTTTTGCTGTCGCTGGTGCTTCAGGGGCTTAGCCTGCCGTGGATTGTCAAACGGCTAAAACTCTCTCCCTCCTCTGAAGCCAAGCAGCAAGCCGATGAGCTAAAGGCACAGCTCATTACTGCCAAAGCTGCCCAAGATGAGCTAGACGGCATGCTGAAGACTGGCGTTTTGCCCAAAGCAGCGTTTGAGGAACTGCGATCGCTCTACCAAGTTCAAATTGCCAAAGCCGAAAAAGCCTTACGCAATCTCTACAACCAGCGTCATACCGACTTAAGCATTAACCCTGCATCTGGCTTAGATGCAGTTCGTCGTCAGCTTCTGCTGGCAGAGAAGGGCGCTCTTGCCAATGCGGTTCGCAAACAGATTCTCTCAGAAGCAGTAGCAGAGGTGCAGCTACGGCAGATTGATGAGAAGCTGTTGCGGCTGGAGGATGATTAGGGGCTGAGAGCTTCAGGCTACGGTGGTCATGCCTTTGAAATAATCCTGGAGCTGGCGACCGCTGTCATGCGACAGGACTTTAGGCAGTTCACTCGGCAAAAATGCCTTGACATCCATTACCTCTAACGTATCTTGAGCTTGCAGGCTACCCTCCACCTCAGCTTCGACGACCACACAAATAGAATGAAATCGCGGATCGCGCTCTGGGTGAGAGTAAACGCCGACTAACCGATTGATTTTAACCAGCTCTAATCCTGTCTCTTCCCCCAGCTCCCGGCGCACCGAAGCAGGAATATCTTCCCCCCAGTCGACCATGCCACCTGGCAAACTCCATTTGCCATTATCGCGGCGCTGAATTAGAACAATCCGACCGTCTGGTAAAACTGGAATAATGCCTGTCCCCGTAATAGGATGACGGATCAGCAGCCCCAATGCTGCCTGAACATAACGCTTCAACTGACGCATAGAAAATAAGAAGCTATGAGCAAATAGAGCAAATATCTGAAGTAACCTCGAACCATTGCTAGAAGCAAACGCTCAATCAAACTGTGGCGATTTGCGGTCGATAGGGCACCCACATCACGAAGTTAAACCGCAAACTGCTGCCGAGCCATGCCAACCTAAGGTTTAGAACATAAGGTCTAGAAGTTGAGCGAAAAATAGCGATCGCACGATAGCGACAAAGCAGAGAAACACCCAAACGCCACCCACAAAACCTGCCTGCTTTGTCTGTCTTGCCAACCTGATAAAGAGAACACAAACTCAGCTGAAGCCAATTGCGGCTCAGGCGAAACTGTCAAACAACGGACAGCTAACTCAACCATCAATTTAGCGTTTTTAAGGGACATTGAGCAGGGGCAGACAGATGCCTCATGCTCTAGAAGAGCTGCAATTGCAGCACAGGCTGTATCATCCGAAAACTCGCTTGCGGGACTGTAAGCTCTTTGCAAAAAGTCATTTCAACCGCTAAGGGATTCGAGCCTCCTAAATCCTCCTACCCTTTGGGAAGGCAAACCTAAGAAAAGGGGGACTTTGATTAGCTCGATTCCATTTTTCTAGGCTCTGCCTTGCCAAAGGGTCAGAGGCTAGAGGGAAGTGCAACCGCAAGAGGAAAATGCAACTTTTACATCCCTTAATTAGAACAGCGTTTTCCTACAGTTTTCCTACAGTGTTCTTCTACAGCCAGCACTGCCGAATTCAGATTGAGGCAGTTAGAGATTTCCGACGGGGTCAGGTGAGTTCTGAGCCACTGACAACTCCCAAATCCGCCAAAATGTCAGCAGCATGGTTGTCTGGCTTGACCTTAAGGTAAATTTTCTCAATCTTGCCGTCTGGGTCGATCACTACTGTATTGCGGCTGATGCCCATGTACTCCTTTCCCATAAATTTCTTCAGCCCATAGCTGTCATAAGCCGCTGCAACCTTGCCGCCTTCGTCAGACAAAAGCGGAAACGGCAGACCAAACTTCGTGATAAATTTCGTATGGGATTTGGCATCGTCAGTGCTGATGCCCAGCACTACAACATCATTTGCCTGATAGTCAGCATAGGCATCGCGGAAGCCACAGGCTTCTTTAGTGCAGCCCGGTGTGTTGTCACGCGGGTAAAAATAGAGCACAACGCGCTTGCCGCGCAAGTCAGACAGCTTCACCACATTTCCATCTGCATCGGGCAAACTAAAATCGGGAGCAACATCACCGGGTTTCAAAGCCATTTGCAACACCTGATTGGATCAAACTAGAGGCAGACTGAAGCAAAATTTGCAGGCAGCACTACCAGGCAAAAAATTGCCATCTCTGATTGTAAGACTCAAATTGACCCCGTGTTTCGTTCACCTTGAACCCCTCCCCTAAATCCACCCTCCGCCGATCGCTCCTGCAAACCCGTCAGGCAATGCCGCCTGACCTATGGCGCACCAAAAGCGATCGTCTCTGTGCCCATCTACAAACCTGTGAATGGTTGTATCAGGCACGCACCGTTCTGGCATACGTGAGTGTCCGGCAGGAGCCAGACCTCAGCCCCCTTCTCACTGCATCACACCGCTGGGGTTTGCCGCGCTGCCTTGGCAAATCGCTAGCTTGGCATCTCTGGTCGCCTACAGAATCACCACCGCTACAGCCCGGAGCCTACGGCATCCCAGAGCCGTCTGCTGATACTCCCCTGTTACAGCCGGAAGAGGTGGATCTGATTTTGGTGCCTTGTGTCGGATGCGATCGGCAAGGATATCGCTTGGGCTATGGGGGCGGTTTTTACGATCGACTGCTTAGCGATCCAGCTTGGTCAGGCAAACCTACGATCGGCATTGTCTTTGAATTTGCCCATTTGCCCAGCCTGCCGCTCGACCCTTGGGATCGCCCCCTCCGGGCTATCTGCACTGAAGCAGGAGTCGTAATGCGCCAGGATTGATAAATGAGCAGCAAAATGGGGGTGTCGCCCCCAAGAACAACACCCCTTTGAGTTTCTGCTTCTAGAGCACCTTGGCAAGCTTCAGCAGGTCTGTCAGCGTAAAGGTGCCGGGTTTGGCGCTGGGCAAAGAAGGCTGCCAGTTTTTCTGGCGCAGAATCGAGTCTTTGCTGCGGCGAGCCAAGCCGATCAGCACCTCTGCCACGATCGTGCTGCCCACAGGTCCAAGATGCTGTCCCTTAGCCCGTGCTGCTGCTTCAACCAGAACGTAGTACCAGAGCGGTGTGCGTTCTATAAAGCCGCTCTCCCGCAGGATCTTGCTCTGTTGGGCGCTTGCTGCTGCAGCCTCGATCTCCGCTCGAGTCAATGGAGTTTGCCCGATCGCTCGCGCCACCGCTTGGCCCGTGGGCATCCGCAGCAGATATCCACGCAATAGGTTTCGTACCGCCAAGCGCGCACCATCGCCCTTTTCTGGAACACCTTGAATATCTGGCAGCTCAAACAGCGGTTCAACCAGCTTCGTGTCAAACCGACGAGCTTTATTAAAGGGAACGCCTGTATCGACGAAATGTTGCCATTCAATAATCCAGTTGTCCGGTAGGGTGTCGAAGGAGCCTAGCTCTCCGCTCAAGGCGGTGAATGTGAACAATAAACCCAAGCTGGCAGGAAATGTGCCAGGTTCACCGCTTGTATTGAAGTTGAGGTTGAAATCGTAATCAGCCCGGATCATGCTGTGCCCGAAGCGGTAAGCCGCCGCCACGAACTCCAGCGGCAAGAAGAATGGTTCAGCCATTCCATCGTAAAAGCGGTTGCCGTTCTTAAGAATGTCTTCCACGATCTTTGGATCCACGATCCGCTTTAGAAAATCGTGGATGACAATGTGCTGATAGTGCTGCCGAAGGAGGCGTTGTGCCTGCCTAAACGTTTTGCCTTGATCGACTAATGCGTTATGCGCTCGCAGAAATGCCAGGTGCAGCTGTGAGATTACTGTATTTTCGTCGTTACGGGGATCGCCGATTTGGGCAGCCCGATCGATCGTAGGATCGTCGCTTCGCGCTTCACGGGGAAGATCGTTTTTATCTCCCTTGCCTTTGGGACGCAGGTTTGGTTTTTCAGTACCCTTAAGCGGTGTCACGGTGCCAATTTTCAGTTTCGCTTTGTTTGCAGGATCGCGCGGTGCGGGCAGCCCATAAACGCTATCTAGGTCTAATGTGGCATTGCGGCGATTTTGCAGCGTATTGCGAATCGTTTCCAGCGACAATGGCGCAAGGTTGGGATCGAGCAGCTTTGGCAAAGGCGAGGAAACCTCTTCCAGCGTAATGTCGTGATCGACAAACTGACCGAAATAGGTATAGCCGGCTGGAATATTGGAATCGCCGCTGCCGTCTTTATCTCGGCTTTCATCGCGCATTACCCGACCCAGCTCCACCAAATGCTCGCGAGTTTTGGGCGATACAGGCAGTAAGTTAGCCGGATCGCTTTGGAGCTTAGAAAATAGAAAGTCGAAATCTTGCAGGTCAACTGTAGCCATGGCAGCAAATGCCAGCGGCACTTCTGCGCTACGAGCAGACATCGATTCAAAAGCGTCTTGCAAGGTTTCTGTCGTAATTTCTGCCCCATGGGGAATTCGTGGCATTATTAAGTTCTCCCTTAAAGAGATTGAGATAGTGGGTTATCCGTTCTTCAATATCCTGAAAGTAGGCTTAGTGTTGTAGTACCCCCACGGGTACTCTTTAACACCTGATTGCAGTTCTCAGGGCAGGTAGTGCAAAGCGTGGCGTAGAAATTACGCTATGAAAACTGCACAGCGCTATTTCGCTTCTCAGAATAAATCCAAAAGCGCATTGTTGCTGATTAAGTTGGCTAAAGATCTTGCAGTGGTTGTAACGACGATCGCTGGAAAAATGACAGTTGAGCAAGTCTAGCCACCGCTCACTTTTGCCTTGTAGCCTAGCTGCGTCAAAATCTGCACTAGTTTTTGGGCGTGATCGCCTTGAATTTCGATCTCGTTCTCTTTGACTGTGCCGCCCGCACCGCATTGAGTTTTGAGCTGCTTCAGCAAAGCAGCTAGCGTTTCTGGTTTCGTCTGGAAGCCCGTGATCACCGTGACCGTCTTGCCTTTGCGGCCTTTGCGCGATGCTTGCACCCGCAAATTTTGCTGGTTGGGCGGCAGTTCCTGGATCGGGCGGGCAGTCGCATCAGAAGCTGCATTGCCAAACTCCGAGTAAACAACGCGATTGCCAGGGCGAGCAGTGGGATCTTTGGGTTGAGACATACGACGTATAATGAAGGCTATTCCTCACTACTATCCTATCTGGCTTGCCGTGACGCTTACTCCCCTTTCCTCCGGTCATTCTTCCAATCAGCCTTCTGCATCTGCCCCAGAATTTGCCCCAGAGGGACAGGTTCGTCCTGATGCGCTCGGTCGCTTTGGCAAATTTGGCGGCAAATACGTCCCCGAAACGCTGATGCCTGCCCTCAGCGAATTGGAAACAGCGTTTTACCAGTATCGGCACGATCCAGCATTTCAGGAAGAATTCCAAGGGCTACTGCGAGATTACGTTGGCAGAGCTACCCCGCTGTACTTTGCAGAACGGCTAACGCAGCACTACGCCCGTCCGGATGGCACTGGCGCACAGATTTATCTGAAGCGGGAAGACCTAAACCACACCGGAGCGCACAAAATCAACAACGCGCTGGGTCAGGTGCTGTTGGCAAAACGGATGGGCAAACAGCGGATCATCGCCGAGACGGGAGCCGGACAGCATGGGGTGGCCACTGCCACCGTTTGCGCTCGGTTTGGGCTAAGCTGCATCATCTACATGGGTGTGCATGACATGGAGCGGCAGGCGCTCAATGTGTTTCGGATGCAGCTAATGGGGGCAGAAGTGCGCCCGGTAGCGGCCGGTACAGGCACGTTGAAGGATGCCACCTCTGAGGCGATCCGCGATTGGGTGACTAACGTAGAAACGACGCACTACATTCTAGGTTCTGTGGCAGGGCCGCACCCTTACCCGATGATCGTGCGGGACTTTCAGGCAGTGATTGGGCAGGAGACGCGGCAGCAGTGTCAGGAGAAATGGGGCGGCTTGCCAGATATCCTGCTGGCTTGTGTCGGCGGTGGCTCTAATGCGATGGGTTTGTTCCATGAGTTTATGAAGGAGCCTGCTGTGCGGATGATTGGCATCGAAGCAGGCGGCGAAGGGGTTAACTCCGACAAACACGCGGCAACGCTGACTCGCGGCAGAGTCGGCGTTCTGCATGGTGCCATGAGCTATCTGCTGCAAGACGAAGATGGACAGGTGATCGAGCCTTACTCGATCAGCGCTGGGCTAGATTACCCTGGCGTGGGACCCGAGCACAGCTATCTCAAGGACTCTGGGCGGGCAGAATACTACAGCATTACCGACAAAGAAGCCCTAGATGCTCTCCAGCGCTTATCGCGTTTGGAAGGAATTATCCCTGCCCTAGAAACGGCTCATGCGATCGCCTACCTGGATGACCTCTGCCCTCAGCTCTCTGGTAGCCCTCGTATTGTGATCAACTGTTCTGGTCGAGGAGATAAAGATGTCCACACGGTGATTAAATCATTGGGCAATCCGGCTTAAAACTCTAAGCCGGAACTACTTTAGGAGCGACTGAGAAGCAGCGATCGCGATCACACCCAAACTGAAACTGATTGCCGTAATCTAAGCTCCGTACGCTCAGATAACAAAGGAGTTTCCTGACATGGTCATGGCTTATTGGTGGGCTGCTGCTTGGTCGGCCTTGCTCTCGCTGACGCCTCAGCCTCTGCTGCCAACAGCAGTTCCGTCTGCGTCTACCCGTGCGATCGCAGGACTTGCACAAGAATCTGAGGAAGTTTCACAGGGATTATTTCAGGGTGAAATCCTCATCAGTCAGCAAACTAGTGCGACTTCTACCTCAGCCTTGGAGCAGGCAATTTTACAGCAAATTAATGAATATCGACGGCAAAAGGGATTGACCACCCTGACGCTGAATGCAACAATCACTCGCCAAGCCCGTCAGCATAGCCAGCAAATGTCGCGCAGCCGCAACATGAGCCATGATGGGTTCAATGCCCGCGTCCAAACGATCGCCAAGTCTATTTCCTACCGGGGTGCTGCTGAAAACGTTGCCTTCAATCAAGGCTATAGCAATCCCGATCGGCAAGCGGTAGATGGCTGGATCAAAAGCACTGGACATCGCAGAAATATTGAAGGCGACTTCAGTTTGACGGGAATTGGGGTGGCTAAGAACACTCAAGGAGAATATTACTTCACCCAAATTTTCATTCGTCAGTAGCAACCAGTCTGCAGTTGCCCATTCAAAAACCAGGGTATTGATGTAATGATTTGGAAGAGCAAATTTACCCTTCCAAATCATTACAGCTTGACGACGACCCAATAGGAGTGCGAAGTGGAAGATTTTCAGGTCTGCGATCGTGACCTCCCGCCAGAAATTCTCGAAGCCTATTTGCAGGCAGAGACAATTGCCGCAGACACCGAAACGATGGGTCTGCTGCCTTGGCGCGATCGGCTTTGTCTGGTGCAGCTTTGCGATCCGCAGGGACGGGTGACGGTGGTGCGGATTGCCCAAGGTCAGACTGAAGCAATCAATCTCAAACGTCTTCTAGAAGAAACGACAATTCACAAAATTTTTCACTTTGCTCGCTTTGATCTGGCAACCCTGCGTCATCATTTGGGCATTCACGTCGCGCCTGTATTTTGCACAAAAATTGCGAGCAAGCTTGCCCGCACTTATACCCCCAAACATGGACTCAAAGACGTAGTGCAGGAGCTAGTACAGGTAGAGCTTGACAAAACGGCGCAAAGCTCCGATTGGGGAAACGCAATTAATCTCTCAGATGAACAGCTGCGCTATGCGGCAAATGACGTGCGCTACTTGATCCAACTGCGCTTTAAGCTAACGGACATGCTGAAGCGAGAAGGACGCTGGGAACTGGCGCAACAATGTTTTAGTTGCTTGCCGACGATCGTCTCGCTCGATCTGCTGCAATACCAGAATATCTTTGAGCATTAATACTTTTGAGCATAAACAATAGTTCTTGCACTTTGCGCTGAAGCTAAGACTGGCGTTTACGGATATGGCAGCCCGCGATGCTAAGCGTCCAAGCATCAGTGATGCCTAGAGAACCAGATTCAGGCGCGATCGCTTGAGATCCTTCTCCAAAGCCGCTAAGATGCAAAAAACGTCATCCCCTGCTCGTTATGAAAATTCTGCACGGCAGTTGGATTCCCCACCCCGACGATGGCTTCATTCAAACAGGCGCTTTTTATCTGTGGGTAGAAGTTTTACCTCAAAAGCGTAAGGGTCGTGCGGCTACCAAAGAATCTCTTCTCCATCCAGGGCAGCTGAGCCGAGCCGATCTGGAAGCGTTTTTAAGCGATCGCCTCAGTCTCAAACCCACTCCCCGGTTCGGCTTCTCCCGCCACCTTTCACAGCAGTATTTTGCTTTGCCCACTGCAGAAGGGCGTCCATTGCCTTCGCCTGAGCTGGCTCGCTACCTGGAAATTGAGATTCCTGATGCTTACGAAGGACTGCGCGATTGGGAGGTTACTTGCTATGGGGTGGCAAGCCCAACGGGGCAGCCCGGTTCGTTGTATGAGCAGTCGCTTCCAGTCATCAAATTTCTCAACGATCTACATTTCCTGGCGCTCCACAGCGCCGAAGAATTTCAGCTTGGGGCAGATTTGCTGTTTTGGTATCACTATACGCAGTCATTTAAACAGGTCATATACAAAGAGCAGTATATTCCAGCGTTCAAATATCGAGAATTGTCTGAACCTACTAAAAAGACCAAGAAAGGAAAGACCTCGACATCTGCTGGAACGCCGAAATTTGAACTGTATGCAACCTGGGAAATTATTTCGCAATCCTATGAGGCGAATCTAAAAGACTACGTTGAGTATATGCCGCTTCTGTGTGCTGCGGGTTCTTCGATCGCCCGCAAGGCAGCAGCGCTATATGACTCAGAAACACTGCTGCGCCACTTCTCGGAATGCCTGCTGACAAACCTGCTGATTCATACCCCCTCTACTGCCAAATTTGACAAACAGATTGCTGATACGTTCATCTACAGCGCGCTGCATCCCCAGCGCTGCAACCCCCAAGCAACAGCCGAAGCGCTGGAGCACTATCAGCAGTGGCTTCGTTGGAAAACGCAGATCACCCGTACCCAAATTGATTCACCTTTTGATCTGTGCTTTCAGCTTCATTCTGCCCCACCTAACCATCCCGATCGCTGGCAGCTAGAATTTTTGGTGGCTGCTAAGCAAGACCCCTCCTTGCGTCGATCGCTTAGCGACTACTGGCAGCTCACAGCTAAACAAAAAACTAGTTTTACAAAACAGTTTGGCAAAGACTTTGAGACTCACCTGCTGCTTAACTTAGGATATGCTGCGCGTATATACTCAAAACTTTGGGAAGGACTGGACAACGATCGCCCTACCGGATTGCAGCTCACGCTAGAGGATGCCTTTACCTTTCTAAAAGAAAGCGCCTGGATTTTGGAAGATGCCGGATTTCGGGTGATTGTCCCTGCTTGGTATACGCCTGCGGGTCGTCGTCGCGCCAAGATTCGGCTGAAGGCGGCTGGCAAAAAAATAGGGGCAAGCAAAACCAATCAAAGCTATTTCAGCTTCGATACGCTGGTGCAATATCAGTATGAATTGGCGATCGGTGAGGCGGCAGTCTCGGCGCGGGAGTGGGAGCAGCTGGTCAACGCTAAAGCGCCGCTGGTGCAGTTCCGGGGACAGTGGATGGAGCTGGACAAAGACAAGATGCAGCAAATGCTGGAGTTCTGGCAGAAGCAAGCCGATGAGCTACCCGAGATGACGCTGCTGGAAATGATGCAGCGGAGTGCCGAAGACGAATTTGAAATTGAGCCAGATGGAGCGCTGGCTGAGCTAATGGCAAGGCTGCGCGACAAGAGCCGCCTAGAGCCGATCGCTGATTTGCCCAATCTGCAAGGCACGCTGCGCGAATACCAAAAGCGGGGCGTTTCTTGGATTCATTATTTAGAGCAGCTGGGTCTCAACGGCTGTTTAGCAGATGATATGGGGTTGGGAAAGTCGATTACGGTGATTGCCCGGTTGGTTCAAGAACGTAACGAGAGCGCTGTTTCTCCGACGCTGCTGATCGCACCCACTTCGGTTGTAGGCAACTGGCAGCATGAAATCGCCAAGTTTGCGCCTCAGCTAAAGGCAATTGTGCATCATGGAGGCGATCGGCTGCAGAGCCAAGCAGATTTTGAAGCGGTTTGCTCACAGTATGACGTTGTGATTACCTCGTATACGCTAGCGCGCAAAGATGAAAAATTGTTTAACAGCATCAGCTGGCATCGCGTGGTGATTGATGAAGCGCAGAATATCAAAAATCCTAAAGCAGCACAGACTCGGGCAATTCTGAAGCTTTCTGCCCAGCATCGGCTGGCGCTGACGGGCACTCCGGTTGAGAACCGCCTGCTGGATCTGTGGTCGATTTTCAACTTCCTGAATCCGGGCTATCTGGGAAAAGAATCTCAGTTCCGTAAAGGATTTGAGATCCCGATTCAGAAAACTAATGATGCCAGAAGAGCAACGACGCTCAAGAAGCTTGTGGAACCCCTGATTCTACGGCGCGTCAAAACAGATCCAACGATCATCCAAGATCTACCCGACAAAATTGAACAGAAACTCTTTACGTATCTCACTAAAGAGCAGGCGTCCCTCTATGAAGCCGTTGTCAAAGAAATCACTGGGGAGCTGCAGTCTGCTGAGGGAATTCAGCGCAAGGGGCTAATCCTCTCAACCCTGATGCGGCTGAAGCAGATTTGCAATCATCCGGCGCAGTTTTTGCAGGACGGCAGTGAGTTCTCGAGCGAGCGATCTCAGAAGCTTAGTCGCCTAGCAGAAATGGTGGAAGAAGCGATCGCTGAAGGTGAAAGTATTCTAATTTTCAGCCAATTTAAAGAAGTTTGCGATGAACTAGAACGTTACCTTAGAAAAACTCTTCATTGCAATACTTACTACATTCATGGCGGAACGCTACGCGCTAAACGAGAGCGAATGATCCGCGAATTTCAAGACCCGGAAACAGAACCTTCAGTGTTTATCCTGTCGCTAAAGGCGGGTGGCGTTGGTATTACCCTCACTAAAGCAAACCATGTCTTTCACTTCGATCGCTGGTGGAACCCTGCTGTGGAAGATCAAGCTAGCGATCGGGCTTTCCGGATTGGGCAGACCAAGCGGGTGTTTGTGCATAAATTCGTTAGCATTGGCACCCTAGAAGAACGAATTGACCAGATGATTGAGGATAAAAAGAAGCTGGCAGGGGCGATCGTCGGCGCTGATGAATCCTGGCTGACTGAGCTAGATAATGAAGCCTTCCAACGGCTGATCGAGCTAAACCGTAGTGCCATTTTGGAGGTAGGTTGATGGCAAGCTTTACAAGAACCTGGTGGGGCGATCGGTTTATTGCAGCCCTAGAATCTTTTACGGATGCAGGACGTTTAGGGCGGGGTCGATCTTATGCCCGCGGTGGTAAAGTGTTGAACTTTGATATTCAAGGCAATCAAATTACTGCCCGAGTCAAAGGCTCTGTTAATCCCTACTTTGGCGTTTACAAAGAGCCAACTTATCACATTTCAATTGAGATGGACTCGATCCCTAGAGCTAAGTGGACAAAAGCAATTCAGGCACTTGCGTCTAAAGCCAGCATGGTTTCTAAGCTGATGCTAAATGAAGTTCCTAATGATATTGAAACGGTGTTCGACCAATTAAATCTAAGTTTGTTACCCAAAAGCCGTAAAGACTTTACCACAAGCTGTTCCTGTCCAGATTATTCCAATCCCTGCAAACATATTGCTGGGGTTTATTATCTGGTTGCTGCGCAGCTCGATCAAGATCCCTTTCTGCTGTTTGAACTACGCGGACTCTCCAGAGCCGATCTGCAGGTAGAGCTAAAACAATCGCCGTTAGGTCAGGCGCTGTCTTCTGAACTAGAGGCTAAACCGATTGTGCCAGAACCCGCTACCGCTCTCTATACTCGTCCCCAACCCCACCCTGTTGCTCAACCACCGCTCAAAGAATTTTGGCAGGGCAAACGGCGGTTGCCCCAATCGATCGAGCCAGCTACCTCAAGCGGGGTTTCTGCTATTTTGATTAAGAAACAGGGGGATTTCCCGGCTTTTTGGCATAAAGACGGATCGTTTATTGAAACGATGGAGGAGCTTTATCAACGGGTAAAGCGGAAGAATAACGATCTTTAATGAAAACCGATCTACAAGTTTCCTGCATCGTCCCCAAACTTCATGCAATCATAAGGTTTTGCAGCTAATGCCCCTGCCTCTGGCGGATTTTATGGCTAGCATAATGAAACTTCGCCAAACCGTGAGATTGCCGGGTTGAGTCAGCAGCGATCGCGCTCCCGTAGACAATGCCTGCCAGCGTTGCCCTTTGCCGAACTCCTGCCACGCCTGACTCAGCAAAAAACCTTGGATGTGCAACGCTGCCGTATAGGGTCTGTCTTCTTTTCGAGGTGGCATCGGTGGATAGCCCCGCTCCACGTCGTCTATCCCGCTGAGGCGGCGTTGCTTCTGAAGCTCGCGGGCGATCGTATTAAAAAACTCTCGCTGGGCTGACCCCTGCGTGTGGGTAATTGAGGTACTGTGCAGGCGGTAATAGTAATGCACATCTGGAATATACCAAACTTTACAGTGCTCACTCAGGCGGAGCTGCAAATCAATATCTTCACCTGTGTAAAAATAAGGACGAAAACCACCAAGCGATCGCAGTATTTCAGTGCGAATTGCATAAGTACAAAGATGAGTACGTGTTATACCCATTTGCAATTCTGCAGTGATATCTTCTGACTCACCGCCACAGTCTAATCGGATGATGGAAACGCCTCTCGGGTTAATTGCAGAATAGCCCCCGCATACCGCTCCATAGTCTGGATGCTGCACAAGCCACTCAGTTTGCCGCATTAGCCGCTTTAGTGGGTACAAATCATCTGCGTCGCACCGAGTCAATACTTCCCCCCGTGCAATTGCGAGCCCTGCATTGAGTGCAGTCGCAATTCCTTTACCCGGGTTAGAAATGATCCGAATCCGATCGTCTTGGAGCCTGCACACCCTTTCAAGCGAATAATCCGTCGAGCCATCATCAATCACAATTACTTCCAGTGACAGCCGCCGTTCTTGCAGGATGGAATTGAGTGCCAAGCCCACAAACTGCTCAGCGTTGTACAGAGGCATGAGAACACTAATCTGTACGGGAGAGCCGCTCTCGGTCATTGGTTGTTCCTCCGGCTGAAACTGGGTAGGTGCTGACTTATGGAATGGCAAACGGAATTTGAAGGATTTTCTTTTTTCCGCAATTAAGTGAACTATGGTGTTATAAGATAATACACAATTTCTTACCGAAAAAAATAGCGTGAAAGCATAATTGAGCAAACGCTGACGAAAGAGCATCTGTCGCATGAGATCGCTCCTTAAAGTTTGCCAGCGCGATCGAGAAGCGGAAGCGCTAACTGGGAGGGCGAAGCGACTGGTTCAGGCATGGGTTTGACAATAGCACTGGCAAACAGCTGCCAGCCTTCAGACTGAAGGGGAGAAATTTGAATGGCTTTTAACCCATAGATCAGGGCAGTCTGCCGTTGCCCACTGTTAAACGCCCACCAGCCGTAGCGCAGCATAAATGCACAGCGCGATTGAGGATCCGTGCTCGGTCGCCAAGCGGCAGTTGCTTCAAACCTGCCGTTGGGAATGCCGCGCCGCAGCCATGCCCGTTTGCAGGCTTCTCGTGCTTTTTGATTTTGCAGAGCACCTTGCTGCTCACTGACCGAATGGGCATGGAGGCGATACTTGAGCACCATTTCTTTTAGATTGGCCAGTCGCCCGATTTCGCCCAACCTGAGCCACAAATCCAAATCTTCGCAAGGTGCCAACGCTGGGTCATAGCCTCCCACCTGCAGCACAGCCGATCGCCGCATCATCACACAAGGGTGATTGATGGGGGTATGCCCCGCTAGCGCTAGCGCTTGGATTTCTGCATTGGTTTCTGGCATGGCAAGACAGGTGAGCCAGCGTCCTTTCTCGTCGATCATGCCATGGGCACCGCCCAGACACACTAGATCGGGCTCTTGTTGCAATCGTGTTACCTGCAGTCGGAAGCGATCGGGCTGGGCAATGTCGTCGGCATCCATCCGCGCCACAAACTCACCCTGCGCTAGCTGCAGCAGTTCGTTCAACGCGACTGTATAGCCTGTGTTGGGGCGACTAATGAGGCGAATCCGGGCATCCCGGACAGCATACCGCTCCAGAATAGAGCGCGATCGGTCGGTCGAGCCATCATCGATGATCAGAAACTCAAAATCCTCAAACGTCTGACCCAAAATACTTTCCACTGCCGCAGCCACAAACCGCTCGGCGTTGTAAACAGGCATAATTACGGAAACCAAAGGGATACTCATACGGCTTAACAGGAAGAATGCAAATTGGGTAGCGGTTTGACTAAGGCACAGGCAAGCAGCTTCCAGCTCTCTGGGGTAGCAGGATGAAGGGCGATCGCCTTTAGCGCAGAACTAGCTGCCGTGCGCCGCAAGCCATGATTGAATGCCCACCAGCCGTATTGGTGCAGGAAAGACTGACGCGAGGGGCGATCGCGTCCTGGGCGATACCAGGGTTTCTGGGCGCTAAAATGCCCGACGATGCCGCGCCGTTGCCACGCCCGCCGACAGGCTTCCTGGATCATTTGGTACTGCAACTCGCTGTGTCTGGCGCTGACAGACTGCATATGAAAGCGGTACTTCAGCACAGTATCCGGCAAGTTTGCCAGCAGCCCCACTTCGCCCAACCGCAGCAGCATATCTAAGTCTTCAACGGTCTGCATGGTCTCGTCATAGCCGCCAATCTGCTGAAGTGCCGATCGGCGGATCATGGCGCAGGGATGATTGATGATCGTTTGCCCTGATAAGAGGGCCTGCTGAATCTCAGTGTTTGTTTCTGGCATTGCCGAATGCAGCACCGTTCGCCCCTGCGGATCGATCAGGTCATAGGCTCCACCCACGCACACGTAATCGGGGTGCTGCTGTAGGAACTTGACCTGTAGCCCAAAGCGATCGGGTTGGGCAATGTCGTCCGCATCCATCCGCGCCAAAAACTCGCCCCGTGCCAGCGTCAGCATCTGATTCAGCGTTTGAATCAGCCCTCGGTTCTCTCGATGAATCAACCGGATTCGCTTGTCTTGAGCAGCATAGCGGTCTAAAGTCTGGCGCGACTGATCCGTGGAGCCGTCGTTGATCAGCAGCAGCTCAAAGTCGCCAAAGGATTGTGCCAAGATGCTCTCGATCGCCGCTACTAAATAGCGACCACCGTTGTAAACCGGAAATAGCACTGAGACGAGCGGCGGTTGACTCATAGCACGAGCTGTCTGGGGAGAGGTTTGACGATCGAGCAAGCTAGTAGCTTCCAGGCAGCAACCGAAAGCGGCTGGGCGGCAACTGCCCTCAGACCACAGCGACGAGCAACTTCCCGCTGACCATCGTTGAAGCTAAGCCAACCGCAGCGCAGCAAAAAATCATGCTGGTGCAAATGGTCGGCAGGCTTGCGGATAAACTCACCTACAATGCCCCGTCGCTGCCACGCTCGCTGACAGGCAGCATAAGCATCGGAGGTTTGGCGGTTTTGCCGTCGATGTGTGATCGATTTCGAATGCAGCCGATAGCGCAGCAGCGTATCAGGCAGGTTGGCAAGCTCGCCCAGTTCACCCAGCCGCAGCCACAAATCTAGATCGACTGAGGCAACCAGCGATTCATCGTATCCACCCACTTGCAGCAGCGCCGATCGCCTCACCATGGTGCAGGGATGATGCAGCATGGAAATACCACCGACCAGCAGCGATTGAATCTCTCGATCGGTCTGCGGCATCTCGCAATGCCCCAAATGGCGATCCTGCTCATCTATCCAATCCAAAGCGCTGCCGACACAGAGAACATTGGGATGTCCTCGCAGAAAGCCCACTTGGCGAGCAAAGCGATCGGGCATTGACACATCATCCCCATCCACGATGGCAATGAACTCTCCACGGGCTTGCGCCAGCAGCTCATTGCGAGTTTTGGAGATACCACGATTTTCCCTGCTGCTCAGCTTGATGCGCTCGTCCCGCCTCGCATACCGCTCTAGGATTTTGCCAGAGCCATCCGTAGAGCCATCGTCGATGATGATGAGCTCGAAGTCCGTCCAGGTTTGGGCCAAGATGCTCTCGATCGCAGCAGCCAAATACCGGTCTACATTGTAGATCGGCATCAAGGCTGAAACGGTAGGAGGTTCGCTCATTGTGCTGTTGAGTGTGAGAAGGGTTTAATCAACGCGCAAGTGAGCAGCTTCCAGCTTTCAACATCAGACGGCATTGCTTTAACTGCCTGCATTCCATAGGCGATCGCTTTCCGCCGCTGCCCTTTGTTAAACATCTGCCAGCCAAACTGCAGGGTAAGGCTGTGCCGCCAGGAGGGGGCTACTTCATACCGTCCGGCGATTTGCCGCCGTTCCCAGGCTCGTTCGCAGGCAGCGCGGGCATATCCTGTCTGTTGTTTAATTCGTTTCTCGGTAACTGAGCCCGCATGGATACGGTATCGCATCAGCACCTTTTGCAGATTGGCAAGCTTGCCGATCTCTCCCAGCTTCAACCACAAGTCGAGGTCTTGAGCCGATTGCAGGCTAATATCGTATCCCCCAACGGTCACCACTGCCTGCCGCCGCATCATCACAGAAGGATGACAGAAGTAATTTCTGCCAGCCAGCATATGCGCCTGAATTTCGTCATTGTCTGCCGCAGGTGAGCAGTGCATCAGGATTTCCCCTTCTCCATCGATCCATTCTTGAGCCGTGCCCAGGCAAACCACCTGGGGATGCTGGTTGAGAAAAGCGACCTGATCAGCAAATCGTTCTGGTAGCGCTACATCGTCTGCGTCCATGCGAGCCAAAAACTTGCCGCTCGATCGGCTAACCAGCTCGTTGAGCGTTTGAGTGAGCCCTCGATTTTCGCGGCTAATCAGGACAATGCGTGGATCTTGGGCAGCATAGGCTTGCAGGATGTCAAGCGATCGATCGGTAGAGCCGTCATCCACAATCAGAAACTCAAAATCTGTGAATGTTTGTCGCAAGATGCTTTCAACGGCTTCTCGTAGATATCGCTCGCTGTTATACACTGACATCAACACGCTAATCGTGGGAGTGGATCCGCCCATATCTTTTGATATCTCCTTTTGATATCTTTTCAGCAGCCTGCCTTCTCAACGAGTTGCCATGAACGCGGCTGATAGTAAAAACCGCGATTCATTTTTTCTTGTCCATTCACGGTAAATTTGTATCCCTCATACGCATCCAGAACGTAGAGCGAACCCTCCTTAACGTAGACATTCAAGATATAGGTGCTGGGAAGCAACCCCAGATGCGGCAAATAGGCACGCAGCTCGTACTCACCTGGTGCAACTTCAAAGGTTTCGCAGTCGTAGGCACTGCTCATGTGTAGGGCTAAGCCGTTGTCTCGGGTTGGTTGATAAACCGCCAGAAAAAGACTGAGATTGTGGATTTTGCGGTGAGTTTTGCACTTGACGCAGATGTAAGTGGGTTCACCGCTGGTCAAGGTTTCCAGCAGCCTACCTTCAGCATCTTTGAAGTAAATCGAGACCAAATCGGCTCCGGCACTTTCTGCTGGAGATCGCTCTGGCAAAAGGAAGGGAATGGCGCTTCGATCCAACCGCTTAACCCCAAACAAATCTTGCTCATACTGATCCATGATCGATCGCGCATCGCCAGCCGCTATCACCTCCCCTTTGGACAAATACACGGCGGTATCGCAAACGTTGAGGATACCCTGAAAAAAGTGGCTCACTAATACAAACGAAGTACCCTGCTGCAGCAGCTTCGACAATTTCCGCTCGCATTTAGACCGAAATCGCACATCCCCGACTGCCAGCACTTCATCGATCAACAGAATGTCTGGATCGGTATGGATGGCACAGGCAAACCCTAAGCGGGCCGCCATCCCAGAGCTATAGCTTTGCACTGGTGCATCGATCGCCTCCCCAATTTCGGCAAAATCAACGACTTCATCAAAGCGATCGTTGATTTGCTTGGTGCTCAAGCCCAAGATCGACATGTTGGCATAGATGTTTTCCCGTCCGGTCAAAATTGGGCTAAATCCGGCGCCCAGCGCAATCAGCGGGGCGATTCGTCCTCTCGCTCGAATCGTTCCTGTATCAGGCTTGATCAGCCCGCTGATAATTCGCAGCAGGGTCGTTTTACCGCTGCCGTTCGCTCCCACTAAGCCCAACGCCTGCCCCTGCCGGAGCTGGAAGCTCACATCCTTGAGCGCCCAAAACTCCTTCGATCGCAGCTGGTCGCTTTGCCGTCGCATCCCCGACAGTTCTGAACCAATATCCTGAATGCCGTAAAACAGCGATCGCTTTAGACTACGACAAAACTTTTTTGAAACCCCCTCAATCGATAAAACGATCTCACTTTCAGTTGATCGCGTTGTTTCACTCGGAAATGTCATCATGCGCTCATTCGCTCAATTACAAACGGCATTGCAACCCGATACACCAGCCAAGCCAACAGCAGCCCCACGAGTGCTAGCAGGCTTGCCAGCCAAAACCCAGAAGGGTTAGACATGCCGCCGATCGTGGCTAGATCGCGTACGGCAACCAGCAGCGGCGTAGCAGGATTGAGCTGCACCAGGGTCGCAAACCCGCCAGACTGCGGCACTGGATAAATCACAGGGGTCAGGAATAGCCACAGCCCCAACGCCAGCGTCAAGCCCTTAGAAACGTCTTCGTATAAAGCGGCGATCGGAGCCAGCAGCAAGCCCACTGCAGTTCCCAAGGCGATCAGGTGAACCAGCGCGACCGGAGCCAACAATACCATCCCCTGCACCGGAATCTTGAACAGCAGGAACAGCCCCACAATTAAAATTAGCTTGATGCCAAAGTTGAAAAAGACCTGCCCCAACTGGGACAAAATGATCGCCTCACGCGGAAAATTGATCTTTGCTAGCATCGGTTTAGCAGCCACCACCGCTTGAATGGGACCCGCAACTGCCTCACTAAACGTTTGCCACAGCGCCATGCTGAACATGACATAGGCAGGATAGGGAATACTCGTCTCACCCACATTGAGGACTTTGGCAGTGCTTGCCAGCGTCAGCCCCAGTGCAGCAACGATCGGCGGCACAAACGCCCAAAAAATTCCTAAAGCAGACTGCCGATACTGGGCGTTGATATCTCGCACCAGCAGGCGCCACGCTAGCTCTCTGGATGCCAACAGATCGCGTCCCATACTGCGAAACAGATGCAAAGGGTGGCGTAAAAGGCTTTCAGGCGTATAGGTAATGTCGAGTGGATTAGCTGGCTCAGTTTTGGACGGGTAGGATTCTGGTAGAGATGGCTCTGATAGATGCGAATGCCTTGGCATAGCTGACCCTTTTCGCTCACAGATAGAAAGGTGGGCATCAGGAGGTGAAGCAGACAATTCAAAAGAATTGCTGTAAGAGAGGCGCTAGCGAAGTAGTAATGCTCTAAACCTGCTGTGGCTTCTTCAAGAAGCTGGCTTTAGTGTGCTTTTCGAAGAAGCCAACAGCCTATTTGAAACATACGCTCTTAGCGCAGATATTCACGCTCGTGAAACCCGATTGTAAAAATCACTTACATAGAAACACAAGTATTAAATAATGCCTTCATGGAAAATACACGCGGATTTTAGCAAGAACCGCTGTGACAACAGGGCAGCAAATTTCTAACGCGAAATCTGCCGAAGTTGTTGGGAACCGCTGAATTCAGCTCGTCCGAAACATCAGATGAGACCTAGCGGTTCAACTTCCATGTGATCCACTACACACTACAGCATTGCCCGATTGTTTCCAATCCGCTACAGCCCCAAGTGCTAAAACATTTGCCAAATCTTTATCGTTTCGTCCGCACTACCACTGACTAACCGATCGCCTGCTGTACTAAAGCTGAGCGCCTTAACCCCCCAGGAATGCCCAAATGCACTAAGCCGGTCGCCGGTCTGCAGATCCCAAAGTTTAATGCAGCTATCTTCGCTACCGCTGGCAAAAAATTTGCCGCTCGGATGCAAAGCAAGACAGTTGATGCGATCGCGGTGCGCCGAAATCACCTTGAGCTGTTCACCAAATTTGCAGTCCCAAATCTTGAGGGTTTTGTCCCAGCTCGCGCTGATCAGAATGGTGCCATCTGGAGTGAGTGCAAGAGCACTCACTCGATCGACATGTCCCCTCAGCGTTTTTATTACGCGATCCTGTTTGAGATCCCAAAGGCAAATCGTGCGGTCGTAGCTGCCGCTTACTAAATACTGTCCGGTCTGATCGATTACCAAAGCACTGACTCGCTCCTGGTGCTGCGCCAAGTCTGCCAACGGTTCATCCGTTTCGGCATCCCAAAGCTGAATTAAGCCGTCGCTGTTGCCGCTTACCAACAGAGCACCATCTGAGTCAAAGGCGATTGCCGAAACTGCCCAGCCATTGCTGGGCAAAGTACTAATCAGCTGGCGGTTAGACAAATTCCACAGCTTGACTGTGCCATCGTTGCTGGCGCTAATTAACACTCGCCCATCAAAGCCAAATGCCAAGGCGCTAATCCAATCCCGGTGTCCAGCGGTTGACCAAAGCGATCGCCCTGCAAAGGTATGCAGCAGCTCACCCGTCTCTAGCCGCCACAGTTTGATAGTGCGATCGCTACTGCCGCTTGCCACAATCTGACCATTGGGACTAAGGCTGAGGGCAGTCACCTCTCCTGTATGTCCTATCAACGTTTGCACACAGCGCCAGCTTGATGGATGGGTGGGTTTTGATGGCAAGCGCTGATGCGATCTACCGTTTGCAGGACGCAAATCTCGCAGTACCTCTGCTGCCGTTTGATAGCGCTGGCTCACAGCACGCTGCACCAGCTTATCCAAAACCTGCCGCAATTTGCTGCTGACGGGCTGGGGCAAGTATTGCCGCCAGATCCACGCATCTTGGCTAACGGAGTACAAGTCAAATGGATGTAGTCCGGTAAGCAAGTGCAAACAAGTCACCCCTAAACTATATAGATCGCTAGCAAATAAGGCTTTGCCCATTGCTTGCTCTGGCGCAACATATCCGGCGCTGCCAATCACGGTGCCCGTTCTCGCCAGCACTGTTTCAGTCGCATACTTGGATGCACCAAAATCAACCAGGACCAGCTTGCCGTTTGCTTGCGAGCGTCCGGGACGGATGATGTTTTCTGGCTTGATATCTCGGTGAATCACCTGACGATCGTGAACAAAGCTCAAGACAGGCAAGATATCTGCCAGCAATTCCCAAATCTGTGCCTCGTTAAACGTTCCAACTTGCGCCAAGATTTCCTCTAAATTGCGCCCCTCAATGTACTCCTGAATGAGATAGAACGATTCTGTCGATTCAAGGTGGTCTAGCAATCCAGGAATTTGCTGGTGCTGTCCTAACTGCAACAGCAGCTCGATTTCCCGACGAAACAGGTCAACCGCTTTCGCCGATTCTGATTCAATTTCTCGTGGCAAAAGCTGCTTTATGACGCAAAAAGCAGCGGCAGGCTCTGAACTACCTGCCTTCTCCTGATCGATCGCTAAAAAGGTGCGCCCAAACCCGCCCTGTCCAATCAGCTCTAAGGCTTGGTAGCGATCGCCCACCCACAGCTTCCACCCACAATTTTGACAGAATTTCGCATCATCAAGATTACGCGGCTTCTGACAAACAGGGTTAAGGCAGTAAGTCATAAACGAAAAAGCAGAACGGTCTAGCTCTATCTTGACACTGTGATTCGAAATCTTGCTTAATCTTTCCCCACTGCACCGAACATAAAATGAGGCGCAGAACGCTGCGCCTCATTAATTGGTCTTTCCACTAGTCGAATT
Source organism: Phormidium tenue FACHB-886 (assembly GCF_014764505.1). GTDB lineage: Bacteria > Cyanobacteriota > Cyanobacteriia > Elainellales > Elainellaceae > FACHB-886. The sequence continues at coordinate 84,103 of NZ_JACXWX010000013.1, forward strand.
TCCAAACCCATTATCCCCGTCCGAGTGCTTATTCAAAGACTCGGAGGTCTTACAGCTAGAGATGTCATCCTTCTCCTAGTACACACAGGCAGTCAGGGTATTTCACCCTTTCGGAGGATGGTATTCACGCTGTGCAATGGATATTCTTAGAACTATCTGATACCTAAGCAGTTTGTTCGCCCGACAGGAGACTGTCGGGTTTCTTTATAGCAGCAATCTTCATGGTATTCCTCCATGTATGTGGACAGATGCGCCCTACAGTAAACAGCTACAGAAAGCCATAGCTAACAGCTATCCTGCTTTGACGCGCATCACCAAATTTTGTTCCAACTCTTACCAAAACAGTTTGCAAAACAAGCCCAGACAATTGCCGGTCTAGACTGAAATCAGTAGCCCCGCTGTGACTTGCACCGTTTCATCTTGGCACATAGCAGTGGAAAACTCAGAAATTAATACTAGGTCTTAACCTAAGCCTTAACTAAGCGGTTGCCTGCACAACCCGTAAAGGTTCGGCTAGCGTTTCAGCGATCGCTAAAATACACTTAGCATCCGTGACCATCCAGGCATGTCCACCTACCCATAGCTGACGGTTTTTGCCAACAGGCATTTCAGAACTGCTAGCAGGCACAATCATTGAATCAAAGGGTGTCCAGAGAGAAGTGAAGTTAATCTGCTCTAAACGGTAGGCATCTCGATTCAAATCCAGCAGAAACTCACTGCCAATCCGCATTTGGTTTGCACCTAAGTTGGAGCGCAGAAGTGCTGTCCAGGTGCCATTGTGGGGTGAGGCAATTGTGATGAACCGCTCGATACGCCGCAGTCCACCTAAGCGCTGTAGATAATAGCGGCTAATGATACCACCCATGCTAAACCCGACTAAATCGATCGGCTGGGCTGGCTCAAAAGTCTGCTCGACATAATCCAAAACTTGTGCCGCCAGCACTTCTAAACCTGCATCACCATTGCTGGGGTGCAAATCGAGCGTATGAACGTCCCAGCCCAAGTTTTCCAATGCGGGAGCCATTCGCCAAAAAATGGCATGAGTATCATCAATTCCGTGGATCAGCAGCACTGGGTTGCGATAGGCGGTTCTCATCATGGGCAGTTCTCAGCAGCAGTTGGAGATTGGTTCTTCCCTAAGATAAGAGAGCAAAGGATCGATTGCACTATATTTAGGACAGCTAGAGGAATGTCCTCATTCTTAGGTCCATTGTTGATTGATTCTAACGGACCAGGGAGCGGTCTTTTGGAATAAATCAAAGCATAGTTGAAACATAAAAAGACGGGGCGAAAACTTCTGCTTTCACCCCTCCACTCTTCACCGCTAGAGCTAGCTGCTAACTTACTGACTGCTTGTAACCAGCACTTCGCCCTTTAACATGCGCTGCGCTGCATCCAGCAGCATTTCCTCCAGATAGGGCTTCGTAAAGTAGCCTTTTGCACCAAGCTGAACTGCCATCTGACGATGACGATCGGCTCCCCTAGAGGTCAGCATGGCGATCGGCAAGTGCATCAAATGTGGATCTTTCTGGATGCGCGACAGCAGTTCTAACCCATCCATGCGTGGCATTTCAATATCGCAGAATACCAGATCGCAGGGTAACCCCGATCGCAATTTTTCCCAGGCTTCCTGACCGTCGCGGGCTTGCTCCACTCGGTAGCCAACTTTGTTGAACGTCATCGACAGCAGCTCACGAACCGTAATTGAGTCGTCCACAATTAGCACCGTTGGTTCGCTCTTGATGTCGAGCATTTCCTGCGGTGGTGCTGCGCCTTTCTCCCACAGCAAGCTGCCCGCCTCTCGACGGATGCGTCCTTGAGACAGATCAATCAGCTCCAGCACATCCGCGATTGGCATAATTCGCCCATCGCCTAGCACTGTCGCGCCCGCAATACCGATTGGCTTAGGAACAGGTCCTTCTAGCTGTTTAATCACAATTTCTTGCTCACCCAACACCTGATCAACCTGGAGCGCTAAGAAGTTCCCGGCGCTGCGGAGGACAACGATCGAAACGATGTCTTCTTCCTGGTTACCGCCGTAAACACTGCCGCGTCCCAACACGCGGTTAAGCGCTAGCAGTTCGGGCAGCGGCTGGAACGGCAGCAACGTATCACGCCAATAAATAGAAGTACGCCCTTGTTCGTCAATTTGAACTCGCTCCTTGGGCACATCCAGCATGTCTTCCACCCCGTCCATGGGAAAGGCAATGCGAGCGCGGTTGCTGATACAGCACAGCGCTTTAGAGATGCTCAGCGTTAGCGGCAGACGAATGGTAAAGGTTGTACCTTTGCCAATAGTCGAGTCAATGCTAATAACACCCCGAATTTCGTTGAGGTTGCTCCGCACTACGTCTAAACCAATGCCACGACCGCGCAAATCATCTACCTGGTCAACAGTACTGAAGCCGTGGTGGAACAGTAGATCGTAGGTATCTAAGCGGGACATCTCTTTAGACTGGGCAGGCGTAATTACCCCCTTGGCGACTGCTTTTGCCTTAACGGCTTCCGGATTAATGCCTGCGCCATCGTCACTGACAGAAATAACCGTCTGGTTACCCTGGTGGAAGGCGCGGATGGTAATTTTTCCGGTGGGCGGTTTTCCTGCGGCAACACGCTCGGCAGGGGTTTCAATGCCATGCGCAACCGCATTGTTGACTAAGTGCGTCATCGGGTCATACAGCTGCTCGACAATCATCTTGTCAATCAGCGTATCGCGCCCTTCGATGGTTAGCTCTGCCTGCTTACCGTATTTTAGTGAGTTATCGCGCACACCTCTGGGCAACCGATCGGCAGTTTGGGCGAAGGGAACCATGCGCGAGCGGGTTAAGCCTTCCTGAAGCTGGGTGGTGATTTGGCGGAAGTTACGCGTCACTTGGTCGCTTTCATCCACCACGAAGTCAATATCCGAAGCAGATTCTCGCACTCGCACGATCAGCTCGATCATTTCCTGCGACAGCGTATGGAAGCCAGTAAAGCGATCCATCTCCAGTGCATCAAAGCTCATGCCTGTAGCATGGTTGCTTTGCACCGTCGAGAAACTGCTACCCTGCGACGAGAGCTGGTAGCTACGGCGATTGGAGAGCAATGAACTTTCCAGTAGCGATCGCTCATACAGGTCCCGCATTCGTTGCCCCACGTCACTCAACTGCTGCACCTGATACAGCAGATTGTCGAGAAACTGCCGTAGCCTTTCCTGGGCTTGCTCCAGACTATTACGGTTGACAACCATTTCCCCAACCAGGTTATTGAGATTGTCAAGATGTTTAACTGATACCCGCATCGTCTGGTCGCCTAGTGTGTTGCGGCGCTGAGGACGACGATTCGCTGTACTAGAGACTGGGCGATTCCCTCTCGCCGCAGTTGTTCCTCCTAACTTCTGATCGGCGTCTTTCAGCAAGTCTTCCAGGTCGCCAAACTCATCTTCTGTATTGGGAGGAGAAGAAATAGGGAAGGTAGGCGATGCCGTTTCGTCGTCCAGCATTGAGTCAAGATCAGCAGAGTCTTCGACAGCAAATGCAGCTACGGCAGGCGCTTCCTCCAGCAAGGCATCAAGATCGGCAAAATCATCACTGCTAGAGAAAATTGGAGCAGCGGAAACCACTTCTTCCTCTAGTAGCGCATCTAGGTCAGTAAAATCATCAGCTGCATTCAAGAAATCATCAGCTGCGCTCAAGGACGAAGACTCTACGGGCGAAGATTCTATTGCTGATGCTTCATCCAGTAGGCTATCTAGACTGGCGAAGTCATCTGTCGTCGCTGGAGGCTCGCTGGAGTCCTCCAAATCGCTTGTCAAAGTGAAATTAGCAGCTTCATCTAATACAAGTGCTTCATCTAAATTGTTTTCCCATAAATCATTTTCCCACTCAAAGGGTGAGCCGGCAGGAGTGATCGCCTCTAGCGGCTCAACGTTAAGCTCCGAGCTAGGTATAGCGAGCTCACTACCTAGAGTTAAATCAAAACTCTCTTGTGCAATCATCGCTTCTGCTGTATTCGAAGCTGTATTTGCCGGAAAGTCCGTTGCTTGATCGAGGTTGATATCTAAAGCGATCGCATCAGATTCGTCTAGAGTTAAATCAAAATTCTCTAGCGAAAAATCTTGCGTTGCTTGTGTGCCATCAACTAGTAAATCATCTAGTTCTAGGCGGTCTTGACTATCTGTGCCAAGCTCGGCGGCATCAAGTACTTCAGGTTGAAACAATCCTTCTTCTAAAGGCTGTTCTACCTCACTAAGCGTTAGTCCTACATCATTTTGAAACAGATTCGCTAGGTCGTTCTCCATTGAGGCTGCATCAACAGCAGGCATTTGGATGGGTTCGGTAAGCGGATCAGAGGTAGCTTCTTCGTCAAACAGAGCGCTGAGATCAAACGATGAATTGTCGTGGGTTGCGTTTGTCTCCGCTTGGTCAAGAGCTGCATCGTCCCCTGGTTGCACAGCCTTGCCAAGCGGTGTGTTATCTACTGAAAAATCTTCTAGGTCGTCTTCTCGCGTATCCTCTAGCGCATTCAGTTCAAAAAAGTTTACTTCAGACGGGGCTACCGCAGACTCAGCGATCGCTAACTCCAAATCACTAGCTGAACTACCCAGATGGGACTGCTCCTCAAATGGATTGCTATCGAAGAGATCTAGGTCCAGCGCTTCTCTAGATTCTTCTGTTGCCCCGCCAAACTCCGTAGTTAGGTCAGGCAGCTCTTCAACAGGGGAGAATGGATTATCAGCAGAGAGATCAAAATCACGTAGATCAGGTTCCAGTAGGTGAAAGGCGCTCACACTGTCATCTGAGCTGCCTAGATCTGAGACACGATCGCCTGTGAATACCTCATTCCACAAATCTGCTGTAATGTCCGTTAAATCTGTGTCGTTGCTTACGTCCGTTTCTGGCTGCACGTCAAAATTGAGATCAGCACTGCCAGGAAACAGCTCTTCTGGAACAGACTTATTGGCGGTGTCAAACGGGTTATCAAACAAGGTTTCGGGACTATCTAACGCCCCTGCAAAGATATCATCCAGGTCGTTTAAATTAGAATTTGCCTGTCGATCACCCGTTTTGGCACTCAGCCCTTCTATATCTAGACCTGCCAGCAGCTCATCCAAATTCTCGAAGTTGCTTTCATTCCGGGATACAGTTCTATCAGCTTCAAACAAAAGAGCATCAAAATCATCGATCGCTGTTGATGAATCTATTTGCCCTGTTGAAGCAGTTAAATTAAAAAAGTCATCAGCTGGCTCAGATTCAGCAAATGCTGATGGAGGAATAGTTTCTGGGGCTTTTTCTAGGGTTTGCTGAGAATCAAGCATCATCGCGCTGTTGTTAAGCAAGCCCGATAAATCATCGTCCTCATCAAACGTCAATGTATCACTGCTGTCTGGTGTAAACAGAAGATCAGAAAATTCATTAGGGGGTTCGGGCGTATAAGATGGCAACACAACGCCAGGCGAAATCACTTCCTCTGCTTGCCAAGTCAACCCCAGCTCAGGCATTTCGCCTTCAAATAAATCAGCAAGTGAGTTTAGCTCAGCTACGCCCACCTCTGGTCCTGATTGATCTTTTAGCAAAGAATCACCATCGAGTTCTTCTATCAAGCTCAAATCAGCGCTGTTTGCAGTACGGCTAGCCGTTTCACCATTAGCGCCTAAATCAAACTCCAGCAGCGAATTGGTAGCGCTGCCGTTCAGATCAAGTTCTAGAGCAGAAGTATCTTCATCACCAAAGAAGCTAGATATACTCGGCTCCTCGAGTGCAGGGTCAAACCAGTTTTCGTCTGATCCAGTTTCTGCTTCACTCTCCAGAAGCATATCCGCTAGCTCGTTATCTCTGTCTGACGAGGAAATTGCCTCCCTGCTGACCTCTCCCGCATCCATTGTTGCCAAGAGGTCTGCCAAGGCAGTATCAGTAAGGGTATCTGTGAATGGGGTAGGAGCTGCTTCTGCCGGCACGAGTTCCAGCAGGCTCTCACAGGCAGTGATTTCAGTCGATCGACCTGCCAAAACCAGTTCTTGAGCACGCTTAATGTCTTTGATGACGAGCGGAGCGAGCGCACGATAGGTTGTATTAGAATTGCCGATCACCCTTGCCGTTATTTTGAGCAGCTCACACCAGTTGGGCAAATCTAGCTGCTCTCCAGCTTGCGACAAATTGCGACAAATTGCTTGAAGCTGCTGGCGCGTCTCGGCAGTGTCATTTTGCTTAAACAGCTGCAATAGTTCCCGGAGTTGAGCGGGCACATCGCTTTGAAAAATCAGCTGTAGGGCACTTTCTTCACGAACAATTGCTGATTGTGCTGCAACAGGTTGAGCGAGTACAGGTTGAGCAACCACCAACAGTTCCACATCCTCGGGCGGTCTGCTCCCGGATTGGCTCACCAAAACGCTCAGGTGTTGCCCTAATTCAGTAAAAACAGGTTCCACGCCTGCCATCGCTTCTTGGGCTTTATCATCTGTAAGCCCGAAAGGTCCTTGAAGCTGATCGATCAGCTCATGCAGCGTATCATATACCCGTAAAAACAGGGTTTCCAGCCGCTGATCAACTTTTATCGGGCATTCTTTGAGAACTTTGAAATAATCTTCTAAGCGGTGCGCCGTATACTGGATGCTGTTTAGCCCCAGCATGGCTGCACCTCCCTTAACCGAGTGCGCTGCCCGAAATACTTCACTAACGATCTCTGGATCTGCGATCGTGCTTTGGAGATTCAACAGCCCTTGTTCAATGGTATTGAGATGGTCTTTTGCCTCCTCAATAAAGTAGCCCATAATTCGCTGTTGTTGTTCCGACAGCATAAGCGTGTTCCTTTCAGTGAGGGATTGAGGTAGGGATCTGAGCTAGGGTTAGACGTTTGCTTGCCATACCTATACTTTTTCAATGCGGAATCGTTCTACAGACGCCAGCAGGTCACGGGCGACACCCACCTGGTTTTGTAGAGAACCGGATACCCGTTGAGCTTCTTGCGAGGTCTCTTGAGCGGTCAACTCAACAGATTGCATTACCTGAGCCACATTGCGGGAGGTCTCAGTTTGCTCAACGGTATCAGCCGTAATTGACCGCACCAGCACGTCGATTCGGTTAGAGACCTGAATGATGTCTTCTAGCGATCGCTTTGCCTGTTCTGCAAGGCGCGTTCCTTCAATTACCTGCTGGGTGCCTTCTTCCATCGCAGTCATCACAGATCCCGTTTCACTCTGGATCTGCAACACGATTTGTTCAATCTCTTTGGAGGCTTTAGCGGCTCTATCGGCAAGCTGGCGGACTTCATCCGCAACAATTGCGAAGCCCCGTCCTGCTTCTCCGGCTCTGGCTGCCTCAATGCTAGCGTTGAGTGCCAGCAGGTTAGTACGGGAGGCAATCTGAGAAATCAAGGCGACGATTTTAGAAATCTCCTGCGAAGATTCTGCCAGCCGCTTTACCTTGCGGGTCGTTTCTGCCACCGTTTCACGGATCTCTAAAATACCAGAAACCGTCCGTTCCACGGCTTCACCACCCTTAAGTGCGGTTGAAGATGCAGAGCGTGCCACTTCCTCAGCTTCACGGGCGCTTTCTGCCACCCGCTGAATTGAATCAGTCATCACCTGTACTGAATTGAGCGTTACAGCCAGTTCTTCGGCTTGGCGGAGCGCGTCTGAGGAGAGCGATCGAGCAAAGATTTCGTTCTCTGTCGAACTCTTGGTTACTTGTCGAGCTGCCGTCTTCACCTGTTGGACGATCTCCCGCAAATTTTGAATTGTCAAGTTGAAAGAATCGGCGACTGCACCCAGCACATCTGCAGTCACTTCCGCTTGCACCGTTAGATCGCCACGTGCTGCACCTTCTACATCATCCAGCAGGCGAATCACTTGGCGCTGCAAGTCTTCTTTGGCTTGCTCTTGCTCCTCGGCTTTGCGCTGTGCCTCGCTTGTGGTCGTGAGGATAACCCGTGCCATCTGGTTGAAGCCAGTCGCCAGTTGACCGAACTCATCCTCCGAATAAACTGTGGCACGAGCGTTGAAGTTGCCCTGAGAGACTGCATCGAACTGGCGCTGCAAATCCGCTGCAGTTCGTTTAACTTGCTGAGTTAAAAAGCTGCCCGTTGCTGCCGAAACACCAAAGCCTGCCAGCCCAGCAACTACACTCATTGCCAAACCAGCTGGTGTTAGATAAGGGAGCACCTGCTCTTTGCGCTCCTGCGGCACGGTGCTGGCAGCGACAAAATACACGGTGGCGGCTGCCAGTGCTGCAGCGACACCCGTTGCCCCGGCAATAATCCACTTTTTAGCGGCAATCGGTGCATTTTCTAATGGAGCTGTCCAGCCTTGCTCAACGCTGACATCAGGCTCAAGCCGGTTATCGGTCTGGGCAAACGTGGGTAAAGGCTCCGAGGTGTTAGACAGCGGGAAAACATCATCTTCATGAATGATTGAGTGGTCGGCACCACTATCGGTAAAATCAAACGCGCTGCTCATCAATCCGGTCGTTGTAGAGCCGATCGATGCCCCAATTGAAGGACTGGTGAAATCTACTGAGTTATCCGACAAATCAAAATCGGGGAGGCTTCCCAAGTCATCAAACTCATCAAATTCATCGAGGAAATCAGCACTACGTCCTCCAGGAACAGCCCCATTATTATTGACAGTGTTGCTTCTGGAAGCAGTTTCGCTAACTGGGAAGCTGTCATCTAAGTCCTCGAATGCAAAACTGCCAGAGACAAACGTATGATCGTCATCTGAGGCAGAGACATTTTCATCAAAGTCAGCCGGAGGCATAGGAGTGCCAAAAGTTTGATCGCCTTTATCCTCAGGCTCGTTGAAGCTGGAGGGAGCGCCCATGAAGAATGTTTCATCCTCAGTTTCTTGCAGGTTGAAGCGCTCTTGGGAAGCGGCAGACACGTGAGGCTGATAACCTTCTTCAAGTGAAAAATCAGCTTCAATACTTGTTGCTGACTGCTGCACTGTGAACGGCTGATCGGCAAAAGGTTGATCAAAGGGCTGATCAAACTCTTCAAGCTCCGCTGTATTGACTACAAACGGATTGGCAAACGGATTGTTGGCAGCAGACGGGGGATCTGATCGATCCACATCCTGTACGCTGTCTATACTAAGGTCAGCAAAATCGAAGTCGTCGTCTACATTCTGAAAATCTTGCCGCGACTGCCATTGAGCGTCGCTTTGACCTTTCGGTTCAATGTGACTGGGCTGGTTGGAGTAGAAGGGGGATTGAGAGTCAATCGTGCTGATAAAGTCTGAGTCAATGTCAATATCTGAGAAGTCGGGATTTGCTAAATCCGGATCTACTTCAGGATCAAACACTTGCTCCGATTGCGGCTCGGAAAACCGATAACCAGCAAAATCATCGCCGAAAGAATCATCAACTGCCGAACTTGTGCCGTTGCCATTGCCATGCTCCTCCAGAGAGGCATACTGTTCGGCATAGGCAAGCCCGTTATTGGCGTAATTAACGAAATCAGAGTCATCAGTCAGGCTGAGGACAGATTCATACTGCTCGCGGGCAACATCAAACTGTTGTAGTCCATAGCAGTAGATGTGTCCTCGCAGCAGACGGACGCTTGGATCGCTGGGATGGTCTTCGACGAGCCGATCGACGATTGAAGCTGCCTCTTCGTAGTTGCCCACCATGTAGGCGCGTTCGGCTTGCTGATATTCACTTGCGAATCCTGTAGCTGATCCCATTTGCATTCTCCTGCCCGTAGCAATTCTGGTCTAGGTGATTTGTGAGTGGTGGGTAAGGGGTTTTAGAACCGTTCTGCTGTTCTAGTTTCCTGTTGCTTATAGTTTTGTCACGCTGTTTGTTATGCCGCCCAGCGGGCAGATCGCAAAATTGCAACCTGATCTAACAGCCGCAAGAAGCGCTCGCCATTGCCCATCATCCATTCTCCCCGCAAGAACGGAGCCATTCCATCGGGTACATTAGAAGACATCTGCACTTCGTCAATATCTAACCAATCCATGCCGACAATTCGATCGACTGCCAACCCCAGCAGGGCATCCTGATCCTCCACGGCGATGACTGAAATTTCTGGGCGATCGGTACTGAGCAGCGTAGGACTGCCTAAAAATTGCCCTAAATCAGCTACCCATATCACCCGCCCCCGCACGTTGAGTGTCCCCAGCAACAGCGGCGACACATTGGGAATGGGGGTAATGCGATCGGGCGGGGAAGAGATGACCTCGCGAATTCCAGTTGCAGGCAGGGCAAATTCTTCACCAGATGTCACAAAAAACCGGAGATGCAATTCGCCCTCAGGATTCTCTAATGCTTGAAGCTCTGGTGCTTGATCTTGCCCTCGTCCGGTTAAGAAATCTGGATTGCCAATCATGAATCTAACCTGCCCACTCACGGAAACCTATGGAGCTGCCCTCATTTTTTAAGCTACCCCCCTCAGGGAATTCCATAACACTTTAACTAGAATGACCCAATTTTGATTAAAAATTTATATCAATTTAGTCAAGTTTACCCTCGTAGAAGCTGCTTGACTGTGCCGACCAACTCAGTTGGCTGAAACGGTTTAGCAATGTAGGCATCTGCGCCTTGCTTCATGCCCCAGTAGCGATCGAACTCTTCACCCTTAGAAGAACACATGACTACAGGCACATTCTGAGTTTTGGGGTCGGCTTTGAGACGGCGACACACTTCGTAACCGTTCATGCGCGGCATCACAATATCTAGCACTACTAAATCTGGACGCTGCCCCTGAATTTTTTCCAGGGCTTCGACTCCATCGGTGGCAATTGAGACGCTTAGTCCACTCCCTTTCAGCAGGTCTGTAATCATCTCTCGCTGAGACACACTATCTTCCACGACCAACACTGTACTCATACCTTCTTACCTGCTCAAAACGGATAGGGCGGCTTGAACATTACCGATCGCTAATTTGGCAATCGCCAGCTTGTTGACTGCCAGACCTGCATTCTAGAGTCAAGAGTACCCTCGATTTTTAAAGAATTGCCACTTATAGCGGGTCTTGTAGAGGAATAGAGGGTTCAAGAGAACTGAGTGCGGTGCGCTCACACCGATCGAATCAGGCTTGGTCAGGCGATTGCTCACCCGTTCCAGACATTATTCAGGCTGTGAAGCTGATCGTTACCGATTGTAGAATTTAGGGAACGTCTCTAGTTGTAACTCACCTGCCAATTTCTAGTTCATCTTGTAGCGCGTCTGCCAATAATTTTTCTGGCAGTGGGCGATTGGGTTGCCCTGCACCGACATATTTTTCAACCAGCATCCGCAGTTCTGACTCATCAAACGGTTTCGTTAGGTAATCTGTTGCACCTACCATGCGGGCACGGACACGATCGGTAAAGCCATCCTTCCCCGTCAGCATGACGATGGGTGTATCCCGAAAGGCAATCGATCGGCGTAGCATCGCGCAAAGCTCGTAACCGTCCAGCTCTGGCATGGCAATATCGCACAAAATTAAGTCTGGCTTGAGCTGAAACACCAGGCTCAGCGCTTTGAGCGGATTGCTAATTGAAGTCGCCTCGTACCCATGCTGCGTCAGTATGTCCTCCACAGCTTTCCGCACTGTCAGACTATCTTCAATGCAAACTACACGCGGCACTTGACGCTGGTGCAGCAGATGCAAATCCCATTTATGGGCGACCGATTCTTCTGTTGTTGGGCTGAGCAGGTGTACTGAGCCCTCTTTGACGTATGGATAGACTGCCCGTGCCACCGTTAGAATGTCCCGATGCAAGTAGCGGGACATCTGCCGCAACGAGGTTTTGCCGTCTGCCCAGCGCTGCAGAATCTTAAAAGTAGACGGAGCGATCGTTTGCTGCAGGTGATGGGCATCGGCAATTGCCGGACATTGGTCCGGAGACTGGATGTGCGGGTGGAACTGTTTCCACTCCTGCACCTGCTTCATGATTTGGGCGACAAGGGGCGCAATTTCTAACGTGGTGAGCTGTGGGGACAGCGCCGACCCCAGCTCGAATACAAACGCTCCTTGATGCAAACTCAGCAAATCAAAAAGCGTCTCGTTCACCATGCTCTGAATAATGTCGCGTCCTTGAGCAGGGGTGAGAATGCGCTCTTCTAGTAGCGTCCAAAGATAACCATATTCCGGCGCATTGAAAGGGGCAATTGCTGAGGCGCTAGTGGGATCGAGCAGCTTGTCTATCTTGTGACGCCAAAGGTGATCTCGCAGACGCAAAAGAGTGCTGCTGCTATCGCCTGCATAGATAATTTGACCATTGAAGAAAAATACGAACCAAGATTGCCCCATCGCGGGCTGTAGACGGCTACGGACATTTCCAATCGGTTCAGCAATCCCATTGCCTGAAACCCCGCTGATGGAGGCACTGTAGGCTTCTACAAATAGCTCTCCTGTGCGTTGTCCCAGCTCGATTAGCTGTAAGATGCTCCGTATGTCAATTTCGCTCAGCTTGCCCTGCATTGCCGCTTATGTGTTCTCCCCATAAAAGCACGCCTGAATTCAGTTTTCCCACCGCTCCAACGTTTTGTATCAGCGCTCTTCCTCTACAGATACTGTAAACCTTTGCAGAAGCGCTGCTCTCAAGGAGTAAGTCACTATATTGCAAAAACACTTGAGGCAAGAAACTGTGAGGATTGCAAATACATTAAAGAGCTGTCCGCTTTAGAGGAGGGCAAAGCGCCTTCTAGAACAACCATCAAGAAGTTGCTTTACTCACAATTCTAAGCTAGGCTTGGCTGTGGCGTTGGCAAAACCTCTTCTGAGAATTGCGCTAGCTTTGGAACTGTTCATCGACCTCTCCTAAACTATAGCAACCTTGTCTGGATTGTTAGAACCGATTTTGTTGCAGGTTTAATATTTTGCTTTTTGGTCGTCATCTCAATCTTGAACTATTCTTGTGTAAGCAGAGGGATTGCAGGGAACTCTAGGCTATGACGCTCGGTTACTCTTCTGAAACAAGCAGCCTTCTCTACCTGGCAGATAGTGATACAGTTGACAGAAATAGAAAGTGGTAGAACTAGGAAGTCCTCCTCTTAAGTGCTTTTTGTTACCAGCAGCAGCATTAATACCTGTGGTCCAGCTTAGGTTAAGGCAATTGCCTGCCCCTAGGCAGGCTTCTAAGTCTGGAGTCATTTATAGTGGCAGCAAGCGGAGGTATGTAACGATCGAACTAACGGTCAACCCAATCCCCTTGCAGATTAATCAAATTGCAGAAGTGCTCCCTAAAATGGGGAAAGCCGATCGTCAGCGAAGCGTTGTTGTGGCTCAAGCGTAGACAAAGAGGAAGATTGTCAGTGCTGTATCTTGCGGAAGTTCAAAAAAACCGGAGAGGCGTGATAGGGGGCGGTAGACCCGAATTTAGGCTACTGGCATGTCAGCGCACCGAGCAAAGCTGGAGTGCTGTCCCTGGCGAAGAGGTGATTCCAGCCCCCGACGATGCCAGCAACTATGCTAACGGTATCTTGGTGATGGTTGATCTGTCTGCTAGCAGGCAGGTGCAACGTCATAGTGAGGCGGGTCGCCAGCTTGTGAGCATTCTACAAGGATTTTCCAGGCTTCAGGAGAAGGCAAAAACTCAGGAAGCCGAAATCGAGCAGTGGAAAGAATCCTTAACTTACCAGAGCCAAGAGCTCAATCGGCGTGAACTAGAGATGGAAGCTCGCCAAGAAGAGCTTCAGCAAATGGAGGAAGCGTTTGCCCAGTTTGACACTCAGCGTCAGGAAATTGAAGCTGCCCGTGCGGAAGTAGAGCGGCTGCGAGGAGAATTTGAGCGCAAAACTGAAGAACTCCAGGGTGCTTGGGCCCATCTGCGAGGGGAAACGAACCGTCTTGAAGAACGACAGGCAGAGCTGTCTGGGGGGTTAAATGCTGATCAAGCCCAGCATCTCCAGAGTCTCATCGATCGCCTCGCTGCCTCCACATCTGCTGATGCTTTTAACAACCAAATCAGCGCGGCTTTTGACCTGCTCAGCCAGCAGCAAAGTTTCCTGGACTTCCACTGGCGTTCATTGCAAGACCAGCAAAACTCTGCTCAGCAGCTTCAGGGAGAAGTGGACTGGAAAACACAAGAATTGCGCGATCGTTGGCATGGTTGGCATCAAGCCCAAACTGCCCTAGAGCAAGCCAAAGTCGATTTGAGTACTCAGCAAGCCGTTCTTTTGCTCCATCAGCAGTATGCCAAAGCGCTAGCCGATCGGTTACAAGCCCAAGAAGCCGTGCAGCAGCAGCTAGCGCAGCTGTCAGGAGGCTCCAGCAAAGTAGATTTGGAAGCGCTAGAGAAACTGTCTATTGAGGCGTTGCAAACTATTGCAACTGAGCTGGAGAAAGACCTGGAAAAACTTTCCCGCTTTGTTAATAGTCAGGAAGAAGAACTTTCATTGCAGCAGGAAGCGATTAACGATTTGCAAAAGCAAATCCAGCAGGCAAACGAGTATGATCGCCTGCGTCTAGAAACCGAGCTTGTCGATGAGCAAGACCGCTATCAGATGCTGAATGAAACGCTTGTTGGTCAACGGCGCAACCTGCAAGAACGTCAAGCCGTGTTGAAGCAGCACCAGGCTGTACTGGCTCGCCGCCAAGGCTACCCTGTAGATGAAGCGAATCGATCGATCGGGTTAGAGCCAATTTTGCTGCAGCTTGAGCAGCAGCAGCAGCAGCAGCGACAAGAGCATCAGGCGCTAGTGGGAAAGATTCAGCAGCTGCAGTCTGCTCTATCGCAAAATGAGCTGATGGTGGCGGAGCAGGGGATCGAGCAAGAGTCTAAGCGCGAGGAGCTGAAACAACTGGATCAGCAGCTCCAGGCGCAAATGACAGCTGTCGCTGAATTGTGGGGTAAGGTAAACCTCCAGCAGGAGATGCTCCAGCCGATTCAGGATAGCCTGAATGGGGTGCGGCAGCAGGTAGAGGCGATCGCCAGTTCGCTAACTCAGAATGCAAATGGTTCTCAGCCTCAGACTGTAGACGAGATCCGGGAACTGGTGCAGCAATTAGCAGCGGGCTAAACGGAGTTTAGCTCTGCTCCACCCAGACTGACACCTTGCCGCCCGGACAGCAAAACTCACCCCAGCCGTCTTCATTTGTTTGAACAGATTCTTTAATGTGTTGGGTGAGGTCTACGAAAGTGGCATTAGGTTTACCAACCTCCATCCACTTAAAGCCGCCCTCCCCATTGCTGATCAGCACTGCCAACGCTTTGGGGTGGTGCTCGTCTCCTAAGCGCGTCCAACCAATTGTATTGGGATGGTCAAAGTAGGTGTATTGTTCTCCGTAGGCGTAGTGTTTGCGGGCATGCAGCAGTTTGTTAATAATCCAATTGTGTGAGGGTAGGACGATCGAGTGGTTGTTGCCGTCGTGCCCTTTGCCGGTATACTCCGCACCATAGTAGTCTGCATAAAACACACAGGGATAACCTTCCCGCCGCAGCAGAATTAATGCATAGGCGATCGGCTTGAACCAAGGTTCAACTGGATTTTCGAGCGATTGAAGCGGTTGAGTGTCATGGTTCTCTACAAAAGTAACCGCAAGAGCAGGAATATCTTGCATCAATGTCCCATCTAGAATTTGTCGCAGATCGTAGTCACGCCCCTGAAGACTAGCGCTGCGGAAGTTGTTCTGCAAAGGGACATCGAACAGCGACATTCGACCACCTGTAGCATCGAGATACCATTTCAGTGAAGCTAAATTGGGTGTCCAATATTCCCCAACGCAAAAGAGGGGCCGCTTGGCGTAGCTACGGACATGATCGAGCCACATGCAGAAGAACCAGGCAGGGATGTGTTTCACGGCATCCAGGCGAAAGCCATCAACCCCTGTAGTGTCTAAAATCCACTCACCCCAGTATTTGAGTTCAGCCTGGACTTGCTCATTGTCCATATCCAGGTCGCAGCCCAAAAGAAAATCGTAATTACCCTTCTCTAGGTCAGTGAACTTCTCAAAGCTCTGTCCCTCGAATAGGTAAACTGTGCAGTCGTCTGAACTGCGCATGTTGTGGTTGACCGAGTCGAAGTGACAGGATCTCCACTTCATGCTGGAGTATTTGTCGCTGCGCCCGGTGAAGTTGAACTGGGTATAGGCATCAATGTCTTGAGCACAGTCAAGCGGCTGGTTGCGATCGTCTCGTGCAAAAGGAATTGCCCGAATCGTTTCTATTTCGTCGCCGCCGTCTTTGTGGTTGAACACAACATCAGCATAAATCTGGATACCAACGCTGTGAGCAGTCTTGATGGCTGCCACTAGCTCATCTTTGCTGCCATACTTCGTTTTAACGGTATCCTTCTGGTTAAACTCGCCCAGGTCAAACCAGTCATAAACCGCATAGCCTACGTCATGACCGCCCTTACGTCCCTTGTAGGCAGGTGGTAACCACAGCGCTGTAAATCCAGCTTCCGCGAGTGCTTTAGCATTTTCCCTGAGCTGATTCCAATGAGTTCCACCGGGAGGAAGGTTCCAGTGGAAATATTGCATCATCGTTCCGTTGTTTGGTATGCCGTTGTTTGGTGTTCCGTTATTTGGTGTTCCGTTGCTTGCTGGTACTGGTTCTGGACGGGCACTATATAATTTTGCAATCGCCTGTAGAAGATTCCCGATGATTCTAAGGATGCTTTGAAGCATGGTGGTTCAGTCTGAAAGAGGGCATTTAGATTTTTTAGAGTAGATTTTCTGCTTTAAGACTAAACGTTTTCAATGCAGTTTAGGATTTCCCTGCAGGATGCAGGTTTAGCCCTCAATTTGCCATCCTTGAAACAAACTTGAATAAGCTGCTCCTGCCAGCCAAGTGAGCAGAGCTTTAGAGATTTGTTTTTAGAGCTAGCTATCTGTCAAGACTGTTTTGCTAACAAACTGCCCTTCAGAATTGAGGTTATAGACAATTGGCACTCCCGTCGCCAGTTCCAACCCTGGAACCTCTTGTTCATTCAGATTTTCCAAGTGCATGATGATCGATCGCAGCGAGTTACCATGAGCTGACACCAGCACCCGATCACCGCTTTTGAGATGGGGCAGGATGCAGTCTTTAAAGAAAGGAATTGTGCGGGCACTGGTATCGGCAAGGCTTTCGCCGCCGGGCGGACGCACAGAATAGGAACGCCGCCAAATAGTGACCTGATCAACCCCATATTTTTCTGCCGTTTCTGCCTTGTTTAACCCCTGCAGGTTGCCATAATAGCGCTCGTCTAGAGCCTGAGACAGAAATACCGGGATCTCGCAGCTCCGATCGCCTTCATAGTTATCCCAGCCGTGCCAATCTGGATCGTCAGCACTGTGCTTGAGGATCGGACTTTTGCCTGCTGCGACTGCATCTGTTTCCACCAGACAAACCATCGCCGTTTGGATCGCGCGAATCAACAAACTGGTGAAGCAGAGATCGATTGGATAGCTCTTGAGCTTTTCTGCCGCCTGTTCTGCCTCTGCTAGCCCTAGCTTGCTCAGGGGCACATCGACCCAGCCTGTGAACTTGTTGGCGGCATTCCAGGTGCTTTGACCATGACGAAGCAGAATCAGAGAGGACATAAGTTAAGCCATTAATGAGGTGAAGCAGGCAGGTGTGCTCGGTTTACACTTATTGTATTTGGTGAATCTTTAAAAAATTTGTGCCACCAGAAGCTTGCATCGGGATTCCACCCATGATGAGGATGCGATCGCCCGGAGCGGCAAGTCTGTGTTCTAGCACACAGGCTTCGGCTTGTCGAATAGCAGTTTCAAACGTTTCGACTTCTTCTTCGATCAAAATGGGGTGCAAACCCCAGATCAGGTTAAGGCAGTGGTAAACGTAACGATTGGGAGTCAGCCCGATGACAGGAGCGCGAGGACGCTCTTCGGCAGCAAGCTGGGCGGCGTAACCAGTAGCAGTGAAGGCAACGATGCAGCGCAGATCGAGCGATTGATCGATCGCATTGAGGGCTTCGCTAAGGGCGTGGGTTTCGTCGGATTTAGCAGGGGGGTGGTTGACGAACTTCAGATCTTTTTCGACTTCGTGCGCGATCCGTGCCATCATTTCTACAGCTTGGACGGGGTAGTTGCCGACAGCTGCTTCCCCAGACAGCATAATGGCATCTGTGCCATCGAGAATGGCATTGGCAACATCGCTGGCTTCGGCACGCGTGGGACGGGGATTTTGGATCATGCTCTCCAGCATTTGGGTGGCGGTGATTACCGGAATGCCAATTTGGTTGCAGCGACGAATGATGTGCTTTTGTAACCCAGGGACTTTTTCGGGGGGTAGCTCTACACCTAAGTCGCCGCGCGCCACCATGATGGCATCGCATTCTGTCAGGATCTCTTCAAGATTGGCAATTGCCTGCGGTTTCTCGATCTTCGCCAGTACGGGCATATCCGATCGCCCCTGTTCTGCTAGCAACGCTTTTAACATCCGGATATCTTCTGCTCTGCGGACAAAGCTGAGCGAAACCCAATTTACATTCTGCGACAGCCCAAACTCCAGGTCTTTAATATCTTTCTCGGTCATGGAAGGCAGGCGCAGCTGAAGCGACGGCAGATTTACACCCTTGTGGCTCTTGAGCAAGCCACCTTTGACCACAATGCAGCGGACGGCGTTGCCCTCAATTTCTTTGACGATCAATTCCAACAGTCCATCATCTAGCAATATTTGAGTTCCAGGTATGGCCTCTTCAGAAAGGAAGGGATAGTCAATTGAGGCAGTCTGCGGTTGGGCGGTAAATTCTGCGGCAGGCACCAGCGTCAGCAGTTCGCCTGCAGTGAGCTGCATTCCGCCTGCAGGCATATCGCCTACACGGATTTTAGGTCCTTGCAGGTCTTGCAGGATTGTGACGGGACTATCGAGTTCTTCGGAGACGCTGCGAATGAGGGCGACTGTTGCCGCGTGCTCTTCGTAGCTGCCGTGCGAAAAGTTGAGCCGCGCAACGCTCATGCCTGCTTGAATCATCCGCTTGAGGACTTCAGGCGATCGGCTAGCAGGACCAATCGTTGCGACAATCTTTGTCCGATGCTGGAAAGACTGCATGGGAGGGAGGAAGTATCGTCATCAGCAGGATAAACAGTTTGCCCCAAAAATGCAGTCGGGAAGCGCACACAATGGGGCAGGATTTCTAATGGGAGCGTCTGCAGCTTTTGTGCCTAGAGGGTGTATGTAAATGATTCTGCCAATATCCCTGGAACCCAGGCGCCTCCTAGCGCTCGATGCTCATAAGTCCCTACTTCGGGAATGAACTCTTGGAAATTGGTAAGGGCAATCAGGTTTTCGCCGAAGCAGCGATAGAGGCTTTCATCAAAGCGGAGGTTCTCGATCGGCGCAACGATTTCGCCGTTCTCGACCCAGAAGCAAGCGTAGCGAGTCATCCCCGTGACCCGTCCAGAGGGGCGATCGCTCCAGTTTAAGTAGTGCAAATTGGACAGGTATAAACCTGTATCAAGGGCTTTGAGAATTTCGGCAGCCGGGAGACTGCCAGGAGCAATTTCGGGCGATCGCAAAGACTCACCACCGTTTGCCCCGTTCGCGACTTTACCGTATTCTTTGGCAGTGCGGGAGTTAACTAAAGTGTTGACTAGCCTACCATTTTGAATGATGGGCAGTTCGATCGGCGCAATTTCGCCCCAGCCGTTAAAGCGAGGAACTAGCCCGCGTCGAAAATCTTCTGTAAGGCTGAAGGCGGACGAAAGCCGCTTTTCGCCACGCTGCAACACTGCAAAGGCGCTATTACCCCGCTGCAAGGCTGCCTCGCTCACTCCTCCCCACGAAAACAGGGCTAATAGATCGGCAACGGCAGCAGGCGCTAAGTAAGTGCGATACTGCCCTTTGGAAACAGCTTTGGGCGATCGCCCCAGTCGCTCTAGCTGCTGCTTGGACTCAGCCAGTTTTGCAGTGTAGGCAGCTGCATCCCATTCGTTTCCGGCAAATGTGCCTTTGACGGCCTGCCCATCTGGGGTGAAGAGGGAATAGTCCAGCGAGAAAGATTCGGTGGCGAACCAGTGTTTTTGTCCGGCAGAGTCAGCATAAGCACGGATCAGAGAGCCACCTGCGTAGATGCCTGCGAAATCTAGCCCTACAACTTCAGGCAAAATCGCAGCCACGGTAGTTTCAGGACCGAGCAGCCTGCCCTGATGCACATCGCGACTAGTGGCGCTGCCTGCTGGAGTAACCAGGTAAGGGTCTTCGGGGAGGTGTGGCACTTCCTGCCGTAGCTCATTGAGGGCAACTTTGGTTTGCTGCCAGTCGATCGTCCAATTGCCCGTAAATGGAATGGTGCGAGAGGCAGTGCGGCGATCAGACATCAGCGTTAGAGAAAGTTCGCCGTCATCGACACAGCCTGCCTGCCGCACCTTGGCGCGATTGAAACGGACGAATTGGCTGGTTTCGCCCGTTAGCTCTAGCTTCAGGCTTTCGTCGGCTTTGAGTTCTGCCAGTAGGGTGCTGACGAGCTGATCGAAGGTTGCTTCAGGCGTACCGATCGTCTTTGGGTCTGTTTCTGCCAGCATTATTCTCCACCTCCAAACACTTCTACTGCTGTAAACACACAGGCGGGTGAGCCATGCCCTACACGAATTGCCTGGTTCGGTTCACCTTTGCCGCAATAGGGTGTGCCGTACATTTCCCAGGTTGCGTCATTACCAACGCGGCTGAGGCTATGCCAGAACTGCGGTGTTGTAGCACGGTAGTTGGGGTTACGGAGCGTTTTCGTGAGCTTGCCGTTTTCAATTAATTTGGCATACTCACAGCCAAACTGAAACTTATGCCGTTGATCATCAATCGACCAGGAGCGATTTGCTTCCATGTATACGCCGTAATCAATATCGCTGATGAGTTGTTCAAATGTATCTGTTCCGGGTTCCAGGTTCAGATTTGCCATTCGATCGATCGGCGGACGGTTCCAGGACGAAGCACGGGCACAGGCAACCCCAGAAACGCCTGTCCGGGTTTGGCTTTCCAGGCTGCCTAAGCCGCGCAGCAGCGTTCCCTCCTGAATTAGATATTCACGGCTGGCAGGTGCGCCCGTGTCATCGAAGTGATAGCTGGCAAACTCGCCGGCAACGGTGGGGTTGAAGGTAATGTTCATCAGCTTGGAGCCATAGGTAAGGCTGCCAAAATCGCTGAGTTTAACAAAGCTGCCACCTGCGTAATTGCGTTCGTCCCCCAAGATGCGATCGAGCTCCAAAGGATGCCCAACGCTTTCGTGGATTTGCAGCATCATCTGGTCGGGCGCAAGCACAAGATTAGTCGTCGTCGTGGGGCATTCTTCTGCCGTGAGCAGCTCAACGCCTTGTTCGCCAATTTGCGCAGCCCGCTCCCACAGGTTTGCCTCTGGGAACAGCTCCCAGCCGCCTTGATAGCAGTGCGCCAAATGTCCGTTGTTACTGCGTTGCTGCACGATGCCGCCGTCTTGAGCAGTGACGCCGTAGTGCGTTTCTAGCAGCAGAAATTTTTGGTAAACCTCAGAGCCGTTCGTGCTGACAAACCAGGATTCGGTTTCGTTGGCGATCGCAGTTGCAGTGGTTTGAACAATTTGATCAGACACCTTGAGCGTCTGACAGAGGCGGATTAGCAGATCGTTGAGTTCTGCAGGGGTAAGCGTATCCAGTGCTTTGACAAAGGGGGAGATGTATTGTCCGACCACTTGAGGGCGTACAGCAGGCGTAAGTGGGTAAATTGCCCACTCGCTAGCGGCAATCGCCTGCTGGTAGGCAGTCTTTGCGGCTGCCTGAATGCTCTCTAGATGCAGCGAGTTCGTTGCCCCGTAGCCAATCTGTCCATTCACCAAAACTTCCACCATAATACCGTGGCTGGTAGATTTGGCATTGTGCTGTGGACGACCGTCACGGACGTTGTGATATCCGACGGTTTCTTTAACGGCTCTTAGTCCAATCCAATCTGCCGACACATCCAGCGCGGCGATCGCCTTTGATAAATCAGAAATCATTAGACGGGTTGTGTGAGGGTGGTTGCGGTGAATCTGCAAATTAGACCTGCTGCCACTAGCGCAGCAGAACCGCCAGCAAAAATTAGTTCTATCTCATTCTATAGAGTTAAGCCAACAGCTTTGTGAAATTGATTACCTACGGGTTACAATAGCTACACTGAGCCGGATCTGCATACTGAACGCTATCCGGGAAGGCTGTCTCTTGGGAAAAACCACAGTGCTGGCATTGATAAACCACCAATCGCACGAGGGGTGTAGGCAGCCTGCATAAACCACAGGGCAAACCCGGCTGACGAGAACCGATCGCAAAGCCCGGACAGCCACAATCCGGGCAAACCTGCCGGATCGTTTGAATCAAATTTTGCGTGGCTTGGGCGATCACCTTCATCCGGGTTGGGTTATGCATGGCTCGCATATCGGTTTCTAGATGAGCAGTGGGGGCGACTGCCAGTGCTTCTGACACGGCTGCCTGCAGTTGGGCTGCGGTCGTGATGCCTTTCGTGATGGGGTTGGAGTTTCCTTGAGCGATCACGACCAAGCCATGCTGCGGAAAGCCTACCTTCTGAGCGAAAGCTTGAGCATCGGCAAAGCTGCGGATTGTACAGTGATTGAAGTTGGTTTCCAGCGAGAGCGCCTCGCCTACTAGCTCTAGCCCATAGTCCCGATCGATCAGCACCACTAGCTCCCGGTTGCAGGGCAGGTAGGGCATTGCGGGATGCGGTAAGAAGGCTCCTTCACTCGCAACTGCAATTGAGTGCCCCGTCAACGCCATTGCTTGCTCAGCTTTCTGGCGGGCAGCCTCTAGCTGAGAGCCAGAACGGGGGATTTCTCTTGTGAACGTGCCAAAGCGATCGGTATCAAAGCCTTCAGGAACAATCAGATGCAGCCCAACCTGCGCCAGAAATGGAGCAATAGCTTCTTCTTTGCGGTGCATCGTTGCCAAAACTGCTTCAGACTTCTGGAAAACGAAGGGGCTGGGAAATTTGTGGGTTAAGCGAGTCATAGTTTAGTAAAACACGTGTTTAAAAAGCTTTACCAAATTTAATGGAGCGATCGCTAGAGGTCATTACAAGGATATTTCGATAGTTCAGTTAAAGGAACGCCGAGATGAAATGATTGAAACTTACTTTAAGGATTGTATAGCGCCCCGCGCATACGTCAGGATAAGTTTTTGTGTAGAAGCCCCACGTAGCGGGGTTTTTACACAAAAAAGGATTTCAATCTAAGTGCGGAACGCCATAACTTTGTAAAGTTCGGTCGATCGGGTCACCCGATTGGATGAGGTATATTCTCTAAGCCGACCTTTATCTTAGAAACATCAGCGATTTGAAAGTGCGAATCAGGAATCTAAACGATTAAGTTTGTATTAGTTTCTACAAGTTCATCTTTCCTTAAAATTTGAGCCTGTAACCGATCGCTAAGTTGTAGAAGGTTAGAGAGAAACAGCGTATTTCGATTACGATTTAAATTTATCGTAAATATTCTTTTTCAAGACTAACTGCGGTAATTCCCTCTACAAAATTTGTGCATCTATTTATTCCTCGTCAATATTGGAGGAATAAAAAATTCATTCACATGACTAGTTCACTTCAACATATTTCATCAACGTATTTCATTTATGTCTAGCAATCAAACCCTGCCCCAAGCCCAGCCCACCGCTTCTGACCCAGTTTTGAAACAAGGTGATTTTGGCGCTGCTGTTTTTGAACTACAGACCTTGCTTAACGCCAAGGGCGCTAACCTGGTTACAGACGGCAATTTTGGTCCTGCAACCAGAGCAGCGGTCATCAAATTTCAGCAGCAAAACGGGCTGGTAGCGGATGGCATTGTGGGTTCCAAAACCTGGGCAGTTCTACGTAAACCAGTCGAACAACCTATCAAACTAGTTGATGTTTGTCTCAGCTACCAACCCGATCGCTTCTCCCATCAAACCAATGCGATCAATTGGCTGGAAGCTCAACTGACGTTCCGCACCTTCCGCGAGTTTATGCAGCGGTTTGACAAAGCCCAGATCCAGCCTGATCCCCTTCTGAAGCAAGGCGATTCTGGACCAGTCGTTCGTCGATTGCAGGGAATGCTGAATGCTACAGGTGCAAACCTGGTTGTAGATAGCCAGTTTGGACCAGCAACGCGAGCCGCCGTCATTAAATTTCAGCAACAGCACGGGCTGACGGCTGATGGAACTGTAGGCGATCAGACTTGGGCAAAGCTATTTCAAATTGTAGAAAAGCGTCCCCTGCGGGTGCTCTTCCACTCCTACCAGGAGCATCAGTTTGACTACACCAAGGCTGCCCTCGAATGGCTGCAAGCGCAAATTTCCCCCACAACTCTAGCTGAGTTTGCCAAGCGCTGGCGCAATCAATAGCTCTATCCTGCCGGTTACTGACGCAATCAGTAGTTCTAAACTCCATTCATAAAGCGTTGTTTCCAATTCATAGAGTGGAAACAACGCTTCTCTCTTTATGCAGGATGAAAATAAAACGCCACTCCTAGTGCTAGATAGGTTGCCAGCAACAGCGCCCCATCCAACCAGTTTGAGCGCCCTCCAGAACTAATTAAATTTGCCACAATCACGCTAATTGCAATGGCAATTACCTCAAAAGGATTGAAGTTAAGATCGATCGGCTGACCAATCGCCTGACCCACCAAAATCAGTACAGGTGCAACAAACAGCGCAACGAGTGAACTATCGCCTGTCACTGTAGAAACTGCCAAATCCATTTCATTCTTTAAAGCAAGGCGAACCAAAATAATATAGCCAGGAATATCACTAACTAACGGCAGAAGAATTACCCCTGTGAACAGCGGCGTTAACCCTAGTCGCTGCGTTTCTGGCTCAATCACCCCCACAAACAGGTCTGAAACAAAGGCAATTCCCACTGTAGAAGCTAGTAGCACCGCAACCCACAGCCAAACCGATCTACGAGGCTCATTGCCACTGGTTTCTTCGTCAATCAGGCGGGTTTCGTAGAGATAGCTGTGCGTGATGAAGGAGAAGATCAGCGTCAAGCCATACACAAGGATCAGCAATACAGAGATAATGATGGAAAGACTGCGAATTGCCTGCTGATCCACAATATTTGAGGTCGCAATTACAGCGGTTGGCAAGGCTAAGGCAATGGTTGCCAAGGTCATTGAAGAGCCATTTACCCTAGCGACAATCGGCTTGAAAATCTGCTCTTTGTAACGCAGACCCCCTGTAAACATTGCTAGTCCTAGAAGGAGCAGCAGCGCCCCCAAAATACTTCCAGTAATGCTGGCTTCCACGATATCTACCAAGCCTCGCCGCAGCGCCATTAGCGCAATAATCAGCGCGGTGGCGTTGCCAAACAAAGCATTAACCAAACCGCCTACGGTTGACCCTGCCACCGCTGCTACTTCTTCGGTGGCAGTGCTGAGCCAGATCGAGAGTGGAATGATCGCAAGAGCAGAAATAATAAACACGGCTGTGTCACCCCAATCTAGCCAATCTGCTGCAACAGCGAGCGGCACCAAGAGTAGGAGAATTAGTGAGATTAGGGTTCTGGCTGGCATGAGGCTTACGATCGAACATTGAAGACAGGTCCTTCTTATTAAACCGCAAGCATCACTCATTCCAGATCTGGCTTTGGGCGGGAAGGGACAGCCGTAGGCTGCTAGAATGTACCGCGAGTCACCCCTAGCTGGCTGGATAGCTTTAGCTCCCGCCAAAGTTGCGCTCCGCTGATCTCGCCTTGCAGAAGTTGTTGATAGCACTGAATCGACCGCGCTACCTGCTGCGGCGATTCATTCACAAATTCTAGACGAAAGGATTGTACTCCTACTTTGATAAGGGATTGGACATACTCTGCTCCCGTTTGAGCTACGCCATTAAACACCGTATTGCGACAGCCTGCATCGGCTTGCAGCAAGTGTTCTGTTCCGGTGCGATCGCGCAATTTAACCTGATGGCTTTCACAGGGG
Source organism: Phormidium tenue FACHB-886 (assembly GCF_014764505.1). Classification (GTDB taxonomy): domain Bacteria; phylum Cyanobacteriota; class Cyanobacteriia; order Elainellales; family Elainellaceae; genus FACHB-886. The sequence goes on from NZ_JACXWX010000013.1 coordinate 109,854, forward strand.
CGACCACAATCGGTGTAGTCTTTGCCTTCCGAAAGAAACGCACAGAATACACAATGCTCCATGTGAAACATCGGCATGTGCTGGTGAATCGTTACCTCAAACCAGTCGGTTGGGCACTGCCGGATTAGATCCTCAAGCTGCTGAATATTCAGATCATAGGAAGCCGTCAGTCGCTCAAGCTGAAATTGTTTGAAGTAAGCAGCGGCGATCGGATTCGCTACATTCAGTGAGAAATCGCCAATACAGCGCTGACCTTGAAAGAACGCAAGCTGATCATAATTACGAATTAAATAGCCGTCTGCCTCAGCCGATCGTACCTGCTGCAAAATCCAATTTTCTGCAGGCTTGGTGATGCGCGGCGGTGCAACCCAGATTGTAGGGACTGTGGAGCTAGACTGCCATTGCCGCACAAGCTGAACGGCTTCTCGGTAGGCGCGCGGGTCTTCAAACTCGCAGTACAGCGTGGTGATCCCAGACTGGAGAGCAGCTTGAAGTTGGGGCAGGCTGCGAGTAAGGACGGCGAGGGTGGAGTGGCTATCAGCAGAGGAACTGGGGAGCACAGGCAGGAGATCGGTAAAGCTATGAGTAGAATTAAGCTGCCAGCGTTTGGGCTGTGATCGTAGTTCCTCAAGCTGAGCGACGATCCCGCGGCGCATTCGGTTCAATTCGCTGATAGGCAAAATCACAGCATCCTGCAGGTGATTAGTAAACTCACCGAGCTGGAAAGGCGTGTTGCCAAGCCGACCAAACTGGTCCTGTAGCCGATCGCCCGTTAAGGGCTGGCTGTGCGCTTGAGTCAGCGGCATGGCAGACTCAACTTGCACCACATGCCCCTGTGGATCGCGAGCGATCGCTACAAGCGGTTGATTAGTTGCACCGTGAATTTCTAAAGCGATCGGACGCTGAAACTGTGGAGTTTCACTGCTAAAAGTTTGGCGAAGCTGGCGATCGAGTTCTGGATCGCTGGTTTTCCAAATTTTGTCTCCAATTTGGATTCGCTTTAAATCAATGTCTCGTCGCCCAAACGATAGCAGTGCTTCTTTTTTGCGGTATTCGATCGCATAAATTCGCCCTCCTTCTTCAGGTGCTTCAGGATGTCCGCTGTCGAACACCACACCATCTCCGGCTTTTGCTGAAGCCTCCAGCCTGACCGCAATCTGCTGATTGTGAACACCAATCACATCACCCAGATAAACCCCCCGCTTCTTACCAAAGCGCGCGTGAACTAGTTCTTGATTATGGATACCACGAAACCAGCCTGTGTAAAGCCCTCGCGAAAACGCCATCTCCAGGCTGTAGCGGGATTCTTGAGCTGCTTCCATGCCCTGTGCGGCAACTTGATCGATCGCCGACCGATAAACGCGTGTCACATTTGCCACATACTCAGCCGACTTCAAGCGCCCTTCGATCTTGAGACAGGTCACGCCCGTTTGCATCAGCTCTGGCAGAACGTCTAACCCAGCTAGATCTTGGGGGCTAAGCAAATATTTACGCTGGTTTAAATCTACAGCTTTCCCGTCTGCAATCAGCTCATAGGGCATGCGGCAGGCTTGAGCGCACTCACCCCGGTTGGCAGAGCGTCCGCCCAGCGATTCGCTCGTCAAACACTGCCCAGAGTAGGCAACGCACAGCGCCCCATGCACAAAGACCTCTAGCGGCATTGCCACCTGCCGATCGGCTAACTGCTGCTGGATCTTGTTGATTTCCTTCAGCGAGCATTCCCGCGCCAGCACCACGAGCTGACAGCCCAAAGATTGAGCAAACTCAACGCCCGCTGCGCTCGTCACCGTCATTTGAGTCGAGGCGTGAATCGGGAAGTCGGGCGATAGATGCCGAATGAGCCGACAGATGCCTACATCCTGCACAATTACCGCATCTACACCTGCACTGATGATGCTGCGGAGATACTGCTCCGCAGCAGCTAGTTCCTGCGGGAAAATTAGCGTGTTCAGCGTGACGTAGCCTTTAACGCCGCGCCGATGCAGAAATTCCATTAGCTTTGGCAGATCGGCTTCGGTGAAGTTGTGCGCTCTCATCCGCGCATTGAATCGCTCCAGCCCAAAGTAAATGGCATCTGCACCATTTTCGATCGCCGCCTTGGCACAGTCCCAATCTCCGGCAGGTGCCAGCAGTTCTGGAATGTGAACAGTAGACGGCGATTCAATTGGCAAGTGGGTAGTCATGGAGGCGATCGCGGTTCAATCAAGACTGCATCTTCGATCTTGCCGCAGTTCCGAAAAACCTGCTACGGCTTCTCGAAATCCCCTGTAGAAGTTTGTACTTCTCTAGCGCAGACGATTTTGTTCAATGAACTCCATCAGCGCATCATATTTGGGAGAACTCTCCTGATTAACATATTCCAGTGCCCCCCAGCTCCCCCACTTACTAGGCTCAGAGATGTCAGAGAAGTGCATGAATAGCGTTCCACCGCTTTTCTGCCAGTCGTTTAAGAGCTGTGTGTAAATCTCCCGCATCTTCGGATGGCGGTTGACCTCAATGAAAAGATTTGTCAGCTTTTCGTTATTCTCAACGCCTTGCCAACCGACCACATGCTGACCGCCTTCATACGCCACGAGCCGCAGCCCTTTGTCTTTGGCGACTTTGGCATGATAGGTAAACGCATCTGAGACAACTTTCATATCTTTGCTCAGCCACTCAAAAGCTTTGCTACTGCCGCCGTCTGCTTGAGACAGCCAGGATTCAATCGTTTTTTGGTGTTCGGGCGCGCCCAAGTTACCGCTGACATAGCCCGTGATCGCATAGGCGTCCGCCTGTTCGTGGCAGGGCTTATTGCCTTCTGCGACCCAGTAAGGGCAGTTGAGTACCATCTCCTCTAAGCCTTGCCATGCCGTTTGGGTACCAAACACTGCCACAACCCGGTCGCGATCAGCTCCAAATTCCCGCTTCCAAATATCTGAAATCTGTGCCGAGCGCATGCCATACCACTGCATGTATGAATCGCCTTTGTCCTCTCCCCAGCGGGCTTTGCCTTGCGCTAGGGCATATTGCGACTGCGGAAATGACCAGTTCCAGACTTCGTTTGATAGCTCCACATACGCGTTGAGACCCGGATCAAGCTGCTGTTTCACAAGACGGGCAAAGTTCCGCACATAGTCATCTGTAGCCGCGTGTGGCATGTTAAACCAGGGGTTTGCGCCCAAGCGGTTAGCGAGCTGCACCATGATTTCAACCGGAACTCCTTTGCCCAGCGCATAGGAACGATCGTCCACTTTGGGACGGTTTGCCCAATCGCGCTGCTTAGTCTCGTTGGTGTTCATCCAGTCCATAAAGCGGATAGCGCTAAATTTCTTGGTGCGCTCCAGGAAGACTGGATTGAAGATTTGCTGCTCGTAGGTAGCTTCATAGGCGATCGGCACTACGCGAATATTGCGAATATAGTTGCCGGTCTTTTTAGGGTCAGTCGCGGTAATGATCAGGTGAATTCCTTCGCCATCGCGCGAGAAATCAACGTTAAGCACATCGCGTCCTGGGCGGGAGGCGGCTTCATCTTTGACCGCATCATAGACATACTCGATCGTGCCTTCCCCGTCATACAGCACGACATATTGACCAGATTCAAATTTACCGTTACCGCCAAATAAAATCGTGCGGACACGGGTAAATTCCGGCGAATCTTCAGGGGCAGGCAACGACTTCACCCAGCCATGTTCGTCTAAGTCAAGCTGGTCAAATTCATCCGTTGCCCAGCCGCCTGTGCAGCCCGGCTCGCCTCCTTCGCACTGAGTCAGCCACTCGCGAGACAGCTTAAAAGCATCTAGAAACGGGACTTCGGTTGACCAATCATTAATGCCATTTAGGTTTGTGCCAAGTGCTAAGGTGGCTCCAGCGCCTGAAGCTGCCGTAGCCGTAGCCGTCGTTGCAACCTGCGCACAAGACAGCGAGAAAAATACCGTGAGGCTAAATATTGCTAAATAGGCGATCGCTCTTAGAGAAGGCGATCGGCGCTTGAGCAAGGGAAGCTTGCTGATCATAGGGCATGGTTGGAGAACGGTGGACAGGTCAACGGCAGGTTGAACGACAGGTTCTAAGCGTAGACCTTGCGGTAATAGTCTTGATAGTCTTTTGACAGTAGCGGTTGCCACCAGTCTGGGTGAGAGAGATACCATTCGACTGTGCGGCGCAGTCCTTCCTGTACTGTGACGGAAGGAACCCAGCCCAGCTCAGTCCGAATTTTGGTGGCATCGATCGCATAGCGGCGATCATGTCCTGGGCGATCTTTGACAAAGGTGATCAGGTTGCGTGCCGGACGTACCGGCAAAGACGGCGCGAGTTCATCCATCAGGTCACACAGCATGTGAACCAGATCGATATTTTTAACTTCGTTGTTCCCACCAATGTTGTAGGTTTCGCCTGCTGTACCTCGATGGATCACAGCATCAATAGCGCTACAGTGATCTTCTACATACAGCCAGTCGCGCACGTTCTGCCCATCACCATACACAGGCAGCGGTTTACCCATCAGGATGTTGATGCACATCAGCGGGATTAGCTTTTCTGGGAAGTGATAAGCGCCGTAGTTGTTAGAGCAGTTGGTAATCAGGGTAGGCAGCCCGTAGGTATGGTGATATGCCCGCACCAAGTGATCGCTCCCTGCCTTGGAGGCTGAGTAGGGGCTGTTGGGCGCATAGGGCGTAGTTTCGCTAAACCCCGGGTCGGTCGGCTCTAGACTGCCGTATACTTCGTCTGTAGAGACGTGATGGAAGCGGTAGGTTTGCGGCTGTCCGGCTGTGTTCCAGTGTTGCCGAAAGGCTTCCAAAAGAGTGAATGTGCCAACGACATTGGTTTGCACGAACGCACCAGGTCCCAAAATCGATCGATCGACGTGCGACTCGGCAGCAAAGTGAACGATCGTATCGATATCCTCAGTCTGCAGCAGTTCGTCAACCAGGAGACGATCGCAGATATCTCCTTCCACAAAGCGCAGGTTTGCCTGTCCTTCCAAACTAGTCAGGTTGTTGCGGTTTCCAGCGTAGGTAAGCGCATCTAGGACGATGACTCGATCGCCAGGATATTGCCTGCACCAGTGATGCACAAAATTAGAACCAATGAACCCTGCCCCTCCTGTGATAATCACACGGCGTGGCGGTCTGGATACAAGCTGCTCTGGCATAGTAGTTACGTTTTGAATATGTTGATTTGCGATCGGCGGGGACACGCCTCACCGAACTGAACTGCGGACTGAATTACTAAATGACTTCAATTTGGCAGTCATCGCCAATCATGAACCGTAGTGCTTTGGGACGGCGGGGAGCTTCGGTCAGATAAGCACGTTGACCAATCACGCTATCCACAATGCGCTTATGAACACCCTCCACTCTGGCACCTTGCAGGATGACGCTATGTTCTAAATCCGCTTCAATTAGGCGCACATCATCCGCGATGCTGCTGTAAGGACCAATGAAGCAGTTTTCAAGATGGCAGTTTTTGCCGATCGTCACAGGACCACGAATCGTGCAGTTCGTTACCGTAGAGCCTTCACCAATTTGGACACGTCCAATAATCCGGCTTTGCTCATCCACGTTGCCCTGCATCGAGCAGATAAGGCATTCATCCAAAATGACTCGGTTGGCTTCCAGTAAATCGTCTTTTTTACCAGTATCCAGCCACCAGCCGCGAATCTGGCGGGCTTCTACGGCTTTTTCCCAGTCGATTAGCTGCTGGATCGCATCGGTGATTTCCAGTTCGCCTCTAGCAGACGGTTGGATTGCGGCGATCGCCTCATGGATCACAGGCGAGAACACATAAATGCCAACCAGCGCCAAGTTAGAAGGCGGGTCTTTGGGCTTCTCAATTAGCTGCAGCAGCCGTCCGTTCTCATCAACCTTTGCAACCCCAAAAGCGCTGGGATTAGGCACAGGACACAAGAGCGTCAGTGCTTCCAGGCTGTGTGTCTGAAACTGCTCCAGAAATAGCGCCAGCTCGCTTTGCACTAGGTTATCGCCCAGATACATAACAAACGGCGAATCTCCTAAAAACGGCTGGGCGATCTTGACGGCATGTGCCAATCCGGCGGGCTGGTCTTGCAAAATATAGGTAATATTTGCCCCAAACTGGCCGCCATCGCCTGTTTTGGCTTTCACTTCTTCACCTGTTTCCGGGCTGATGATGATGCCGATCTCGGTGATGCCCGCCTCAACGATCGACTCGATGCCATACCAGAGAATGGGTTTGTTGGCGACTGGAACGAGCTGTTTAGCTCCGGTGTAGGTCAGCGGACGGAGACGGGTGCCTTTGCCGCCGGAAAGAATAATAGCTTTCATGAGTGAGTGGAGGAATAAAGTTCAGTTAACATCTGTCGGAGGCTTTGTCGCCACTGGGGGGCAGGCGAATTTTGGAGTGCCCAAATCTTCTGACAAGCCAGCGCCGAGTAGGCAGGGCGCTCCGTTGACGTGGGAAATTCTGGTGTGGTAATCGGCACAACGCGCTGCAGCTTTAGCGGAAAGCCGATCGCTTCGGCTTCTTCAAAGATGGCAACGGCAAAGTCATACCAGCTCGTGATGCCGCTGTTCGTAAAGTGATAAATCCCGCTGGGAGCAGCTTCAACAGCGCCCTTAAGCAAATGTGGGGAAAGCGTAGTGATCGCCTTAGCAATTTCAGCAGACCAAGTTGGCGTTCCCACCTGATCGGCAACCACTCGAACTTCAGGGCGATCGGCTCCTAACCGCAGCATTGTTTTTACAAAATTGCCTTTCCCCTTTGCACCATAGACCCAGGCTGTCCGGAGAATGGCGTAGCGCAACGACGACTGAGCTGCAACTTGCTGAATCCCTTGCTCACCGAGCAGCTTTGACCTGCCGTATGCTCCAAGCGGATTGGGCGCGTCGGTTTCGGTGTAAGGGGTATTCTTCTGCCCGTCGAACACATAGTCTGTGGAGATGTGAATTAGGCTAGCGCCAATCTGCTGAGCGGTCTCTGCCATCACAGTCGGGGCTTCGGCATTAATGGCTTTCGCCAGATTAGTCTCTGTTTCGGCTGTATCGACTGCGGTATAAGCTGCCGCATTCACAATTAGATCAGGCTGTGCGTCTTGGATGAGTTGACGGATGCGATCGCTTTGGGTCAAGTCCAAAGCATCCCGTGCAACGCTAATCACCTCACCCACCAACGGCAGTGTTTTTTGTAGCTCCTGACCGACCTGTCCGGCTGCTCCAATCAACAAGATGCGCCTCATTCAGTTACCTCGGTTTCTAGGGGGGAACGAGAATTACCAATTGGAAAGACCGACGGGTTTAAGATACCCAAATCGTTCCTGTTGCTCCAATCTTCTCCAGATGCCTCGTCACTCAGATAGCTTCTGCATTTTGCGGTGTAATACCGCTCCTCAGTTAATCAAAAAGTTCGGCTGTTTTAAGCAATTGACCTGCCTGATCTTTGGCAGACACGACGGGGTCTCGGGTTGCCCAATCGATCGCCAAATCTGGATCGTTCCAGGCAAGGCAGCGCTCGTGGGCAGGGGCATAGAAATCGGTGGCTTTGTACAACACTTCAGTGCGATCGGCGAGCGTCAGGAAACCATGGGCAAACCCTGGCGGAATCCAAAACTGCCGCTTGTTTTCAGCGCTCAGCTCGCAGCTCACCCATTGTCCAAAGGTCGGAGAGCTTTTGCGTAAATCTACCGCTACATCAAAGATAGCTCCAGCAACAACGCGCAGCAGTTTTCCTTGCGCCTGCTGAATTTGGTAGTGTAACCCCCGCAAGACGTTTTTAGTAGAGCAGGAGTGGTTGTCTTGGACAAAGCGTAGCTCAACCCCGGTTTTCTCGGCAAAAGCCTTTTCGTTAAAGCTTTCCATGAAAAAGCCGCGTTCATCCTCAAACACACGAGGCTCAATGATCAAAACGTCTGAAATCTCTGTTGGAATAATCTTCATTGCTTTTCTCGCTGACCTCCATACAAATGCACCAAATTCATCCGTTTTGTTCTAGTCGACAGAACTAGAAATAAATCTCCCACATCCTAGCCAATGCTGTGGGATCTACTGAAGAGGATGACCAAGAGCATTTATCCACTCTTTACATTGATTCCAGCAATGGTATAGGGGCAGTGAAGCAGGTTCGCTATTTTACCGACTTTGCATCGAGCTGAGCAAACCCACAGCCAGTAGGTATTTCAGTCGGTATTTATGGCACGGCTCGAACCAAATCGAGGTACTTTTCAAGGCTGTGTCTGCAATCTGCTCAGACAGCCTGCTCTTCTAAACTTTGCACAAGACTAGCTACTGCCCAATGCTAATGCCAATCGACAGCAGCGGTTTAAGCCAATATTTTTTGAGAGCCGTGCTTCGCACGGCTCTCAAAAAATATTGGGATCTATTAGGCGTATTGGTAGATCGCCCTTCGGTTGTTCTAAGTTTTAGACGTATTAATATCGCGCTCAGTACGGACCCACTTAGTTTCTGGACGCACGAGGAACTTAAGGTAGAGCGGAATTTTCCAAAGCATATAAAGCGGAATCGCCAAAAGGGTGCGCGCAGGCAGATCCGATCGGCAGAACTTTGCCCAAGCGAGCAGCGTTGCCGTCAGCAGCAGCGAACCGTCAATTGCCAACAGCAGCACAGGCAACCAAATACCCGTCAGCAGCGCTGCAATACAAGCAAGCACGATAGCTACCAACCAAAACATTACCAGCAGGGATAGAGGTGGCACAGCAAGATCAAGCGCCATCACGCCCAGATCAAGCCGTTCTTCAACCACTGCTCGTTTGAGCAACGCTGGAACCTGCGTCAAGAGCGTTTGTAAATGCCCATGCTCCCAGCGAGTCCGCTGGCTGGAGGAAGCTTTGTCCTGCTGGGGCAACATTCCTCTCACGCTTGCCGTTTCACAAAAGTAGACGGGTCGCCCTGCGATCGCCAGATCGATTCCCAACTGCATATCTTCAACAATATTGCCGCTTGCCAGCTTAACGCTACGCAAAACAGCCCAAGGAAACGCCATACCTGTCCCAGTGAGCAGGCAGGGAAAGCCAAACCGATTTAGCCCTCTAGGACGCACCAAATTTTTCATCTTAAAGGCAAAGGCAGATACGGCATCTCGCGGCTTTGGGGCAGCAGGCTGCTCCATTAAGTAAAGCGCCTGCACGGGCTGCTGTTTGGTGATTGCCAGTTTTGCGATTTGCGAGAGAGTGCCGGGCTGTACCAGACAATCGGCATCAACAATCGTTATTACATCAGGCGGGTCTGCCGCTAAATAGTTGACGCCATAGTCGAGCGCATAACCTTTACCACGCTGGTCTAAATTTCGGCGCTCGATTACGGTAGCTCCGGTGCTACGGGCAATGGCAGCAGTGTCATCAGTGCAGTTGTCAGCCACCACCACGAGGCGATCGTGCTCGGTGAGCTGTGGCAGCAGGCTTTTTAGGACAGGCAAAATTCCAGCCGCTTCATTGTGAGCTGGAATTAGGACGGCCGTTTTGATCGTCGCTGGAGACGACGATGGTTCTGGGAGAGGGCGAGCAGGCAAAAGTGCTGCAAGGCATTCTACAAACAGCGTCCCAATGGGTACAAGCAGAATAAGAGCGATCGTCAGCAGAGCGCTACTGAGCAGAAACATAAGGGGATGGACTAACAGGACCCGCATCTTTACGCAATTTTATTTAGTAAATGGTATTTAGAGAGCTATAGCAACCGCCATAGTAGTTAAGACAGGCATATTCCTGTGAATGTGTTCCACACCCTCACAAAAATTGTCCTAAGCGCAATGGCAACCGCTATAGCTTGCTAACTTACTTAGGAGCGATGGCAGACATAATTAATCGCCAAAGACGCAGCACGTCTAAAGCTCACTGAAACAGCTCCTTTAAATTGTCCTGTTAGACTCGACGCTCGACCAGAGAAGCTTGCCATTGTCCAACGAATCTTTATAATCACCTTGACAGGATGCCAATCGAGCTGAGTGACTTTACAGCCGAATGAACCGCAAAACTACCCAATTCTTTCCGAATTTCTGCAGCGGATGAGTTGCGGATCATTTAGGCTAATGATTCACATTAATGATTCCGAGTAATCGTCCAGCTAATAAAAGACCTAGCAGCCCCCTGCTAGGTCGATCAATGAACGTCACTTATCTTTTTCTAATGTATGCTGCTTACCCCGGAATAGCTTCACCTTTTCGGCTCATCCATTCAGGTGAGCAACTTTGAGAGCAGCGTCAAATCACTCAACACCCTCAATGCGATCTTCTACTTCTTGATAGAGTTCGCGCAGCAGCTCCAGGTTTTCTTCGCTAGTTTCCCAGTAGCCGCGACCGTTGACTTCCAGCAGCGTACTAACGACCTTGCGGAACGAATGCGGATTGAGATTCAGCAGCCGATTTCGCATGGCTTCATCTTGGATGAACGTCGCGTTGGTGTCTTCGTAAATCCAGTTGTCTACGGCGCCGGCAGTAGCTGACCAGCCCATCGTGTTTACCAGCCGCTTCGAGAGTTCGCGGACGCCTTCGTAGCCGTGAGACAGCATCCCCTCATACCACTTTGGATTCAGCAGCTTCGTGCGGGCATCCAGTCGGACAGTTTCTGAAAGCGTGCGGACTTGAGCATTGGCGGTGGTGGTGTCAGCAATGAAAGAAGCAGGCGCTTTGCCATCGTTCCGCAGCTTAGAAACGACCTTGGTGGGGTCAGAATCAAAGTAGTGCGATACATCCGTCAGAGAAATCTCTGAGGAGTCGAGGTTTTGGAACGTTACATCCACTGTTTTAAGGGCAGACTCAAACAGCTCGCGCGACTGATCCATCATCCCAGGGTTGTCGGAGTTGAAGGCGAACGACTTGCGCGCCAGATACATGTCCTGTAGCTCTGACTCAGCCTCCCAAGTGCTGTTCTCCACTGCCAGGTTTACGTTGGCGGCATAGGAGCCAGAAGCGTTAGAGAAGACGCGCGTCGCAGCCTGCCGCACGTTAACATTCATCTCCTCGGCTTGCTTGAGCGCATGCTTACGAACGAAGTTTAGCTCTAGCGGTTCATCGGCTTCCGCTGCCATCTTGATGGCGCGATCGAGCAGGTTCATTTGGTTGATGAACAAGTCGCGGAAGACCCCAGAGCAGTTGACCACCACGTCTACCCGTGGACGACCCAACTCCTCTAGCGAAATCAGCTCCAGCTTATTGACCCGCCCCAGCGCATCGGGAACCGGACGCACGCCAACCAGCAGCATTACCTGCGCCAGCGATTCGCCGTAGGTCTTGATGTTGTCTGTGCCCCACAGTACAAACGCGATCGTCTCTGGATACTGTCCGTTGTTTTCCTGACGCTGGCGATTGAGCAGGCGATCAACCACAATCTGCGCCGACTGCACCGCTGCCGAAGTCGGAATCGACTGCGGATCAAGCGCATGGATATTCTTGCCGGTGGGCAGCACATCCGGATTGCGAATCGGGTCGCCGCCCGGTCCCGGCAGGATATATTCACCTTCCAGCGCTTTAATCAGAGCGCCTAGCTCGTTGTCTGCCGTCACCTGCTTCAGGCAAAACTCCAGATATTCAAACAGCGGCTTGATCGCGTCTGGGTCAACCTTGGCATAGCCTGCTTGGTGCAGCGCTTCGATCCAGGGTTCCTTTTTGCCGATGTTGAAGAAGTTGAGCTTGGTGACTCTAGACACGCGCCCGTCGGCATCGGTCTGTTCTTTCACCATTGCCGCAACCGCTGCCCGCGCTGCCTGATTAATGTCATACAGCAACTGCACATCTGCCAGAACGCCGCGATCGCTGTTTTTGTAGATTTCATCGATATCGCGGCCTAGGCTGCTGGCGATAATCCGCTGCAGGCTCTGGATATTTTCTTCGGCGCGATCGAGTCCAGCAATATTGACCAGCGTGGCGATCGCTTCTTCGGCGGTGGGTGGTTTGCCAATAATGTGCAAGCCGCAGGGCAGCAGACGCGATTCGATCTCCATCAGCCGGATATAGACTTTACCGACTAAGGCATCCCGATCGCTTGCCTCTAGCTCTGTGCCTGCTTCTGGCAGCTCAATATCCTTGTCGAGGTTAACCTGCCGACACTTCTCGATGATGGCATTGATGATCGGCATCGCTCGACCGCCCTCTTTCAGGGTTTGGTAGGAGGAAATCAGCTCACTGAGTTCCTTCAAACCTTTGTAGAGTCCGGCGTTTTCGGCTGGCGGCGTCAGGTAGCTGATCGTCTCGGCATAGCTGCGGCGTTTGGCGATCGTCGCTTCAGATGGGTTGTTTGCCGCGTAGTAATAGAGATTGGGAATCATGCCGATCAGGCTATCTGGGTAGCACTCACCCGACATCCCCATTTGCTTACCCGGCATGAATTCTAGCGATCCATGCGTGCCAAAGTGCAGCACGGCATCGGCCTGCCAGACATGCTCTAGATAGGTGTAGTAGGCAGCGAAGCCGTGGTGCGGGCTGGCAGAACGCGAGAACAGCAGCCGCATCGGGTCGCCCTCGTAGCCGAAGGTTGGCTGAATGCCGATGAAGACATTGCCGAAGTGCTTGCCGAAAATCAGCAGATCTTGCCCATCGGTATTGAGATGACCCGGAGCCTCACCCCAGGATTCTTCTAGGCGCTTGTGGTAGGGAGTCAGTGATTCGTACTCCGGCACAGACATGCGGTAGGCGATGTTCAGCTCTGGGCTGTTGTATTGTGCTTGGGCATCGTGAATCACCGCCTGCATCAGCGCTTCTGCTGAATCGGGCACCTCTTGCACGTCATAGCCGTTGTTTCGCAATGCCTTTAGTGCTTCGTAGATCGAGCCAAACACATCGAGATAAGCGGCAGTACCAACGTTGCCCTTGTCGGGCGGGAAGCTAAATACTGTGATCGCCACTTTCTTGTGGATCTTCGGCTTCCGGCGCAGGTTTGCCCATTTCATAGCGCGTTGGGCGATCGCTTCTACGCGGTCTTGCAGGGCGATCGCTTTACCGGTTGCCCCATCCCGACCCGATACGATGATTGGCTCGATGGCACCATCTAGCTCAGGAATGGCAATTTGCAGCGCTACCTGAATCGGGTGCAGACCCAGATCGCTATCTTGCCATTCTTCAGTAGTTTGGAAGACGAGCGGCAGCGCCACCATGTAAGGACGGTTCAGCCGCTGCAGGGCATCGATCGCTTTCGGGTGGTCTTGCCGTGCGGGTCCGCCGACGAGCGCAAAGCCCGTGAGGGAAACTACAACATCAACGATCGCCGTTTGCGCTTTGGAGATGGGGTCGTAGAAGAAAGCCTCTACAGGCTTGGAGAAATCTAGACCGCTGGCAAACACCGGAATTACCCGTGCGCCCATGCACTCTAGCTCTTGCACCATTGCCACATAATGGGCATCATCGCCCGTAACCAAGTGCGTCCGCTGCAGCACCAAGCCCACGACTGGAGCTAGCGGATCTTTTAAATCTGCCGACACATCTTGCCGAGAGCTGTACCAGTTGAGATATTCTTTCAAATCCTCAAACATGTGAGGCGCGAGCGGATGCCAGATACCCAAGTCAGGATAGGTAACTGGATCGCGGTATTTCACTGCTGTAGTACCTTGATCCACCTGCGTGTATCTGTCCACCAGCATCAGCAGGAAGTTTTCCAGATTCTCCGCTGAGCCGCCTAGCCAGTACTGGAAGCTGAGCATGAAGTTACGGGCATCTTGTGCCTTCTCCATGGGCAGGTACTTCAGCACTTTGGGCAACGTATTCAGCAGCTTCAGCATGGCGTCCTGGAAACTGCTGCCCGATTGCTCTTTGCGCTTCCGCATAAACTGGGCGATCGCGCTCTTGGATTGCCCAAGCTGCGCCATGGAAAAGCTACCTAGCTTGTTGAGCCGCATCACCTGCGGCATTGAGGGAAACACAACGGCAGCATCTAGGCGATCGCGGTGTGGCTCCACTGCCGCCACCACTTTCTCGGCAAGTTCTTCAATAAAGATCAGCGAAGCGATAAAGAGATTGGCTTCTGCCACATCCTGCTGGAACGCTTCGTAGTTTTCGGGGCTACGCAATTCTTCTAGCAAATAGCCGCTAATCTCGATCGCCAGGTTGGGGTTCGTTTCATTAATCGACCGGACAGCCGCAGACAGGGCACTTTGGTACTGCGGCTCCAACACGACATAGACCACCTTGATCAGCGATCGCCCCTGAAGGTTGTCGGGTGCGATATGTCTGACCGTGGGCTTGACGTGAGTGAACATGCGGTTTGGCTCCTTATGAAAGGCACTTACGTAGAAGGGGTTTGGCTATCAGCGTTGGGATATTGCAGCTAAGGCATTCCAGAACAGCACTAGATCAACGTTGTGTTAGAGGTTGACAAACGTGACTAAAGCTGGCAAAGAAAACTTAACTTGAATACCCTAATAAAGGTTTACATGAAGTGTTTTTATCAGAAAACCCTCACCACATGGGCAATTGAGCCCTCAACCGACACAATTTGATATAAATAACGAGATATTTTTTTACATTTCTTATATAAAAACTGAGTGTTCACTCAACCATCTGTGATTTAGTAACCGATTCAACCCCTTCAAGATTTTCTCATAAAGGTTGCTTATTGCTAAAACAAGTAAAATCAATCACCTTATCCCCTGCATAAGCTACGTCTGGCAAGGTCGCCCTACAGTTCATGCCTCAACAAACTCTATTCAGCAGATCTTCGTTTAAATCTTTGCCTTAACCAAACTGCCCAAGCCCAACCTGCAATGCTGCCAACTAAGTAGACCGGAAAATCCAACCAGTTAAACGAATTGCCCAACACCAATCGCCCAGGCAGGGTTGCCCGCAGCGCCTGTAGCCAAGGGGGCTGCCAAAGCTGCAAAAACTCGATCGCGCAAGTCGCAAGACAAACCGCGATCGCGGCTCGGCTCGGCAAAACGCTAGGAAGCAGAAAGACGACCAGCAGCACCCAAAAGATTTCATAGGCAATGCTGCCCAGCGCATCGTGCAGCCAAGCGACACCGAAGAAATTGGAGAATCGCACCCAATAGCCGACCGGCACAATCGCAATCAAGCTCATCAAAGTAGCGAGACGAGCAGAACGAGACATCATTGGCTTAATTTAATGGTTCGAAAGAGTATTAAACGCCATTGACAATCACGGCTGCTTAGGGTCTCCAGTTTGTTAGCAAGTTGGGGCGAATTGAGGCGGCTTCAAATAACCTTTGAAATACTGCGCGGCGCGCAGGTCGCGGGTCTGGGGTGATATTCCACAGGCTTTCGTAGAAAAAGAATGAAACTCCGGCAAACTGACGATCGCGCACTGCCCAAACTTGTTCTTCGACTTGATGAATTGGCACAGCTAAATCTCTCAGCCCTGTAAGGATGGCAATTGATACAGGAATATGCGTTTTGGCTGCCCGCACTTCTGGACGAGAAAGCGCTGCAATAAAGTGATCAAAGTTAGTGCTATAGACCTGCAGAACCAGCTCTTCAATTAAGCCCTGCCGCTCCCAGCGCTGCCAATCCTGCAGGTAGTGGTGATAAGCAAATGGATAGTTATTAGGTGAAACAGAAACGATTGTATTGCGATCGACTGCCTTGATTGCACGAAACAGACGAGACATAAAGCTGGTGATTTTGTCAGCTCGCCAGCGTACCCATTCTGCATCATCTGGATTACTAGAAGGAGACTTGCCGCGGTGTTCTTGGCGGTAGAGCTGGAGAGTATAGCTATCGTAGCCAAATTCTGCCGGTAAGCCTAAATGATCGTCAAACTGGATGCCATCAATATCATATTGGCTGACAATTTCAATAACTAAATCTTGAATAAATTGCTGCACCTCCGGCTTGAAGGGATTGAGCCAGCGGCGCTGATAGATGCCATCCTGCCAAAGTTGGGAACCGTCCTGACGTTGAGTAATCCAGTCGGGGTGAGCGGCAGCAATCTCAGACTCTGCGGTTGTCATGAAGCCAAACTCAAACCAGGGAATTACAGTGAAGCCCTTCTGATGTCCTAAATCAACAGCGTTTGCCAGCGCATCTTGCTCTTGCCACTCCGGCACTCGTGGATCGACTGCAACGCCCATCACCCGTTGTGCAGTAGGGCTGGGATAAACGGTATAACCCCAGTTCCAGGCGGCAGGATAGATCGTATTGAAGTTTAGGCTGGCAAGCTGATCTAGGGCAGTTTCCAGGCGATCGCGGCTATACAGCACATCACTGTCTACATTGGTCAGCCAAACCCCTCGAAGTTCCTGGCTGCTGCCAGCTTGCGAAGCGGGAAGCAGCGCCACCTGCATGAAGATTACTAAAACGAGCGTTAGCCCAAACCAAGCAGCCGCCCATACCCGACCCCTAAACAAACACAACATCTCTCTAAAGCCTGATCTTTAACCGGTTAGCCTGTCTTATTACAGCAGATCAAGCGCTGAATCAGGACAGTATTGTCCTCATCTAAATTGCTCCTTACGTTAAGCTCAGCAGCTGCCGATCGTCTACAATCTCCTTTAAGGTAGAAGTGGCTGATTCAAATAGCGCAGTACAGTGAAAACCCATAACCTAGACGCTTTGCGAGGAACCCACAAGCACTCTCCCGGTTATTGGATGCCGCCACTATCAGGACGGTTATGTTGTAGGAGCAAGTAGCGATTGTGACTCAGTTTGAGGGAGTTGCTCCCCATGATTGCTTGGCGGACAGCGGAGAGATGGCAGCACTAATGCAATCGCACGACTGGTCGCGATCTCCCTTGGGGAGTATGCAGAACTGGTCGCAGAGCCTTAAGTCTTTGATCAAAACGCTGCTCGCCTCGCGCTATCCAATGGTGCTGATTTGGGGAGCAGAGCGCACCCAGTTTTACAACGATGCCTACGCTCTGCTGATCGGCGACAAACACCCCACTGCACTAGGCACAGATATTAAAGTTACGCTGGCAGAATCCTGGGATATTCTGGGTCCGATGATTCAGAAAGTGATGTCTACAGGCGTGGCAAACTGGACGCCGGCACTGCTGCTGGTTCTGGAGCGATCGGGCTACCGCGAAGAGTCCTATTTCAGTGTTTCTCATGCCCCTGCTGAAGACGATTCTGGAACGATCGTAGGGATGCTGGCAGTTTGCAGTGAAGTGACACAGCAAGTGTTGGGAGAACGCCGGCTACGGCTGTTGCGCGACTTAGCCTCTAAAGCAGGCGAAACCCGTAGCGTAGAGGCAACTTGCCAAGATTTGATGACCGCTGTTGCTGCCTATCCGCTAGATGTTCCCTTTGCCCTCCTGTACCTGCGGGAATCCGACGGTGTAACCCTTTCGCTACAAGGCGCTGTAGGATTGCCAATAAACGGAGCAGCCAGCCCTAGCACAGTTCGCCTTGACCCTAGTAACCCCACTCGCCCTGACAATTTAACTGGTAGCAATTTAACTGGTAGCAATTTAACTGGTAGCAAGATAGATGCCGCCCAGCTCTGGTCGCTGGCAAGGGCAGCAGCAGGGGAAACTGTTTTAGTGGAGTCGGTCGATCGCCATGCTATTGCGCCGGGCGGCCCTTGGGGAGAGCCAGTTTGTTCTGCTTTGGTCATGCCCATTGCTTCATCTGGGCAGATGGCACCGCTGGGAGCGCTGGTTGCAGGAATTAGTCCCAATCGGGCACTAGATGAAGGATATCGCTCATTTTATGAACTGTTTGCCAGTCAAGTTTCTGTATCCATCCGCAATGCTCACGCCTACGAAGAAGAGCGCAAACGAGCGGAAGCACTAGCAGAACTCGATCGCGCAAAGACTAGCTTTTTCAGCAATATCTCCCATGAGTTTAGAACGCCGCTAACGCTGATGCTGGGTCCAGTTGAGCAGCTGCTTAGTGAAACAGCAGAGCCGCTGACCTCAGCCCAGCGCCTGCAAATAGAAACCGTTCATCGCAATAGCTTACGGTTGCTCAAGCTAGTCAACACGCTGCTGGAATTCTCCCGGACAGAGGCAGGCAGAACGCAAGCCTTGTATCAGCCTACTGATTTGGCAAGTTTAACAGCTGAGCTGGCTAGTATGTTTCGATCGGCAATCGAGCAAGCTGGAATGCGGCTGCGGATCGAATGCCCACCGTTGCCTGAGCCTATCTATGTAGACTGTGCAATGTGGGAGAAGATCGTGCTGAATCTGCTCTCCAATGCCTTCAAGTTTACGCTTGACGGAGAAATTGCCGTGTCGCTGCGTTGGATGGAGCAGCGTAATTCAGTTGAGCTAGAAGTTCGAGACACGGGCATCGGCATTCCGGCTGCAGAGATACCTCACTTATTTGAGCGGTTTCACCGAGTTAAAGAGGCGCGGGGGCGGACTTATGAAGGGTCAGGAATTGGGCTGTCGTTGGTTCAAGAGCTAGTCCGGCTACAGGGCGGCACGATTTGCGTTGAGAGTGAAGTGGAAGTCGGCACTCGGTTTAAAGTCTCTATTCCCACGGGCATCACTCACTTACCAGCTGAGCAGATCGATTCTGGAACAGCTGCCTTCATGCGAAGAGAGGGTGTCGCTGCTGCTGCCACGCCCTATCTCACAGAAGCACTGAATTGGCTACCGACGGCTGAAGAACAAGCGCAACGCCACGCTGCCACGCTGCGTCCTGCCCCACGTATTTTGCTAGCGGACGACAACATAGACATGCGCAACTACGTCAAGCGTCTGCTTAGCCCGTTTTATGAGGTTGAAGCAGTTGCAGATGGAGCGGCTGCGCTGGCAGCAGTGCAACGGCGACGGCCTGATTTAGTGCTGTCCGATGTAATGATGCCGGATATGGGCGGCTTTGAGCTGCTGCGATCGCTACGAGCTGACCCACACACTCAAAAAATACCGGTAATCTTATTATCGGCACGGGCAGGCGAAGAGTCTCGCATTGATGGGCTAGAAGCAGGGGCAGATGATTACCTGATCAAGCCTTTTTCTGCACCTGAGCTGTTGGCTCGGGTAAAAACTCATCTAGAGCTAGCTCAGCTGCGCCAGGCAGTTTCCAGCGAGCGGGAGCAACAGCTACAGACTGAGGCGCAGACCGCTAAAGCAAACCTGGAAAGGGCGTTAGCAACCATCAACGAGCAGTTCTTAGTGCTAGATTCTGAGTGGCGATATGTCTATGTCAACGATCGAGTTGTAGAAGTCAATGGCGTCTCAAAGCAAGAGCTAGTAGGCAAAAGCATTTGGGACGTGTTTCCAGATACAGTAGAAACGCAATTCTACAAAGAAGTACACCGGGTTGCCGCCGAGAAAACAGCTAGTCGCTTTGAGTATTTCTATCCTGCATTGAATCGTTGGTTTGAGAACCATGTTTATTCATTGCCAGATAATTTGGTGATCATTGTTGCAGATATTACCGATCGCAAGCAAACAGAAGCTGCTTTACGTGAGAGCGAATTAAAATTTAGAACTATTGCAGATACAATGCCGCAAATTGTCTGGAGTACAACTTCAGATGGTTATCATGATTACTTCAATAAGCGCTGGTATGAATACACAGGCATGCCGCGCACAGGCACTCAAGGCTGGAACTGGAAAGATTACTTGCATCCAGAGGATTACGAACGCACTCTAGAGATCTGGCAGTGCTCTCTAAAAACCAACACTGCCTATGAGGTTGAGTACCGCTTCCGCCGGGCTTCCGACGGAGCTTATCGCTGGTTCATTGGGCGAGCATTGCCCGTCCAAGATGAGCAAGGCAACACGGTTCGCTGGTTTGGTACTTGCACTGATGTAGATGACCAACGACGGCTGCTGGAGCAGCAAGAACAACTGCTGGAGCGGGAGCGATCGACTCGAAACGAGGTAGAGCGGGTCAGCCGCATGAAAGACGAATTTCTGGCAACGCTTTCCCATGAGCTGCGTACTCCCCTAAATGCGCTACTAGGTTGGTCACACATACTTCGCAAAGGTGGACTCAAACCAGAACTGGTAGAGCGTGGCATGAACACGATCGATCGCAACATTCGGATGCAGGCACAGCTAATTGAAGACCTGCTAGACATGAACCGAATTGTCTCTGGCAAAATTCGGCTGAACGTGCAGCGGATTGACTTGCTTGCAGTCATTGATGCAGCCTTAGAAACAGTGCGGCTGGCGGCAGATGCTAAAGAAATTCGGCTACAAAAGGTGCTTGATCCGCTGGCAGGCATTGTCTCAGGCGATGCCACTCGTCTACAGCAGATCATTTGGAATTTGCTGTCAAACGCGATCAAGTTCACACCCAAGAGAGGACGGGTGCTGGTGGTGCTAGAACGGGTTCACTCCCATGTCGAAATCAGCATCATTGATACCGGGCAGGGAATTGATCCTGTATTCTTGCCACATGTGTTCGAGCGATTTCAGCAAGCAGATTCTTCAATCACCCGCACTCATGGCGGATTGGGGTTGGGGCTGTCGATTGTGCGGGGCTTAACAGAGCTGCACGGAGGAACCGTGAGAGTGGAAAGCGCAGGTCTGGGTAAGGGCGCGACGTTCGTGGTATCGCTGCCGCTGATGGCAGTGTATTCAGCAGCTGCAGATGCTCCAAGGCTTGAGGCAGAGGGAGAAAACGCTTCATCTGACGCGGGTTCACCCAGCCTGCGAGGGATCAAGATACTCGTAGTGGATGACGAGCTAGATGCTCGCGAACTGATCAAGCTGATTCTTGAACAAGCCCAAGCAACGGTTGTAACGGCCGGCTCAGCCCAGCAGGCGCTGGCGTTGCTCAAACAGGCTCCCCCCGACTTGCTGATTAGCGACATTGGACTGCCCAATGAGGATGGCTATCAGCTAATTCGCAAGGTGCGATCGCTCAGCGCTGACCAAGGCGGCAAAATTCCAGCCGTAGCGCTAACCGCCTATGCCAGAACAGAAGATCGAAAGCTGGCGCTGTTGTCAGGCTATCAAATGCATATTGCCAAACCTGTTGAACCTGCAGAGCTAGTAGCAATCGTAAATAGCTTAGCCAGCCTGCGGCAATGCTAAACCATTATGCCAGCCGCTACTAGTCGTAAAACCTCACCTTTAAAGGGGAGAGATCTATTGCCCTACCGCTCAAGCAATCCCTTACGATCATTATTAACAGCGTGAGTGCTCACTTAAATTATTGTTAAAAGCAATATAATTGGCTGACAGTTTGACTTCTGGCTAGTTTCGGGTCACTTCCTATGTGCCGCATTCTTATTGTTGATGATATTGAAGATAATGTCCTCCTGCTCCAAACATTTCTAGAAGCGGAGGGATATGTTGTGGAAACTGCCGACAGCGGTTGGACTGGGCTTCGCAGTGTTGAATCTCTACGTCCCAATATTGTGCTGTTGGATATTTTGATGCCTGATATGAGTGGCTATTCTGTAGTACAACGGATTCGGCAGCAGGAAGGTTTGTCTGAAACGCGCGTAGTGCTAGTGACCGCTTGCTCAGTGCTAGACGAAGACGAGGCGATGGCAATGGGGGCAGATGCTTTCATTCGTAAACCTGTTGACCTCGATCAGCTTTTGGCAACGGTGAAAAAGTATTGCCCTTAGTAGAAGCTGAAATTTCGCCAATTACCTTGAAACTCATACTCATAATGAGTATGATATAGAGGAGAGTGAATTAGAAATGGATCGCCATGAGAATTCAAGACATCCCCATCCGCGAGATTCGTCGTCCGCTGTATCGGCAAAATGACCAAGCCAAAGTTGCTTCCCTAATGGCATCGATTCAAGAAATTGGGCTGCAAGAGCCGATCGACGTTTTGGAAGTAGATGGGCAGTACTACGGCTTTTCGGGCTGCCATCGCTATGAAGCCTGTACAAAATTAGGACACGAAACCATTCGCTGCAACGTCCGTCGCGCCCCGAAAGCGGTGCTAAAAGCTCACTTGGCTTAGCATCAGTGCTTAGTATCAGTGCTTAGTATTAGTCAGTCTCCCCAACCATCAGAAGTGCAACACTAGGTGTAAGCTTGCCTGTTGATATGGCATAAGCTCCACCAATCTCCCAAACATTAGAAGTGCAATCCAGCGCGGCTTGAAACACCACGCTTGCCGATAAAAATTTTCGATCGAGGTTGTCATCTTTTGGCAACTACTAGAGCAGGACAAAAACAGTGCTGGGGACAAGCCTCTTGTCCCCAGCACTGTTCCAATTGCGATCGCGATACAGGGTTGCTTGTGTAGTTTTCTTGTAGTATACTATGTAATATGTTTAATGAGGATTAGCAATGGCGCAAAGGCTAAAACGGTGGGAATCACCACGTCGAGAAGGACGAAATCATAAAGGTCGGGGTGGCAGCGCCAGACAGCGCCAAAAGCAAAAGCAGATGAAAGCTCTACGCCAGCGCCTCAAGCAAGATAGCCCAAGCTCCACCCAGGACAATCCATCACCGCCAGGAAGAGAATGTTGTTCTCTTCCTTTTTTTATCACTTTTTTATCACTGGTTAAGAGCTTTGCCTTACCGTTCGGTCAACCCAGTATGGTATGGCCCTACCCATCTAGACTGAAATTTTTGTATAGAAGATTCACTCTACTTTATACGCATAGCACTATACTAAAAAATCCTGTAGAAGTCCGGTGGATACGGCTTCTACAGGATTTTAATAGTGCTTAAGCGCAAAGCACAGCAGTCTGTCTAATGATGGTGATGTTCGGCATGGGAGTGCTCATCGTGGTGATGATGTTCACCGTGATGATGTCCATGGGAATGTCCATGATCGTGCGAATGCGAATGTCCATGATCGTGCGAATGACCGTGTGACTCAGACTGCGCTTGCACTGCTGCCAAAGTTGGGTTAACCGCCAGCGCCTGCTCTGATAGCAGCGCCGCGATCTGCCCCTCTGCCCAATCTGCTGCCATTTTCATAAACTCTGGGCGATCGTTCACGCAGGGCATCTGCACATAGGTGACATCCGGACGTTTGCGCCGCAGACCATGAATGATGTGTTCTACATCTAGCAAGGTTTCGTGGTTCTCGGTAGCAAAGCCAATCGGCATGAAGACCAGCGCTGTTGCACCCAAATCAATTAGGTTTTTGGCAGCTAGCTCTGCATTCGGCTGTGTCCACTCGATCAGCGGCGTTTGGTGATTTAGCCAGCCCACCGAAATCAGCGGATAGCGATGGATCAGCTTTTCGCGCACCCGCTCGTATAGCGCCTGACTTTCATCAATTCCCGATGTGAAGCCCTTCGCTTTGTGCGGACAGCCGTGGTTCATCAGCACAATCCCAGTTTGCGACGGCAGATGGGCAACGGCTAGATCGCGCGTGATCTTTTCCACAACCATTTGCGCCATCAGATCGATGTAGGCAGGCTCATTGTAGAAAGAAGGAATGTAGCGAACGCCTTTGACCCAATGCTCTGTACCGCTCCACAGCTTTGCTAGCGCTTTGTTCACCTGCTCTACGGCAATGCCGCTAGTGAAGATCGAATCAACCACCAGCAGCGGATAGATCAACAGTTTGTCGAAGCCCTCATCCCGAATTTGGGTCAGGACTTGCTCTGGCAAAAACGGCGCACAGAAGTTAAAGGCTTTGAATACTTTAATGCGATCGCCCCATTTTTCTGTAAGCTGTGCCTCAATGCCAGCCCGCTGTTGCTCAAAAATAGCGTTATGTGGCGAGATAAAATTGCCATGCTGGTGGCTCCATTCGTGCAGGTCAAATACTGCCAGCAATTTTGCCAACGGGGGATAGATCCAAGTTGGCACGGGGGCAAACTTAGCAGTAAGCAAGTTCAACGCCTGCTCGTTGTAGTTGGCAAAATCTTCATAGCTTTCGACTTCGCCATAGCCCATTAGCAGCACTGCCACGCGATTCTGTGGAGAAGCAGATTCTCCTACAGCGCCCAAGGCAGCTTGCATAGAGTCAGGTTGAGTTTTTTCTGGAGTCGCGACCACACGCACCTCTATTAAGTTCTAGAGTTGATCAAAAAATTGACATTCTTTAGCCTAACATCCCCCCCCAGGGGATAGGTATCGAGATTTGTAAACCTGTCTTTAAGCTTGAGTGCAAACTGTAGTAAAAGCTACAGCTTAGTGAAGCTAGTTAATTAACTTAAGTAAAGCTAATCAGCTACATCTATCTAGCGTAACGGATGCTTTAGAGAAGCATATGCAGAGGTTCTATCTTCCCACTTCCCAAACCCGCTTTTCAAGTCGATAGCGCCAAAAAAACGCGATGATAGAAGCAGACACCGTTCAATGACTAGTTTATGATTCACGGTTTAATTTGGCTGCCGCTTCTAGGACTGTTTATTGGATTAACTTGGGCAGGCTGGAACGAATACCAGAAGCTAGAGGCATACAAAGTCTGGGCAGCGGCGTTTGACCATGCCAAGTACGATATCTACGCTGTGCTAGGGCAAAAGGGAGCTGAACTGACTTGGGGCAAGCCGACTCGCAAGGGAGCACAAAATCTGCAATCGTTCTCGCTGCGGCAGGTGCAGTCGATCGAGCTACTGGCAGGCGATCGTCCAATTGATCTGACGCATCCTCCGGCAACCGCTCGCAAAGTTGCCATCGCTTTTCAATTTGCCGATGCTTCCCCTATACAAATTCCGTTCACCGACTTGTCCATCGCATTGAAATGGACAGAACACCTGCAGCAAGACTGGCAGCAGTTTCGGGAAGATTCGGCGATCGCGAGTTGAGTTGATGACGATCAATCCTGAAGAAAGGCTGATCTTTTGATCTAGCCCATAAACGGTAAGTTGACGCTTGCTGAAGTCTCTGAATCTATTAGGTCCAGCAGGGCAATCGCGCTAAAATGAGCCATCGCGCTTCAAGGGTCTGTTGAGCAAGAGGTTTTTATGGACAAGCTGACGCATTATCCAATGGTGATTGGCAGTGAGCTAGTGACGACGGGCAGTGAGGATCTGATCGATCCGGCAACGGGCAAACCCTTCGCTACGGTTGCACTCGGCACAAAAGACGACGTTGAACGGGCAGTTGCCGCTGCCAAGGTTGCCCAAGCTGAATGGGCAGCCAAGTCATATGGCGAACGGAGCGCAGCGCTACTCAAGTTTGCGGATGCGCTGGAAGCACACAGCGACGAGCTAGCAAAGCTAGAGAGCCAAAACGCCGGAAAGCCGATGAAGCTAACGACGGGCGGTGATATTCCCTTTTCAATCGACAACCTGCGCTATTTTGCCTCAGTGGTGCGGCGGCAAGAAGGCAGCGCTGCAGGAGAGTATGTTGGCGGCTACACCAGTATGACTCGGCGAGAGCCGATCGGCGTTGTGGGGGCCATTACCCCTTGGAACTATCCGTTTATGATGGCGATCTGGAAGCTATCGCCAGCGCTGGCAGCCGGAAACGCGGTGGTGATTAAACCGGCGCCGAATACGCCAATTACCACGATCGAGCTGGCAAAAATTGCACTGGAGTCGGGATTTCCGGCAGGGCTAATTAACGTCGTCACGGGCGGTGCAGAGGTAGGAGAGGCGATCTGCACTCATCCAGATGTTCGCATGATCAGCTTTACGGGCAGCACTCGCACCGGCAAACGCATTGCCGAGCTCGCCAGCCCCCGCATTAAACGCATCACCCTAGAACTGGGCGGCAAGGCTCCCTTTGTGGTGTTTGCCGATGCGGACATTGAAGCAGCAGCACGGGGCGCAATTCCTGCCGCATACATGAACACAGGGCAGGATTGCACCGCTGCCACGCGCATCTATGTGCAAGATGAAGTGTTTGACCAATTTCTCAGCCGCTTTACAGAGCTGACGCAATCGCTCAAGTTTGGCGATCCGTTTGCTGCAGATACCGATATTGGCCCACTCACTAGCGAAACGCAACGTCTGAAGGTGCACGGCTTTGTGGAAGAAGCACGGCAGCAGGGCGTGAAAGTGGCTACTGGCGGTGTTTTGCCGGAGGGTGAGGGCTACTTCTACCCGCCAACCATTCTGGCTGAGGCAGCGCAGTCTGCTAATTGTGTGCAAGAAGAGATCTTTGGTCCGGTGGTGGTGGTAAATCGCTTCTCGGATGAAGCCGAAGCAATCAAGCTGGCAAACGACACGCCTTATGGATTAGCAGGCAGTGTCTGGACGCTGAACGTGCAAAGGGCAATGCGCGTTTCGGCAGCGCTAGACTGCGGCACGGTCTGGGTCAATGACCATTTGCCGATCGCCAGCGAAATGCCTCACGGCGGCTTCAAGCACAGCGGCATGGGCAAAGATATGTCGTACTATGCGCTAGAGGAATACACCATCGTCAAGCATGTAATGATCGAAACGACAGGCGATCAGAAGAAGGCATGGCATTCAGTGGTGTTTGATGGTTAGCCTTCGCTGGGCGATCGTCTCACTGTCAAAACCTGCCTCATTCTGAAGAGGCTAAAGTACTCTGCAAAAAAACTGCCTAGATAGAGTTTGCCTCTATCTAGGCAGTTTTTTTAGGGGGTTGGCATAGAAGTGGAACAGTTAAGAACTACTTAAAGCGACCAATTTGGTGACCAGAATAGTGAGTAATTTCTGCCTAGATTTGTTCTCAAACTATAACTTCTAAAAACCTGCTTAAAACAATATTCATTTATTTAGTAAAAGAAACAGATGTGGTGAATAGCACAGGCGAAAGCAGCCTAACTTTGTGCAGTTTGATGCAATTTAATTGAGAAAGCCACGTAGTTTTGCACGCCTTGCGGTAGATTCTTACCAGGTGCCCTCTGGCTATAGTTAGCTATGGCAAAGTCTACCTATAGCCGTATGCTAAGCGACGGAGAGCTAGGTTCGACCCCGCGGTTTACAAACTCTGTCTTCAGGTAACTTTCTTAAACTTGAAAATCACTATTTAATCACAAACTTACAAAGCGGATCATGCAGCTAGAGCCAATTGTTTCTTTTGCCATTTTGCTGGCAGTTATTCTCATTATTCCCCTCCTCTTTGAGCGGATAAAGCTGCCAGGGTTATTGGGCTTGCTATTAGCGGGTGTGGCGCTAGGCTCAAGCGGGCTAAATGTCTTAAACACCGAATCGGAGACGATGAAGCTGCTCTCCGACATCGGCTTAGTGTATTTGCTGTTCGTAGCAGGATTAGAAATTGATCTTGAGCAGTTTCAAGCCACTAAGCATCGATCGGCTGGCTTTGGCTTTTTCACCTTTGCCATACCTTTAGCGTTCGGCATTTTGGTGGGACGAGTATTTGGTTTTGATTGGAATGGCTCAGTGGTGATTGGCTCGTTGTTTGCCTCACACACTCTGCTGGCATATCCGATCGTGAGCCGTATGGGTTTGATGAATAATGAATCGATTGTAGTCACCATTGGTGCGACGATCTTCACAGATATTGGTTCACTGCTGGTTTTAGCCATTTGCTTGGGCATTCACGAAGGCGATTTTAATACGTTTCAGCTTGTGCGCCTGCTGCTGTCTTTGCTGATCTATACAGCTCTCATTTTGTTTGGCTTTAGCTGGCTGGGTAGACAGGTATTTCGCCGTACTGGGGATGAAGAAGGCAATCAGTTTTTGTTTGTGCTGCTGGTTGTGTTTGTGTCAGCGTTGGGAGCAGAGTTGATTGGTGTTGAGAAGATTATTGGAGCATTTTTAGCGGGGTTAGCAGTTAACAACGCGGTCGGAGATAGCCCAGTCAAAGAAAAAATCATATTTGTCGGCAGCGTTCTATTCATTCCGATTTTCTTTATTGATGTTGGTCTGCTGGTTGATGTTCCAGCCTTCCTGAGAAGCTCCTTCACCCTGACGCTGGCAATTGTCGTAGGCTTGATTGGCAGTAAATTTTTGGCGGCAGCTCTGGCAAAACAAATCTACCGCTACAGCTGGCGCGAGGGCATTACCATGTGGTCGCTGTCGATGCCGCAGGTAGCTGCTACACTTGCCGCCACCTTTGTGGGCTATCGGGCCGGTATTTTGACAGAGGACGTCCTCAACAGCGTGATCGTTCTAATGCTAGTGACTGCCACTTTAGGACCTTTAATCACTGAAAAAGCAGCTAGCGGTTTAACACCGGCGGGTGCTGGTTTACCAGAAGATGGTTCCTTCCTGGAAGGCTGGCACAGTTCACCTGCAGAAGCAGCCGTCGGATCGCCAACGATCGTTGTGCCGGTCTACAATCCCACAACCGAGCGCAATTTGATGGAGATGGCAGCGCTATTAGCACAGCAGCGATCGGGGCGAGTTGTGCCTTTGGCAATTGCGGCTGCCCATGTTCACATGGATGCCCCCGAGCTAGAAAGCTCACTGCTACAAAGCCGATCGCTGCTGCAGAATGCAACCCAGGTGTGTCAAGAAGTAGGCGTTGAAGCCGAACCGCTGCTGCGAATTGATGATGCTGTAGCGCAGGGAATTAGCCGCGCTAGCCGCGAACAGGATGCCAGCTTAGTGGTGATGGGCTGGAGCCGCGTGGGTGGCATTCGGGCGCGCTTGTTTGGCAGTGTGATCGATCGCGTCCTCTGGGCATCTCATTGCCCGGTGGCAATTACCCGCATGCTCAATTCTCCTAGCCAAATCCGCCGTATTCTGGTTCCGGTGAAAAATCCAACTCAGCGCTTAGGGCGGGTGATTCGCTTTGCCAGCACCCTAGCCGCTGCAACCAATGCGGAAGTGACCCTGCTGCATATCTCTAACCGTCGTGGTTCTGCTGATCATCAAAATTGGATCAAGTCTCGCTTAGAGGAACTAGCCACCCAAGCCACTTCTGATAAGCTCGCTCGTCTTCCAGAGATACGTATGATCAACGGCAGGGATATTACAACCATCATTGCCAATGAAGCAAAAGCTTTTGATCTAGTGGTGATGCGATCGCGCCGCCGCCGTATCAATAGCTCTGAGCTAGCTATCAGCGATCTGGCAACTCAAATTATCAGGCGGCTGGGCTGCTCAGTCGTGCTGCTGGGAGAGCCGCACCGTCGCAAGCTCACCACGATTCCGCAGTTAGAAGATTCGCAAGCTGTCCTGCAAGATACACCTGCATGACACGTGGTGCTATTGATACGTAGCGCTATAGAGTCAGGGGGTGGGCTTCAGCCACCCCCTGACTCTATAGGCGCATAGCCCCTTTACGGACGAGTCTTAGCCAACGAAGACAGCTCCTTTGCCCAAGGATATGCCACTGCCTTGAATGATCGCCACCAGTTCCGAAGTGGCTCCTGGCAGAGTACAGAAAATTGCCTTGCCTGAGATGCCTGCGATCGGCGAATTGCCCAACTTGTACTGAGAAGTTCGTCCTGCCAGCTGTAGCCGATCGCCCTCGGAGGAATTAAAATCTGTGACGATCGCATAGTCCGCCTGACCGGGCTGGCGAGATTTACCATCGCTATAGCAAACGCCCTTAGCAGTGCCCAGAACAAAGCGATCGCCGCCTGCGCCGCCCGCCAGCCGATCGATTTCCCCCTTACCGCTGGTTTTACCCTGGGCACAGCCCATCAGCACATCGTTGCCTGCGCCGCCGTTGAGGCTGTCGTTGCCTGCGCCTCCATCAAGCCGATCGTTTCCCAGATCAGCACCCGTGACCGCAGCGCTGGTAAAGCGCATACTGCCGCTAATCTGTGAGGTTTGCAGCAGGTTGTGGTTGAGGTCGCCCAAGATATCATCGCCTGTGCCGCCCACGAGCTGGTCGTTGCCGCTACCGCCACAAAGATAATCACCCCCTTCCCCTCCGTCCAGCCGATCGTTGCCCGAATCAAAACCTTGAATAGTCGAGGTGGCATTTCCAGTTGCCGTCACACCTGCCGCAACAAACGTATACTCTCCCAGAGTGTCATTGCCTGTGCCGCCCACGAGCTGGTCATTGCCGTCGCCGCCACTTAGCAGATCGGTATCCGCACCGCCGCTAATTCGATCGTTGCCTGCCTCGGTGCAGGTGTAGGTAGTAATAGCTGTGGTGGTGAACTGGTAGGTAAATGCCCCCAGAATATCGCCTTCTGTGCCACCTTCTAGGCGATCGTTGCCTTCCCCACCGCCGATCAGGTCCGAGCCGCTGCCGCCGTCAATTGTATCGTTGCCTGACTCTGAGAAGCTAAAGGCAGTGTTAGGGGAACTGGAATTTAGCACGGCAATCTGCCCAAGCATATCGTTGCCATTGCCGCCCAAAATGGTGTCGTTGCCTGTATCACCCTCAATAAAATCATTGCCGTCGCCGCCGTCTAGATAGTCATCCCCCAAAATACCGGCGAAAACATCGTTGCCTGCATTGCCATAGATAAAATCCTTTAAATCATCGGGATTGGTATCTCCCAAAAAGATGTCGTTATTTGCGCTTCCAGTCAGTTTCGCCATGTTTCCTTGCTGTGCAAGTGGGCAGAAGGCTTGCGAGCTTATGCAATGCCAAGGTGCCCATCCTAGAAGATGGAACGAAACCGAGGCTGTAACACTTAATAACCTTTCGAGAAACTTATTTAAACGAACATATACCTTGCGCTAGCCCCAAAAGTATGGTCTCCACCTTCTGAAGCTCTAAACTACATTACAAGCAGCAGGCTTATATAACTCACAAGCAGTAAATTTTTATACAGGCAAAAGGGGCGACACCCTGTGCCGCCCCTTTCAATACTCAGTCCTAACTATCAGTCTTAGCTATTTACTCTGCTTATCTACTCAGCCGCTACCGCTTCCGGTCTGACTGTCAGATAGCGAATGACTTCATCACTGAGGCGCATTGCTCTTTCCATAGCGGCAACCGCCGTCCCAGGTGCAGTGTAGTTCATCTGGATGTAAACGCCCTCACGATGCCGCTGAATTTCATAGGCAAGGCGGCGTTTACCTCGATGCTGAGTTTCTAGCTCTTGTGCGCCTTGCTCTTGCAGGAGGTTTTGATACTTGGCGATCGCCCCATCTGTTTGCTCTTCTCCCAGATCAGGGCGCAGAATATACATGGTTTCGTACTGTGGCATTCTATCTTTCTCCTTATGGACAAATGGCTTCTGCCGTTAAAGTTTGTTGCCTCAGCGGTTCAATCGGGTTAAGCTATCCCTTCCACTGCAGATTTACTTAAATAAATTTGCAATTTAACAAAGGGAAGCGCTAGCCTATCCGTACTATCTTGGAACGCTTAAAGCAGTCTCTTAAATTCAGAAGCAAGGATTTACAATCATATACCAAGATAGAGACGATTGACACTATGGCGCAACGCTTTGTTCGTGTGCAAACCCCTACTGGCAAGCTCTGCTATGGCTTGCTTCAGCTCGATCGGCGAGTCAAAGTTCTAGATGCACCCCCGTGGCTAGCGGGGCAGCTTACCGACGAAGAACTGACCCCCCATGAGTATTACCTGATGGCCCCCTGTGCCCCGTCCAAAATTGTGGCGGTAGGGCGTAACTACGTTAAACATGCCGCAGAGCTGGGCAATGACGTGCCGCAGCAGCCCCTCTTGTTTCTCAAGCCCCCTACTACGGTAATTGCGCCAGAGTCGCCAATTCTCTACCCGTCTCAGTCGCAGCGAGTAGACTATGAAGGGGAGCTAGCGGTAGTGATCGGCGAACGCTGTGCCGACTGCACCGTTGAGCAAGCCCGCACCAAAATCTGGGGCTATACGATCGCCAACGACGTGACTGCCCGCGATCTACAAAAATCAGACGGACAATGGACTCGTGCCAAAGGCTTCGACAGCTTCTGTCCGCTTGGACCCTGGATTGTCCGCGATCTAAACCCTGCTGCAAGGCTGCAAACCTTCCTGAACGACCAAGAGCAGCCTGTTCAGTCTGCGCCTATTAGCGATATGGTGTTTTCACCTTATGAGTTGGTGTCTTATATCAGTCAGGTAATGACGTTACTTCCTGGTGATGTCATTTTGACTGGCACGCCAGAAGGAGTAGGCGCAGTACAAGTCGGCGATCGCATCCGCATTGAAATAGAGGGCATTGGCTCGTTGGAAAACACAGTTTCCACTAAGCCTAGCCCTCAACTAGAGGCTGAAGTGGTAATTACGCCTCAGCCCGAACTTTCTGTTGCCCCTGTTAAAACGATCCAACCGCCTGAATGAAAACGGCTGTGCCGCAATTCCCTCTACCGTACCTGCATATAAACTGCATCGGAGATAGTTGGAATTTCGGCATAGCGTCCCAGAAGAGACTGCGCCACCGAGTAGATCACAGCGGCGATCGTGCCTAAGAAGATCACGTTAAATAAAGTGTCTAGCAGTAGCCCACTACCCAAAATGGGTGCAAGCGCATAGGCAAAAATAATGTTGAACAGAAATAGCACAATGTCTAACAAAATCGCCTGCATGGCATTGAAGCGAATGAAGTGCGAGATGCTTTCGTTCCTGACTACAAGTAGAAACAGGGCAAAAAAGATAATTAGCCCCATGAATGGAATGCCCCTGTAGATTGCAATCAACGGAGCAAAGACCAGCAAAATGGGCTGCAGTGCTGGAAATTGGTTAAAAAACGGAGCCGAGAACATCACCAAGACATCCAGCAGCGGCAGCAAATAAGGTAGGCAGGCAAAAGTGCGATCGAGGGGAGTTGTGGAACCGCGCCAAGTCATCTTGCACTCTCCAAATTTAAAAATCTCTAGAAAACGGCAGTGATAAGCAATAGGATAGCGCAATCACTCAATAGAGCGCTTTATGACCCATTTAGCTTCCTCTTGAAATGGCTTTTGTACGTCTAGCAGCTAATAAGGGCAAGTAAGTTATCCCCTTACTTGCCACCCTTGCTACAAAACTAAGCTGTATAGCGCTTTGCTCACATCAAGGGTGAGTTTCTGCTATGGCTACGCAAAGCGCTGCATTTAACAAAAAGACAGTCCCTCACGCGATGAAAATCGCCGTATTAAACCAATCTCTAACTGAATGGACTCCGATAATCTTTACAAGGTTGCCGGAGCGCCATTTGCAAAATTTATCGATGCAAGACTTAGCCAGAGTATTAGATAGCTACAGCACGCTGTAGCTATCTAATACTCTGGCTATTTAATACTGTAGCTAGGCTTTGTTGCATGAAGAGGTTGAGGATGGGCGACGTGATAGGGTTGAAGTACCAGCAACAATCCTT
>NZ_JACXWX010000130.1 GCF_014764505.1 Phormidium tenue FACHB-886
GTGGTTTATCTGGCAATCCAGAATATTGCCAAGAAGTGGACCATGCCAATCCGAGACTGGAAACCTGCTCTCAATCGCTTTGCTATTGAGTTTGGCGATCGTTTTCCAAGCTGAGTTTTAACCCTTGACACAATTCAGTTGACATACCCGTCAATTTGTCCATTCAAACCAATGGTTGTATCTCTGTAGCGATGTATTCAGAAAACATTTCTGAAGTGGTGTTGTGCGATCGCGATGAGTTTGATCACCAATCTCGAATTTTTGCTACCACTTCCAACTCACTTTGCTGATTCGTTCGCATAACCACTGCCCCACCCTCTGGAGCATTCACACCGCTAACGTCTCCGATATTGACAAAGTGTGACACCATCACTATCACACCGGATGTATTTTGGTGGTTGAGCATACGTTGACGAACTTGTGCTGTTTGCTCGGCTTCATTAGCGCGATTGGTAAACGTAGAGTTCAGCATAGGAGCGGGTTGAACATTACCCAGATTTAACAATTTAGCCGTATCCAAGCAGCGGCAGTATTGACTCGAAAGAACTTGACGAATGGGAATGTTGCGATCGCGAAACACCTGACCAATTTGAGCAGCTTGCTCTCTACCTGCCTCTGACAAGTTGCGCTGAGTTGCACAGTCATCAAGCTGAAATCCAGGTGGGTCGCCCGTTCCCTCGACGGTCTGGGCATGACGCAATAGCACTACATATCCTGTTCCTTGCCGCATCTGTGTCCAAATGTCGGCTTCAGGGTCCTGAGTGGGGTTTGGCACAACAGGAGTTTGCGATGCCACTGGAGATTCGAGCGAGCGAGTAGAAGGGGTAGAAGGGGTAGAAGGGGTCACACGAGATGAATCTGAGCGGCTGCGAACAATATCTTGGGGCATACAACTCGCTAAAACGAGACAAACAACAGCCCCTAGCTTCAGAGAATATCGACAGACAAATCTCATCCTATCTACCTCTAGCATTTTGGGTCGCAGCCAAACCGGGCAGGCGCACTAGCCCACTAAACTGCTTACCAGGATACCAGGGCATTTGAGCAAGGTTGCTGAAACCAGGTAGACTTTCCATGTGCCGTACCATGCGGGTACGCATCTCCTGATCGGGAAGTGGCTCTCTCAGGGCTCCTAAATTTTCAACAACATGATCAGGATTGGTAGTTGCAGGAATAGCGCAGGTTACAGCCGGATGAGAAATCACATACTTGAGGAAGAACTGTGCCCAACTCTCACAGCCAATTTCACTGGCAAAGTCGGGCAGCGGTTGCCCCTGAACCACTTCAAACAGACGTGCTTTTTCAAACGGCATATTGACCAAAACGGCGGTTCCTTGATCAGCCGCTGCCGGAAGGATTCGCTCTTCAACCCCACGCTCAAAAATTGAGTAGCGAACCTGCACAAAGTCTAACTCACCATTCTCAATCCATCGAGTAATCGGGGCAGCATATAACGGTAGGTCGTGATGAGTCACACCAAGATAGCGGATTCTGCCGTCCTGCTTCCATTCTCGCAGGAATGGGATGACCATCTCTACATTTACCAGGCTATGAACTTGCATGGCATCAATGCGATCGCGTGACAATCGCTGCATTGACTGCTCAAGCTGACGTAACGCGTGACTATCATCCCCTAAATACTCACCCGTTGCCCAGATCTTGTTAGTAATGAACAAATCGTTAGTGATATTGAGGGCGGCTGCGAACTCGCCCACATTGATCTCTGACATCCCATAGAGCGGTGAGACATCAATCATCCGCCCGCCACCTTGCCAAAAACGACGCATCACGTCCTGAAGGTGATCACGAGGCTGATCAGATAAAACATCAAATGTTAGGAAGGTTCCCATCCCGATCGCAGGCACAACTTCATTGGTGCGAGGAATGGATTTTGTGATCACTCGCGACGGTTGAGTTGAGTTAATTTGTTCTGTCGAATTTTGAGCGATTTGCCCTCGTTCTACTTGACTTTGAGCTGAGCGATCGCCACCCAACGCCAAAGACGTAAACGCCGTGGTTGCAGCACCCAAACCCATCGCTTTGATCACAGCGCGACGAGAAAATGATTGCAGATTTGATGAGTGAACGTGTTTTTTGTGCATGAGAATGGCTCTATCTAGAAACTGGAAAAAGCAACAAAGGATGCCAACGGCTCACAGAATTTCTAGGTTGATTTCTGTGCAAATAACACCATGTTTCAATCGTAGTCGCCAAATTGGTAGTTGCTGTTTCAGATTAGATATGGCGTAATAACTCATAGTTATTACCGGCAATACCCATGGAGTTTCGCCAATTACACTATTTCATCGCGGTTGCAGAAGAGCTGCATTTTGGTCGAGCGGCTGAGTCACTGCACTTAAGTCAACCTGCCTTAAGTAAACAGATTCAGGCATTGGAAGACAGCCTAGAGATTCAATTATTTGAACGAACCAAGCACTGGGTCAAGCTCACTCCAGCCGGACAAAAGTTTTTAGAAACAGCCCGCCGTGTTCTGCATGAGGTAGAAGAAGGTATTCAGATTACTAGACAAATTGCCGATGGTCGTGCTGGCACCGTAAGAATTGGTTTCACTGAAGCAACTCTGTTTTGTCTTGCACCCAGTATTGTGAGAACTTGCCGAGAAAGATACCCACAGGTTAATCTTCTGCTGAGTAGTGGTGGAACGGAAGCTCATGTTGAAGCTTTACGGACTCATCAGATTGATATTGGGTTCGTCTATCTTCCAATTCGTGAGCCGGCTCTTGTAGTGAAATCGTTGTACGAGGAAAGCTATGTTGTTGCCGTGCCCATATCACATCCACTTGCTAAGAAACAACCGATTCCACTTCACGCTCTAGCCAATGAACCCCTCATCTTTTACCCGCGGTCGCTGGCTCCAGTTCTATATGCCAACTTCATCAAAAGTTGTGAGCAAGCAGGTTTTATTCCAAACATTGTCCAAGAAGCCGAGCTGGCTCAAACTCGTCTGGGATTAGCAGCAGCGGGAGTGGGCATCACCTTCGTTTTGGCAGATGTGCAATCGTTAAGTGCAAAAGGTGTGGTTTATCAACCTTTGGAGGGTGATTTTCTAATGCTAAAACTCGCTCTAGCATGGAGACGCACGGAATCGTCATCGGTTGTGCATGAACTTCTTAGAATGCTTCAAACAACTGTATCAACATTGTCAGCTAAATGAAAAATTGAGAATTTTGCAGTGCAGGAAACTTCTCAATTGGGAACAGACAGTTACTACTGGGAGAGGTATGTAGTTAAATCGCACTGGCAAGATGCTTGCTTATATCCTTGCAGCTCCTGAAGATGCGGCGTTGGTCAAACTCAAAGCGTTGTTGCAACCCTTTCGTAAAGTTGATACTGCGCTCTACCTTTACATCTATTCAATCATCTGGGTCTATGAAAGTTAACCCTAATCAACCCATATCCCCTTCCGTTGTTCGTTCTTCACTGCCTTGAGTATCACTGAGAGCACTGTTAAGTCTCATATTAATCGCATCTTGAGTAAGTTAGGGATCAACGATCGCACTCAAGCTGTGATTATTGCAGCAAAACGAGGCGTTGTTAGTTTGTAAGGTGAACCTGCGATTGAGTTGAGTATCAACTTAGGTTGCATTGAAACCTTAACTTTGAGGTGGAGTGAGGAATCGATCTTGTTATGGTACGAAAATTCAAACTCTGAGTGGGCGACAAAGCCTCGGCGATTGCTTATAGTTAAATCTACGCGAACCAGAAAAGCAAAACAACCCAGTTACAAGATTGGCATTTATTTAACGCAGAGTATAGGGAAGTTATAGGTGCCCATTACGACAGCATACTTTCCCTCGTAGGCTTCCGTAAACATCAACCATTCTCCCAGCTCGTTATTATCCTATCGTCATTCCCGATTCACAACACAGCGCAGCAAGGCGATCGTGTACTTGATAAGCATCTAGCTACGGTTTGTCGGTTGAGGGATGGCAAAATTGCTGCGATCGAAACATTTCTCTCTAGCGTTGATGGTATGAACGCTTTCTTCATCTAAATCAGATACTTGTCAGAGCCATAAGGTTCATATTCATAGAAAAAGTAGGGGAAGAAAACGATGTTTGCGGAGATAAAAAAATGAGTAACAATAATATATTGTCGTTGATGGAAGATGAGCATCAAATTGCTAACCTACTCATTCGTCGGGGACACGCTAGAGATAGTGACGATTGGAAAACGCTCGCCGAATGCTCCCATGACGACACAACGATCCATATCTCATGCATATCGGGGCTATCCAAGAATTTCGTCGCTCACTATAGACCACCAAGAGTTTGATCTGGAGTCATGGATTCGTTTTTTCGATCTACTGGAAAGACGGGACGGTATCTGGCGAATCATCAAGCGTACTGGTGTCTATGATAAGGATCGCATAGAACCAGTTGATCCACGCGGCGTTCCAAAGGACTTCTTCGCTGGTATGAATCTGTCCGCATTTCCCGCATCAGCCCAGTTTGTTTGCTACTGGCTCCTCCGCAGTGGGCTTTCACCTTCGACTGACATCATCTCTGTTTATAGTGATGAAGAACTCGCGCTCAAGAAAGAGAGTGAGACATGGCTGGAAAATATCTAGCTCACTAGCTAACTTGTTCACCATTTCATGCTCGCAGGACTCATCATGAAAAAACTAGATAGAAAGGTTGCTCTTATCACCGGCGGCAGCAGCGGCATCGGTCTTGCGACTGCCAAGGGTTTTGTTGCCGAGGGCGCTTATGTCTTTATCACGGGTCGTCGTCAACCTGAACTGGATGCTGCCGTGAACGCGATCGGTGAAAATATCAGGGGTATTCAGAGCGATGTCTCCAATCTGGCAGATCTCGATCGCCTGTTTACCACGATTGAACAAGAGCAAGGGCAACTTGATGTGATCTTTGCCAATGCTGGTATTGGAGAAGTCGTTCCACTGGGTTCAATTACTGAAGAACACTTTGACAAAACGTTTAACACGAACGTCAAAGGTTTGTTATTCACTGTGCAGAAAGCACTGCCGCTGCTGTCAGAGGGTGCTTCCATCATTTTGAACGCCTCGATTAATTCTATGAAAGGTGTTCCAGCCTTCAGTGTTTACGGCGCGACCAAAGCCGCTGTGCGATCGTTTGCCCGTAATTGGATACTCGACCTCAAAGGACGCCATATCCGGGTGAATGCCATTAGTCCTGGCGTAGTTCCAACTTCTGGTTACGATCAATTGGGACTAAGTGATGAGCAGCTGCAGGAATTCGTCACTAGTCAAGCTAACAATATTCCAATGGGGCGAGTTGGTACACCCGATGAGATTGCCAAAGCTGTTGTTTTTCTCGCTTCAGACGATAGCAGCTTTGTCAACGGCATCGAACTGTTTGTCGATGGTGGAATGGCACAGATTTAAGACGCCTTAAAAATACTTATTACCGAAACCGTTGAGGAATTCGCTGTTATGACTGCAACTAATGGCATCATCAGCCAACTTAGCCCCTATTCCGTAGCTGAAACGATCGATCGCTTAGAAGCCATTCTTCAGGCGAAAGGCATCGCTATTTTTATCCGCATTGATCAACAAGCTGAAGCTAAGAAAGTTGGATTAAATATGCGCCCAACGCAACTATTGCTGTTTGGCAATCCTAAAGCTGGAACGCCACTGATGGTTGCAGAACCGACGATCGGGCTGGATTTACCCTTAAAGGTGCTGGTATGGGAGGCAACAGACGGCAAAGTATGGCTTAGTTACAACGACCCCGATCACTTGAAACAACGATTTTCGCTCTCTGATGATTTGGTGAAGAATATTGCAGTTATTGCTCCTTTAATCGATCAAGTACTGCTGTAGATAATTACTGTAGACAACTCATCTTATAGACAAATCGGAACATTGGAAATCGATCGTTTGCATCTCTCAAGTATTGCCAGCAAACCCAACCATGAGAAAATTTCGTCTAAAGTTTCCCCGTCTGAGAGCCGATCGCATGGCGATTCCTGCTTCTTTTTTTAGCATGGTTCTAGGTTTGGTGGGGCTGGGAAACTGCTGGCGAGTGGCTGCCAAAATTTGGCACCTACCCATCTGGATTAGTGAAAGCATCATGTTGCTGGCTGTCGCAGTCTGGCTGTTGCTGTTACTGCTCTACGTCAGTAAATGGCTGTGGGTAAAAGAAACTGCCTTGGCTGAGTTTGAGCATCCTATTTTCTATTGCTTTGTCGGGTTGGTGCCTGTCTCTACAGTGCTGGTGGCGCTGGCGATCGCGCCCTATGCCCATGCAATTGCTGTTGCATTATTTATTGTTGGTGCGATCGGTCAGCTAAGCTTTAGCGTGCATTGTTCCGGTCAGTTATGGAGAGGCAGACAGCATCCAGAAACCATTACGCCTGTTCTTTACCTGCCGACCGTCGCAGGTGGTTTTATTAATGCGATCGGTGCCAGTACACTCGGTTATCGAGACTGGAGTGCATTATTTTTTGGAGCAGGACTGTTTTCGTGGTTGACACTGGAGTCTATGATTATGCAGCGCTTATATCTGCTGGAAGCCTTGCCCAAATCTCTACGTCCAACGCTAGGTATTCAACTCGCTCCCCCTGTTGTGGGTTGTGTTGCATACCTGAATATTACCAGTGGTCATCCTGACCTCTTTGCCCAGATCCTCTTTGGCTATGGACTGTTACAAGCATTGATTCTACTGTGGTTGCTACCGTGGTTGTTTCAACAGCCCTTCGCGGCATCCTCTTGGACATTCACGTTCGGCGTTGCTGCTTTGGCGTTGGCATCCCTGCGTTTTGTCGAACGCGGCATGACCGGGATTATTACAAGTTTGGCAGTGCTGCTTTTTATTAGCGCCAATATCGTGATTGGTAGCATTGCTCTGGGGACAGTGCGACTCTTGCTGCAAGGCAAACTATTACCGCCATCGATACCAGTAAAAGTGGCCTGAACCCGATCTGTTGTCAAGAACACCTATCGAGAACATCATACAATTATCCTGATTTACCTATGCAAAGCAGAAACACCACATTCAATAGTAAAGGGCTAAAGTGCTCCGTCACGTTTTACACCCCAGATTACATCGCACCTGGCGATCGCTATCCAGCAATTGTCATGGCGCATGGAATTGGCTTGACCAAAGAAATGGGATTGCCGCAGTTCGCTGAACGCTTTGTTCAAGCCGGGTTCGTCGTCACGCTGTTTGATTTCCGCTACCTGGGTGCTAGTGAAGGAAAACCTCGTGGGCAAATGCTCCCTGCTGAGCAACACGAAGACTATCGCAATGCCATTACCTGGACTCAACTCCAGAGTGAAGTTGACCCCGATCGCATTGGTCTTTGGGGGTTTTCCTATAGCGGTGGTCATGTGCTGCATTTGGCGGCATTTGATCGACGGGTGAAAGCGATCGTAGCGCAAATGCCTGCGGTGAATGCCTTTCTCAACTCTCGCCGCCTCACCTCTCCCATTGCACTTGAGGAAATGACAACACTGCTTTCACAAGATCGGATAAAGCGGTATCAAACTGGAGAGGTGAGCTATTTCCCCTTAGTTGCTCCACCCGGTCAACCTGCCTTCCTTTCCACACCTGATGCCTTTAGTTGGGTTGAATCAAACAAGAGTGCCAGCGAAGGCAGATGGGAAAATCGGATTAGCTTTGAATCAATTGAACACTGTCTCTACTACGAACCCATTCCTCACCTTGAGGCGATTTTTCCTACCCCGCTGTGTCTGATTGTGGGCGAGAAGGACTTTCTTGCAGCTCCCGACTTAACCGCTGCTGTCTACACTCAGGCGCTGGAGCCAAAGTCTTTGACCATCCTAAAAGGCGGACACTTTGACGGTTTCCAGGGAGAGGGGTTTGAGATTGCCAGTACAACTGCCGTGAAGTGGTTTGAGCAATACTTAAAGCCCATTAAAGCACCTGCTTTAGAATTTGCTGTTGCTTAAGGCACGCGGATTTATTGTAGTCAGCGATCGCCTGGAAACGGACGTACCAAAAATTTGAGCGTTAGGCGGTATCAATGGGGACCGCAATATACACACAAATTCCTTGGCGACTACCGCATGATCAAAACTAATTTGATTGGTGGGGGCAACCACAGCACACGCGATCGCTTCATTCCCTCCTGTTTATTCATTGATCTAGAACTGGCATATGTTGGTTTGACCGAAACCGAAGCACAGCAGCAAGGGTATGCGATTCAGGTCGCGAAGCTGGATGCGTTTGCAATTCTTAGAGCGAACCCATTGGGTTAAACCAATAGCATGTTGAAAACGATCGTGAACACTCAAACAGAACAAACTCTTGGTTATTCTCTGCTGTGTCTGCTGTAGGTGAAATGATTTCAACCGTGCAAGTGGTGATGTGAGCTCAGATGTCCTATGAATAAATCAAAAATACATAGCGATTATATGCGATGACAATTGAAACGATCATGACAGTTCCCAAAAAGTGATTGCGAAAAAATCTGAAAGTCAAAGCGATCGTGGCAGAGAGTATCGCGGCAAGGTAATATTTGAGTCCTGAGTGAATCGCAATTTATATAATTTTGTGAAGAGCGGTTGGCGAAGAACTTACTTCAAATCTGCTACCTAGTAAGTAGTACAATAAAATCTTTTTGTATCATTTAAACAGTTGATAATACAACCCATAGCTCAAGATTAGAAATACAAATATAAAATTTCTGAATCTTATTAAATTGTTTTATTTTTTAGAGTTTGGCGATCGATATAATTGGGGGCTATGGCAGACAGTACCTCATTGAGAATGTCCAATGATTGCTTTAGCTGGGGTCGCTATTCAAAGCCAGATCTATGAGAGTTCAGCGTCTTTGGTGTATCGGGGCATCAGAGAGGAAGATGGTCGAGCAATCATCGCCAAAGTTCTCAAACAAGATTACCCCTCTCCTCAAGATTTGACACGCTATAGACAAGAATATGAAATTAGTCGCTCCCTCAACTTGGAAGGAGTAGTCAAAGCCTACAGTCAGCAAGAGTATCAACGCACTCTTGTCATTCTCCTAGAAGACTTTGGTGGCGAATCTCTAGACTATTGGATGCAGCATTGCCCCGAGGACTTCTGCCCAATGTCCCTACCGGCGTTTCTGCCCCTTGCCATCAATCTCACCAATATTCTGGGCAGAATTCATGCTGCCCACATTATTCACAAAGATATCAACCCTAGTAATATTGTCTTCAACCCAAATACGGGCATTATCAAAATTATCGATTTTGGCATTGCTACTCGGTTTAACCGGACGAATCCGACGTTCAAAAGTCCTCATGTTCTGGAAGGAACCCTCGCCTACCTCTCTCCAGAGCAAACCGGACGAATGAATCGTTTGCTTGATTACCGCACTGATTTTTACTCGCTCGGTGTAACGTTTTACGAATTGCTCACCGGACAGTTACCCTTTCCCACAACAGACATTCTGGAACTCGTTCATTGTCATATTGCCAAACAGCCAGTTCCACCTCACGATCTGAACACTGCAATCCCTCAAGCGGTTTCAGATATCATCCTCAAACTGATGGCAAAAAATGCTGAAGACCGCTATCAAAGTGCATGGGGCATCAAAGCAGATTTAGAAGCCTGTCTGCACCAACTCACAAAGACAGGTCAGATTGAGTTCATACAACTCGCTCTGCAAGACGTTTCTGATCGGTTTCAAATTCCCCAGAAGCTTTACGGACGCGAAGCAGAGATTGCAGCCTTGTTGACAGCGTTTGAGAGAGTAGCTGGAAAAGAAACTGAACAACTAAGAGTCAAGAATGAGCAAAACTCTCAATTCAACGTCGAGATGATGTTGGTTTCTGGCTATTCTGGCGTTGGCAAATCAGCATTGGTGCAGGAACTCTACAAACCCATTACAGCAAAGCAGGGTTACTTTGTCTCGGGTAAGTTTGACCAGTTGCAGCGTAATGTTCCCTACAGTGCGATCGCCCATGCTCTGCAAAAATTGGTACAACAATTGCTGAGTGAACCAGATGAACAGGTGCAACAATGGCGATCGCGCCTGCTCAACGCATTAGGAAGTAACGGACAACTGATCATTGATGTCATTCCTGAAGTTGAATTGATTATTGGTCAGCAACAACCTGTGCCTGAAGTTGGAGCAACGGAAGCTCAAAACCGTTTCAATCGAGTCTTTGGGCAGTTCATCCGGGTGTTTTGTTCAAAGTCACATCCGCTGGTGATCTTCCTGGATGATTTGCAGTGGATTGACTCTGCCACCATTCAGTTAATC
Organism: Phormidium tenue FACHB-886; assembly: GCF_014764505.1. Classification (GTDB taxonomy): domain Bacteria; phylum Cyanobacteriota; class Cyanobacteriia; order Elainellales; family Elainellaceae; genus FACHB-886. Next base: position 10,216 of record NZ_JACXWX010000130.1, read on the forward strand.
GAGCTGATGTTGCTCGATGAGCAAACCCAATCGCTATTTCTAATTGGAGCCTATCGAGACAATGAAGTCACTCCAGCTCATCCCCTAATGTTGATGCTGGAGGGATTGCGACATCAAGGGGTTGTGCTTAAGGAAATTGTCCTGGCACCCTTAACCTTAGAGCCGTTGGCTCAGCTCATTGCCGAGACGTTGCATCAGGATACGAATACGGTTTGTCGCTTAGCTGAACTGGTGCTGCGTAAAACCGGGGGCAATCCCTTCTTTGTAGGTGAATTTTTGCAGCTGTTATACAGTGAAAATTTGCTGAGCTTTAATACAGAGAACCTAAGCTGGCAATGGAACATTGCTCAGATCGAGGCTCAGAATATCACCGACAATGTAGTGGAATTGCTGCTGCTCAAGCTAAAGAAACTGCCAGAAAACACTCAGCAGTTACTTCGATTAGCCGCCTGCATCGGGGCTGAATTTGATTTGGAGACGTTGGCGATCGTGTGTGAACAGTCTCCCCAAGTGATTTCTCTAGATTTGTTGGCAGCGATTCAAGCAGAGGTGATTCAGCCAATCTCCGAATTAGATGAGAACTTGTTGATTCAAGAGTATAAGTTTTTGCATGATCGCGTCCAGCAAACGGCATATGCCTTGATTGAGCAGTCGCAGAGACAGATAGTTCATCTGCAAATTGGGCACAATTTATTTGAGAAGACTGGATCAGAATCGCTATCAGACTGGCTGTTTGAGATTGTCGATCATCTCAATCATGGAATTGAGCTTGTTGGCGATCGAGCGGAACGCAATGAAATCGCCCGATTAAATCTCCTCGCAGCTCAGAAAGCAAAAGGAGCGATCGCTTATGGTACAGCAAAAAGCTATTTAGCGATGAGCAGAGCATGGCTAGCAGAGTCTAGCTGGCAAATGAACTCTGACCTGAGTTTAGAGATATATACAGAAACCACAGAAGTCGCATACTTGTGTGGCGATTTTCAAGAGGTAGAACAATGGGCAGCGATCGTCCTACAACAAGCTAAAACAGTTCTCGACACCGTGAAAGTTTACAATGTGAGAATTCAAACTGCTATAGCGCAGGGACAGTCCTTGAAAGCAATTGATACTGCTTTGCAAGTGTTGCAGCAATTGGGAATCAGTTTTCCTAAAAAGCCTAGTCAGTCAGAAGTTCAATTTGAACTAGATGTGATTGTATCGCTCATCGGCGAGAAGCCAATAAGAGACTTGAGCCAGTTGCCGCAAATGACAGCACTGGATAAGTTGGCGGCAATGCAAATCTTATCTAGCATCACGGTTGCCGCCTATATTGGTGCTCCTGAGCTAGTGCCTTTACTTGCATCAAAGCAGGTCAACTTATCCATTGAAGATAGTGCGTCAAATTAATGTGGGACTGGTAGAGTAGAGAGTAACCTCGACTGGAAGCAAAGCGATGGAATGTCCTCTGTGCGGTCATAGCAAAGCTCATAAGCATG
>NZ_JACXWX010000131.1 GCF_014764505.1 Phormidium tenue FACHB-886
GAGATGCGTAGCCTTGAGAAAAGATTGGAACGGAATCCAGAGTTACCCAAATGGGATATTTTTATTCGACCTGCTAGCAGGTAAACTCATTCCTGGAAATCTCCTTAGTTGGTGACAGCGTCAAGGAAAATAAAACTGTCGAGAACATCGAGCGCATTTTCAAAGCCGCAAAGCAGTATAACTTTGAGGTGTTCATCTCTCCCCACTATTACTATCCCACCGACTATAGCTGGAAGATTGCCGCAACCCTGGAACAGATGGTGCTGGAAGCCAAAGAATTTTATCGCAGTGGGACACTAACTCTCGACGGTTTCTCTGGTTCAGGTGCTGACTGGCTCGATCGCTTCAAGCCCTTTATCGAGGATGGTAAGACGATCGTGGTCAGTCCCCACAAAGTTTTTGGACCACAAAACAACGACCTGGTTTTGCAACTGCGGAAGCGCCACATCAGCAAAGTGATTCTACTAGGAATGCTGGCAAATCTCTGTGTTGAATCCCATCTGCGCGATTTGGTTGAGCAGGGATTTGAGGTACTTGTCGTCAAAGACGCAACGGCCGCTCCGCGACACCCGGAGCTAGGCGATGGCTACAAAGCAGCACTGATCAACTATGGGTATATTGCCAATGCTGTTCTGTCTACCGATGAAGCTGTTGAAGTCATGCAGTGGCAGTAGCGATTACAATTCCCTTTGTTTTACAGAGTAGCAGTGTCTTTTCGGCTGTGATCATCTCTATCAACTTGAAGAAAACACGGAGACAGTCAATATGGTGGTTCTAGTACATTCATCTAATGCTCAAGGAGACATCTTAAGGTATGTTAATGCCGTTGACATTACCGACTGCTCCAACGCTGCCATCCGGCAAGTTGCCAAATACGGCTTCGGCATCTCGCAGCAGATAATTTCGCGTATCTTCAACGGTGTCCTGCTCTTGCTCGCGAATCAGGGTTTTGGGATTGCGTAAAGTGTCAATGATTGCGTTTGCCATGATTGATTTCTCCTGAAGTAAGAAGTAAAAAACGGGTTGACGACCGCTCGTAGCACAGGGTTAGCGGTAGACTACGAACTATCTTTGTTGGAAGTTTGAGGAGCAAAAAGGGATGAAGCGCGATCGGATTGAGAAATATTGGCAAGCTTATTTGGACACGCTTCCTGTTGATTCACCGACTCGATTTGAGCAATACGAAGCGCAGCAGTGGGGAGACAATTCGGCTTTAGCAGATGAACTGGGTCAATTGATTGTGGCAGGAACAAAAACTGCGACCTGTTCTGCTGTTTGGGAATGGGAGGCTGAGAGGACTTCACTGCCAGAATTAGGAGCAAAAACGATCGTTCTGGATGGAAATGATGAGCCGCTTTGTATTATCGAAACGACAGAAATCACAATCCGATCGTATGGCGAAGTTGATGCTCAGTTTGCCTATGACGAAGGAGAGGGAGATCGACCGCTTGACGGCTGGAGAGCCGCACACTGGCAATATTTCTCTCGCGTATGGCGTTGTTGCATGATTGAGAACAGAGATAGCTCCAGACTTGAGCCTGGTTGAGATTAAGCTTTGACTTCATAGCTGTCAGGTTTAGCAACTTGAATCATGCAGTTGAGCGCTGCACACTTGATGAATAATTCGACTGCCTGATTGTCAAGTTTACGGGATCTCAAATTGCCGCCAAAGATTACTTTGAAACGAAACATCGTGGTTTCTGCCAAAGACCGTCGATGATAACCCGAATCACGTTTCTACTGTTTACGCCCGTGCTTGCGGATGTAGCGCAGATTCTCATCTCTCGGATGCGGTGGAGCCTTGCAGTTGCCATGTTGTGAAATCACGGCATCTTTACGGGGAGGAATCGCCGCTTTGGCTTCTCGCTGGGCAATCTCATCGTAACAATGACGATGGTTATAAGCGACTAGTGGGTCACTTGGCATGGATACTGCCATTTTGAGCAGAGTCTGTCAAGATAGAAAAGTTCTTTATGCTTGAGTGAAATGACTCGCCGACAGAAGGATCCGTTGCGTGCGATAGTGAACAACGGCAGGACTTAGAACGCATCAGTCGCGCGACGAGTGAATCCGCTGCCCGGGTGGCTCGTGCCAAAGCCCTGCTTACAGTGGCGCAAGGACTTAGCTATAGCGCTGCTGCCCAAGCTTGTGGCAGGCGATCTGGGGATGCGGTGGCGCAATTAGTCGAACGATTCAATCGAGAGGGTTAGCAGCATTAACCCCAAAGCATGGAGGCGGGACGAAAGTTCAATACACAGCCCAACAGCGACAGCAAATTTTAGCGGTGGCACAACAACAACCCGAATTGGCAATTGATGGAGTGCCGCAGTGGTCTTTGGTAACCTTGCAACGACGATTGAGAGCAAGCGGTGGAGATGAATTTGCAACGGTAAGTACCTACACAATTGGGCAAGTGTTACATGAAGCAGGCTACAGCTGGCAAACCAGTCGGAATTGGTGCAAAACGGGCAGCGCGCTGCGTCGTCGCAAAAGTGGAGTTGTGACGGTGGTTGACCCGGATGCAGAAGTAAAAAAAACTTGATTGAACGAGCGTATCGCACCGCCGAGGCAATGGGAATTGCAGTTTGGTGCCAGGATGAGGCAGGGTCGTTTCAAACGGTGCTCTATACTGCTCCCAGTTGGCAGCAACAGGAGCATCCACGAAAACAACCGCATGAGTATCTTCGCAATGGTACTGCGAAGTTGATGACATTGTTTCATCTCATGATGGACAAGTTCGAGTCAAAGGTGTTGAAAGTACAACCAACCTTGTGCTGCATGCTTGGCTCAAACAAGAACTGACTGAAATTGTCAATTCATTACCTCAAGCATCTTCATTGCTATCAGCTGAACTGACACAACAAATGTGGCTCGATTGGCGAGAAGGGTTACAAGTTAAGTTCACTCTCCCTGCCCAATTACCCCCTTTACGAATGCTGTTGGTGTGGGATAACTTAGTCGGACATCAAACGCCTGAGCTGATGATTTGGCTGTGTAAGCAGGGTATTCTGCCTTTGTACACCCCGCTTTCGGGCAGTTGCCTGTAGCTTGCTTCCCAAAGGGTACAGGGCAGAGTCGATGCAGTGGATCCTCATTAGGCGGGCATTGGATGGGCAAAATCCTCAAACGTCACAGCAGATTATCCACAGGTTGGAAACAGTTGCCCAGGTCTGGAATCAACAGCCCACACCTTTTCAATGGGGTGGTAAGCGAGCAGAGCGACGGCAACGAGCCCGATTACGACGACAGCAACATCGCTTGGGAGGTTCAGGGGCTTGTACTCAGTCGGTCTTACCTCTTCAATCAGCCCCCTCGAATGGTCACGTTCATGCCAAGTGATCCACTAGTGACCCAACAACTGGGGTGAAGCAGGAGAAGGTACCGGAGGCACAACCCCAGGAGCTTGAGGGGGATGAGGGCGATCGGATTTACGCTGCCACTGAGGAGAAGAGCCGTGACCTGGGGCACGATCGCGCTCAACCGCAGGATCACAAATTTTTTTGAATAGAGAGAAACGTGAAGCTTAGAAAGACTTCCGCTCTCGATTCCACGTCATGACCGAATAGCGGTACACTTAATGTTTAGATACACTTTTGAGAAATCAAGATTTTATTTGACACCCTATCCTGAATTTTATTGATAGTGCTGGGCAACGCTATTGAGTGCGAAGGCTTTGGTAGGTGGTTCTTAGAGCTACCACCACCGTACTTAGTTAACACGCACGGCATCCTATAAAACAGGCAACACAGGACACCTGATGAATGTGGGTTGGGCACCAGAGCAACCCATCAGGCAGATTCGTTCAACTGGAATCAGTGACGGATACCCGGGTGTCTATCAACTATCAAAACCATCAAAAAGGTTAGACGTATCTTTATGTCAATTGCTGTTGGAATGATTGAAACCCTGGGTTTCCCGGCGGTTATCGAAGCGGCGGATGCCATGGTGAAAGCGGCTCAGGTTACCTTAGTCGGCTACGAAAAAATCGGCAGTGGTCGAGTCACCGTCATCGTCCGGGGCAATGTTTCGGAAGTTCAGGCCTCGATCGCCGCGGGCATTGAGTCGGTCAAGCGGGTTAAGGGCGGCTCTGTGCTGTCAACTCACATCATTGCGCGCCCCCATGAGAACCTGGAGTATGTGCTGCCCATTCGCTACACCGAAGCAGTCGAGCAGTTTAGAGCTATGATGTAAAACCTACTTAAAGAAAAAGAGCGCGGCGTTTTGCGCCGCGCTCTTTTTCTTTAAATGAGGTTGCTAGGGGCGAAGCTATACCCGACATTCCGCCCTTTCCACTGGTACATTGACTATTAACGACGAAGCAATCAGTTTCATAGCGATCGCCCCCCAAGCTTATTGGGAATGAGGCGATTCAATTGAGAATTGACCAATATTAGGGATAAGGCAATCAGCAAAGCCTCAATCTAGACACTTCAACACAAAAAGGATTTGGGTTAGTAAATTTCCCAATCGCGTACCGTTTCGCGGGTAAACTCAAACCCTCGTAGCAGGAAGAATTCGGCAATATCACGAAAGCTCAGCTTGTAGGGCAACCGACACAGCAGCACTTGAAAGACGATATCGGTAGGCATCGAAGTTGAAGGGGGTACCGGTGCCTTCGTTGAAGGTGCGGCAACAATCCTGGCAGCGAAACAGGGCATAACTCAGGTTTATCGTGTGTTGCAAGCGAGTGGTGTAGGCTGAGCCACAATCAGGGCAGTTCATAGAGAGTCTGCTGAGCAGAGATGGGGACAGTAGCAGTCTGTCAAGTCGGGGCTTCTGACCTCAAGTCGACTACCCAGTTCTGACAGTTTCAATCATTCCACTCAGCTTCACCCAGCGGTTCTCACCGAATAACTAAGTTTGAAGTCTTGAGGAAGAACGAAAATGTTCTTTTTTAAGAAGAGAAAAATCAGATTAAGTTAAATGCTCTTCTCGAACCGATTAGTTAGCTGTTAGACATTTATTTTTCCTGACGCATCATGGCGAATTCCCAATTTAACTCCATGCTCAACTGGCACGTAAGTATAAACAATTGCGAATATTTTGAAAATAGACGTTTCTGCACGCACTGAAATGGTTACGAAATTAAGAGTTTAAATCTATTTGGTAGCACTGCGATATGAACTCACAATTGCCTGGATACCGATGCTCTCACAATGTCTAGAAACGCTGGCAATACCGCAACCGGATCATTCATTCGGTAAGCGATCGCTAGCGCCACTTCAGACAAAGACGGTTGTAACTCCCGATACACCACGCCAGATCGCTGAAATTGTTTTGCGGCACCGGACAAAATCGCCACGCCCAATCCTGCTGCCACTAGACCCAGTAGAACCTGCATTTCATTCACCTCTTGCGCCACACGAGGACTGAACTCGGCTCGACGGCACATCGCAATTACCTGGTCATACCAACCGCAGCCGCTATTACGTTGTCCCAAAATAAAGGCTTCATTCGTGAGCGATCGCACCTTCACTTTCGACTGCGCTGCTAGGGGATGCGCTGCTGGTAGTGCTAAAATCAGCGGCTCTTCTAATACCGTTTCAACAACTAAATCTTCGACATGATGCTGCAAGGGTGGCACAACAAATCCCACTTGAATTTGATCATTTTGCAGTGCCTCAACCTGTTGTTCCGTCGTCATGCCAAGCACCATTAATTCAACATCGGGAAATCGTTCCCGATACGCTTTCAAGGATGCCGGGATTACGTCATATGCGGATGATCCCTCAAAGGCAATCACGAGCCGCCCCACTTCACCACGACTAGCCCGTTGTGTGACTTTAATGCTTTGCTCAACTTGCTCTAGAATGCGACGGGCTTCCTCGACAAACACTCTACCCACTTCAGTAAGTTCGACTCGACGGCTATTGCGATCGAATAACTGCACGCCTAATTCTTGCTCAAGCTGCCGAATCTGGCGAGTCAGCGGCGGTTGCGCCATGTTGAGCTGCCGCGCTGCCTGACTAAAGCTCAACGCTTCTGCAACTGCCAGGAAATACTGTAACTGCCGCAACTCCATAATTTAAAGTTAAGCTATCAATACCTTAAAAGTATTGGTGAGCTTCAATATTGGTATCAAGAAACAAAGAATCTATACCTTTAGGGTAGTGTTACTGCTGAGTACGATACCTAAAAATGATGACGAAGTTGCATCACGATCGCTTCTCACTAAAGGCACATTACAGCAATAGTGTTCAACGTGAATTACCTGTCCAACTGAGTCATCTCGAGAGGAATCTTATATGTGGACACTTGACCCTCAGCCTGCTTTCTATGAAGCGTTAATGCCCGACAATGCCGCCATGCTGCTGATTGATCATCAGGCTGGACTGTTCTTAGGTGTCCAGAGTATGAATCAACAAGTGCTGAAGAACAATGCCATTGCTTTAGCGAAGACGGCAAAAATATTTGACCTACCTACCGTTTTGTTTACCAGTTCCGCCAAAGGTCCGAATGGTCCGACGATTCCAGAAATTGTTGAACTTTTCCCTGACCACGACATCCATGATCGCTCTCCGATTAACCTCTGGAATGATCCCAAGTGCCGAGCGGCAGTCGAGCAAACGAATCGTAAGAAGCTGATTATGGCAGCCATTACCACTGATGTTTGTCTCGTCTTTCCGGCACTCTCGGCACTGAAAGCGGGGTATGACGTATATGCCGTGATAGATGCCTCTGGTACTTGGAGTCCGGCAGCAGAACTCGCCTCGATGCTGCGCTTGTCGCAAGCGGGCGCGATCGTTACCAACTGGATTGCTGTCGCCGCTGAACTGAAGCACGATGAAGACCAATCAACCACGCCTGCGATGAACCGCACCTTTGGAGAACATATGGGTCTCTATGATTTTCTAGGAGACATCACCGCTGCCAAAGTGTAGATCAAGCTACTGAAAATGTAATTTCAACGAGAAACCGCATGACCACAGTTCTGATTGTGTACACCACTTCACTCGGCAACACGCAGCAGTTAGCCGAAGCGATCGCCGAAGGTGCCCGTTCTGTGGCAGAAACTAAGGTTCAGCTTAAAGAAGCTCATAATGCTACGCAAGACGATGTGCGATCGTGCGATGCCCTGATCATCGGTTCACCTGTGCGTCACCGAACCGCCGATTCTCGCATCAAGCAGTTCATCGAGACTGTCTGTGAACAACTTTGGTTAACAGATGAAATGGTGGGTAAAGTGGGCGGCGTGTTTACGGTGGGTGGCGGCTATGGCAACTGTGGAGCAGGCTGTGAACTGGCGCAGCTAGGTTTACTTGGTGCAATGGCAGCAGGCGGGATGATTCTGGTGACGCTGCCGAAAACTACACCAGGATTTGAGGTTGCAGGAATGCATTGGGGCGTGAATGGACGTTCTGGTGGAGCGGCGATGGAGCCAATCGGCATCACCGAGCAAATGAAGTTAGCGGGATACCATCACGGCGCAAACATCGCTAGAGTTGCAGCCCAACTGCAAGGCAAAGATTTATTTGCTCGTGGTAACGTTGCCCCGTCTCCAGAACTCCTCCAGCAATTCACCCAAGCTCCAGGCTAATTACATTTACAGGAACTATCATGTTGACCCACTCGTTACCTCCCGATCTGGCAGCCTTTCGAGACAGCTACGCAGCGTTACTCGGCTTCGTGCCACCGCTGCCTGCTGCCAAATCTGAATTTAACCTAAAAGCCCTGAGACTAGCGCAATAACTGCGTGCCCATGCGTTTGACTCAGACGTATTTGACACGAAAATAATGCAACTGATTTTGTTTGAGATGCTGGTGGCTCAGGGCTGGGGTGTGTCAAAATTTCATGCGATTGCATCACGACGCGCAGGTGCAATTTGAGAAGAACCGCACAAGGTGATGGAATGGGCAGCAGTCGTGGCAGTTTTGGGTCCGTTCAACAACGGCAGTACCTTACTGAATCAGATCCGAGCCACTGAGTAATTACCTTCTCAAGGAGACAATGATGATCAAGCTGTTTTACGCTCCGGGAACCTGTGCGCTTGCGCCTCACATTGTTCTGGAATGGATTGGTGAACCTTACGAGTTGCAGCAGGTGAAGCCGAGCGATCCAGAGTATCTTCAGATGAATTCGTTAGGACAAGTTCCTGCAATGATTGACGGTGACAGTGGTCTGATGAACCAAGCTGATGCGCTCCTAAAATATTTGGCGCACAAGTATCCGAATGCGAAGCTGAGTGATGATGGCACACTGCAAGATGCTTACGAACTCGATCGCTGGTTGGCGTTTCTCACAGGCGATGTACACCCTGCTTTTTTCCCGTTTTTTGTACCGCAGCGCTACACCAACGATGGTAGTGAGACAACTCGGCAAGCGGTCAAGGAAGCCTCATATCGGCTGATTGATCGTGTCTATCAGCATCTAGATAAGCACCTGGAAGGCAAAGATCATCTGGTGGGTAATCGGCGCACGATCGCTGATCCTTATGCGTTTGCTATGACGCGCTGGGGCAACAACTTACCCAAACCTTTGTCTGATTATCCCAATCTGTACCGCTTCTATCAGCAATTACGCAAAGACGCGGGCGTACAACAGGCGATGGAGCAGCAGGGCATTAGTTAATCTATTACCTTAATTGAGACAATCTGCATGAATCAGAACTTTGACTTACGGCTGCATCACTTTGGGATCACGGCAACTAACTTAGCAGAAACCATTCAATGGTACAGCGAAAAACTCGGCTTCACCTATGACTACACCTATGAGATCGCAGCGTTGAAGATGAGAGCTGCCTTCATGAGTTTAGGTGACTTTCGCTTAGAAATTTTTGAAGTGCAAAATTCTGAGCCGATGCCTGCATACCGCAATGATGTCGCAGCAAACATTGGCGTTCGAGGACTCAATCATGTGGCTTTGGCAGTGGCAGACATTGAAGCGGCATATCACACACTGAAGAATCAGGGCGTTGAATTTGTTGCTGAGATCACAGAAATTCCGAACTCAAACGGCGAACGATACACCTTTTTCAAAGACAATAACGGTGTTCTGATCGAACTGTTTCAACCCAATCCTCAAAACGATACAGAAGTAAACTAGTGAGCCAGTCAACCCCCTGAAAAAGCGGCATTTCCGAGTGTTGCCAATAAATCGTCGCGAAACTGATTTCGCTAGAGCATCGCGTCATTGTCGTCACGGACGCAGCATGCGGTATCGGTCAAGCTATTGTCAGACGACTGCACAAAGCGGGAGTCACGATCGCGGCAGTTGACCGCAGAACCGAGCAACTCGAAGCAACCGTTGCTGAACTGCCAGCGGGTAAAGTACAGATTGTAGCGTTTCACAGCTAACTCAATAGCAGGTGGATGACTTGATGACGTATATCGATGCATCCAAGTTCAATGCACAACTAGAGGTAAAAAATGGATGATGACTGGGTACGCAATTATTTCAAAACAGTTGATACACTCAATGCTGATGCGATCGCGGCTCATTTCACCGATGACGGCAAGTTCCGGTTTGGTAATCAATCTCTAACCGAAGGTAAGCAGGCGGTTCGAGATGGGCTAGCTCAGTACCTTTGCTGCACCAAACGACGTCAGTGATGCGCTGGGGGTCTATCGAGCGATTTTCGAGTCAATTCAACAAACTGAGCCTTTTGCAAAAAACAAGATTCAAACTTCAGTGCTGGCGCTTGGTGGAGGGAAAAGTATCGGCGATCGTGTCAAAGCCATGCTAGAAAGTGTTGCAACTAACATTCGGGGTGGCGCAGTGGAACGCTGTAGACATTTTATTGCCGATGAGCGTCCTGATGAGTTAGTTGAGCAATAATTGAAGTTTTTTGATGAAGTGCAGCAATTTTGAAGTAGTTAAACCAGGACAAACAATGACACAGCAATTAGCAGGAAAAGTGGCGCTCGTCACAGGTGGTTCGGGCGGCATTGGTTCTGCCATCTGCAAACGATTGGCAGCGGAAGGCGCAAAGGTTGTCGTGCATTATGGTGGGCATGCAGATGCAGCAAACAAAATTGTCGATGCAATTAAGGGCAAAGGTGGTGAAGCGATCGCCATTCAAGCCAACCTTAGTTACAGCGATGAAGTCACTAAGCTATTTGACAAAGCCCAACAGCAGTTTGGCACTCCCGATATTCTCGTCAACAATGCGGGAATTGGAGCCGGTGGTACAATCACTGAAACCGACGAAGCGGCATTTGACAAGGTGTTTGATCTTAACGCCAAAGGAACCTTTTTCTGCATGAAGGAAGCCGCTAATCGCCTTAATCAAGGCGGACGGATTGTGAACATTTCCAGCGGTCTAGTGGTGCGACCGATGGCTGGATTTAGCCTCTACTGCGCGAGTAAAGCTGCAATCGAGATGATGGGTAAAGTGCTATCGATGGAAGTCGGTGATCGTGGCATCACCGTCAACACCGTCTCACCGGGACCAACAGAAACTGAAATGTTTGCCAACTCTGGCGATGACTCGAAAGCAGCAGCAGAGCGATCGCCCTTCAATCGACTGGGCCAACCTGGGGACATTGCGGATGTGATTGCCTTTGTTGTTAGTGACCAGTGCCGCTGGATCACGGGTCACACATTTCAAGCAGGCGGTGGCTATGTTTAACTTCGATACCGCTGATTCTGAGATGCGACAGAGCAGGAAGGTTGAATGGTTTCATCAAACCTGTGGCTGGAGAACGCTTCGGCTATTTGATCGGCTTAGACCATAAGCCGCCTGGATCCGGCGATTTGCGACTAAGCGCTGTATGGCGGCGCTCCTACCGGTCGATATTCCAGAAGCAGGACCCGCCTATCCAGAACCCGGGTCGAGAGCAGGTCGAAGCCCAAGTCGGGCAGCCCTGCAAAGGTCGACTCGAGACCGGTTTGTGCGAGAACCAGGGGGCAGACGACGAGTTTGAGGCGGTCCACCAGACCAGCCACGAGCAGTTGCTGGACCAGCGACAGGCTGCCAAGGGTCCGCAATTCGGAACCGTCAGCCCGCTTGAGTTCACGCACAAAGCCCACCAAGTCATCCCGGACGACTTTCAGCTCCGGCCAGTCGGTCGTCTCTAGGGTGCGCGAGAACAGCCAGCCAGACGTTGTCCTCATCGTTTCCCATCCTTCGTCCCGCACCTCGACGGGCAGTCCCTCCAGAAGCTCGTAGGTCCGGCGTCCGACGAGCATCCGATGTGGAACAGCCGTGTTGGTTTTGATCCAGTCGGCAAAATCGGGACCAAAATAGCCAAAATAACCGGGTGAACGCCGACCTCGGGCAAAGCCGTCGAGACTGACGATCAGTTCACAAATAAGCTCAGGCATCTGTTCTCTCCATGGCTGTGCAACCTTAAACTAGATGAACAGCGACCTTATGGTGTCTCAGCGCATCGGGTGTCCACTTTCGGTCGCAACCAAGCCTTCGGCTTGGCACGGATTATATAGTCTGCGTGCCGCACAGCGGTTGAGATGAGCGGCAGCAGTAGACTTGAGCTGAAAACTGAGATTTTTCTTTACGTCCGCTCCATTCGGATTATGGGGGGACGGCACTTCACTTCCATTCGGAGTATCTGATCTATGGCAGAAGCGGACACAGGTGTTGTTCAATCTGCCGCAGCGAAATGCGCCATCTGGTCTGCGTACGCTCAAGGGGTGACAGTGAAGCTAGAGAGCAGACTGAATCAAGCTCATCGCCCTCAGCCCTCGCAAGAAAAAAGAGCGTTTTTGCGGCTTGAGTTGCATCAATTGCTC
>NZ_JACXWX010000132.1 GCF_014764505.1 Phormidium tenue FACHB-886
ATATTGTATCTCAAGTGAAATTTATTGAAGCAATCTTTGGAATTGCTGCTTAAGGGAATGCAAACGATACCGATCGTTTATCCTTTATAAGTTTTTGCGACACAACCACTAGACGAGCGACACAGGAGTAAGCAGAATTTATGCCCGGACACGACATCATCGTCATTGGCACTTCGGCAGGTGGACTCAAAGCACTGGGCGTCATCTTAGGTGCCCTGCCCGCCGACTTGAATGCAGTGGTTTTCATCGTGCAGCACCTGGCTGCCGATAAGCCCAGCCTTCTCCCTCAAATCCTGGCTGATCTCAGCGCTCTTCCCACATCGCATCCAGCAGACGGAGAGCTGATTCAAACTGGACGAATTTATGTCGCGCTGCCCGACCACCACCTGCTAGTCAATCGAGACACAATGCGTGTGGTACGTGGACCGCAAGAAAACCGATTTCGACCGGCGATCGATGTGCTGTTTCGCTCTGCTGCTCGTGCTTATGGACCCAGAGTCGTTGGTGTTGTGCTCACGGGCTACCTGGATGACGGCACGGTGGGCTTACAGGCGATCAAGAAACGGGGCGGTGTGGCGGTCGTCCAAGACCCGCAAGAAGCTGAATATCCCAGCATGGCAAAAAGTGCCTTGCAGTTTGTGAAAGTCGATTACTGCCTGCCACTGGCAAAGATCCCAGATCTTCTCTTGCAGTTGTCCGAAGAACCCGCCGCCGCAGAGGAAGACTATCCCGTGACTGAAGAAATCGAAATTGAATCGAGAATTGCTGAACAGCAAATGAATACGCAGGAGTTTTTAGAACACGTCGAAGCGATCGGCAAACGCACGACTTACACTTGCCCTGAATGCAACGGCAGTATTTGGCAAATCGGTCAAGAACATCCACTGCGATTTCGCTGCCACACTGGGCATTCTTTTACCGCAAATGTGTTCCTATCCGAGCAAACCCAGAATCTTGAAAATGCGCTGTGGTCAGCAGTGCGAGCAATGGAAGAGAAAGTAACATTTTCGCGGCAAATGGCTGCACAGATGGAGAGCTATAATCTGCAAAGTGCAGCGACGAAATATGAAGACCACGCTAAAAGCTTAGATGTAGAGGTATCTGTGATTCGGAACATTATTCTCAACGGCTTCGCGACAAAGCGAACCATTGCTGAAGAGGAACAGCCAGAGTAGTTTGATTACGATCGCTTAAATTAGAGTCTTCTGCTTACAGAAAAATTTGCTAGTTTTGTTTAGATCAAACACTACCATAGCCTAATCCGAGTAGAACTCAATAGTCTCTAGCTTTTCAGAAGGAGCAATACCGTCACAAGATTTGTTGAGCAGTTTCATTAATGCTCTTCTGTCAATTCTCTATACGCTAGAAGAGTTCTAACGAATTTCTTTACCTTCCGCTTGGCGGTGGAGGAAATTAGAAACAGTCTCATTATGAGGGTCTAACAGCCTCCGAGCATTTAATACTTGCTGATTCTCTGCAACCAACTGTTGAATTTCCCTAATCAACTGCTGGTTCTCTCTAATCAGCTGCTGGTTCTCTCTAATCAGCTGCTGGTTTTCCATATCCATCCGCATCAATTCTTGGTTGGCTTTATTCAATTCATTCTCTATCACTTGTTGCTGCCGCAGTTGTTCGCACAGATATTGCTGAAAAGAGGCAACCTGCTCGCGCAAAAACTCAAATTCCGCGTGAGAATCTTCAGGGGCAAATGCTTGATTCCACTGCTCACTTACTCGCTCGCTATTAGAAATGGCTTGCCGGTCAAAATTGAAGGACTGCATTTTTCAGAAGTTATTAATTGACAAATGAAAAACAATGAATTAGACAGTCTCTATCTATAATTGGGCAACTCAATTCTGTTGAATCTACACAGTTATAACGGTTAGGCGATCGCAAGCAACAATTTCGACTAGCTCGACCAGAGTTACAACAGAAAATTGCATCATGTCAACCTTTGGCTTAGCTTCTGGCGGCGCTTCGGATAGAAAGCATTCTTTCGGAAAAACAACTCACTCAAACTACCAGTCTGAGATATTTGTAATTCAAGCAATCTTGATCTAGTGATCATCGTTGATGTAGTAGCAAAAATTCGATCGGTACATCAGCAGGCAAGCTATCTAGAATTTAATTCATCAGAATGCAGGCGGCGATTTGTCGATGAAAACAGCTTGACATACTGCTATTTAAGATCGCGTCTGAGTAAATGTTTTACTTGTGTATAAGTTATACAAGCCCCGGTAAAGCATTCAAAGTTTATTTGCTGCCTTCTGATTTAGGAAGAAGGATCAGTAGCGAGCAAAAGATCTTATGAGTGCAACATTAATCAACCGACCTAGATTTTGCCTCATGCAACGGGTTCGCTTTGTAGGCGGAGAAGGCATTGTGCGAAGCTACAAACCTGTTGCTGGAACATGGACGTATCTTGTCGAGATGCCATTGGGGATAGAACCTGACTTTGGCAGAGTGGGTCCAGAGACGAAGGTCTTTCTCAACGAAGTAGATTTACGTGCATCTGACTAAGTATTTTGAACAGAAATCTGTAACTATTCAATCCTCTCGCTCTGACTTAACAATTCAGCAACCGCTCATATTAGGTTGGAGGAATGTCGCTTTTTTTGGTACTGTTCATGCTCTAGGGCTGCTTGCGCCGGTTGTGTCGCAAAAAATTTTGAAGACACTAGATAAAGAACAAATGCTTCTCAAAATTCTGCATTCAGGCTCTAGCTATAGCGCCCCTAAAATTTTTTGCGACACAACCGCTTCTCGCGGGTATCAAGCGAAGCAATATACTCTGATGCCTCTTCACTTGATAACCGCTCTTGAACGGTTTCAAGCTCTTCTAAAATTGCCCGATTGTCAAAAGTTTCGGGATAGTCCTTGCTCGACTTTGGCAGGATAAACTTGGTTAGCATTACCTCTTTCTCCTTGCAGCTGCAAAGACTTGGTTCGCTGTTATGCTCAACAAGCTGAATGTGGGAGATTGAAGTTGATCCTCTTCCCGAAACCTCCTCGATTGGTACTGCCCTTCAATAAGTTCATAGATGGTGATCGTAGGAGCTTTTGGAGATCCAACGTGTTTGGCAGCCCCTAACCCTTCGTGATCAACAACCCAATATTCCTTGACTCCAAGTAGCTGATACTCCTTAAGTTTTGCGTCGTAATCCTCGGTGCTAGAGCTAGGGCTGACAATCTCAACGACAATTGGGGCTGGAACTGCCAGCACTGCGGTTTGGTTCAGTACAGGCTCAATCTCGTCAAATGGTACAACCGTGACATCTGGCAGTCGAGAACTATCTTGCTCGGTGCGCTGTCCAGATTCACGTACAGCAACCCAGTCATACCCCAGCCGCTCAATCTCCGTCTCAAATACCCGCTCAAGAAACCGGGCGATCAAAACGTGTGCCCATGTGGGAGGTGTCATCTTGACTAGTTCTCCCCGCACCAGTTCATACGGCTCATCGGTCTGAGCACAAAAGTCGATGTATTCCTCAAAGCTCACTCTTGGTCGAACTGCTGCTTGGGTCATGGCTCTTACGCTTCTCCCGCCGAAAGAACTTGTTGTGCTGTCAGAGACAACGCTTGGAAGGTTGGAGATTGAATGCGATCGCTGCCGCGAAACTCGACTGCTTTATAAGTGTCGCCAGCTAGAGACAACACCAACACCACTTCTCGCAGTGGATCAACTAGCCAAAACTCAGGAATGCCTCGTTTGGCGTATTCTTTCGGCTTCTCAATGTAGTCCCGATCATAGTTGTTGCTGCCAGGTTCCCCTGGCGAAACCACTTCAACGACCAGCCTGGGAGCAGGCATGTTTGAATCAATGAGCGATCGTCGATCTCGTTTCAGCGCTTGATGAATTTCTTCTGTCACCACCATTAAATCGGGGTAGCGGGATGTTACCAGACTGCTTGAAACCCTGATTTCAGTTCCTCGACGCATGAGGTAGTGAGGGACAGATTGTAGCAGGACAGAAAAGAGGAAGCCAGCAATCAGCACATTGCCATCGTTCTCAGCACCCATCTCGACGATTACCCCATTCACCAATTCATAGTTGCCGTCTGGCAATTCAGATGGGTCCAGTGCCGCGTATTCCTCAAAAGTTCTGAACCGCGATTTTGCCTGAGTCATGGGATTCTCGCTAGAGAGTACCTACATTAATAATGGCTCAAATCCTCTAATTGAGTGCCTTCTCGATCGCAGCGCTCAACGCAAGTAAAGTGATGTCGCGTACCTGGTCAGCCGCTGCTCGACAAGATTCGGCCAGAATCGTATCGGTTTGAGGAGTGAGTTTAGGAGCAGAAACTAGATAGCCCAAGCACTTGATGAAATTGTCTTGCAGGTTCAGTAATGACAGTCGTTTAATCGTGGTTGAATCTCCCGCATGAAAAGCTTGTAGTGCCTCACGCTGCTGATCTGTCTGAGGCTCACCCAGTACATTAAGGATGGCGCTTACAGCGTTGTTAACGTATTCGGCCGTGATCTCATATTTAGTAGGTGTTGCAACCATTTGTTCATCTCCTAAAGAAATTTACAATTCTGATCTCGCTCAATCTGTGGTTTATAACTGGCTTCCCAGGAGTCTTGCAAGTGCTTGACCAGCATCCTGCTAACAATCTGCACAAAGCTCGAATCGTGGACGATTTGAGCTACGCGCAAGAGGACGTAGTTATAGGCTGACAACCCAATTGTGTTGTACTTCCGCCGCAGCGCCTCATCAGTCGGCAGCGGCGGGATTGTATCAATTGGTGACTGTCCAAAAATTGGACGATCGCCTAGATAAGGCTTTAGCTGTGGCTCCTTATCATCCCGAAGTGTCCTGAAGTATTCAGTTTCGGGCATTCCCCTTGCTTCTGCGTCAGCTATCCCAGCCTTCGCGTAAAACTGTGATTCCCTCAAATCACGGGCAAAGAACCCATGCAACATCTGCTTGACAATTTCGCTTTTGTTCCAACCAAGTTCTGTACAGGCAATCTCAATTTTGTCCCAAGTGTCTTGGGAGCAAAGTAAGTAGTTTACCCGTACTGTTCTGATCATGAGGAAAAAATTGCCAGTTTCACTCATATTCGCATACTGGTGCAATTACAGATCTAATACTAGGCGATCTTTTGCCTAAATTAGAAAATTATCAACTTTTATTAGAATTTTTATGCTACATTGGGTGCATCCGGATGGGAAACCGGACGCACCCTCAGATTTCAGTCGGACGCAAAACGACCGCAACTACAGGAATTAGTCACCATGCCTAAAAACGCTCAAGCTCAGGCTATGCCTGAGTTCCAATTTGTGCAACCTACCGCAACTGTCTTGCAACACCCCTGCACCCGCACAGCAACCACCCCTGAATCCGCTCCTGAGGCAGACGCAACTGCCACCCCTGCTGAAGCTGTTACCTACCCGATCTCGATCGCTACTGCCGCCGCCCTGCTGTCTCAGGAGCTGAACTTCACGTGCAATCCCAACACCTTAAAAAGCCGCTGGCTTCCCGACAAAATCACCCCTACCCATGACGGAGTGAACTGTCCGCCGCTGCGATCTCCCGACGGCAAGATCACCGAGTTTGGCTATCAGGCAATTCGTAATTTTGTTGCCGCCTGCATTGTGGGTGAAAACGGCATAAAAATCGCCCCTGAAGCATTCAGAGAGCAGCTAGAGCAACAGTTTGGCGTAGTTCAGACCGCAACCAGTTCAAACGACACAATCAACGCTATCAACGACCTTCGCACCTCCTTCCAGCAGCAAAAGGAAGAAGCCGAACAGCGTACCTCTGCCCTGGTCAAAGTGGGCAGAACGGCACAAGACCAACTCACGGCACTACAAGCTGCCGAAGCCGATCTCGATGCGGCGATCGCCGCAGAGTTGGCAGAGCAGGAAGCCGAAGAAGAAGCCCAGCGGCTCCAGCAATCAATTGAGATTAAGCGAGCTGCCCTGGAACAGATTCGCCGCGATCGGGCAGTGCAGGCAGAAATCAAGCGGTTACGCAATCTGGGGAAGTCCCCCGCCGCGCCTGCCTCCTCTACCGCTGGCTAGGCTTTACCACAATCGCCTTGCTTGCAATCACCACAATTGCCTTTCTCGCTCCAGTTAAACTCACACTAACTCCTCACCATGACACACCTCAAAACTGACACTGAACACACCTCTATCTTGCTTCGGGTAAATCTCACAGATCCGCAAATCCGGCTAGCGCTCTACGCCTTAGATTCTGCTCTAGAGCCAACTGGTGTGTTTCTCGATGTGGATACCCACGATCTTCTAGCGGATATTACTCGCCTTGAATCCCTTGCTCCTATCGAGCGCTACCGATTTGCGCTGAGTTTGCTCAATTCTGTTTCCTAAACTATTCACCTATCTAACCGCTACTCAAGTCATTAAGGAGTAACCGCCAATGGCAACCCCTAGACTCGACAAAAACTCTAGACCGATCGGAAGCCAGCCCGGAGACACAAACGAGAAGCCCAAATCCACTCGCAAAAATCCAGCTACAGGCAATCCTCGCGGTCGTAAACCGAAGGAAATGCCCAAAGCGCCCACCACCATTATTCCTGTCCAGCCTGACCCGCTCCCTCCCACAATTATCGATCGCCAACCCAGCCCTGTTGATGCCCCGACAGTTCCACCATCCCCAATCGTCAACCGCCAGCAAGGAGACGCAACCCTACAAACCCTGACAGGGCTAAACTTACCGGACACGATTCAAGCCAATTTGCCTGACTTCCAGGGCTTAATGCAGGTTGTTGATGTTGGCTCCCCTTCCAGCTTTGATGCCGCTGGTTGGAGCCGTGTGACAGATACCCAGCGGGTTGAAGACGCTCGCCACTACCGGGAATTGAAGAACTACGCCGCCAATATACGAGATGGCGTAGGAGTGCTGAATGAAATGACACTAGCCGCCGTCGCCGCCACGGATTTTGGCAAAAACCTAATCCGCTATGCGACTGGACTTGAGGGTGCGAAAACCGAAGTAGTCAAGTTTCAGATTCAGCAGACCGAAACGGCGATCGCTGGCGAAAAGCTGCTCGGCAAGCAGAATGATCTCCAGCACCAGGTCGAACTAAACGCTGTGGATCGAACCCGTGATAGTCAGTTAATTCAGTTTCGGACTCAGCAAAATCAAGCACAAGCGCTTCAGTATCAGGCTGATCTAGAAGGGCTAGCAGCCAAGCTAGAAGCAACCCAGCGCAAGAACGAGGCGGATTTACTCGACACCGCCCACAAGTACCCAGCCCTCAGATAGCCTCGTGCAGAGCTGGAGAGGGAAACTCCAGCCCTGCCAATTCCCCCAATCACAACAAAAGAGGAATTGAACATGCATTTTACACAATCGCAAAACCTCGGCTATGGAATCAGCGGACTAGGGCTGGTTGCGGCAATCACGCTAGGGCTGTCTGGTAGTCCCAGCTGGCTTACTTCAGCCACTTTGGGCATCTCTGGCGGTGTCTTTGGCTCTACTTCTATAGCTGGCTGTGCTATCAGCCGCAGAGAAGACGAACTGAAAGCAAGATACATCCAGATTGCCGAGGAAGCTGAGGTCCGCCACGATCGCAAGCGCGTTGAACTAGAAGCCCAGCTCGAAACAGCCAAAAACTCGTATGTAGAAGCCTTGCAAAAGGCGCAACAGTTCAAGGTTGAGTGTGAAGAGTTGAGACGAGCCAACGGCACTTTGAGCGTCAATCTGGAGAGGCTGAGAGCTGCTCATGAAGCCACCAGGCAGAGCTTAGAACAGTCCGAAGCCGCCTACGCAATGCTACAAGAGCAATACAGCGAAGTCGAAGCCTCCTCAGATCGATATTGGAGCGCCAATGCTGAGCTAGAACAGCAAATTACTGAACTGAAGTTTCAGCTAAACCGTTCTCAGTCTGAGATCGAAAAAGATATCAAACTGGCAACGATCGAGCGAATGGAAGGCGCTGTACAGGAAGCAGTAGTTAAGGCGGTTGAAGCCAAGATGAGAGAACTTGATGAAGCCCACAGCGACATTCAAAAGCTGTTGACGCGCTTGGAGGAGTCTAATGGAATTCTCCAGGATACCCGTGAGAACGCTCTACCAGCAATTCGGTCTACCTTTGACGCTACAGTGAACGCCCGTGACTTACAGCTAATGAAGTTGTCGGGCGAGAACAACGAACTCAACGAGCGCATTAAAGCCCTGCTTCAGCCACGCCGATTTTCCGGTGAAACCTCAATAGATCGCGCTGGCAACCGCATTATTGAGCATTTCTACGCCCACGGCATTGTGCTAGATGCCCTGGAAGCTGTGTCAGTCCCACAGGGTTTTCGGCTCCGCTATAAGTGCGATCGCAACGCCAGCCAAACCAAACTGACCCAGGAAGAATTTGCTAAAGTTCGAGCTGAGCGCGGAATGCAAGGACTCAGCCATTCCGAGCTTCAGTTTGACTACGACCCACGCAATCTAATCCTGTCCGTCTTGCTCGATACCGTAGGTTTTCCGTTTGTCAGCACCTCCTCAACGACCGCTGCCACTCCCACAGCCGCTAAGCCCATTACAGTCGCTCAAGCTGTTGAAGCGGTGACTGAGAAACAGTTGAGCGCAGAGGATGCCTTTAGAGCGCTCGGCTGCTTCCCGACAAGCGAGTTTGAGAATGTAATTCGAGATAAGTTTGTCCCCAGAGTTCGCGTTGTGGCTGGCAGCACTGGCGGTAAAAGCCCTCTAATGGAGCTAATTGCCGTTGCCCTTGCTAAGCAAAATCAAGCGGAATTGTGGCTTTTGAATCCGCTTCCTGGCAGTGAGAAAGATTGGTTCTCTGTTCCTGGACTAATTCAGGGAACGGAGCCGATCCAGCAGCAGATTGGCTGGATGGACAAGGCTTACAAGGAGTTGATGAGCCGCCGCAAGGACTTGAGCCAAAATTACAAGTTCCTAATCGTTATGGCAGATGAAGTCAACGATTTAGCGCGGCACTATAGCGACTTGGGAAGAGTCCTGAAAAGCTTTTATCAGGTGTCAGATCACGCGCAAATGGGAATTGTTACCGCTGCTCAAGGAGCAAACGTCAGCGGGGTGTCTGGAGCAGCTAAAAAAGACAATTCCGAAAAACTTATGGAAGAGGATTTTCAGAACTCCGCGCAAGTTTTCACCAGCCAAGCTGCCTCTACCTGGATCAAGAAACACCGCAAAGACCTGGAACCAACACTCAAGCAATTGCAAAAGCTTTGCGATGAACTAAATCGGGCTGAAGGGTTATCTGCCCGTCCTAAATCAGGAACGAAGATTGTTGATCGTACCGCTTATCGCGTTGCCTTGGCTGTGTCTCCCGCCAGCGATGAACCCTTTTTCTTTCAAATTCCGCCCTACAGCTTTTACGCAGGAAAACTGGATGGAATCAGCTTTCCAAGTGGCGCGGTGATTACCGCCCGCCACGATCGACAGGTTGCTTTAGGATTGGTAGCCGATGCTGCCAAATGTCCAGAATGCGGGTCAACTCATACCCAAATCAACAAGAACTTAAAAGCTGCTATTAAGCGGGTTTGCAAGGACTGTGGCTGCTACTACAACGTTCCAAAAACTGCGGGTTAGGGCTGCTCTTACACTGCGGGGAAAGTAACTTTCCCCCCGCAAACTTGTTCTTTGCCAATCACCTTTCCCCGTACAACCCGCAAGCTTAACCCGCAATTTTCGTCTAATCCCGCACGTCTTACCCGCACTTTTTCAAGGAGCAAAAATGGCTAATCAACTTCCTCAATACGATCAGGAACAGTGGAATAGCTACGAGATTATGCAAGTGTATACTCAAGAGTTAGCCAAGGCTTACGCTAATTACGCTAGCTCTATTTCTGTGGTGAAACAAGCACACGATGCTTATTGGAGTAGTCCTCATGTAAAAAGCAAAGCAATGAGTTATCAGATAGCTTTGATGAATACCGAACTCATTAGAACAGTAGTTCAAGAGATCAAAGATGCCATAAAACAATCAGCAATGAATGAATGGTTGCCCTAGCCTTTCACAAAGATTCTACAAACGATGAAACTCATTTGTTTCTTATTCCCTTGAATTAGAGGATTACTTTAATCTAGCGTTGGCGGCAGCGAGTGAATTACACCAGCGTCGGTTTCAGCGGCACTTTCAAGCGTCGATTAATTTCAGTGTCTATCTTTGTTTCTTACTTCAGTGTCTATCTTTGTTTCTTACTTAATTTAGGAGATCTAGCCCAATGATTTGTGTAGGTGTTTTCTTTACTAAGATGCAACCCAATAACCCGTTTGATACCCTTACTTACACCGATGCTCATATTGCAATTTCGCAGTATAAACAGGGGCGAGGCATGTGGTTTGAGCAAATTCCCCACGTTGGAGAACTTGTCTACTTTCAACATCCGCAGGGACAAGGCATTGTCACTTTCAAGGTTATGAGTGTTCACCATTACCCCAGTGAAGAGATCAACCCCTTGCAAACGCAATTAATACTCAAGTGTTTGATCACACTCTCCCCCTTTGTGCCCCAACCTATTCAATAATGTTGGAAGGGGTAATAGTGTATGAGGCAAGATTAAGCTGCACGATCGCCTCGATACACTTGTGGTGAGAAATTACAAAAAGACAAGGGGAGCACAGCTACCGTTACTGGTTATTGACAGTTTCTGATGGCATTGAGTTACAACCGTATTGGGAATGGAGACTTTAACTACGGGCGCGGTAAAGCAGCTCAGATATCTGTTCCGTCAGTAACTATGCCCAATGACGTTGTGCAGGCTTCACCATGCCATCAGAAGGTTTATTGCGATCGCCTAACTTTACCTTTCTCAAAGCTCATGACCCCCAACTGGTCATGCTAGGAGTGCTGGCAGAGCGCTATTTCGCAGACGATCCAAACACCTGTTTGATTAAGCTACGGCAATTTGGGGAAGTGTTAGCACAAATGACGGCTGCCCACATTGGGTTGTACACCTCTCCAAATGAGAAGCAAGTAGATCTGCTGCGTCGATTACGCGACCGTGGAATGCTTAAGGGTGATGTTGATCGGCTATTTCATGAGCTTCGCAAGATGGGGAATGAGGCAACTCATTCGCTAGCTGGTAGCCAACGGGTGGCATTGAGTGGGCTGAAGTATGCCCGATTTTTAGGAGTGTGGTTTCATAAGGTCGTGTCAGGTGATCGCTCCTTTGATCCAGGTCCTTTTATTCCCCCTCCTGACCCACAACAAGAGACGCAATCACTGAAAGACGAGCTGGAGCGTCTACGACAAGAAGTTCAAAAAAGCCTATCTGCCATAGAAATCGCTCAGGCTCAAGCCCAGGCAGAAGCCCAAAAGCGAATTGCGGCTGAGGAATTAGCAGCGGAAGCAGAAGCCCAAAAGCAAGAGTTTATTCAACATCTAGAAAAACTTCAGGTGGCTTCTCAAGCTCAATCAAATCAGTCCATTCAACAGACCGTTACTCAGGCACAGATTGTTGAAGGGGATTTAGTTCTTGATGAGCGGGAGACTCGTCGGCTGATTGATGCACAACTGCAAGAGGCGGGATGGGAAGCCGATTCAGAAGAACTCATCTATTCTAAAGGGACTCGTCCTCAAAAGGGGCGCAATCTGGCGATCGCAGAATTTCCAATGGCGCGTGGACGGGTTGTGTCGCAAAAACTTATAAAGGATAAACGATCGGTATCGTTTGCATTCCCTTAAGCAGCAATTCCAAAGATTGCTTCAATAAATTTCACTTGAGATACAATAT
>NZ_JACXWX010000133.1 GCF_014764505.1 Phormidium tenue FACHB-886
TTGCGCAACTCAAGTCACCCACTCTTCCTATGAGGCTGGGTGAGTCCCACATCGCATTTAGTACCACTGCGTAAGTCCTGTAACTGATTAAACTTCACTGATTAAACTTCTAAGAGGTGGGACAAGCTAAGCCTGTCCCACCTCTTAGAAGTTTAGAATTGCTATCGACTTTGTCCGCTTACAACCGTTGGCGGGGGCGCCCAGTGGCGAGTTCACGCTGATGTTCGCGTAGTTCTTGAGAAGTGAGCGTTTTGAATCCAAAGAAGGCTGCAACCAAAGCAGTCAGCGCATGGAGCCAAACGTCATTACCAAAGATAGGAATTAAGCCAAACGTTGTGTTGAGCACAGGCAACAATCCCATAATGGCAAGTATACCGTAGAAGATGGCCAAACCACGACTGTAATTTCTTGATTGGATATAACTGCGATATGAAAGAATTCCCCAAATTCCCACTGCTATATGCACCAAGTTATGGAGAATATTGACGGGAAAGGTTGACAACAGATAACCATATCCAGCGTTAACAACAACATCAGGACCACCTGTTCCTGGCGTTGCCACCATACCCGGAATAAAACCAAAAAGACCAATTGCAATGTAGATAATGCCGCTAATCAGGGCAAAGTAGCGCGCGCCCATAACTGTAAATGCTCCTTGTGGACGAAGGATTTAGGAGTGAAAAAGCATACTTTTTTTCTTTACACCTCATGCTGCTGCTTACAATATGAACCTCGAAGCGATGCAGTTTCAGTGGGTGATTCGGAAGAGCTAGAACATTCTTTAGAATGGCTCAAAGCTTTGTAAAACGCCTCCCCCTAAAGCCAGATTTTTAACATAGCTGTGTTGCGAAGATAACTGGCGAAGAAGACGCATATCCATATCTATCTAAATATATACCTCCGAAGATACGCCACTAATCTAGGCAAACCTATGCAGTTTTAACAATTTATGCTGCATTAGAAGAACCGTTAATATATAAGGTACGAAATTGGAATTGATGAGGTTCACTAGTAATGACGTACTGCGCTCGACAGTCGCGATTTAGGGTGAATCTTGTACTTGCTTTATTATGAAAACTCCCAAACAGAAGCTGTAGGCGCTATGAAGGTCAGCACAGCGTTCTCACCACAGTTCTATAGCCCTCGTAAGAACAGAAATTAGAGACTCTCTTGGATAGAAAATCTTTGCAAAGAGTGGGCTGAATAGAATTTGATGATAGATTTTTTGAAATACTTCTTGAGCAGAATATGCAATTTGCATAGGTCTGCACAAATATTACTATCAATATTCGAGATATAACGATTGACGGAGGGTGGAGCTAGCTTGAGTTGATAGTCTTGGAACAGAGCAGCCCATTCCGGTTATACGAGTAATATTCCTACTTGGTTCTCTCGAGTTCAAATTGCTGGCATGAATGTTAGGGCTGTGCAAGTCTGTGTTTCCTACATCATTGTTTCTTACATCATTTAAGGGGATTCTCTATGGCAATCTATCGAATTAAAGAGTTTGATCCAGACTACCGCAACCATTTCGACAATCAGGATGTTGTGGGTTTTGATCTCTATAATGGCGATGAAAAACTTGGATCTGTTGATGATCTGATGGTGGATGATGATGGACACTTCCGCTATTTTCTAATCAATACAGGTGCCTTGATGTCTGGCAAGAAAGTATTATTGCCAATCGGTCAAGCTCGAATTGATCACAACGCTAAGCGAGTGTTTGCAAATGGGTTGTCTCGTACCCAGCTAGAAGCCCTACCAGAATTGGCCAAAGAAGGTGAAGTCGATTACGAGCACGAAGAGCAAGTAAGAAACTCTTACCGCCAAACGGCAGCCACCGGCGGACTGGATCGTGCAGCTGCTTCTAATACCTACGATCGAGATAGCTACCGCTATGACCATGACCCAGCCCTGTTTGGCATGAACGATAGTGACCATCAAAATCTGCGGCTGTATGAAGAGCGCCTAGTTGCCAACAAACAGCGGCAGAAAACAGGTGAAGTGGTTGTCGGCAAGCAGGTAGAAACCGAGCGGGTACAGGTTCAAGTTCCGATCGAAAAAGAGCGAGTTGTGATTGAACGAACCTCTCCTGTGGATGCAGGTAGACCTGTTGCACCGGGTGAAGCAACGTTCAATCAGGGTGAAGTTGCTCGGGTTGAAGTTTACGAGGAAACTCCTGATATCCGCAAAGAAGTGTTTGTGCGGGAAGAGGTCAACGTTCGCAAGGAAGTCGATCGAGATACCGTTAATGTTGAGGACGAGATTCGTCGGGAAGAACTGGACGTAGACAATCAGGGACGTGCAGTAGTTGATAAAAATTCTGATCAGCCTCGTGGCAAACGCATCTAGTCTGTTTGCTTAATAGCGCTTAAGCAGATCTAAAAGGGCTGTCCTTTAAAGTGGCAGCCCTTGCTTTTTATCGCCTTTCTATTGTCTCTGTTGAATCCCTCTAATTATTGCAAAGGAGATTTACAATGGTTCGTCCTACTACTCCAACAGCATATCAGCATCAGCGGTCAGCGGAAGTATCTTCCGATCGTCAATCAGCAGAACGCACCCTGTCTGAATCTGCATTATCTGACTCAAACGAAGCTCCCCTTGGCAGGCATGCAGTAGGTTTCTTCTCCAATTTATCTGATACAGAATATGCCGTGACTGGTCTGAAAAGCGTTGGCTTTCCACTGAGCCAGATTACGTTGGTTGCCAACCATTTCCGGCGCCAAGACCAGTTCGTAGGCGCGGATTTACAAGATTCCTTTGAAGGTGTACGCCTGAAAATTTCTACAGAACAGGCACATTTTTACCGTGAGAGATTGAACTGCGGCAAGTACATGGTAATTATGCAAGGTACAGAGGATGAATTAAATTGTGCCGCATCCATTTTCAACCATCGCGGGATTGAGGACTGGCAAATATACGGCTCAACCAGTATCAACAATTAGCAGCAACTCATTCACATATTAGAGTGCGGCATTCATGGAATGATTGTGCTGCCGCATAGATAAGCAATGGAAGTCTACTGAGCCCAGGTGATTGTTCAATATGCGCTCTCGATAAGGACGATCGCGTTGGTTTACCCAGTTGAGCAGGCGGCAGGCGGCACGCTCGTCAGTTTTCTTAGAACTCCATAATTTTTTCCTACCTTTGTAAATGCTTCGACGCAGCGATCGAGATGCGAGCGATTGTGGGCAGCGGAGATTTGAACGCGAATCCGTGCCTGCCCTTGGGGCACTACCGGATAACTGAAGCCAATAACGTAAATGCCCTCCGCCAGCAAAGCCTGTGCCATATCACGAGCCAATTTGGCATCGTAGAGCATGATCGGTGTGATGGAATGAACCCCAGCTTTGATCTCGAAGCCTCGATCGTGCATCTGCTGACGAAAATAGCGGGTATTTTCCATTAGCCGATCGCGCAATTGGCTCGATTGACTCAGCAGATCGAGTACTTTGAGGCTGGTATAGGTGATTGTGGGTGCCAGAGTATTAGAGAACAGATAAGGACGCGAGCGCTGCCGCAGTAGGTCGATAATAACTTTGTGCCCAGCGGTGAAACCACCCGATGCACCGCCCAGAGCTTTGCCTAGAGTGCTGGTCACAATATCCACTCGTCCGACTACTCCACAGTGTTCTGTAGAACCGCGCCCCGTTGCACCTAATACCCCAGTTGCGTGGCTGTCATCCACCATCACTAAGGCATCATAGGTATCTGCTAGGTCACAGATTTGTTTCAGCTTGGCAATATCCCCATCCATACTGAATACCCCATCGGTAGCAATCAGGCGAATTTTTGCCGCTTGAGACTGCTGCAGACACTGTTCTAACTCCTGCATATTGCTATGGGCAAATCGATACCGCTGAGCTTTGCAAAGCCTGACTCCGTCAATAATGCTGGCGTGGTTCAGCGCATCACTAATGATGGCACAATCAGCATCTAATAGTGTTTCAAATAACCCTCCGTTTGCATCAAAGCAGGAAGAATAAAGAATTGCATCTTGCATATTTAGAAATGCCGCAATCTTTGCTTCTAGCTGCTTGTGAATCGTTTGGGTTCCACAGATAAACCGACCTGATGCTAAACCAAACCCATATTGAGTCAGTCCTGCTTGCGCTGCTGCAATAATCTCTGGGTGATTGGCAAGTCCCAAATAATTGTTTGCGCAGAAATTGAGCACGGTTCGATCGTCTTCAACCGCGATCTCAACACCTTGAGTCGTGGTTAATACCCGCTCCTCCTTGGCAAGATTTGATCGGTGAATTTCATCGAGAGATGCTGTAAAAAGGGAAAGAGCTGTTTTCATCGTTACAATACTCCTGATTTGAAATCCCCGCAAAAGTAAATTGGGTCTTCAGTAAGTGTTGAACTGAATTTCGTAAGGCTTCTCGCTTCTGACACGCAATTTTTCCAACATCTCCGTTACGATCGCGGATAGGTCATATTGATGCTGCCAACCCCAATCGGCTCGCGCTTTGGAGTCATCGATGACCGAGGGCCAAGAATCGGCGATCGTCTGGCGGAAATCAGGGACATAGCGACAGGTAAAGTGCGGCAGGTGGGTTTGAATTTCAGCAACCAGTTCTGCGGCTGAAAAGCTAACCGCTGTCACGTTGTAGCTAGATCGAATTTTAATGGCGGTTGAGTCAGCTTGCATGATGCCTAAAATGGCACGAACTGCGTCGGGCATATACATCATGGGAAGGCGTGTCTCAGGGCGAACGAAGCAGGTGTAGGTACCAGATTGCACTGCCGCCTGGAAAATTTCTACCGCAAAGTCAGTCGTACCGCCACCCGGAGGGGTGCTGTAGCTGATAATGCCAGGTAAGCGCAGACTCCGCACATCTACCCCGAAGCGATGGGCATAGTAGTGACACAAGAGTTCTCCAGTTACCTTAGTGATACCGTACATTGTGGCGGGATCTTCGACGGTCACTTGGGGAGTATCAAGCTTAGGGGTATGGGGTCCAAAAACCGCGATCGAACTTGGAAAAAATACCTGTAGATTAAAGGTTCTTGCCGCCTCCAGCACATGACGCAATCCGTTTACATTCACATCCCAACAGCGAGCGGGATGCTGTTCTCCTTTGGCTGATAATACCCCTGCCAGATGATAAACGGTATTAATGTGATAATGTTCAATCAGCTTCTGGAACTGGGTGCGATCGACAACATCCAAAATTTCGTAGGGTAAGGGGCTGGGAGGAGCGGGTGGTGCTCTCCAGCTGCTTTCGATCACGTTGGTGGCTCCGTAGTGCTGGCGTAGAGCAGTTACCAGGTCACTACCAAGCTGTCCCATCGCTCCCGTAACTAAAATTTTATGCATAGTCACAACCTCATGCCGCAACCGGACGCCGGGCTAACTCATGCAGGGTATGTAATAGACGATCAATTTCCGCAAGGGTGTTGTAGTGGGTCAAGCCAATTCGCAACACTCCACCCCCTGCCTCAAGTCCAAGCTGCTGAATCAGACTCAACGCATAGAAATGTCCCTGCCAGGCGAAAATACCTCGATCGTCCAAGACTTCAGCCAGTTCAGCCGGAGAATACCCTGCCAGACGAAGGGCAACGGTAGGGGTACGCCAGACGAAATGAGCTGGATCTTGGATGCCGTAGAAAGTGATACCAGGAACCTCTAACAGCCGAGGAATCAGGTATTCGGAGAGCGATCGTTCGTATTCTTGAATGGCACCCATCGCGGTCGTCAAAGCCTGCCGTCTTTGGGTTAGAGCGGGTGCCATTCGGCGACCCAACTCGGCTAAATAATCAATGCTGGCAACCACTCCAGCAAGTCCTTCAAAGTTGAGCGTGCCCGTCTCCCAACGATAGGGCACTTCATTAGGAGCAGGACGAACTTTGTAGGCATGCAGCCGCGCCAAGTGTTCTCGTTTGCCGTAGAGAATCCCTACATGAGGACCGAAAAACTTATAGGCAGAGCAAACCAGAAAATCGCAATCTAACGATCGCACATCGATCAAACCATGTGGGGCGTAGTGAACGGCGTCGACAAACACCCAAGCCTCTACGGCACGAGCCAGCCTAATCACCTCGGCAACTTTGTTGATTGTGCCCACTGCATTAGAAGCATAGCCGATCGCCACTAACCTAGTTTGTGGCGTAATCTGCTGCTCTAGATCCGCTAGATCTAGGGTGCAGTCCTCCGGGTGAATATTTACAGTGCGAACGATGACTCCTCGTTCTGTTAGTGCCATCCAGGGAGCCACATTGGCATCATGATCCAGGTGAGTGACGATGACTTCATCTCCCGCTTGCAGCTCTCGCCCAATAGAGCGGCTAATGGCAAAGGTTAGGGTCGTCATGTTGGCTCCAAACACCACTTCATCACCATCACAACCCAGAAAATCAGCCATGATTGCTCTAGCCTGGTCTACCAGAGCATCAGTGCGAGCGCTTGTAGCAAAGGCGCCATGTTGATTGGCATTGGACGTAATTAGATGATTGCCGATCGCATCGATCACCCGTTGAGGAACTTGAGTTCCCCCCGGTCCATCCAGAAAAAGAACAGGGTGACCATTGATCTCTTGCTGGAGCGCAGGGAATTGGGCACGAATCCAATTTAGATCAAGCACAGTCATGGGCTCTTCCCCCTACTTCTCATCCGGTGGAAACAGCCCTGGGCAGGTTAATACAAAGACATCTCTCGTGCCTTGTTCAGAGCCGATCGCATTCACAGGAGAGGTGTAGTGAAAATATTGATCATCCTTAAAGACAAGAAGTTCTCCTGGATGCAG
This sequence comes from Phormidium tenue FACHB-886, assembly GCF_014764505.1. Classification (GTDB taxonomy): domain Bacteria; phylum Cyanobacteriota; class Cyanobacteriia; order Elainellales; family Elainellaceae; genus FACHB-886. The sequence continues at coordinate 6,750 of NZ_JACXWX010000133.1, forward strand.
CACTTTACTAAAAACGGGTTGTCCGTCCTTCTTGCTCTTGTAAAGATGAGTTTCACCACCACCGATATTGTGGCGATCGACGGAGAAAATACCAACCACATCCACTCCATCTCGGTGAATTCCTTCAGGGGCAGGATTTCCCAGTTTCTCAGAAGATGCCGTTGTTCGAATCTGATGCACGCCAATCTCCTTGAAAGGAGAACAAAGCTGACAGAACTGGAAAAATTCCCAAATTAGGCGCTGAAAGTCTTCTAGATGAATTAGCTCGTCTTCTAACTCGGCATACTCGCGAATCACATTCCCCAACAGCGGATTATATTGCTTACTCTGGAACAGACGGCGATGGGGTTGCTTAATTAATCGATCGCCATCCACCTTAAAGTGAGAAAGCCGCCGGAACCGATAGCCACCCTCCAAGTAAGGATCGACAGGTAATTGGGCAAAGGAATGTTGGAGTTGCTCGACTTCGATTGCCGTTAACATCTCCAAAACATAGCTCGCCAGACAATTTGCCTCTGGCTTAATAAATTCTTTGGGTTTAGAGAGATTCAACATTGGATTCAACTGCCTTGCTTAAATAAATAGCGGTACTATTACCTACCACTAACGAAAAGTAGGTGAATAGAGTTAACGCTTGAAAAGCTAATCAGAACGAGATGGAGCCAACCAAACTCCAAATGCTTCTGGTCAGAAAGCAATCTTTAAGGCTTGTTACATTTTGCAGCGACAACCTAAACATTTTTGCTTGTATTGAACCAGGCAAGTTTACCTACGTAAATAGAGGCGACGTAAGCTCTTGCTAGGAAAGAGACTTTAGTTATATCGGCTTAATACTGATCATTGTAGTTATATTTTTGGCAATCGTCGATCCTCGTTGGTTTAAGCGGCGGTTTTCGTGAATTTGAGTAAACAGAACTAGAGGTTGTGTCGCAAACACTTTCCGGTGCCAAACGGATAGGATCGCTTGCATTGCATCAAGCGATCGCTCCAAAGAGCGTTTTGCTAGACTGGGTTTGAGACAAACTATTCCTTGAGCAACTTAATTTACTTGTTCTTGGTAAAGCATATTCATTCTTTAATCACTCGGCATTCTATTACAGTTCCGTAATCATTCCTGAAATTTGTAAGCGAAGAATTCTTTCTCTTTGCTTGCTTATAATCACTCACTGGAAATGGATAATTCATCAATTCCTGTGCACTGATATATTAGTGCAGTTTTACACAGAGCCATTGCACTAGATCTTTAACAATCAGAGGTTGATAGCGCTCGATGCCTTTACGTAAGATTCGAGGTGCTTTAAGCATAGGTTGCTTTAGCGGTCTGAGTCCTGTGTCAACTTAGGGTGTCATAGGAAGTGAGTTCGATTCAATGGCACTTGTGCTTTGCGGGTGAGGGCGCTACATCATTGGATGGATTGAGATCAAAGAAATTGACGGGTTTGAGCATGAATCCGATATAGGATACAGGCATTACGGGCCAGTCTTCGCAGCGAGGGATGTGGTTGTGGTTGAAGGTGTACCAGAGAACAAGGTCAGTATTTTCGATCGATTCATTCGCCTGGGTCCAGTGCGGTAATCCTTCCCCGCCTTGGTGTTGGTTGGGATAATTGCCCGCTGGAAATTGCTCCGCTGGGTCATAGGGTGTTACCCACAGATGCTTCGACATATAGCCGCCGCGCTGCATGACGCTGGATTCTGGATGAGCAAACGGCAACCCGTTTTCACCATGAACCAGTTTGTAGCCGACCGGATAGCCCATGCGGTTGTGGACCGAGGGATTGACGATTTTCCAGTAGCGGGCTTTGAACGGATCGATCAGACGCTGCGCCTCCTGCTCTGTAGATAACAGCGTTGATTTCGCATAAAACGCATTGCCGTAGGGGTTATTATCTCCCATTGGAACTGCTTCGGTATCCACTTCATACACGGAATTATTAATGCCATCGATCGACATATCCATTCGTACACAGAAGATGTGCTGATGGTTAGGTGCATAAAGCTGGGGCGTGAGTTCAGTGCCGTATTGCGGCTTTTCTTCCGGCATCACCGCTCCCGTGGTCATCATTCCAGTCAGCTTCACCTCATATTGAATTGTGCCATCCTGATAGAAGTACCAGAAGAAACCATATTCATAGTTGCCAACCGTCGCGATGAAAGATAGAACCAGACGACGCGATCGCCGCACTTCCACCTGATCGGTACGCCAGTCTGTATGCTTCCAGAGAATGCCATAATCCTCTTCGTGCATGCAAATCGCATTCTTAATCTCAAAGATTTCGCCTCGCGTGTTTGCCATGACGGCATCGAAATAGCGAATTTCGCCTAGGCAGTCACAGCCTAATTTGAGGGAGTTTGCTAGCGTTCCGACCCCATATTCCCCGACATCAAAAGCATTTTTGCGGCACTGGGTAATATTGGTATCGCCGTAGGGAACGGTCATTTCGACCAGCGAAGCGCGATACAGAATTGAACGCAACCGCCCTTGGTCTTCGTAGCCCACGGTATACAGCACCAATCCTTCACGAGGCGTAAAGCCGATCCGCATCCGCCACTTTTGCCAACGAATCTCGTAGCCATCCAGCACTTGAAAACTAGGGCCCTCAGGCTGAATAATTTCTAGCGGTTTTAAATCAGTCCGTGGATCTTGAACATACTCGGTGGTGTAGTTGCTCGGCTCGGTCGGCACGGGGATCAGAGCATGGTCTTCAACCCGCACCACCTCCATTGAGTTCAAATCAACGATTACAACTAGTCCATCAATGGGGTGAGCATAAAGATTATCGGTGGGGTTGTTGCGAACCCAGCAGAGTGCCCTCGATAGCCGCCGCCCTCGATCGCCTGCAGGATCATCCTCGTACCACCCCGCTGACCAGGGATCGACGCACACTAGACTCATATCAGTAATGCCTCGCTTTCGCACCGCTGCCTGAAACTCAGGATTGGCTTTAACGGTTGCTTCGCAGTCGAAAAACTCGTCGAGCGCAATGGGCGGCTGTGCCCCAGGAATATGAGTCCAAGACACAACCGACTGAGCAGTGAGAGAAACGATCGCCTCGTAGGTGTTTCCAGTTGCATTATCCAGCACGATAATAAAGGCTTCTCGCTCAAACGGCATTCCCGGTTCAAAGCGAAGAACGGCACTTTTGGATGGCTCGTGCAGCGTTGTCGAAATAAACCGGACGCGATCGCGCAACGCTTTTTCTGCTTTAAGAATGGCGATCGCCGCCAAAATTTCTGCTGCACTCAGCGGTTCCAGAGGATGGACAGCAGCAGAGGAATCGGTTTGTACAGAGGGAGAGTTGTAAACAGCAGTCATAATCAAAGCACTCCTTCACTGACTCAGTAGAATGATTTTTCCTGTAACAAGCAAATTGAGATAGACCTGGCGCTGAGCAGCAAATCGCATTGGAACTGCCAGAATACTGAATCCAGAACGAGGTAAACCCGTTTGATACACCTGTTGACGAGTTGTTTCGCGAAAAAGCTGAATGTTATTGAAACAAAGGTCAATCGTATGATCAAGGAATGTTCTGGGTGAAAGCGGTTCGTAGATTTGGCTCCATTCGTTAATGCTGTTTACCTGCTGGTCAATATCTCTGAAGATTCGATAGTCAAACGAGAATGTCTCGCTCCCGGCGAATGTATAGTTCTGGTCTGTATTTTGAAGCTGCTGAGGCAACATAGTGGCGCAGCATGGGTGTTGGATGGTTGAGCAGTTCAGTATCGATTAAGTTAAACTAACCGCAGTCAGTTGTTTGTATCGCAAACTACTTCGTTGTTCGATGTTCCAGCTTATGCACTTCATCAGCCCATCTACGCGTTCATCTCATCTATGCGTTCATCTACTGAAAAGGCATATCAGGCAGTGCCTCAAACGAGGAATTGCCCCTAGCTTCTGGGATAGTTTCAATGAAACGATCGATCATTGTCAACAATTTTGAAGATTCCATATTTACGGTTTTCTACGATTAATGAAGATTGACTTAAAATCGATTGACATCCTGAATATGATGCCAGTGGGTAGTTACTGGATAATTGTTGAAGTGAACCCCAAAAAGATATTGTTGGCAAACTCACTCAAGTATTACAAGACACTGAGCTGAGCGTATTAGGTTGAATTCCAGGAAAGCACAGAAGTAAAGCTTTTGATGGCAGGGCTGATTGACAAAAGCTATTCACGAACAACGGCAAAATGAGGGTTTCAGATCGTGACTTTTGAGTTACATACAGAATCTAGTCTGCGGCAGCATTATAATATATGCGCAAGATCCGTGGCTTCAACAAGCTATCCAAAGGCGACTTCGTCGGCTTTTATACCGCCATTGACGAGGTAGCGGCAGTCCCAAGCAGATTGCGTACCTCACTGGAAACTAATGCACTGCTGAAAACTACGAAGGCGGCAAAGGCGCGGGCGGGTGCCGCACGAAGATTTGCTCGTTGATCCGGTGGTTCTACCATTCCTACAGGAGACAGCATGGAACTTGTATTTGACGAGAGGTCAGAAAACTCGCCTTTTGTCGAAATGATCTGGCATACCCACAGCGATCGCGCTGGCACTTTTACTTCGGTCGCTGCTAGCAACTGGGAGATGGTGGTTGCGACCTCAAGGGGTGACAGTGAAGCTAGAGAGCAGACTGAATCAAGCTCATCGCCCTCAGCCCTCGCAAGAAAAAAGAGCGTTTTTGCGGCTTGAGTTGCATCAATTGCTC
>NZ_JACXWX010000134.1 GCF_014764505.1 Phormidium tenue FACHB-886
TGCCATTGCATCCAAGCGACAACAAAATGCTTCTTTCGAGCGTGAATTTATTGTCCTCAGCCGTTTTCCAGCTTCTTAGTTTTGTCAGTCAAGCAGGCCAAGCCCCTTAGAAATTTCATTAGATGACAACAGCGTTGAACTTTATCCTAACTCATTCATCCTGTTCTGCCGCTTAACGCGATAGTGATCATAACCCGCACAGATCCATGCTCCAATCAGCATAAACACATTTTTGTCCCAGTTGCCCTGGTTGTTAGGCAATAATCCACCTGGACCAATTAGACCAAACGCTAGGATAAAGCTCAGGAGCATGAGCATCATGATGATGCCCGCCCAACGAACCCAACGGTTCACTACAAAGGCGGCTCCCACAACCATTTCGGTCGCTGGAAGCAGATAGGCATAGGGTAAAGCAAGAAAAGCGGGCAAAGGTCCAATTCCTTGAAACCCCCAGCCCCATAGGGCTAGCTTACTTTGTGTTACCGTTTCAAAGAAACCACCTGGAGCACGAAAGTAAATGTAGTTGGCGATTCCTGAAAGCATAAAAAAGATGCCCAGGAGAACGCGCATTGTAGCGATCGCCGTGATCACCATGCTGCGTTCGCTCTTTAGTCCAACTCGCTGATCATAAGCGTCTTGAAGCATTTGAGATTCTCCTGAAGTAGCCGTTCTCCTGTAAGGGCGTTTTGCAAAGCAGCCCTATAAAATTCATGCATCCAATTAACAATGCCTGAAAAATGCTACTGGTTTTGCTGTAGCTGATCCAATAGAACAGGCAAACCTGTCGGCTGCAATACTTGACTAAACTGATTGGGCTGCACCGTCCGCCAAAATAGCGCGCCGCTGCTGATTACCACCAGGATGGCCGCTACGTCTCCCAGGCGTCGCAGGATGTGGAAAGAAGTTTGTGTTGATAGGTTAGGCTGACTGTGACGGCTAAAGATTTCATCAGTGAGCCAATCTACTGTCGCCTTGAAGTTGTGAACAGGGGTTGGCAAAAGCTCTAAATAGGTACCCTGACGAATCAAATGTCCCGATCGCCCAGAAATGATAAAGCGATCAAATAAATTAGCAGCCGCTTCCCCTAATCCCAATTTCATCAAAGTTCCTCGAAGGATAACTTTGACAGGTTTAAGAGGTTTATCTTGTACCATTGCCATAACATTATGAGCAATCGTGGCTCCCTGTTGGTAAGCAACTTGTGCCGTTGCAGGCAGCATCATATCCAACGCCGCGTTGTCGCCGCCCACAAACACCTCTGGGAAGCCGGATAACTGCATAGTGGGTGCGATTCGCAGACGACCGGAGCGATCGCGCCGATCATTAGGGATGTCTAGTTGCTTAAGCAAAGGATTTACGGCAGTTCCAGCCGTCCAGATGATTGTTGCCGCCGCAATCGTTTTCTGATGTTCTTGTTGCTTGTACTGCAAACACTCTGGATAAATAGCACTGATAGTTGCCTCCGTCACAATCTGCACAGGGATTATGCGTTGCTGCAATGCCTTTTCAGCCACCTTCCGCAAGTGACTATTAATATCTCCTTTGAGAATTTCCTTGCTGCGGTTAAGGATAAAAATCTGAATTTCTTCAGGGCTACCGTTGAGTTTGCGATACCACTGGGGCAACAAATCTGCCAAGGTGGCAGCCATTTCTACACCAGACGGACCTGCCCCGGCGATCGCCACCGTCAATAAGACGCGACGACGCTCTAGATCATCGGTTTGGCTTGCCTGCTGGAGACAAGCTCGTAAATGCCGTCCCAGCGACAGTGCATCGTCCCCGGTGCGAAACGCAAAGGTATAGTCTTCTGCTCCCGGAATGCCAAAGTAATTGGTTGTACTTCCCAATGCCAGCACCAGATGCCCATAGGTATACTGCAATCCAGAGGCTAACTTAACCTGTCGCTGATGTAAATTAATCCCCTCAACTGTATCCTGCACAAACGTGATACTGTCACAATCCAACAGTTTTTCATAGCGAGGCTGAACTTGACTATCGGCCATTTCACCACTCAACAACTCATACAGGAGTGGTTTAAACACAAATCGGTCGGCTTGTTCGATCAAAACAATGGGTCGAGAGTGGCGGTGATGACAAAGGTGTAATGCTGTCAACAATCCAGTAAAACCACCACCTAAAATCACGGTTGGACTTGACGGATTCATGATGTCCACATCTAGCTGGAATAACTAGGCATTGGTTAGTGAAAGACATACTGTAGTTTAGATTGGCGATGCTCCACCCAATCTACGCTATTGGGCATTGGTTAGTGCAGGAATTATCGTAGGGGGGCACTGCCCACCCTACAATACTGAATCTCGTTGGATTACGCGATGCTCTACCAACCTATGTTTGTTTGGAGCAGGCACTAAGAAACCAGTGAGTATTAGCCATATCAATTGAGGCTATTGAATGCTGGCGCTACTCGCTCCTCCAAGGACGGCGTAACCCATGGTTGCATTAGCCATGCGACACCAGATTGATACTGATTTGAACTTTGACAGATCAACTGCATCTGGAATGGGGTAGCGTTGTTCACCAGTGACACTTTGCAGCGCACCCAGGTTTACAAAGCTACCAAAATCAGCGTAGCTACCGGGGGGAACTTCAGAGGTTTCTAGAACAACGTGTAAATCAGGAGCCTGATCGGTTGTGCTAAAGGCAGAATCTAACACCAAATACCGTTGCCCGTCCTCTTCAATAATTTGAGCTGTCCCAGTGGTAGGTGCCTCTGCTGCAACGAAAGTACCAGCAAGGGCGATGGTGGATTCACTTTGAGTAACTAAGCTTTCAGTTGCAGTGATCGATTCAGGGTTTCCAGTAACAGGAGTAGCAACAGTGATAGCAGCAGCAGAAATTGAAAGCGCTGAAGCTAACACTGAAACCATGCTAAATTTTACGACTGAACAATGTTGAAGTGACTTGAGCTTCATGCTAAAACCTCTCTGGATTAGAAATTACATGGTTGGGATGAACTGTTGTTAGGACGATCGCCTTAACTGTTAAGATGCAGGGCAAAACTGAATGCTGCCTGAGTTGAGCCTGAGAATTCTCAGAAGTATTCAAATACAGGAAGCTTTTACCTTTCCTTGTAGATACAAGTAGCCTTGGAGTAACGAAGACTTGAATGCAGTATGCGTTCTTGAGCCAGTTTTATGGAAAAAGATGAAATCAAAGTTAGGAGAAAACTTACGCTTGGTTTACCAATGCCATTTTGGAAATGCTTCAGTGCATCTTTTTGCTTCAAGCAATTAACTAAGAATCGATTTTATCCCCCGTAATGTCATACAGCCAGTAAGTTCACTCCTAAAGTTCTTCTTATCTTTAAGTGCAAGATCGACCTAAGCAATAGAAATATTTGGCAGAATTCTCAGAAGCTTTGGTTAAATCGATGACTATAGGTTCTCACCATCTCATCTCTATTCTTCATCGCTGGAGAATGTCGTCTCCTCAGCTTGCAACCCTGGTCATGCTTGGGGTTGTGGTGTTATCAGGCGCAGTTACGGCCGCCTGGTTCGCTGGAGAAGGCACGATTAGCACCATTTTTCAGCGGCTTAATCAGCTCGAGGACAGCCCGCCCATGTGGATTGAAGCCCCTATGATGGTGGGGCATTATCTACTATTTTGGACAGTGACACTGATGCTTGTGGTGATGGCGGTTATCAAGATTTCTCCACGACCACGTATCTGGTCAAGAACGTTAGTAGTAGGTATCCTACTGATTCTCGCTGTTCGTTACTTGCTATGGCGATCGCTCTCCACCCTCAATCTCAGCACGCCCTTAAATGGAGTATTCAGCGTCGGATTATTTTTAATGGAATTACTGCTGCTGAGTGGCGGCATTATTCAACTCGTATTGCTACTGCGAACCAATGATCGTCGTCCTGAAGCCGATCGTGTCTCACAAGCGGTTATCAACAAAACCTATTTGCCCACCGTTGATATCTTAATTCCCACCTATAACGAACCTAACTTTATCTTGCGCCGTACCGTGATTGGCTGTCAGGCGTTGGACTATGAAGCAAAAACGATTTATTTGCTAGATGACACCCGACGATCAGAGGTGCAGGCACTAGCGGAGGAGTTAGGCTGTGAATATCGGACACGCCCTGATAATCGTCATGCCAAAGCCGGGAACTTAAACTATGCGATCGCCCGCACCAACAGCGAACTAATCGTGATCTTTGACGCTGACTTTGTGCCGACCCAAAACTTCCTGACTCGCACTGTTGGCTTCTTCCAAGATTCCCAAGTGGCACTAGTGCAAACCCCTCAAACGTTCTACAATCCTGACCCGATCGCCCGCAACCTTGGCTTAGAAAATACACTTACGCCCGATGAAGAGGTATTTTACCGTCAAATCCAACCGATTCGAGATGGCGTTGGAGGTGTAATTTGTGCAGGGACATCCTTTGTGGTGAGACGATCGGCATTAACTGCAGTGGGATGCTTTGTCACAGAATCATTAAGTGAGGACTATTTCACCGGGATTCGGTTAGCGGCCAGTGGCTATCGTGTCCTTTATTTGAACGAGAAGCTGAGTGCAGGACTGGCGGCTGAAAATATTGCAGTTCAGGCACTTCAACGAACACGCTGGGCCCAGGGAACCTTGCAAGCCTTTTTTATTAAATCCAATCCACTTACGATTCCAGGGCTAAATCTGCTGCAACGACTGGCGCATCTAGAAGGCTTGCTGCACTGGTTTACCAGTCCGGCACGAGTCGGGTTGTTATTTGTTCCGCTGGCTTACGCTTTTCTACATATCATTCCGGTACGGGCAACGGGGGCGGAAGTGTTGTATTTCTTCATTCCCTTCTATCTAGTGCAAATTAGTGCCTTCTCCTGGCTCAACTCACGATCCCGCTCTGCCGTGCTATCTGACGTTTACTCACTGGTGTTAGCGTTTCCGCTAGCAATTACAGTGGTTAAAGTCATGCTCAATCCCTTTGGCAAAGGCTTTAAGGTGACTCCTAAAGGTGGGGTGAGCGATCGCTTCTCCTTCAACTGGCAATTAGCCTTTCCGCTAATTGCCATGTTTATTGTGACTGCAAGTAGTCTGTGGATGAACTTAGGGACTTACCTGATTATGGGAACCTGGCAACCCAGTATGCCTGTAGAAATCGCAGAACAGTTAAAGGGCATCGGTTTGGGCTGGGTGTGGAGTGCTTACAATTTGCTGATGTTAAGCATTGCCCTGCTGATTCTAGTCGATGTGCCGCGCACCAGTCCTTACGAATGGTACAACTTGCGCCGCACCGCACGGATTCAAGTGGGTGAACAAACACTTTGGGGATTTACGACAGCGATTGCAGAAATTGGAGCAGAGGTTGCGTTGACTCAAACCAGGCGGTTAGACGCGAGTGAAGTGAAAACGCTACCCGTACAAGTGACCTTAATGGAGGAAGAATTAATTTTTTCAGGTCAAGTTACACAGGTTGATCTGAGCAATGAATACCCGATTGTGCAAGTTTCGTTTGACCCTCTCAATCTAGATCAACAGCGAGATTTGGTAGAACTACTATATTGCCGTCCAGGACAGTGGAAGAATCGCTGTTCTCCTGGAGAATTAGAATCTTTGGGATTGCTGCTTAAAATCTTGCTTAAACCGCGATTCTTATTTGACCGTCAGGCAAATGTTAGAGCGATCGCTGTTTCCCACCTTGATTGAGCTGGAGAATTTATGGAAACCGCAGATTTAATTGTGATTGGCAGTGGTCAGGGTGGAATTCCACTCGCGGTTGACTTTGCTAAGGAAGGGCGCAAAGTTGTCCTATTTGAACGGGATGCTTTAGGTGGAAGCTGCATTAACTACGGCTGCACCCCCTCCAAAGCATTCTTAGCAGCAGCTCATAACGCGGGTCGGGCCCGTTTAGCCAAAAAGCTAGGCATTCCTGCTCAGGTTAAGGTCGATTTTCCAGCTGTAATGGAGCGGGTTCGAGGAATTCGTCACCAGTTTAATCAGGAGACAAAACAACGGCTAGAAGGTGCAGGCGTTCGAGTCGTTTGCGCTGAAGCCTCGTTTACCGACTCTCATATTGTCAAAGGAGGTGATGTTACGGTTGAAGCACCCACTATTGTGATCAACACGGGCACCTCATCGTTGATTCCCAATATTCCTGGTTTAGCTGATACTCCTTTTCTGACCAATCGCAATTTCTTTGACCTAGAGGAGTTGCCGCCTCGTTTACTAGTAATTGGTGGAGGCTACATTGGTCTGGAGCTAGGGCAAGGGTTAGCGCGTTTGGGCAGTGAAACCCATTTGATTGTGCGGGGCGATCGCCTGTTAGCTCAGGAGGAAACCGATATCAGCGACACTTTAGCAGAGGCGTTTCGGCAGGATGCTATCTCACTTCATTTCAATGTCAACACTAAACAGGTGACTCATGCAGATGGCGTATTCACACTCACATTAAACAATGATGAAACCCTGCAAGGAGAAGCCTTGCTTATCGTGATTGGACGCAAGCCTAACACCAGTGCCTTAAATGCAACGGCGGCTGATCTGAAATTAGATTCACAGGGTTTTGTCAAAATTGACGATCAGTTTCAAACCTCCAGTCCTGGGGTTTATGCAATCGGAGATGTAGCAAGACAGCCTGCATTTACTCATGTTTCCTGGGAAGACTACCGCCGCCTCAAGGCAATCTTGTGTGGAGAGCAGCGAACCCGCAGCGATCGCGTTTTGGGGTATGCGATCTATACCGAATCAGAGGTCGGGCGGGTTGGCATGACGCTAGAACAGGCTCAGCAACAGGGCATTAATGCTCTCTGTGTCGTCTTACCTATGGCTCACATTGCGCGAGGAATTGAGTGGGGACATGACCTCGGCTTCTATCGAATGGTAGTCAATCAAAATACCGATCAAATTTTAGGCGCAACGCTAGTGGGCTACGAGACGGCTGAACTTGTCCATGTATTTTTGTCCTTAATGGAGGCTAAAGCTACCTGGCGCTTACTAGAGCAGTCTGTTCACATCCACCCAACCTATGGTGAGGCGTTGCCCAGTTTAGCCAGATTGTTGATTGGAGATGACATGCCTTCATGTCCCAACATGTGACCAAATTTTCTACCCTTTCAAGCTCATTTCATTCAAGAGGTTTCAACCAATGAAATTCACTTCACTGATGATTCTTGCCAGTCTTCTGTTTTTCTCTGTGGGCTGTACCCAAGAAACCGTTCAGCAGCCTGCAACCTCAGCTACCAGCTCTTCTCCTGAAGCTGAGGTTGCGGCTGAAACTGATATTGCTGAACCTTCACCAGAAGCAACTACAAAATCCGGCACATTTGTGCCTGGAGAAGCCCCGACCGAAGGAATGGTTCAAATCGTGACTGAAAATGGCGAACGTTATTTAGAGCTAGATGAGTCCTTTAAGACTAGTGACCAAGGACCAGATCTGTTTGTGATTTTGCACCGTTCTAATGATGTGTTGGCAACAACTGAGCCCCCTGCTTATCCGTTGCAAGAGGGAGATTATGTTGTTCTAGGTCCACTTGAAAAGTTTACTGGTGCTCAGCGCTACCCAATTCCTGAAGAGGTGAATCTAGATGATTACAAATCTGCTGCAATCTGGTGTCGCCAGTTTAATGCCACATTTGGGGTGGCTAAATTTGAAGGTTAGTGGTTAATCGGTTTGAGTAGATTGGGTTGAGTCATGCGAAATCCAACGAATGTAAAAGTTATGTAGGTTAGATTTCAGTTGTCAACCCAACCTACATAACTACGGTTTGATAGGGCAAGGGCAAACATACTATGACCACCAATTTTAAGGTTGACGATCGCTTCCCAGATAGTGAGCTTTCCAATCATGAAAAAGAGTTGATCAGACTCTTCAGTTTGACACAGCCTGGTTCGATGAAGCGGTATCTGGAATTTACCAATGGCTATCCGCTGATTTTAGTTTTCTACCGGAGTTTCTTTTGCCCACGCGCTTACCAACAGCTTCCACAATCAATACTTAAGAAGTTCAACAGATTCGTATTTCACAACAGGAGTGGGCAAATGGTGCGCCTTCCCTCGGTGCCAGTGGGTTACCTGTCAAGCAAGGAACAGTACGTTGGTTTGACTTAAGAGCCAGCAGTGGCATGATTGCAAGAGAAGACGGAGGTGAAGATGTCTGCTGTCTTCTTTAACTTCACCGCTATTCCAGGAGAAAGCTATCGCACTCTAGCAGCAGGCACATTCGTCAAGTTCGAACTGATAGAAGGTAAGTTAGGTCAAACTGCTCGCAATGTGCAAAAGCAAGACCATTCATCCAAGTAGGTTGGGTTGAGCCGGGTGAAACCTAACAAAGGCAAAGACTATACCGTTAGGTTGACAACGGAAACCCAATCTACTCAATAGATGTATTCACGATCGCAGCTATTTTTCATTCAAAATCTGTGTCGTATGTTCAATGTTCACAAATTGATGATCAGGAGTTACTAGGCGTGAGCTTTAAGTTTGACAATTTTAAGCACAACAGTAAGATTTTCACTCTGCTCAACTTTGTTCTAATCGCAACAACACTCATTAGTGCAACGTTCCCCGCTTCAGCGCAGGAAGCCCCAACAGATGATGACATTGCTCCTGCCCCCGCATCGATTGGGGCAGATGTGCCATTAACTTATTTTGGCCCAGCTCCCTCTCAAGTTCAGCGAGAGTTGATTGGGCCCCACCAATTACTTGCGGCAGGACAGGTTGATGTGGAAGCGGGAACTGTCACACTGCCGCTCTACGAGGGACGTTTACAGGACGGTAGAACCGTTTGGTACGTTCTGACAGATACTGACGATCGTGGTAATGCTGACGCATTAGGACTCAACTGGTCAGCAAAACTAACCTATGCTGCGGTCGGTCGAGCTGTTCGCAATGCGACTTTAGATGAAGACGCAATGCTCACCTTTGAAAGCGGTACAGTCGATTTTAGCCCTGAGCGCCAGGTTGTACCAGGAACAGGAGACAATGCATTTCCACCACAGGTTGCTAATCCAGGCTCTATTGGTGACAGCAATTATAGCCCGCTTGTCCGCATTACCAATGCTGGCAATCACATTTACAACGCACCTATCATTGCCTTTGATGTGAGTGCGGAACAAATTTCCTTTTGTGATGGAAACCCTGACCATAGCTTGGTTCATGACAAAGTCGTGAGTATCTGTCCTGAGGAAGCTACCGTAACGCTCGAACTTACTTCTGGACTCAGTTTTGCTCGTCCCATCCTCTACGTTAGCTTTGACTCTAATGACCCACTGGCAGCTACTTTAGAAGCCTCGACCCTGGCTCCTGGATTAGGAGATATCACAGTGGGTCGAGATGACAGTGCCTTCAGCGCAGTTGAACGCCTGTTTTCCTTTGCCAATGGCCCCACTGGAAGTGGTAATCCTCAGCGTCAGGGACTCAATAGTGCGATCGCCGATGGGACCAGTCCACTGAATGTGTTTGGCGGTATTCCAACCATTGCTACTGACTATAGCCCCATGTGGGACTTCAATTTAGGAGTATGGACACAAGATGCTATTGATCGCGGCTATCGTTCCCGCCTCACTGAAGAATTCCAGATTCTAGGTTTTGCTCAGCAGGGATGGATTACTGGTCCCGACGGACAGCCTTATGGTTCCACTGGAATTATTGTTAATTGTCCAGTTGTTTTTCGATTTTTGTAGAGCGTAGAGCAAAGCATTTCATGCTTTCTTACGCCTAGAGATGCCTTACTTCCCACAGGGAAAACACATGTCGGCAGAAGCATTGATCGAAGAAACCCAAATAGCTCTAGAAGCTGCCATTCTTTACTATGGCGCTACGCGCCTAGATCATGGTCAGATATTGGAACGTCGCAGCTCGCGACCCCGAATCAGATGCGCTGAATTATGATCAGTGCTTTGTGCGTGACTTTGTCTCCTCTGCGCTCCTTTTCCTGATGCAGGGCAAACCAGACATTGTTCGTAACTTTTTGTCGCAGTGTTGAGTCTGCAGGACCGAGAACGGCGGCTAGATTGCTTTCAGCCCGAACAGGGATTCCACCCTGCCAGTTTTAAAGTAGAATTGCAGGCAAGGTGTAATTGCAGGCAGGGATAGAACATCTGGTGGCTGACTTTGAGGAACAGGCGATCGCCAGAGTTGCCCCAATCGATTCTTGCTTCTGGTGGCTGATTCTCCTGCGGGCTTACGTCAAAGCGACAGATAATTTAGCCTTGGCTCCCGCGCCGACTTTCAGCAGGGCATTCAAATGATTTTGCAGCTTTGTTTGGAAGCTCGATGGAACTGTTTCCCACGCTACTAGTACCAGACGGATCGTTCACGATCGATCGCCGTATGAGAGTTTATGGACATCCGTTAGAAATTCAGGCGCTTTTTTATGCTGCCCTGCGAACCGCACGCAAACTGTTGCTATCAGACGGCACAGGCAAGACTTATCTTCAAGCAGTCGAGACTCGCCTCAGTCATATCACCTATCATGTACGGAAATATTACTAGATTCACCTACAGCGTCTAAATGAAATTTACCGCTACAAAGGTGAAAAATTTGGTGGCATGGCAATGAATCGATTTAATGTTTACCCAGACATCATTCCTTCCTAGCTGATTGAATGGCTTTCTGGCACCAGTGGTTATTTGATCGGAAATCTCGGCTTAGGACAAATCGACTTTCGCTTCTTTGAGCTTGGCAACTTAGTCCGTGATTGTCTTACTTGCAACGGTGCAACAATCTCAGGACATTGTGAATCTAATTGAACAGTGCTGGCAAGATTTGATTGGATACATACCGCTAAAAATCTGCTTTCCAGCTGTGGAAGGTCAGGACTGGAAAATCATCACGGGCTGCGATCCTAAAAACAGTCCCTGGTCTTACCACAATGGCGGCAGTTGACCCCTTTTACTCTAGTTTCTAACCGCAGCAACGTTAAAAATGGGTAGAGATGATTTAGCTCACAAAGTGCTAGAAATTGCAGAGAAACGCCTGTTGCAGGATCAAGGTCCCGAGTACTATGACGGCTGGACTGGGAAATTGATTGGCAAAGAAGCTCGAAAATATCACACCTGGACGATCGCCGCTTTTCTAGCCTCTAAAGCGTTGCTAGAAAATTCTAATCACTTTGCTTTGATTAGTTTTGGCGAAAATGCAGAGGTAGATGCTTGCCTAATTTAGAAGCTTGTTTATGAAAGGGACTCATTTCCCCAAAAGGTAATCTGATGAACCTCATAGCAAATCGCTCGATGGGACATGCGGATTTCTAGTCCACTGAAGAATATGCCGACTAGCAAAACGCCTGTGCCAATCAGAAACAATATCAATGC
>NZ_JACXWX010000135.1 GCF_014764505.1 Phormidium tenue FACHB-886
ATCAGAGGGCAAGGAGGAGAGTGTCATCCTGCTTACCTTACCATTCGCTGGTTTTTGCGACACAACCTCTCTGAGAGCAGAGGGGGCTGTCGGCAGCGGCAGCTTGATTTCACCAGAGGGACTCGTCCTAACGAGCGCTAGCTTAGTACAGGATGCTCAAACCGTGGCAGTCACTTTAGCAGACGGTAGAGAGTTTGAAGCCGAAGTAATTGGTTTTGGAGAAGCAGGCGTCGATTTAGCTGCTGTAAAAATCTCTGGGCAACCCGATTTGCCCAGCTTACGGTTGGCGCACCCGGACTCGATTCGGGTAGGACAGCGCACCTTTGTAATTGGCGATCCATTTGGGCGGTTCCAGGGTACGTTCACCACTGGAATTGTCAGCCGTTTTGATGCCAATCGCGGTTTGGTTCAAACCGATGCAGCGCTCAACCCAGGCGATTTAGGTGGACCTCTATTGAACAATCAAGGAGAAATCATTGGGGTCACAACGGCTGTCTTTAGCCCCGGGCAACCTGACAACAACATTGGCATTAATTTTGCGATCGCGGTTAATCAGGTAGAGTCTTTTCTGACTGCTCTGCGAGAAGGTCGTGCCCCACGAGTTGTGCAAAACCCTTATACTCACAATGCCCAACCTATTCTTCTAAACAGCAATCCAGTTGATGGAGCGCTAACGGAAGCTAGTAACGTTTTAGCATCTGACAACAGCTACTACAATTCCTACACCTTTGAGGGCAAGGCTGGAGAGCAGGTAATGATTGAACTGTTTAGTCCTGACTTCGATGCTTTTTTAATTTTGATTGCTCCTAACGGCAGAGAGACACTGCAAGACAATGACGGAGCAGGTGGAACCAACGCTCGAATCATTGCTACTCTGCCAGAAAATGGAACCTACGTGATTTTAGCTAATGCCTACGAATCTGGTGCGACGGGCAGCTACAGTTTGCGCGTCCTCACCACCGCTGCTTCGGCACAAACTCGGCGTTGAGAAAAATGTCAAGCCAATGCAAATTTTGTTTTTTACACCTTGGCTTCCCAGCTCAGTTCTGTCACTTGGCAAGTGTCCTAGCTGAAGATCCTAATAATTAGGTAGGGCTTACTGAAAAAGTCAAAATTGCTTACAGGAGAAGGATTTCAGCCAATACATCCAGAAAAAAGTGCAAGGTAAGCTCAACGTGTTTTCAAAGGTTTTAGCGATTTTCAGCCCATTTTGCCTTGCACTTAGATTTCAGGAAAATGCTTGAAACTCTTATACGGCAAGGAGCTCATACTTTTTTAGTAGACCCTAGGTAGTGTTCAGTACTGCTTCTAACGTTCATACGGGTTGTTCTGTCAATCGTTGGTGGCATGTTAACTGAGCGACGTACTCATCACCATCCCTAGCGAGGAACACCAGCGTAAGCTGAGTCAACTGCTGCAAAGAATTGAACTATCGAAGGCTATCTTATGCTAGTTAACGTAGCTCACCGTGTTCTTCAAAAACATCAAGAATGTTTACCATCATTTTCGAGATTGTCCTGATCCTGGTGCTGATTATTGCCAACGGGGTGTTTTCTGGCTCAGAAATTGCGGTAGTTTCCGCTCGAAAAGTTCGGCTAGACCAACTTGCTAGAGAGGGTAACAACAAGGCACGGCTGGCGCTCAAACTGGCAAATTCTCCGAATGACTTTCTATCGACTGTACAGATCGGAATCACGCTGATTGGTATCTTGAGTGGTGCAGTAGGCGGCGCGACACTGGCGCTACGGCTTCAAGGTGTTTTAGTAACTGTCCCAGCACTACGATCGCATAGTGAGCCACTGAGTTTAGTGATTGTTGTTTCCATCATCACTTACCTATCTCTGGTCATCGGGGAGCTAGCTCCAAAGCGGCTAGCATTGAATAGTCCGGAACAAATTGCTTGCTTGGTCGCTCGTCCCATGCGCTGGCTATCCCGGTTAACGGCTCCGCTTGTGCATGTTTTAGGGGTTTCAACTGATGCTCTGCTTAAGATTATGGGTGTGCGCGCATCCGAAGACCCACCTGTCACAGAAGAAGAAATTCGGGTATTAATTGATCAAGGAACACAGGCAGGACTGTTTGAAGAATCAGAGCAAGAAATGGTCAGTCGGGTTTTTCGCTTAGGCGATCGCCCAGTTCGTGCCATTATGACCCCTCGCATCGAAATCGACTGGTTAGATATTGATAGTCCTTTGGAGGAAATTCAGCAGCAAATTCTGGAAAGCCCCTATTCTCGATTTCCGGTCAGTCAGGACGGTATAGACAACTGCCTCGGTATCGTTCGCGTTAGGGACTTACTTTCCGCCTATTTAGCAGGACAACCAATTGAGCTAACTGCTATGCTGCAACTTCCCCTCTATATTCCAGAAAGCACTCGTGTGCTAGAGGTTCTGAAGTTGTTTAAACAATCGGAAACACATATCGCGCTAGTTACTGATGAGTACGGTGGAATCGAAGGCTTAGTCACACTAAATGATTTGACTGAGGCAATTGTGGGAGAACTGCCTTCGAGCGACAATCCGGAGGAACCCATGATCGTTCGTCGCGATGACGGCTCTTGGCTGTTAGACGGATTGCTGTCAACCGATGAACTTAAAGAACTGTTGCACCGAGATACGCTTCCTGGTGAACAGACAGGTCGCTTTCACACTCTTGCTGGATTTGCGATCACATTTTTAGGTCGCATTCCGATCTCTGGTGATTACTTTGAATGGGACAGATGGCGATTTGAGGTGGTGGATATGGATGGAAACCGGATCGATAAAATCCTCGTAATGGACACTCCCTTTAATGAGTCATCTTCATAAACAACGAAACTGTCACGAAGCTAATTTCTTCCTCGTCTTGATTGAGTAGTGGTTCTGTGAAGCTGTCGTCATGATGAAACTGCTCAAAGACCTTGATGATTTAGACAGTGTGTTGAATCAATCTGCACCTGCCGTTGCTGCTCGTCTCCAGCCAGTTTGACTGGGTGTGACCAAAATCTGATGTTATAGTTCTGCGAGATTGAATCCATATTGATTAATCTTCGACCAGAACTGCTGCCAGCGACCTTGGGAATAACTCAACGTCCGTAGACTCAGAACAATCGCAGCACCCCGTTCTTTCCACTTCATGCCAGCGGCTGTTAGGGGTTGTGTCGCAAAAACAGGTGGGTGGTAGGGTAAATAGAACCAACCTTGCCTTCTCTTCCTCCGATGTCTACTCTTACTCTGTTTAAGTGGCGGCACTTTCTGCCCAACATCATCCTGCTGAACGTGCGGTGGTACTGCCCTTCGGGTTCGCCAGTTCCCTACGGCGGAAGACCCGCCTGCAGGACTGGACTCACCGCTACTCTCTGAGCTACCGGAATTTAGAGGAGATGATGCAGGAACGAGGAGTGGAAGTTGACCACTCGACGATCAATCGTTGGGTACTGAAGTACGCGCCAGAACTGGACAAACGCATTCGACTTCACTTGAAGCCGACAAACGACTCATGGCGAACCGACGAGACCTATGTCAAAATCAAGGGTGTGTGGAAGTTCTAGTCTCTGAGCACCTGAGATGAGCTATGTTCACGTAGCAGTGATTAGAAGCAGACCAAGCGCCTAAAAGGCTGAGGGATTCAGCTTTGCAGGTTTACGCTACTCATTCGCGAATTGCGCCATATTTTCTGCTCATTCACGACAGTCTGATACCCATGGGTTGAGCTTGAATTCATTCGTAAGATATTCGATAAAACAACGCACCTTCGCAGGGATAAATCGCCCCCGTCGATAGACAGCATGAATGGGCAAAGGGATAGGTTGATAATCTCCTAGAACGATACGAAGGCTGTCAGAGTTAAGCAAATCGCCAAACAACCAAACGGGGCAAACGGCAACTCCTAAACCGGATAGAACTGCTTCCCGAATGATTGTAGAATTATCGGTTTGCAGATTACCTTTCGCAATGACCTGAACTGTACCCTCCGTTGGTTGTTGAAAGTGCCACTCGTTTCCTGTGACAAGGCGAGTGTAAACGATACAGTTATGGTTTACTAATTCCTCAGGAGTTTGAGGTTCTGGATGGTTGCAAAAGTAGGTTGTTGCACCAATGGTGACTCGGCGAGTAAATCCAAGGTGATGGGTAATGAGCGTTGGATCGTTCACCTGCCCAATCCGAATGGCGAGATCTGTACCATCTTCAACTAAGTCAATAAAGCGATCGCTCAAAGTTAAATCTAGTTTGATATCCGGATATCGATCCAAAAAATCCTTAACGTAAGGCATGACCTGATGCTGCCCAAACGCGACAGGACAGCTTACCCGTAGTGTTCCAACGGGTTTTTGCCGTTGCCCAACACTGGCTTCAGCAGCAGCAGCAGCATCCAACACCTCTTGGCAATGCTCAAAAAAGCGTTCTCCCTCCTGCGTCAATTGCAGCTTTCGGGTGGAGCGGGCTAACAGTTGCACATCCAGGTAGTCTTCGAGAGCAGCAATTTGCTTACTAATCGTGGGCTGGCTGGTGTTAAGTTTACGGGCTACCGCAGAAAAACTTCCGGCTTCAACCACTCGCACAAAACTTTGGATACAGTCGAGGCGATCCATGCTTCATTTATTCTAAATCTGAATAAATCATATTCCATTCAGCTGGCTTCTCAAACAGATTCGCATCAATCAAGATAAACGTATGGAGAGCAGAGCAACACAACACAACGCAAATGCACTCCTACAAAAGGTTTCATGATTAGCCAGGAGATTGGTATGAACATTCAAGAATCTGTTGCGTTTGTCACAGGTGCAAATCGGGGCATTGGCAAAGCTTATGTCGAAGCGTTGATACAAGCGGGTGTTCGTCGCGTTTATGTGGCTGCTCGCAATGCAGACACGCTCAACGATGTGGTCGCGATCGCCCCCGATCACATTATTGCCGTCGCGTTAGATGTGACCGATCCCGATCAAGTGGATGCGGCTGCCCAAGCGGCTCAGGATGTCACCTTGTTAATTAACAACGCTGGTGTATTAGGTTCTGGTGGTTTATTTACCCCTAAGAGTGTAGAAACGGCTCAGTGGGAAATGAACACCAATTACTTCGGCACTCTCTCCATGGTGCGTGCTTTTGCACCCATTCTAAAGAGTAATGGTGGCGGCACGATCGTGAATCTGCTGACAATCGCCTCTGTGGTGAACGTACCCGTCTTTAGTTCCTACAGTGCCTCCAAAGCCGCGCTATATTCCTTGACTCAAGGCGCTCGTGCCGAACTCGCAGCGCAAGGCACTCAGGTGATTGGTGTGTTTCCAGGACCAGTTGATACTGCCATGTCTGAAGGGGTGCCCCTCGATAAAGTTGCGCCCATTGAAGTGGCAAAAGCGACACTGCACGCGATCGAACGGGGTATGGAAGAGGTCTATCCCGATCCTGTTTCTCAAAGCGTATTCGCTAATTTGCAAGCACCGCTCAAAGACGTTGAGAAGCAGTTTGCGGGGATGTTGCCTCAGTAATTTGTTTTCAGAGGTTGGATTAGCGAGCAAAACACCGATCGCCTGTCCAGCCTCCTACAGCATCCCGTTAAATCCAATTTTCCACTCATTTATTCAGGAGAACGATCCATGACGCTTAAAGCCGCTCTTGATACCTTTCGTGCTGAGTTTTTGAACTGAGGTCTTGCACCATTTCCAGTAAGGGTTGCCAAAGGAGCCAAAATCTGAAAGAAAGTGCGTAGCAAAAAAATCAGAAGACGGTCATGAAAACCATTCTTCAACACGCCCAAGGATTAGTGTATAGCCTTTTCTGCTTGATGCCCAGTGCCTATCAAAAGACCAGTCTCAAGGCTTTATTAGGGCTGTTCCGGTAATGGACTAGACCTGTGGATCAGGTTCAAACATCTACACCAAACTCATACCGGTTAATGAACAAACCAATGACTACATCGTGCAACCAGACCGACTTGGAAAAACAAATCGTTTTGCGAGCTAAGCGCTTAATCCTTGTGCGCAACGTTAGATACTTGCGCTCAATCTGCTGAGTATAACGTTTACCAATCGTGTGAAAAGCTGGATCAATCTGCCGCTGATAAGCTCCCTAGTCATCCGTGTCCAACTGCAGGATGCCAAACGGTTCTAACAAGGCTTTGAGTTGGAGAAAAGCACTATCTTGGTGGTTCGAGAGCACATACGCCAATACTTGAGCTGTATGAGGGTCAATGGCGTGCCACAACCACCGTTGCTGTCGCTTAGACCCGACATCACTCCACATCTCGTCTGCCTCCACCTCTAAATCTTGCCACTGGCACAGACGAACGATCGTTTGAGTCGCTTCCAGTTCTGCCAGGCGCTTCTCATTGACGGCTTGAAGGTGACGATCTTTTTTTTAACGTTTCACTCACTGTAGTTCGACTAATTTTGAGGACTCGGGCTGTGTCGCGCGTCCCACTGCCGTTCATTGCCATCTCAGTAATTTGTTGCTTCACTTCAGGCAGATACCCACGGTAGGCATACTCTCGAATAAAGGTGCAACGGGAGCACTGGGAGTTGCGACACTTATAGCGTTGTTTCCCCTCACCTGATTGTCCATGTTTGACGACATCATGACCTCTGCAAGTAGGGCAAAGAACCGATTCAAGTACCATTTGACAACCACGAGGTAAACACCTCTCTAAGTATCCTCTACTTCCACAGGTCTAGTCCACTACCGCTAAAGTATAATTCCAGGTGTACTACGCTCCTGTCACATCATCCCTCAGATTGAGGTACGCTTCGAGATCACTCCAGTCCAGCAGGGCTGAACCACTCGTTTGCTTAACTCGCTAATGACTTCGATTGAATCTCAATAGACAGCCGTTCTTGTAAATTTAATTCGAACTGCCCATAGCCGTGAGGTTGACGCCCCTTAGCTTAGAAGAAAATGTATTATTTGCAAAGCTAATCAATTGCAAGAGGCGAGTAACGGCTGAAACCGGTATGTAACAAAAACTTTAGCTATTTGGCACTTCGTTGCACGAACCCTTCCTTTACCCCTTGATCAAGCTTCACTCTCCCCTCAAGCAATTTCGCAATTTTCTTCAGACTCGGAAGCTGTTCTTTAATGAACTGCGGTGAATAGATGCAGCAGTCGGACCAGGGGATGCTTGATGCAATATCTATTATTTTAATAAATTGAATTAATTAAAGGTGAAGCCATCACGTTTGTAGCCCAATCTGAAACTCAATCTTCCCAAGCTCCCCTTCAGCTAGCGAGAAGTTGGATTTGATAAGGACGATTTTGTCTTAAGCTGACTCTGTTTCAATATCTTTAAGCATCTGCTCAAATGCGATTGCAAGCTTAGTAGGAAACCGCTGCTGATGCCTAAGCTTCCAGATTGGTTGCACCATCTCTAGATTGCGCTTCGGCTGACGAATCGTGGTATGGACCGGATGCAGGATTGATAATTGGATTTCTTTTGCCACCATTAAATCTGGCATGACTGCGGCACCCATGCCGCCTTCCACGAGTGTCTTGATCATTTCACTGCTATTGAGCACAAGAACCACATTGAGTTGGGCTGGGTTGAGTCCCAACTCCTGCAATGCTTGTTCAAACGCTTGCTGTACGCCAGAGCCTGGTTCTCGCATGACCCAATTTGTCGTCAGTAGGTCGTCAAGTGAAACCTCAGATTGCCCAAACCAGGGATGGGAGTGTCCTACCACAATTTGTAGGCGACTTGTACCAACCATTTCTTTTGACAAGCAGGGCTGAAGTGCAGGTTTCATTGCCGTGGTGACCAGTCCGAGATCAAATGCTCCGGATGCTGTTCCTTCACCAATCTCTTCTGCATTTCCTAATGTGCAATTGATGGTGATACCAGGATATTGCTGTTTGAATTGATAAATCTTTTTCGGTAACCAGTAATTACCAATGCTAAAGCTACTGCCAATCTTTAACTCACCTCGCTGCAAATCATTCAACTCTCGTAATCTTTGTTCTGCCAGGGCAACCTGCGCCAAGATTTTTCTCGTTTCTGCTTGAAGTAATGTTCCTGCCTGTGTGATCTCAATGTGGTGACCAATACGCTTGAACAGCTTCACACCATATTCTGTCTCAATGCTTCGGATGGCGGCACTTGCACAAGGTTGAGTGAGGTGAAGCGCTTCTGCGGCGCGAGTAAAGTGCAGATGCTCGGACACTGCCAAAAAAACTTTCAGTTGATCAAGCGTCATTCTTGCCATAGCCATCCATGTCAGGACACGTACCAATCGATTTTAACGATTGATTTGAGTGAAAAGAGGGTATGATGTCGCGTGTCAGACACTATAAATCTAAATCTGACTTTGCGGCATGGAGTAGTAGGGATAGTGGGCACATAGGAATTAAAAACGGCAAAGTTAAGTGGGAAGCCAGATCTCAAAGAGGCTTGACCGATCGTTACAGAGAAAGCCCTATTGCTTAACTTCGGTCAATCCTGAGGAGTTATTGAACCTAAAAATGCCGGTTTCAGGCATCACACTATAATCTAGCTGTACTACTTTGCTGTTTTTTGCCTTTCTGTGCCCACTACCCCTATCCGGCTTAACCGAAATATTGCCGTACCACAGTCTGGGATATTTGACTTACCTGGCTCTTGATTCATGTACTACCATCAGCAGTTTTACCCTGTGTCTTGTTTTGTCCCTTCTGGTACCAAGTGGTAAACAAGGCTACCGTAAGTAAAAGTTCGGCAAAGTCGCCGCCATAATACATGAGTTGGGCAACAGCACGTATTTCATCAGCACTGGGAGGAGTATTAGTGGGATAGATATAGGGGTATGGCAGTCATCCTAACGAACAGGTATCATATCCCTCTCAAAGGCTTGTATAGAGAGGGATTAAACGTACTGCAACTTTAGGATTAAGCCAAGCTATCGCCTTGTAGCCTAATCAGTACCGGAGTTTTGGCAGTTGAACTCAAATTCGGCTCTGGGGTCTGAGCTGATGCTTTTAATGTGCATCTCAAACTCTAAAGCTGGAGGATGGCAATCTAAATCGAGATGGTATCGCCCTAAGCGATTGACATGCTCGGTAAGATAGGGACTTAAAGCAGAGATCGCATCATCGCTGAAGGAATAGCCCTCTTGCCTCAACTGATTGAGAATTCGACTCATTTCAAAGACGTTGTAGAAGATTAGGCAATTGGCAACCAGATGGTTGTATTTGATAAACTTCCGTTGCTCATCCCGATGGTTGCTTGGGATCACCCCTCACCTCCAAAAGCCAACCATAAGACTGACCATTGGACGATAGATCTGCTCTACGGAACTGTGAGCAGTGTTATATCAGGACTTTCATCAGATTGCTATGCCTCGCGCAAAAATCAATACTACATTATGTAGCATATCTAAAACGCTTATTTGGAGGGAATTTCAGGAGATACGATACCTTTTCGTTAGGATGGCTGCCATACCCCTATTACTGATACAGGCATTGGCATCACGGCTGATTTTCTGCCTCATGTCTTCGATTGCTTCCGGTAAGCCGAAGGGCTCATTCAGCGAAAGGATTGGAACTGGGGATAGCAATCGCTCATTACATTGTCGAGCTCCACAACGACACAACTGAGGGGTATGGGTAGCGGTGCGATAAGTCCTGGTTGGATGTCACACCCAGCGATATTGGCAAGTATCGACGGGAATTGAAGACGAAGGGTTGAAACCTACTTCTATTAACCATGTGCTGAACACGCTGCGATCGTTCTATGGCTGGTTGAGGCGGAGCAATGGCTATCCAATGAACAAACCCTTGCCCACAGATGCGATCGATCTGGAGCGGCAGGAGGAACCCCAGGCAGATCATCTGGAGGCGGAGGATTTGAGTCAGCTTTGGGAGACGTTGCAGTTTGACAATTAGACACGGGTGCTAGACCGGGCGATCGTAGCAGTGCTGAGTCATGGACCACGAGCCTCAGAAGCATCCGCTCTCAACGTCAAGCATTGGAACGGCAGGATTTTGACCGTGCATCGATCGAAGGGTCAGACCGTGAGTGAGGTGCCGCTGAGCCGGGAAGCCCGGCAACATCTAGAAGCCTATCTAGAGTGGCGACAGCAGCAGGGCGGGGAGTTTGAGCCACTGCCGGAGAGTCCGCTGTTTCTGGCACAAGACCCGAAGAATCAGGGGCAAAGGTTGGGCTACCAGGGACTGCACAAGATGGTGAAGCAGCTAGGGGCGATTGCCGGAGTGGGAGATATCAACCCGCACCGCTTCCGGCATACCTTTGGCACAGAGGTGACCCGGTAAGGGGTTGACCCGCTGTTTGGCAAGGAGTTGATGGGCATCAAGAGCGATCGAGTCTTCCAGCGCTACACCAAAGGAGTGTTTAAGCAGGCGGCAGCTGAGGCGTATCTCAAGGCAATTGGCGAGGAAATAGACAATCAGTAGAACCGAAACACAGGTGAAAATGACTATTTTCGACTGTATTTATGCACCATCGCAGCAACAATGCAATTTAGACAGGTTTGTTAGCTTTTCCTTGGTAAAGCTGCAGCTTCGGCACAGGAACAATACAACCATTACTGGATAGTTCGATTTCGGTGCCACACCAGGGCTTTTTATCTGCTATATTAGTCAAGCGCCAAAAGGAACCCCACTCTCTAACCGGCAGCCAACCCGCTTTCAGAGGTCGTACAAACACTTCTGCTTAGTCCGGTTGTTCTCACCTCTCAGGTGAATGCCGCTTGGTTATATTCAAAGAGTGTCAAGGTCAACCCAAGGCACGAGAACCTGGAAAAGAGAATAGTTTGAAAGCCAAGTTAAACATCAATCCTCGTGAAGTCAAAATAGTTAAAGAGGAAGCCAGAACGGTTAGCGCTGTTTTGGTGGAGAGAGCCTAAAGAACTCAACAAAATGGAGAGTTTGATCCTGGCTCAGGATGAACGCTGGCGGTCTGCTTAACACATGCAAGTCGAACGGGACCTTTCGGGGTCTAGTGGCGGACGGGTGAGTAACGC
>NZ_JACXWX010000136.1 GCF_014764505.1 Phormidium tenue FACHB-886
TTGTTCAAATACTTGCTCTGTCGTAATTCTGTCTCGGCTTTCAACGTTTGATCTTCCCTCAATTCATCGATTGCAACTGGATAAGCAGCATTTTTATCAACGGTAATTACGCGTGGAGTTTTAGTGTGCTGAGCTTTGAGCACCTTGCAAAAGAAGCGCGCTGCTGCTTTACCATCCCGCGAGCGCGCTCAACATAAAGTCAAGGGTATTGCCTTCTGAATCGACTGCTCGCTACAGGTACTTCCACACGCCCTTGATTTTGATATAGGTCTCGTCCACCCGCCACGAGTCGTTTGTCGGCTTCAAGTGAGGTCGAATCCGTTTGTCCAGTTCCGGAGCGTACTTCAACACCCAGCGGTTGATCGTCGAGTGGTCTACCTCCACTCCCCGCTCAGCCATCCTTTCCTCTAAGTCTCGATAGCTCAAGGCGTAACGGTGAGTCCAGTCCTGCAGGACGGTCTCCCGCCGTAGGGAACTGGCGAACCCGAAGGGCAATACCACCGCACGTTCAACAGGATGATTTCAGGCAAAAAGTGCCGCCACTTAAACAGAGCAGGGGTAGACATTGGAGGAAGAGAAGGCAAGGTTAGTTCTATTTACCTTACCACCCACCTGTTTTTGCGACACAACCCATTCAACAGGATGATTTCGGGCAGAAAGTGCCGCCACTTAAACAGAGAAGGAATAGGCATCAGAGGGCAAGGAGGAGAGTGTCATCCTGCTTACCTTACCATTCGCTGGTTTTTGCGACACAACCAGCTAGAGGCAGGAAAGTTGGGCTTGGCTGAGTGAGAACTTACATCGGCAAACTTTGGATCGCAATAATTTCAAAATTGGCAACGAGATTTTGGGGTCGATTGGAACCTTCCCCCCGCTGCCACTGAAATGTAGTCATTGGAAAACCTTCAGGAATCCATCCAGAAGCTTAATTTTCTGAATTTTGGCAAGCGATATACTTTGGGAGACGGCTGACAGTCTTTCATCGGGGGAGTATTCAATGATTACCTTGCCTGGAGTTACTATCCACAGCAAAATCTATGAGAGCTTAGCTTCTTTGGTGTATCGGGGTATCAGAGAGCAAGATAACTGTGCAGTGATTGCCAAAGTTCTCAAGCAGGATTATCCCTCTCCTCAGGATTTAACTCGCTATCGGCAGGAGTATGAAATTACTCGTTTTCTCAACATTGAAGGCGTAGTCAAAGCATACAGCCAACAAGACTACCAGCGCACGCTGGTTCTTCTTTTGGAAGACTTTGGTGGAGAGTCTTTAGAATGCTGGATGCGGCAGCAACTGGGTTTCTCTCCTATGCCCTTACCTACTTTTCTGAGACTGGCGATCGCCATTACGGATACTCTAGGCAAAATCCATGCGGCTCATGTCATCCACAAAGACATTAATCCTGGCAACATTGTCTTTAATCCGAGGACTGGCGTTGTCAAAATCATTGATTTTGGCATTGCCACTCGCTTCAGTCGCACCAATCCCACCTTCAAAAGTCTCCATCTTCTAGAAGGAACCCCCGCTTATTTGTCGCCAGAGCAAACCGGACGAATGAACCGGATGCTCGACTATCGCACCGACTTTTATTCACTGGGTGCAACCTTCTACGAACTGTTGACGGGACAATTGCCGTTTCCCACCCGTGATCTCCTAGAGTTAGTCCACTGCCATATTGCCAGACCGCCGACTCCTCCGCACGAATTGAACGCCACGATCCCCCAACCTGTTTCAAACCTGATTTTGAAACTGATGGCGAAGAATGCGGAGGATCGTTATCAAAGTGCCTGGGGCATCAAAGCAGATCTAGAGCGCTGTGCCCAACAACTGGCGGAGATGGGTCAGATTAACACCATATCGTTGGGACTGCAAGATGTTTCCGAGCAGTTCCGCATTCCTCAAAAACTGTATGGGCGAGAAGCGGAGATTGCAGCATTATGGGTGGCGTTTGACAGAGTGGCAGAGAGGAAGGCAGTCCGTGAAATGATGCTGGTCTCTGGTTACGCTGGCATCGGCAAAACAGCATTGGTACAGGAACTCCATAAACCGATCACCGCAAAGCACGGCTATTTTATCTGGGGTAAATTTGACCAATTTCGGCGCAACATTCCCTACAGCGCGATCATCGATGCCCTGCAAAAATTGGTGCAGCAACTGTTGGGTGAACCCAATGAACAGGTGGAAGTATGGCGATCGCGTCTACTCAATGCTTTGGGAAGCAACGGGCAAATCATCATTGATGTCATCCCCGAAGTTGAGTTCATTATTGGCAAGCCGCCACTTGTACCCGAAGTTGGAGCCACAGAAGCGCAGAATCGCTTCAATCTGACGTTTCAAAGGTTTGTACGGGTATTTTGTGCAAAAGAGCATCCCCTGGTGATCTTTTTAGATGATCTCCAGTGGATTGATGCTGCAACGTTGAAGTTCATCGAACTGATCTTACTTGACGAGCAAACCCAATCTCTGTTTTTGATCGGAGCTTATCGAGATAACGAAGTGACTCCGACGCATCCCTTAATTTTGACACTAGAGAGCCTGCGAAACCAGGGAGCAATGCTTCAGGACATCATTCTGACCGCCTTAACATTGGAATCGTTGAGTCAACTGCTAGCTGAGACATTCCATCACACTCCTGAAACAGTTCATTCCCTTGCCAAAACTGTGTCGCGTAAAACTGAGGGCAATCCCTTCTTTGTCGGTGAATTTTTGAAGCTGCTGGATGGCGAAAATCTGTTGACCTTTGATGCCCAACAGTTGAGTTGGCAATGGAACTTGGCTGAGATTGAAGCTCAAGATATCACGGATAATGTAGTGGAGTTGCTGCTGCGTCAGTTGCAGAAATTGTCGGAAGCAACACAGCAAATTCTCTCGATCGCTGCTTGTGTTGGATCTGAGTTTGATTTAGAGACATTGGCAATCGTTTTTAAGCAGTCTCCTCAGGCAATTTCTCTAAATTTGCTAGCAGCGATTCAAGCTGAATTGATTCAGCCTCTCTCTGAATTAGATGAGAACTTGTTAGTTCAAGAGTATAAGTTTTTGCACGATCGCGTCCAGCAAGCAGCTTATGCCTTGATTGATGAGTCACAAAAACAAGTGGTTCATCTGCAAATCGGTCGTAATTTACTGGAGAAAACTTCACCAGAGCAACAATCCGATCGACTGTTTGCCATTGTGGATCATCTCGATCGGGGGATTGAGCTTGTTACTGCTCAACCAGAACGAACTGAAATTGCCAGACTGAATTTAATGGCAGGACAGAAAGCAAAGTCAGCAACGGCTTATGAAGCAGCTTTTCAGTACTTCACGACAGGGCTTAAACTCCTCAATCCAAAGAGTTGGCAAAGTGAGTATGACCTCACTTTAGCGCTGTACTCAGAAGCAGCAGGAGCAGCCTATCTTCACGGTCGCTTTGATGAGATGGAGCAGTTGGTAGAGGTAGTAATCAATCGCGCCATAACAGCGATCGACAAAGTGCAGGCTTACGATAGCAGAATTCAGGGATATTTGTCACAGGGCAACCTGAAAGAAGCACTCAAGATTGGATCGGAAGTGTTAGAGCTACTGGGGCAAGATTTAATAGAAGATCCAAGTCAGGCAGATATTCAAAGGGAATTGGAGTCAACGGCTGCGCTATTAGCTGGACGAGAAACTGAAGGCTTAATTGCTCTACCAGAGATGGCCGCACCAGAACCGCTATCAGCGATGTCAATCCTAGCGAATATGGGGGCGGCTGCATTTATCAGGTCACCAGCACTATTCATGCTGATTACTTGCAAAACGGTAAATTTATCCATCAACTACGGTAATGCTATCTGGTCGTCACTGTATTATGCTTGCTACGGGTTTATTCTATGTGGCATTGTTCAAGACATTGAACTCGGTTATCAGTTCGGCAAATTGGCTCTCAGTTTGGCAGAACGATTGAGTACCCAGAAAGGAAAAGCTAAAACATTGATGTTTTCGAGTGCCCATATCATGCACTGGAAGGTGCATCTTAGGAACACAATACCAATGCTGGCTGATGCCTATCAAACTGGTGTGGAAACTGGAGACTTTGAATTTGCGGGTTATGCTGCCTATAACGTATGTTACAACTCGTTTTTTGCTGGAGAGGAACTCACCCAACTAGAACAAAAAACAGCAAACTACAGCAACGCGATCGACCAGATCGGACGGGAAAGCCCCTTAAATTGGCTTGCAATATTGTGGCAGACTATTCTTAATTTGCTAGATAGTTCTGAGAATCCCAGCCATTTAATCGGTAGGCGATGTAATGAAGAGCAGGCGTTAGCACA
This sequence comes from Phormidium tenue FACHB-886, assembly GCF_014764505.1. Lineage (GTDB taxonomy): Bacteria > Cyanobacteriota > Cyanobacteriia > Elainellales > Elainellaceae > FACHB-886. The sequence continues at coordinate 4,294 of NZ_JACXWX010000136.1, forward strand.
CGCTCTTGCAGTTAAAGATGGAACTGCAATTCAAATGCTCTATCTACACAAAATTATACTGTGTTATCTATTTGAAGAATATCATCAAGCTGTGCAAACTGCTGTTGTGGCAAGGCAACATTTTGAAGCGGTGACAGCAATAACGGTTTTACCTGTATTCTGTTTGTACCATTCTCTGGCGCTTTTGAGTCTATCGCTCGATGCTGCAAACTCTGAAAAAGTAGCTTGGCTAAACAGTGTTAACACGAACCAAGAAAAGATGCAGAAATGGGCAGAACACGCCCCGATGAATTATCTACATAAATTTCATCTAGTCGAGGCAGAAAAAGCGCGCGTCTTAGGGCTACTTTTTGAGGCTGAGGAGTTTTATGAACGAGCGATCGCAGGTGCTGCTGAAAATGAGTTTATCCAGGAAGAAGCATTAGCTTATGAATTAGCGGCTAAACATTATCTGGCGCGAGGTCGGTCAAAAATTGCTCAAACCTACATGAAAGAGGCGCACTATTGCTATGATCGCTGGGGCGCAACCGCTAAAGTTAAAGATTTAGAAAAACGCTATCCACAACTCCTCAACACCAACCTAGTTCGGCAATCACATTCAATCGTGACCGATAAAACGATCCGTCATCCGACCGCGGCGATCGATTTGGCGGCGGTGATGAAAGCGGCTCAAGCTCTCTCAGAAATAATTCATCTCGATCGATTAATTGCCACGTTGATGCAGGTGGTAATCGAAAATGCAGGAGCCGAAACTGGTACTCTGGTTCTCCTGAAAGATGATCAACTCACTGTGGTGGCTCAATGCAGCGGAAGTAAGCAGTGTGATCTAGAAAAGCTTGCTGTTGCCGACTGTGCAACGATTCCTGTTTCCGTCATTCATTCGGTAGAACGCACTCAAGAAACTCTAGTATTTGATGCTGCAGCTAGCGAATCGTCTTTTTCAACTGATCCTTATATTCAACATCAACAGACGCAATCGCTCCTTTGTATGCCAATTCTCAAGCAAAGTCAGATGATTGGCATCCTTTATCTGGAGAACAATCTCAGTACTGGAGTGTTTACCCGCGATCGCTTGCAAGTCCTTAAACTGTTGATGGCTCAGGCAGCAATTTCACTGGAGAATGCTCAGCTGTATGAACGGTTAGCAGACTATGCCGAAACACTGGAAAGGAAGGTAGAAGAGCGAACTCAAGCCATGCAGCAGGAGATTGCTGAACGTCAACAAACCGAAGCCGCATTGGGACAAAGTGAAGCAAATTATCGCAACCTGCTACAAACCGCGAATTCAGTCATCGTTCGCTACGATCCGCAAGGACGGATTCGATACATCAACGATTATGGGGTAAAACTTCTTGGCTATGAAGAACATGAGATTTTAGGGCGAACCTTATTTGAAACCATCATTCCAGAAGCCGAACTTTCTGGACGTGATATGAGACCCTTTGTCCACAATTTGCTTCGTGACCCTCAATCGTTCCCGCAAGGCGAGGGGGAAAACCTGTGTCGAGACGGTCGGCGAGTTTGGGTTGCTTGGTCGAATCAAGCCATCTTCAATGAACAGGGAGAGTTCGTTGAAATCTTATCAGTGGGCAATGACATCACCCAGCGTAGACAAGCAGAAGAGGCATTACAACGTAGTGAAGCCAAGTTCCGAGCTATCTTTGAAAACTCGCAGGTCGGCATCTTCCGCACCCGCCTCTCGGATGGATTAATTCTCAATGCCAATCAACGCCTTGCTAATCTGTTGGGCTTTGATTCACCAGAGGAGATCATTGGGGTGGAATACTGCATCGGCTATTTTGTAAGTCTCAGCGATCACCAACAATCCATTGAGGTGCTGAAGCGGGATGGGGAAGTGCGAAGCTATGAAGTACAGATGCGAAAACGAGATGGAACATTGTTCTGGGGACTTTCCTCTTCTTATTTGAATGAAGACGATGACTACATCGAAGGGGTGATTGCAGATATTAGCGATCGCAAACAGGCAGAAGCCGCGCTGCAAGCCTCTGAAGCAGAGCTACGGGCGCTCTTTTCAGCCATTCCCGATCCGCTAAGTGTTGTTACTGCTGAAGGGCGAGTGATCGAAACAGTCGTAGGGAATCCGAGGCAGTTGTATAGTTCAGTTGAGGAGAAGGTTGGTAAAACACTGCATCAGATTTTTGAAGAAGAACAAGCCGATAAATTCATGGGCTATATTCAGCAGGTGCTGAGAATCCAACAAGTGCTTACCGTTGAGTACAGCCTACAGATAGATGGACGAGAAACCTGGTTTTCGGCTCGCATTGCCCCGATTCGGCACGAGCGAGTGATTTGGCTGTCGCGAGATATTACGCTGCAAAAGCAAGCAGAAGCAGCCTCGATTCTAGAAGAGCGCAACCACATGGCACGGGAAATCCACGACACTTTAGCACAGGCATTCACAGGCATTATCATTCATGCTCGATCTGCCTCCGATGAGGTAACGGCGCATCCAGAAAAAGCGCAAACTCTCCTCACTCAGATCCTCGACTTAGCCCGTTCTGGACTTGCGGAGGCACGGCGTTCAGTAGAGGCACTACGCCGCCCATACCTTTTGGAGAACGGTAACTTACAGGATGCTTTAAGGCGTCTTGCGGCTCAATTGGACTCCTCGATCGCAACCCAAGTCGTCTACGAAGTCATTGGTACACCCTATTCCCTATCCTACGATTTGGAAAATAATCTGTTTCGGATTGGGCAGGAAGCTCTGACCAATGCAATCAAACATGCCAAGGCAGATGAAATTCGCATTGAACTGATCTACGAACCGACCCAATGTAGCTTGCGAATTCAAGACGATGGGCAGGGATTTGAGGTAGAAAACCAGGCGATGCGGAATGGCTTTGGTCTAATCGGAATGGCAGAACGGGCTGAGCGCATTAGAGCTGAATTAACAATTCAAAGTAATTTAGGGCAAGGGACAAAGATCGTGGTATCTATTGATCGGGAGTAAGTCAGCATGAGTCAGCCCAGTCACATTCGCGTTCTTGTTGTGGACGATCATCCTGTTGTCCGTCAGGGTTTGATCGGGATGTTAGAGAAGGCTCCAGATATCGTCATTGTGGGTCAGGGGCGAAATGGGCATGAGGCGATCGCCGTGTTTCAGCAACAACAGCCTGATGTGACGTTGATGGATTTACGGATGCCTGAGATGGAAGGTGTTCCGGCGATTACGGTGATTTGTAATGAGTTTCCCAACGCCCGGATTATTGTGCTGACCACGTATGACACTGATGAAGAGATTTATCGAGGATTGCGAGCCGGGGCAAAGGGGTATTTACTAAAGGACTCTGAGCCAGAGGAACTATTGACAGCCATTCGTACCGTGAACAGGGGGCAACAGTACATTCCCCCCAACGTGGCTGCCAAGCTAGTACAACGGATGACTGGTCCAGAACTGAGCGATCGTGAGATAGAAGTTCTCCAGTTAATCGGACAGGGCATGAGCAACCAGGAAATTAGCACGGCTCTCAATATTAGTGAAAGTACAGTAAAGACTCACGTCAACCGAATTTTAAGCAAGCTAGATGTTAAAGATCGCACTCAGGCAGCCATTTTGGCGTTGAAACGAGGAATTGCTAATTTGTGAAAGCTAAGCTTGTACTTCTGCCTGGGTTAACGCTCATCGCCAGTCACCCCTCTAGAGCGCAGAATTTTAGTTGATGAGGTAATCAAACCTAAGTTTGATCCAAACCCCAACTTAAGTTTGATTTGTTCTACTGTCTCAGGTTGACTCATCCTCAATTATTTTGTTGATTAAAATACAGACCTTAAATTGAATACAATTCTAAGCCAGCCTTGTACATTAAATTCATACAAACGATTACAAGGTTGAAGAAAAGATTTCAGAGTACCTCTCACCCGATGAAACTCTTTTCTTCAAAGGTTTAGAATGAGCGATTTTATTCCTGGTGATGCACCTAGCAATCACAATCAATTAGTTGTACCCCCTTCTGAGCAAGACCATCGACAAGGATCATTAAACGCCCGCGTTGTGCTTGTTGAATATGGGGATTATCAATGTCCTCAATGTGGTGAACTTTATATCTCAATTAAGGCGATTCAACGACAGCTTGAGGCGACCCTATTTGGAAGAGATTTTCTATGCTTTGTATTCCGGCATTTTCCTCAACCTCACATCCACCCTCAAGCTCAAAAGGCAGCAGCAGCAACAGAAGCAGCGGGGGCACAAGATCAGTTTTGGCAGATGTACGAAATCTTACTGGAGCATCAACAAGAGTTAGGGAATGGCTACCTTGCCGAGTACGCTGATCGTTTAGGACTTAACGTTCCTCAATTTCTGCGAGATATCGCAAGAGGCACCTATCTCGATCGCATTAATCGAGATATCGAAAGTGGAATACGCAGCGGAGTGACCGACGCTCCAGCCCTCTTTATCAATAACATTCGATACACTGGACGCTGGAAAATAACAGAGTTGATGGCAGCCATTGTCGCTGCAAGTCACTAAGCTCTATTCATATTTGACTTGTTTGTGAGTGCTAGTAAGCGATCGACTTTGATGGCTAGCTTTTGCCTGTTTTGTTGAACAACTTGCCAATTTTTAAACCATGCTAACCACTACAACGGCAACCATTGAATTCAAGCACAAAGGCTTAACGCGCACCCAATTGCAACAAGTACTCGACTACATTCAGACTCACCTCGATTCGGCAGAGCCGACGCTAGGCGAACGAGACTTGTCACTGGCTGAACTTGCAGAAACTCTGCATCTTAGCCCGACTTACTTTGCCAAGGCATTCAAACAAGCAATTAAGGTTTCTCCACACCAGTATGTGATTCAACAACGGGTGGAACGAGCGAAATTGATGCTGTCGAAAACGGATTTGGTGATTACCCGAAGGGGAACTTGCTTCGCAAACCGCAGACATTGCTTTACAAGTTGGTTTCTCCAGTCAAAGCCATTTAAACCAACAGTTTAAGCGCCTGACTGGAATGACCCCAAAACAGGTTCGCTAACTTCCAAGTACTACATACACGCACGAGTCAAGGAGACAAAGATGAAGTTTCAAGCAATCACAGGACATCTGGGAAGCGGAACGGAAGTGAAAGACACGACTTACGTGGAGGCTGCCCGGTGGGGTAAGCATCGGGGATGGCGGTATGTTTTGGGGCTGGTCGTCATTCTCTTTGCGTGGCTGGTGGTTGGCAGCGTCGCCACCGCAATCGTCGCGTTCTTGCTCGGCGGTCAGGAGGGTTTCGCAGCGTTCCGTCGGGCGGATTTAGCTGCGTTCGGTTCCTTTGGCAACTTCCTGGTGGTCATGGCGAGTTTCCCGTGTTTTCTCGGCGGGACACTCCTCACCGTCTCCTTCATCCACCGTCGTCATCCCCTGACGCTCATCACGGCGCGGAAGAAGATAAGCTGGCGGCGCATTGCTCAGGGGTTTGTGTCGTGGTCCGTTCCGCTGTGTCTGATAGGTGTGCTGGGACAGTACCTCTTCTACCCCGATAGCTTCTCCTTCAACTCCGACCTCAAGACGTTCGCGTTCTTCGTGCCGATCGCGCTGGTCTTCACCGCGATCCAGACGACCACCGAGGAGCTTTTCTTTCGCGGGTACATCGTGCAGGGCGCGAGCCTGATCTCGACCAACCGCGTTTTTCTGGCGCTCGTGGCAGCCGTGGTATTTACCGTGCCGCACCTCTTCAACCCGGAGGTGAGCGCAGGCGGCTGGCTCACGGTCTTCTCTAACTACTTCCTCGTTCCGGGTCTGTTGTGGACCGTGGTCTCGTTGATTGACGGAACCACTGAACTCGCTATCGGCGTACACTTCGCCAACAACATCATCGGCTTTCTCACGTTCGACGCACCTGGAACCGCCACGACCGCACCGGCTCTGTTCACACTCAGCGAGTTCCACGCGACCTACGTGGCGCTATCAGTGCTGGTGATAATCCCCATATTCCTGGCGATCGCCTACAAGGTGTTCAAACGCGACGAGGCATCTGAACCCGTTTCCCAGAGCGATCGGGATGGTCGTTGGTGATCTCGTCGAACCCTGAAAACACTATCAAAGGCAATTAGCGATCAGAGCACGAGTCAAGGAGACAAAGATGAAGTTCAAAGCAATCAAAGGAAAGCAGGGAAGCGGAACGGACGTGAAAGATGCGACTTACGTGGAGGCTGCGAGGTGGGGTAAATATCGGGGATGGCGGTATGTTCTGGGATTAGTAGTCATCCTCTTTGCGTGGCTGGTGGTCGGCGGCATCGCCGCCCCGCTCGTCGCGTTCTTGCTCGGCGGTCAGGAGGGGCTTATAGCGTTCGGGCAGGCAGATTACTCCTTGCTCGGTCCCTTTGGCAACTTTCTGGCGATCATGGCGGGGTTCCCGTTCTTCCTCGCGGGAATCTTCATTGCCGTTGTTGGAATTCACCGCCGCTCCCTCCGGACGCTGGTCACGGCGCGGGAGCGGATCAGCTGGCGGCGTGTCGGTCACGGGTTTGTGGCGTGGTTCGTGCCAGCCTGCCTGATCGGTGGGCTAGGACAGTACTTCTTCTATCCCGACACCTTTTCCTTCAACTCCGACCTCACAACGTTCGCGCTCTTCGTGCCGATCGCGCTAGTCTTCACCGCGATCCAGAC
>NZ_JACXWX010000137.1 GCF_014764505.1 Phormidium tenue FACHB-886
CATGCTTATGAGCTTTGCTATGACCGCACAGAGGACATTCCATCGCTTTGCTTCCAGTCGAGGTTACTCTCTACTCTACCAGTCCCACATTAATTTGACGCACTATCAACCAATTCATCCATATCTCCTTGGCAGCCATTAATCCGTGCCCAGAAGGCAATATTTTCGTAAATAGATCTTGGGAACGGATTAGGCTGCTGAAATACTATCCCGATCCGTCTGCGAGCGTCTTCTGGATTGATGTCTGGAGCATAGAGATCTCGATCGTGGTAGTAAATCTTGCCATCTAGATGAAACGATTTGAGCAACTCATTCAGACGGTTGAAGCTGCGAAGTACAGTACTTTTACCGCAGCCTGAAGGACCAACAAATGCAGTGATGCGGTTTTGAGGAATTTCCAAAGAAACATTCTTCACTGCCAAGAAGCTGCCGTAGTAAATGTTGACATTCTCTAGGCGGAATATCATCTTAGTTTTGCGATCGCTTTGAATGTTAGAAATCATACTTCAAAATCCGTGAGTAGTTACGGTTTCTGTAATAGATCAAGGAGCGAAATGCCAATCCTCCATATCTGAAGTAAGTAGGTGGGCCAAATTAAACGTAAGATAGGTTGCCTTGAAACCCCCATGTATCTGGGAACACCTTTAATTTAATTACGCCTACCTACTTAGTAATGAATCGGAAAGAGTTGCGTTACAAAATTTTCAAACACAAATTGTTGAGGTGACCTTCTGTTTATGTCAACACCTTTTCTGTGCTGGATCGAGTAATGAGCAGGGTATTTCTGTCCAACAATATCGACAGAACCAATACAATTGATCATGCCCAATATGTCGGAGAATTTGATGCGAACAATAAGGGCATACTTGTGAATTAATAATGAGTCTATAATGCCCATTCATCGGAATGTAACCTAGCATAAATCTACAATCATCTTGGTTGCGCCTTATAGAAATTGCTATGAAGCGATAATCTAGCTTCTGAACATCCCCCTCACTTTGCTTCCAGTTCTTTGCCTTTGGTTTCCTTCACTAAGAAGAGGAGGAAGAAAAATCAATTGCCTAATTAGTCCTGACTTACCAACTTTGGTTGTTTAAAGCCAGTAGGCTCAGCACTCCTGCCTATCTGTTCACTATACGTGCCATTGCTGGCAGCACTGTTGCAGCGTACCCAATGCAGCAACATTTGTTGCGCTTCTCTGACATTGGTTTCCTGCCTCTTCCATAACTCCATGACAGGTTGCTCAATAGCACGAGAGTAGGAGTAGGTTAGCGACCAGGAAAGGATTTCACCGTACTTGACTTGCATTGCGTTCAAATGGGCAGCGGCTAATTCACTGCTTTGACCACCCGACAGGAATGCAATCCCTGGCACCGCAGCCGGGACTGTCCTCAGCAGGCAAGTTACTGTAGCATCTGCCACTTCTTCAATGCTGGCTTGTTGGGAGGAATCTTGACCTGAAATCACCATGTTGGGTTTCAGAATCATTTGCTCTAAAACCACTCGTTGCGTATAAAGTTGGTTGAAGACGGTTCGCAGGACTTCTTGTGTCACCTCAAGGCAACGCTCAATAGTATGGTCACCATCCATCAGAACTTCAGGCTCGACAATGGGAACAAGCCCGCCTTCCTGACTCAAAGCGGCAAAACGAGCCAACGCATGAGCATTTGCTTCAATACAACCCCGACTAGGAGTGTTTTTACTAATTGTGAATACCGCCCGCCACTTGGAGGAGCGTATCCCCATTTTGTAGTACTCGGCAATGCGCGATCGCAATCCATCCAGTCCTTCAATTACCTGTTCCCCTGGATGACCTGCTAAATCGACTTTACCAGTATCCAACTTGATGCCGGGAATAATCCCCGCATCGAGCAAAATTTTGATAAACGGAACCCCATCTTTTGTAGATTGACGGATGGTTTCGTCATACAAAATTGCACTACTAAGAAAGTTACCTAAACCAGGAGTTGTGACGATTAACTCCCGGTAGGCACGACGATTTTCCACAGTCGGTGCAATCCCAATCTGTTCAAATCGCTTGTTAAGAGTGCTATTGCTCTCATCCATTGCCAATATTCCTTTGCCAAGAGCCACCAATGTTTTAGCAGTGGACACCATTTCTTGTGCGCTCATGGTTTGAAATCTCCTAAATCTAAATGGGTTTGCCAATCCAACTATGCGGAAACAAAGACAGGTCACTGGATAAGGCTATGCAACTTGCAATGTTCAGTGATGTTAGACATAAGAATCAATGCGTTGTGTGTCTGCACTGAACGCTTTTGCTTAAGAGAGTACGCTCAACGAAAGCGTTCAGTTCAGTATCCCTAGCTGCGTACAAGTGGTGTATCAACGAGATGTTCGGCAATGAACCACACCTGAAGTTCGTTGGTTCGCAGTACATCACTCACGAGCAAATCATTAGTGCCATCATCTCCATTACCAGCTGTTCTAGCAGCTGCATCTCGAATTTCATGAATAATCAGCTCATGTGCTTCGAGTAAGCGCGACAACATTATAGGCACCTCTTCAACTCCATTCGGAGGACGTTCGATTTTCGTCACTTCTGCTACATGACGAGGTTCGGCGATCGCAACTCCTCCCAATGTCTGCACCCGTTCAGCCATTAAATCAATGAGTTCTAGCTGTTCTTTTGCGTGCTTATCCAACAGCAGATGCAACTGATAGAATGTATGTCCTCTCATTAGCCAGTGATGCTTTTTGTAAAGGCTGTAGAGAATAAAGCTATCTGCCAGAATTTGGTTGAGAAATTCGCAGCTTTGGGCGCGTACAGTAGCATCAAGAGCAATAGGCAGTTCCCTTAACGATGCAAATTTCTGAATCTCAACGCCCGTTTGATGCAGTAAAGGTTGACTGCCATCGACTTTAACCATTCCACTTGTGTTTTGAGTTTGCATGGGTAAAAACCTTACTAGGTTGAAAAAATTGTGTGATGCTATTTCCTTGTCAAGCAAACCTCGTCTGGCCACAGTTTCAATGGCTAGAGCAGTTGGCTTAGATGAATCTCAGGTAACTTCTGACTCTATTGTTTGGTCTTCTACGAATTAGGAACAGGAAAGATAAGTAAATTGGTTTCAACTTAACTATTCTTGTCGCTGAGTTAGTTGCAACGAAGTCACGGCAATGATGATAAGTACCCCACCGATGATTTGCATTATCGTCAGCGTTTGATCGAACCAAACCCATGCCAGCCCAGAAGCAATGACAGGTTCGAGGGTTGCAATAATCACGGCACGTTCGGCTCGGATGCGTTGGATTCCCCAGAAAAACAGCAAATAGGGGAGCATATTGCCCGCGATACCCATGTAGAGAATTTTCCAGAGGTTCTGTGGATTGAAAAGCGTTAGGGGTATTCCCTGAGTTAACTGGTAAGCCAGCCAGAACAGGCTAGCTACAGCAAAGGTCTTCAACATCACGCCAACTGGCTCACCTGAAACACCAACTCGTTCGCTTTGCATATTGTAGGCAGTGAAGAATACGGCACTGGCTAAACCAACGAGAAACCCGAACCCGTTGAATTGATCGAGGCTACCCGCAAGTACCTTCGATACGAGAATCACTCCGACTACTGATAGGAGCAATGCCACAAGTACCGATTGCGAAGGAATACGTTGGGATGTTAGCGCCGTCCAAAGTACGACCATAATTGGTGAGGTAAACAGAAGTACAATGGCAACGGCTACGGGAAGGCGTGCGATCGCTAAATAATTTGCCCCAGTTAAGCCAGCGAAGAGTAACCCAAGGACAAATTGTTGTCGGCTCATGCCTTTGGCATGCGTTCCCCTCAGAGGTCGCTTTGCAGCTTGTCCCAAGAAGCTATCGAGGATAGCAAAACCAAAGGTTGCAATCGCCATACTGGATACAGCCAGTTCAAAAGGATTCACTCCGGCTGCGAACAAGTCAGTAGCAACATTAGCTGCCGTTGCCCAAAGAATTACTGTGAAAATCACAGCAACCAGACCTAGCGGACTTTGGGAAAATTTGGTAGATATTTCCGGTTTTTGTGTTTCTATCATGGTAATACCATTTCACTTTAATCTGGCTACTTATGAATTTACTTTCATGAGCTATGGATAATGTTTACACAATCCAAAATCGGTAAAAGCTTCTCCATATTTCTGCGTTCAAAACTCTTCTTTTTTTCATGAAAGAGGTGGGCAATAAGGATTCTCATACGTATGCAAACTTCCCGCTTAACAGAGTTAACGACTCTGGCAACAGGAACGTTGTATCGTTGTTGCAAATCTTTCACGGCCAACTCAGTGGCGGCTCCAAAGATACCATTTGCAACAACACCGCATGTATTTTTTATCTGTTAGCACCCAGTGATCGCACAAGGCTATTGCCTCGCCTGTAACCTTGTGAAGGTGTAGGTCATATCTGGAGTGCCTCCCATCATCGTGATAGTAAAGTTTCCGGCATTACCCTTGCCTGGGACAAATGCTATTCCAGCAAGAGGTGACTCATAAATAACATAAGCGATCGCTTTACCATTAGAATCAAGCGGCGATTGCAGTTCTGATTCAAAGTTAGTTGCAGCTAACATCAGTTTACCGTTGTCCAGACGAAGTGCGATCTCGCCAAGGGCAGGATTTGTGTACCGACCTAGATAAGGTGTAACTGCCCCCGTGTCAATACTTTCGGCAAGTTCGACCTGTGTGGAAAGCTGCTGGACTTTGTTTAGCGCTGTCTTAATTATGGGTTCTGTTTCGTTCGGTTGCCGAAAGACTAGTTCGAACAATCGTGTCTCCACGGCTGAACTGAAGAGAGCACCTTGTGTATTATCCACGTTGGACAGGATAACAATGCCGAGATTGGCATCAGGCAGCAAAGCCAGTTGCCCGGTAAAACCCTGTGTGCCTCCACGGTACCACAGCTTTTTTTGCCCTTTGTAGCGAGTAACGACCCAACCCAGAGCAAAGCTGGCTTGGGCATCTATAGGAATCTGCGGTTGCCATGTCGTCTCCAGGTTGTGTTCTGAAACCACGCGCCTTCCATCTGGTGCTACGCCCTTTTGCAGTACGGTAATGGCATAGCGTCCCATATCTTCCACATTTGACCAAGCTGCTCCAGCAGGTGCAATTGGGGAAACAAACTCTTCCATACTTAGAGGCAGAACCTGGTACTTGCCTGACAAATTCAACCCATGCGGTAAGGCGTAGTTGCCACTGGCTTTGACTTTCTCGAAAGACATGGTGGTGTCTGTCATGCCAATCGGATTCCAGATCCGCGTTTGCATATTAGCCACGTAGGCGTTGTACAGATTGTCGAAGGAGCCGCCTGCTGCCATCGCCGCAACATAACCGCCCATCGCGACCATCTGATTACTATATTGATAGGCTTCCCCAAACTTAGTGTACATCTGGAACGTTGACAGCGATTTCACAACATCCTGCGCTGTGAGCTTATTGCCGAGAAAAATCAGTTCAAAGTCATGCTGGGATACACCAGTGCAGTTACAGACCAGATTACTCACCGTGATCGTCTTAGTCAGGTTGGGATCGCTGACGGCAAACTGGGGCATGATGCTAATAGCCGGGGTGTCCCAGCTCATGAAGCGATCGTCCACCACCGTCGCCATCATCATTGAGGTCATCGTCTTGGTGATTGAGCCAATCATCATCAAGGTTTTGGGCGTAACTGGTTCGGTACTGCCCAGTTGACGCACGCCGAAGCCTTTGGCATAGACAATCTTTCCATCCTGAACGATCGCCACCTCCGCGCCAGGAATGCTCAATTTGGCGATATTTTCAGTGATGTATGCCTCAAGCTGTGCCGTAATTTGGTCATCCACAATCAACGGCTTAACTCCAGACAGATCCGTCATCTTTATGTCAGTGATGTTAAATCCACTGGTAATAATATTTATTTGCGCCTCACGGCGTATTGATGCCTGTAAGTCTGCTTTAATCAAAGTAATGTAGACAGTTCCTCTGTAGAGCTTCGCGATCGCCTTCTTCGTTTGCTGTGCGTCGGTAGTCTTGAACGTGAATTGCACTGCTTTTTCAGTTCCACCAGTTGAGGCAAGTTCCTGGGAACTAGTGACTTCGTTAGTCGTGTTGGGATCGACTGTTTCCCAGGACTCCAGAACTGCGGCTCGAACATCGTCGCCTTTCACTACCAGGACATAGATTGAGATTTTGCCGTCTGGATCGGTGAGTAAGCCATACGTCTCCTCATTTTCAGCCGTCCAATTGGTGGGAATGGGGACGCTAAACTGTCCAGTGCGATCGCGGTAGATCTGTGCGTTAACATCTGAGGTTGGTGTGGTACTAGCAATGGCATTGTCTGCTAATCCTGCACTATGAGGGATGCCTTGCTGTGTGGTCGCAGAGGCAACAAGAGGCTGGAAGGGTAGCGAATTAGATACGAGAGTCAAACCTAAAGTCAGGAATGAACCGTAAACAAACAGCAATTTGTAATTCATAAACCTCGTATCCTTTGCATAAAATCTCTGGCAAGAGTCAGTTGTGATACTGTCATCCTGTGAGGTTAGTGGTCACTCACTGCAAACATGAGCGATCGCGCAATCAAAACGGGATTCGTGGATTTGTTGCGGTAGAGTGCAGTCATGCCCATTACATCAAGCCCAGTTGAATAGTCATCATCTGCATTGAGTACTTCAGTGCTTTTCGAGCCAACTTTTCAGCTTCTCTGCAATACCAGTCCTACTTACGAATAATCATCCGGACTTGAGCTGACTCTATTCTTCAGTCTTTTCCCAATTAACAACAGGCATGATAAGTAGGTTAGTTTTACCTTAAGTACTGCTAAGATCTGTTCCTAAGGGTTGAAATGAGACGGCAAATGTACTGAACCACCACTGTTTCAGTAGCTTGCATCCACCTATCCTTCTGATTTGTTGTTGACTGGCTGGGCGTTTTTTCCTCTCTTGTTCTGCTTCCTGTCCAAGGTACTGCCTATGCCGCCCCAGAAGCCAAAACGCGATCGCGGAGTCATTCTCACACTGCACGGATGGGACAAACTCCAGGCAGTGAAATCCGAGGCTGAGTTTCAGGAAAATGCCGGAGACCGCTTTACCCTGGAAGAATTGAGCGAACGCACGGGATTATCACTGCGTACCATCTCCAAAGTGTTGGGACGCTTAGAACCTGTAGACAAATATTCGCTGCAAACGTTCTTCCAGTCGTTTGAGCTGGAGTTGAGTAAGAGTGACTACACCCGACCGGCTTCCCCGTTTAAAGCACTAGAAATCCGACAACAAAATCCACAGCAGGATTGGGGTGAAGCCGTAGATGTATCAGTGTTCTACGGACGTGCAGAAGAACTGACAACATTGCGGCGATGGGTGTTGGAGGAGCATTGCCGCGTGGTGGCGCTGTTGGGCATCGGTGGGATTGGCAAAAGTACGCTATCCGTCAAACTGGCTTGGCAAATTCAGCAAGAGTTCGAGGTGGTGGTGTGGCGAAGTCTGCAAAATGCACCGCCATTAAAGGAGTGGCTGGGGAACGTGCTGTCATTTCTGTTGCAAGCACAGAATCAAGACCCGGAGCTACCTGATAGCGTAGATGAGAGATTGTCCAAGCTGATGGAGTGCTTGCGAACCTCTCGCTGTTTGCTGATATTGGATAACGTTGAAACGATTCTCAGCAGTGGCGGTAAGGCAGGACAATATCGAGCAAGCTATGAAGGATATGGGCAGCTATTGAAGTCCATTGGAGAGGTGCCGCATCAAAGTTGCTTGCTACTGACGAGTCGAGAGAAGCCCAGAGAGATTGCATTGCTTGAGGGCGAAGAATCAAGAGTGCGATCGCTCCAACTTGAAGGACTCAAACCGATTGACGGTCGTGAGTTGTTTGAGCACAAGGGACAGTTTACTGGCACCCAGACCGAGTGGAGCAAGTTAATTGAACACTATGGGGGTAACCCTTTGGCGCTGAAGCTGGTGGCAGCCGCAACTCAAGAATTTCTAGACGGTAGAATTGCAAGAGTTTTGGAGTATATCGACCAAGGAATAGTGGTATTTGAGGACATCCGCGACTTGCTGGAGCGGCAGTTCGAGCGATTGTCCCCAACTGAGCAAGAGGTAATCCTCTGGCTGGCAATCAATCGAGAGCCAGCGTCTCTTGCAGAGTTAGGTGAGGACATTGTCAGCGCGGCTTCCAAACGATTTCTGCCAGATGCCATAAATTCTCTGTCAAGGCGATCTCTTATTGAACAGAGTACCGCCGGATTCAGTTTGCAACCTGTGGTGATGGAATATATCACAGAGCGACTGATTAGGCAGGCTTGTAGTGAGATAGAGCAGCAGCAGATTGGCGTATTGAGGACTCATGCTCTGTTCAAAGCACAGGCAAAAGAGTATGTCGCACAGACACAAAAGCGACTGATTATGCAACCCGTCGTTGAGTGGTTGTTGACATTGGGCGGCTTACGCTCACTTAGGCAACGGTTGCAGGAACTGTTGGAGCGGCAGCGGGAGCAAGCCCCCTTACAGCCCGGTTATGTAGGGGGTAATATCCTGAATCTACTGGTACAATTGCAGACGGATTTGCACTCGCTTGACTTCTCAGAACTTGCTGTATGGCAAGCCGATATCCGGCGAGTCAATTTGGCTGGTGTCAATTTTCGCAACGCCGATCTCAGTAAGTCGGTGTTTTCTGAGTCGTTAAGCGGTGTCGCTTCAATGGCGTTGCATCTCAATGGCGAACTGTTAGCGACAGGCGATCTAGACGGGAAGATTCGCTTGTGGAAAGTTGCGGACGGTCAACTCATAAAGACGATCGAGGGGCATACAGGCTGGATCTGGTCGATCGCCTTTAGTTCAGATGGACAAACCCTAGCAAGTTGCAGTTATGACCAAAGCGTGAAGTTATGGAATATCCAGGACGGTACTTGCCTCAAGGTGTTGCAAGGACACACCAATGGGATTCGTTCGCTCGCCTTCACTCCCGATGGTTGCATTATTGCTAGTAGCAGTTTAGACACCTCGGTGCGGTTGTGGGACGTGCAGGACGGTTCCTGCCTGAAAATTTTGCAGGGACACAAAGGTGGGGCAGGTGCGATCGGTTTCAGTCCCGATGGCCGCACCTTAGCTGCTGGCTGCTATAACTCCTCGGTTTATTTGTGGGATGTGCCGAGAGGTCAGCGTCTCCAAACCTTGCAAGGACACACCAGTTGGGTCTGGTCGGTCGCTTGGAGTTCAGATGGTTGCACCCTAGCTACTGGTAGTCATGACTCCTTGGTTAAATTGTGGGACGTGCAGAGCGGTCAATGTATCCAAACGCTGCAAGGTCACACTACAGGAATTTGCTCGCTCGCCTTCAGTTCAGATGGTTGTACCCTAGTCAGTGGTAGCGATGATACTTCGATTCGATTATGGGACGTGCAGGATGGGACGTGTCTCAGAACCTTACAAAGTCATACCGATTGGGTCCGCGCCATTGTTCTCAGCCCGGACGATCAAACTTTGATCAGTGGCAGCCATGATGCTTCGATTCGGGTGTGGGATGTGCAGGACGGTACCTGTCTCAAGACTTTGCACGGTCACAATAGTGGAGTTTGGTCAGTTGCTTTCAGTCCAGATGGTTGCATTCTCGCCAGTGGTAGCGATGATGCCTTGATTCGATTGTGGAATGTGCCCGACGGGATCTGTGTCAAAACCTTGTACGGTCACAGCAATCGCATCTGTTCAGTAGCTTGGAGTCCGGATGGTCGCACTCTTGTCAGTGGCAGCGATGACGCTTCGATTCGGGTGTGGGATGTGCAGAACGGTACCTGTCTCCAAACTTTGCACAGTCACAGCGATTCCCTGCGGGATAGCTCCGCTTCACGTATCTGTTCGGTAGCTTGGAGTCCGGATAATCGCACCCTCGCTAGTGGTAGTTATGATTGTTCAGTTCGGCTGTGGGATGCCCGCAATGGTATCTGTCTCCAAAATCTGCCCGGTCACACGGACTGGGTCTGGTCAGTCACCTTCAACTCGGATGGTTGCATCCTAGTCAGTGGCAGTGAGGATAATTCGATTCGGGTATGGGATACCCGGAACGGTACCTGCCTCAAAACTTTGTCTGGTCACACCAGTTGGGTCTGGTCGATCGCTTTGAGTCCAGACGATCGCACCTTGGTGAGCGGTAGCGAAGATCAAACCATTCGGGTGTGGGATATTCAAGACGGTACTTGCCTCAAAACGCTGCACGGTCACACAGATCGGGTGCGATCGGTAGCTTGGAGTTCAGATGGTCGCACCGTGGCGAGTGGTAGTAACGACCAAAGTATTCGATTGTGGGATGCCCATGAGGGTACCTGCCTCAAAACGTTGCACGGTCATACCAGCACCGTAAACTCGGTGAGCTTCAGCCCTGACGGTCTCATGTTGGTTAGTGGCTCTCAAGATGAGTCTATTAAGCTTTGGGATGTCCCGACAGGAGTGTGCATCAGAACATTGAGAGGCGATCGCCTCTACGAAGGTATGAACATTACAGGTGTCACGGGTTTAACTCAAGCGCAGAAGGCAACGCTAAGAGCGTTGGGAGCTGTAGAAAATTAACAGTAAACTTAATCGGAAATAAGAGGTTGTAGAGAGAAGTGGTGTGACTGAGCAGAAAATATAGCGAGATTTGCAAATGAGTTGCGCAACGAGTGAGAGCGGTTCCAGGCTAGCGTTCTAGCTTCTGATAAGTTGACATGGAACTGCATTCAAGGAACAGCAAGTGGAAGTGAGTAAAACCCTGAAACGTACACAAGTTCTAACTTTGCAAGCTTGTGCTATCTATTTGCAAATTGCGCAATATCTTTTGCTCAGTCACACTGGGCTTAATTTAGTTCAACTACTCAGCTAAGCACAGCACTATGCGTCCTTAACGTACCACTAGGATTTTATACTTGTGCTTTTGATAAGCTTACAGCGTGGATGTATT
>NZ_JACXWX010000138.1 GCF_014764505.1 Phormidium tenue FACHB-886
CTCAACCGCATGATCCAGATCTGCAAGCCGGACAGCTATAAGGTTGAGGCTTAATTGAGCTCTTGCTCAAGTCTAAATCGTCTTTTTGGCAATCATGCAACAAAGCCGTTCTATGTCAGAATTTTTATGTCAGAGATTTGCTAAATAAGCTGCATAGTTTTTGTCCTGAAAGCTTGAGAGGTTTGCTATATAGGAGATTTCTTTGAAGTATGCAAAAGTATTATGCAAAGGGATAAAGTATGCGAAAGTATGCGGCGCTATTAAACGATCGAGAATTTATTGCCTGATGGCGTTCTCATCCCAAAAGCTATTAATTTGGCAATGCAGCAGGTTTATTCCTGTGCAAGCTCTGTAACCCATTGTGCTAGCCGATTATCCACTGACACACCAGTTTGCCATCGACAATAACCCACCGAGCCGTTAACCGTTCTTGAGTGAACGATGTTGTATTAATAGTGTGATTGCTATTGTTCGTGATAGGTTGAAGTGTTTGAGTATGCATTGGTTTACCTGACGTTATCTATGATATTCAACTCAAAGAAATGGCAAAGAGATAAAACTAGGAACAATTGCTGGAGCTACGCTGCAATTTCGTTCGCTCGTTTTAGCTCACATTCTCTAGAGTAGGTGAGTATCTTGGCGTTGTCGGTATGGAAAAGTCGGGTAAAGTCAGATCTTTTGCAGTGATATGCAAGCGTACAGCGCTATGAATGCTGGAAGCTTACGACAGCATAAAAGCCTCGCTACGCAAGGCTTTTACATAAATAAAGATTTTAAGCTAAGCGTGGAGGGTCCATATATCAGCGCCTTAAGAGCTGAGCTTAACTGAGCTGCCAGGGTAAACTCGCTGCTGCAACACCTGCTGGTAAAGTTCCTCTAGCTGGGTAATGTTGCGGCTGAGGGTATAGCGATCGAGAACCCGTTGTCGAGCCTTTCGTCCTAGCAGCGTTGTCAGCTCTGGATGATCTTGAAACATTGGCAACAGCGTTTGCAGTTGGGTTGCAACCCGATGGGTACTGAGGACAATGCCTGCCCCTTCCTCTAGCACCTCACCGTCGGCTCCGGCATCAGTAGCAAGGCAAGCGACACCACAGGACATTGCCTCTAGCAGCGACAAAGACAGCCCTTCGACTAGCGAAGGCAAAATGTAAACGTCTGCACTTCGTAGAATCTGAATGCGCTCTTGTTCGTCAGCAACGAAGCCCATCCAAACAACCCCCATTTCCTCGTCGTAGGCGCTCATCAGCGAAGGGGCAAGCGGACCGCTGCCCACGATTACCAGCTTGCTGTCCCAGCGCATCCCAGACTGTCTCCAGGCTTTCAACAGCGACTCAACGTTCTTCTCGATCGCAATTCTTCCCTGGTAGACAAAGATACGCTGGGCGTTGAGTTGTGACTTGAGTTTGGATAAACCGGGTGAATAGCGTTCGGTGTCCACCCCATTCGGGATGATTGCTACTTTTGACTTAGGGACACCCAATCGCACTAGTAAATCGCGCTGAATTTTAGAAAAGATAATCACGCGATCGTAGTTTGCCAAAAACGGCGCATACAGCTGATACATCAGGTGTTGCGTTCCCGAGGTCAGATTACGCCGTTTTCGATCGAACGGGGGGTGAAAGGTGGCAACGAGAGGAATGCCAAGTTCTTCACAAATTTCTGGCAGCAGAAAATCCAAAGGTGAGAGCGTCAGTGACGCATGCACAATATCGGGCTTGAGTTCTTTCAGCGCCTGGGTCAATACCTTACTCGATCGCAGCGATGGAATGGTGTAAACCTGCGATTTCAATAGAAACGGCAGCGAGACTTCCTGAACTTCTCCCCAAGCGGTGCCAATTGTTTCCTCTTCCTGGGCAAAGTGCAGAAAGCTCACCTGATAACCGCGATCGAGTAGTGCATTTGTAACCTCCCGCCCATAGGTGACATTGCCACAGAACGGGGACTTCTTACCCAGCCACGCGATATGCATTTAAGTTAAGCGATTGAGGTGATTTTATCTGGTATTAGGATTTTAGTCGGTTATGTCAAGTTTTAATGATCTGCTGGGCTAGAAAGTGTTTCTTTTAAAAGTGTCCATGAGAAAATGCCACCGACGATCGCCAGCAGGGATAGCCCCAAAAATACCGCCTGTAGCCCAAACCAGGTTTCGGCAATCCCGGCTAGCGCTAGGGGCAAGCTGAGTGCAATGTTAATAGCGTTATTTTGTAGCCCAAATACTTTTCCCCGCATTGCTTCTGGCGTTTCTTCCTGGATGGTGGTCTGCATCGGTACACCAGTCAGCGCTGCAAAGACCCCCAGCAGCAGCAGCAGCAGCAGCGTGGGCAGCAAATGCTGTGTGAAAAAGGAAATCGCCGCCAAACAGCTGGCAATGCCGACCGAGCCATACAAGCCAAGCTGCACTCGCGAAAAGCGCTGCCCAAACTGCCCAATCAGCACTGCACCAAGTGCCATACCCACGCCGCCTGCCGCCAGCAAAAAGCCAAACTGTGATGCTTTCAGCTCTGGCATTACTTCTGCCATGCGGACAACTAGCACTGCCAACGCTGCAAAGATCGAGAACAGAATCACCAAATGAATCAGCGCTGCCCTCACGTGGCTTTGGTGCTTGAGATAGCGCAAGCCATCGCGAATATTTTCCCAGACATCCGGCAAATCTTCGTGAGCGCTGACTGTCTTTTCGCCCGTTTGCATTGACATCAGCAGCAGTCCTGCCAGCGCATAGCTGCCGCCCACCAGAATTTCTTTACCCATATCAGGCGCAAGATGCAGGAAAGGGGCGATCGCCCTGATCACCGTATCTGCCAGCGCCAGCAGCGGCTCTCCCAACGCAAAGCCAACGATCACCGATGCCATCATTGTCATCGTATAAAGCGAGTTGGCAGACAGCAGATGTCGCCGCTCCACAATCAGCGGTAGCACTGCCTGCTCAGCGGGTGCAAAGAACTGCGTCAGCGTAGACACCAGAAATGTGACTGCCAGCAGAATCAAAAAACCGACCGGCATTCCGGCAATCGTTCCCCAGCTATGCGAGATCCATAGCAGCACCGGCAAACCCAGCACCAAGCCACCGCGCAGCAGATTGGTTGACACCAGCACGGCTCGCTTACGCCAGTGATCCACGAACACGCCCGCCACCGAACCAAACAGAATGGCTGGGATTGTGAAGGCGATCATCAGCGAGGAAACCCAGCCGCTAATCGTTTGGTCTGCAGTCTGGAAGCGGCTGGCAATGATGGCGATCATCAGCACCAGATAGACTTTGTCGGCAAGCTGGGAAAAAACCTGACCGCTCCACAGCGTCAAAAAGTTGCGATTTCTGAGGACAGGTAGTAAGCCGCGCTCTGGGGCTTCATCGTCTGACCCGTGCTCCAAACTATTCTCTGGACTATCGTTGTAGCTACCGTTTGAGCCATTATGAGAATCAGGCGGAGGCGCACTGCCATCGTTGAAATCGCCGTAGAGATTGAGGTCAGGTGCAGTGCCGCGGGAGCCTTCTGAAGCATTGGGCTGTCTGTTTTGTCGCTGGGACGACGAATCTGTGCTGCTTGGCTTGACGTCAGGCAGAGCATCGGGTGGGACTCGTTCGGCTGAGATGTCTGGGCTGGGATCTGAACCTTTAGGCTGTCCGGGTTGCCATGCAGGTAAGTCAGGTCGTACTCCTGTGTCTGTGCGTAGCACCTGCCCCAACGCTGGATGCGATCTGCCGCTCTGTCCAAGCTGACCGTTCCCCGTGGGGTAAGGTCGGTGCGCCGAGGGTTCCAGATAACTGGACATCGCCAGCGGCTGCCGATGAGGGGCATCAAGTTTAGAGTCAAACGGTCGCATCATAGCTCACCAGAGAAGGGGTATCCATAAAGCAGGCATCAATGAGTGCCGCTGATCGAATTGGTCGATCAAAATGATACTGGGCATACTGCCGCAAAATTCGTTCAATTGCCAGCCAAGCTTTGGTACTACCAGAGGCGTTAGTTGGAAACACTTCTGGCAGTGCTGGCATGGCAAGCTGTTGTAAATAACTTAAGGCAAGGGCATCCAATTGCACATATAGCTCTGGAGGGGTTCGCAAGGAGCGTGTGGGCGAATCAGCTTCGGCATCAGGATGAGCAGCAGCAGGCTTCCTCAGCGTTGCATAGTCTGCCATCAGGCGATCGAGCTGGCTCAGCCGAAAGATGCCACCTGCCATCGTGCTAAAGCCAATTCGCCAGTCAGGGTCCTGGAAATTGGGGGTAATGGGCTGGCGCGTTAAGCAGCAGCGTTGCACTTCTGGCGCAACGCCAGCCAAGGCCAGCAAGTGAAAGGTAGCATGCGTTAAGCAAGGCAGCGTCCAATCGATCGACAGCTGTTCAATTCGGCTGAGATGCTCTCTCAACAAACAAAACAGCTCATGCTGCGGCTGGTCGCTCAGGGCTTGACATAGCGCCAGTTCTGCTAGATATTGACTTGCTGTAAGCTTGCCAAGGTCTTGGCTCAGCCTGGGATAAGATTCTAAGCTTTCTGCCTGGGTAATCTTATCTAAGCTCTTGCCTTTAGCAATCAGCAGATGGTTGACCACAAATAGCCCGGTGCGCCCGCCCAAGCTTGATTTGTGCTTGCGCGACCCTGGAGCTACCACCCGAATCAACCCAAACTCTTCGGTCAGGATCGTGAGCAGCCGATCGCTCTCTCCCAACGGAGTACTTTTGAGGTTGATTCCTAAGGCTTTGTAGGTTCCACTCATGGGCAGTTGGTAGAAATGTTTCGGGGTAGCCCAAAAACATTAAGACTTGTTCACTTCTTCCAGGGTATCGCGTTGACGGATGAGATCAACACCTCTAGAAGTACCAAGTCGGGTTGCGCCTGCCAAAATCAGGTCGATGGCTTGGTCGACAGTACGAATGCCGCCAGCTGCCTTGATGCCCACTCGGTCTTTGGCGATCGCCTTCAGCAGCTTTACATCTTCAGTTGTGGCGCCGCCATACCAGCCAGTGTTGGTTTTGAGGTAGGCAACGCCCGCATCCAGGCAGATTTGGGCTGCCAGCTTCTTTTCGTCGTCGGTGAGTAGGGCGGTTTCTATAATGGCTTTGACGGTCTGCTCGGTTTCTTCACAAATTTGCGCTAGCTCTTTGTGTAGCTCGTCGGTTTTGCCAATTCTTAACCAGCTCAAGTTGATTACTACATCTAGCTCTGTCGCACCATTTTCAGTGGCTTCCTGCGCTTCATAGAGTTTCACGGCAGAAGTCGTAGCCCCAGACGGAAAGCCAATTACAGTGCAGACCTGAGGGCGCTTGTTGTAAAGCAGTTCTTTGGCTTGGCGAACGTGGGCAGGGTAAACACAAACCGCTGGAAATCCAAATCGATCGGCTTCGGCACAGCATTGGGCAACCTGCTCGGGTGTGGCAGTAGGATTGAGCAAAGCATGGTCGATAAACTTTGCTAGATCGATTTCTGAATGTGCATCAGCCATGCAGTTAAATCTCCTTTTTTAAAGTTCGTTGTGATAGCTGGTATAGATTCACTGTTAGTAGAGTGTGGAGAAGAGAAGCGCTTACCTCGGTGCTTCTGCTGCTTCATTTAGAAAGTGCTTGGAGAGAAGCAAATGTATTAATATTTGAATCCCCCAATCAGGTGATTTTGAGGAGAAATTAGGTTAAATATCTTCTCGATTGCTAGGCTAGGGAGCGGCTGGAGTGACGCTTGCATCTTGATCAAACAGTCTCTTAGAATCTAAATTTTGCGCTTAATTAAAGCTAATAATCTCACTGTACGGTTATTGCTGAAAACCAATCTAAAAACACAACAGAAACGTTATAATCTTCAAGCATTAGAGGCTTTTAAAGGCTTAAAGTAAAAGTGCTTAAGCTAATAAAGCAGGCAGATATCTCTTCAGGTAGAAACAGGGTGACTCAGCGAAAACTGGTGTCACTCGACACATTTCTTCAGAATGGCTAAAGCTATGCTGAAAAAAGCATAGCTTTTATTCTGGTTCCCGATCGCAACTCTTGAGGTCAAAAAGTCAATATGGCGCTTCCTTCCACTCCCCACAGCTCTTTCTCTGAAGAAGTGACCTGGGATAGCCTAAAGCGAGCGATCGCTGCTAGCTCTGGCTTTCAGCGGTGGTATCTTGAGCAGGCTGTTACCCAGGAACAGGGTGAAAAAAGCTTAGACCAGATGGTCAGTCGTTATCTGCGCGAAACGCTGGAAACGCTAGCCTACTAAAATTTTGGTAATGAGCAATCATTACAGATTTGCCACAGATTGGGCGGGGGGAGGCTGTTACCCCTCGCCTTAATTTTGGATAATTGCCATCAAAAAAAGGCACGAATCTTTAATTTTTGATTATTCCTAAAGAGAGACGGCTCTATCGAATGGCATAGATTACTATTTCCCTACTGGGCAAATGTCCGATCTTTACATCTTTTGCTAAGAATGTAATTTCTTGAAGTTCGATCGGCTCTTCTCTCCGCGATCAATCTGCCCTCTTAACTCAGGTGTAGTTCGGGTTGGTTTCAAGCGATTCTACTCATCTCAAGAATTCTCTTGCTCCACCCGCTTCAAGCAAGCTGCTTAGTTTAGATAAGCTATGCCTTACCAATACAGCCTAAAGGAAAACCTTTTGTATGATTCACCGATTGAAACGATGGCAGGTGCTGCTATGTGCATTTGCCGCAGTCTTTACCATTACTCTTTCTAACTGTGCTCAGCAGTCTGCTCCCGTTACAAGCAGCGACGCTCCGGGTGCCAGCCCATCGGGATCGCCCGCTTCTACCAGCGCGCTGGTGTTTGGAACGGGTGGCGACCCAGTCATATTGGAGCCAGGCAATTTTGAGGACAGTAACTCTGGCTATGTTCAAGACCAAATTTATGATCGCCTGATTCGCTTCAAACCAGGCACAGCAGACCTAGAGCCAGCCTTGGCGACCGAGTGGTCTGCCTCTGAGGATGCCAAAACTTGGACACTTAAGCTACGCGAAGGCGTTAAATTCCACGACGGTACTGACTTTAATGCGGAAGCCGTCCGGGTTAATTTTAATCGCTGGTGGGATGAAAAAGATCCGCTAGGCTTCCGCGATGCTGGTAAAACTTATGCCATCTGGCCCGGTTTGTTTGGTGGCTTCAAGGGGTCTCCAGATTCGCTGGTGCAAGACATTAAAGCGCCAGACGCAACAACTGTTCAGTTTGTCTTGAAGGAGCCGTTTGCTGCTTTCCCGGCTGCAATCGCTGCCAACTACTTTGGGATTGCTAGCCCTGCTGCCATCGAAAAAGCCGGAGCCAATTACGGTACGCCTAGCTCTACGGTAGCCGGCACCGGACCCTATGCGCTTAAAGAGTGGCGAACGGGCGATCGCGTGGTGCTAGAGAAGAACGCCGACTACTGGAAGGGCGAACCCAAGATGCAGCAGGTGGTGTTCCGCACGATTAAAGAGCCTTCTGCTCGCTTGGCAGAAATGCGGGCAGGCAGCATTGATTTCACAGTGGATATTGCGCCCGACCAGCTCAAAGAGCTGCAGGCTGACACTAGTTTGAAAGAAGTGCGACGTCCGTCGTTCAATGTGGGCTATCTGGCATTGAACCCCAGCTATGAGCCGTTCCAGAAGAAGGAAGTGCGACAAGCGGTGGCAATGGCAATTAACCGCAAGGCGATCGTAGATGCGTTCTGGTCGGGTTTGGCAACCACCGATGCCCATTTTGTGCCGCCGTCGATGGCAAAGTTTCAGGATGCTAGCCTCAAGGAGTATGAATTTAACCCGGATGCCGCTAAGAAAATGCTGGCAGATGCAGGCTATCCCAATGGGTTTGATCTAGAGATGTGGTACATGCCCGTCTCGCGCCCATATTACCCAACACCGAAGCCGATCGCGGAAGCGTTTGCGGCAGATTTGGGGGCAATTGGGATTCGCGTTAAGCTCAACACCAAGGACTGGGCGGCATATCTGGACGACCGCTACAAGGCTCCTGGCTACCAAGCCTATATGATGGGCTGGACAGGTGACTACGGCGACCCCGACAACTTCCTCTACTACCACTTCAACCCCAGCGGCACCAAGGATATTGGCAACTGGAAAAACGATCGTGTGACTAAACTGCTAAGCGATGCCCGCCAAGAAAGCGATGAAGCAGCTCGCGCCAAGATGTATGCGGAAGTTGACAAAATCACCTATGAGGAAGCCGTACGGATTCCGATCGTTCACTCTGAACCTTTGCTGGCACAGCGAGCCAATATTTCTGGCTGGCAACCTAGTCCACTAGCAACTGAGCCGTTCGATCAGATCGTGAAGCAATAGGCTCAAATCTTGCGTGAGGTTCAAGTTCGCTGAACTCGCTCACTGATATAGCTATTGCCATTTCGCTTGAAAGATCTTTGTGGGGGCGGTTTGCGCCCCCACAAAAGTTTTTCCCAGTTTTTCCCTTGACGTTTCTAATAGTTGATATATCTGGTTTGGCAGAGTGAACTCCACCACCAAACCGTTCTTCAATCCATCCCTTTTATGCTGCGCTACATTCTCAAACGGTTGTTTGATCTACTGCCCGTCCTTCTAGGCATCACTATTCTGGTCTTTCTATTTCTTCAGCTCATTCCTGGTAATCCGGCAGTGGTGCTGCTGGGTCCCAGAGCCACACCTGAACAGATCGAACAATTGAGAGACCAACTCGGACTCAACCAGCCCTTGCCGCTGCAATACCTGGCGTTTCTGGGTAGGCTGCTCCGGTTTGACTTGGGCAAAAGCATCATGAGCGGTATTCCGATTTTGCAGGAGATAGCCATTCGTTGGCCCGCTACGTTTGAGCTGTCGGCGGCGGCAATGCTGGTGGCGATCGCTTTGGGTGTTCCGGCAGGAATTATTGCAGCAGTGCGAAAGAATGGCTGGATCGATAATTTAGCAATGAGCACGTCACTGCTGGGCGTCTCGATGCCGGTGTATTGGCTGGGCTTGCTGCTGGTGTATTTGTTTGCCGTCTATCTACACTGGCTGCCGCCAAGCGGTCGTTTGAGTGTTAACACAGATCTACAGCCGATTACAGGTTTTTACCTGCTGGATTCGATCTTGACGTTAAACCCGCGGGCTTTTTGGGATGTTTTGTCGCATTTGATTTTGCCTGCTGTGACGGTGGGTACGATTCCGCTAGCCATTATCGCTCGCATTACCCGTAGCGCCATGCTGGAAGTGCTCTCGCAAGACTACATCCGGACTGCCAGAGCTAAAGGATTGGTCGAGCGGCTGGTGATTATGAAACATGCGCTTAAGAATGCGCTGCTGCCCGTCATCACGATCATTGGGCTGCAATTTGGCACACTGTTGGGTGGCGCAATTTTGACGGAGACGATCTTCTCCTGGCCTGGGATTGGCTCCTGGATCTATGAGGGAATTTTGGCAAGAGATTATCCGGTGGTGCAGGGTGGCGTGGTGTTTGTAGCGATCACCTTTGTCTTAATCAATCTGCTTGTGGATATCTCTTATGCGTTCCTCGATCCGAGAATTCAATACAAATAATTTCTCTGCCCTGAAAGCATTTTTGTTGCTCTATTTTGTGGCTCTATCTTGACCTACCACTCCAGTCTTGCCTCAGCTAAGGGCGTCCGCTTCTATCAATCCTTCTTCCTGTTCCCTCATCTTCTCTCATGGACTCTGTTGCTTCTCCTCAAATTGCTCAAGAATCTTCGTTTCAAAGAGCCAGAAAACGATTTCTCAAATCGATCTCGGCTCGAATTGGGTTGATTTTGACGATCGCCCTGATTCTGCTTGCCGTGCTTGCTCCAATCCTACGTCCATTTGATCCGGCGACGGCGCGTGATTTCGCAGCGCGGCTAAAGCCTCCCAGCCTGGAACATTGGTTCGGTACAGACGGGCTGGGACGGGATATGCTCAGCTTGGTTTGGTATGGCATTCGGATTTCGCTGCTAATCAGTATTGTCTCGGTTGGGCTGGGGTTGATTAGCGGTACGTTTTTGGGGCTGATCGCAGGATATTTTCGGGGATGGCTGGAGCGGATCATCGGTTGGATCACAGATATTCTGCTGGCGTTTCCGTCGATTCTGCTAGCGATCGCCGTTGCCACAGTCATTGGGCCTAGCTTAGAGAGCGTCATGATTGCTGTCGGTGTGGTAGAAATCCCTAAGTTTATCCGGCTAACCCGCAGTATGGTGCTGTCGCTGCGGGAGCAGGGCTTTGTTCAAACTGTGAGAGCGTTTGGCGCAAAGCCCGGACGTATTATTTTTCAGCACATTTTGCCGTCTAGCCTCGCGCCGATCGTCGTGCAGGCAACGTTGTCGATCGGCACAGCCACACTTGAAGCAGCCGGACTCGGCTTTTTGGGGCTAGGTGCAAAACCGCCTACCCCGGAATTGGGCACGATGCTGTCCGACTCGTTTACTAACGGATATGCGCTCTCTTCACCTTGGACAATCTTGATGCCAGGGCTAATGATTACGCTAATTGTGCTGGCGTTTAATCTCCTGGGCGATGGGCTGCGGGATAGTCTGGATCCGCGATCGAATCGATAGCAGCTTTTAAGGTCGGTATTCAAGGGGGGTAAATTGCTCCTTTTTGAGTTTTGCCCTGACTGATATAGCGCTATACAAAGTTTGGAACGAGATTCTTTTTGTGAAAAAGAATCTCGATTTAGGTGCGTAGCGCCGTAAGAGCCAACTTTTGGAAACTTCTCAGCCTATTAAGAAGCATGAGAAATTTTATGAGTATCTGTTCCAAAAAATGTTTACAAAAAGCAATAAAGGGCTTAATATACTTATTACGGTAGGTTAAACAACCTACCAATCATTCTTTGACTGTTTCACAAGCACTCATCATTGATATGACAACAACACTACAGCAGCGCGAAAGCGCCAACCTGTGGGAGCGGTTCTGCAGCTGGATCACCAGCACTGACAAC
>NZ_JACXWX010000139.1 GCF_014764505.1 Phormidium tenue FACHB-886
AGCATAGCCGCTTCAAAACCACTGCTGCACAGCGAGCGGGATTAGCGACACGATCCTGGAATTGGCATGACATTGCCATCTATCCCACATTAATTTGAGGCACTATCCCATTGAATATGGCAATACGGTTATGTCCCCTTTTGCCTATGCCTGTTTTGGAGCAGTTCTTTGTGGGCCCCTTAGAAACATAGAGTCTGGTTATGAATTTGGTCAGCTAGCTCTTAGGTTATTGTCACAGTCACATACTTATTCATTCAAAGCTCGAACACTGTTCATGGTGAATACCCACATTATTCATTGTAAAAAACATCTTAGAGAAACATTGAAGCCTTTACAGGAAGCCTATCAGAGTGGGCTAGAAACTGGAGATTTAGAGTATGCTGCCCATAGTACCCAAGTTTATAGCGTCCACTCCTTTTTTATTGGTAGGGAACTTGTAGAACTTGACCGTAGGATGACAACTTATGAAGAAGCAATCCGTCAAATCAAATTGGGGGTCGTGGCTCGCTGGGCTCAAACTCATAGGCAGCCTATCTTGAATTTGATAGGATACCCGAGTAATTCAACCCGTCCCACGAATGAACTCCCTGAGAAAGGGAGTAACTTATTACAAGATAAATCAGATGCAGTTAATACTTACTACACGCATCTTCACAAACTCTTCCTGCATTGCCTGTTTTCCGAGTATGCAAAGGCAATTGAAAGCTCAACCATATTAGAAAATTATTTAATCATAGGAACAGGGAGTACGCTTGAATCCTACTATTATTTTTATGATTCCTTAGCAAGAGTTGCGACATATGCTGAAAACAGTATTCAAGTTCAGACAGAAATTCTTAACAGAGTTACTCTTAACCAGGAGAAAATGAAGCACTGGGCATATTATGCTCCAATGAATTACCTGCATAAATATCATTTAGTTGAGGCAGAAAAAGCGCGAGTTTTGGATCAGTTGCTGGAGGCAGAAGAGTTCTATGAACAAGCCATTCAAGGTGCGAGAGACAATGAGTATCTGCAAGAAGAGGCATTAGCCTATGAATTAGCTGCAAAGCACTACCTGGCGCGAGGCAGGGAGAAAATTGCCCAGCTTTACATGAAAGAATCGCACTACTGCTACCAACGTTGGGGAGCAACGGCAAAGGTCAAAGATTTAGAAACTCGCTATCCCCAGTTCTTTCCTCAGCCATCAAGCACACCTGACACACCGATCCGCACGACTGCTGGAACGACCTCGAATACCTCAACTATTGCTTTCGATTTAGCGGCAGTACTGAAAGCATCACAAACAATCTCCCGTGAAATTGAGCTGGAACAGTTACTTCGTTCCTTGATGCAGATCTTAATTGAGAATGCTGGGGCACAAACCGGGTGCTTGATTTTGGAGAACTTAGGGGAATGGGTAATCGAAGCTGCTTGTGAACTCCACGAGGGCGAGCAAGTCTGTGCTACACAAGTGCTGCAATCGGTTCCAATGGTCGCTCGTTTACCTGAGACAATCATTCAATACGTCATTCGCACACATGAATCTGTCATTCTCGATGATGCGGTTCATGAAGGCAATTTCACCAATGATCCCTATATTCAGCATCACCGAATCCAATCGCTGCTCTGTTTACCACTGCTGAATCAAAGTAAGCTCGTTGGTGTACTGTACTTAGAAAATCAGTTAGCAACTGGAGCATTTACCCCGGAACGCTCACAAGTTCTGAATCTGCTCTCTACTCAAGCGGCGATTGCGATCGAAAACGCTAAGCTTTACTCAGCGCTACGCGCCAGCAAAAGTCAGATGGCTCAATTCTTGGAAGCCGTTCCGGTCGGAATTGCGGTATTTGATGCGGCAGGTCGCCCCTACTACTTCAACCAACGGGCAATTCAGTTAACAGGCAAAGAGAGTGATCCGGCTGTGCCCTCAGATCAGCTTGCAGAGACTTATCAAGTTTATCTAGCAGGAACAGAACAACCCTGTCCCCCTGAGGAACTACCATCTAATCGAGCGTTGAGCGGCGAACACGTTACGGTTGACGATATCGAAATTCATCAAGACAACGCAGTCATTCCAGTAGAAGTGTGGGGCACTCCCGTCTTTGATGAACAGGGTAATGTGGCTTATGCGATCGCCGCTTTTCAAGATATTACAGAACGCAAACAGGCAGAACACCTCTTAGCCAACTACAACCGCATCTTAGAACAGCAGGTAACCGAACGCACGGCGGCTTTACAACAGAGCGAAGCGGAACTGCGCGATGTCTACAACGAGCTTCGCTTACGAGAACAGCAATTGCGGCTGATTACCGACGCTCTACCTGTCTGTATTAGTTATGTAGATGCAAATCGGTGCTATCAGTTCGTCAACCAAACCTATGAGGAGTGGTTTGGCTGTAGTCGAGACGAAATTGTGGGCAGGCATACCCGTGCGATCCTCGGTGAGGCAGCTTATCAAGCAGTGGAATCATACATCGAGCAAGTACTGGCAGGGCAAATTACAATCTACCAGGCAGAGATTCCCTATCCGTCTGGTACACGCTATGTCAGTGGTTCTCTCATTCCTGATTTCGATGCCAATAACCACATCAGAGGTTACTGCGGTCTGATCACAGATATTACCGAACAGCGAAACGCTGCCCTGCGTGAACGCAAACAGGCTGAAGAGACAACGCTTCTCAACGAACGCAACCGCATGGCGCGAGAAATCCACGATACCTTAGCGCAAGTCTTCACAGGCATTCTCCTCCATGTAGGATCTGCAACACAAGTATTAGCAGACGAGTTGGAAGCAAACCGAGTTTATCTGGAAATGCTGGAAACGATTGATGAACTGGCACGAACTGGGCTGGCTGAGGCGCGTCGTTCAGTGACGGCACTTCGCCCTCAACTGTTAGAGGAGGGCAGTTTACAGAGTGCCCTGCATCGCCTCGTGGCTCAAATGCAATCGACTACCAGTACCACCTTAATCTACGAGAACAAAGGTACAGCCTATTCCTTGCCAGTAGAAGTGGAGAATCACTTGCTTCGGATTGGGCAGGAAGCACTAACCAATGCCATCAAATATGCTGCTGCAAGCAACATTTTGGTTGAGTTGGTATTTGATAACACCCATTGTGTTTTGCGCGTTAAAGATGATGGACAAGGTTTTAGGATTGGTAATATTCCATCGATCGGAGGCTTTGGCTTGTTAGGAATGAGCGAACGAGCCGAGCGAATTGGAGCACAATTGACAATTCAGAGTCATCTAGAACAGGGAACAGAGATTGTTGTTATTGTAAATCGCGAGTGACAATCATGACGAGCCAATCTACTCCAATTCGGGTTCTAATTGTTGACGATCATGCCATTGTCAGAAGGGGATTAGCAAACATCATTAATCATGATCCAGAGATGACGGTGATCGCTCAAGCAGAAGATGGGCAAAAGGCGATCGAAGTATTCCGCGAATGCCAACCAGACGTGACGCTAATGGATTTACGAATGCCCCAAATGGGAGGGGTAGAAGCCATTGGTGCGATTCGTGCTGAGTTTAAGCAGGCTCAGATTGCTGTTCTAACAACCTACGATGGAGATGAGGATATTTATCGTGGTTTGCAGGCAGGCGCTCAAGGTTACCTGCTTAAGGATGCGAAACCCAGCGAGCTTTTGAATGCCATTCGCGCAATTTACAGCGGTCAGAAATATATTTTACCAGAAGTGGCTGCCAAATTGTTACAGCGAATGAGCAATCCAGAACTGAGACACCGAGAGATGGAAGTACTTAGTTTGATGGCGCAGGGAATGAGTAATCAGGAAATTGGTACGGCTTTGAGTATTTGTGAAAGCACGGTCAAATCACACGTGAATCGCATTTTGAGCAAACTCGGAGTAAGCGATCGGACTCAGGCCGTTATTGTTGCTGTTAAACGAGGGCTGATCAATTTATAGAGTGTACTTTAGTTGAGCTTGGGTTCAAACTTTAGTTGGAACCAACCTCTACTATGAGATCGATTAATTCATCCATCATACGATTGTATAAAACTCTCAACCCTAAGTGGGCGACAACTGAGGTTCAATTACCTATATTAAAGCTAGATTGACGTAAGTTAGGTTGTAAGGTTTAACTTTGCTTTATACAAGCTGAAATATGACTTACGACCGAAATGGTAGTTCCTTATTCATCCCGCCCTCAACTCAAGATCATATTCAAGGCGAGTTGAGTGCCCCTGCAGTACTTGTTATGTATGGAGATTATGAATGTTTTAAGAGCGCAAACGTCTATCGATTGATTAGCGTTGTTCAGCAACAATTGAGTTCTTCTAAAGGAAACAATTATTGTTTTATCTTCCGTCACTTTCCGCAAGTAGAGATTCATCCTCACGCTCAACGTGCGGCAGAAGCAGCAGAAGCAGCAGCGGCTCAGGGCCGGTTTTGGCAGATGCATAAGCTGCTGTTTATCCATCAACAAGAGTTGGAAAACGGCTATCTGGTGGAGTACGCTAATCGTTTAGGACTCAATATCCCTCAATTTTTGCAGGACTTATCTGGAAGAGCGCACGTTGAGCGCATCCGTGCAGATGTTGAAGGTGGACGCCAAAGTGGAGTACAAGCTGCACCAGCTTTATTTATTAATGGAATTCGTTACCGCGATCGGTGGGATACAGAGCGGTTAATTGCAACCATAATCAATGCTGAGAATTAATTTAATCGGAGATCAATTAGATTCCGTTATTCAGGAGAGCCATCATGACTAATCAAGAAATATCTCATGCGTGACTGATTACAGGTAGTTCAACCGGCTTTGGACACACTCCGGCTGAAGCTGCGTTAGCTCAAGGCGATCATTTCACTTTTTCTGTGGCTGCTGATAGTTAACTCACCGTTCACTGTCTTCTTCTACGTTTTATGAAAGCATCGATGTGATCGCAATTTGTTGTTATGCCGTATGTTGTTATGCCACTATTATTGGCGATTTTTTTCATCCTGAGTCTGTTTACATTCGGTTCATTGCCTATCTATGCAGATAATTTGCCTGATCACAATACGTTAAATCAAGCCCTGATTTCAATGAATACTGCTATGTCCAGGGTTCCGATGACTGGTAATCCAGATGTTGATTTTGCTGTCATGATGATTCCTCATCATCAGGGTGCAGTTGACATGGCAAAGGCTGAGCTACGGTACGGTACTGATTCTCGTTTACGACGGTTGGCGCAAGAAATTATTGTAACTCAGCAGTCAGAAATTGCATTAATGCAGCTTATTTTAGAGCATCCATTATCTACTCAATCTCAATAAGATCCACAAATATTATTCAAATCGCCATGACTTATTTAGCTCATTCTTGCCTCTCTTATAAACGCTTCACTGCACAATTCAATTTAGAGGAAACTCAATGAAGCTGCGTATCATTATTAGTTTTGCCCTTGTTATCCTACTTAGCATTACAATTCCTACTCTGGCAGGTCAGTCTCCTTTTGGGACCTCTGCCCAGAATATTCCAATTAGCTCCCGCGATCGCGTTTACAGCGCAGATCAGTACTCCAACACAGTTTCAGTTCATAATCCAGAAACCAATCAGCTTCTAGGTGTGATTCGTCTAGGTCAACCATTACCAGACAATCTCAGTCCTTTATATAAAGGGCAACTTCTTGTCCATGGGATGGGCTTCTCTCCAGACCATCGAACGCTGGATGTGGTTTCTATTGCTTCAAATTCGGTTGCGTTCATTGATACTCAAACCAATGAGGTCAAGCACATCACGTATGTGGGTCGCTCTCCGCATGAAGCCTTCTTTACCCCCAATGGTAAAGAGGTTTGGGTAGCGGTTCGGGGAGAAGATTATGTTTCCGTTTTGGATGGTCAAACGTATGAAGAGAAGTTGCAAATTCCAGTAGGAAATGGACCTGGAATGACTATTTTTCGTCCAGATGGCAAGTATGGGTTTGTTTGCTCCAGTTTTACACCCGAAACCAAGGTGATTGAGGTTGCTACCCATCGAATTGTGGCAACGGTTCCCCAGGCTTCACCTTTCTGTCCTAATATCGCCGCAACACCCGATGGCAAGCAAGTCTGGTTCACGCTGAAAGATATTGGCAAAACTCAACTATTCAGTGCAGAACCGCCTTTCAACGTGATTAATACCCTCGATACTGGACCAATCACCAACCACGTTAATTTTGTTCTCAATCAAAATGGTCAATTTGCTTATATCACGATCGGTGGTGAGAACGTCGTGAAAGTCTACACGACAACCAGTAATCCTGAATTGGTTGCGACAATTCCAGTTGGCGATTTACCACACGGGTTATGGCCCTCAGGCGATGGTACGCGGATTTATGTTGCCTTAGAGAATGGCACGGGTATGGTTGCGATCGATACCTTAACGAACGAAGTTATTGCCAGAAATCCCAGCGGACAAAGTTCACAGGCATTAGCCTACATTCCGAACGCGGTTCCTCAAGGAGATGGATTAGCAAATTTGCAGCCATTAGGTGATTCAGAGTTAGTAGCGCATCTGGTGATGGGACCACCTGGATCATCTCCTGAGCAAGCAGCGACAACAGTTGCTATTAATAATCAAGGATTAATCGATCTTGTGGAGGCTTCAGTAACTGGACTGCAACCGGAACAGAGCTATGAGCTGGCACTTGTAGAACACCCAAACCTACCCTATGGAGAAATTGAACCGCTGGAAATGTTTAAAGCGAATCAAGCTGGGGCGGCGGTTGTTACTACAATCGGGCCAATCAAACGAATTGTCGCGTCCACCTCAGAAACTCAACGACGATACTTGGCGATTGTTCCTGCTCAGAATGGAGATCCCAGTTCACCTGTACAGATTCAATTGGAACGAAAACCAACTTGATTAGTTGTCTTAAGCTTGCACAATAGAACAACACAACAAGACACAAAAATTCCGGTTGTGTCGCAAAAATCGGTGAATGGTAAGGTGGGATAGCCTAAACCCTTGCACCTGATTTTTTTATGTCTACTTCATCCTTGTTTAAGTAGCGGCATTTTTTGCCAGAGATCATCCTGCCCAGTGTGCGGTGGTATTGTGTCGCTACTCGCTGAGTTCCTGGGACCTCGAAGAAATGATGGCTGAGCATGGAGTGAACGGGGACCAATCAATAATCAATCGTTGGGTGCTCAAGTATACCCCAGAACTCGACAAGCAGGTTCGATCGCACCTGAAGCCAACGAACGATTCTTGACATGTGGACGAAATAGTGAGTGACAACTCCAGTGGAAGAGCCAAGTCTTGCGCGATCGCTCGTATACTGGTGCAATCCAACCCTTCCCGAACAATGACTCGCCATGCCGCTTGCACCACTTTAAGGCGGCGATCGTCGTACCCCATAGCATTCCTCAGTTTGCAGGCATACACCATATCATCTTGACTCATATCATAACAGTTATTATGTTATGCTTTGAATGATATAACAACTGTTGTCATATTTATTCCTATGATTAGACTCAGCAAGCTCGATGACGTGTCTGCAATACTTGTCATTGCTGAAGCGATCGGGTTTCAGCTAAGCGAACTGGAGGTGGTGAATAAACTGCTGAACAGTCATTTTGCGGGCGGCAACGGTCGTGATTCTTTGCAAATAGCAATGCTGAACGGTTCTGGCTCACTAATCACCAAGACAACGGTAAGACGATTGGAGTGGCTTACTGTGAACCCGAACGGATGACGGATCAAACCTGGAATCTGCCCCTGATCGCGATTCACCCCGATCATTAGGGACAGGGACATGGTGGCGAGCTATTGCACTACGTTAAAGAAACGTTGAAAGCGCGTGGTAGACGAATGCTATTAGTGGAAACGTTAGCGAGCTTCGACCTGGCGCAAGCATTCTACACAAAATATGGTTATGAGGAAGAGGCACGAATTCGTGGCTTTTATGCAGCCAGCGAGGATAAGGTCGTATTCCGTAAAATATTGACTGGGAATTTCTGATTCAGAACCGTCGCTTCAGTCTTTCATGGTAAACCTCTTCTATCATCAACTCATCAGCGTTCTACGATCAATCACGGCTCTTCCTGATGATCAGATGGAGAAGCTGTCAGAGATTTTTCGTCCTTCCAATTTATCTGCGGGGCAGTTTTTCATTCAGGCGGGTGAAAGACCAACTCAAATCGGATTTGTGGTTTCAGGGCTGATGCAGCTTTACTATGTCAACTCGGCAGGCGTTGAGTTTACCAAAGCCTTTTGTCCAGAAAATCATTTCGTCGCTGCATATAGTGCCCTGCTGTTGAACCAACCTGCGCGTTTTTTTGTTGAAACCTTAGAAGATACGTCTCTTTTGGTGGCGGATTATCAGGCATACCAGCAGCTTTGTGCAGAACACGCTTGCTGGCAAACCATCAACCACCGACTGGTGGAAGGGTTATTTATCAAAAAAGAGAAGCGGGAAGCAGAATTGCTGCTGGACAATGCAACGACTCGATATCAAACGTTTTTGGCTGAATATCCTGACTTAGAAAATCGCGTTAAGCAGTATCACATTGCGTCCTATCTTGGCATTTCTCCAGTCTCCCTGAGCCGCATTCGCAAGTCACTCACTGCCGATTAACCTATGTTAATGACGGTGCGATCGCCCTGACGATACAAAGAAATCAGTCAGCATCGTCAATTCTCATGGTTCAAAAACATTGGTCATCTCAACCCTTTAGAGGTTTGCAGGGCGATCGCGCCTTAATTCGGTTAAGTCCATTTATCTTGTACTGCGGTTTTCTGGCATTCTTAGGGTTCGGAGTCCTCAATCCGCTCCTACCCACTCTGATTAGACAATACGGCGGAACCGCCTGGGAAGTGGGATTGCTCTATGCAACGTTCTCTTTCTCTCAGTTCTTGACCTTACCCGGCATTGGCGCACTGAGCGATGCTCGTGGACGACGAACCCTGATGTTGATCAGCCTCCTGGGAGCGGCTCTGGGCTATTTTTTATTTGCATCAGGAGCAACGCTGGGGGTGGTGTTTCTCGGATGGGCGATCGTAGGATTGACCGATGGGGTTGCCAGTACCGTCTTTGCCACCATTGCCGACACAACGACCCCCCAACAGCGAACTCGTGCCTTCTCCTGGGTGAGTGCGGCGATCGCGTTGGGGCTGATCGTGGGTCCGATTGTCAGCGGCATTTTGTCTCGGTTGAGTCCTGTTGCCCCGGTGTATTTCGTTGCGATCGCGTTTTTGATGGCGTTGGTGTGGGGCTACTTTGCCATGCCAGAAACCTTACCTGAAGCGCAACGATCGCACCTCCCGGACTGGCGACACCTCAATCCCTTCACCCAGTTGCGGCTTAGTCTGACACTGCCCCATGTGCAGGGATTGATTGCCAGCTTTTTTCTGGTGAATCTTGCTATGTTTGCGCTGATCTCCAATTTACCTGCCCTTGCGAGTGAACAATTCGGCTGGACACCCGAACAAATTGCGCCGCTGTTTGCCCTGTTTGGTCTCGTGAGTGTGTTGACTCAAGCGATCGTCATTCCAAAACTCATTCCCTCATTAGGTGAAATTCGTTTAGTTGTGTTGGGGACTGGGTTAGCCAGTAGTGCTTTTGTGGTTTACAGCCTGTTTCCCCTGTCAGGCTCTGCTGTGTTCCTCTATGTCAGCAGTGTCCTGGTCGGAGTGGGACAACCGATCGCCGAAACTGCGCTCACTGGATTAATTTCGACCAGCGTGAGTGCGAGTTTGCAAGGACGTATTAATAGCAGTCTGCAAACGATCCAGGCATTCGCGCGGGTGATCGCTCCGTTATTCGCGGGATGGCTTTATCAAAGCGTTCATCCCATTACCCCCTATGGATTTGGGGCGAGCGCAATGCTGTTAGCAGGCTTTACTATGCAACAAGTCTCGAAAACATTGTCAAAGCGTCTCGTCAGTGGCAACACCGTTTTAATTACCGGAGGATCATCTGGAATTGGACTCGCATTTACCAAACGGTTTTTACAAACAGGAAACCGAGTCATCATTACAGGACGCAATGCCAAAAAACTCTCAAAAGTACAGGCTGACTATCCAGAAATTATCACTGAAGTTGCAGATATGGCGGATCTGGAAGCGTTGCAAAAGTTAGTCGATCGCCATCCCGATGTGAATATCGTGATCAACAATGCGGGTATTCAATACAATTACGATTTTGTTGATTTAACCGTTCCCATTGAGTTCATCGAAACAGAATTAAAAACCAATTTGATTGCACCTTTGCAGTTGATAAAGCTCATGCTACCACAATTAGTGATAAAGCCCAAAGCGGCGATCGTCAACGTGTCTTCTGGGTTAGGACTGATTCCCAAGCAGACTGCCCCGGTTTATTGCGGCAGTAAAGCAGGACTGCATATTGCCACAAAAGCATTACGCTGGCAGTTAGAAGCAACTTCAGTAAAAGTCTTTGAGGTAATTGCTCCTCTAGTGGATACGCCCATGACCGCTGGACGAGGCAAAGGCAAGATTACCCCTGATGCTTTAGTGGATGAGTTTTGGGATGCTTTTTGCTATGCTTGGTGTCATCCTAACTTGCAGCATCATTATGAGATACCGATTGACAAAGTAAAGCGACTGTTACTGCTACAGCGATGGTTTCCTAAGTTAGCGGAAAAAATTCTTCGACCTGGGCTTTAGTGATTGCCATTTGATTCACTTTTTTACAACATTATCCAGTCCAGAGTTTAGTATCCAGCCAATTTACCGTGTTGCTTTACCCTGCGTTCAACCCAGTGGAAGGCAAATAACCCCATGAACAACTGAATCTGTTGATGAGTCGATTGAATGAACAGCAACGACGATGGATGGCAGCGTTAGAAGCGAAACGGCTAGGACATGGGGGAACACAACGCTTAA
>NZ_JACXWX010000014.1 GCF_014764505.1 Phormidium tenue FACHB-886
TTCTCTAAGTCCATCTGGTTACATGATGTTGTCATTGGATTGTTCATCAATCGTTATGAGTTTGGACTATCCATCTAACTCCACTTCCACACGTCTAGAACATTACCCTCAAATTTATTCTGGCAAGCCTTAGACACCCGCTCACCTTGTACACTAAGCTGAATGACTACTCTGAGGAAGGAAAAACCGAACTATAGCTTGACATTTAAGCGAATGCTTAACTATACTGATAGTTGCTTAAGCAAATGCTTAAGCAATTTGATATGAGCTGACCCAGTGCCAGTGACCCAGTGCCAGTGACCCAGTGCCAGTGACTCAGTGCCAGTGCTGATATCTTTCATGCAATCGCAGACCCCACCCGTCATACCCGTTCGATCGGGTGCAACATGGGAAGCAATCGGTGATGCAACGAGTCCAATTCCTTGCCATAACGTCATCGCCGTCTCGCTACCCATACAAGTGCTATGCGACATGAAAGTTACCCAATTTCCCTGGAAACACCAGGTATCTATCGTTTAAGTCCAGAATCCCTCAAATCAGTATCCGATTGGTCAGTATCCGATTGAGTCAGCCAGTACAAGCAATTTTGGATTGTAGGGAAAGCAATCAATGGACCTGTTTAATGACGCTTCAAATGCTGGAGCCAATATTTACGATCGCTGGATTCAATCTCGTACACTGTTCTTGCGACAACCAATCACCGATGAGATTGCCAACATGTTGATTGCTCAGCTTGTGTATTTAGAGGGGAAAGACCCAGACGCTGCCATTCAACTTTACATTCACACAGAAGCAGGCTCAGTTGCCGCTGGACTCGCCATCTATGATACCGTTCGGAGTTTGCGTTCTCCAGTGCATACGCTATGTACAGGTGTTGCAGATGGAATTGGATCGTTGCTCTTGGCGATCGGCGCTCCAGGTAAAAGATCAGCACAGCCTCATGCGCGAATTCGGTTCGCACAGCCTGAGCCAACGTTGACTGGAGACACTGCAAACGGAATTGAAACTGCGGCAAGAGAAGCCTTTCGGCAACGGCATGTGCTGTATGAATTGTATGCTCAAGCTACAGGTCAGTCCATCGAGCAAATTGCGGAAGATAGTGCTCAACGGGCATTTATGTCAGCAGCTGAGGCGCAAGACTATGGGCTAATTGATTACATCTTGCAATCCGGTAAACAGGGATAGATATTTTATGGCGATCTGCGCTTAAATTGAAGCTTGTTTTGTGTAAGAGCCCCGCTTAACAGAGCTTTTACACTAGCGCTGAAAATATGGGTGGAGCCAATTTCTGAGGCGTTATTTGGTCATAGCTACCCTTGTGCGTCATCAAAGGTTTCGCCATTACAGGTTTCGTCATCACGGCTTTCCGGGCTGCGGCTCGACTAACCTCAGTTAGAACGGTTAGAAACTACCTATTTCCCATCACTTGCTCAATAATGTCAGCAGCTCGCCTCACGCCACCCGCCTGCTGAATCGCCTGCTGAATCCGCTGAGCGTTTTGGTAATAGATTTTGCCCGTCAACACCTGTCGAATCGCAGATCGGAGTTTAGGAACTGATAACTGGGGCAGTGGAATCACTTCGCCGGTTCCTGTCCAGCGAATCCGTGCACCTGTGCCTGGCTGCTCGAAGGTGATAGGAATCGCTACCAAGGGTACGCCATGACTGAGGGAATCGAGAACTGTATTCATGCCACCGTGGGTAATGGTTAAGCTTGCTTTTGCCAATACCTCTAGCTGAGGGGCATACTCCACAACCAGCGGAGAACCCGGCAGCTGCCGAACTGCTTCTGGGCTCATCCCACCCCCATGAGCTAGCACAAGCTGGACATCCAAACCTGCACAAGCGGCTGCAATGCACTGAAAAATTCCCTGCTTGGTATTTTGAATGCTCCCCAGAGAAGCATAAATCAGCGGTTGCCCAGTCAACTGGTCAAACGGGAAAGTAGGCAGTTCTCTTCTGACTCGAGAGGGCGAATCTCGCAAAGGGCCTGTGTAGTGTAGGTGTTCAGGCACAGGGCAGGGAAAATCGAAGACGGCAGGCTGCTGGCTAATATGGGCAAGAGTGGCGATCGAGGCATAAATTTGGCGATAGGCAGGCAGCTTCCACTGACGGCGATAGTCGTTAATCACCTGTAAGATGGGTCGGCAGCTGCGGTCTAATATCAGGTAGGCAATTTGGTTGCGGAGACGTGCCCACTGAGCATTCTGGTAGCGCCAAGCTGTAAAGAAGGGAGGAATGTCCGATCGGCGGTGAATCACCTGACCAGAGCTGATGCAAACAAAGGGCAGATCTAGAAATTGGGCGACCGATTGCCCAACCGGCTCTAGCTGATCGACTAATAGAGCCTCGATGCCAACTTTGTGGATGGCAGCAGGAGCATCCCGACAGATAATTTCAGTAA
Organism: Phormidium tenue FACHB-886; assembly: GCF_014764505.1. Classification (GTDB taxonomy): domain Bacteria; phylum Cyanobacteriota; class Cyanobacteriia; order Elainellales; family Elainellaceae; genus FACHB-886. Next base: position 2,404 of record NZ_JACXWX010000014.1, read on the forward strand.
TATGACGACAGAAATCAACAGAATACTGTAGCGCTGGGATCTCGCTCAGTTGAGTGAGCTGAGCTGAAGTTTCGGCTAGCAATCCGGGTCGGTAAAGTGATTGGCCGATCGGATAAAAATCTATCTCCTCTGAACGAACCTTCCGCTCTAGATCAGAAATCTGTAAAATTGTCACCCGATGCCCACGGTTTTGCAGCTCTCGTCCTAGAGCAGATAAAGGATTAAGATGACCTGAGTAAGGCGGGCAAATAATACCAAAGTGAGTCATAGCTCGATCGCACCAGATCGCTTTTCAGGATTGAGTTTGCATCTTATAAACTTTTGGCAGTTGCCACCAAGGAACCTGCGGGTGTTCATGGTGCTCTTGATGATAACCGAAGTGATAGCAAGCAATAAACGACCAAAAGAAGGGTAATGAGTGAGTTTTGGCACGATGCGGCTGACTATAGCCTCCTTCAGGTTCTCGGTGGGTGAGAAACGTCCCAAAGTAAAATAGCTGAACAGAACTTGAAATAGCAGGGATAAACCAGAACAGCGTTAGGTTTAGCTGAGGAACTTGGAGCACATAATGCGCTAGATAAAATATGGCAACTTGTCCACAAAGCTGCTTCCAGCTCCAGTATCGCCGCATGAAACTGAAATACCAAGCAATAGGGTTCTTGTGTTTGCCGTCGTGAAAATCCGGATCGCGATCGCTGGCAGGATAGCGATGATGCAGCCAATGCTTTTTTAGAAGCTCTTTGTAAGAGAATAAGCCATAGGCGAAGACCGCTAACGTCCCGATCAATGTATTGAGCTTTGGATTCTGCGGACAAACGGAGCCATGCATTGCATCATGTGCTGTGATGAATAGCCCGGTATACAGAAATGTCTGCCAAAATATCGCTAGAGGAACGAGCCAAACTGGAAGATGCGCAAGATTGAGGCTAAGCAGGATCGTTAGACTGGTTGCCCAAACGCTGATTATAATCAAAGCTGCGAGAAGCCCATAGACATTATCTTGCTCATTTCCTAACTTCTTAAGGGCTACTGGCTGTGTGTTAATGCTGAATTCAGTCAACTTGCGCTCCGTTTGAGAGTGAGAAAAGAATGGTAGTTGCATATCCTGCTGCTGCAGTAGGATAGTTTTAAGTCACTGTAAAGGACTAAGTAAAGAACTAACAGATTAAATAATTGAGTTTTTACCATAGGCTAACGCCACTTTTTCTGAGGCTGCAAAGCTCTAGATAAGAACGGTAAAAGTAGCTGGTAAAAGTTAAAAAAAGAGTAACCAGCGCTCTTAAAAATGAGTTAATTAGCAAAACATTTGAAGAAACTTAAGCATCAACTAATAGCAACTAGTCATTTATGCTACCGGGCAATCCAACAGTTGCTTTCCATCTTTAGAAGCAATCCAGGGTGGTAGCCAGCCATATCTCACCAGCGCTTGTAATGCCTCGGCTTCAGTTAGTAAGTAAAGCTTGTAAGAATCTGTTCATCTGGCTTTTAGTGTTTAAGCTAACAGTCTTACTCAAAATTGTTCTCCCTCTAGTTGGAAGCACATTATGACAAAAATTGCTAGCTTGTTAAATAGCTAGCCCTAATGAAGTAAAAGACTCAAAGTTTGGAGTGCTTCCCCTCTAAAGAGTTTTACCTTATAGAAATGGTCTACTGTTTATTAGTATTTGGCAACTGTCTCCGATGAAGGAGATGTGCAGAGATATAGAAGTAGAAACAGAAATAACTAGCAATTGAAGGTTCCGTAGTTTAAGAGCGTTAAATGAGGCAATAGTGATGTATTTAGTAGAAGTTTTTCTAGCTTGGTCTTTCGTTATTTTAGTTGCATGGAATATCTGGGCAACGGTTCGTGACACAGTTAAGGTAGCCAAACGATTAAGGCAAATCCCTTGTGCTAACTGTCTATTCTTTACAGGTGAGTACCTCCTCAAATGCACGGTCAATCCAAGTTTGGCCCTGACCGAAGAAGCAGTCACCTGTTCCGATTACTGTCCCCACCACAATGGGCTCTCTAGCGCATACTCCAGATAAATGACCGCAATTGATGCATCACAAGTAGGGTGAGCAATGCTCACCCTATGCTAATTTTTGAAATATCTGCCCCCATAAACTCCTAGTCATTAGTGGGAAGAATTATTCGGGTGAGTAATGACAAGTCTACCCAACACTTACCACCTAGCTGCTTAAGCAGGCTGTGGAACCAGCATACGTCCGGTGTAACCTGCAGTGCTATATTGCTCAAGGACAGATTTGGCGATCGGCTCTGCCTTACCGGTTGCTACCAACGCCACACAAGCTCCTCCAAATCCTGCCCCGGTTAATCGCGCTCCAAAAACATCCGAGATGTTCTGCAATAGATCCACAAGGTAATCTAACCCTGCAACTGAAACTTCGTAATCGTCGCGCAGGCTAGCGTGGGATGCATTCATCAATTCACCAAAGCGCTCCACCGAAACACCCTGGGTTACCTCCAGCACTCGGTTGTTTTCTGTCACGACGTGACGAGCGCGCCGCTGTAGCGGCTCGGCTAAATTTACTAGCGCCTGTGGGTCAGTAATATCTCGCAGCGCTTTTACGCCTAGCTGCTGCGCTGCTGCTTCGCACTCTGCCCGCCGCTGATTGTATCCACTGCCTGCCAACGTCCGAGGAATGCCGCTGTCAATTACTAGAATCTCTGCGCCCGCTGGCAGCGGTAGGATCTGCCGCTCAAGGCTGCGGGTATCCAAGAACAACAGGTGCTCGGAATCTGCGAGGCTAGATGCCATCTGATCCATAATGCCACACTGTACTTTGGCGTACTGAATTTCCGCCTGCTGCCCAAGTTGGGCAATCTTCACATCGTCCAGATCGAGATCAAGGAGCGATCGCAGTCCTCGCAGCGTGGCGACTTCTAATGCTGCACTGCTAGATAACCCTGAGCCAAGCGGCACAGATGAGGTAACAAATATATTTAAGGGAGGAATTTTGTAGCCTGCTTTTTCTACTACGCGTATACATCCAAGGATATAGCTACCGAATCCTTCCGGAACAGATTCTATTTTCGTAACATGCACCCACTCTTCTAGCTCGGCAGAGTAAAAGTGGTGATGATTATTAGGACTAAAGCCCAAATCAACTCTAGTTTGTTGCGGGATGGCGGTAGGCAGCACAAAGCCATCGTTATAGTCAGTATGTTCGCCTAGCAGGTTAACTCGTCCGGGAGCGCTAGCTTGCGCTTGAGGAGCGGCATTGAAGATTTGTTGAAAGGTGAGATGGAACATAATCGGCTCCCGTGATTATCTCTCTAGCGGTAGCGGTCGCAGGCGTCCTTCAATCTCAGTACTTTGCCAATTGGGATCGAAGGTCAGGTTGTCCAGACGACCGTCTTCGAGAATGACAAAAGTATCCTCAATTTTTGCTCCGGCTAAGCTGGGATTCCAAGCGATCGCCATATTTGCAGCCAGTGTAGCGGTTGTGCCAGGAGTGGCAATTGTCTCGCGCGATAAATAGCCCGTTGTACCCCCTTGATGATGCTCTTGCAGCGCTTGGGGATGCCCGATCTGCTCGTAAGCTTGGGCAAACGTCCCATACAGGTTAGTTAATGGCGTGCCAGGTTTAGAAGCATTTAACACAGCAGCTTCTACCAGACGCACCTGCTGATGCAAATCTGCTGCTTTGGACGAAAGCGATCCAAAGTAAACAAAGCGGGTAAGGTTGGCATATAGCCCGCTTCCTCTGGCACAAAAGACCATCATTGCGTGCTGCCCGATCTCCTCATCCGTGGGAACGGGGTGGCGGTAAAGAGGCAGCCGTCTCTCTCCGGCAACTAGCGTCAAGGCGGGGTGCAACCCTCTTGCCCAAAGTGCAGCAGCTCCGGCTCCAGCCAGTTGATACTCCGTCCAGGTTGGCTGTGCGTTGAGCAGCACTTCTGTCATGGCTTCGCTAGCTAGCCGTCCAACCTGACGATATCTTTCCAGTTCGCTGAGTGTTAGCGTTTGTTTGTGATGAAAGAGGGAATGAGGCAAAGCGTCCTCAGCAGCAGAGGGGCGATCGCTAATAACCTTCCTGCCTGCCGTCATTTCTCCCACAAACGCTTCTAATGCAGCTGCATTTGCCCAGGGATGAGCAGAAATTTGATAGGCCCCGCCATCGGCAATTTCCTCGTCCCTCAATCGCTGCGCTTCAATCTCGCTGGTGATGATCCAGGCTCCCTTCGCTGTCACGAAAACCTCAGCAACTCCCGTTTCTGCCGCTAGCAAAACGGTATGGCAAGCCCCGGCCGTTGCCCAGGAAAACCAATCTGTTCCACGTAGCCGAATCCCTGCGGCTCCAGTTTCACTCAACACGCCCCGCATTAGCGCTAGTTTATGAGCAATTTCTGAAGCACGCTCGGCGTTGGAGTTAGAGCTTGGGGATTGAGAAATAGAAGTTATCATATTGGCAGATCATTCGCTGATCGATTCTTGTTGACTTGAGGCAAGTTCACTGGGTGGAGCAGCAGGTTCATTAGCAGAACTACTTGGCTCCTTTTGAGCATTAAGGGCTTTTCCTTCACCCGGTAGTTCCTCAGATTCATTTAGCGCTGTGGTAGCAGCAGGCTGTTCGGTGTTTTGACTTCGCTCTATTTCAGTATCCTAGAACCAGGATAACTACCACTCATCATTATTCTTTGAAATAGCTCTGCATTAATCTTTTGATTACCTCTTATTAAAAGACGAATTGAACATTTTGAAGTCGTCCTTGGAGGTAGTCTCAACTTAGCAAAATAGGTATTCACAATGAATTAAACTTGTATCGAGTGATACATCAGACTTAATCGGGGCAGCAATCGCTCCAGTAGTATGTCCTCTAAAAGCTGAAGCTATCGATCGTCAGCAGTTGTCTCTTAACCAAGCCTTGTAGTAAGTTTCGGCAACATACTCGGTAACAGACGAAGTGCGTTACTGACACATCTACATGTGGAGAGAAATAGGCAACATTAGATAAGCATTAGAGCAATATACTGAGCCAACATTTATAATCGGTTTTTTACCTCTATCTTAAGTAAAGTAAGTAAAGAATGAGGGATAGACGATCGCTTCATATGCAGCCAGCTGCATATGAAACAGAGTGTAAGTTCAGCGTTGATCATCTTTTGGCGATTTTTCAGCCTTTAGACTTAAAAACTTTCTTTCGTATAGCTAAATACAGATTATCACCAGTATGGAGGGTCTAAAAGGCGATTGTCTGTCTAAAGATGGACGGTGAAGCGAGAGTGGTTTATTTATGGTTGTGATGGCTGGATAAATTATTCGACACGAATTAAACGCATGTTGCTCTAAACGTGCGTTGCTTAAAGATTGACGTTTTACCAGCTCATGTAGCCATCAGAATAACCTTAAGACGCAAATTATGATTGAGACATTGAATCCCAATCGCCAGCTTAAAGAGACCATAGTTCAACCGTTAGAATTTCCTAGCTCACCAAACTACGCTGCAGCAGAACAGCAGTTTGTAAAGCTGCTAGATACTGATAATTTAGATCAGCAAATAAATAGCCAGCCTGAGCAGGTTAGTGAGTTTGAAGCTGCATTAGCAGCAGCGCTGAGCACTGCCTATACTGAAGCCTCAGAGGATGCAGCTCGGTTATTTTTGCAAAGGATTCTCTACCGGATCAATCGTCTTAACTTATTCTGGTACGATGACTTACAGCGCTACAAAAATGAGCGATCGTATTACCTGCAATGGGTACGCGATCGGATTGAGTCTGTTTGGCAAGCCTGGGAGATCTCCCACTTTCAGCTTGATGAATATCGACGGCTCAATGTCGAGCAGGCGCTGCAGGAGCGGTGCGATGCTGACCTTGAGCCACCCCTAACTGAGGGCAAGCGCTATCTACGTGAAACGATGTCGCTGGAGGGCTATCGGTGGCTGTTGGCGATCGCTTCTTTAGATGGATTGGTTGAAGCAAGCCGCATGTCTCGCATCTTGGGTGGAGCTAGCAACGAAGTTCAGGCAATGCTGATTCGGGTGCTGATGGAAGAGTATGGCAACGGACGCTTTAACCGCAAGCATTCCACTTTCTTTGCCCAGATGATGGCAGAGGTTGGACTAAGAACCGAGCCAGAATACTATTTTGAGCTGGCTCCATGGCAGCTTCTAGCAAGCATCAATCACAATTTCTTGCTCACCGAATGTAAGCGACACTTTCTGCGCTACAACGGCGGACTAACCTACTTTGAGATTGTGGGTCCTTCGGTTTATCGAGATTATATGGCTGCTGCCCAACGGCTGGGACTATCCGACGCTGCTATGGGCTATTGGGAATTGCACATCCGAGAGGATGAGCGACACGGGCAATGGATGCTTAAAGAGGTTGGACAACCACTAGCTAAGCTATATCCAGAAGATGCCTGGGAACTGGTACTGGGATATGACCAGGAAAAACTGATTGGCGATCGGGCTGGAGCCGCGATCATCGATGTTATTCAATCCGCTGAACGAACTGGAAGGAAACTTGCATGAAAGAAGCAGTGCTGAACGCAGTAGACACAACTTCGCGTACCCATCATTCACCTGACAGCGTTAAAACCTATTCTCCTCACGAAGTATTCTTCTGCCCTGAAGAATCACAATTCTATTCTCAGTGTTTAGAAAAGATGGTACTCAACCACTGCACGCCATCAGAGCAAGTGATTGAGTTTGGTGCAGGAGATGGTAGCCCTGTGATCAATGGGTTGCTGAAAACGAAGTTTGCCGGGGCAATTCATGGATACGAGCTGAGTGCTGCCGCTTGTGAAGTAGCGCGGTCTCGGATCAAACAGTATCAGCTTGGCGGTAAATATACTGTTCATAATCAGTGCTTCTTTGAAGGATACGAATCAATCACAGCTCAGTATTTGATCGCCAATCCGCCTTATTTGCCTGCTCCAGACGATCGTATCTGTATGCCTGCTCTACATGGCGGAATTGATGGTGCAACTATCACCAATCAATTGCTGTCGGTGGGGTGCAGCAATGTTCTACTAATGATCTCAGCCTACTCTAATCCGGTTGAAACGATTCAACATGCGATTAAAGAGGGATATCGGGTTGCAGATTTTATGGTTACACCGCTGCAATTTGGCTATTACAGCTCTGAACCCAGAGTTAGGGATTGGATTAGTGAGCTGCGTAAGCAAAAGAAGGCGTTTTATTCTTCTAATGTCTACTTCCTAGCGGGTGTTTTGTTTCAGGAGAAACGCAGTGCCAAAGCAGATTTATCGGCTGAGTTACTTAAAGTAATTACTGCTTTGTAGTTACTACTGTACACCTCTAATTCCAAAATAAAAGCCGTGGAAGAGTTTCTTCCACGGCTTTTATTAGTAACTTTAAAGTGATTAAATATGTAACATTATGCACTTGGCTATATTTAAGTAATCTAGATCTAAGTAATTTTGGATACTTGGTGAGCAAAGTTCACCTGTATTGGACAAAGGTAGTGCAACAAGTTAATCAACTGCTGTCCATTCTTTAAATGAACCACATACTCCCTAGTTCCCACCTGCACATTTTTCCCTTCCATTTCTGATGCATACTGCTCAGCTATTACGACGATCGGCGTTTGCTCCGGCAGGTTAGTATTCCAACGGATAGCCTGCCCCAACCCAACAAATTCCTCGATCGACAGCCCCACCTGATTCAACAGAATTAAACTAGGGCAATTGCGATCGTCCCAACCCTGTTTACCTGCATCCGCCTCACAAAGTGCTGTGGTAACGAGATAACCGTAATTTTGGAGATCAAACCTGAGAAGTGGGCGTATTTCTTCATCGGGTTCAATCAATAAGATCATTGGCGCCGGGTTCTGGCTTGCCTTCTCTACGTTCATGAATTTCTTTCTACCTTTTCGGATCAGCTTCAAAGGGGTGAGATCAACCACTGCACGAGCTTTAAAACAGCTCTTCCTGTTTTCTTCCCAGCAGGCGATCGTGCTCGCCTTTCAACATCTTGTAGCACTCGCAAGACTTTGCTTCTAGCCCTCGCTGATCAAGAATTTGGATATAACCCCGGCTATACTGAATTAAATCGCGCTCTTGAAGCTTTTGAGCAGCCTGGGTTACACCAGCACGGCGCGTCCCCAGCATTTCAGCAATGAATTCCTGAGTTACTTTCAGTTTGTCTGATTCAACGCAGTCTTTCACCTCCAGCATCCAACGCGCCAAGCGCTGCTCCACCATGTGAAAACGGTTACAGGCAATGTTTTGTGAGAGTTGCGCGATGAAAACCTGTGCGTAGCTCGATAGCACCTCGCGGAGTTCCAAATTGCAATAAAATTCTTCTCGTAAAATTCGGGCATCTATTCTCAGTGCATTACCTGCTATCTGTACAACGTGGTTAGTGTGCGTCATAGCACTGCTGCTTATAACAGCATTAACGCTCATCATCCCACGATTGCCGATTAGGCTAGTCTCGATCGAGGAGCCATCTTGCAGCGTCAGCGTGACCGACAGCGCGCAGCCGATCGGAAAATAAACTTCTGAGAGCAGTTCACCGGGAGCCCAAAGTAGCCGACCCTGCTCTAGTGAAACAAGGGTTAAATGGGGAGCAAGTTTTGCATATGTCTCTTTAGATAAAGCGGCTAACAGATAGTTTTTAGCGGTCATGAAGCTCTTAGAAGAACAAGCAAAGTTCTCCTTTGGATAAAGAGGAAACATTAAAAATAGCAGCTCAGGTCTTTAGTAAGGTAATACCAAATCCTTCAAGCCGATCCTACAAGCAGTGAAAAACTCAGGCAGAAATCCCGCTACGTAAAAGCCTCAGCGGGTGCAAGAGTTTTAACAGCTACCTGTACTGCTCTTAGAATAAAAGCTGCCATTTCTGCAAGTAACTACCAAAGGAGTAGACAAACTATATCAGTAGGGGGATTAAGATGAAGCGATCTGGTTCTTAGTCGCTTCACAAACTTCTACGTCTAGTTGCCTGCGTTACTTACTCTATTTCCTTAAAATTAGATGATGCCGCGAATCTACACTGAGTTTCTTTTGCTGCTGGAGCTGTTTCAGCAGGCGAGTAATGGTAACCCTAGTGGTACAGCAGGCGGTTGCAAGGTGTTCATGCGTGAGCCGGACTCTTAACCGTGTTCCACCTGCTACCGGTTGCCCAACTTCCTGTTCCAACAGATGCAACAAGCTGTGCAAGCGATCGACCACGCGAGAATGCCCAGAAACTGCCAGTAGTGATTCGGTTTGTTTGAGGCGTTGGCTGATTTGCGGCATTAAGCGCTGCTTCAGCTCTGGAGAGTTTGCGAAGTCGCTGACCCGAATTCCCCAAACCTGAGTCGTCATCATGGCAGTTGCTTCATATAGCGGCAACGTTGTTAAGCTTGAGCCAAAAGGAGCTAAGGCTCCCGCTAGCCCAACTAACACTTCTTGCCCATTCTGAGTGAACGTGGTCAGCTTCACCAATCCAGAGTGCACCTGCCAAATAATTTCAGGATCTAGTGGAATTACTTCTCCTTTGTGATAAAGCTGCAGTGGGTAGCCCAAATCAGCATAGACGTCAGTCTGCTCCTGAGCTTCGTTCCAGTTGGCGTGGTTTGCACGGCGCAGCAGCCAGCGCAACACTGGGGTTTCTCCTGACGAATTAGCCTCAACCAAAGCGCTAACTCCGAATGCAATGCCTTGATGCGGCTGTATGCGGGCTTGCCATTCCTGTTTCCACGATCGCTGCGGCAATTGTTGCAACAAAGCCTGGAAGGATTGTTTTGTATCAGAGGTGATAAACGCGGTCAGCAGTTGACCGACTAGCCGTTCCGGTTCCAGGTTTAGCAACCTACCTGCAGCCTGATTCACTTCCTGAATCCTGCCGCTGGAATCGGTAATCAGACAGGCATCGGGAATGAAATCTAGCAGGGCTTGGTAGCGCTGACGCTCGCCGGTGATCGTCTGCTCGGCATAGAGCAATTTATGATTCTGCTCATGCAGGAGTTCTGCTGCTACTTCAAGACGCTCACAGGCGACGCCGAGTTCTTTCAGCATTGATGGCGATAGGGCACTCGAAGGATGAATTTCCTGATACAGAGTGGTTAACCGATCGGACATTGCCTTTACCTGTCGAGTAAAGGCAGTTTGAGTAAAAGTAGGTTGGCCCAAAGTAGTTGAAGTCATGCAGTCACCCCCTGAAGCTGTGTTAAATCAGCAATTGTTTGAATTAGCGCGTCGAGATTAATTGGTTTAGGCAAATGTTTGCGAAAACCAACTGCTAAGGCATGAGCGCGATCGTCTGCTTTGGTACAGGTAGTCACAGCTATGGCTGGAATTTGAGCTTGTTGTCCGTTAGCAGCGGTTTCAAGCATTCTTAGCTTGTGCATCAGCGAGTAGCCATCCTCATAGGGCAAATTAATTTCGCTGACTAGCAGATCCGGCTTTACCTGTCTTAGAACATCTAGCGCTTCGTCTGCAGTTTTTGCTGCAATCGCCTCAATGTCATGTAGAGCAAAAAAGGCTGACAGCATTTCAGAAGAATCAGAGTCATTGTCAACAACCAGCACTCGCAGCATAGTAAACAACACCTGATGGAGGTAAGCCATCGTCGAAGTAATGTTCAAAGACATGGGTACACAGAACTAGAAAGCGTTGCGAAATGAAGCACATACTAAGCCGGTTAGAACGGTTTACCTTGTGGCAAACAAAATTGATGTTTGATCCATTTAGTAGATGGGCGAAAGCTAACCCAAGACTGACTCTCACCCCGTTACTAACAGGCACTTGCCAGAAAACCGACCGGCTTCTGGCATGGCGAACTAAAAGCAATCGTTCCCTGCGATGCTTCACTGTTTAATTGAAGATATTTTCAAAATAGCTTTGCTATTGATCCGAGTCAGTACGGTTTCGCACTATGACGGCGCGGTTTCAGCGCGATCGCTCCTCCTACTACCCGAGTCAGAGCAAATGTTTTTTAAAGCTGTGTGGAGCGCGACACCTGAGAAATATTTATACCCAATTCAGGATGCGATCTGAGCTGTTTTTGAGGATGCGCTGCCTTTGCGGTGCACAGCCAGAGTTAGTAGAAATTTCCTCAATCCAAGAAACATTAAGTTAAAGCTGTGATGTAACCTAAAAATTCTTTCAATACAAAAAAGTTTACAGATTCCAAAGAAATGTCAGTTAATCCACTCGAATACTACTCTAGACAGATTTTGATAAATAGATCGGTTTCAGCCGTGCGTTAATCCCATAACCATCTTGAACCCGAATAATCCGCTTCGTTTGAGCAGCAATGTCTGGTTCGTGTGTCACAAGGACGATCGTAATACCTTGTTGATTGAGTTTCCCAAGCGAATTCATCACCTCTTGGGAGGTCTGCGTATCTAGCGCGCCTGTGGGTTCGTTGGCTAAGACCAAAGCAGGACGATTAACCAGCGCCCGTGCAATTGCCACGCGCTGCTGCTGCCCACCCGATGCGTTCCACAATCGACCCCAGCATGATGTTCGCGCTGCCAATGCCGCCAACGAGCAGAGAAATACTGGCAATTGCCACTACCAAAATCATCAAAATGCCGATCACATCTACAAAAGTGTTGATTAGATCGGTTTGATTGCTGACCTGGAACTCATCGTTGCTAGGGTTGTAGATGTTGTGTCGCAATCGCAGTAAGTTGGTTACCTGAAATTGGACAGCGATCGCCGTTTGATTGGCTCCTTTGACCCAGATCGTATTCACCGAAACTCCTGCGAGTGCATTGTTGCTAACAATGCGAGAGGACATGCTAGTCAAGGGGATATAGATACTATCTGGTGATTTTCACCGTTTGCCCGACTTGCACTCGAGACAGATTGCTCTCATCTAGAGATGCCACAACTTGATTATTGGCAGCAAGCGTCAAGATCGAGCTAGAAGCCGAGCCGGCAATGCTGCTTGTGGTGGTTGGCGTAACAAATGACCCCGGATCGGCATACCTTTTGGTCACCACACTATCGAACGGGGCAGTAATTGTGGCATCGTCGATTTGAGTTTAAATCTTTTGGGATGCGCCCCGTGCTGCCTCAACTTGAGCACGGGCGGCGACAATCTCTTCCGGACGCGATCCGGCTTTCAGCAAATTGAGTGCCTGCTGGCACTGTTCCACCTGCGATCGCGCTTGAGCAATCTCTTCTGGACGGGATCCAAGCTGGGCACGAGATGGAATGAGCTGTCCCTGCAGGTCAGCATTATCCATGTAAGCCACAACCTGCCTTTGGCGCACCCGATCGCCTTTCTTGACCAAGAGCTGCCTGAGGTAGCCGGAAGTTTTGGGGCTGAGGTGATGGTGCGTTCTGCTTGCACAGTGCCATTGGCAGAGTTCGTTATCGAGATCAGTGGTATGAATCGATGCTAAAATTCGGCTATTGGCGACCAGCTGATTATCCGTCAGGGCTTGAGGAAACTTCTAGAAGCAAAACCTGATCTAGAAGTCGTGGGTGAAACAGAAAGCAGGCAGCAAGCGATCGAGCCAATTGCCGTGCTATGCCTGATGTTGTTTTAATGGATAGGCGAATGTCGGTGATAGATGGGACGTAGCTCTAGGGCTGATGCAAAAAGCAATTAGCACAAGCAGTGAACCTCCTGTTTCACCTCAGCCGATTCACCTGCTCTCTGAGCTAGCAGGCTAGCGGCTCGCGGACGGGAAGTTTGTTTAATTGTTGCAGGAGCTAGCAACCGTGACGCAGAAGCAGTCTGTATTTCAGAACGAACCACCAAAAACCACATGACCTATATACTTAGCCAACCCAATCTACGCGATCGAACGCAAGCCACCCTGTTTATTAATACTTTTCTGCCGTTGTTGTGTTGCTGGTTTATTAAATAACTTCAAAATTTGTTAGCTAAATTCATGAACGTGTGTATCCCAACTGCGATAAAAAGCATGATGAAAATCATTGAAACAAAGAGTTCGATCGCAGATATTGAGTGAGTCATTTCTGAGTTAACGACCCCCCTGACAACTATTCAGGTTCATAAGCTAGGGCTTGTATGACTACAATCACTCTGACGTTCATTAATTCAAGCTATCTACGGCTTCAGCCCAAGGCGGTTGCTGATTTGCCGCAAAACCAGGTACACCTCGTGCCGCAAAATACTAAGGTTGGCATCTTGGGCTACAAACAAGAAGTAGGCTTGTATATCCGCACCACCTTCAACCGCAGCTTCGACGGACGAAATACCTGGCTTGTCTATACGCCACATATTCGCATGTTTGGTACAGAGCCAACTAACAAACCCAAAGATAATCAGCCCGATAGCAACAGAATCCTTGGTAGAGCAATTCAGCTCCCTGGCAATCGCAGTTTGTTCTACCTCAATCAGCCAATCGTTCTGGGCGGCAATTTTACCTGGGGAGAAGCTACCCACGGAGGAACGCGCATTCCGGAGAGCCCGGAGGTGGTGCGGCGGATGCTTTTCTTGGCACGAGCGCTGCAAGAAGTGCGGCAACAGTTGGGCAATCGCCCAATTCAAGTCAGGAGCTGGTATCGTCCGCCTGCCATTAATCGAGCAGTGGGCGGGGCAACAGATTCGCGCCATCTATATGGAGATGCGGTTGATTTTGCAGTGCAGGGCATCAGCCCTTACGATGTCTACGATCGCCTCGACCGCTGGTGGGGCGATCGGGGTGGTTTAGCCAGCTCATCGGTGTTTACCCATATCGATGCAAGGGGATGGGGCGCTCGCTGGGATTATGGGTTTTAGCAAGTTTTTCAGAAGCGGTTTTGGTATTTAGAACGCTGCAAGACTAGAACACTGCAAGACGTTGCCAAAACCGTTTCTTAATACATGTGCCCAACAGCTGAGCCTATATCTCATCAACTGTCTGATGAATCTTTCGTGCTGCTGGGAATTCTGCTACTAATCAGCGCAATCAATTGGGAAAGATAGCTAATGTTAGGGAATCTTAGTCTTCCAGGCTATAGCCTGCATGAACTTGTTCATGAGGGAGCAGCTACCCTCCTTTACCGCGCCCTGTCCCACGTTGATCAGCAGCCTGTTATCCTCAAAATTTCTAAAACCGATTGCCCCACACCCGAGCAGACTACTCGCCTGCAGCATGAATACCAAATTGCTCGAACGCTGGACTCATCGCAACTTGTGAAAGTCTATCGATTGGAAATTCATCAGCATCGCCTCGTTTTGGTTGCAGAAGATTTTGGGGGGCAGTCGCTAAGAGACTGCATCCGTCAACCGCTCACTCTTCTGCCGTTTCTCAGTATCGCCACTCAGCTAGCAACCGCACTCCTCTCGCTGCACCAACACCAAATCATCCACAAGAACATCAAACCCTCCAATATCATCTTCAATGCCCGTACAGGACAGGTGAAGTTGACTAATTTCAGTATTGCTTCTCGCCTCAGCCAAGAATCCCTGCGGTTGACCAGCCCCAATCAGCTGGAAGGAACGCTAGCATATCTATCGCCAGAGCAAACGGGACGCATGAATCGCTCCCTGGACTACCGCACCGACTTCTATTCACTGGGCGTAACGTTCTACGAGCTGCTAACGGGGCAATTGCCCTTCCAAAGCAACGATCCACTGGAAATGGTGTATCAACACATTGCCAAAGAACCCATCTCGATACAGCAGTTAAATCCAGCCGTGTCGGATAGGGTAGCGGCGATCGTGGGCAAACTCATGGCAAAAAACGCTGAAGACCGCTACCAAAGTGCTGAAGGTTTGCTGGCAGATTGTCAGCGCTGTTTAAGCGAATTCAAGGGTAGCCAGCGTATTAGCAATTTTGAAGTAGGCAAGCTCGATACCATTGCTCAGTTGAATATTCCCCAAAAGCTTTATGGTCGAGAAACACAGGTTGCACAGCTGCTGGCAGCGTTCGATCGAGTGCGGCAAGGAGAACGAGAACTAGTGGTGGTGGCGGGCTATTCAGGCATTGGCAAGACAGCACTAATCCACGAACTCTACAAGCCTGTGACCCGCAGCAAGGCTCACTTTATTTCTGGCAAATTTGACCAGTTCAAGCGAGAGGTTCCCCATGCCTGTGTTGCAGAATCGAAGCGCGGCCTAATTCAACAGATTTTGAGCGAGAGCCAAGAAAATGTATCCTACTGGCGATCGCGCTTTCTAGAAGCGGTGGGGCAGAATGGGCAAGTGGTGGTCGATGTGATTCCTGAATTGGAATTGCTAATTGGCAAACAGCCTACAGTCCCTGATTTGCCTGCCGCCGAAACCCAAAATCGCTTCTACCAAACCTTCGGACAGTTTTTGCTAGCAACCGCCAGTCAAGACTATCCGGAAGTTGAATTCATGGACGATGTGCAGTGGATCGATGCTGCTTCTTTAGCAGCGCTACGATCGCTGATGAATCATCCAGAGAATCACTATCGGCTAATTATCCTTGCTTATCGGGATAATGAAGTCGATGCCACTCATCCTTTCATACAAACGCTGGAACAACTTAAAACAGATGGCGTTCGCATCACTCATCTTGCCCTAGATCCCTTGAGCTGTAACAATGTCACTCAGTTTGTAGCAGACGCGCTGAATAGCCCTGCTGCCACAGTGCAACCGCTAGCAGAGCTACTCTATGCCAAAACTCAGGGAAATCCCTTTTTTCTGGCGCAACTGCTGAAATCACTCCATGCAAACGGCTGGCTCACGTTTGACTATAAGGCAGGCGCATGGCAGTGGGATATTGAGCAAATCTGTCAGCAGAATATCACCGATAACGTGGTGGAGCTGATGGTGGGCAAACTGCAACAGCTCTCAGAAGCAACCCAAAAGCAGCTGCAGCTCGCTGCCTGTATTGGCAACCAGTTTGACTTACAGACGCTAGCAACCGTTAGCGAACAGTCGGCTCAGCAAACGATGCAAGTGCTGTGGGCAGCCGTTCAGCAGGGTTTTGTCTTGCCGCTAGACAGAAGCTACCGAGCCTTCTTTAATAACGTCGAACTTTTTCGTGCCAATCTGCAGCCAAAGTTCATATTTCTGCACGATCGCGTTCAGCAAGCCGCCTACGAACTGATTCCAGACTCCGAAAAGCAAGCCACCCACCTCAAAATTGGGCGGCTCTTGCTGCAAAGCGCAGGCAATCTGGAAGCCAACATTTTTGAAATTGTGAACCATTGGAATGCAGCCATCGACTTGATTTGGGATGCTGCTGAAAGAGTAGAACTAGCAACCTTAAATCTGACGGCGGGGCGCAAGGCAAAAGTATCTGCTGCCCACGAACCTGCCCTAAAAGCGTTCAAGACAGGTCTACAGCTGTTAACAGCGGAGCAGTGGCAGACACACTATGAATTGATGCTAAGCCTGCATGAAGGAGCCGCTGAAGCTGCCTATCTGTGCGGGGAATTTGAGCAGATGGAGCAATGGTCAGCGATCGTGCTGCAGCAGGGCAAAACGGTTCTCGATAAAGTGAAAGTCTATGATGTGAGGGTCCAGACCTACATGGCGCAAGCCAGACCGTTACTGGCAATTCAGGTCGCGTTGGAAGCGCTCAGCCTCTTGGGAATTTCGCTGCCAGAATCTCCTTCTGCGATCGATATTCAACAAAAACTAGCAGAAACCAAAAGCCTGTTGTCGGCGCAGCAAATTCCGACTTTGGTGAATCTGCCACCCATGATGGATGCTGAAAAGGTGGCAGCGATCGCGCTGCTTTCTAGTATTTTTGCTCCCTCTTTTGCCGCCAAGCCAGAACTGCTAGCCTTGATTGCCTGCGAACAAGTCCAGCTTTCCATTCGCTATGGCAATTGCGCTCATTCTGCATTTGGCTACTCAAACTATGCAGCCATTCTCAATGCCGTATCAAACGACTTAGATGCTGCCTATCAATTTGGTCAGCTTGCAATTCACCTAGCGCAGCAGCTAGATGCAAAACTCGTTAAAGCAAGAACTTTCAACCAGGCTGCCATCTTCAGTATGCATGGCAGAGTCCATCTCCAGCATATTCCACCGCTTCTACAGGAAGCTTGTCAAAGCGGTTTGGAGAGTGGCGATCTAGAGTTTGCTGGCTATGCCGCATACAATCGATCGCAATATTTCTACTTTGCCGGACTAGAGCTGAACCAGTTGCAACAAGAGGCACAAGCCTATAGCAATCTGCTGAAAAAACTCAATCTAGCCATGTCGCTGAGCTACAACCAGATCGTGCAGCAGGTTGCGCTGAACCTGTTGGGCAAATCTGACGATCCCTGCCGTTTGGTTGGTACGGCATTGCAGGAAGAACAGGCACTGGCGGTGTATGAAGAGAGCAGCAATCAATCGGGAATGCAGTACCTCTTTCTGCATAAGCTGATCTTGAGCTATCTGTTCTCCGAATCTGAGCATCTGTTGAAGTTCGCTGAGCGCTCAGAATGCAACCTCAGGGGCGCAACAGGCATGATCATGATGCCCACGTTCTATTTCTATGCAGCCTTGTCCTGGCTGTCGCTGTGGGCAGAGGGCGGAGAACCGCTGCAGCTAAAGTTAATTAAAGCAAAAGCAGAACTGCTGAAATGGGCAAAAGCAGCGCCTGTGAATTTTCAACATAAGTTTGATCTGGTCATGGCAGAGCATTGCCGAGTGCTGAAAGAACCTTACCCAGCAATGGATTACTACGATCGGGCGATTGCTGGAGCCATTAAGACGGGCTACATCCAGGAAGCTGCCATTGCCAATGAACGGGCGGCTGAATTTTATTTCAGCTTAGGGAAGACGAAAGTAGCTCAAATCTATTTGGTTGAGGCATCCCAGTACTATCAGCAGTGGGGCGCGATTGCCAAAGTCAATCAGCTCAAGCAAAAATATCCGGAATGGCTGCAGGCAAAAGAGAGCCAGCCGGAGGTTAGTCCTGCTGACAGCGTGGTAGCTGAGAGCAACAAGACGCCTCAACGCGATCTGCTGGATTTGGCAACTGTGATGAAAGCTGCCGAAGCGATTTCTAGCGAACTAGCGCTGGATCGCCTGCTTGAGAACCTGCTGCACATCATTTTGGAAAATGCTGCAGCTCAAAAGGGCTGCATTATTTTGGAGCGCGATCGCCAGCTGTTTATTGAGGTAGCAGATACCGATCAACAGGAGACAGTGATTGTGCTGCAATCCATTCCGGTCGAGACGAGCCGAACGGTTCCGGTAACGTTAATTCAATATGTCGCTAGAACTCAACATCCGCTTGTGCTAAGCGATGCCATACGAGAGCCAATTTCGGCTGTTGATCCTTATGTGCAAGAAACGCAGCCAAAGTCTATCCTCTGTGCGCCAATTTTGTATCAGGGTAAGTTTATTGGGTTAGTTTATCTAGAGAATAATTTAGCAACCGGAGCATTCACCCACGATCGCCTACAGCTCATTCAAATGTTGACCACGCAGGCAGCGATCGCCATTGAAAATGCACGGCTCTACGCGCGTGAGCAGGAAAAGATCAATCAATTGAAAGATTCCTTAGAAGCGCTGCAGCAGTCGGAGCTACTGAAGCGGCAGCTATTTGAAGGCTCGGCCGATGCTATTCTTTTGCTGGATCAAGAACAGTTTTCTGAATGCAATCAGGCAGCTGTCAAGATGATGCGATGCACGAATAAGGCAGAGCTTTTGGGGTGCCGTCCAGCCGCTTTATCACCTGAATTTCAGCCCGATGGGCGTTCTTCTCTTGAAAAAGCAAATGAGATGATTGCAACTGCTTTCAAAGAGGGGTCGCATCGTTTTGAGTGGGTACATCGTCGCATCACCGGAGAAGATTTCTGGGTTGAGGTTCTGCTGACCGTCATTTCCTATGATGGACGGGAAATTTTGCATACCGTTTGGCGGGAGATTGGCGAGCGGAAACAGCTAGAAACCGAACGCAACCGGGCAGAAGCAGAAATCAAGCAGAAGAGCATTGAGCTGGAGCAAGCCCTCATCAACCTGCAGAACACCCAAGCTCAGCTAATTCACACTGAAAAGATTTCTGCACTGGGGCAGCTAGTGGCGGGGGTTGCTCATGAAATTAACAACCCGGTCAGCTTTATCTCTGGCAATTTGCATCATGCGAAACAGTATGTTAATGATTTGCTCAACCTGGTTGAGCTTTACCAAAGAAAGTTGCCTGTGCCGGATACAGAGATCGCAGCCGCAATGAGAGCAATCGATCTGCAATATCTAGCTGAAGATTTGCCCAAAATGATTGCATCTATGAAGCTGGGAACCGATCGCATTTACGAAATTATGCAATCGCTCCGCCATTACTCTCGGCAGGATGGCGCCGAAAAGCAGCCGACTGATATTCACAAAGGGCTTGAGTCTACGCTAATTGTTCTATCTCACAGACTCAAAGCAAACAGCAGCCGTCCTGCTATCACTGTGATTAAGCAGTATGAGAAACTACCAAAGGTACTCTGTTTTTCTGGGCAGCTCAATCAAGTATTCATGAACTTGATCGCTAACGCGATTGATGCATTGGAAGAATCCAACGTGGGTAAAACGGCAGCAGAACGCAGTCGAAATGCCAACACCATTACGCTCCAGACCGCTTTAGAAAATAATTATGTGGTTATCCGGATTGCCGACAACGGCACTGGAATGTCGGAAGTAGTTAAGCAAAAGCTGTTCACAGATTTCTTCACTACAAAACCAGAGGATAAAGGCACTGGACTAGGTTTACCGATTTCTAGACAAATTGTTGAGGAGAAACACGCAGGACGGTTGGAAGTAGAATCTGAGATCGGTCGAGGAACCGTATTTAAAATTACACTTCCAATAGGAAATAACGGTTAGGCGATCAACAGTGTGTCAGCATTTGATGAAGGTTCACAGCACACAGTTTGACAACGGCATCTATCTTAAGGTAGAAAAGTGACGGTCGCCCCCTCACAATTAGTAGGAAATTCAATGGATCGCCAGACTTACAGCATTGTTTACTGGAGCTGCCTAATGTGCTTAATGGCAGTTACTCTTTTTGGACTCAGCTCACGCTACTTCAGCGGTAAAAGAATTGAGCCACTCTCTGGGATGGTTGCAGGCAGCGGCTCTGTGTTTTTGATGTTTCTGCATGCGCGAATTGAAGCCGCTGAAGATTTAGAAGAATCACCTTAATTGAGGACTTATCTAAAAAGCCGCGCGGTGCGCGGCTTTTTAGATGCTCTATTTAGCTCAAAGGTTTAGCTCAAAGGTTTAGCTCAAAGCGTTGCGAAGTTTTCTACCAAGCTACCCGTCCTGACGCAAACGCCTTGATCTCCTGGTTGGGTAGCTGCAGCAATAAACGTCCCCAAGCATCAATGCCAACCGCCTGACCTGAAATTTGCTCGCCTGCTAGAGCTAGGGTAATGCGACGATCGAGCAAAACATCGCGCTGGCGCAACTTTGGCAAAAAATCGGCTATGCCAGAAGATGGGTTGCTTGTTCTAGACAGGCTATCGCTAACCTGCAGCAAATGGTGCCGCAATTTTTCCAGCAACGGTAGTTCCTCTGGCACCAAATCCGCGATCTGCTGCAGGCTGATAGCCCTACCAATCTGATCCACCGTCAATCCTGCCTCGACGAGATCAACACAGCGATTCAGCCCAATGCCAACTACAACACGGGTATGGCTGGAATTGCTTCCAGACGTTGCTTCACACAAAATTCCTGCTAGCTTTCGCTCATTGACCAGCACATCATTCGCCCACTTTAAACGCAGCCCCCCCTGCTGATCCGGGACTAAATCTTCAACGGCATCAATCACAGCTAATCCGGCGACTAGACTCAATCCTGAGAGCTGGAAAGGGAGGAGACGATCGAGTATAAAACTAGCCGTTAGCACACCAGAAGGCGAATACCAAATGCGTCCATGCTGCCCCCGCCCTGCTGTTTGTTGACGTGTGAAAACTACATCTCCATGCTGTAGATCGACCGCATGATCGATCGCCCAAGTGTTGGTGCTGGGGCAGCTTTCCAGCCAATGCAGCCAATCAGGCAGATTGCTTAGCTCAGGAGATGGAATGGCAGATAGCTTACCCACAGTTAGCAAAAGAAGCAGGTTGACGAAAGACGCAGGTTGACGGAAGACGTAGGTTGACGAAAGACATAGAGCAATGGAGAAAAATCAGCAACAACCGCTACATTCTAAACATTTTATTTTAGTTGATTCGTTTGCAGGAATCCGTCTGGCATAGGTGTCTCAATGTTGTGGCGTTCCGCGCCTAGATTGAAATCTTTTTTGTGTAAAATCGCGCTACACAAGGCTTTTACACAAAAACTTATCCTGGCGCGTGGGCATAAGGCTATATGTTATCGATGTAATATCGAAGATAGATATAATGTCAAAGATACCTGACGCAGTATTGAATATTTCGCCTGAGGGTATTGCTTTATGGCTAAGTTCCCCTAAAATGGTCGAGAGAGTTGCGAACTTAGCGTAAGTTCAAATAGCAATTGAATAGGAATTAGCTTCTAGGGTTCCGGTTTAGAACCATGTCTACTAAATGACTGGTCCGAGAGAAGCAGCCGACTCCAGGTTTTTCAGTTCTAAGACCGAGTTGGCTACACGGCGGGAAAAAAGCCCGGGAGAGCCATGCAGTGTCGAACGACTGTTGGTGTCTCCTGGGCTTTGCTATTTGAGCGAGCAGCTTGCCAGCGTTAAGACTCATGGCAATTCAAAACAGATTGTCTAACTGTAACAGGAGAATTTTATGGTGCAAACGACAACTCTACCCAATACAGAAATTGATCCCAATCTGGTGCTGCTAGACGAGGTTATTCCGGGCGGTGCCTACTGGCATGGCGTGATCAAGCGGGGAAATACGCTGCGCGTTACCGATCTAGAAGGATCTCAGGGAGTTTCGCTGATCGCCTATAATGCCGACAATCCGATCGAACGGCTCAACGTTGCAGATACCGCCAAAATCCAATTTAATGCATTCCTCAAGAAGGGCATGGTGATCTACTCGGATATGGGACGAGTTCTATTTTCGATTACGGAAGACACCTCTGGATATCATGATTTGTTTGGTGGATGCAGCAACGCAGCAAAAAACACTGCTAAATACGGAGAGGGGGAGTTTTGGAAGAATTCACGCGATCATTTCCTTAAAGCAGCGACGCGCTATGGCTTAGGCAAAAAAGATATTATGCCTAACCTCAATTTGTTTACCCGCGTTGCCATCGAGCCAGACGGCAAGATGCTCTTTGTGGAAGGCTGCGAGAAGCCCGGTAGCTTCATCGATCTACGGGCCGAAATGAATGTATTGGTGGTTCTTTCAAACTGCCCGCATGTGCTACATCCCAGCACTGTGTATGAGCCGAAGCCGATTCAGGTCACAATTTGGGATTCGCCTGCCCCTGCTCCTGATGATCTGTGCCGGACTGCTACCTCAGAAGCGATCCGTGGCTTCATCAACACAGATGCTTTATTTGCTCAAGAGAAGTAGAGCAGCAAGTCAAATTGATCTAGTGATTTTTGGAGGATAGAACGATGGTTGCGACAACTCAAGCAGAACTCGATCCCAAAACTGCAATTTATGACGAAGTTTTACCGGCTCGGCATCCTTGGTCTCGCGTAATTCGCAAAGGACAAATCCTGCGAATTGAGGATTTGGGCGGCAATCAAGCGGTTGATTTTCTAGTTTACAATGCCGATGATCCAGCAGAGCGTTACAGCGCTCAAGATACAACCGTTAATCAGGGGAGCCTCTATTTAACCACGGGCAGCCAGCTCATTTCCAACGACGGTCGAGTGATCATGACGATCCTCAATGATAGCTGTGGGCGGCATGATACCTCTGGAGGAGCCTGCAGCTGCGAGAGTAATTCTGTGCGTTTTGGCTTGGACAAAAGGTATCAGCACGCCTGCGTAGAGAACTTTCTCACGGCTCTGGCTCCGCACGGACTGGGCAAACGAGATATGGTTAGCAACATCAACTTCTTTATGAATGTTCCTGTATCTGAGGATGGCACCTTAGAGATCGTCGATGGTATCTCTGCTCCCGGCAGCATTGTTGATCTAAAAGCTGAGATGAATGCACTGGTTGCTATTTCCAATTGTCCCCAAATCAACAATCCCTGTAATGCCTTCAACCCTACACCGATTCGGTTAATTATCTGGGAGGGCGAAGAGTAGAGAAATGGTGTGGAGGGGAAGCAAGAGGAACATAGAGGAATGATGCGGGGAGTCAGGGAGTGAGGACAAACAAAGTTTTAATCGCCAATCGGGGTGAGATTGCCTGCCGGATTATTCGGACACTCGATCGCCTGGGAATTGCCTCGGTGGCGGTTTACTCGGAGGCAGATGCCCATACGCTGCCGGTTGCCATGGCAACCGAAGCCGTATGCATCGGTTCTGCGCCTGTGGCAGAAAGCTATCTCAAATACGATCGCATCCTGGAAGTTGCGGAGCAAACGGGGGCACAGGCAATTCATCCAGGCTACGGTTTTTTGAGCGAGAATGTAGAGTTTGCAGAAGCCTGCGAGCGCAAAGGCATTGCCTTTGTGGGTCCTACCGCGCAGCAGATCAGCCAGTTTGGGTTGAAGCATACTGCGCGGGAGCTAGCGGAACACAATCAGGTGCCTTTAGTGCCTGGAACAGGGCTGCTGGAGAGCTTGGAGCAGGCACAACAGGCAGCAGAGGCGATCGGTTATCCTGTGATGCTCAAAAGCACTGCAGGCGGTGGCGGCATTGGGATGCAAGTGTGCTTCAACGATGCTGAACTGGCAGATGCGTTTGAGAAAGTGAAACGCCTGAGCCAAGCCAACTTCAAGCAGAGCGGTGTATTTTTAGAGAAATATATTCAAACTGCTCGGCATATAGAAGTGCAGATCTTTGGAGATGGCAAGGGTCATGTGGTAGCGCTGGGTGAGCGAGACTGTTCGACACAGCGACGAAATCAAAAAGTAATTGAAGAAACACCTGCTCCAGGAATTAGTGATGCACTACGGCAACAGCTAGAAGATTGCGCCGTGCGGCTAGGGCAGGCAGTCAACTATCGATCGGCAGGCACAGTTGAATTTGTCTTTGATGTTGAAACGCAGCAGTTTTATTTTTTGGAAGTCAACACGCGCTTACAGGTTGAACATGGCGTCACTGAAATGGTGAGCAATGTCGATCTGGTGGAATGGATGATTCGATTAGCAGATGGCGATAGCACCTTCTTGAAGAACTATCACCATCAACCGCAAGGACATTCAATTCAGGTGCGAGTCTACGCCGAAGATGCGAACAAAGGCTTTCAGCCCAGTTCGGGTCTGCTTAGTGCGGTTAGTTTTCCTGAAACCGTCCGCTGTGATTCCTGGATTGAAACGGGCAGCGAAGTCACACCCTTCTATGATCCGCTGTTGGCAAAGGTGATTGTGCATGGAGAAAATCGGGAAGCGGCGATCGCTCAGCTACAATCTGCCTTAGACAAGTCCGAAATTGCCGGAATTGAAACGAACATAGACTACTTGCGCCAAGTGATCGCCAGCTCCAATTTTATTCAAGGTACAGTTAGCACTCGCTTTCTCAGTACGTTTGCATATCAGCCGCGCACGATCGATGTTCTAGATTCTGGTACTTATACCACGATTCAAGATTATCCTGGACGAATTGGCTACTGGGACATTGGTGTACCTCCATCAGGACCAATGGATCATCTAGCATTTCGCTTAGCCAATCGAATTTTAGGAAATTCTGAGGCAGCAGCAGGGCTGGAATGCACAGTCACAGGGCCTACCTTGCGCTTCAACTGCGATACGGTCATTTGCCTGACGGGTGCAGCCATGAAAGCCACCTTGAACGGGCAAGCCGCTCCCTTTTGGGCAGCCATTCCCGTGAGCGCAGGCAGCACCCTCAAGCTCAAAGCGATCCAAGGACAGGGCTATCGCACCTATCTAGCAGTCCAACATGGATTTGATGTGCCAGACTATTTGGGCAGCAAAGCAACGTTCACTTTAGGCAAATTTGGCGGACATGCTGGACGAACCTTGCGAACAGGAGATGTGCTGCGTTTGGAAGAGGTTGAGACCGAGAATACCAACCAGGATATAACTCATGAATGTCCCAGCGAATTGGTTCCATCCTATACCAATGAATGGGAGATTGGCGTTCTTTACGGTCCACACGGTGCACCTGATTTCTTCACTGATGCAGACATCCAGATATTCTTTGCAACGCGCTGGACAATTCACCACAACTCAGCGCGCACAGGAATTCGCCTGATTGGTCCCAAACCAGAATGGGCGCGGACGGACGGCGGCGAAGCTGGCTTACACCCTTCCAATATTCACGATAATGCTTATGCGATCGGCACCATTGATTTCACAGGCGACATGCCGATCATTCTGGCTCATGATGGTCCTAGTTTGGGGGGTTTCGTCTGTCCAGCCACGATCGTCCAATCTGAGCTTTGGAAAATTGGACAACTTAAACCAGGTGACACGGTTCGTTTTTATCCCCTCACCGCTGAAGCAGCCCGCCAGCGAGAGCTAGAGCAAGATCGGCAGATTGAAACGCTGGAGCTGGAAAGACAAGTGAGCAGCCTCTCCCCTGCTTCACCCACTGCTCCCTCATCCCCTGGTTCTCCTATTCTTCATCAAATCCCGGCATCCCCCACTCAGATCGCCGTCAGCTACCGTCAGGCAGGAGACCGGTATCTCCTGATTGAGTACGGCCCGCTGGTGCTGGATCTCAATCTGCGCTTTCGAGTGCATGCGCTGATGGAATGGCTGAAATCAACTCATCTGAACGGCGTGATCGACCTGACGCCGGGGATTCGATCGCTGCAAGTTCACTACGACAGCCGCATTCTCCCTCTGCAAGCCTTGCTGGAGATCTTAATTGCCGCAGAAACAGAGCTGCCAGAGGTTGATGATATGCAGGTACCCACGCGGATCGTGCATCTGCCGCTCTCCTGGGATGATGAGTCTACGCAGCTGGCGATCCAAAAATACATGCAGTCGGTACGCCCCGATGCACCTTGGTGCCCTAGCAATATTGAGTTCATCCGGCGGATTAACGGACTCGACAGCACTGAGCAAGTGCGGCAAATCGTCTTTGATGCCAGCTATCTGGTGATGGGATTGGGAGATGTCTATCTGGGTGCACCCGTTGCCACACCGCTCGATCCACGTCATCGTCTGGTAACGACAAAATATAATCCGGCTCGCACCTGGACGCCCGAAAATGCAGTCGGGATCGGCGGCGCCTATCTGTGTATCTATGGGATGGAAGGTCCGGGTGGCTATCAGTTTGTGGGACGGACTGTGCCCGTTTGGAATCGCTACAAGCAGACCGCAGACTTTAGCCATCCCTGGCTGCTGCGCTTTTTTGACCAAATTCGGTTCTATCCGGTTTCAGCAGACGAACTGCTGCGCTATCGGGAGGATGTTATTCAGGGCAAAGTCAAACTAGAGATTCAGGAAGAAACCTTTAGCTTGAAGCAATATCAAGAATTTCTGGCGGCTAATGCAGCGGATATTGCAGCCTTCAGAGCCAAACAGCAGGTTGCTTTTGCTGCTGAACGCGATCGCTGGGCAGCCGCCGGAGAATTTAGCCGTCAGGAAGCCTTAGAAGAAGTTGAGCCAGACACATCCACAGAACCTGAAATTGTCCTACCTGCCGATGCAGAAGCGATCGTGGCTCATGTTTCTGCTAATGTATGGCAAGTACTGGTCGAACCGGGGGATGTCGTGGCAGAGGGTGATCGCCTGGTGATTCTGGAGGCAATGAAAATGGAAATTGCCATTCTTGCCGATAGCGCTGGGACTATTGCTCAGGTGTATTGCCAGAAAGGGCAAACCGTGACGGCTGGGCAACTGCTGGCGGCGATCCGAGTGGCTTGATTTCCGAGTGGCTTGATTAACGGCAGCGTCATGGCAACAACTACAAACGTAGGAAGTGAAGGAATGTTAACCCACTACAATTCACATAATTTGGCGATGCCAGCCCGGCGGGCAATTGTAACCCCTCCAGAGCCTCCCTTACCCACTCCTCAACCAGACCCTCAGCCCGTTCCTTCACCCACTCCCCAGCCAGACCCTCAGCCCGTTCCTTCACCCAGTCCTCAGCCAAACCCACCGCTACCTGATCCTGTGCCAGCGCCCCCTTCACCGCAGCCTCCCGTGCCGCCGCTGCCTGCACCAGAAATACCCAGTGCCGCTGTAAGATAGGCGTTGAGAACATAAACGATAGTTTGTAGCTGTGAATCTAGCTATCTTCTACGAAGGTCTGTTTTTTGTGGCGATCGCCACTGCCTTCTTTGGGCTGGTGGGTTGGGCCTGGAAGGACATTAAGCCCTACGCCTTACCGCAGCCTCTGCCCGGCTGGTTTAAAGTCTGGTTTTTAACAATGCAGATCGGCGGCGGGCTGCTGCCTCTGATCGCGCTAGGATGGGCGAGCTGGCAAGGGGCTGCCCCAGTGGTATGGGCGCTAGCGTCTTACTTCCTGCTGCTAGGCTTGCAAATTATTTCTGAAAGCCTGTCGCTCCGGAGGTTTCACTCTGCTGTATTCGTGATGGTTCCATACCTATATCTGCCCTATCGGATTTGGCAGCTCTATCAGAGCTGGTTGCTTCTGCAGTCTACATCTGACTGGGTTTGGATACAGCGGCTACTGCTGGCAGAAATTGTTCTGTGGACTTTAAACTACGCGCTAGATCTGTCGCAGCTTCCCAGGCTGTTTCACTGGGAAGGGTCAACGTCCCAACCCCTCCCAGCCGATCGCCCCCTCGACCCATCGCAGTAGCAGGCAATCCCTATTGTTCGCTATGCTTCGTTGTACTTCAACAACGGCAGCACTAGCCTACAATATTGGGTTCAGCACTTTGTCGATCGCCTGCAGATCTTCATCCGACAGCACCACGCCCGATGCGGCTGCGTTGTCCTCAATCTGCTCTGGACGAGTTGCTCCAATGATGGCACAAGAAACAGCAGACTGCCGCAAAATCCAGGCAAGCGCCAGCTGCGCCATCGAAAGCCCTAAATCTGCAGCGATCGGATTCAGCTTCTGCACCGCACTCAGGACATGATCGCTACGGACATCGTCTCCTAGAAAAGCATTCATCTTCTCGTTGGCAGCCCGCGAATCTTTTGGCGGTGGCTGTCCAGGCCGGTACTTACCCGTCAAGACGCCTTGTGCCAGCGGCGACCAAACAATTTGCCCAATGCCGTTGGCAAGGCAAAGCGGAAAGACCTCAGCTTCCGGCTTCCGCCAAAGCATGGAATATTGCGGCTGGCTAGAGACAAACCGTTCGACATTAGGCAATGCCAAAGCCGCTTTAATTTGATCGGGATTCCACTCGCTGAAGCCAATGTAGCGGGCTTTCCCCTGCCGCACGACCTCAGTGAGGGCTTCCATCGTCTCCTCTAGCGGAGTTTCAGTGTCATAGCGGTGGCACTGGTAGAGGTCTACATAATCCGTTTGCAGGCGTTGCAGCGATGCGTCAATTTGCTTGCGAATCTGAGCGGCAGACAGCCCTCGATCGGTGTCCGACATTGGGAAAAATACTTTGGTTGCCAGAACATAGGAGGAGCGATCGATTCCCTGAAGCACCTCGCCCAGCAATGTTTCAGCCGCGCCGCGTCCGTACACGTTGGCAGTATCAATAAAGTTAATCCCAACTTCAAAGGCTTTCCGCACACAGGCTTCAGATTTTTGACGCTCTACCCCGCCCGAATAAGTAAGCCAGGAGCCTAAGCTGATCTCCGAAACGTTTAGCTCACTGTTGCCTAGCTGTCGATATTTCATCAAAATTGCTCCGACCAATTGCCTCTTTCAAGATGTGGAAAAAATGCTGCTGCAGCCTCTACTTTTGGACGGATCTGACAGCAAATCTTCAGGCTGTTTCATTTTTTGAACTGTCTCATTTTTTGGACTGTCTCATGCTTTAGAC
Organism: Phormidium tenue FACHB-886; assembly: GCF_014764505.1. Classification (GTDB taxonomy): domain Bacteria; phylum Cyanobacteriota; class Cyanobacteriia; order Elainellales; family Elainellaceae; genus FACHB-886. The sequence continues at coordinate 31,113 of NZ_JACXWX010000014.1, forward strand.
TGTCTCATTCCTCGCCCAAGGCTTTGTTCAGATTCCAGGCGGCACTAATCAGGGCAATGTGGGTAAACCCCTGGGGAAAATTGCCGATCGCCTCTCCGCTTAAGCTAGTCTCTTCGCCATACAAACCGAGATGGTTGGCATAGCTCAACATCTTCTCAAACAGTAGCCTTGCCTGATCTAGCTGCGCCGGATCAATTCGTCCGGCTCGCGTCAGAGACTCCACCAGCCAAAACGTGCACATGTTGAACGTCCCTTCTTGACCTGGAATGCCGTCTTCAGACTGCCGCTGGTCATAGCGATAGACTAGATCGCCTGAAGTTAGCCCGCCTGCTTGAGGCGATCGGCGCATCGCTTCCAGCATCTTTAGCATGCGTGGATCGTTGGGCGCTAAGAAAAAAACCAGCGGCATCAGCAGATTGCTAGCATCCAGCGTAGAACTCCCATAAGACTGCACAAAGCTGCCGAGTTCATTATTCCACCCGTGGGTCATAATCTCTTCATAGATCTGGTCACGCACCTCTAGCCAGCGCGTTCGATTTGCCGGAAACGATCGTTTATCTGCCAGCCGCAAGCCGCGATCGATCGCCACCCAGCACATCATCTTCGAGTAAATAAACTGCTGCGGCTCCCCTCGAACTTCCCACATCCCCTGATCCGGACGCTGCCAGTTGTCGCATACCCAATCCACTACCTGGCGTAAGTAAGTCCAAAAGTCGTATGAGATCGGCGCCCCATACTTGTTGTAGAGATAGACTGAATCCATCAGCTCGCCGTAAATATCAAGCTGAAATTGCAGATACGCCTCGTTGCCAATTCGCACCGGCTGAGAGCCTCGATAGCCCTTTAAATGGTCTAGAACGGTTTCTTCAAGCTTCGATCGTCCATCAATTCCATAAACAATTTGTAGCGCTGCGCCATTGGGATGACAACGATGGCAGAGCTGCTCAATCCAACAGATAAAATTTGCTGCTTCTTGAGCAAAGCCCAATCGCAGCAAGGCATAAATCGTGAATGCCGCATCCCGAATCCAGGTATAGCGATAATCCCAATTCCGTTCACCGCCAATAAACTCCGGCAAGCTACAGGTAGGAGCAGCGACGATCGCCCCCGTTGGCTCATAGGTCAGCAGTTTCAAGACTAACGCCGATCGTTCAACCATTTCGCGCCAGCGTCCTTTATACCTACACTGGGAGAGCCAGCGCCGCCAGTAGTCTACTGTTTCCTGAAAGAGCTGTGTGGTTGCGGTATCGTTCAGCGTTTCTGCATGGGCTGAGTTCGGCTGCTGCAGCACAAAGATCGCCGATTCTCCCTCAGCTAAAGTAAACGTTGCCATAACGCCCGGCGCCTGAAGCTGCAGCGGCACATCTGTCAATAGCTCTAGGCTGAGCTCTGAGGTTTCAAAACAAGCGCCTGCTGAAGTGATGCGGGTTTGATGGGAATCACGGGCATAGTTGAACGCTGGACGACAATCCAGACAAAACTGCATCGTACCTCGCTCAACTTTCACCTGTCGAATTAATGAATGATAGGCAAGGTCACTTGCTGCCGTCTGGATCGGCATGAAATCTGTAATTTCGCCAATTCCAGCCTCAGTCAGGAAGCGCGTAATCAAGACATTAGTTCCTGGAAGATACATCTGCCGAGACGAAAGACGTTCATCTAGCTCTATCGTTTCATCTCCAGCAGGACTGATCTTAAAGTATCCTCCTTTATCATCATCAAGAATTGCAGCAAACACGCTGGGTGAATCATGATTGGGAAAACAAAACCAATCAATTGAGCCATTCAGCCCAATCAGCGCTGTGGTGTGCAGGTTGCCAATGATGCCATAGTTAGCGATCGGTTGATAGCTCATGCAATTGTTATCAGACAGTTGTGGACATTCTGCACCGGCACTTAATTTCTTACATTAACAAAGCCCTATCAGTGTTTTAGCAGCAACTAGTGTGATCGATTCACTCCAAATTGGAAGATATCCGCCCGGCCCGAATGCCCCGGCGGATCGAACCAGTATTTCGCATCGATAATCTGCTCCCGGTCGATCTCAGCAAGCAGAATTCCTTCTTTATCTACCAAAGTACCTGCAATGTATTGCCCAAACGGATCAAGGATACCCGATAGGCCACTGCCGTTGTTGGGGGTGGCCAGTGCCTCTAGCTCTGGAGTGGAGTAAACGGCATGACGAATTTCGTCGCTGATGAAGCCAGTCGCGTTGAGAACAAAGCATTGACCTTCTGCAGCATAGTGACGGACGGCAGCATCAATTCGATCGCTGAAGGGGCGTCCTTCCATGAGCGGGTCGGGATAGCTAGCGATGTGGATTTCTTCGGCTTGAGTTTGCAGCGCATAGCGGGCTAGGGCGAGGTTATGTTCTCCGCAGATTAAGCCTCCAATTCTGCCGATCGAGGTGGGATAAACAGTGAGACCGTTGCCGTCACCCTGTCCCCAAAACAGCCGTTCTGTATTGGTAGGCTTCAGTTTGCGGCGATGACCCAGCAGTTCGCCGTCCTCGTTAATGAAAACTTGTGTGTTGTACAAACTGCCACCCGATCGCTCCGTCAGCCCTATAACCACAATCGCGTGAGCCTGCTGGGCAGCTTGGGCAAGCTGGGCAACTGCGGGGCTGGGAATTTCGACGGCTTGCTTGAAGAGCGATCGAAAAAAATCACGGTTTGGCTCAAATCCCTGATGCAGCGCGCCATAAGGAAACGCAGGAATAAACGATTCGGGAAAGGCGATCAGCCGCGCCCCATCGGCTGCAGCTTCTGCAATCAGCCGACAGGCTTTTTCAACCGTTGCTTCTCGATTCAACCAAATTGGCGCAGCCTGCACTACTGCTGCAATAAATGAATCACCCATAGATTAAAACGACCCTAAAAAATCCACAGAATGCTACAAGAATTGGAATGGCAACAAGATCCTACCCCCGTTAGACGTTAGTTGAAAATTCAGTATTTAGGCTGGGAATGCAAGCTTTATTGGGCTAATATGAGCAATTCATTGACAAAATTTTTGCTGCTGGGGCTGTTGCTGCTGTTAATTGTGTCTCCTTTTGCAGCCCTAGCCCCGCTAGTTGTGGTTCTTGTAGGCTTTGTGCTGGTTTGGATGAGCTGGACGTTCATCCGCACGCTCGCCACTGGCGAAACCGATCAGCGCGATCGTCTCTCCGACAACCCCAAGTAATTTTGAAGATCCTAGCGAAGATACTAGCAAGGTCTATTCCCTCATTGGAAACAGTAGGGGCGAACCAACGTTCACCCCTACGCACATTTATTAAAAAACCAAGCTTTTGCGCTGGCTGATTCACGTTCCCCGGTCGGGAATTGTAGTTGGATTGGCTTTTCGTATCTCAGTCAGCTTATGCCCAGATAAAAACTGCCAGAGCTTAAAGCTACCGAATCCCAACAGCCCAATCACCGCTCCCCCGGCCAGAACAGGTACCGTGAAGCCAAGGACGGACAGCCCGATCGCCCCCACTAGCTCCACTAGCGCCCACAGGGGGTTTGCTAATCCTCCAGAGGTAGCAGTTGATGTGCCCCGAATCAAATTTGTCAGCAGTTTCGTAATGCCTGCCGTGCCGCCACCTGCCACTAGTGCTAAAGTCCACTGCGCTAGCGGATTCATCTCAGGGACTAGCGAAGCAGACATCAGCGTGCCTGCGGCGATCGCTGCCGGGGTTGCCACCAGATCCAAGGCATGATCCAGCCAGGGAACGAAGTAGCCAATTACTTCCAGAACACAGGCGATCGAAAACAGACCTAGCGCTTGCGGCGTTTCTACCCAATCAAATTGAGTGGGAAGGTCAACATGCCCCAAAACAGACATGGCACTCAGCGCCAGCAGAGGAACAAACACCCGAAACCCGGCTGCGGCACTGAGGCTAATCCCCAACATCACCTCTAGCAACGTCTGCCAATTTAGTAAATCATCCATTACAGATGCTCCCTCATTACAACAGATGCTTCAACTGTTGCTTACTCGCGGCGCTCGTCATAATCCTCAGAGGAGGTTGGATCTAGCTCCCAGCGCCGATCGTCTCGCTGCTCCAGCATTTCGTTCACCCTTAGATAGGAGCGATCGTCTAGCTCTACACCCACGGCAATTGCTAGGTCTTCCACGATATTTTGATCGGGGGTTGCTACCGTTCCACCGACTGCCTCATCTCCAACTACGGCTGCCTGTTCATAGTTGGCATCAATATCACCCCCCGTCAAGCGAGGGTCAGCATCGTTGAAGAGGTGCTTGTCGCTGCGAGGGGAATATTGCCCCGCCCGATCGCTTGGTTTGCCTTGTAGTCCGGTGCCGTAAGACTGGGTGAGCGCTTGAGGGCGATCGTCTATGACTTCTTCGCCCTCTTCATCGTCGTCGCTATCTAAGTTGTCATCGTCTGTTGCTACGGTGTCGATCGCAGCCTCATCTAGATCGACCTCTTCCATACCCAGCTCGGTTTCCAAATCTTCTAATTCTTCTAGAGCGGGTTCTGCCCGATTGTCACCAAGCTCAGCCGCAATATCTGCTTCGGCTGCCTGCCGAATCACTTCAAAATCTTGTTGAGGGTTGGGTCCGCCTGCTTTGTCAGCCATAATGCTCAATCTGTAGCAATGAGTTCATCTATCTGCAAGGTAGCTAACAAAATCCTCACTAGACTCAGTACAGCGATAGATATACCAACCACTACAGCAATTAGGGCAAGGCAAGAACACTGCCAAAGTCTCAAAAGAGATAAATCTAGATCGCAGTCCTGGGCAAAATCATCTTAATTTGGAATGACAGATATTGATTTTTGTCATTTGCTCAGTTACACTGAGGTCATCCAATTGAGAAGAAGTAATTATGTTGACGCGCCAGCTTGGAAATGGATTGACTGTATCGGCGATCGGGCTTGGCTGTATGGGAATGTCGGGCATGTATGGGCCTGCCGACCGCAAAGAGAGCATTGCAACAGTTCATGCAGCACTTGATGCAGGCATCATAGTACTGGATACAGGCGACTTCTATGGCATGGGGCACAATGAACTGCTGCTGCATGAGGCGCTGGCAGGACGGCGGCGGGAAGATGCCTTCATTGCCGTTAAATTTGGCGCGCTGCGTGCTCCGGATGGCAGCTTCATTGGGTTTGATGGTCGTCCTGCGGCAGTTAAGACCGCCCTTGCCTATACCCTGCAGCGGCTAGGAACCGATTACATTGACCTGTATCAGCCTGCCCGCCTTGATCCAACTGTGCCGATCGAAGAGACGATCGGGGCGATCAGTGAGATGGTGCAGGCGGGCTATGTGCGGCACATTGGCTTATCCGAAGTGGGAGCAGAGACAATTCGGCGTGCTCAGGCAGTTCATCCTATTACCTGGCTGCAGATCGAATATTCCCTGATCAGCCGTAGCATTGAAGCAGATATTCTGCCAACCGTGCGGGAGTTGGGCATTGGAGTGACGGCGTATGGCGTCCTTTCGCGGGGGCTGCTGAGCGGACACTGGTCAAAAGAGCGTTCTCAGACGGCGCAAGACTTTCGTAGCCATTTGCCCCGCTTTTCTGGAGAAAATCTCGATCGCAATTTGTCGCTGGTCGAAGCCCTGCGTAACATTGCCCAAGCGCAAAATGCTACCGTTGCACAAGTAGCCATTGCCTGGGTTTTGGCGCAGGGCAATGATATCGTGCCGCTAATTGGGGCACGACGGCGCGATCGTCTGGAGGAAGCCTTGGGGGCGCTGGAGCTGCAGCTCAGCGCCGATGAACTTGCCCAGATTGAGGCAGCCATTCCGCCCGATGCAGTGGCAGGCGATCGGTATGATGCTCATCAGATGGCAATGTTGGATAGCGAACGGAGTTGAAGAACCACAGCATGAATGACTCAGCCTTGACCCCAGATCGAATTCTTGATGCGGCAGAAGATGTGTTGCGTCGTTACGGTCTGGCAAAAGCCACGGTGGTTGATGTGGCTCGGTTCTTGGGCGTGAGCCATGGTTCAATCTATCGGCATTTTCCCAGCAAAACTGCTTTGCGAGATGCCGTGGCAGAACGCTGGCTGCATCGGGTTTCTATGCCGCTCGCTGAAATTGCAGCAGCAAAGGAAACAGAAAAGGGTGCAGCCGTTGAGCGGCTGCACCGCTGGCTAAAGCAACTGATCGCCTTGAAACGCCAGAAGGTATTTGACGATCCAGAGCTGTTTGCCACCTATCATGCGATCGCGCAGGAGGCACGCGCAGTGGTACAAGCCCATGTTGATGAGCTGGTGGGGCAACTCACTCAAATCATGGAAAGTGGCATCTCTAGCGGCGCATTTCAGGTTTCTGATCCTCATCAGGCGGCAAAGGCAGTCTTTCAGGCAACTGTCCGGTTCCACCACCCAGCTCACGCAGCCGAATGGAGCGATCCAGCTATTGATGCCGACTTTGACCAAGTGTGGCGTCTAGTCATCGCGGGTCTTGTGCATCAAAAAGAGCTGTCGTAAAAGGTTTTGTGAAGCGCTTTAAAGAATCATGGACTCTCCACTCCTTCCCTCACATGGTTTGCAGCTCGATCGCCTCGATCATCTTGTGCTGACGGTGCGAGACCTGCAGACGACCTGCGAATTTTACAGCCGGGTTTTGGGGATGAGCGTCATTACGTTTGGCGAAAATCGCAAAGCGCTACAGTTCGGGCAGCAAAAGCTAAATTTGCATGAGGCAGGCAAAGAATTTGAGCCAAAAGCAAATTGCCCTACGCCCGGCTCGGCAGACTTGTGCTTCATCACTGAGCAACCATTGAAGCAGGTGGTGGCGCATCTGCGATCGTATGGCGTAGAGATCGAAGCTGGTATCGTGCAGCGGACGGGTGCAATGGGGGCGATTGCTTCACTTTACATCCGCGATCCAGATGGTAATCTCCTGGAAATTTCAAACTATGGTTCTGGCCATGACGCTTAACGCATGACGCTTAATTCATCTAATACATCAGATATTTTTACGCATGGAGACGCTCATCAAAATGTTTCTCTCTTAACTACTGTGGCGGCTGCCGTAGCGATTTTTCTAGCAATCGTCTAGGAGTTGAACGACTTAGTAGTAAACTGTGAGTCTTAGAGGATGGTTGAACAGTTGCTTTTGACTGCTTGGTTGCTGATCCCCCTAGCCTCCCTTATAACGGGAGGAGCCGCTAGCCTAGCGTACGCGTTGGCTTAGCCACCTTGAAAGGGCTAGCGCATTGCCGCTCAAAGTCTCCTTTTTCTTAGGCTCTGCCTTTCTCAAGGTCAGGGAATTTAGGGGATCGAACAACGTCGAGGTAGGGAAAATCTTTTCAAATATCCTCTTAGACTCAGTGGGGAGAGTGAACCGATGAATATGATTAAGTCGAAATTCGTTAATTCTGCGTTCGTCGTTTTTCTCCCGATCGTCTACATCATTGTTTATCTGCTGATTGGCAACCAAAAGGGGCCATATTACTGGACACCCAACCAAGACCCGGACTACGCCTATCTAGCTAATTCTCTAGTCTTGACGCTGTTTCGAGTCCCCAGCCACACCGATCATCCCGGAACCCCGCTGCAGATGCTGGGAGCGCTCACCATTTGGGTGGGGCACTTCTTTCGATCGCTGTTCAACCCTGCCTTGCCCAGAGATGTCGCGACAGATGTGCTAACTGATCCAGAGCCGTTTCTGCACCTGTTCAACTTTGTGCTGCTGCTGCTGACGGCGATCGCCCTAGTGGCGTTGGGTTGGGTTGCCTATCGCCTCAGCCGCAGCCTCATTTTGGTGCTAATTCTGCAAATTAGCCCGTTTTTGATGATCAAGACTCACTTGGGCGGTGAGCCAAGCCGCGTGTCGCCAGATGTGCTGGTATTTTGCATCAGTCAGCTTTTGGCGCTGGTGTTGGTGCAACACCTCTATACCGAGAATGGCGGCAAGCTGCGGGGATTTGCGCTGCGGCTAGGCGCGGTGTTTGGGCTGGGCATGGCAACCAAAGTGACTTTTATTCCTATGTTTTTGTTTTTTCTGCTGCCGCGCGGCTGGAAGAACAAAGCTTGGGCGCTGGGAGCGGCGATCGTTGCCTTTGTCATTTCTACGCTGCCTATCATCAGTCGCTACAACAGGACGTTTCGCTGGATGACGGGCATTGCAACGCATACAGGTGCCTATGGCGGCGGCGATGCGGGTTTAGTAGCCACAGACAGCTTGGGGCGAAATATTTACCTGTTGGTGACTCGTAATTTAGTTTTTTTTGGCATTTTACTGACTGCAACGATCGTCGCTCTAGTCATTGCGGCCCTATGGCGTCGTTGGGGCAGCGCTGAAGAATCAGGCAGACAGGCTGAACCGGCGGATGAGTTGGCAGATAGCCAGCCGAGATTTCATCTGCGATCGCCCCACTTTCGTAAAACTTATGCCCTGCTGGTGATCACGACCCTCGTCATGTGGGGGCAAGTAGCGCTGACAGTTAACGAACAGCCGCAGAGCCGCTATCTCGATCCTTCAGCAGGCTTGATGGGATTTTTGGTGTTTTTGCTGGTGCAGATTGGCTTAGCGATCGGGTCTACGACGGGCAGCCGGTTTGTGCCAAAGGTGAATGTCGCAGTGCCAGCGATCGCCCTCGCGCTTTGTGTGTTGCTCAGCGCTCAACAGGCAGATGCTTCGATCGACCAGATCGCCCCTCAGGCAAAAAAACGAGCTGCTGAGCTAAACAGAATAGAAAAGATTTTAGAGCGTGATCAATACCGTAGCTGCGCCAGACTTTTATCAAGACGGGCTTCTACGATCGAATCGGCGCTGAAATTTGCTGACTTTTGGGCAGGGAAAAAGCTGGCGACTCGCCTTCAGCCGCTTTACCCTAACTCAGCATTTTACATTGATGAGAACAAGAGCTTTGAATCATTTACTGAGCCCGTCAGCTTAGAAACAATGGCACAGCGCGGAAACGGCTGCGTGCTGCTGGAGATCAATGCGGTTCCGCCTCAAAGTAAAAAAGCTAGATTTCGCCCACAACAGGCGCTTGAAAAAGTGTTTGAGGGACGGCATGAAGCGGTGTACCGCATCAAAACCTCATAGCGTTCCGGGCGACCTCCAGCCTTAGGCTTTCTTGCCGCTGCTGGTCACGCTGGGTTTGGGGACCAGCACCATCTGCATGCGACTTCCTTCCTTCTTGGGAGCTTGCTGCACTTGTGCTAAGTCTTTCAGATCATCTGCCATTCGTTTCAGCAGGGCTTCTGCCATGTCGGCATGCTGATTTTCTCGACCCCGCAGCACAATACTGGCTTTCACCTGATCGCCTGATTTGAGGAAGCGCTCTGCCTGTGCCACCCGCACCGAGTAATCGTGGTCTTCGATCGTGTAGCGCATCTTTAGCTCTTTCAGTTTAGGCTTGTGGGTGACTTTGCCGCGCTGCTGCTTTTCCTGTTCGTATTTGAACTTGCCATAGTCAATGATCCGGCAAACGGGCGGATCGGACTTTTCATTGAGCAAGACCAGATCGAGCTGACGTTCACGGGCCAGGGCGAGGGCTTCCCGGGGTGTCATCACGCCCAGAAAGCCTTCTTCTGCCACAACTCGAACCTGGGGAAAGCGAATTCTTTCGTTAATCTGAGGAGATTGGCGATCGCTCGACTTCATCGCTGGGTGGGGTAAGTCTAAGTGGGTGCGCGAAAGCTCGGTAGCAAGAAGTGATCCTGCAACGGATAGTAAAACATTTCAGCGGAGTCTGTCATCTGGTTTTACCTAGACGATCTTCTATTTGTTTAATAGAGTGCTTCAGCAGGTTTCCTCCCATACACTGACAGGAAGTGTCTCGTTATTCTCCCAAATCATGAATTTGACTCAACGCCTGATCGCCTGGTTACCCAAGTTCGATCGCCGCATCTGGATCTTGATTGTGGGTCGCTTGCTGTCTCAAATGGGCACGGGTTTTATTCTGTTCTATGCACCTATTTTCTTTGTCAATCAGGTGGGACTGTCAGCGGCACTGGTGGGAATCGGCATTGGCAGCGAATCGGTGACAGGGGTAATTGGGCGAATTTTGGGCGGCTCTTTGGCAGACTCGCCCCAGTGGGGACGACGAAAAACACTGCTGCTGGCTGCGGCATTTTCGGCGGCGGCAGATTTTGTGCTGGCCGTGAGCTACAACTTTCCCACCTTCTTGATCGGCAATTTGCTGATGGGGATGGGGGTGGGGCTGTATTGGCCCTCTGCCGAATCTCTAGTAGCAGATCTTGCGCCCATCGAGCAGCGCAACGAAGCCTTTGCCCTGAATCGGCTGGCAGATAGCTTGGGGCTGAGCTTAGGGGTGGCGTTGGGTGGCGGTTGGATTGCAGCGACAGGAGCTTACCGTGCTTTGTTTGTAGTGGATAGTGTATCTTTTATCGTGTTTTTTGCAATCGTCTACAAAGCAATCCGCGAGACCGTCAAGCCGCAATCAGGCAACACAGCTCTTCAGGGCTGGACAACTGCCCTACGCGATCGCCCTTTGCAGGTATACATCATTGCCAATAGTTTATTCACAACCTATTTGGCATTAATTAGCAGCGCCCTGCCGCTCTATTTCACCAATTTTGTAGCGGGTGGCTTCAATTCGGTGCGGATCAGCGGGCTGTTCGTTTGGCATATTGCTTTGGCGGCACTGTGTCAGCTACCAGTGGCACGCTGGCTTAACGAGATGCGGCGCCCCAAAGCGCTGATGCTTTCAGCTGGATTTTGGGCAATCGGGTTTCTGCTGGTGCGGCTGACAGGGGCAGTTCCCAGCCATCAACTGTTGTGGGCGGGGCTGAGCCTAGCGGTGATGGCAATTGCAACTGTTTCCTATACGCCTTCTGCATCGTCGCTGGTGGTAGAGCTGGCTCCAGAATCGGCGCGCGGGGTGTATTTGTCGATCAACTCACTGTGCTGGGCGGCTGGATACTTTGTTGGACCTGTTTTGGGCGGTTGGGCGCTATCTCAGTCTCCTAGCGTTGCCAACAATTTTTGGATCGGGGTAGCAGCCAGCGTCATCGCCACGATCGCCATCCTACAGGGACTCGATCGGCTGCTGCAGAGCGAGCGACGCTAGCTAAGCTATCCTTAACCGGGTTATTCTTCTGGTTCCTCGGCTGCCCAGGTTGCCACACCCCGAAATACCTCCGGAATCTCGCCTTGTTCTAGGGGAAACTCTAAGATGGTTTCGGAAGTCGGAAGGTAGCCAGATTCCCCATAGGAGAGCAAAACGCGGCGGAGGGCTAGCCACACTTCGGAGACATATTCCCATTCGCTATTGAAATCGGCGCGATCGGCAATTGAGTGCAGCGTCCAGAAGTAGGTGTTTCGCACTACAGAGCCTTGCTTCTTATATTGCGGCACATCATCTTTGTGCAAGTATAAAACTTCGTTGTCAATTTTAGCTCGCATAAGATCATCTAATACCAAGTAACTTCTCTGCAGTAATACTTTAAAGTTACTGCTTATTTTTGTAGTTGTGTGTGATGAGGTTGACTAATTGAATTAGCTGAGTACAGCCGAGATTCATGCTAATCTGCAAATCTGCTCTCTGTTCGTCTGTGTGTTTCTAAGGCACGAGGGAAAAAGGATGAATCGCAACCTCCTCTCATCTGGGCTGAATTGGGTGCTAATTTTGGCAATTGCCCTCGGCATTGGCTTTCGGTTTCTGAGCCTCGATCGCAAAATATTCTGGCATGACGAAGCTTATACGTCGATGCGGGCAGCAGGCTACACACGCGCAGCAATCGATGAGGAACTGTTTCAGAACAAGTTCTTTCCGGCTCCAGAACTTCAGAAGTTTCAAAACATCAAGCCAGGAAGCACTGCCAACGATACGATTCAATCCTTGGCAGCAGAAGATCCGCAGCATCCGCCGCTCTATTTTTTGATGGCGCGGGGCTGGATGCATCTGTTTGGCGGTTCAACCTTTGCCGCCCGGATGCTGCCGGCTCTGCTGAGCCTGCTGAGTCTGCCGCTGATGTATCTGCTGGCGGCAGAGCTATTTGCTTCTCGTTTGACGGCACTCTTGGCAACGGCGTTGCTCTCTCTGTCGCCCTTCGATATCCTGTTTGCCCAAACTGCGCGTCAGTATGGGCTGTTGGCAACCGCCATAATTGGTAGCACCTGGTTTCTGGTAAGGGGGCTGCGGCGGGGGGGTTGGCAATCGTGGGGGCTGTATACCCTGAGCGTGGCGATCGGTCTGTATACTCATCCGTTTTTTGTGCTGACGATGGCGGCACAGGGGTTGTGTGTTGTGCTGCTGTGCTTTTGCGGCATGGGTGACAAACCCCACGGCAAGCTGGAAGAATTGCCGCTGCCGGAACCGCAGGGGCGCTTTTTTCGGTCGGAGCGGCTGCGCTGGTTAGTTTCTTATGCAGGCGCAACCGCGCTGTCGCTGGTGCTTTACCTGCCCTGGATCACGGTACTAATCGGCAATCAGCAGCGGGCTTTGGCAACGACAGATTGGGCGAGGGTAGTCGTTGGGATTGATTATCTGGCGAAGCTTTGGACACTCAGCTTCACCTCGGTGTTTTTTGATCTGGATTTTGGCTTTGAGAACCCACTGAACTTCCTGGCGAGAGTGCCTTTTGTGCTGCTGATCTTTGTTGCGATCGCGGTCGTGTATCGGCAAGCTGCTCGATTAAGTTGGATGGTGACGCTTAAAACGATTTTTGTGCCCTTCTTTCTGCTGGCGCTGCCCGATTTGATTATGGGCGGCAAACGATCGGCAGTGAGCCGCTATTTAATCTCGTCTTATCCGGGTATTCAGCTTGCAGTTGCTTATCTATTTGCAGTGGGCTTAGCAGGAATGCAGCAACGGTTTTGGCGCTGGCTGCTGGCGATCGTGTTTGCCGCAAGCATTCTCTCAAACAGCGTCAGTGCCGCTGCCGAAACCTGGTGGAACAAAGACTTGAGCTATTCCAACGCTGAAGTCGCGCAGCTAATCAACGCCGAGGCTCCCAATGCTTCACCTGTCGTTATTAGCGATATTGGAGACGACTACACCAACACAGGCGATCTGATTTCGCTGAGCTTTCGGCTCAAAGAAAATGTGCGGCTATACCTGACGACACAACCACCCAATTTGAACACGATCGCCAATGAGCCAAACGTGTTGCTGTTTCGTCCCTCTACCAAGATTCGGCTGGCGCTAGCGGAAAGAGGCTGGCAGATGGAAATGGTGTCGAAGCCAGGACGACTGTGGCGGTTGGTACGCTAGAAGAGGGCAGTCACGATCGCCTGCGCAGGATATTACTGGCGTGATTGCCTGTACTGTCACAAGCAAGCGCAAAGCGCTGTAAATCAATGGTTACCATTACCGATTTTCATGCTCATGTGTATTACGATCCTGCAAGTCGTGATGTAGCAGCACAGCTACGGGAAGAACTGGATACAAAATTTCAGGTGCGATTGGGACGCTGGCATGACAAGCCGATCGGGCCTCACCCGAAAGCCATGTATCAAGTAGTGTTTTTGCCCCACCAGTTTGGTGAAATTGTGCCCTGGTTGATGCTGCATCGGCAAGAGTTGGATATCCTGGTGCATCCTGAAACCGGGGACGATGTAGTAGATCACACGGCTCACGCCCTGTGGTTAGGGGAAAAGCTACCGCTGAATATTGATTCTTTGCGGCGGCAGCCCTAATTTCATCTATGCCACTTTCCAGTAGGCTAGCTGCGGTCTTCCTCGGAGGGAGGCACTTCTTCAAGCACAGTTCTCACTCGCACCGCATGCTTGCTGGGTCGGATGCCGCTGCCTCGCCGTCTCGCATAGACCTGGGTGAATTCTGCCCCAATCAGCAGAATTTGGGCAGAATAAAACACCCAGATCAAAATCACCACAATAGAGCCAGCGGCTCCGTAGGTAGAGCTGACGCTGCTGCTACCCAAATACAGCCCGATCAAGAACTTGCCAATAGTGAACAAAAAAGACGTAACGGCAGCGCCAACCCACAGATCTTTCCAGGGGAGCCGCACATCTGGCAAAAACTTATAGATAGAGGCAAACAGAAGCGTAATCACACCAAACGAAAGGGCAAAATTGAGAAACTGCCCAAGAATCACAAAATCTGGAACACGACTGCTGAAAAACGTGCTGACTGCTGACAAAACCGCCGACAGCACCAGAGAAACCAGCAGCAAGAAGCCGATGACCAACACCATGGCAAACGACAAAAACCGAGACTTGATGAAGCTTTTCCATCCCAGTCCCGGTTTAGGCTTGACCTGCCAAATCGTGTTGAGGGCATCTTGGAGCTGTCCAAATACCCCCGAAGCACCAAACAAAAGCGTGGCAATGCCAAACAGCGTGGCAATGACTCCGCCTGAGTCTGGGCGTTGAGTACTTTGGATCATCGACTGGATCGCTTCTGCACCCTCTCGACCCACCAAGCCCTGAATCTGATTGACTAGTTCTCCGCGAACGGCTTCTTCTCCAAAGATGCTGCCCGCAATGGCGATCGCAATCAGCAGCAGCGGTGCCAGAGAAAACATCGTGTAGTATGCCAAGGCTGCCGCCCACAGCGAAACTCTATCGGTCTGATATTCCTCAGCGGTCTCCTTCAGCAGTCTTACGATCGCTTTTAGCTTCATACTTCGATGTATCGTCTAGCGCTTTAAGCTAATCTTCTGAAATACAACCCACTCTGCCATCTGCCCAGAGGCGGGGAACAGACTAGAAATAGGGCAGGTTTCCAGCCCTATTACTAATTGCGGAAGTCCTGAAGCGGAGGCAATAGGAACGGCGCAGAATCAGGCTTTCCAGTATAGATGGCGATCGCATGAGGCACGGCGCGATCTGTAGAGATGTAAGCAGTTCCATCGGCAATTAGCCCGGTGCTGCCGCCACCATCCAGCATGGCAACCGCAGTTGCCCCAAAGCGTTTGAGTACTGCTTCAGCATGGGCTTGAGTGGAAGCTGCACTAGAAAAAAACAGTACGGTATCTGGAATGGTATTTGAGACGGTATCTGGAACGGTATCTGAGAGGGTATCTGAGGGTGAATCTGAAAGGGAATAGGGAGCTACCGTTAGAACAGAATCGGAATGGGAGTTCATGACTCCCACAAAGGTACGTCCTAGCCGGCGAGACGGAGATTTATCGGCTACCGCTGCTAGTGCCCCAATGACATCAGGAGTAGATGCATCAAACGTGGTGCTTTGGTAGGGCTGAATTTGGGCGATCGCAGCGGCAGCATCAAAGGCAAACGTTTTGTTGAGACCAGGGTACTCGTTCAGCCCATAGCCATAGGTGATGAGGTGACCGCCCGACTTCAACCCGAAAGCGATACCGGCGGTATTGCCTCCAGATTCGATACCGAAGAAAGCACCGTTGATCACCACCTGAAGCTGGTAGCTGCCAGCGTTTTGGCTGGCAGCCTCTTGCCAGAAGGAGTTTAGCGTTTGGCGATCGATATGTTCTCCATTGACAAAACCCGTCAGGTTGCAAACGGTAGCCGCTTTCAAATCCACAATTGTCACATAGTCAGGAGAGCCAGCGGGATAGTTCCGGCGATACAAGGTAACACCAGGACGATTCAGAAAAATCTGGAATTCAGATGACGATGTATTTCCAGACGAAACAGTTTCGGCAGCCGCAATAATAGAGCCTGGACTAATGTGTAAGCTGAAGCCCTGAAACTGAAGGGAGATACTGGAAACAAACAGCAGATACAGAATTAGAATTCCGGAGAATAAAAACCTGATGCTGCTGTGAGGATGGTCAGGCGACGATTTTTTGTTTGAGGAGCGTGTCAACGGAGAACTTTGACGGCGGCGCATGGGGGCAAGTCATTTTAGATGAGAGGAGTATAACAGGTCGGTGTCGTTCACTCCATGCCGAAACTCACTGACACCACAGCCGTAATATCTTTTTCAATTGAAGAAGTATCATAAATGCCTGAATCGCTAACATCTGTAGAGTTACGCGAGGTGATTTGAAAAACACCCGTCTCTGCGCTGCGAACTGCCCCAATCTGATCGCCCGTGCTACGCGCGATCGCCTCAGCTCTGGCTTTAGCATCTTTGGTTGCCTCTGCCACCATCTCGATCCGCAGTTTGCTCAGTTGGGTGTAGAGATACTGCGGTGGCTCAGACGTGAGCGGAATTCCTTCGTTGATCAGCTCTGTGGCTTGCTGAGAGAGCTTCGTTATCCGATCGACTTCTTTCGAGCGAATTTCTAACCGTTGAGCAAGTCGATAGGCTAGCGTGCGACCTGTTTCACGACCATTACTCGCAACCTCTGGAATTGCATAGGTTTCTATTGCACTCAAGGTAATGGCATCGTCAGGGACTTGCTGCTCCTTTAAATAAGACTGAACCCGCTCAGTTTGGCGCTTGAGGTCTTGGTAGGCTGCCTGTGCAGTGGGCTGCTGGCTAGAAACAGAGAGCCGCCAGATAATGTAGTCTGAGCGGATGGGGCGTTTGGCAGATCCAGTTACAACCAGCGCATCTTCTGAGTGTTTGAAGGCACGAATAGCGCTGGCTCCTACAAAAGAGCTAACGACCAGCGCCAGAGACAAGGCGGCTAACCCCGCAAAGAGCTGGGGAAAACGATCGGTTGAACCGTGTTGCATAGCTTTGTTTACCAGAATGAAAAGATGCCCAAAAATCAAAAGACATCTAAAAATGAAAAGATGCCTAAAAGACGCCCAACGCAAAATTGCCGTGGGCCGTTTTCAGACCTGAGGTGGTTCATGAATTCTGAAGATAATTTTTGGAGCAGTCTCGGAGCCTGCACTCCGATAGACGGTTCGACAGAACGAAGCGCTGCCGAACCTTAGATTTTTACATCTGCTCATTGCCGCAGATGTAAAAATGCTAGAGCTAAGTTTAAGAGCATGCCTGAAAAATTACTTTTTCATGCCTTGAGGATGCTGATCTTCCCTAGCCGCCCTTGAAAAAGGGAACCGCTCCGTTCAAGGTTCCGCTTCTGGAGGGGATTTAAGGGAAATCGAACCCCTGTTGGTTGAACCAAGTTTTTTCAGACGTTCCCTCAAGTTGTAATGCTTGCAGAAGCTTGTAATGCTTACAGAAGCACTACGTTTATACCGCTACCCCTGGTAGATGCAGCTAAAACAGCCGAATTTCATAAACTGGAGTTGTGACTACAGCCACGATCGACAGCATTCCTGATTCTCGACAAAATTTTTGCAGCTGAAAGCCGCAAAAGATCCAGAAGCTAGTCTTGAGAAGTGGAAGGCGAACGACCAAAAAACCTGGTGTACTGCTTGAGGCGATCGCACACCTCCGAATTGTTCGCTTCAGCCCGATATCGCCACTCCCAGTTGCCTTCAATCTGACCCGGAAAATTCATGCGGGCATCTGCTCCCAATCCCAAAACGTCCTGGAAAGGAATGATCGCAAGATTAGCCACTGAGCTAAACGCCAGACGAATCAGATCCCAATGAATCCCTTCTGAGGTAGTGCAGCCCAAATAGGTCAACAGGTTTTCTCGCTCGTGTTCTGGCAGCTGCTCGTACCATCCCACGGTTGTGTTGTTGTCATGCGTTCCCGTGTAGACCAGACAGTTACGATGATAGTAGTTGAAAGGCAAATAGGGATTGCTGGCATCGCCGCCGAACGCAAAATGCAGCACCTTCATACCAGGAAACTCAAAATGGTCTCGTAGTTCCTCCACTTCAGGAGTCACTGTTCCCAAATCTTCCGCCAAGATAGGCAGCGTTCCCAGCTTCTGCTTTAGCGTTTCAAAGAATGCCTTTCCGGGTGCTTTCATCCACTCCCCGTTAACAGCGTTGGTTTCGCCCTGCCTGATCGCCCAGAAAGATTCGAACCCAATAAAGTGATCAATGCGAATCAAATCGACGTAATCCAGCATTGCCTCAAAGCGCTGAATCCACCACTGGAAATCCGATTGCTGCAAATACTCCCAGTTGTAGATCGGGTTGCCCCACAGTTGCCCTGTCTCACTAAAGTAATCTGGCGGTGTACCTGCCATCAACGCAGGTTCTCCAGTTTGTTCATCCAGGCAGAAATTATCAGGATTTGCCCAGACATCTGCGCTATCATGCGCGACATAGATGGGAATATCTCCCACGATCTGAACCTGCCTGGAGTTGGCATATTGCTTGAGTTCAGTCCACTGGCGGAAGAATTCAAACTGCAAAAACTCCTCGAAAAAGATTTCTGACGCCAGTTCTTCTCTGCACTGATTCAATGCCTCTGGCTCACGCTTAGCAATTTCTGGTTGCCAGGTATGCCAGCTCTTGCCTTCAAATTTCCGCTTCAGCGCCATGAACAGCGCATAGTCTTCTAGCCAAAAAGCTTTTTGCTCCCGGAACTGCTGAAACGCTTCTTTTCGCTCGGGAGCAGCTTTGTCCTGAAAGTTTTGGCTTGCCTTTCTCAATAGCGACAGCTTGGTGGCAGCCACTTGATCAAAATCAACTCGATCGAGTGGAAATTCTGGGATATTGCTGAGGTCTTCATGACTGAGCAAGCCTTCTCCCTGCAGCAACTCGGGGCTGATCAGCAGCGGATTGCCTGCCAGTGCAGAGTAGCTCATATAAGGCGAATTACCAAAGCTAGTCGGTCCTAGCGGCAAAATCTGCCAAAGCTGCTGATCAGACTGTGCTAAAAAATCTACAAAACGATGGGCTTCTGCGCCCAGATCGCCAATGCCAAACCGACCGGGAAAAGAGGTAGGATGCAGCAAAATGCCGCTAGCTCGTTTGGAGAAGATCGAGGGTTGAGAATCGGATAAGCGGCTCATTGCAGGCACAGGCAGAAAACTGCTAAGACTGTACCAGCTCATTTTAGAGGAGCTGTCTATCTATTGGCAGAAATTACCTGTTTAGAGAAAGGTAGCTTTGCTTCAGCTTGCAAACCCATCAGCACTCACGTCTCGAATTTACGTCGTTTTGCCTCTCCTAACGGTATGCAGCAAGTCAACAATGGACTGCACTAACCTCTCTGGTTCAACAGGCTTCGAGAGATGCATCTGATATCCAGCAGCCAAAGCCCGTTGCTGATTGATCTCTCCCGCATAGGCAGTTAGGGCGATCGCCGGAATGGTACTTCCTTGTTCAGGTGAGCCTTTTCTCACTTGCCGCATCAAGGAATAGCCATCCATTTCGGGCATCCCGATATCACACAGCAGCAGATCCAGAGATGAATTCAGAAGAGACAATGCCTGTGCAGCCGAAGCGGCTGTCGTCACCTGTGCACCTGCTTGCGTCAGGATGAACGACGCAAGCTCTCGCATGTCTGCATCATCGTCCACTACCAATATCCGCACATCTGTCAAATCTGCCGTATTCTCTGAATGCTCAGCAGCAGAGTTTGGTTCTTGCTCAACGACATTCAACGGCAGCCGAACGGTGAAGGTTGCTCCTAAATTCTGTCCTGGACTCTCTGCCCAAACCGTTCCCCCGTGGAGTTCGGTTAATTGACGAACGATCGCTAAGCCTAATCCCAGCCCACCAAATTGTCGGGTAGTGGTGCCGTCTTCCTGCCGGAAGTAGTCAAACATGTGAGGTAAAAAGTCTGGATTGATTCCTCTGCCAGTATCTTTGACTTGAATTTGAGCATAGTTCGTCAGTTGTCCTGGCTCACCTATCATCTGTTCAGCTATTTGCCCAACAGCGGATGACGAATCATGAATCACCGATGACAAGCTCACTTCAACTCGCCCTCCAAATGGTGTGAACTTGACTGCGTTGGAAAGGAGGTTCCAAACAATCTGCTGGAGACGGTTGGTGTCACCGGAAACTGTTCCTGAAACAGAATTTAGTGCAGTGTGAATTTGGATGTGTTTAGCTTCTGCTGCCAGTCGTACCGTTTCCAAAGCCGCTTGAATGGTGGTAGCCAAATTCACAGGTGCAACGTTTAGCGTCATCTTTCCCTGCAGAATGCGAGAGACATCCAGCAGATCTTCAATCAATTGTGCCTGCAGTTTGGCATTGCGTTCGATCGTTTCTAAGGCTTGTTCAGTTTTAATCGCATCTAGCTGATTGCCCCGTAACAGCTTCGTCCAGCCCAAAATCGGGTTGAGGGGCGATCGCAACTCATGAGACAGCACTGCCAGAAATTCATCTTTGACCCGATTGGCAGCTTCCGCTTTGGCGCGGTTGCGTTGTGCTGCCTGATATAGCTGAGCATTGTCGATCGCTAAAGAGGCACGACGAGCTAGCTCCTCTGCCAACTGCAAATCAGTCGGGGTATACCGTCGTTCAGATTCAGCGGAGATGAAAGAGATCGCTCCCACGATGCGTGCCTGCGTTCGGAGAGGCACCGTCATTGCAGATTTAAAGCCAGACTGCCGTAAGATCGCTAAGTGTTCGGCGTCTTGGGCTGATTGCACCAGCAGCTCATCGGAAATATCAGCGATCAAGTCAGACTGTCCGGTTCGCAAGGTGAATGCCGCACCCCGTGGATGATCTGGTTTCAGCGGTGCTTTTGCCTGGATTTGATGCACCCATTCTAGTTTGGCAGAATCAATGTGAGCGATCGCAATTCGCTCAATTGAACCATCTGCGTCCACCATATGAACCGTACACCAGTCTGCTAATTCAGGAACGCTAAGCTGCGCCACTCGCTCTAAAGTGATCTGATAATCCAGCGAAGAGGCAAGAACCGCACTTGCCTCAGACAAAAACTTTTGGGCACGCTCTAGCCGCACTCGCTCTGTTACATCTATCACATAAACCAAAACACCTTCGACCCGACCCTCTGGGTTGATCGTTGGCAAATAGTGAACGTTGTAATAACCCGGACGGCGATCGTTGCGACCTGGCACATTCACCGCAAAGCTAGGAGAAATAAAAGGGCTTCCTGTAGCGTAAATCTGATGGAATACTTCAACTAGCTGCGAATCAGATTGACCAAACAATTCTGGAATTGAATGCCCTAAATGCTGTTCGCGAGTTAGCCCATTAATTTCTGCAAGGGCTTCATTGATTGCAATAAATTGCTGTTCTGCGTTCAAAAGGGCAAGCCCAACCGGAGACGTATTAAAAATACTAGCCAGCTGACGCTGAGCGGCTTCTGCTTGAGAACGGGCAATGCGTTCGCGCTCTAGCAGCTGTTCTCGTTCTTGTTCTGTTTGCTTGCGTTCTGTAATATCGACGATAGCGCCGATCGAGTGTTTGAGTTTCCCTTGAGGATCATACGTAAATTGTCCTCTTGCCTCAACCCAATGAATCGAGCCATCTAGCCAACGCAGGCGATATTCATGGTGGTACTCTTTTCTATCAGCTATGGCTTGCTGAAGTTTTGCTTCGGTTTCTACTAAGTCATCTGGATGAACCCGACTGGCCCAAGCTTCATAGCTCGGTTCACATTCATCTGGCTGAAGTCCCAGCACCATGAAGTGCCCCTCTGACCAACGCATGGCACCCGTTGAGATTTTCCAGTCCCAGGTTCCCATGCGTCCAATTCTCACTGCCAACTGCAAATGCGCTGCACTTTCGCGCAGCTGCTCTTCTGCTCGCGATCGCTCCACCGCGAACCAGGTTTTTTGAGCAATTTGCTCCATTAGCGTTACATCTTCTGCTGTCCACTGACGAGGAGCAACATGATGCAGCACCAATAATGCAACAAATCGCTGGGCTTTGACCAACGGCACACACAACAGTGATTTAGTTTGAATCGCTTCGAAGGCAGCCGTCACAACTCCAGCAGTGCGAGGATCGCGATCCACATCATCTACGACGATCGTTTTGCCCTGCTTCAACTCTGCAACAATTTCAGAGCCAAATGCATCCATGTAATGCTTACCCACTATACTGATTGCGCCGTTGCAATAATCACGATCGACAATCACATATTCTTGTGTAGGATCGATTTCACCATAGGTACAGCGAGTGACGTTGAAATGTTGTCCTGTGGAACAAACTACCTGCCACATTACCTCTTTAGGGTCTTGAATGGCACGAACCGCATCGTTCAATTCAATCAAAAACTGCTGCTGTTCTTCTTTCTGCTGGAGGCTTTGAAGCAACTGCTCAATTTGCTGTCTTGCTTTTACTTTAGCAGTCACTTCAATGTTGTAAATCAGTACGCCTTGAATGGTTCCGTCAATATCTTGCCAGGGTGAAAAGATGCAGTTAAAAAATGCTTCTTCCAACACACCATCACCATTTCGATCCCAGTATGTAGGCAATTCCTCCCCGACAAACGTTTCCCCGGTGCGATAAACCTGTTCAAGCACGTCAAAGTGAATCTGCCCCTCTAGCTCTAGAAAAACATCCCGTATTGGTTTACCTATAATATCTGGAGTGCGTCCAGTCCCTTGCAAATAGACTGGGTTGGCAAATTCATACACCAGGTCAGAACCTTTCACAATGCCAATCATGGCAGGGAACTGCATCAGGATGTCATATAGCCGCTTGCGTTCGCTTTCTGCTAGCTGCCGTGCCAGTCGTTCCCGCTTCAATAGTTGAGTGCGCTCTACTTCAATCTGCTTGCGTCCAGTTACGTCAACCGAGACGCCAACCATCCGCACTCCCCGTCCAGCCTTTAGATAGACTTGTCCTTGGCTCTTGAGCCAGCGTGTCACGCCATCTGCACTGATTACCCGATGTTCCTCGGCATAGGACTGGTTGCCTGCCACTGCCCGCTCAACCGCTTGCCTTACCTGTTGACGATCGTCTGGATGAACAACCGCAATAAAGTCTTCGACTGTCCTCAAGTGAAGACCCCAGAGACTCAGCGCGTTTGCAGAACACACGACTTGATTGGTTTGCAAATCCATATCCCAAACTATCATTTGCGCCGCTGTAAGCGCTAGCTGCAACCGTTCTTCGCTCTCTCGGAATGCCCGTTCAGCCTCTTTGTAATCTGTCACATCCCGTGCGATTCCCAGTACAGATACCACGGAATTATCTCTATCGAATTCCGGCACAAAACGTGTTTGATACCATCGCATTTCTTGTGGAGTTGGCAACTGAAATTCAATAACCTGCTCCTGACCCGTCTCAAACACCTGCCGTAAAGCGTCTTGCCAAAGGCAATAAATTTCCTCTGGTGTTTCCAATTCAGCATGAGTTTTGCCAATAAAGCGATCGGCTGGAATACCCGTTGCCTTCTCCACAGAAGGGCTAATGTACAAATGACGAAATTCCGAATCGACGCGGCTAATGATATCCGGAGCATTATCTGCCAGCATCTTGAACTGTTGCTCTCGCTGCTGCAGTTCTAATTCCAACCGTTTACGCTCTGTCAAGTCAATTAAGAAGCCTATGCCTAAGTCATCAGGACCCCCCAGATAGGCAGTTCCAATTAAAACGGGGACTCGGCTACCGTCTTTGCGAATGTATTCCTTTTCAAACGGCGCATGGCGACCAGCTCGTTTCATCTCTGCCATAGCTTGCTGGTCTAAATGGCGAAACTCTGGCGGGGTGATTTCAATGAAGTTTACTTTTCTCGATACAACTTCTTCCCGTGTGTACCCCAAAGCAGCAAGCCAAGCTTCATTAACTTCCAAAATATTACCTTGAAAATCACCGATAATAATGCCAATCAAATTTGCATCCAACAAGCCTCGCAGCCGCGATTCACTCTCACGCAAAGCTTGCTCTACCAGTTTGCGTTCGGTCATATCCTGGAAGATTACAACCGCCGCCGCAATCTGCCCCTGGCGATCTAAAATCGGTGCTGAATTGACATTGAGAAAAACACGGCTACCATCTTCTCGATGAAGTTCCATCTCCTCATGAGTCACAACTTCACCCATTTGTAGCGATCGCACCAAGGGATATTCCTCGGAAGCGTAAATTTGACCATCTGCGCGAAAAGCTTCAAATGGTATCGCGGGTGCATATTCTTCTAGCTCAAGCGACTGTTCATAGCCATACCCAACGAGCTGCTTGGCTTGTTCGTTCGTTAAAATTAACTTACCCGATACCGCATCAGCAATCATCACGCCTGCAGGCATCTGTTGGAGAACGGCTTCAAAGCGGGCATGTTCAAGTTCAAGTTCGCGCAACAACCGCTCCCGTTCTGCCTCGGCTTGCTTGCGCTCAGTCACATCTCGGAAATAAACTGCCACTCCTGCTGCAGAAGGATAGGCATTTACCTCCAGCCAACACTGAATAGACTCCCCAAATTCATCCCAAGAAACAGGAACCTGTTCTGCGACTGCCCGGTGCATTTCTCGATAGGCAATTCCACCCACCAATTCTGGAAAGACCTCGTTCCACACGTGCTTGCCGAGCAGATCTGCAGGTGTTCTGTGAAGGATTGCAGCCGCTGCCCGATTAATGTAGGTGTAGCGCCAGTCGCGATCGAAAGCGACAAACGCATCGGTGATACTTTCAAGAATAGATGCTGGAAAATTGAAGCGGTTGCTGGCATTAGGAGTATTTTCCAGCAGGGATTCTAATTCCTGTTTCTGACGCTGTAAGGCTGCAATCGCCTGCTGCTGCTCTAGAATCTGCTGCTGTAGCGACGCGATCGAGGCATTCGTTTCAGTAGAATTCGTTCCAGTAGAATTGGAGCAATTGGCATCGGCACAGGGTTGGCTATCAAGACTGCGAGCAAAGTGCTCGATGACTTCGGAGCGAGACATACCTTGCTGCTGTGCCGCTTGATCGAGCGATTGCCACGCTGTGCTGGTGAGGGAGATGCTAACGCGTTGTTTGGTCTCTGAAGCCCAATTGTTGATAAACTTTCCAGCTGCGTCGCGTTTCATGGAGCATTAATCCGTATGCGTAGACGGGTATCTCCATTCAAGCTGAGTTAGTTGTGAATGAAAATCTGTCGGAAGGGGGAGGCTGTAAGCAGAACTGTTAGGTCTATGCGCTGTTTGAACTGAGTCTATCTGAACCTGCATCTGTTGTTGCCGCCAGGGAATTCTGCCCAAAACTCTTCAAGATGAGGGCTTTTCCCTGTCCCACTCCTATGGAGAACTCCTCTGGCAACCCGCAAGAAGCCACGCAGCCGCCACTTTAATAAACCATTATAGACAACGCTGCCGCCGCAGTAGTATATAAAATCAGCGATCGTTTGCCAGTGCTAACTCACTTCAATTACAGATCCGGATGCAAAAGATTCTGAAACGCCAGGAGAGGAAGCGTAGATATCTCAAGCATATTCAGACCTGTCACACTACCTCCTAGATCGAGGATATTTTTGTGGATACATTCTGCGCTCACAAAAATATCAAACCTAATAGTGCCAGCGATCGAATCACTCCAGAAATCGAATAAACCGGACGATCGGCTCAGTTAAATGCGTATACTGGGCTGCCTGAGATTCGATTTGCGCTAGCTGTCTTAAGGCCATACCGCAAGGCATTCCATATTTTGCTTTAACGCGATCGCTGGCAATTTCAAGAGCAGTCCGCGATCGTTGCACAAACTCTTCCAGCGGGTATTCCGTCTGAGGCACAAAATAGTCTTTGACTACCAGTGAAGGAGAATAGCAAGTTGCTTCAGAGCCATCGGGCCATTGGATTTGGAAGTTGATTTCAGGCATGGGAAAGGAAAAATAGAGTTACGCTCGACCAATTAGCTGATTGTAGTGCTGTAGATGGCGCTTAGCAGAGGTTGACCAAGTGTAGTTTGCCAGGATAGCTTGGCTTTGTTGGACTAGGGATTGTGCTAAGCCGGGCTGGAGGCTGGAGCAAAGAGCAGAGGCGATCACCATGGGTGAGCTTGGATCAACCAGAATCGCCTGCTGGGGGGTCAGAAATTCTGTAAAAGGAGGTTGGGCAGAGGTAACAAGGGGCAAACCGGAGGCGATCGCTTCCAACAAGACTAACCCCCAGCCTTCTTTGAGCGACGGAAAAACGAAAGTATTGGCAAGTCGGTACAGGGCGGGTAGATCGGCATTAGTAATAACGCCAGGGAGCAAAAGAGCATCGCCCAGTGAGATACCAAGCTGAACGGCAAGCGCCAAAAATTCTTGCTGATAGCCCTGATAGTCAAACAGAGTTTCTCCGCCTGCAATCACGAGCTGAGCAGTGGGAAAGTCTTTTCGCACTAGGGCAAACGCCTTCAGCAGATTGATCGAATTTTTGCGCGGCTCGACACCGCCGATCGTCAAAAAAATCGGCGAGCCATGCAGCCCCAAGCGACGTTTGAGAGCAGATTCTGTGCCGTCCGGCTGCGGCGAGAAGCGAGCTAAGTTAACACCGTTGAGAACGCGAGGTGCATCAATTTGATACTGCCGCTGCAACTCAAGCTGCCAATAGTCGCTAACACACAGGCACAAATCTGCCTCGCGGATCGATCGTTCTTGACAAGCCTGCAGATAGGAGCTTTGAAACTCATCAATATGGTGAATCGTTCGGATCATATGGGGAACTCTTCCCTGTTGCCGCAGAATTGCCAGAGCATTGGCGCTAAGACAATCCTGTGCATGATAGATATCGTGATCGGCAACAGGATTAAGATAGTCTACAAACTCTTGAATCCGCTGCTGAATCAAGGCATCTGTACCGGCTGAAGCAGGCTGAGTTGGAATCAGACGAGCCCAGCAAGAGAGGGGATAGTCAAAGCCTTTACCATCCTTGTTCAACGCATAAACGCAAACATCCTGCCCAAGCTGATGCAGTGCCTCTGCCAGCTCTAGCGTATGCATGACGCTGCCTCTGGGCTTAGTAGAGTAAACCAGCAGCGCAATTCGCAGTGGGCGATTGACAGATTGGAAGGGCGCGTTCATATCAGCGATACTCAAACTGAACTGGGATACCTGACGATTTGTTCGCCAACAGCTCTATCTGCCTTGTCCGCTGCCATAAAACCCGTTAAAGGTTGGTGTTCCAAATCCCAGAAGACGATCGATTCTTCCGGCGATTGCAGCACCAGTGTCTGCGTGGGCTGCACCTCTCCAACTACGGCGCAAACCAGACCCCGCTGCCGAAAATAAGATTGAACTGCGGACACATTCCCAGGACGGACGCTCAGCAAAAAGCCATAGCTTGGGAAGCTGACTAACCATTGCTCTAGGGAAAGGCTGGCTGGGCAGGGCACAGCGTCTATATCTAGGACTGCCCCACAGCCAGAAGTTTCCAGCAGCATCAGCAATGTCCCAATGATGCCACCCATGCTGATATCTTTGCCCGCGTCACACAGCCCTGACTCTGCTAGCAGCGGCAGCAAAGCCAGATCGCCCCGCAGCTGAGCTGGGTCAGCACGTGTGGCAGCGTCCCAGAAGGGATACTTGGGATGCGGCGCACCTCGGAAGTCAGTGGCAACGAGCAGCCAGTCACCGGGGCGGGCATTAAAGCTGGTGATGAGCTGCTTAGCCTGTCCCATAATGGCAACTGAAAGGGCTGTGTAAGGGCTATGGCAGTTTGTGTGACCCCCGACGATCGGCACGTTGTACGCTTGAGCGGCTGCCTGCATGCCTGCCCAGATCGGCTGGGTAGCGGCGGCAGACTGGCTCCAGAGCGTGTCTACCAGCGCGATCGCCCGTCCTCCCATGGCATGGATATCGCTGACGTTGACCATGACGGCGCTCCAGCCTGCGAACCATGGCTCTGTCTCCACCAAAACGGGCAGCATGCCCTCGGATGCCAAAAGCAAATAGCCGTCGGCATTGGGGATGGCAGCACAATCATCGCCCAGTCGGATCGAAGAACGACCAGAGGCTCCGAGAATTCTGGCAGCCGTTTGGATGTCCTGCTTATGCAGGATGCCAAGCGACTGATGAAGTTGGGCTGCTAAATCAGAAAGCATTCAGAGACCTCAATGGCTCAGGAATAGAAAATGGCTCAGGAACAGAAAATAGCTCAGGAATGGAAGCTGTGCGTTTTGGGAAGTATCAGGACGCTGCCTGATCGGAAAACGGCAGGACAGGACGGGCTTCATTGCCGGGAGGATAGAAGCTGAGGTCAGCCTCCATCAGATGATGGGGACGATCGCAAATTGTCAATTCTTCCAGCGAAGCCCAGTGCAGCCTTTGAAAGAAACGAACGTTTTGCAGCTGTACAGTTGCCAGGAAGCGCTGACAGCCCCAGGTATTTGCAGTCGTTACCGCCTTGTGAATCAGCCCTTTGCCAATTTTCCCGATGCGGCGGTAGTCTGCATGAACGCCCAGCCGCCCACCGTACCAGAATTTTGGCTCTAGCTCATAGATTCGGACAACCCCCACAGTGGCAGCGGCATCAGTGTTAATCGCCACAATGGGATAGGCGATCGCATCCAAATCATCCACATCGCTTGCGGTAAATAAGCCTTGCTCTTTCACAAAAATGTCATGACGCAGGCTAAAGTAATTCTCAATTTCTGGCGGTGAGACTGCAAGTTTGAAGTGATAAGCCTGAGTAGTCATAGTCACCGGGTTTCAAAGGTTGAAAGCGCAGAGCAAGCGCCACATTTAGCGCATCCGGCTTTGATATGGGCTGAAGACATACCTGCCCGCCGTAGCCGATCGCCCACCTGTTGATAAAGGGTATACATCCATTCACTATTGGGAACGGGATGATTCGCCAAAGGGGTTCCAGTAATCGGCACAAACGGCACCACAAACGGATACACACCAATCGCAATCAGACGATCGCACATTTCCACTAGCGTCTCTAATCGATCTCCCAACCCTGCTAATAGATAGGTACTGACCTGTCCCCAACCAAATACCTTGACAGCTGCCTCAAACGCTTGAAAGTAATAATCTACCGCCACTTCTGCCTTGCCAGGCATGATCTTGGCGCGAACAGCCGGATCGGCTGCTTCCAAATGCATCCCCAGACTATCTACCCCTGCTGCCTGCAGCCGCTCAAACCAGATAAAATCATCTGGCGGTTCGCACTGTGCTTGAATGGGTAAATTGACTGCTGCTTTGACGGCTTTGGCGCATTCGGTGAGATAGGCAGCACCTCGATCGCTGGTATTGGGCGTGCCGCTGGTCATGATCAGCTGCTTCACGCCATCTAGCCGCACCGCAGCCTCCGCCACCTCCGCCAGCTGTGCCGGAGTTTTGCGGGCAATCGTCCGTCCGGCAGCCAAAGATTGTTCGATCGCACAAAATTGACAGGCGGTGGCAGTATCCCGATAGCGCATACAGGTTTGCAGCACCGTCGTTGCCAGCACATCGCGGCTGTGCAGTAAGGCGATCTTCCAATACGGAATGCCGTCTGCGGTGGTTAGCCGATAAAACTCTGGCTGCTTTGGAAAGCTCAAGGGGGCGATCGCAACCCCCTCTCGCTCCACAACAGTCTCTAGCGCTGGCTGTTCTATCGTTTCCAGCCGTACCGTATAGGGAGATTGAGACGAACCGCCCGTAAACACTGGCACCATCACCGTTGTGCCATCGATCGTGACTGCCTTGTGATCAGAAGGACCCGCCCCCCCTTGACGACCTGCCGCCCCCACGTTCGGCTCCAAAAGTTTTAATCCGTGCGACTGCAGTTCGGTAATCAAACGTTGCTTATCCATGGAAGATTAGAGTCCGGGAATGGGGAAGGAATTTTCTGAGGTTTGCAGGAAAGACAAGGGAGGTTCTGGCATGGGTTTCGCTGGAGTTGCTTTTCCGTTCTCCGTTCCTTGCCCTTCAATACCCACTTTCATCACCGTTTGAGTGCTGTTGTTGAGCCTTAGCTGTAGCAAATCTGGACGAGCATAATGCCCGACAGAATCCATCATGCGTTTCCGTTTGGTGAGCAGGGAGAAGTCTAAATCCGCGATCGCCATCCCTTCCCCGCTGGTAATGGGAGCACAGAGATGGTTTCCTTCAGGGCTGATGATCGCGGTGTTGCAGCCACCGCTCAATACTCGCTGTAGCTTCTCATCGGGTGTGATTTGCATCACTTGCTCTGCGGAAAGCCAGCCTGTAGCATTAATCACAAAACAGCCCGCTTCTAACGCGTGATGTCGAATTGTGACTTCGATCTGGTCGGCAAAAATTTGTCCGACCATTGATCCGGGAAACTGCGAGCAGTGGATCTGTTCTTGCTGCGCCATCAGGGCAAACCGCGCTAGCGGGTTGTAATGTTCCCAGCAAGCCAGTGCCCCCAGCCTGCCGATCGCCGTTTCCAGCACCTGCAAGCCTGCTCCATCTCCCTGCCCCCAAACCATCCGCTCATGGTAAGTCGGCGTAATCTTACGGCGCTTCAGCAGCAAGGTTCCATCTGCATCAAACACCAGTTGGGTGTTGTACAAAGAGCCGCCTTCTCGTTCGTTTACCCCTAGCACCACCACCATTCCGTAAGAACGAGCCGCACGGCTGACCGCATCGGTTTCCGCTCCCGGAACAGTGACGGCTTCCTCATACAGCCGCATATGCTCTTTGCCCATTAGCACGGGCGGCTGCACGAACGAAAAATAGGGATAGTAAGGGACGATCGTTTCAGGAAAAACAATGAGCTGCACTCCTTCTGCGGCTGCTTTGGCAATCGCCTGCAGCACCTTTTCGGTTGTGCCTTCTCGACTAAACAAAACAGGGCTGAGTTGAACAGCCGCCGCCCGGACTTTCCTAGAATCGTCCATGCGCCCCTCCTTCATTTGGTTTTACAGCGATCGTTCCTAGACCGTCCAGGTATCAAGGATGAAAGCGTTGTCCTTGCGGTGCAGCAAAATGATATCCAGCACATCTAACGGGCTAACGGGACGAATGCCTGGAATCAGCGAGGGTTCGCCATGACCGTAGAGGGCTTGCAGCGCAAAGCGGCAGGCGTAAATGTTGCCACCTTCTGACATGAACTTGGTGAGCTGGTTGTAGAAGTTTTGGTGTCCCGGAAAGGCTTCATCGCCGATCTTAGGAAAGCCCCGCTGAACGCCCAGAGTCACACCTGGACCATAGAGCAGGATAGAGGTTTCAAAGCCTTTACGCAGCAGGCGGAGCGCTTGCAGCATATTCACCAAGCCGATCGATCCCTCAAAGGCAACGGTGTGGAAGGTGACCAACGCTTTTTCGCCCGGTTCAGCCTGGACATCGGGGAACACTTTTTCTTCGTAGTTCACAAAGAAATCACCGATTTGGTGAGCGGGAGTAGTTACTTCAGGCATGTTTTTCTCCTTGATAAACCTTCTGACTCGAACCAATGCGCGTTTAACTGAGTCTGCACTGCAAGCTGTCTTGCGCGTTGAAGTATCGATATTGCATGTGCAACTCTACAACTACTCGATGTCTGCGTTGATAGAGAACGAGAACATGAAGAATCGACAACGAACAGATTACTTAGCACCCTAGAGGCTAGATCTTAAGTGTTTTGTATTGGTAGCTACGAAAGCTTGAAGTCTAACGCTTGGATCAGGTCTGCACTAAGAGGGATGCGCGATCGGTAGGATTTGAGCGTTGCACCTGTCGATTTTAACAGGTTGTCCCTGCAAATCAAGAAATTGGTTGTCTGCTGTTCCGTCGCTATGCACACCACATGAACCAGCAACTTAAATCCAGCCTTTTTTCACTGCATCGTGCAATGCTTGAAACCGAGTGCGGGCTTTCAGCTTGCTCAGCACATTGTTGAGATGAAATTTGACAGTGCTCTCGCTGATCACAAGCTGCTGCGCAATATCTCGATCGCGTAACCCCTGAGCCAGCAAGCCCAGAATCTCGCGCTCACGCTCTGAAGGAGAAGGGGTGTCATCCACAGCAGAAATTCCCCAGAATTCGCCCCGCTCTACTGCCTCAATTACCTGCTGGAGTTGCTCTGGAGTAATCGATAGGTCAACTACAGCGTTGATGCCACTGGGAACTCGATCGGCTCCCTGCTGAATCCAGACGGTGCGCTGTGCTGTGCCGATCTGGGTCGCATCATCCGTTAGCAGCGGTACATCTTGGCGATTGCTACTGTCGATCTGCAAGCCTGCAGTATAGGCGAGCTGCCTGAAGGCAAGCTGTAGCACAGGCTGACGGCAGCGAATTTGCACCAGGGTTCTCAGAATGGAGCGGGGATAGGGAAGTTTAATGAGCACCTGAATCACTCTTTGATTCGCACCCACTTGACTTTGCAATATCCCCCCTAAGCAGGCCACCATCAAGGGCAAGATACCGCTGTGCGATTGCACCCAATCTTCCGAGGAAGTAGAGGCTTGGCTAGCTACTACCCCTGCTTCCAGCGCCACAAACTCAGTCTGGTAAATCAAACGGCAGTGGCTACAGCCCATGCTTTTTAACACTTCAACGGCTTGCAGAAACACGTAGTGATAGGGCAAAGTCAACGGCTGCTCTGTGCCAATGAGTGTCAAGCGCACCGACCCTAGCAGCGCTGCTAGCTGATCGGAGAGGGCAACTGTGCCTGTGGCGGTTGGCAGTTCCAATATCTGCTGCTGGCGTTGGGTTTGCAAACGAACCTGGTAGCGAGTTGCCGTTTCCAGGACGATCGCCACCGTCGTACATAGCCCTTGCAGCACCTCTAAAAACTCAGGGGTCAGCACCGAGCGGCTAAAGGCAGCCAGCACTCCAATCACCCGAACAGAGGCATCAGTACTGCCGCGATCGCCTACCAGCAGCGGAAAGCCCGCAAACCCTCGAATTCCGTTAGCGATCGCCCACTCCCGATCTTTGACCCAAGCCTCTTCTGCTAAATGATTGCTGAGAAACGCCACGCGATTTTGAGCAATCTTGCCAACCTTGTAAGCACCAAGCGGCACTCTGGCAAAAGAGCCATTTAATCGGGTAGATAGCCCTGAAGAAGCCACCAAGCGCAACGCTGCTTGATCTGGCTCCATCAGCCAAATTCGGGCAAAGACGCAGTTAAATCGATCGATCAAGCCTTCTGTGGTTTGGTGAGCGATCGCTTCTGGCTCCAGATAGCCAGAAAAACTTTCAACGATCTCGTTCGCCCGCTGTAAGTCATACAGCAGCCGCGCTGGATCCAGACTGCTGGAGATCAGGTCGGACACGCTAGATCACTATGAAAATCATTATCACTTTAAGCATAGACTTTACGTAATGCTGTATTGATAAATACGGGTTTGCTGGTCTGCCATCCGGTGAAGGGACAAAAACTCTACTACCTTAGCCTTACTTCTGCTAAAGCTAAGTGATCCTCGTATAGATCAGGACAAGTTTTTGTGTAGAAGCCCCATGTAGCAGAGCTTTTACACAAAAAAGATTTCAATCTAAGCGCAGAGCGCCATACAATTCACGGCAGCGTTTAAGAGTACATTGTTCTAACATTTTTGGTTGGGAGGGACGATCTACACTCCTCTCAACCCCAAACTTGTAAATTGTCAGGTCTAAATTGTCAGGTCAATATGTCCGATACTCCTTCACCCACCACCCGTCAGGGCAGCACCACCGAGCATACTCTGGCTTTGCCCGATCGTCAGCTCCGCTACACTGCCACAGCCGCATGGCAACCGCTGTTCGATCAGGAAAAGCCCACTGCCGAAATGTTTCATGTTGCCTATCTGGCAGAAGGGAATGCACCGCAGCGCCCCTTAACGTTTGTGTTTAACGGCGGTCCGGGGGCTGCCTCTGCCTATTTACACATGGGCGCACTGGGACCCATGCGGATCGCCTTTGGTGAAAACGGCAACCTCCCTAAACCACCAGTCCGGCTGGTGGATAATTTGGAGAGCTGGCTGAGCTTTACGGATCTGGTGTTTATCGATCCGATCGGCACAGGCTTTAGCCGCAGTTTGCCGTCTGATAAGGAGGCTCAAGAGAAAGCAGACGAGAAAGGCAAATCTCCTGAAGCAGAGCTACCTAAAGAAACAGAATTTTGGGAAGTCGAGCGCGACCTCAAGGCATTAGGCGAGTTTATTCAGCGGTTTTTGTCTCGGCAAAAGCGCTGGCTCTCGCCGATCTTCATTGCTGGAGAGAGCTATGGCGGTTTTCGAGTGGCAAAGCTCGCCCGTAAACTACAGCAGGAGTTTGGCGTGGGGCTATCGGGCGCAATTTTGATCTCGCCGGCGCTGGAGTTTAGTCTGCTGGGCGGCAGCGACTACAACCTGACCGCTTGGGCAACGCTGCTGCCTTCTTTGGCGGCTGCCGCAGCGCATCACGATCGCGCTGAGTGGGCAGGCGAACGGGGGGATGCGGTGGCGCATCGAACCACCGCCGAACAGTTTGCCCGCAGAACGCTGATTCCTTTGCTGGCAGAAACGCTCACACCTGACGAACGACAAGCTGCCTACAAACAGCTTGCAGGTTTAACGGGGCTGCCGCTGGCTTTGGTTGAAAAGCACGCCGGACGAATTGGCATTGAAGTATTCTCCAGGGAGCTGTTGCGCGATCGCCAGCGGATCGTCGGGCTGTATGATGCTTCTATCACGGCGATCGATCCCTTTCCCGATCGGCTGCTCTATGAAGGGACTGACCCCACTTTAGATGGACTCGATCGGCTGTTTACGGGAGCGATTAACAGCCACCTGCGCGATACGCTAGGGATTGAAACAGATTTGAGCTATAACTTACTGAACCTGGAAACCTTCAAAGCCTGGAAGTTTGATATGAAGGGTGAGCTGAAGCAGGGGTTTATTGGGGCAGTGGATGATTTGCGGGCTGGCATGTCGCTCAATCCCTACATGCAGGTGTATATTACCCACGGATTTTTTGATCTAGTGACGCCTTACTTTGCCTCTAATCATCTGGCAGATTTGATGCGGCTTGATCCCGAAATTCGCCCCAATTTAACGCTGAAGCATTTCCAAGGTGGACACATGTTTTACGCGTGGGACGAGTCGCGGCAGCAGTGGTTTGCTGAGACGAAGGCATTTTATCAAAAGGCAATTGCATAACCATGGTGCTTCGTGCCCCAATGAAGGGCAATTCTTTGATGTGTACTGCACTTCACGTGGTACACATCAAAGAACCTATTCCTCATGCGATGGAAATCCCTATATCGCACTAGCCGCTGCAGTTTCTTCTGCTTCTTCTCTTGACTCTGTCCTTTGGGGAGACCCTAAGCTGAAAGCATGAATCCTCAGCCACAAACTCTACTCTCTATCGGCAGCTTTTCCAGCGCTGCCCGTCTTTCGCTCAAAGCGTTGCGGCTTTACGACCAACTCGATCTCCTGAAGCCCAGCTACGTTGATCCTGATTCTGGCTACCGGTACTACCAGGTAACTCAACTTCAGCAGGCTCGTTTGATCCGGATGATGCGCCAGATGGAACTGCCATTGGCAACAATTGGTCGGATATTGGTTGCTGCCCCAGCCGATGCCGAGCAGATCGTGCGCGACTGTTGGCAAGCGCGAGAAAAACAGATGGAGCAAATCCGGCGAATGATTCCTGATCTGATTGCTTATTTACATCAAGAGGAAACTGCAATGGCACTCGAAGTGAATGTGAGAACGATCGATGCTCAGCCAATTTTGAGCATGGCTCAACGAGTCCAGGTTGAACAGCTCTCTGTCCAAATTTGTACCAGCGTGCAAATGCTTTATGAGCTAGCAAAACAGCAAAAGAATCCCGTGGTTGGAGCGCCGTTTGGCATCTACCATGCACCTATTAATCATGATGACGACGGACCGATCGAGGTCTGTGTACCAGTACAGCATTTATCTCCCTCAACTACCGCTGACGTGACCAGCCGTATCCTGAATGGCGGCAAAGGCGCTGCGGTACTGCTTGAGGGGGAGCAATGCAAGTTTCCGACAATCTTGGCAGGCTATGATGCAGCTAGCGATTGGATTCGGCAGAACGGCTATGAGGCGATCGAGCCGCCGCGCGAAATTTGGCATCGCTCTTCTGAGCAAGAGGAACAGATGGAAGTTGTCTGGTTATTTCGGTAGAGTCCTGCCAGTCATCACGATGGCTACAGCGCTTTCCGCTGAAACAAAACCAAATTATTTTTTGAAAACTACTGTAGGATAGGAGCATTTTTGTGAGTAGACACACCCACAAAAATGCTCTAAGCAACTTGGCTAGAACGATACAAGTAGGCTGGTTATTTGCTGTTCGATCAGGCGGAGTGCTTCAGGTATTGCTGCAGCTTTAGATTAATCTGGTACTGTGCTGGAGCGGCAATGCGATCGTGAAAGTTGTTCCTATATTCAATTTGCTATCTACTTTGATTTGTCCGTTGTGCAAGTCTACAAATCGCTTTACAATATTCAATCCCAAGCCTGTACCGGGGATATTGCTGACATTTTTTCCTCGGTGAAAAGGCTCAAATAGATGCGGTAAATCTTCGCGGGGAATGCCGATGCCCTGATCGCTAACCCGCAAAATCACCTGCCCGTTCCGCTTTGACAATTGCAGACTAATTGGACTGGAATCGTGAGAATAACGGATTGAGTTAGAGAGGATATTGGTTAGAATCGATCGCAGCAGCTTTTCATCCAGCTCGGCAATTAGATGGCGATGGCGCGTGATCACCTGGAGCGGCTGTTGGTTTGTGGTTAGCTGCAGTTCTGCCGCTAAGGCATGACAGAACTGCACGAGTTCGATGGGAGCTGGCTGAATTCTCAGCTTATCTGCCTCAATTTTGCCGATCATCAAGATGTCGTCAATCATCTGGGTCATGCGTTCTACATCCGTTTTGATCCCATTCAGATATTCTCGACGGTGTTCGGGCGATAGCTGGGCATCATAGCGCTCTAGGGAGCAAGCTGACAGCAATATATTGTTCAGCGGATTGCGAAACTCATGACAGATAATCGCCACAAAGCGAGACTTGAGTTCGCTGAGTTCCTGGAGCTGCTCATTTGCTTGCTGAAGTTCTGCTGTACGATCGCGGACTTTTGCCTCTAGCTCTTCGTTAGTTCGTTGCAGAACAGCTTCCGCCCACTTACGCTGGGTGATATCCTGGAATGCCACAACCGTTCCCACTAAGCTACCCTGTTCATCCTGCATCGGGGTACTGATATATTCCACCGGAAAGCTAGAGCCATCCTTGCGCCAGAACACTTCTGTATTAGCACGATGAATTCGGCCATCCCGGAAGGCTTCATAGATCGGGCATTCGTGGACAGGATAAGGTTGACCATCTGGCTTGGAATGATGCAACACGGCATGCATCGATTTGCCAATCAGTTCCTTGACCTGCCAACCAATCATCTTAGCCGCTGCCGGATTCACAAAGGTCACTTTGCCCTGCCGGTCTAGCCCATACACCCCTTCTCCCACCGAATTGAGGATTAATTCGTGCTGGCGACGCAGGGTTTCTAAATCAGGATCGATCGGCTGAGGCAATGCAAGAGAGGGTTCGGGCTGATGAGCAGGTTGTAGCCAGTAGTACTGCCGCATGAAGTCTAAAATTGCTGACAATAGAGCGCGATCGCTGGAGGTCTGTATTCTATTACACGATCAAGACCTTTCAGTACCGCTAAAAACAGGAGTTAAAGACTAAGCTACATCACTCGGGTCATCCTGTGAATCAGGCTGCTATGGAATCAGGCTGCTATGACGAAAGTTTTAGTAATTGAAGATGAGGCACAGACCCGCAGCATTTTTATGAAATGTTTAGCCTTTGAAGGGTTTTGTGCAATCGAGGCTGAAAATGGCGCGATCGGGGTGAAGCTAGCTCAGACTCACCTGCCTGATTTAATCATTTGCGACATCATGATGCCCAATATGGATGGCTACGGTGTTCTATCGGCAGTGCGTTGCCATCGCTCTACTGCCGCGATTCCGTTCATTTTTTTGACGGCAAAGGTGACGATGCCGGACCTGCGCCAAGGCATGGAAATGGGTGCAGATGACTACCTGACCAAACCTTGTAGCGTAGAACAATTTCTAGCTGCGATTACAACTCGCTTGGAACGCCACGTCCAATTAAGAGATTGTTTGAGCGTTTCTGCAGCAACCAGCCAGCCAACGGCTAGAATCTTTCCGGACTGTCCTCGCCTGTCTCAGGTGTTTGACTTCATCGAAGCAAACTACCACCAGCCCATTAGCCTCGGGGATGTTGCCCAAGCAGCGGGCTACTCCCCTGCCTACTTGACGAATTTGGTGCAAGAGCTGACCGGATACAGCATTAAGCGCTGGATTACCGAACGACGGATGGCACAAGCCAGACAGCTTCTGCGCGAAACAGACCACCCCGTGCGGCAGATCGCTGAAGTGAGCGGCTACCCGGATGTGGGCTATTTTACTCGCCAGTTTCGGCAGCTGCATGGCGATCCGCCCCAGTCGTGGCGCAACTCTATTCGCCTGCGATCGGCATAGCAGCTGAGATGATCCGCCATCCACACAGGTAAGCCCTCGACAGCACACCAGCCGCAAGATCGAAAGAAAATCCCATTCTTGCGAAAACCAGTCCAATGCGATCGCAGCAGATGTCCTGATACTGTGCAAAGCAACAAACCCAGTTCTTTTCTGATTAGGAGTCGGAGCAGCGTATGGGATCAGCGGATGTGCGATTGCAGCCTAAGGTAGAGTTGAGTCGTTGTCCGTGTGGGGGGACTCACTTTCCGCAAGACCACTGGCAGGCTGCCGAAGGAATGCCCCACAACCCCGTGGAGTTGATCGATGATTTGGTGAAAATGGGCTTGTATAAGCCTGAAACGCTGCAGCTCGCAAAGACTTTGACCGAAGTAGAGATGAAGGAAGCGCTGCTGCTGCGGCAAATTGGCGGTGGCAATCCAGAACGAGAGCGCTTCTGTCAGGCGTTGATTCAAGAAGCGGGTGGACTCGATCAGGTCTTTGCAGCAGCGTTTGGCGTTCATGCAACGGAGTTTTTTAGCAACACGATCCGCAACAGCGATTTCAGCCGTCGCGAATTTTTGAAACGAGTGGTGGTTGCCGGAGCGCTGATTGCTGCAGCAAGCTGTGGTCAGCAAGAAGCCAACCAACCTGCTGCAGGACAATCGCCTGCTGCCGCTGCACCCACTAATCTGGAGAAAACAGATCTGACGATCGGCTTTATCCCCATCACCTGTGCCACGCCGATCGTCATGTCTGAACCATTGGGCTTCTACAGCAAGTATGGCTTGAATGTGCAGGTGAAAAAGATGCCAAACTGGGCAGCCGTGCGGGATTCGGCGATTGCCGGAGAACTCGATGCGTATCACATGCTTTCGCCCATGCCGATCGCTATCACGCTCGGTTTAGGTTCTGCTGCTTTCCCCATTAAGCTTGCTAGCATTGAAAACATCAACGGACAGGCGATCACCGTTGCCCTGAAGCACAAAGACACAGTGAAAGAAGCTAAAGACTTCCGGGGCTTCAAGATCGGAGTGCCTTTCCCCTTCTCCATGCACAACATGCTAATCCGCTACTATCTGGCGGCAGGTGGTCTCGATCCAGACAAAGATGTGCAAATCTCGCCTGTGCCGCCGCCCGACAGTGTGGCAAAGATGGCAGCAGGCGAAATTGATGCCATGCTGATGCCTGACCCCTTCAATCAGCGGGCAGTCTTTGAGGAAGTAGGCTTCATTCACATGCTGACTAAAGACCTGTGGGATGGTCATCCCTGCTGTGCGTTTGCGGCGAGTCAAAATTGGATCGATACGAATCCCAATACCTTTAGAGCCGTGAATAAGGCGATCGTTGATGCGGCTGCCTATGCCAATGATTCAGCGAACCGTTCGGAGGTGGCAAAAGCCTTGATTGAGCGCAAATATCTCAACCAGCCGTTGCCCGTAGTCGAAGCTGTGCTGACCGGCAGGTTTGAAGATGGGTTGGGTAACTCGCAAGAAGTTCCCGATCGAATTGGGTTTGACCCCTACCCCTGGAAAAGTTACGCCAAGTGGATCTCTTCTCAGCTGGTGCGGTGGGATCTGATGCCCAAAGACAAGGCAGACTATGACAAAATTGCTCAAGAGATTTTTCTCACCGATGTGTCAGCAGAGCTGCAAAAGGAATTAGGGCAAACGCCACCTGCCGAAGTAGAAAAGACCGAGACGCTGAAGTATGACCAGTTTGATCCCAAAAATCCCACTGCTTATGTAGACGAACAAATTAAGAAGTTCAAAGTTTAGCAGAGCCTACTATGACGAATGAGATACGGGCTACCCTACCCACTAAGTCACCCACGCTCAACAAAGACCAGAAGGCGCTTCTGCTATTTGTGGCAATTCTGCTGGCGTTTCTAGGGCTTTGGGAGCTGGGCGCCAATCTAAAAATTTTCTTGCCGATCATGCCCTCTGCCAGCGAGACCGTCCAGGATTTCTGGTTTTGGATTTCCGATCCTTTTTTTGATAATGGTCCAAACGATCAGGGTATTGGGCTACTGCTGTTGACCAGCCTGCGGCGAGTCTTGACAGGCTTCTTGATTGGAACAACGATCGCCGTTCCTCTCGGTATTCTCATCGGTTTATCCGAAGTGGTTTCCAAAGCAGTCGATCCGTTTATTCAGATTTTGCGTCCTGTTTCTCCGCTGGCGTGGCTGCCTTTGGGATTAGCATTAATGCGCGATTCTGAAAAAACAGCGCTGTTTGTAATTGCCATTACCAGTATTTGGCCCACCCTGATCAATACCAAGTTTGGCGTCAGCAACGTTGATCCCACTTATCTCAATGTGGCTCGTACTCTGGGGGCTTCTCGTTGGCGCACCATTACCAAAGTGATTCTACCTGCAGCCGCTCCGAGTATTGTGGCAGGCTTGCGGATTAGCCTGGGTATTGCTTGGCTGGTGATCGTGGCTGCCGAAATTTTGCTTAGCGGTGGGATCGGCTACTTCGTTTGGAACGAGTGGAACAACCTGAAGATCACCAGCATTATTACTGCCATTTTGGTCGTCGGCTTAGTCGGGCTAATAATGGATCGTCTGTTTGGTCTACTGCAAAACTGGGTGACGTTTGGGCAGAGGTCTTAGCGATGCATGACTCCAAAACTATGGCTCCCGCGAGCCTGACAGCAGCGGCTCATCTGTCTCTGCAAGACATTTCTAAAGTGTTTCCGGGACGAAATAGCGCAGTGGATAAAGTACTGCGGCGAACCTCTAAGGAATTTGTGGCGATCGCCAATATCGATCTAGAGGTTTCTCCTAACACCTTTGTGTCGATTATTGGTCCCTCGGGCTGCGGCAAATCTACCCTGCTAAACATCATTGCAGGGCTGTCTCAGCCCACCACAGGCACTGTCACGATCAACGGTCAATCTGTTTCTGCACCGGGACCCGATCGCGGCGTGGTCTTCCAGAATTATGCGCTGATGCCCTGGATGACGGTTGCTGAAAATATCCGGTTTGCGGTGGAAACGGTTTACCCCACGATGCCGATCGCTGAGCAGAAGTCAATTATTCAAGACTCCATTGGCTTAGTCGGTCTACGGGGAGCCGAAGCCAAACATCCGCACGAACTCTCTGGCGGCATGAAGCAGCGGGTTGGCATTGCGCGGGCGTTAGCGATCAATCCTCAGATCCTGCTGATGGATGAGCCGTTTGGGGCGCTGGATGCGCTGACGCGCGGCTTTTTGCAAGACGAGATCGAGCGGATTTGGGAGCAGGAGCGCAAAACCGTGATTTTAATTACCCACAGCATTGAAGAGGCTTTGCTGCTGTCCGATCAGATCGTCATGATGACGCGTGGGCCAGCCGCTCGGATTGCCCAAGTGCTGAATGTGCCGTTTCCCCGGCCGCGCCGTCGCGAAGAGCTAGATCAATACCCGGAGTATCACCGGCTCAAGACCGCAATGGAGCAGCACCTCTCGTATGAAACTCGCGCGGTGGAAGAGGCGCGCATCAGAAGATAGAGCATTGACCAGATTGGGACATACAAATTTCCAGCAATTGAACTCGAAGGAGCAAACTATGTCAAACGTTGAAATTCTACCCATCACCGAAAAGCTGTTAGCCGCTAAAAAGGCAAAAGGAATCACCTTTGCAGATTTAGAGCAGGCGATCGGTCGGAATGAAGTTTGGATTGCAGCCGTGTTCTATCGGCAAGCGAGTGCTTCAGAAGACGAAGCCAGCAAGCTGCTTCATGCGCTAGGGCTGAGCGAAGATCTGCTGCCAGAGTT
The DNA here is from genome assembly GCF_014764505.1 of Phormidium tenue FACHB-886. Lineage (GTDB taxonomy): Bacteria > Cyanobacteriota > Cyanobacteriia > Elainellales > Elainellaceae > FACHB-886. Next base: position 72,739 of record NZ_JACXWX010000014.1, read on the forward strand.
GACCTCCTACCCTGCTAAAGGGCTAGGTCCGCTTGTCCCGACTGATCCATTGATCTATCGCTTCTATGAAATTATGCAGGTGTATGGAATGCCTATAAAAGAAGTGATTCATGAAAAGTTTGGCGATGGCATTATGAGCGCGATCGACTTTACGTTGGATATTGAGAAGGAAGAAGATCCCAAAGGCGATCGGGTGAAAGTGACGATGAACGGTAAGTTTTTGCCCTACAAGAAGTGGTAGTCCGGAGGCCAATGAAACGCCTGAATACGATCGCTAAACCAATAGCAGAATCAGCCTGGATACCGTTCATTACAAAAGTTCTAGCTTTTATTGGGCTTTGGCAAGTGCTGTCAAACAGTGCAGCCTTATTGACTCATTGGTTCCATTAAACTGTCAACTGTTGTACGTACATTTTCTCCGTCCTGAATCCCTCTCCCTCTCTGGGAGAGGGCATTCTTTTGTGGTCCCTTCCTCTAGGCAGTTGGGTCGGCTGGCTTCAATGGAAGTTCAATGCAAACTCAGATATTGTCAGGCTTTTTCTTCGGCGTCTGGTTGTCGACCTCTTGCAGAGCCTTCACTTGTTCAAGTTGCACTTCAACCTGCTGCTGTCTGACGGCAAACTTGTGCTTCTGACTGTCAACTTTCTCTTGCAGAGCCTTCGTTTGTTCAAATTGGTCTTCAACTTGCTGCTGTTGTTTAACGAGAAGCTTGTGCTGCTGTTGGGTTTGGTCAGACTGCCATTCAACTTGAAGATTGTCGTTCCCGTTGGCGTTCGCCTCTGCTTCAAAGGAGCCTGCCTTATCGCTCAGGAGCAACTTGCTTTCGTTGATTAGCTTTTTAGTCTGGTCGATGTGTTCCTGCGATTGCTCAATGCTCTCTAAGGATTGCTCTTTTGCAATTTCGGCTAAGTCAAGGTGTTCCTGCGATCGTTGATTCATATCTGATAGCTCTGGATGAACGTTAAATTGAAACTACAAACTGTTGAAGTGAGCTTTGAATGACACAAACTCAATACCAAGCTCAATATGTTTCGCTTTCAGCTCCGCTTGTCGAGTTTTGAGCGCCATAAACTCTTCTGCACAGCGTGTGTGAAGTTCAACATGTTGAGCTTGTATCTCTGCTTGACGATCGAATTTTCTGCAGTTGAGGCAATAATAGAGCTTGGCAGGTTGAAACATTGGAACTATGAGCAGGACTTTGTACCAGGTAGCTCCTTGCTTACAGATAGCCCGTTGCTCACGCTCAGCGTCCAAATTACCTATACAAAGAGGAATGCGCCCCATTCAATACGGGTTAGGTAGTCAGTATTACAAGCTTTCTTAATTAATAACACAATTGCCCTTTTACATGAAAGGCTTAACGAGTACTGAGAGTGACTCGTTAAGCCTTTTCTCAGGCTCTACTTTTCTCACAGGAGTTAGACAACTCCCGTGTGGTTTTGCGATCACAAAAAGTTTAATACCCCTGCTCAGTAGGCGCACGCCTTGCATTTATTCAGACCTTACATTTATTCGATCGACAACGGGGCAAGGACTGAGCAGCAATTGTCAAGTTTGTGTATTCCCAGCCACAAGGTATAGCTGTAACAAGGAGCTTAGAACAGTTCTGTAGATGTGTAGAGTTCCTACAGAAACGTCCTTCTCCCGACCGTCCGGCTACAAAGTATTTCCAATTGGGTGAGGCACAGTATCTTATTGGGATCTTATTGAGCACTGGGCAGAATGCAGTACTTAATAAGTATGCATACTCCATGTAAACATAAAGTTTTATTTGAAGGGTACCTTCATCAACTTTAGCGATAGCCAGTTCTATATTTATCAGGCTATCCGTCAGGATTTTCTATCTCATTCAAAAATCTCAGCACAAATGGCACAAATCTCTGAGGACGGAAAATTGCCCATTCGTGATACTCGCCTTCCGCCACAAGAATTTGGGCGTTGGGAATAGATTGGGCAAACTTGTAGCCTAACTCTAATGGGATGAATCGATCGCGTTCGCCCCACAATACGAGCGTTGGTGCCTGAATCTGTGGCATCAGCGATTGTAAGTCTTTATCAAGGGCAAGCCATGCAGATTGAATCAGATTCTCAGTATGAAAGGCAGTGTTATGCAGCAATGACTGTGTAAATTGCAGCAGTGCCATAGGCTTTACCTTGGGAGTTTGCATCATCATACCAACCAGCCGCCGCCGCACAACCAGCGGCAAAGCACCCAGCGGAATCCCTGTGCTATCCACAATGGTAAGACTTTTAACTAGAGCTGGCAAAGTGGCTGCTAGAGCGATCGCCACCGCGCCGCCACCAGAATGCCCAATCAAATGTACTTTTTCAATATTCAATGTTTTTAAGAAAGCAGCAACGCAGTTGACATAGCCTGCATGGTCAGGAACAGAGCTGGGATAAGTACATTTGCCAAAACCGGGTAAATCTGGTGCGATCACACGGTACTCTTGAGACAGGAGAATTAAACTGCTGCGGTATGGGCTTGTAGAGATCGTCCAGCCATGTAAAAACAGAACAGGAGCAGCATTACAGGTATTTTTTCCTTCTAAATAAACTGTTTCGTACTCTGGTAGATTAATCTGCTTTTCACATAGCCGATCGCTCATCTCAAGTCTTTGCTCATGTTGAAGAACCGCTATGTAAAATCAAACACTAGACTTTGTCACTCTTTTAGTCTTCGTCGCTCTTTTAGTCTTCGTCGCTCTTTGCATTGGAAAGCAGCTTATTGTCACGCCGAAATTGAAAGTAAGCGCTCACAAGCAGCCCCAGTATAGTAACTGTAATCGTTCCCAAAACAATTCCGTCAAGCAGAGGTTCGATCATACTGATTCCTTACTAAATATTCTTAAATCTGCAGGGTGTTTAAGAGGTAATCAATGTACCACTTTCTCCCCTAAGCTCTTCAACTTTGGGCAATTAATTTCGTTTAGCAGTTCTAATTATATCTTGACACGATCGTTCAACCATTTCACGCAAATAATGTAACAAAAACCTGTGCTGCAGGAACACCAATCAACTGTAATGTTAGATTCTTGAACTGCTCAAAAGAAAATCTGCCCAATGGATGAGGAATAGCCAGATAATGCTCTCGCACGAGCTAAGAGACACTGATTTTCTTCTAAAAGATTGAAATGTTGCCTAAGCATTTCTTCACTTTCTGGCAAAACTTTATAAGTTGAGCTGTACTTTATATACAAACAAGGTAAAATTAATTTCCTCCTTCGGGTAGAGAAGGGAGTTAGATCGATCGGTCTACTGTAGGGAGCTAACAGCGTTTTGCCAAACTGCTCGATAGGGTTACTTGCTCCACAATCATTTGAAGCTTTTTTGTCTGGTTATCTTGTTAAACTGACATTCAATTAGAGTATCTGTTCTGTAGCCACTCTATCCACCCTGTTAATTCAGATTGAGAACAGCCGTGTCTTACAACTGAAGATTGTTCCAGTGATTCTTTTGATATTTGAGAAAGGCGTAATGATATAAGTTCTCGTCTGCATACTTTACCCAAACGCCTGATTCAAACTTTATCTGTTACCGCTACATACACAGATGAAGTCAGCGGTGTTGCTGATTTCGGGGATGATTTTTGAGTGAGAGGGGCACTCCGCACCCCTCTCACTCAAAAATCATCCCCCTGTCAAACAATGCCGTTTGGGCACACGAGCGCAAACCTTTAGCAAATTTAGTTCACTGGAAAGATAAGCCGGTTGCTTTGTCAATTGTTCAAGGCTGGTTGACGGGTCTAACTCACTTTACTGTTGGCTACATTTTGACCTTCGCCGCATCCTTAATTGCTTCAACGGCAAGCCGATACGGCTGAGCCTTGACGGCATAGCTTCCAGCAGTTAACTGATTAATTACAGCAGATATTCTTGCAGGCGGCAGCTGCCGCCCGCAAAAACATTTATACCGCTATCGGAACAAGTTATCTTCTGAAAGTAAAGCTATGCTTTCAGAAGAGGGTGGTTTCTTTAACAATTTGATTATTTGCAATAGAGTTCTCCTCGTTGAGGGGAATTTTTTAGTGGGTGATTCTGTTTTCCTGAAGAACAGTGAGAAAAATCATTGTTGCGATCGTTCTTGTGCTTCTAGCCTTTATGACAGCCTTAACTTTTTCAACTCAGCGATTTGAGCCGATCGACAAACTGGTTGTATTCGGCGATAGTCTCTCGGATACAGGAACGGTGTTTCGAGCAACAGGCGGATTATACCCACCCGATCCACCCTATTTTCAAGGACGCTATTCCAACGGTCGCGTTTGGGTGGAGTATCTTGCCGATCGCCTCCAGCTCTCTAGTAGCCAAATCAATAATTTTGCCTGTGGTGGAGCAACGAGCGGCAGCAGTTCTGAAGGTCTGGTTCCTAGCTTGCTCACCCAGGTTCGGTCATTCACCCAGACCCGTTCACCGCTTAGCTCTACCGCTTTGTATGTGCTATGGGCAGGTGCCAATGATTATTTGCAAGGGGTGAAGGATGCCACAATTCCGGTGAAGAATGTAATGGATGCGATTGCCTCTCTAACAAATGCAGGGGCTAAAAGAATTCTAGTAGGAAATTTGCCCAATTTGGGACAGCTCCCTTCAACTCGAAGTGGCCCTCATTCTGCCAATCTCACCACATTAACCCAGACGCATAATCAGGGGCTGCGACGATCGCTCAAGCTGTTGGGGCAACAGCAACCTGAGCTGGAAGTGGTCATCCTCGATGCGAATCTTCTATATCAAGAGGCAATTACCAATCCAGCAAAATTTGGCTTCACCAATATAAGTGGCGCCTGTGTGTCTGGTTCCAGCGCTTGTAGTAATCCTAACCAGTTCTTGTTTTGGGATGGCATCCACCCGACAACGACGGCACACCAGAGCTTAGGAGAGCAGGCTTTTGCAGCGATTCAAGAACACCTGCCACTAAATGCTAGATAAATGCTAGATCGCTGAATTGAAGTCTATGGCAACCGCTACAGGATGAATTTACAGCACTTTGCGCTGAAACAAAACTCAATTACTTTTTGCACCCCTCGGTTTGCAGGGGTTTCAAAGAAGTAATTGAGAGCCTATTTATGAAAAGGGGGCTGCGGGAATCAGTACCTCCAACGCATAAAAAGCAGCTTTCCAGACCTCCTCGCTTCAAACCTCCCCGCTTCAGATCGCCCCGCTTCAAACCTCCTCCAAGCGAAATGGCAGCAGCTTAAAAGACTAACCTCCGAGCTGGCGATAGCATAAAAGGGTGCTGATTATGCTGTTGCCTGCCATCGTTCATCGATTAGTTCAGCGACGGCTGATTCGGTTGCAAACGGCAGCGGCAGTATTCCAGCTTCAGAAGGAGGCTAGACAATGTTGGAAGCAAGACAAACATTATTGTCTCGCTATAGTGTGGCTGTGCTGGCAAGCTTACTGGCATTACTCGTGCGGTTCTTGCTCGTGCCCGTGCTTGGCGATGAAGCACCCCTGCTGGTCTTCATCATGCCTGTGATGTTTAGTGCTTGGTATGGAGGACTGGGTCCCGGTCTGCTGGCAATGGGCTTAAGTGTCCTGGTTGGCACTTATTTCTTCGTTTTGCCGAACTTTAGCCTCAGTGTTCTTGAGTGGGCAAATAGTGTTCGGATTCTCATCTTCATCATTGAAGGAATACTGATTAGTTGGTTAAATGAGGCACTGATAAAGTCCAGGCAGCGGGCCGAGAAAACCACACTAGCGCTGCAGGAGAGCGAAGAGCAGTATCGTCTGCTGGTAGAAGGCATAAAAGATTATGCCATCTTCATGCTTGACCCCAACGGCAGAATTGCAAGCTGGAATGCAGGAGCAGAGCGGCTAAACGGCTATGCTGCCCCAGAAGTGTTGGGGAGACACTTTTCGATATTATTTCCACCCAGGGAAATCGAGCGGCATCAGCTAGTGCAGGAGCTACAGATCGCGGCCGCCGAAGGCCGCTACGAAGAGCAGGGCTGGCGACAGCGAAAGGATGGATCGCTGTTTTGGGCAGATGCCGTAGTGACTGCTTTGCAGGACGATCGCGGCAATCTGCGAGGCTTTGTCAAAGTCACGCGAGATATTACCGATCGCAAAGCAGCAGCAGAGGTATTACAACAGAGCGAAGCTAATGCCAAAGCGAGAGCCGAAGAGCTAGAGATTTTTATGGAAACAGTACCAGTTGCCGTTTGGATCGCTCACGACCCAGAGTGCCACAATATGACGGCAAACCGCGCGGCTCACAAGATGGTGGGATTGGCATCAGATTCTGTTGCAGCTGTGGCTCCTGATTTTGAAAATTACCCATTTGCGTTTAAGAATCAGCGAAGAGGTCAAGATATTTCCGTCGATGAACTCCCAATGCAGCAAGCCGCCAAAACGGGTCAAAGCGTTGAGGCGGATTTTGAAATGGTGTTTGAAACCGGAGAAGTTCGCTTTATCGATGGTCGAGCCGTGCCGCTGCGAGATGCATCTGGAAATGCACGAGGCGTAATTGGCGCATTTTGGGATGTCACTGAGCAAAAGCAAGCCGAAGAGAGGCTCCGCCAGAGTGAAGAACGCTTTCGACACGCTATTTTAGACGCACCGCTGCCCATCATGCTGCACACCGAGGATGGAGAGGTCGTGCAGGTTAATCAGTCTTGGACAGAGATTACAGGATACCGCCTTGAGGACATTCCCACGCTTGAAGCTTGGACTGAAAAAGCTTATGGCGATCGCAAAGAAGAAGTGCGAGCCGCAATTCTGACTCAATATCCCCTCAATCAGCGAACGTCGATGGGAGAATGGACCATTACAACCCGCACAGGGGAAATCCGCATTTGGGATTTTTATGCTGCCCCGCTGCAGATGTTAATAGAGAGCAGAAAGCTGGTGATTGTCACAGCGATCGACGTCACCAATCGTAAACAATCTGAGGGTGAAATTCTTAGCTTGAACCGGGAACTCCAGCGCCAGTTGGCAGACTCTCAAACCCTATTAGAAGTGCTCCCAATTGGCGTTGGGATTGCGGAAGACCCTCAATGCCGGAAAATTCGGGTCAACTCAGCTTTTGCTGAAATGCTAGCCATCAATTCCAACGCAAATGCCTCTTTAACTGCGCCAGAAGGCGATCGCCCCACAAATTTTAAGGTTTATCAGAACGACCAAGAACTACTTCCAGAAGATTTGCCCTTGCAGCGTGCAGCGGCTGATGGCATTGAAGTTCGAGATTTTGAAGTTGATGTGGTTTGGAATGACGGCACCACCCTCACCCTGTTGGAGTATGCTGCCCCGCTCTTTGACGAACGCGGGCAAACCAGGGGCAGTATCGGTGCATTTTTAGATATCACGGCACGCAAGCAAGCCGAAGAAACATTACAAAAAACATTGAAAGACCTGTCTGATGTCAAGTTTGCCCTTGACCAAGCTGCGATTCTGGCAATCACTGATGCTCAAGGCAAGATTACTGAAGTCAACGACAAATTCTGCGAGATTTCCCAATTCTCCCGAGAAGAACTGATCGGGCAAAATCACCGCATCATTAACTCTGGCTACCATCCCAAAGACTTCTTTCGTAATCTTTGGGCAACGATCGCCCAAGGCGAAGTCTGGCATGGCGAGCTGAGAAACCGCACTAAGGATGGCAGCTACTATTGGGTAGATACAACGATCGTTCCCTTCCTCGACAAGTCTGGACAGCCCTTTCAATATCTCGCTGTACGGTTTGATATCACAGCCCGTAAGCAGGCAGAGGAAGCTTTAGCCGAGGAGAAAGCGACCACTGATTTGGAACGCAGACGCTTGCGGGCAGTTCTCGATATTCTGCCCGTCGGGGTGTTTATCACAGATGCCAATGGCCGGTTGATTGATATCAATCCAGCGGCGCACGCAGTTTGGGGTGGGGAAGCTCTACTGCTAAGAACAATAGCAGATTATGGAGAACACAAAGGCTGGTGGTCTGGAACAAATTACCGTCTCTCCAGTGATGAATGGACAGCAGCCCGGACGCTCAAGCAGGGGCGAGCATTGTTCAACGAAGAGATCGATATTGAAACTTTTGACGGACAGCGAAAAACCATTTTGAATTCAGCCGTTCCGATTCGGAATGAAACAGGCGCAATCGCCAACACAGTCGTGGTAAACATCGATATTACCCGACGCAAACAGGCGGAAGAATCGCTCCGTCGCACAGCTCAACGATTAGAGACGCTGCAGCAGATCGATCGCGCCATCTTACAGGCAACTTCCCCCGAAGCCATTGCCCACTCTGCTCTGCTACGGCTGAACCAAGTCATTACCTACCAGCAGGCAGGAGTTGTCTTGTTTAACTTCGAGTCTCACGAAGCTCAAGTGCTAGCAGGACAGGTCGATTCTACAGCGGCAGGGGCTGTCATCCCGATCGCCTCATTCTCGTCATTAGAAGGCTTGCGCTATCGGGAGGCAGTCCGCTACATCGAGGATTTGGGTACTATGCTCCAGCGTCCTCCCATGTTGGAGTATCAGTTTAGGCAAGGAACACGCAGCGTCCTGATTGTGGCTCTGCTAGCGGAGGGAAATTTGATCGGAGACCTGTATCTGTTTGCAAATGAGCCTGCCGCCTTTAATACAGAGAACCGGGCAATCGCTCAAGAAATTGCTAACCCGCTTGCCGTTGCCATTCAGCAAGCCAGTCTCCGAGAGCAGTTGCAACGCTATACCACTGAACTCGAACAACGTGTGGAAGCACGAACGGCTGAACTTCAGGAAGCCAATGAAGCCTTGCAGGCATTTACCTACTCGGTTTCGCATGACCTGCGCGCGCCCCTCCGTTCAATTGAGGGATTGGGAATGATTCTGCTAGAGGACTATAGCGATCGACTCGACGAAGATGGACAAGACTATATTCAGCGGGTCATTCAAGCGTCCCAAGAAATGGATGTGTTGATTCTGGATCTGCTAGATTACAGCCGCCTCAGCCGTACAGATATTCAGCTACAGGCACTCAACCTTAATGCCGTGGTTGCAGAAGTATTGACCCATCTGCAAGATGACATTGATACCAAACAAGCTCAAGTCACGGTTGAGCCATCCCTACCCAATGTCATGGGGAACTATACCATCCTCAGCCAGGTTCTCACCAATCTGTTCACCAATGCACTGAAGTTTACCCAGCGAGATCGTCAGCCTCAAGTTCGCCTGTGGGCAGAAGAACGACTTGATAAAACGGGAGCGTGGGTGCGCTTATGGGTGGAAGATAGTGGCATCGGCATTGAACCCAGATTTCAAGAGCAGATTTTTCAGGTGTTCGAGCGATTGCATAGTGCTGAAATTTACCCCGGTACAGGAATTGGGCTGGGGATCGTTCGGAAAGGAATAGAGCGCATGGGCGGACGGGCTGGCGTTGACTCACAAGTGGGTCACGGTAGCCGTTTTTGGGTCGAGTTACGCAAGCCACCTGCAGCATAATCACTGCAAAAACAGTTCTTTTGTTCGATTTTTGTTGTTCAATAATTAAATTAACCAAAACTCTTAGCCAAACTCTCTTTTACAGCAAAGATTTCATTCTCACAAAAGAATACATAAGAATACGCAGTTTTTATAATCCATGCAGATCCTTGTAGCCGATGACAATCCAAACCAACGGCTTTTTATCATTCGGGAATTAGAAAAAGAATTTTCAGGGCTAGAAGTTCAGGAAATTGTCGATGAAGGCAGCTTTGAGCAAGCATTAGCAGGCGATCGCTTTGACCTGGCAATTATCGACTATCAATTGCGCTGGACTAACGGACTAGACCTGCTACACCGTCTGAAACAGCAGTTTGCAGACTGCCCGGTGATTATGTTCACCGATACGGCCAATCAAGAGATTGCCGTTGAAGCCATGAAAGCAGGACTGGATGACTATATTTTGAAGTCTCCAAAGAATTACATCCGTTTGCGGGCGGCGGCAAGAGCGGCTGTAGAACGAGCGGCAGCAAAGCGGCGATCAGCCCTGCTAGAGGTGCGTTTTCAGTCGTTGCTGGAGCAACTTAGTATTGGCGTGTTTCGGGCAACTTTCGATCGCCGCTTGCTCGAAGCGAATCGAGCCTTTCTGCAGCTATTACAAAGTAATTCCCTCACAGATACACAAATCAGCCAGTTCACGCAGCAGCTTTCAGAACCCACAGAACTCCAGCCAGGACAGAAGCGAGAGCGAGAATTGCAGCTAATTGACAGAGCGGGCAACCCTGTCTGGATTCGTTTGGCTGAGACTCTCAATTTTCCTAATGGAGAGTCCGTTATTGATGGTTTAGTGGAAGACATTACAGAACTCAAACGCTATGCCGATCGGCTGCAGACCATCCAGGAGGAAGAGCGGCAGCGGTATACCGAGCAGCTTGAGCAGGAAGTGACCCGCCGGACTCAGCAGCTAGAGGAAGCAAACCAAGACCTAGAAACGTTCGCCTATTCGGTTTCTCACGACTTACGAGAGCCTTTGCGTTCTATACGTGGATATGCTCAAATCCTCTTGGAAGACTTTGCCAGCCAATTGGAGCCAAACGGTCAAGCATATGCTGCCCGAATTCAGGATAACGCCGATCGAATGAATGAAATGGTTCAGGGTTTGTTATATTACAATCGCTTGAGCCGAACGGACTTAACGCCACAGCCGATCGATTTAAGCAATGTAGTGAGAGATATTCTGGCTCAATTAGAAATTCAACTACAGCAAGCTCAGGTCGTAGTCGAAGAACCTCTATTAGCCGTAGTAGGGCATTACCCAACCGTAGAGCAGGCAATTACAAATCTAGTCACGAATGCTATTAAATTCGTAGCTCCAGATAAACAGCCATGCATTCGGATTTGGAATGAGCGACGCGACGGATTCGTTCGCCTGTGGGTGGAGGACAATGGCATTGGCATTAACCCTCAATACCATAACCAAATTTTCGACATTTTTGAGCGGCTGCATGGCGTGGAAAACTATCCTGGCACAGGGATTGGGCTGGCGATCGTCCAGCGTAGCATGGAGCGAATGGGTGGGCGATCGGGGGTTGAATCTCAACCGGGGCAAGGAAGCCAATTTTGGATTGAGCTACCTATATTTGAAGAAGCGTAAAACTCGTCAAATTTCTAAGAAAACATAGCAATGTTTAGTTTCTACTCCGATTTATCCTGAGTATCTCTAAAATCCTTGTAAAAACTAAGATTGTTGGTAGCAGAAGAATTGAAGCAGGTGTGTTAAGCTTTCTCTGTCTATAGGCAGGTGTAATTAATCAAGATTTATTATTTTTTCAAAGCTCTTTGCAAGAGATAGACTGGCAACGTTCAATAGCAGCGTTTAATAGCGATGAACGTTGAAATATTTCATAGGTAATCATTGATAAATAACGCATTGATAAATGACGTAATTGCTTGAGTGCATCTGTGTTTAATCTCACATATTTTGCTTTAGCCCATGTCTCTGACGCTTCCACCAGTTTTGACTCTCAGAGTTTTGACTCTTAGCATCGATAGCCGTAGGTGTTCATCACCTATGAAGTCCTCCCACTCATTTATGGATCAAGGGCAGGTTTAAAGGAGTTGGATGATTCACCTTTTGCTGGTCGATGACAACCCGGACGATCGCACGTTCACGGTTCGTGAACTGGAACGCGAGTTCTCCGATCTCAGTGTCAGTCATGTAACCAATGCCGCCAGTTTTGAACAAGCTTTAACTGAAGGAAGCTTTAATTTTGTCATTACAGACTATCGCCTCCGCTGGAACGATGGGCTGACTATTCTGCGTGAAGTGCGAGATCGCTATCCCAACTGCCCAGTCATCATGTTCACCGATAGCGGCACACAAGAAATTGCCGTCGAAGCAATGAAAGCCGGATTGGATGACTACCTGCTCAAGTCTTCTAAGCACTCTGTCCGCTTGCCCATTGCCATTCGGGCCGTACTCGATCGCAAACAGCTAGAGGCAGAACGAGATCAACTCCTTGAGCGCGAACGGGTTGCACGAGCAGAAGCAGAAGCCCAAGAGAAGCGATCTACTTTCCTGGCAGAAGCCAGCCGAATACTAGCGTCTTCGCTAAACTACCGCCAGGTGCTCACCAGTATCGCTTACATGGCAGTTCCCAAATTTGCCGACTGGTGCTTCGTAGATATTGTCGAGAATACAGTTGTAGACTTCGAAAAACCTGTCGTTGCGGCCAGCACTTCAAACATAGAGGCATTGGTGCTGCAATTACGGAGACGCTACCCACCCTCTCCAGATGCCCTTTACGGATCCGCTAAAGTGCTGCGAACTGGAGAACCAGAGCTAGTTTCCGACATTCCTGAAACCATTCTCCTGGCAACCGCTCAGGATGAGGAGCACTTAAGACTATTGCGCCAGCTTCAGGCTAAGTCTTACATGGTGGTGCCGATGAGCGTGGGAGAGCGCACGCTCGGCACGATCGCTTTTGCCTCTGCCAGTGCTCATCGCCAATATACCCAGGCAGACCTAAAAATGGCGTTGGAACTAGGACATCGCGCTGCGGTTGCCCTTGACCATGCTCTCCTGTATCAGGATGCTCAGGAAGCGAATCGAATTAAGGATGAATTCTTAGCGATCGTGTCCCATGAGCTTCGCACCCCACTGAATGCGTTGCTGGGCTGGGCGCAGATGCTCCGCAACCGTAAGATAGATGAGGAAACCACGGCAAAGGCACTAGAAACGATCGAACGCAACGCAAAGCTTCAAGGTAAGCTGATCGACGATATCCTGGATATTTCTCGCATTGTTCAAAATCGAATTCATCTTAGTAAGATTGCTGTTCACTTAGTTCCGGTTATAAATGAAGTCTTAGAAGATGTTCATCCGCTAGCAGAAGCAAGAGCCATTGAAATTGAAGCGCTCCTCGATCCAGCCGTTCGGCAGGTGACTGGCGATCCAGAAAGATTGCAACAGATCGTTTGGAATCTGCTTTCCAACGCGATCAAGTTCACTGCGCAGGGTGGACGTGTTGAGGTGAAGCTGTCTCAAGTTGGCAACCATGCTCAAATTACCATCAGCGATAACGGGCAGGGAATTTCTGCTGAGTTTCTCCCTTACATCTTCGATCGTTTCCGCCAAGGAGGTTATACAACCACTCGAAAGCACGGAGGATTGGGATTAGGATTGGCGATCGTCCGGCATTTAGTCGAGATGCATGATGGCATGGTGTATGCGACCAGTGCGGGGGAAGGATTGGGGGCAACTTTTACGGTACAGTTGCCGATTCGAGAACCACAATTACTTGCACAACCTGAGCCAGAAGAGCCAGCCATCACAACTGATCTTCCCCCGCTGAAGGATCTGCGAGTTCTCGTTGTTGATGATGATCCAGATACTCTAGACCTCACTGCTTTTGTTCTAGACCAGTGCCAAGCAGATGTCAGAACGGCAAACTCGGTGGATGCCGCGTTGGCTGTACTGCCTCAGTTCAAACCCAATGTTTTAATCAGTGATATTGGGATGCCTGAGAAGGATGGGTACTTTCTCATTCAGCAGGTTTGGCAACTCGAAACCGACCTAAACACGCCAATTCTGGCAATTGCCCTCACAGCCTTTGCGAAAGAGGAAGATCGGCAACGGGCGATCGCAGCCGGGTTTCAACGCCACCTCACTAAACCCATCAACCCATACGAACTCGTTGCTATAATCGCTAATCTCGTAAATCACAGTACATGAATCAACCTTATTGCTTCAGAAACCTGCAGCGAGAGAAGCTGTGGCTAATGCTCAAGAGCTTGAGTTTCGGGCAGTTACCGTTTAACAGATGCCACCAAGGAAACTCCTAAAACCACCAGGACAACTCCTGCAATCCGTGTTGGGCTAGCTGAGTATTTTGTCAGTCCAATCGCGCCATAGTGGTCCAAAAACAGCGCTGCGATCATCTGACCTGCGATCGCCAAGGCAAGGGCAAGCGCGGCTCCAATTCTTGGTGTAGTGAAAATACTTGACCAGACATAAAGCGTGCCCAAACATCCGCCAATCCACATCCACCAAGAGGTTTGAGCAAGCGCAGTCGCAGCAGGCAGTGGATAGCGGGCAGCAAGGCAGATAGCGAGGGATGCTAACGTTCCTGCAAGGTATGAAATAAACGTCACCTGCATAGGCTCACCCACATAGCGCCGTAGCAGAGTGTTTAGGGCAACTTGAACCGGGAGAATTGCCCCGCCTGCAAGTGCCGCTAGCAGGTAAACTGTCCGTCCGCCCATATTGCTCCTCCAGTTTTATTTATCTTGAAGCTAAGATACTTTACATCAAGATTATAGCGACTATTTTGATGTCAAGATATTTAATGTCAAGATATTTAGGCAAGTGGGTAGTGGAGAAGTCTGATCCAGTCGATAGAATTTTGCTGCAATGGCAACGTGAGCGTCCTGATTTGGATGTCTCACCGATGGGCATCATTGGGCGAATGGGACGATTAGCCAAACATCTAGAGCGAGCTATCCAAGAGACGTTTGCAGAATTTGGTTTAACCGCTGGAGAGTTTGACGTACTAGCAGCTCTGCGCCGTTCGGGTCAACCCTACCGTCTCACACCAACCGAGCTGTTTAACATGCTGATGGTGTCATCGGGTACGATGACACACCGGATTGATCGCCTAGAGCAAGCTGAACTTGTTGAGCGGGTTCCCGATCCAAGCGATCGTCGAGGCACACTCATCGTGCTGACAGATAAAGGCTTTACGCTGATTGAGCAGGCGGTTGCAGCTCATGTTAGCAATGAACACCGAATTCTTAGCGTTCTGGAAAAGACAGAACGTGAAGCGCTGATTCTATTGCTTCGTAAACTGCTAATTTCGTTTGAGGAGTAGCGTATTTGCCATGCGGAGCAGTGCTGGTCAGAGTGACCAGCACTGCTCCGCAAAATCGTTTATCTCAGCAATGTTCTACGCTGCTTAGCTGGGGGTTAGATGGGGTATGGTGCTATTGTTTCCGTCGATAATTTGCGGTCATGAAGTGCTGCCACTGCCCATCATCCCCTAGCACGTGCGAAGTCATAACTCGGTGATCGTCACTCTTGAACTCAATCACGTCTCTGTACTTCGCTGTCTTCTCGTCACCAGTCATTGCAGGTCCATCAGCGTTGAGCGTGAGCACCGTTTCACCTGCGTCCAATTCACCCTCGTACAGCCACAGATAGGTCATCATTGAGCCGATCCAGGTGCCCACATATCGCTGTTTTTGCGGGTCGTAGCCCAGGGTCATCAAGGTTGTAGCGTGACCACAGCCAGGCACCTCACCCTGTCCTTCAGCCAAAATCCAGAGTTCACCCAATGAGCGTATACGCTCAGTTCCCGTTGATTTTTCGGCAGGTTGATCTGCTCCCATTGTCACTTCGGTTTCATACGCCCAATCACCGACAAGTTTTTGGAGCCACTGATGTTCCTTTTTTGGTTCAGTATGCATTGTTAAATCCTGTTGCGTTTGGGTTGTCTCCATTGTTTTATCTCCCTGTGATGAATGATTAAGAAATGCGTTCTCATTAGAGGTAGTTTAGAGATACCGCGTCTCGATCAGCAGAGGCTGAGAGTTACCGTTATGCCCTCTATAACCCCAGTTTCCCTACCCATACGTCGGACTCTGAGGCCAACCCGAAGGGGAGTCTTCAAAGTCTTCTTGGCGTCCGTAAGGTGTCATATCAAGAAGGCTATAGGCATCAGTAACTGATTCAACACCACGGGCATAGGTCGAATAGGTATGGAAAACATCGTCTCCGATGCGGAAGAAAACGCTAAGTCCATGGCTTTCGCCCTGCATCACATTTGAGCCGTTTCGCTTCTCCAACTCAGCTTTGTCCCGATAGTTATATTCAACGGGGGCAATGTTTTTGTCTAGCGTGACATGGAAATCGTAGTTGAAATCACTGCCAAAGGAGGAATACCAGGGGAGAGTCCATCCTTTGAGTGTTTTGTAGGCTTCAAGCTTAGGCAGCGGGGCACGGGAGACAAGCACAAACATTGTGTTGCGATTGCTTAGCATTGACAAGTCACCCAAGGCATCGACATAGCCTGTACAGCCCATACAGCCTGCGTTCCATTCTGGAGCAAACATGAAATGATAGACGATCAGTTGGGTACGTCCGTTGAACAAATCAATTAGCTTGACAGAGCCATCCAGTCTTTCAAAAGTATATTGCTTCTCAAGTTTGACCATTGGTAGCCTGCGTCGCTCAGCATTGATGCGATCGCCGTGCTTGGTGTATTCTTTCTCGTGTTCTAGGAGTGTTTTACGAGCAGCGATCCACTCGTTTTGCCCAACGATGCTTGGATGCGCGATTTCGTTCTTAATCATTGTGAATCTCCTTTGATGAGTTGATTGAATCACTTGCAGTGATTCTTGCCCTAAGGTTGTCGCTAAGCCAGAAATTGAAGAATTGATCCGTAGGAGAATAATCTTCTCCATTCGCTATAGCTTTCTTAGAAGGTAAAGAGTTGCTTTTTACGCCTTGGAAAGGCAGAGAATCGAGCTTAAAGGGGAGTATGAAGGCTTAAGCCACCTGCTCACAGTTGACCATCCACGGTGTGCCAAACTGATCGACCAACAGACCAAAGCGGATAGACCAGAAGGTCTGTTCGATCGGCATCTTCACCTTGCCGTTTTCTGCCAGAGCATGAAAAATGCGTTCTGCTTCTGCTGGTTCACTAACGCTAAGCTGCACGTAGAAGCCTTGAGGTGCTTCAAAATATTCAGGCGGACTGTCAGACCCCATCAGAAGACGATCGCCTAGATCGAGGCAGACGTGCATAATTTTGTCCTGCCATTCAGCAGGGATCTGCTCTGCCGAGGGTGCCTCCTTGTGAGCCATCATCATGGTGATTTTGCCACCAAGACAATGCTCATAAAACTTGAATGCTGCCTCACAGTTGCCGTTGAACATGAGATAAGGATTGATTTTCATGGTGTGCTCCTTTTGTTGGTTCAGTGGGTTTTGCTACGGGTTGAGTGTGAAAACAGCTTCAGAGGTTTCTGGATCAAATGGCACCGAGATGTGTTCATGTAAAATTTGCCAGTTACCCTGATTTTTCTGACAAACAGCGGTGATGTGCATCCACATTTGCATGGCGGGATAGCCTTTTCCTGTAAAGCGAAACAGCCAACGTGCAGTAGCCAAGTTGCCATTCACGGCAATGGTGAGATCTCGGGTTTCCATCTCGAAAGAGTTTGGATAAGGCAAACACGGTGAATTTCGACAGTACTAACTCGCGCTTCTGGAATCTGAGCGGCTCAGCAGCATGTATTTCATTCAGTTGCCTCCATTTCTTGCCTCTACAAGTTAGTCGAACGGTGCTGGCTCAAATCGACACTTCCTTGAAAATTTTTTCGTTCGGTGCAATCGAGCTTTACCGCCTGCAAGCCAGTCGAACGGCAATTGCTTAAATCGACACCTTGCCCAAAGTTTGGATCAACTTTTCTAAAAGTATGCAGCAGTTGAGTTGCAGTAAGTCCCAGCCCGACAGCAGGAACAAGGTTATTACACCAGCCTGAGATTTGAAAGTTATGCTCAAGTCAGACTGGGATGAAGTATTCTGTGGCAGATGTGGTTTTGTAGATTGAACACAGCAATTGTGGAGCGATCGCAATGAGCAACTGCTAATTAGTAGAATCGGTAGTGAATAATTTATCACTTAAGTTGATTTAGTACAAGGGTACTGCTATAATGCAATCGTCTTATTAAGATTCCAGTTAAAACGCATCAAAGCACTGATCCAAATCTCTGGCTTACCCCATTCCAACTCAACTCATGGAGGGTTTAGACATGGATAATAACCCCAGCATTCTCTCTCACGTCTCGATCGGCACCAATGATTTTGAACGATCGATCGCTTTTTACGACGCTGTATTACCGACGCTAGGCTGCAAGCGCCTGATGGAGCATCCAGGGGCGATCGCCTATGGCAAGCAGTACCCCGAATTTTGGGTGGGAACCCCGATCGATGGGCAACCTGCAACTGTTGGCAATGGTACTCATATTGGCTTTATCGCTCCTACCAAAGAAGCCGTCCACGCCTTCTATGAGGCAGCGCTGGCAGCAGGAGGCAGAGACGAAGGTGCGCCCGGCGGCAGACCCGAATACAGTGAGCCATACTACGGCTGCTTTGTTCGCGATCCGGATGGGCACAAAGTAGAAGCCTCTTTCTGGGATGAGCAGCTTGAGCAAGAACTCAGCCAGGGCAAGTCTGCGTAGACTGAACGTGAAATAGTCGATCTTCTGTCGCTTTGGGTAGGAGAAAATTGCATAGACTGGTGAAGCGCTGGTACGAAAAGCCCTGCTATGAGAAGCTCTGCTGTGAAAAGCTAATTCACGGTCACGGCTCATTCCTTGAATAATCAAGCGAGCGTCATCACCCCCTTTTGATATAGCGCACAACGGCGTTGCCCTTCCCATACAGGCTATCTGCCAGCACCAGTTCTATTTTGAATTTCCAGGCTAAAGCCCTATGCCTTCGAACTAAAGTTCTATAACAATGCTATAAGCATTGCGCAAAACGATTCCATTATTCGTTTGTTCTAAACGTCCAATGCGTCACACCTTTTTCTAACCTAATCTATCTTCATTCAAGTAACAAAGAAAGTTAACTGACTATACTGTTTATATCAAAGGCTGAGCTACTTATGTTCACTATTTGAGTAACGATCAGCACAATCTTGATTGTGTTAGTCAAGCGGATCGTTTACGCTTCAATTGAGTTCAAGCCAAACAATGGCGGAAGTAGTGACGATAGAGCTGGCATCGTAGCATTCCATCGTTGCCCACTAATCGGACAAGACCCATACTGCTGAGTTTGAAGGCTTGCTCAGTGGGCAATCGCACTGGAGCGTCATGAAATACCACCTCCCGAAATGCCTGCATTAGGCGTGGATGGCGTTCAAGATTGCTGAGGTGGCGCCGAAGATGGTCAGTATAAATGCTGCCCTCAGTTGGCGCCTGCAGCAGCAGTTGCTCTAGGCGCAGATTCAGATGGGCGATCGCATACAGCGCCAGTCGGATCAGAAAGGGATGCCCTCCCACTAATTCCATCAACGCCTCGATCGCGTTCTCTGGTAGAGAAAGATCATAGCGCTGCAACAGTTCTTCGACCTGAGGAAATGAAAATTCCGGCAACTCGATCGCTAACCCGACATTAAACGGAGATTTGTTCACATCTAGCGGGATGTAAACCTCGGTGGAATGCACCACAACGAGACGAATGGCTTTCCAAATCTCCCGCCGTTTCGCTTCTTCATGCAACGCCCGCAGCAACCCAAAAAAATCATCCGCTATTTCAAGGCTGGCAAATACGCGATCGACTTCATCAAGTCCCAGAGTCAAAGGAGCCGAGAGCTGCGGCAGCAGATACTGCTCAAAATAGGCTTTGCAGCACTGGTTACTGCCAATCAGGTCAGCAAGCTGCCAATGCTTTGCCAGTTGTTCTGAATCCAGCAGACCGAGTTCCAGACTGACACTGGCGCAAAACCACTGGAGGAACGTATCTGAACTATTGAAAATGCGCTGATTGGCAAGCTGAAAGCTCAGCGGCACAATCCGCGATCCCTGCTGCTCTGCTTGATGGAGAATTCGCGCCATCAACGAGGTTTTTCCCATTTGCCGAGGCGCTTTCACCCGAATCAATGCACCGGGCTGGGCGATCGCCTCATAGCACAAAGATTCAATAGGTGGGCGATCGATGTAAAACCTCGATTCGAGATCCATCTGCCCTCCCGGAATCTCAGGCGAGGCAGTCGGCAAAGGTGGCGCGGGGGTTTGCGTTGTTGGGATGAGCTGTGTCCAGGAAATAGCAAACTCAGAATTAGCGGGTAGCGCCATACGCCGCTGGTTGAATACCGCCAGCAGTGCCGATGCTAACCCTGTGGGCGGATCAGCAAGCTGACATCGCCATGGCTGGCTGGCTTGCAGATAGCCCAACAGATCAAAGGGCAGTTGCTGCCCCCAGGGTAGATTAATCACAATCGGCAAAATAGCAGGCCGTTGGGTTGTATCCCACGCTTCTTTGGCAAGCTGAACACTCGCCAGAGCTGCTTCGCTGACGGCAAATTGCTCTGTTAACAGCAATAGCCAATAGTCAAACTGCAGCGGGTCTATGGACAGGAGTGGCGTTGGAGCGATCGTCACCTGATGTTGGGTTTGAGCGAAATACTGCTGGAGTTGAGCGATCAGATCTGCACAACGCTCATCGCCGCTAATAAGAACCGTTGTGAAATCCTTCTTTGCTTCTGGAGCTTTCTCAACTTGCTCTGTTAACGGCTCTGATTCCAGATCTGCTAGATCGCGCCAATCTTGCCCGAGTACCTGACAAAGTTCGACAAAATTGACAAAATCCACAGGTTTGCCATTCAGAAAATGACTGACAGTCGATTGGGCAATTTCTAGGTGGTCTGCCAGAAGCCGTTGGCTGGGAAAGCCATTTCGCAGCAGAGACAGCTTGACATGAGAAATGTAGGATTGACGGAGTTTGAGCGATCGCGGCATGCAGAGGAATCACTGTAGGCATTAGCAGCAGGTCACATAAGAGCATTCACCTGCTCTTGTGATAACCCTAAGAGTTGAGCAACTTGTCCGACTTCCATACCAGTTGCTAGTAAATTTTGGGCAGCTTGGCGCAGTTGAGCCTGAGCTTGTTCTGTGTCGGTTAAAAACCAGTTGCCTGTGCGATCGCACCAGCGCAGCCAATGACCTGGAACATCCTCAAACACACCTTCCCAAATGCCTAAGCCAATCTCTAAATCGGTCAACCAGGCAATCGGGTTTTCTGGGTTGAGCAATTGTTCCTGATATTGTCCTCCATTCAGCCTAAAGTAGCGCAACCGTTGGGTATAGCGACTATACACGAGGTAGTGAGGCACTCGCAAATACCGTTCATAAACATCTAGCTTTGCAGAGGGTTTAATCACCTCTGAGCCATTTTCTGGGGTAGGGAATGCTGACGTTACTGATTCTGTATCCGCCCCCTCGGCTGTTTCGGAGAAGCGCCCTAAGTCTTCGGCTTCAGTGCCTGGAGACAGAAACTCGATCGCCACATAGGGACTTTTACCTTCCTGCCAAATGACATAACTCCGTCGCAGGTCTTTGCCATCATACAAACGAGGTACATCAAGCGCCAAGAACCAGTCAGGACGCTTGTACCACAGCGGATGCTTTACATCATAGTAAAGGTTGAGATCGGAGGCTGTAAACCAATTGTTACGAGCGTAACTGCTCAACTGCAGCGTACGGCTAAGCAATTGCGGTTGAAGATGATGAAATTCATCTGGCAAACCTGGCTCCTCTGGGTTCTCACTGGGTAAATCATCCATCGTAGGCAGCGTTTCGCGAGGCGATCGGGGGGGATCGACCTGTTCAAGTTTTGGTCTGTAAGTACGGGAACCCATCGCTAACCTCAATGCGCGCCTTCTAGTTTTTACTTCATGCTACAGCAGTCCTAAATGAGCGATGAGAGGTGAGGGGGTAGAACAGGAACACTCCTCTTACACGCTACTTGGGCTATGGGTCGATAAAGTCGATGGCAAATCAATCAGAACTCAAAAATCTCCTTTTTGAACTCATCAACTGCCTGAGTTTCATGAGAAATGACAACGGTTTTTCTAGAATCCATTCTTCTTATTTCTCGTCTAAACTGCCATGACTGCACATCACAACCACAAAGCGACTGCCACTCCCTATTATCAAGCAGGCGGCACGTTACCCCAAAACGCTCCTGCCTATGTCAAGCGTCAGGCTGACCTCGATTTGTACGAGGGGCTAAAGGCAGGGGAATTTTGCTACGTCCTAAATTCTCGACAGATGGGGAAATCGAGCCTGCAGGTGCAGGTCATGAAGCGCTTGCAGGCTGAGGGGGTTGCTTGCGTCACGATCGACATTTCAGATATTGGCAATCAAGTCTCGCTGGAGCAGTGGTATGGCGGCGTTGCCTACAAGCTGGCAACCAGCCTCAATGTGTTCACCGCTGAAGAATTTATGGAGTGGTGGAGCGATCGCGCCTCCCTTTCGCCTGTGCAGCGGTTGAGCCATCTGATTGAAGAAGTTGTGCTGAATCAGGTTTCCCAGCCCATCGTAATTTTTATTGACGAAATTGACAGCGTTCTTAGTTTTCACAACCCGCTGGATGATTTCTTTGTGCTGATTCGCGCGTGCTATAACAAACGGGCGCATCATCCGGCTTATCATCGCCTTACCTTTGCGTTGTTGGGAGTTGCCACTCCCAGCGATCTGATCAGCGATACCAAACGCACTCCCTTCAACATTGGTCGAGCTATAGATCTGCATGGATTTGCTGAACACGAAGCGCAGGTTTTAGCCGATGGTTTAGCAGAAGCCGTTGATCATCCTCAAGCAGCACTCCGCCAGATCTTGCGCTGGACAGGTGGACAGCCGTTCCTCACGCAGAAGGTTTGTCAGCTGCTGGTGAAGGAGCAGAAGAGTGATATCGATCGCCTCATCCAAACGCATATTATCGACAATTGGGAGGCACAGGATTATCCAGAGCATTTGAAGACGATTCGCGATCGCCTGCTCCGCAATGAGCAGAGAGCGGCTCGGCTGCTGGGGCTATATCAGCAGATATTGCTGGCTCCAAATCAGTCAATTCCGGCAGATGATTCGGCGGAGCAGATGGCGCTCAAGCTGTCGGGTTTGGTGGTGCGGCGTCAGGGCAATCTGTGCGTTGCCAACCTGATTTATAAAACAGTATTTGATATTGCCTGGGTCAGTGAGCGATTGGGCAGTCTGCGAATTTACAACGATGCGATCGCCGCTTGGTTGGCTTCCAAGCGGGAGGATACCTCTCGCTTATTGCGGGGGCAGGCATTACGAGAAGCGTTGAATTGGTCAGCAGGTAAGAGCCTCAGCGATGACGATTACCAATTTTTGGCGGCGAGTCAGGACGCTGAAAATCGCACCATTCAACTGGAGAAATTGGAGGTTCAGATCGGCTGGGATATTGAAAAACAGGAAAAGGAAACGATCGCCGAAGCGAATCAGATTCTCACCCTGGCGAATCAAAAAGCTAAACGCCGCATCCGAGTCGGATCAGTGGTGCTGGCTATCTCTTTAGCAGGAGCAGCGATCGCCGGAACTTTTGCTAATTCTGCGTTACAGCGACAGCAGGCTGCTCTAGCAGGCACTCGACTGGAGCGACAGGGCATGAATGCGCTACGCCAGTTTGAAGCCTCTGAGCTGGACGCCCTGCTGTCAGCAATGGAGGCTGGACAGGAACTCAACCAGCTAGTGAACGACGATCGCCCCTTATCTGAATATCCGGCAACCAGCCCAGTTCTAGCGCTACAAAGCGTTCTAGATCGGATTAAAGAACAAAATCGGGTGACAGGCTTCCCGGTTAATTCAGGGGCAGTGGAATTTAGCCCTGATGGCAAACTAGTGTTAACTGCCTCTGCCACATCATCTGCTGACAGCCCAGCAACCGCCCAACTGTGGACGACTCAGGGAACGCTGATTGCTAACCTGGGTAATCACACTGGAACTGAGTTGGCAATGCAGTTTAGCCCCAATAGTCAGCTGCTTGCTACGTCTGGGTTTGATGGCAAAATTCGGCTATGGAATCAGCAGGGCGATCGCCTTCGAGAGTTGCAACAGCCCGAAAACCGTCCGGTGTTTGCTTTGGCGTTTAGTCCTGATGGTGCATCACTTGCCGCAGCGAGCTTTCAAGCAGTTGATGTTTGGTCATCGCAAGGACGCTATCAGTTCAAACTAGAAGGGTTTGAAGGCAATATTCATGCGGTGCAGTTCAGTCCGGATGGACGGCATCTTGCGGCAATTGACGAACGGGGCACTGTACAAATTGGGTCACGCGATGGACAAATGGCTACTGTCAAAGCATCCCCTCATCTAAAAATGCAGTGGAGTCTAAATGGTGAGTATTTATTGATAGTCGGTATGGATGGCATTGCTCAGATGTGGACGGTGAAGGGCGATCGCGTTGGTGAAATTAGGTTTCCGGGTGACAGCAACGGTGTATACAAATCCATTGCCGATGCCCACTTTACCTCCAATAACGAGATTGTGGCTATAACCATCGATGGAGAAGTGAGCCACTGGACACCCGCAGGAAAACAGCTTCCTCCCAGAGTTCCTGAAATACGCCCCAGTTCCACAGCCGGAATCACTCCGGTAGAAGCCAATCTACAGCTCAGTCCTCAGGGCGATCGCTTTATCTTCAGCAACTTCTCTGGCACAATTTTCCTTTGGCAGCAAATTGGGTCAGCTCCGCCCGTTGTTTCAACGATGAAAGGTCAGGGCAGAATTCTCAATGCCTGGTTTGCCCCAGCGGGCGATCGCTTGCTTACCTTTTCAACGGCTGGCATGATTCAGGAATGGAATCTGCAAACTCCTAACGAGTATCCGCTGGAGGGGGCGACACCTAACTTTATGCAGCTTGCACTGAGCGGGCAAACTAACCGCGTGGTTGGCATTAGCACAGAGGGCAATGTCCAGCTATGGGATACGGCAGGACGGCAAGTGGCAACGCTGGATGCGTCGGGACAGTCTTACCTCCAGGCTCAGTTTAGCCGCGATGGTCAGGTGATGGCGATCGCTGGGCAGGAGGGCTTAATTCGGATGTGGAATTCAGACGGGCAACTGATTCAGGAACTGAAGGGCGACCAGCCCTACGTTGAAGCTCTTGCTCTCAGCCAGGATGGTAGCCATATTGCGGGTGCTACCCTCAATAACCAGATTAATCTCTGGGATCGTCAGGGAAATCTGCTATTACAAACCCGTACACCGTCTCAATCGTCTATTAATGCGCTGAGTATCAGCCCCAGCGGAAATTACCTTGCAGTCGCGCATAGGGGTGGCAGCCTCACGATATGGTCTGCAGCCGGAGATGTTTTGGCAACCCTGACTACTCACGAGCAAGACATTCTAGCCATGCAGTTTAGCCCTGACGACCAGCACTTAATCACTACAGGCATAGACGGAATTGTGAAAGTTTGGACTCCTCAAGGAAAGTTAGTCAAAACGCTGGAGCAATCCCAACCCGA
This sequence comes from Phormidium tenue FACHB-886, assembly GCF_014764505.1. Taxonomy (GTDB): domain Bacteria; phylum Cyanobacteriota; class Cyanobacteriia; order Elainellales; family Elainellaceae; genus FACHB-886. The sequence goes on from NZ_JACXWX010000014.1 coordinate 97,665, forward strand.
TGCTTACCTGATCGAATTCAGCCCAGATGGAAACTATTTTGCAACCACCGGGATGAACGGCAACATTAAACTATGGAATCGCCAGGGGCAACTACTGACCAACTTTACAGCGCACACGGACTCGATCTTCCGCATTGTATTTAGCCCTGATAGCCACAGCTTTGCCACGGTTGCTCATAACACGATGAGGCTGTGGACGGTAGAAGGACAGTTGCTGAGTGATATCGCTGTTTCACAGATCACTCATCACGTCAGCTTCAGCAAAGATGGGCAAACGATCTTCACCGCTGGCAACAATAATACAGTTCATCATTGGCAGGTTCCCAGCTTGCCCAATCTCCTAACGCGTGGTTGCCACTGGCTAGATAAGTATTTCACTCACCATTCAAATCTGCAGAATACACCCGATCGGCAACAGTGCGTTTCACAATAGAACTATTATGGTTGTCTGAGGCAGGATGCTCTCTGGCAGCCTAAGGATGCGGCGATCGCTGCATGCAGTTCTACTGATGGAGGTTCTGTGAAACCTGAGTACGTCCTCGACGGTCGTCGCACTACAACACTCGAAGCGTTCTACGCTGAGATCACTCAGGTTCTGTTGTCTGGGCAACCTTGGGGCGATAATCTCGATGCCCTCCACGCTGTTCTGCGCGGCGACTACGGACAGTTGCCGGAGCAGTTTCGGCTGGTCTGGCGAGATGCAAAGGTTGCCCAAACTGCACTCGGCTATCCTCATACCGTTCATCAGCTCATGCAACGGCTGCGCGACTGTCATCCTACGGTATTGATCAAGACGGCTTGGGCACTGCGGGCAGCGCTGCGAGAACAGGGACCCACAGTATATGACTGGCTAGTGGAGCTGATTGAAGAACACCCGAACGTGGAACTGGTGCTCGTTGAGTCAGATGATTTGAATGATGCTTGCTCTGCTTGTTAGTTGCTAAAAATTGAAAGCAGTTCAGCCAGACCCGTAAGAAGCTATTGAGTAGCTGTAATCTTCCTGAAGAACGCAAGAACTTAATGAATTTCCATATTTTTGAAGAACATAGTGAACACCCTGGTGAATCAAATCTTCAATCTGCAGCTTTATCTCTGTGGGGCAGGGTGTTGTCTCAGCATTGATGTCTGCTTCTTTTTCCTGCTCTACCGTAATATGCACATTGCGAACTCGCGTCAACACATAAGCAATTAACTCTTGACGCAAATCAGAATGGGCAAATATATAGGGATAGGGATAATGGTAGTGTGTATCGGTGATTTGCTCAATTTCTGCACACACCACTAGCATGGTTAGGTTTGCAATTGATTTGGGCATTACTGCATTTTCTCTCGTTGTATCTTGTGCTTCGTACCACCGAGTGTTTAAGTCCACCGAGTATTAAAGTTTCGCAAGCCAAAGCGTGGTAAATGTGCTGAGATGGGTATTCTCCCAATCTTAATCATGCGTTCTCTGCTTTAATCTCTTGCTTGATGGCAAGCTGCATTAACACAATAATTGCTGAGCCAACCCTGCTAAGAACTTGAGTACACAGAGTGTTTAACAAACTAATCAAACATGGGTTTGGCTACTTCTGGTAGCACTGGTTAGAAACCCTGTTCTCTACAGTTGTTACCCAGCACCGCTCCAGAAGTTGAACTCGGTCATATCAGCAGTCCTCCAATAAGTCAACCTAGCAGTGAGGTGGCTCTTAAAAACAGCCTGTCTGCTCACACTCATACATTAGGAGAACAATTTGAGGAAGTTGTGAGGATGTGGACTTTATATTTCTGCCATCCAACCCAATGCAACTATGAGCCGTTGTACTAGTTTGAGGTGGTCAAAGGGCTTGACGATCGCGGTAATATAGCAATCTTAAAAGGTTTGTGAAAGGTAAGGAGGATCGCCCCCTATCTTTCAGAAACTATTTCACAACTCAAATAGGATCGCTATAGTTTCCATCCGGACATAGCAGCGACGATCAACAGATAAGTCAAGCGGTTACCCAATTACTGCTGTGGCACAATAGCAAAAGCTTTTTAGGTCGTATTTTGCCTGATTCCAAGCTGCCTACATCTGCTCTGATTTTTGCTTCGTTCACAGCAAACTTAATTTGCGTGATCTGCACAATGTGCAGATCACGCAAATTAAGGAGCTTTAGACGATTAAGATTATCCTTGAACTGCTGTAATGAGCGGATCGGGAACGGGGAAAGAGCGTTTTTCAAGGATCATAAATTGTCGCAGTCCTGCATTATAAGCAAAGACCATTCCTGACTCAATTTCGTAGATCCAGGCATGGAGGTTGAGTTGCCCACTATGGATTTTAGAGCGAATGGCGGGGTAAGTCTCTAAGTTTTTAACCTGAGTTAGCACGTTTTGCTCAATTGCGATCTTCCAAAGTTGGCTAGGCTCCAATCCTCCGTAGTTATCCAATACCAAACGACGAGTCGCTTCACCATGCCGTTTCAGCCAATCATACACTAGAGGCATTTGCTCGGCTAAGCTACCTATTTGCAATAACCCTTTCATTGCCCCACAGTGCGAATGCCCACAGATGATGATGTCTTTAATGTTTAATCCCTGCACCGCATATTCAATTCCAGCTGCTTCAGCGGTGTTTGCAGAGCCATAGGCAGGGATAATATTCCCCACATTTCGCATGACAAACAGCTCACCGGGTTGTGCTTGAGTAATTAGGCAGGGATCAATGCGGGAATCAGAGCATGTAATGAACAAAACATCTGGCGATTGCCCAGCCGATAGCCGCTCAAAAAGCTCACGATGGTCGTTGAAGTAGTTGTTGTGAAAGGCATTAAGCCCTTGAATAAGACCTGTGACTGACATGGTTTTATTTCCGAAGGTTGGTCAAGCGCTCAATACGTCTGAATTTCCGTTTTCTAAAAATGGCGATCTTCAGTCCTATCTTTCCCTTACTACATCGGGACTATCTCACTTTCCATAGTTTTATTAAAAAATTTAAAGTCTGTCCACAAAAAGTTTTATCAACCGTCAGCCGCCAATTCTCATAATCAGCTTTGAACTACTGTGCACATGAGTCAAGATTGCCCAGCTTGTAGAAACAAATGTCATTTACCCTGCCGGAAATTATGAATTTAAGCTGCTTTCCCTGGGCTCAAGGGTTCAGCAAACGCACTATTACCGACTGCTTGAGCCGCTGGAGGCTGTGGACTGGAGGCTGATTCAAATGGGCTGGCAGAATTTGATGCAAGTCACCCGATCGGTCAAGCTAGGCAAACTAGTGTCATCGGCGATCTTGCGGAAACTAGTGTCAATTTCATTTCTAGTTCATTGGCTCAATCTTGTGCAGAATTGAATTCAGCAGCTCATAAGTAAACTTTGCCATAGAGATTCTACTAATAGGTTGGCTGCCATGAGTATTGTTGACGCATCGGATTGAGAAGTGTTTTGTATATTACAGGCACAATTTAAACAGTCTAAAAGCTTGACTGAATTATCTCTTGAAAGGTTCCGCCGTCATTCTCCAAGCGTCTCAAGTACGTGGTGCTACATGATTCGTTTTGATCACTTATTCTAATTCTGGTGGCAACAGCTATACATTGCACGTAAATATGCCACTCTGTACTTAGATTGAAATCTTTTTTTGTGTAAAATTTCCGCTACACGCGGCTTTTACAGAAAAACTTGTCCTGACATATGCGCGTAGCGCTATATCTGTTCTAACATTTGGGCTCATATATGAAAGCAAATCAGAACTAACCGGCTATCTAATTCGCATTACGCTGACTAGAGAGGTAAAACAATGCACTGTCCTTAGCGACACCAGGCATTAGAGAATTCTGCATAGGACATTTGTTGAGCACAGTACCACAGTAATTTATGGCACTCATGCAATTGCGTTCCTGCGACTTGATTGGAATTAGAGGAATTTGCATTTGCAAGCAACAAGCTTAATTGAGAAACAATATCAGTCAGCTGATGCTCTAGTACAACTTCCTTCAGGTCTTCCACGACTCGTTTGTAAAGGGTTGAAGTGTCTTTTGCTAGTAGAAGCTGCAGCAAACAATCGATCGCCTGAGGATGACCAGGTTGAAGTGTTGCCAGACGATACGCAATTCGCCGTTGATTAGCTGAGTTTTTCACAGCCAACAATTGTTGTTCTAATGTTGTGATAAGTTGATTAAAATTTTGTTTGTCTGTTTTCTTATTGTTATATTTTTGGCTTATTTTTTCTGATTTTTGTTGAATCGAATTAAGTACAGCAATTGCAACACTATTTTGTGAATCAAGGGTAACCAAGTTTTCTGCTGTTCGTAGCTGCAATGTGGCATTCGTGGTTGAACGAATGATTTGCTGCAGGGTCGTGATTCCTTGTGGATGAGTTGGATTAATTTTTGCCAAGCTATAGGCAGCCCTACGGCGAATGTTGTCTTCTTGAGTTGATTCTAAGATCTTCTCAAGGGAGTGAATCACGACAGGAGCACCTGGCTCAATTCTCCCCAAGCTTTCAATGACTTGAAGACGGAGAGCTTCACTTTGTAATGTGCCGATTAATTGAGTGAGGGTGGCGATCGCAATAGAGCTACCCGGATCGAAGGTTTTGCCAAGCGTATAGGCTGCCAGCCAGCGGGCAAAGGGATTTTCTGCGTCCTGGACGAACTGTTCTAGAGCCGCGATTGCCAACGGTCGATCGGTTTGTAATAAAGCGATTCTAGCCCCCTGGCAAAGTGAGACGCTCGCTTCACCAAATCGCCATTCCAGCAATTGCGCCAGAATGGTTTTAGCCTGACTGCATTGGGGAAACTCTGCCAGCCCTGCCGCAGCCAGGAAGTAGGCGCGATGAAAGTAGAAGCCTCCACAGCTATCGTCAAACGTTGTGAGTGCCTCGATGAAGTCTTCTTTATTTGCCGTGGAGATATCCGTTCTGCCCAGCCACAGCAGGATTACTGCTCGCCAAGAAGGGCTGAAGAGGGGGAAATCGTGAGCCGGGTCAAAGAAGAACTGCCAATCTGATATTGCCTGCGCTGCAAAGTACTCCTGAAACGTTGAGTGGTAAAAGGCATAGACCTTCTCACCAGTGGTGGTTGAAATACCAACCTGATTGAACCAACCCAACTGCAACGCCAGGGTCATTAACTCCAGTGATTGAGCAAAAGCGGTTTGGGCAAAGGAATGGGAAAGCCGAAATCGGGTTTCCGGCTTTAGGAACGCACGCAGTGCTACCTGTCCTAATACCTGGTTTAATTGCTGCCGTTGAGCCAGTGTCGTTGGGAAGCGGTCTTGCTTCCATTCATAAAGGGTTTCAACAAACTGCTGGTAAAGCAGAGACTTCGTATGGGGTAGAGTGCCTTGAGTGAGAGACCAAGTGCGACAGAGCAGCGCTAACCGAAGCGGATTTTTAACTGCATCTCTAATTCGCTTGCGCTTCGGATTAACCAATTCCTGTTGCAGGCGATCCCCCAGTTCCGGTTTGTCCTGAAACCAGCGATCGATAAACTGCCCTACTTGATCTCCAGGGGTTCCAGTTCCATTGCTGAAACTGAGGTTGCAGTAGGTGGTGAAAGAATCGAGCGCATTCTTGCCGCTATCCCACACGTTGGAGCGACAAGTCAGCACGATGTGAGCATCGGCAATCCAGCCCCGCAGTTGTCGGGCGAGACCCGTTAGGGCAGTTGCCGCATCAAGCGCCATCTCATCGATCGCATCGAGCAGTAGCCAGACGCGCCCCTGCTCAAACTGTTGGGCAAATGCTTCCTGAAGCTCTAGAGGAACACTAATCCTTCGGGTTGCCTGTTTCAGCCAGTCCTGTAAGAGATAATTCTCCAGTGTTGCTCCCTGCAAATCTGCCAACGGAATCCAGATTGGTAACGCCTGTTCCGCTAAGAGCCAAGTTGCAATTTTTTGCAGCAGGGTGGTTTTACCTGCACCAGGTTCACCGACGATCGCCACTCGTTGTTTCCCTAGTGATTGCAGACGGTTGAAAAACGCCTCTAATGAAAGGGTAGCTTCAGATTCCTCGGATTCGTCAATTTGTAAAGCTGTGCCAGATGAATCACCAGACTCTCGATCCTGCTGTTTGCGTTCTGTTAATTCTAGAGGAAGATAAAGTTCATGCAGGTTGAAGGTGATTCCATCCGTTACGGTTAATGGATTAATCGTTAGCCGCTCATACTGCTGTGCTTCTAGACTTTCACGGCAAAGCTGCCACCAAAAATCCTGTCTATCTTCGTTCGTTCCCTCACTCTCTTTCTCGCCTGCGGCCTGCTTGGATTTCTGGGGACGGCGGTGTTCCCATTCCTGCTGGAATCGACGTAGATTAGCCATGCGATCGCTTCGCTTATGCCACAGATTGAGGGTAAAATGCCAAACCTCCGACCCTCCTTTGTTTGGGCGATTATCGTCCAGAATTTCTAGAAAATCCTCAAATCGCCGCAACGCCTCTTTGATCTGTTCGCTACTCAGGGGAGTATTTGCTAGTTTGGTCAGTGCCTCCAGAAATCGAACTTTCGTTCGCACCACCAACCGCTGTTCGTTCTGCCAGTGGGTCTGAATTTGAGGCTGCAACGCATCCAGAGCCATCTCGTCACCCTCCAACTCGTCATTGGCATAGTCGAGCAAGACAGAGAACAGCTGATGCGATCGCTTTTTGGCTTCAGGTCCATAACTGGGACGAGCCATAGACAAGTTGGAATGAGGGAGCGATTCTATCCTGCCTCAACCCATTAAAAATTACAAATTATCCAGAGCAATTCTTTTAGGGGAAAGCACCTTGCATCGGTTCATCCTTGCATCGGTTCATCAACGCTTATCCCGGCACAGCAGGTACTTCTCGGAGCAAGTCGGGTTCGTTGTGGATAAATGTAATTTGCAATGTTCCTACTAACTCCTTTTGCTTCAATGCCGATTCGTGAGCCAGCGTAAGTTGGTCGATGCTCTCTTGGCTCAAATCCAGACCCGTCTTTTGCAAAGATGCAGCGAGTTTACCCAAATCTGCGATCGGCGCCTCAAAGTTAATGCAGATCAAAACGTTCGAGTACAAGTGGAAATCTGTAATCCAGGCTCCCGCTTGGTTGATCGCCTCGCTCACACAATTAGTCATTTCAATCCGTTCTGCTTTGGTGAATCCAGAAAGACGCAGAAACTGCCGCTCAGACATGAGCTAACCTCCCAGATCAATCAACCTCAATACTAGGAGAGGGGTGAGAGAATTGTCTTCATCCTGCAGGGCATCTAGCCAGGTGATGTGGAGATGGCTAACAGGTTCGTAGGAGTGCTGGATGAAATTCCGGGAGCCTACAAACCGATCGACCAGCTAATGGCAAACCAGTCTGACCTGGTAGAGGTGGTGGCAACCCTGAAGCAAGTTGTTTGTGTGAAGGGTTAGGGGCGGAGCAGAAGCAACAAAGCTAGGGGAATCCCCCAGGTTCTGACCCTCCCCTAGCTTCCAAACCCCAGCCGGAACAAGCTCTTCAACCTCTCATGCTCAACTCGCCTGAGGGAAGATGAGCACCCTATTCTGGATTCATCAAAGGAAGAAAGGGAACGGAGACAAACCTCCTGCCCGACTTCTACTTCCATCTTGTGGCAGCTAGCTCAACAGTAGAGCGCCAACTCTTGCCCGCAAGGGACGCAGATTGAGGGTTATCGCTTTGGACGACTCCCCCCTTAATCACCGGAGATGCGGGTGCAACTCCCGCGCTACTACACCAAATACTGGCAGGTAGTTTAACAGTAGAACGCCTAACTATCCTTGTTCACACCTTGCCCGCAAGGGCCGACGATCGAGGGTTATCGCTTTGGGAGCAGGAAATGTGGGTGCAACTCCCACTCTGCCAATTTCCACACATTGCCCTCATGGGCTGTTCACGTAGCGTTGCCTAGCGCAACAGGAGTTCACAATGAACTATAAGTTTTTTGTGCAGAATAAAACCCAAACACCGCAGAGCCAACCGATTACTGGACGCGAGGCAGAGATGATCCAGGGGCGATCTAGTGGCTGGATGTTTAAGGCAGATATTTGGAACGTGCTGTGTCGCTGTTTGCTAATTGGCACAGCTCAAAGCACCTACTACGCAGGTAAGCACGAGTTGACAGATGAGTTTATTGAGGTGCTACGGCAGGCAATTGCCCTTGACCCCGATCGCGTTGCGACTGAAATTGTTTGTGCCAGTGATGGACGGGCGATTAACAACAGTGCGCCGTTGTTCGCGCTGGTATTGCTGTCGATGGGTGAGACGACTGAAGCAAAGCGTGCTTTTCAAAAAATTTTTCCCCAAGTAGTGCGGACGGGCAGCCACTTCTACGAGTGGTTGAGCTACACCAAAGCCATGCGTGGCTTTGGAAAGATTGTGCGCGAAGCTGGAAAGTCATGGTTGTTGAATGCTGATATCAAGGCACTGGCGTATCAACTGCTGAAGTACCAGCAACGGCAAGGATTTTCTCACCGGGACGCACTGCGGTTGTTCCACGTTAAGCCGTCAACTGAAGAGCACAGCCAGTTGTTTCAGTGGGTAACTCAGGGCTGGAAAGACCTGCCTCAGGAGATTCCCTCTAATGCGCTGGCGCAGATCTGGTGGTACGAGTGGCTGAAGCGGAACCCGGAGCAAACTCACGAGGCGATCGCCAAAGGTCGCTTAACGCATGAAATGGCGGCACCTGTCGGCAAGATGGACAAACGAGCTTGGCAACTGCTGTTCAATGACATGCCCATTGGTGCATTACTGCGAAATCTGGGTTCATTAACCGAACTGGGGGTTCTGACGGCAGATGGCCGCGACAACTTGAAGCGGGTTGCGAAGGTACTCAATAGTGCTGAGCATTTACGAAAAGGACGCATCCACCCGATTGACGTGCTGAAAGCTCTCAAGACCTACCAATCCGGTGGGCACTTGGGCCGCAGCCAGAAAACCTGGCAGCCTGTTCCCTATATTGTGGATGTGCTGGAACAAGCTCTAGAACTCTCCTTTGATGTGATACAGCCCACAGATAAGGTATTTCTGCACGCGATCGATGTTTCGGGTTCCATGTCGGCTTACAGCGTCAGTTCAATTGGGCTAACCTGCTGCGAGATTGCCACTACAATGGCACTGGCAACTGCGAAAGCAGAAAAGCACTATGTCATCCGAGGATTTGCAACCGACTTCCGTGACCTGAAGATTACAGCACGGGATTCTTTCAGCAATGCGATCGCTAAGGCAAGTAACCAGAATTTTGGTGGAACCGATGCATCCGTAGCATATAGCTGGGCGATCAAGCACAAGGTTAAAGCGGACGTGTTTTGTTTCTGGACAGACTGCGAAAGCTGGGCAGGGCGAAAGCACCCTAGCCAAGCGTTAGACGAGTATCGCCGCAAGGTGAATCCTCAGGCAAAAGCAGTATACGTGACGCTTGCTCCCTACAATATCTCGCTCGTTGATCCTCAAGATTCGAGGTCTTGGGATATTGCTGGGTTCGATCCGGGAACACCACGGTTGATCCAGATGATTGCAGCAGGGGAACTTTGACTCTTTTCATCAAGGAGTTTGCAAAAGCCCGTTATGCGCGATCGCTCTTAAAATTTCTGCGACAAAATCATCTCTGCTGCGATCATTTTATCACTAGCGTATTTTCAGCTAAACTTACGGTGCAATATAACTATTCCTGCTCTCATAATTCTTCTCTCATAGAGTCGGTGAGGAGAAACTTGAAACCTTTTCTGTTGTTTCAGAATTGAACCGTTCTTATAAAAGTTGATGCGACGTTTCAAAGTTAGACACGCTGCCTGCGATTTACTTGAAACAGCACCAGAGCGGCAATGAATTGTGCAGTAATCGAAAATCCTATTAAGGTTAGAAGGGAGCGATCGTATAGCATTCCCATCAGCGCACTGCCCAAAAACCACGCCAATCCATAGCACAGATAGAAAATACCAAAGGCAGAACCGCGTCTATCGGCTGGAACCATTGTTGCAATTGCCGCTTTTACAATCGATTCTTGCGCTCCCATGCCAATACCCCATAGCACCATACCCAATAACGCCAGTGATGCATTGCCCAAAAAAGCGAGCGGGGCAAATAGAGCCGAAAGCAGAAATGTCCCAACTAAAACAGTAATCCCATGACGATCGAACAGCCGACCCAGAATCAGAGCAGCGATCGCGTCAACTGCCATTGCAACTGCATAAAACAAAGGAATAGTATTAGTTTGAGTTAGAGCAGTGGCTTGAAAGTGAAACGCGATCAAAGGAAAGTCGGCATAGCCAAGGGCGACGAACATCACTCCGGCTAAATAAACCCAAAACTGAGGAGGTAAGCCTTCTCCGCTCAGTTGCAATGTTTTCGCTTCAAACTCACGTGGATTGGGATAGATTCTCTGAATAATCAACAAAACAATTAGTCCCAGAACTGCTGGAATCACCAAAACTGCAAATCCGGGTTGATAACGCTGCTGCCACGCCAAGATCGCTGCCACTGCCAACGGACCTGATACTGCCCCAATCTGATCGAGAGCTTCGTGTAGCCCAAAGCCGAATCCTCCACCCACCCGCAGAGCGGCATGAGACAACAAGACATCACGGGGAGGGGTGCGAATTGCTTTTCCAGTGCGTTCTGCCAGCAAAAGGGCTGCTGCTGTCTCCCATCGCCCTGTAAAGGCAAGCAGCGGTATCGCAGCAGTGTTGATCACATATCCTAGCGTGGTAAGCTTCCAATATTGGCGGGTTTTGTCGCTCAAGTAGCCTGTAAGCAGACGTAGCCCAAAGCCAATGAGTTCGCCCACGCCAGCAATCAACCCTACAGCGGTGCCGCTAGCGCCCAAGAAGCCCAAATAGGCTCCAGAAATGCTTCGTCCGCCTTCGTAGGTTGCATCAGCACAGAGACTTACGATGCCAATGAAAATAACAAATTTGAGAGCCTGTTTTTCTACCGTTGTTTCCTTAGCCATTTCTTCATCAATAGAACTTAAAGTTTATGCCGATAGCTCTGGTAATCCAGTGTTAAGTAGCTGTTTTTCGGTCATTGGATCAAGCCGGGATGATGCTTCATTAAGGATGACTAAATCAGGTTTTTTGAGAAACACACGAGCAAATGCTAATAGTTGAGCTTGTCCTGCAGAGAGCCCAGTAGAGATGACTATACTGCTTGAGAGGAAGCTGCATTCATCAAAAGATCTGGGCACCGGTAGCTTAGCGTAAAGTGCGATCGTTGAGAAAGCGAAAATGACCACTATACGGATTTTTTTGATGCCTAAACGGAATTTTTATAGCTCAGCTAGTCCACAGGCTAGCTATTGAGACGCCCATACAAACTTTGCATCAGCAAGGGTGTCAACAGGTGAAAAGTGTATCTCCAGACCATGACGAAGACCCGCCCTGAGCACTCGCCGAACCTCTCGAAGAAAGCTGAGCAAGGAAAATAAGGGCTTGCTCCGGCAGTTGTTCGATGACTGTATGCCTTAGGCAGGGCAAAACTCCACAAAAGCCCCAAAGATGTAATGCTTAGATAGAACGCTGCGAAAGCCTTGTGATGTTGTCATGATTTAAAGAAACAACAGCACCAAGCCCATTTTGTAGTTTCAGATACCGCAGTTACACCCAGTTAAATTAGGATTTCATAACTTAAAACAATCAGGCGATCTAAACAGAACATCTAGACTGCTCGCTGTATCATACTACTTCTGCTGATTTGCACAAGGATGAGGGCTTACAGCTGCTTGACGATTCCAGTCAATGTTTCTGCCAATATTTCTATTGATAGACTTTCAGATCCATTTAATCTATTCCGCCGATAGAGTATGACTCGAATCAATTAAGGAAAGCTAAGGATATTGAACAGTTGCTTTATTCATTCCTTCACCTTTTTCTTAATATGAGCTTCTTTAATCCTAATATCCCAATGATTGCCAGAAAGCAGTCTGCTTTTGCAATTGGCGATCTACCGGGGCTATGGCGATTCCATTGGCGCGTGAACCAACAAGTTATCTTATCTACATTTTATACTCGGCATGACCAAGCCTGCTTGCTCTGGGCGATTGTATCGGCTGCGATCTTTATAACTGCCCAGTTCTTGCCCATGAGTTGGTATGCCCAAGCTATTTTGGCATCAGGACTGACGCTCCTCAGCGTAATGGGTATGGTCATGCTGACATGGTATTTTACATCAGCAGAAGGGCTAACTTGGCTGCTATATTGCTGGAGCTTCTTGATGGCAATCGGCATGCTGATTACCGATCTGAGTTTCTTGTTGCAGTGGGGGCAAATTTTAGGGCAGATTTGTCCCTTGTGGCTAGCCTTGAGTGGAGCAGGCTACATGATCACTGGCGTAGGAATGCGATCGCGAGCCTTTCTGCTCATTGGCATTGTTCACTTACTGGCGATCGGCATTCTTCCTGCTGTGGGTATGTGGCAGCCGTTAATAACGGGCATTATCATTAGCGGCAGCACGCTGCTGGTTGCCGAGGTTCAATGGGATTCACACGGCGTCTGTGGCAACAAACAGATCACAGAGCCTGAGAGAATCGATCTCCTGCATGAGTCAGGGGGCATGGAGCAGTTCGTAGTTGAGCAAGTCAGCAATCAGGGTTAAGCGTAACCGCGATGAATCTAATTAGAAAAGAACAAGCGAAAGGAGTTAGCCAGGAGGCTATAGCAATCCTAAATGGTTTGTCAGAGGTGGGGCTTCACTCGCCCCACCTCTGACAAACCATTTCACAACTCAAATTCGCCTCATGCAATTCAGCATGGAGACATCAACAAAGCAAACAACTGTTGACCTATCGATTCAAGCATCGGTTCTCCCCGCTCATATCACCCAGACAGTTTCCTTCGCGGTCTAGGATCACTACTGATCGAACGGTTGAAAATTGCTTCAAAGACGCATCGAGAGAACTAATAGCACGAGCATCATCGCCAATTCCCGCTGAAACAACCTGTTTACAAAACTGTAGCCTTGCTACATTGGCAGAAATAGATATAGTAAAGTCCTTACCGCAGTTCGACTCGCCGCTCAAGGTAATTGCGCTCACGAACCCCTGTTGTCTCTCTTGGCGCGTGGGTCCTGCAATCACTTGTTCGATCGCAAATTGGGCAACGCTTGAACTTCGCGTTTGTCTCCAAACTGGTTCAACATGACTCACATTGCTCTGCTGTTGAGGATTTTTGGGTAGAAAAACTTTTATGCGATGCAATCGAGGCGCTGCCGTCTCAGCCTGGGTCGCAGCGATCGTTGGAGCCTCTAAAAAGGTTAAACCTGTAATTGCTATAAACGGTAGAACAGACAAGCCGAGTATGGCGCGAAAGTTGAGCATTTTGAGATTCTCAGAATTCTCTGGTAGATTTTGGTTGAACTCAACGTGCGATCGCTCGATTCTTCGAGCCTTGATCTTACGGTGGCGATTGCTTCGTAACACGCTGTAGAACTGATGACGTAGAAACTTGGCATTAGTGCCGCACACGTTCAAGTGAGTTCGTTTGATGACAAAATCTTAAAGGCAAAGGCTCTTGGTCAAACAGGGGTTAAAAAACCAACTGTAGGCACATACACAGCGCTTTGATCGAAGCAGTGCTTAGAAAGCCAAGTTTTAACATAGCCTCTGTTCAATCATGAAATCAGGCTGTCTCGTAGTTTCATGAAAACACTGTTGTTTGGATTAAGCTGAATCGCCTGTTCAATATCAATCACTGCTTCTTCGATTCGCTGCAAACCAATTAGAACAACGGCTCGATCGACATACACCTCAGCCGCATGAGGATCATAAATTAGCGCATTGGTGAAATCAGTTAAGGCACTAGCTAAGTCAAACACCCTATAGTGAACGACACCTCGATTTGCCCAGAAGGTAGCGCTTTCTGGCGCTAGCTGAATGGCTCGGTTTAAATCGGCGATCGCCCGCTCAAACTGTTGAATATCGCTGAGCAGGCAGCTTCGATCCCAGTACAAGGCAACATTGTTAGGATCTCTAGCGATCGCCTGATCGTACAGCACAATTGCTATCTTCAGAACATCCATTTGAATTTTCCGATTCATTGTTTCAGAAGTTTGGATATTTACGCCTAAAGCAAAATCTGAAACCGAATTGAATAACTTGAATATATTTTTATGAAGCTCACTGCGTGCAACGCCAACTAGCGAATAGGTAAGCGACTTTGTTTTGGCAGAAGAAATCATTTTAGAATCTGGTAATAGAACAACCGTCTGACCGACATGGGCGCTGAACTGCTGCGGATTAAGACGAATAGCGTGCCCAAAATCGGCGATTGCCCTTTCGGTTTCGCCTAACTGATTGTAGGTAACACCCCGATTGAGATAGAGCGCAAACAAAGTAGGCGCATATTCAAGTGCCCGGCTTAGATCGTTCAAAGCTTGGTGATAGTTTCCCTGCGTGTAATAGGCAGTTGCACGATTTGCATAGGCACAGACGGACTGAGAGTTACACTGGAGCGCAGCGGTAAACAGCTCGATCGCTGCTTCCGAATGCCCCTGCTGAAGATCAGCAATGCCACGTTGAATCAACGCATCTGAAACCGATGAGTTTACCGCTTGTTGAGGCTGATGCATCTTTGCTTCTCCTACAAAATCCAACTATCCTAAGCTTCAATAGTTCAACGAGTTTGGATAACTCCATCAGACTTGTTCGTAATAATCACAATTGTGATATCCCGTTGATTAGATTTAGTTAACAAATCCATTATTCTTTGTGAGTTTGAGTCAGTTTTGATAACGGCTGTTAAAATATTTTCTGCTTCATCTACTGTTTGAACAGTTGGAGTTTGGAGGGAGGCAGTAATCGCAGAAGCCACCGTTGCCTGTGCCGCAATCGCCTCAGTATCTACCCAGCTCAGCATTGATATAGAACCGTTTCCCTGGATGATGCTGTCTGTTCTAGAGGCTCTTACCATTACGGTCGGTGTGTTCATGCCCAAAGGCTGGAGCTGTGTCTCCGTAAGTTTTTGGGCACCCTGCCCAGTCGAAGTGATCGCCACAGCTGAGCCAATGCCGATAATTATTCCTAGCAGGGACAAAACCATCCGGAGTGGGTTGGTAATTAGTGAGCCGGTCCCGTTTCGTGTCGTTGCCAACGCAGAAGGAGCAGTTGGACGAACAAATACAAACAATGCCATAGGAGATCCTGAGTGTGTGGGTCATCTTGCTAAGATGGAATAGCTAAATTTTTAGATTCGGCTGAATTTGAAATGTTCGTCAATATTTGTTCATTTCGTTAATCTTCAATCTGCATATAAACACCAGCGCTGCTCTCCTGTCAGGCGATCGTCTGTGTTTGCACTAGAATCTTGTTGAAACCCTACGCTGTTACAACTTCAGCCTATGCTGCATCGATATCTTCCAGTTGCATCTGGTTTCTGCATTGATATAGCAATCCTAAGTGGTTTGTGAGAGGTGGGGCGAGCGAAGCCACACTTGTGACAAACCATTTCACAACTTAAATAGAATCGCTATAGAACTGAGATGAGAATGTAGAAAAGTTTAGTGCGGATATACGTTTCCGTAGCCGTAATTGATGAAACCACAGTTAAGCAATTCCATAAATCACTCGTTCTATGTTAGAGATAGGCTCCGTTTTACACATGGATCAAACCTCCTAAACGATCCGGTACTTTAGTCCTAGATTCGTTATTAAAGTCTGCTTTAACCGGTTCGTGCTGTGGTGTTGCTTAGCTTGTCCTTAGCTAGAGAAAGTAAGAATTTAATTAAAATTCAATTTCTGTCGTTTGCGGTTCCATCGCAGTCAAATTCATCAAACACTAGCCCTTGGTGCGAATTTTTCCATTACTTGTTGAAACATAAGTTGCTATGTTTCGCTTCCTAGCAGATTTATACCTTCAGCAACAACTCGTACTCCTCTAAAGGATCTGTAGCTTATGCTACTGACTATGGTTTGACTTCGCAGATAGTCTTATCGAGCTAGCAGCAGCTTGAAAACCTGCTATATCCGTTCTTTGAGTAGGTGGAGCATTCTGCTGCTGGCATCAGAACTGGAAAAGGAGTGACTGCGGTTAAAGGGTGCTTGCAGCAATAGTGACAGGTCAAGCTTTGACCCAAGGCTCCAGACTATCTACTTGAGGAGTGGGCGATCGTGGTTAATGTTTTTTCTTTATCAAGTCCAGAGTCTTTCAATCTACTAGAAGCAACAGTTGATGAGATCAACCAGGCGTTAGAGTATGGTGCGCTAACCTCGCAAGAACTGGTACAGCTCTATCTCAATCGAATCAATGCTTATGATTTTAATGCGCCCGTTGGTGAAGGTACACAGCCGCTCAATACCATTTTGGCGTTGAATGAAAATGTTCTGGCTAGCGCCAAGAGCCTGGACGAAGAGCGGCGGCAGGGCAATATCAAAAGCCCGCTGCATGGTATCCCGGTGCTGCTGAAAGACAACATCGATACAGCTGACCAACCCACTACAGCCGGTTCTGTAGCCCTAGAAGGTTCAGTTCCGCCGGATGATGCCTTCATCACCACAAATTTGCGGAACGCAGGTGCCGTCATCCTGGGCAAAGGCAGCCTAACCGAGTATGCCAACTATTTAGCTAACGGAATGCCTGCGGGCTACAGTTCCCTAAATGGCTACACCTTCAATCCTTATAACCCAACGCTTTCGACTACCACTCCAGATGGCAGACCGGCCCTGTCTCCAGGGGGTTCCAGTGCAGGCTCAGCGGCTGCCGTTGCTGCTAACCTGGTCACCGTCTCAATCGGCAGTGAGACGAATGGGTCGATCCTTAGCCCTGGCAATCAAAACTCGGTCGTTGGTATCAAGCCTACCGTTGGTTTGGTCAGCCGTGACGGTATCATCCCAATTGCGGCTAGCCAGGATACTGCAGGACCGTTTGGGCGAACGGTTGGTGATGCTGCAGCGCTTTTGGGCTTGCTGACAGGCGTCGACTCCAATGATGCTGCAACCCGCACTAGCGCAGGCAAGTCTTTCACTGACTACACTCAATTTCTCGATGACAAAGCGCTGCAAGGCAAGCGGATCGGTGTTCCAAAAACGGTGTTTTGGGATGGGCTCACCGACGAACAGCGGGGGATTGTGGAACGGGCAATTGCTGTACTCGAAGCGCAAGGGGCAACCGTTGTCTTTGAGGAGATTCCAACTGCTCAGGAGCTATCGACCACGCCAAATACAACCGTGCTCGACTATGAGTTTAAGCGCGACCTTAACGCCTACCTCAGCAGCTTAGGTCCGGATGCTCCAGTCAAAACGCTGGCTGATGTGATCGCTTTCAATGCAGCTAATCCCCAAGTAGCGCTCAAGTATGGACAGGCTAGAGCACTTTCTGCAGAATCGAAAGATCTGAGTCCCGATTCAGCCGATACAGCTGCCTATCTGTCTGCTAGAGCCAATGATCTACGGCTGACTAAAGATGCGCTTGATGCTTACTTGAGTACCAATGACCTCGATGCAGTGCTGTTTCCTGCTACGCGAGGGGCTAATATTGGCGCGAGAGCAGGTTATCCCAGCATTATCCTACCGGCAGGCTATCAGTCCAACAGCACTCCCACCCAGGCTGACGACACCCCTTTTGGGATCGCCTTTCTGGGGACGGCTTACAGCGAACCGACGCTAATTGGCTTAGGCTATGACTACGAACAGGCGGCTCAGGTACGAATTGCGCCAGCTAGTACGCCCGGACTGCCTGGTGAAACGTTTGAGTATTTGACTGAGGTGTTGGTAACTGGTACGGAGAGCGATGATGTAATAACCCCTCAGCAGGTTGCTAACTTTGATGGGAACGGGGATATAGTTTATGCCCTTAGCGGAAATGACACCATCGATACCAGCTCCAGCGTTTCTGGCAGCAGCCAGATCGACGCAGGTGAAGGCAATGACAGCGTTACGGTCGGTCGAGGTGATGCAGTTTCTGGTGGCGCGGGCAATGACCGACTCACAGCAAGTGAGAGTCGCGGTGGCAACTTGATTGCAGGGGATGCTGGAGATGATTTATTCAACCTGGGTCACAGCGATCGGCTGCTAGGCGGTGAGGGAGATGACCAGTTCTATGTTGGAATTGGCGGAGATAACCTGATCACGGGTGGCGAGGGAGCAGACCAGTTCTGGATTGCCAATGACGTACGACCTAGAGCGGCTAATACGATCACAGACTTCGAAATTGGCAAAGATGTGATTGGGATTGCACGATTGGGGATTGATTTCTCAGGCTTGAACCAGACAGAAACAGAGGGTGGGCTGCTGCTGGCTGCTGCTGGTACAAATCTAGCGGTGCTCCAAGGTATCTCTAATCCTCTGAGCGCTAACAGTTTTGCGTTTGTCTAAACTTTGCGTTTGGCTAAACCACTACTGTCGCGTATCAAGACAAATAGCAAAAGCATCTAAGATTGGAGACAGGTTGACAGACGATCAGTCTCCTACCAATGGGCATAACACAGGGCTTACTGGTAACGATCGATCGAAAGCAGTTTTTGTGCTGGCAAGTGTTGTTGACGATCTACCTGCGTCAACAACAACTTGCACTTCGTATCCAGCTTCAACGGCACTGATGGTTGGATAAACTATGCAA
This sequence comes from Phormidium tenue FACHB-886, assembly GCF_014764505.1. Lineage (GTDB taxonomy): Bacteria > Cyanobacteriota > Cyanobacteriia > Elainellales > Elainellaceae > FACHB-886. The sequence continues at coordinate 116,137 of NZ_JACXWX010000014.1, forward strand.
GCATCAGTAGGCTGTGCAAGCATCATCAGTTAACCTGTCATAACTAGTTGCTTCTTATCCGTTGCCTCAATCGCTTGCTTGTGCTCTTCATATTTCCAACAATCCACAGCACCTGAACGTTTGATTCTCGGCGCGTATTCTTCTGGTGTAATAATTTATCAATCTTTGAGTAATAAGCTTTGAAACCCAGCTTCCATACTGCTGGTTAAAACTAGCAGCATACCTAAAGGACTGGAAAGATTTTTCGATCTGCTGATACTTTATTAGGCGTCAGACTGCGCCCGCGTAATTGTTGTGAAGTAGTGGTAGGGCGATCTCGGAGTGGGTTTCACCTCAAGCTTGCTTGTGAAAGAATCCATCACCGGGTACTCCCGCAGCACAGTACTCACTAAATTGCGGTTCACGGTTTCCCAAGAATCTGTGGAATTAGCATAGGTTGACAAAAACTGCTCGATGCGTGCGTAGATAGGAATAAAGTTGGGATAGTCAGCGCTAGAAATACCATCCTGGTAGCGGTATTTCACTCGCAGATTCAACTTGTGTTCTCCTTGATGCTCAACAGTTACCTGTCCAGTAATGAAGCTCCAGCTTTCCAGGATTTTGCCATCATCCGTATGGGTGACAGTGGTGGAACGGGTGTAAGGCGTTTGCTGAGTTGGCAGCACCTCCAGATTGGCCGTAACAGAGGCAAGCATGGGATATTCTCGTAAAATCGCTTCAGTCAAATTTCGATTTACGCGCTCCCAGTAGTCGTCCTCGTTGGGATAACTGCTCAGAAAATTTGTGATTTGGCGATAGATCGTTGAACTATCAGGAGATTCAGCCCTAGCTATATTTTCTACAGGAGTGCTTCCGCCTGGATCACTTACCTTGGGAACACAACGGAGTGTGAAATTGAGTTTATTTTTCCCCTGATGTTGGATAGGGTATTGTTCAATTAAGAAGCCCCATTCTCTTCGCAGAGGCTCTGTTTCTAATTCTTGAACTAACTCAGGTTGAGTCTGTGCTGTAGCAGACGAATAGCGATTAAAAAAAGAACCGCTAAAGCTTAGAGTAATAATTACAAAAACAGTACAGAAGAATAGAGAGCTGCGAGCAAATTTCATAGGTCACAGAATAATATTAAATCACTCCCAAACCACCGTAAAACGATCCTTAGTTCACTGGCTCAAAGTCAGTTTTAGCTGCACCACAAACTGGGCAAACCCAGTCTTCTGGGATTTGCTCGAAGGGTGTTCCTGGCGCAATTCCACCATCGGGATCGCCCTCTTCTGGATCGTAGGTATATCCACAAACGGTACAGACATACTTTGTCATTACGTTTGCCTTTTCTAGATGATAATGAATTAGCCTACCAAAAATCTTTCAGATTGCAATTATTCCATTAGTTAAGTGCAATCAACAATATGCCAAAGTTCCAACGAACCCAAGGCAACAGCTCTAAAGGAAATTGTGCATTAACTTTATAACTGTTTGATTGCCTCCTAGTCACTCTTAGACTGGGTTTCGGGTCGCATTGTCTAACACCTCAGGAGCATCGTACTCGTTTGAAACCCACAAAATTCCACTTGGATTAAGATGCCATAAATCAATTTCTTAGTAATCTCCTACCGTTCGATAGAGTTTATAATCTATCTGTAGACGTAACCCTAATACGCATTTGAAGAGGTTGATTCAGCCCAATTCCCGCTTTGCTCATTTTTCCACCTTTAATTCTTCAATATAAGTACATTGCTAGTCTGTTGATTGCTGCTGCTCCAACTCATGCCTGAAGCATTTCCTGAACGCCTATTGCCGCCGACTCCTTCACCTGGAGCTGAAGTGAGACGATTAGAAGCACTGCGACGATACAGCATTCTTAACACCCCACCGGAAGCAGCCTTCGATCGCATTACTGCCTTGGTCGCTCGTCTATTTGATGTACCAATTGCTCTGGTCTCCCTGGTGGATGAATCAAGAGCCTGGTTCAAGTCGTGCTATGGCTTTGAGCTGCAGGAGGTACAACGCAATGCCACCATTTTTGACTTTGCTTTGCTACCCAATGAAGTGCTAGTGATTCCTGATGCCCAACAGGACGATCGCTTTGCCTACAATCCGTTTGTGCACCATGAGCCCGGATTACGCTTCTACGCGGCTGCTCCATTGCTTACTCAGGATGGCTTCAACTTAGGTACCCTCTGTTTGTTAGACAGGAAGCCGCGCCCAGCGTTAACCGATGAGCAAAAAACTACCTTGTCTGACTTGGCGGCAATCGTGGTCGATGAATTAGAACTGCGCTTGGTAGCCCGCAAAGTGACGCAAATCGATACAGCGACACTAGAAGTGACACGCGGTGTTTCTGCAACAACAGGTACAGCCTTTTTTCAGACGCTGGTACAACACCTCACCAGAGTCTTAACCGTGGATTATGCCTATATCGGTCTGCTGGTAGGCGATAACTTAACGGCGTTGAGAACGATTGCCGTCTGTGCTCAGGGTCAAACTATCGAGAACTTTGAATACCTGCTGCAAGATACCCCTTGCCAAAAAGTGATTCAGCAGCGCAAGCTGTGTTGCTATCCACAAGGGGTACAAGCTCTATTTCCGCACGCGCCCCTGCTGGCTCCGCTGCAAATAGAAAGCTATGTTGCCATTCCATTTTTTGATTCTACGGGCACTCCACTAGGATTGCTAAGCGTAATGGATCGAAAGCCTCTAGACAATGCTCATCTATCAGAATCCCTGCTAACAGCCTTTGCTCTACGAATTGCCAGCGAACTAGAACGTCAGCAAACCGAAGTTGACCACCACCGATCGTCCTTTCTGGTTGAGGTCAGTACAGCACTAGCATCGTCTTTGGACTATGAACAAACGCTCCAGAGTGTTGCTCGTTTAGCTGTGCCTTATTTTGCAGACTGGTGCTGTGTAGATCTCTTGAATGATGACGGTAGCATCAGCCGTGTTGCGCTTGTTCATTCCGATCCTGAAAAAGTGCAGTTTGGTTGGGAGTTAGCACAGCGTTTTCCCAGACATCTAGATGATGGATATGGCATCTCTCAGGTAATAAAAACTGGACAAAGTGAAATTGCGATCGAAATTACCGATGAGCAACTTGTAGCAGCCATATCAAATCCTGAATACTTGGAAATCTTGCGAGGAGTGGGCTTAAAATCATGCATTATGGCCCCGCTGCAGGCACGTGGACGAGTATTGGGCAGTATTTCCTTTGTGTTTACCGAATCAAATCGTCAATACAGCATGGACGATTTAGGACTCGCTGAGGATCTGGCGCGCCGTGCTGCAATCGCCATTGATAATGCTCATCTTTATCACACCGCTCAACAGGCAAAGCAAGCCGCCGAAACCGCCGCCGATCGCATGAGCCGCTTACAAACGGTGACAGCTGCTCTCTCAGATTCTCTGACTCCCATTCAAGTGGCAGAGGTCATTGTGGAACAGAGCCTAGCGGCTCTAGAGGCAGATGCCGCACTGATGGCACTTTTGACCAAAGAGGGTACAACATTAGAAATTGTGCGAATGGTAGGCTATCAAACAGATCCAGAGAAAACCCTACAGCAATTTCCTCTGACTGCATCAGTTCCCTTAGCAGAGGCGGTGCGGACTGGACAGCCGCTTTGGGCAGAGCCTTTGGCAGAACGGCTTGCTCGCTACCCTCACCTAGCAGAAATCTATAAACGCCTTCCCTTTGAGGCATGGATTTCGCTGCCATTAATGGTTGAAGGAAAGGCTGTGGGAGGGCTATCTCTTTCATTCAAACAGTTCAAGCAGCTGAGTCAAGACGATCGCGAGTTTATGCTTGCCCTCAGCCGTCAGTGTGCTCAAGCCATCTCCCGCGCTCAATTGTATGAAGCAGAACGAAATGCCAGAGCTGAGGCAGAACAGGCAAGCCGGGTGAAAGATGAGTTTTTAGCGGTGCTGTCCCATGAGCTACGAACTCCGCTCAATCCTATTCTTGGCTGGTCAAAGCTCTTGCAAAATCAACAGCACAATCCTGTCACCCTGGCTCGCGGCTTGCAAACCATTGAGCGCAATGCGAAACTGCAAACTCAGCTCATTGAAGATTTGCTAGACGTTTCCCGAGTTCTGCAAGGCAAGCTCAACCTCGATATTACTTCAGTGGACCTCAAGTCCACCATCGAAGCTGCAATGGAAACAGTACGGCTAGCGGCAGAAGTGAAAGCAATTCAGCTCCAGACTCGATTCGCTCCTAATGTAGGATACATTTCAGGAGATGCAGGACGCTTGCAGCAAGTGGTTTGGAATCTGCTATCAAATGCGGTTAAGTTCACACCGCAGGGTGGGCAGGTGCAAATTACCCTGGAGCAGATCGATTCCCAAGCACAAATTCAAGTCAGCGATACGGGGCAAGGCATTACACCAGAATTTCTGCCCTATATCTTCGATCGCTTTCGTCAAGCAGACAGTACAACCACCCGTAAATTCGGAGGATTGGGATTGGGGTTAGCAATCGTGCGTCAACTGGTTGAACTACATGGCGGTACAGTTGATGTAGACAGTCCAGGTGAAGAACAAGGTACAACGTTTAGGGTCAGGCTGCCGCTAACCAAGCATCAAGTCAGAAGCGTGAAGAATGAGAACAGTCTTCATCCTGCCGATTCTATCCCTCATCCTCTACAAGGTGTTCGAGTTTTAGTGGTAGATGACGAAATAGATGCGCGTGAATTACTGGTTTTTATTCTGGAACAAGCAGGCGCAATCGCCATTTCAGTTGCATCTCCTGTAGAGGCCTTACAAGCCTTAACGGACTTAGAAATTGATGTGCTAATTAGTGACATTGGAATGCCAGACATGGATGGCTACATGCTGATGCAGCAGGTGAAATCTGAGTTCACAAAGAAGCGGAATCAGATTTCACACCGTGCCAATGCTGTACCAAAGGCAATTGCCCTGACTGCTTATGTAGGGGAAATCAACCAGCAAAAGGCGCTAGCAGCAGGATTTCAGCAGCACCTTAGCAAACCAGTTGAGCCAACAGAACTGGTTGCCGCGATCGTAAACCTGATCAAATAACTTATTACCGTAGCGTTCTTTATATTGAGCTTTCTAGAATGAAGAGCAGCAAGATTATAAAAGTTAACGGGTTAGACCTACAGAGATATCGTGAATAGGCAGAAAGTGGATAGGCAAAACATGGTGGTTAAACCTTGTTTCTTAGAAATCCAACTAGGCTCTGTAAGAAGGAGTGGCTAACTTGTGTTGTTTCACTTTGAGGTGCGATCGATTCTACTGGTTCAGAGTCAACCACCGTCTGTGGAAGATTTGCCACCATTGGCATTTCTTCTGCAACCCCTGAAACAATCAGTCGGAAGGCAGTCTGCTGAACCTTTTCGAGGGGTAACTGCAATTGCTTGGCAATGGCGCTAATAGAAATCGTTCCATTGACAAACTCCCAGACTTGCCACTCGACCTGATTTAAGCGTTGTTGAGGTTTACCTTTAACAGCGCTGATTAGAGCAGACGTAGGCTCTGGTAGTTTATCTGCTAATGCAGACCAATCTTTCAAGGCGCGCAATCCTGCGAGCGTTACTTCCGTCGCTGGTGCACTCAACCCTGTCATTTCGGCTGTGGACATTGGTGCTTTTACATCGAACTGGAACCATCCATCTTTAAGGGTAAATAGCGCACAAATCTGCTGCATAACTTGAGCATAAAACAGTAATTTCAACTGCTCTGCATTCAAAACACCCTGTGATTTGAGACACAACCCCAATGGGGTATTCACAGCACAGGACTGCGCTAGACGTGAGGCTGCTCGATTCCCCAGCCATCCTCGTTGGCTAATCATCCTCAATAACCCTTGTTGGTCAAGCGTATTGCTAGTCGCTACTATGCGTCCCTGGTTGAACCAAATATAGTAATTGCGGGGTTTTTCAGAATCCGCATTCGTTAGCGTGCAGATAGTTAACAATCCAACCCTGTTACCTTGCTCCAAAAATTGAAAGAGTTCTGCCAAAGAAAACTCCGCCAAATACCCAGTGACCGCCATATTGCTCCTTACTGCGCTTGCTACAAATGGTACATAGTTACAAAATGATTAGAAAACAACTAGTATTTATCCCGCTCATTCTGATGAGTGACGCGGGCAGTACCTCCATAATTCCTTAACCTGAGTGGGTGAACATGTAGAAATAGGTTGGTGCTTCAAGCTCTTCAATCCCTAAACTAGGCATTCACGGCTAGAGTGTTCGATGAGCTTAATGATGGTCTGTGCAACTGAAACAGCTTCATTGGGATTAACGCTGACGATAGGAGGACATTCAAAAGGATTGGGATATCCCAGCGCAACGCCAACATTGGCAGCATCCCAGGCATCAGGACAGTCCACATGAGTCAGACCAATGATCATAGGAACAGACGATCGCTGTTTCATAAACGTTAGAATACGGCGGGCATAGCGGAACTCTCCAGGACGATGAGCCGCAACCAGTAAAACATAGGCATGGGCTTTGTGGATTAGAATATCCCACATAAAGTCAAAGCGGGATTGTCCTGGTGTTCCGTATAGATGTAACGCCATATCAGCACCAAACTGGAGCCGTCCAAAGTCAAAAGCAACAGTTGTTTTCTTCTTCAGCAAGAGCGTATCATCAGTGGCTCGACGATCAGTATCTACCACTTCAATTTCACTGACTGAACGAATGAAAGTAGATTTTCCGGCACCCACAGGCCCAGTTACGACCAAACGCATAATTTCCATTAAACTTCACTCAACCGCAATCAATAGGGTTGGAACAAAATAATAAATGCCACATGGAGATAAAAAATCAAAGAGACATTATTATTATGGTTTTCTTCTGAAGATTGACTAGTGCGAATCGGCAAGTTGCCGATTGACCAAAATGATCTGAATAGCTGGAACTAGGCGAGAATCGCAAATTCGATAACATCGTGAGTGCTGCCGCGTAGCACTGACTCAATCTGTTTACCGCGCAGGCGATGCCCTGTAATTTGTTCTAGCGCACCTTGAAGCGCGCCTAAGGTGTAGGTCAACTTACGATTTGATCCTTCAGATTCCCCGGATGAGCAAATCGTCTCACGGCAATAGACGCGAATTGTGCCATCCATGGTAATTTTATCTATGATGCAGAGGCGAGTTCCTTCTTTTCCCAGTACCTCGTCTAGCCTGGTTGCAATCCCAGCTAGATCAGTTGAGCTATTCTTTAGACCAAGCTGCTCAGCAATTTGCCTCCCTCGTGCCCGACCAGCGGCAATTAAAGCAATGGCAGCGGCCTTTTCTCCTAGTGCTTCCTCAACACCAGTCACAACTGCTCTAAAGCAAATGATGCTGCTGAAGTCGCCGAGTTCAGAACGTATTGGTTGTGGGTTGATTAAGGTAGATATCGTCATAGTTAATCTAAAGCGAACGGTGGCTTTGAATGTAATGCTACGCTCAAAAACTCATGAAATAGTTAATGATTCCGAAGACATCGATTGCAATAGGAGCGTAAAGCACTACGTGAAGCGCACTATTACAAGATTTCAACAATAGTCTGAAACGTTGTGCAGAAATACCAGTAAATTAGCTATGCCAGAAGTAGTTTAAGCTCTGACAAAGCACGTTTGATCTCTAGCATCAACAACCCCTGCTTTGCAGATTGATTGGCAAGCACTAGAAACACAGCATCTTCACCACAGCTAGTAAGAATGCCGTACCCCTTATCACCTTCTACAAAGATTCGATCGATACCGCCTCTAGCCAATTCGCTGCCAATACGTTCGCCCAATGAAAGCATTGCTGCTGACATTGCAGACACCCGTTCTTCATCCATGCCTCCGGGAATGATAGCAGCCAGAGGAAGACCATCGGGAGTCACCAGTGCGGCTCCCTGAACATCATTGGTAGACGTAACAAAGTTTTGCAGAATGCTGCTGAGTTTTTCAGTACTAATAGCCATCGTGGTTTCCTCGCTATGGTTAATGAGAAGTCAATTGTTTATTGTTGTTCGCAGCTCTGTGATTACAGAATGCTGGAAGCGATCGAGATATGTGGTTTAGGGTTGTGGAGTAATGCATCTAAAGCCAGGTCACACAGCATATTGGTAACAGTTGCATCTGCTCGACTGATTGCAATTGCAGAAATTTCTGTAAGTCGTTCTTCAAGTGTCTCTTCTACTCCAGCTACAAACGTTTGAAAACAGGACGTGTCGTAGAAAATATCAGGCGCTGTGGAACTCTGGCGACAAAGGGATGCCAACGCGGAAATAGACATATTAACTAGATTGTTCCTGCCCCCGTTGCAATGAGCCGTTTGAATAGTCCCTCTGTCCAACCTGTTTCACGTAAAACAGCAGCAGAGGATACCTCGATATACGCCTGCTCAATGAAAGCCAGATCAATCATGCAGATCTTACTGAGCGCATCCCGCAATGCTTCGGGTTGATTTTCTGCCTGTAAACGCTTGCCAGCCTCCTGCACAACAGCAGCCATTGCTGGAACAACGTGTTGCGGTCCAATGCCAATACGCACATGAATCAAACCAATTCTCCAACGGCGATCGGCATAGTCATTGCCCCAATTGTCCATGCCTGTAAACATTTCCTCAAACCATTGCACGAAAGTTTCTCGCAGGCGATGGATTCGTCCCTCAGATCCGTTCAAAATTGCGTTCATCTCTGCATCTCGTCCCAAAAAGGCATAGAAGTGATCAGCCATTTCTGGAGCAAGCTGCGCGCCCCAATCTGCCTTGGCTTGTAGTAAAGCTCTCTCTTCAGCTGTGAAGCCAATTCGAGTCGCCATTTTAGACATGAATGTGTGCGGCTCTAATGCCATAAGGTAGCTTCCCTAAATAAACTTGATTGACGGACTCTTTATAGCAATGCTGCTTGACAAACAGTACAGGGATAACACGCATCTTTTACTAATGAAAAAGCTCTGTCAATGAAACAAAAGCTTGAGAGCCAGTTCTCTACAAAGAATAAGATAAATTAATAAACTTTCTATCGCTTAATATAAATACAAAAGCGTCAAAATCATTACTATTGCTAACTTCTATGTATTGCAAGCTGTTCAAATTAGACAACAAAAATATTGTTTAACTATTTTAATTAAGCGAATTAATTTGACAAGCTGAAGTATTTAATTTACGAAGAAATAAAATTTTAATTATGAGCTGATGTATCGCAAAATATTAAGAGAAGGTTTAAAACCTATAAGAAGTATTTCAAAAAAGCGGACTCTTCCGCTTTCCCTTCCACCCTGCTTACCTGTAAAAATACCGATCGCAATCCAACTAAAATTGAAGATAGAAGCTGTGCATCTTCATCCTGATGCCTCTTAGTCAGGCAGGAAGCGATCTTCATCTAGACAGCATGAACTTCAGCTATGTTGACTTAAGCATTTTAAGCAGGTTTTTGATGCTGTAGTTCGGTAAAAGGCAAGTTCCGTTTCAACAAGGCTTGCAGCAAGATTCTTTCGCACCAACATCACAGCTGACGACGAGAATTCGATTACAAATGGAGTTGATGAAATTATCACGATCGAGCGTTCAAATCTGATCTCTTTTTCAGAGATGAAGCTTTTTCATTTGTTCATTGAAGAGTTTAGAACATTACCGTAATTCATTAACTTGTTTCATAAGTCGTTCTCCTCCCTACGATAGAAACTTCACTCCTACCATTTATGACTGGGGTCGCAAAAAATCTCCTATCCCATCAGCCGAAGCTGTCAGAACTGGATACGCTTGCTCTCCTGGATCAAAAAAACGAACCTCTGCACCAAATTCTTGAATGGTCCGAAATTAGCAATCAATGACAAAAGCTTAAATGCCCTGCTGAGAAACAAGACATGGTAACCCCTTATTCTGAAGTATTAAGATAAACGGTTCGTCTTAGTACAACCGCTGTCCAAAATCCCATTGCCAGGATTAGGGCTCCTAATGTAAGTACAGCTAGAACAGAATTATAGTTTCCGGCTTTTGCCCAAAGTGCGGCTGCACCTACCGGAGCTAAAGCTTTTACTAGCAAAGATGGAGCAATAATGACACTGTTGATTGTGCCGTAGGAGTGGCGCGTTAGCATCTCAGGAATGGCAACCCCTCTAACAATCGTCATTACACCATTGGCTGCTCCGTAGAGAACTGCAAGGCTGACTAGAATTGTTAGCGTTGGCGGTAACCAAGCAATCCCTAAGAACACCAGGGGAAATAAGGCAACAATAAAAGAGCCAATGATTTGAATAGAAGCGCGTGGTGCAAATCTCCACATAACAAGCCGTCCCAAAACCTGAGCTGGACCAATGATCGCCAGAACAGTTATAACCTGGGTAGAATCTAAGCCTCGCTCCAGGAGCAGCGGATAGAAGTGGAAGGTGAAGGCAGAAAAGACTGCGGCATACATCAAAAAAGATGCCATTAGTGCCCAGAAAATCGGTTGCTGTAATACCCAGGGAATAATCCAGTGTTCTTTCAATGTAGGAGATTTGTCCGGGGTAGTTGATAGTAGAGGTTGATCCTGCTTCGGTTGAATGACCGCAGCATAAAGACTGGCACAGATAATGATATTCACACCGCCCAGGATCGTCAATGTTTCATGCCAGCCGACCTGCATCAGTAATTGCTCAATCAGAGGAATGAAAACAGTGCTAGCAAATCCGCCCCAAAGCGTTAATGCGGTAATGCCTTGCCGCGCTTTATCTGCACCCATCTGGTTGGCAATGACAGCAAAAGCAGGCTCGTAGAGGGTTGCTGCTTGCAAGCAGCCAATCCCAGCAAAAATGGCATAAAACATTATCAAACTGGAAACCTGTGACCAGGCTAACAGGAGCAATCCTGCAAATAGTGAGCCAAATGCCATGATTCTTCGTCCATAGCCCCGGTCAATGGCAACTCCAATTGGATAGGTAGCAACCCCAGACAGAAAAAGACCCAGTGTTGCAGCCCCGTACACACTGGTCTTTGTCCAGCCAAACTCCGTTGACATGGCTTCTGCAAGGAGGGGAAAACTGTAGTAGAGCGACCCCCAGGAACAGATTTGAGCAATTCCCAAAGCACCAATAAATCGTTGGTCTGCCGATCCAAAGCAGGGAATTTTAGTTAAAGGGTGATTGCTCATGAAACTCTCATTGCTAAGCAGGTATGTGCAGGGTTATAGCCATACGAAAAGGCTGTTCATCATAGGCTGTTGATTCAACAAGCCATCTCACTAATGACAAACAGCCTTTTTTCAGGCACAGCAAGTTTTAACACTCTGATTTTGAGCCTGGTTGCTGCATGAGTTAACGTTTTTTTCGGGAGCCGTATCTGCAACCTTGACTACAAAAATTTCCCAACGGTTGCCATCTGGGTCAGTGACCCAAACCTTATCTTGCAAGGCATAGCAGCAATCAGTATTCTGTTCTTCAAAGGTCGCTAAACCTGCGGATTTAAAGCGATCGATCGCCTGTTGCACTGTTTTGGTGCTATCAACTTGAATGCCCATGTGAGAAAGCGTTCCATGTGGCTCGATGCGATCGCTCAAGCTCATAGTGAGATTGAGGGCAGGATTGTCTAAGTCAAACTTGGCATAGTCCACCTTATGTTTGACCGGGGTGACGCCAAACATCGCCTGGTAAAAAGCAACAGACTTTTCAATGTTCGAGACTTTCAGTGCAATATGAGTTTTGAAGGTTGTCATGATTTCTCTCCTAAATTAAATGGTATAAACTTTGAAAAATTATGGCGTTTGATGATGGGAAATGGTTGACCCAGATCGAAGCGATCGACAATATCGCAAACATAGGAGTTTTTTATTCCTGGGTAGAACGTTGAGAATCCGTAGCCGGGCGCGATAAACGCAAATGAGATAAGAAGGATTAGTCACCGTCGCCTGCTTTCCATGCGATCGCCCTACTGGGTTGCGGATCAGGAAGCTTGAGAGAGATTGCCCAGGCTGCTAATACAAAAAATGCTGAAACCCACAAACAACCGACCAGCCCATAGAGTTGATAGACCCATCCTGATAGCACCGTGCCGACAAGCCGCCCACCAGAATTTGCCATGTAGTAGAAGCCCACATTGAGAGCAACTTTGTCGTCATCTGTAAATGCCAGCACCAGGTAGGAATGAACCGCCGAGTTGAAAGCAAAGACAATCCCAAAGAGCATCAACCCCACAACGATCGTCACGTCAGGGGGTGCGTTGAGTTGTAGTGCTAAGGCAATGCTAAGAGAAACTGCGGTTAGAATTCCAGTCCAGAACTGAATTGTTTTCGACTTAGGTGGTTCACCGTCACCAAAACGTTTGAGCAGAGTAGGCGCAAGAAACTGAATAATTCCATAGCCAATTACCCAACAGGCTAAAAATCCTCCGGCTTGATAGAAAGACCAGCCCAGCACACTTCGCAGGAAAACGGGTAGCCCCACGACGAACCACACATCCCTAGAGCCAAACAAAAAAAATCGAGCCGTCGATAGGATATTGATCTCACGGCTTTTGGAGAAGAGTTGGGTGAACTTGACCTTCGCCTTGATTTTGCCCATTCCCTTGGGGAGCATCACTCCAGTGAACATGATCAAGAGCAATCCGATCGCCATCACCCACAAAGAGGTGACAAATCCAAATGCACCTAATAGTGCGGCTCCCATGAAGAAGCCTACACCTTTCAACGCATTTTTCGATCCAGTCAAGACTGCCACCCACTTGAATAGGGATGATTGCGCATTTTGTGGTACGACTAGCCGAATGGCGCTTTTAGAACTCATCTTAGTCAGGTCTTTGGCAATTCCTGAAAATGCTTGGGAAGTCATGACATAAAGCACCGCAACCCACTGCGCCCAGTCACGGTTAAGAAATGACAGCATGATCAAGGCAAACACCTGAAGCCCGATACCGCTGTAGAGAGTGACTTTCAAGCCTAACTGGGAGCCAATCCAGCCCCCCAAGAAGTTAGTGACGATGCCAAAGACTTCGTAGAAGAGAAACAGAAAAGCAATCTGAATGGGGGCGTAGCCAATTTCGTTGAAATAGAGCAACACCAGCATTCGCAGTGCCCCATCAGTTAGGGTAAAGCCCCAATAGGCAAGGGTGACGAGGGCATAGTTTTTAAGGTTTGTGCTAGAAGCTGAAGTAGAATCCATTTCCAATATCCCCCTACTCCAGACTCAATGCGACTTTTCGTGCCAGTTCCATCATACGGTTGGAGTATCCCCACTCATTGTCGTACCAGGCGTAGATCTTGACTTGGGTCTCATCGACAACCATTGTTGAAAGGGCATCGACGATCGAAGAACGTGGATCGTTAAGGTAATCGATCGACACTAAAGGGCGCTCCTCATAGCCCAAAATACCCTTCAAGGGTTCCTGCTCTGATGCCTGTTTAAGTAACTGATTCACCTCACCTACGGTGGTCGGACGAGTAACTTCAAATACACAATCAGTAAGAGAAGCGTTTAGCAATGGCACTCGAACCGCCAGCCCATTCAGCTTGCCGTTGAGTTCTGGGTAGATCAGCCCGATCGCTGCTGCAGACCCGGTACTAGTAGGGATTAATGACAAGGCAGAAGCGCGTGCCCGTCGCAGATCTTTGTGGGGGGCATCTACCAGAGTTTGAGTATTGGTATTGTCGTGGATAGTGGTGACAACCCCATGTTTGATGCCAATCCCTTCATGAATGACTTTGACCACAGGGGCTAGACAGTTCGTTGTACAGGAAGCTGCAGTCAGTAAGTGATGTTGGTCAGGATTATACAGATTATCATTGACCCCCATCACTATGTTCAATGCTCCTTCTTTGACTGGAGCCGCCACAATGACTTTGCGTACTCCTCGCTTGAAATAAGGATTCAGTGATTCAGTCGTGCGAAACTTGCCAGAGCATTCCAGTACAATGTCCACTCCTAAATCATCCCAGGGGACATCGCCGGGGTTAGCGTGTTCCGAGAAAGTAAGAGCCTTATCGTCGATGTAGATTCGGTTTTCTCCTGCGGTAACATTTAGTGCCCAACGTCCATGTACTGAATCAAACTTTAGCAAGTGGGCGGCTGCTTCAGTTCCCCCCTTAACCTCATTGATATGGACAAACTCCAAATCTGCCCATCCCCATGCAGCTCTCAAATCTAGCCGTCCAATTCGCCCAAATCCATTGATTCCAGCTCGTACACTCATGCTTTCCTCATTTCAAGATATCTTGATGGAAATCTATCAAGTTTTTCTGATTGATTCAATTAAGAAGAGGTTAAATAAATAGCCCGTGACGACTAGCTTAGTTTGCCTAATCTGCGTCAGAGCAAGGACGGGCAGGCAAAATCGGGCTATAGCGACGAAATTCAGAAAGATATTGCTCTAAGACAACGAACTGCGCCAAGTTCAGGCTGTAATAAATCCATCGTCCCTCTTGGCGCGAGCGCACTAAGTTTGCGTTTTTCAGGGTTTTGAGGTGAAACGACAGTTTCGACTGGGCGACGTTTAATGCATCGCAAAGGTCGCAAACGCAAAGCTCCCTCTCTCGAAGAAGTTCTATAACCTTGACTCGCAATGGCTCAGAGAGTGCGTGAAACCCAGTAACCACAAGCTCAGAGGGTAAGGAGATAGCCTTAGCCATTTCGTTCCGCCTTTTCCCATAAAATTTTATTGATATGTTTTAGAATAAGCTATTCCTGTGGTTCTGTCAGGTTCTGTCGCAAAAATTTCTAAGGGCACTATAGCTAGTAGATAAATACAAAACACCAGCAGATTTTTGCTTCTTCTATAGCGTGAACAAACTTCTTTGCGACAGAACCCAAAAAAACAACCTATCCCTCACTGGAATAGGAAAGTTTTACGACAATCGCTGCTGAGGGACAGAAAAGATGGACTAAAGCTCGATACACTCTGGTGTTAGATTAGTTCACTAAATGTGTATGAAAAAATCGTGGATCTCGAAGCGCCGCACGCTTGAACTGGCCGGATTGACCATTGATCAGCATATCTCAGAGCCAAACGAGCTTGACTTCTCCGGATACCCTCATCATTTACTTTGTCTACTGCTAAATGATGGCAATCAACAAAAAATTACTCGGATTGGCGAACAGGAATCTGAAAAATCTCAAGCTAAAGGAAGTTTCTGGATTTGTCCTGCTGAAACATCAGGACAATGGGCATGGAACAGTACGGATGAATCACTGATGCTTGCGATCGACCCGCTCTTTTTAAGCCAAACCGCAGCAGAAGTGGGTGGGTTCAATACGAGCCATGTTGAATTGCTTAGTACCATCAACGCTCATGATCCACAGATTGAGGCGATCGCTCGTTTGTTTCAGGTGGAGCTTAATACAGGTGGCATGGGTGGACAGCTTTATGCAGAATCATTGCTGCAAGTATTGCTCGTCCATCTACTGCGGCATTACTGCGCGTTCCAGCCCAAAAAGCAGCACAACACGGAGCAATTAGCAGCTGATCGATTCCATCTAGTATTGGATTACATTCACAGTTCTTTAGATCAATCGCTTCGGTTAGCTGAACTGGCAGAAGTTGCAGGCATGAGCCAATATCATTTTTGCCGGCTGTTTAAACAATCCATGGGGATTGCACCTTATCAATATATTCTGCAACAACGGATGGAAAGAGCGAAAGAACTTCTACAGCAAGGGAAATACACGATCGCTGAAGTTTCTCTGCTGGTTGGTTGCACCGATCAAAGTCGCTTTGCGAGGCACTTCAAAAAGCATTTTGGAGTAGTGCCGAGGGTGCTGTTAGGCAATAAGTTGCCCTAATATGCCTAGATAATAATTAATTTTGCAGTCAAAAATTTGCAGTCGAGCGCTTGGATAGAAGCGCGATCGCAAGAATCACCTAAAGCAATCTGCAATTGCGCAAGAAACAACTATCTTTCTTCTGATCACGCATGGTATCTTTTCTCAGTAAGTTCTGAGACTAAGTTTTGGAACTTAGACAGACTTCACCTCGCCTTCAATCATTGATTAAAAAAGATGCATCGAGAAAAATTGGCTAAATGGCTACTTGTTGTTGCTGCACTTTCAACGCTGACAGTTCCGATCGGGGTCGATGCTATCTTGTTGGCAAATGGTCATATGAACAACCCTGCCTGGTTGCCGCACGCAAAGCTTCATTGTGCCATGTCATTTTTCGCGGCTGCCTCACTGGGAAGTGCCGCCTTAGCCATTTTAAAGGTGCGTCCAACAAGTGATCGCTTTTCGATGGGTCTGGCAGCATTTCTCGGTTCTGCATTCTGGATTGGGCTGATCGCCGCGGGACTTTGGCCCGGAACGTCCTATGGATTTCTCAATGATCCGGTCTTGGGTAATATTCGGGAGCCTGAGTTGGCTGGCATCACAATTTATCCCAATGTTGTGGCAGCTTTGGTTACGGTTGCGATTGCCATCAGCGGCTACTGGCTGACTGGACAAACAAAGTCAACCAAACAATCTTGATAAACTATCCCGAAACACGCTCTTGAGGAGTCTTAAGCAATAAGTCAAAGCCAAGGGCTTGAACCTTCCTTGAGATTGTTGTGATCCACTCTTGATGTTGGCGTTTGTAGCAGTCATTCCAGGGTGGACGTAGGTGCCCCTTGAGATTCACAAGTGATAGAAGATGCGAGCCATACGAACTGCCGCTGCGATCGCCTTTGGAGAGGCTAGACGGGCTTGCATGCGACAGTAGTGCTGTAGCCACCCGGTTGGTCATCGAGCGTGTTTTGGAGCTTTTACGCTTCCCGCCTGAGAGACGATCGCCTGGATATAGACTTAACCAGGAGACAAAGTGCTTTGAGGTTGGAAAGCGAGATGGGTCTAGCCCCAATTCTGAGAGCAACGTCCACACCGTTAGCACTTCAGCGACCGTTAGCACTCCAGCGCCATCAATCTGTGTAAAGTCTACCGCACTGATGTGGTACAAATGGCTTCGTAAGTCGAAGTTAGCCGTATTATCTGCTTGCTTTTTTCACGTTGTTTAGAGGGAGTGGAGCAGTGGAGACATCTACTTGGTCACAAACTAACTCAGACAGTGTTCGATTTTATATTCATCATTTCGATTCCACTCAAGGTTCTTATCGCCGTATTGAACGACTGGAACCTCATCATTGGTTTTACAATGTGCTAGAAATTACAGCTTTTTCCAGAAATCTTGAGCAACACGTTGGGGCGTTCTCTAAGGTAATTGCAGGCTTCCTTGAACAGTGGAACCTCATTTTAGGATAATGCTATCTATCCTTTGAAAGGCTCTATCTCCTACAGAGAAGCCTTACCATTAGCTTGGTCAAGTTCGATCTTCATCTGTAACAGAAGCCAGCGAGAAGAATCCCAGCAATGGAAACAAATTTTGATAGACCCGCTGATCCAGTTGCTCCAACACCAATTGATCCAACACCAATTGATCCAACCGATCCCTATGTCCGTATCGCTCAAACGTTTCCCATCTTGACAGAAGAGCAGATTCAGCGAGCCGGTTTGCTCGCTCAGGAAGAGTTTTTGCCAAAAGGCACCGTTCTATTTGAGCGAGGGCAGCGCAGTGTTGATTTCTTCATCGTGCTGCAGGGCAATATCGAGATCTACGAGCATCGTCGGGATGGGCTGAACGTGTTTACGGTACACCGAGAATACCAGTTCACTGGAGAACTAGATTTGTTCAATGATCGACAAATTCTAGTCGGCGGTCGCATGGGCGAAGATGGGCGTGTATTGCGCTTCGATCGCCAGCAGTTTCGCAAACTTATGGCGGCTGAACCAGACATCGGTGAGACAGTCATGCGAGCGTTTATTTTGCGTCGGATGGGCTTTATTTCTCATCAACAAGGAGCTGTCACCCTGATCGCGACCAAAGAATCCGCTGATAAGCTGCGAATTGAACGATTTTTACGCCGCAATGGTTATCCCTTGGAGGTACTCAATTATGATACTGCCTGCCAGGAAACTACTTTTTTACAGGATGTTGACCTTAAAGAAGCGGATTTCCCAATAGTGTATATTCACTTGGGCGAGGAGCTGTTGCGCAATCCTTCTAACCTGCAATTAGCTGAATCTCTTGGCTTGGTCGAGACCCTGCCTCCAGATCATATCTATGATGTCGCGATTATTGGAGGTGGACCGGCTGGGCTTTCCGCTGCTGTTTATGCAGCCTCAGAAGCCTTAGATGCGGTAGTCATAGAAGCTGAAGCGCCCGGAGGACAGGCTGGTACTAGCTCAAAAATTGAGAACTATTTGGGCTTCCCCACAGGAATTTCTGGGCAGGCTTTAGCTGGAAGGGCACAGGTGCAGGCTCAGAAATTCGGGGCAACGATCGCGCTTCCCTTTTCGGTTAGCTATCTAGATTGCCAAAGCCAGCCGTTCACCCTGGCGTTAGATAATCAAGCAAAGATTCAGGCTAAAACCATTGTCATTGCTTCTGGAGCGCGGTATCGAACGCTGAATTTCGATCATCCCTTTGACAATGCGGGCGTCTACTATGCGGCAACGGCGATGGAAGCAAGCTTCTGCCAGAATGAGCCGGTCATTGTGATCGGAGGCGGCAATTCTGCCGGACAAGCGGCTGTCTTCCTCGCGGGTCACGCCAGCCACGTTCATATGCTGGTACGCAGTGAGAATCTGAAAGCCAGCATGTCTGATTACCTGATCAATCGCATCAACGCTTCAGAGCGAATCACCCTACACACACAAACTGAAATCACTGACTTGCAGGGCGATAAGCATTTAGCAGAGGTGACTTGGCACAACAGCGGCACTGACACGACCGAAACGCATGCGATTCGCCATGTGTTTCTGATGATCGGTGCAGTTCCGAATACTCAGTGGCTGGAAGATTGCTTGACGCTGGATGAGAAGGGCTTTATTTGTACCGGCATTCAGCTCATCGATCATCAAGGTTGGAAACTACAGCGACACCCAATGATTTTGGAGACTAGTGTTCCCGGTATCTTCGCTGCTGGCGATGTGCGATCTGGTTCTGTCAAGCGTGTTGCCTCAGCGGTTGGTGAGGGAGCGATCATCATCAGCCAAGTGCATCAGTTTTTAAGCGAGCAGCAATTAGCGAGCAGCTAGAACCATACCATGCCTTTGTGGAGCTGCACTAGAGCGTGTTATGCACTTTTGGGATTGGCTAGAGTGGGTGTATGGAAAGAAAAGCGTATCCAACGGATGTCAGTGATGAGGAGTGGGCATTTGTGGCTCCTTACCTAACTTTAATGGCTGAAGATGCCCCCCAACGGGAACACAGTCTTCGAGAAGTGTTTAACGGATTACGATGGCTGATTCGCTCAGGAGGAGCATGGCGACTGATGCCCCATGATTTACCGCCGTGGTATACGGTGTATCAACAAAGCCAACGCTGGTTCAAGGCAGGTGTGTTTGAAGCTATCGTCGATGACCTGCGAGCTTTGCTGAGACTGGCAGAGGGACGACAGGAACAACCTTCTGGCATCATTATCGACAGTCGCACATTGCAGTCTACTCCTGAGAGTGGTGGACGCTCAGGCTATGACGGTGGAAAGCGCAAAAAGGGGAGTAAGGTTCACATTGCGGTGGATACGCTAGGACATTTGCTAGGACTGTTGGTGACTCCAGCCAATGAGCAAGACCGAGCCCAGGTACAGGAATTAGCCCAACAGGTGCAGGAGATCACTGGAGAAACGGTCGAAATTGCCTTTGTGGATCAAGGATACACAGGAGAACAAGCGGTCCAGGATGCAGCAGCAGAGGGCATTCAACTGGAAGTCGTCAAGTTACCTGAGGCAAGGAAGGGATTCGTGCTTCTGCCGCGCCGGTGGGTGGTAGAGCAAAGTTTTGCCTGGGCAGGTCGATTCAGACGATTGGCAAGAGATTACGAACGGTTAGCCCAAACGTTGGTTGGTTTGCATCTGGTTGCCTTTGCCATCCTGATGCTCAGACGGTTTGCTGAGTTACCAGTTCAAAGTGCATAACACCTTCTAGACTTAATCCGCAGGAACATTTGAAATCCTGTTGATATAGAGTGGAGCAGTCCTGCTTATTGCTGCAATCTTTTGGACTAGATCTGCTATTAATTGCGCTCAAAACGTGAAACGAATGTATCGGTGAAAGATATGAGTCATACAAAAACTGCACTTTAACTAACGGTTGTTCACCTGATCGCTTTTTCTGCGATCCATGAATATGTATCGTGCTTGCCGCCTGAATAATTTATCTTACCTTTAGTGGCTACAGCTATATATTGATGAGCTATAGTGCGGTATCTAAATGGGTTGCGCAACTGTAACTAATCCTTTAAAGACCGTCCCCTAATACAGTTCATATTTCATTAGCTGACAGGGCAACGAGCCGTTGTAGACTGCAATCCGCTGAGATGATTTCAGTCCTATTGATTGAGATAGCTCCTTGTTGCCGCTCAGGATAAAAGCCGTCCAGCCTTTGAAGCGTTGTTTCAGCACGTCACCTAAAAATTTGTAGAATGCTCCCAAGTCACTATCTCGCCCCAGCCGTTCACCATAAGGTGGATTGCAAAACAATACCCCGCTGTCTGCGGGTGCTGCAACATCAGACAGGTCTAGTTGAGAGAACCATACATGGTCCTGCACACCACAGTTTTTAGCATTAACGATCGCCTGCTCAATGATCTCTTCATCACGATCGCTTCCCCAAATTGGTGCAGGAAGGGTGTCTCGCTGACTGTCCTTTGCTTCTTGAATCAGTTGTTCTAGGAGAGACGGGTCAAAGTCAGTCCAGGTTTCAAAGCCAAAGCGACTGCGAAACAGCCCTGGTGCTATGTTAAGTGCTTTTAGGCTGGCTTCTAGGGGTAAGGTGCCAGATCCACAGAGAGGATCATAGAACATTTGCTCTGGCTGCCAGCCTGAAAGTTGAATCAAAGCAGCAGCTAGAGATTCTTTCAGAGGGGCTGAACCAACAGCAGGGCGATAACCGCGACGATGCAGGCTATCGCCAGAGCTGTCGAGGCTAACGGTACAAAAGTCTTGATCAATATGAACGCTGATCCGTACATCCGGTGCTTGAGTTTCTACATTTGAACGCTCACCAAAATACTGCTGCTGCTGGTCAACGATCGCATTTTTGACTTGCAGAGCTGTGAAGTGCGTGTGGTTTAGTTGAGCATTTTTGCCTGTAGCGTTCACTGCCAGCGTCAGTTCTGGTGTCAGATACTTCGACCAATCAAGGGTCTGTATACCACGATAAAGAGCCGTTGCATCGCGGCAAGGGAATTGATGTAGCTTCATTAGAATTCGGAATGGCAGCCTTGCCCACAGGTTGACGCGATAGAGCAAGGCGCGATCACCCTCAAAGGCAACTCCGCAAAACCCAGGCTCTACAGAGTGAGCGCCCAATTGCTCTAACTCCTGAGCTGCAAGTTCTTCTAATCCCCGCGCAACTGTTGCAAAATAATGATTCATAAGTCAATCATTATAACGATTGTTGGATAGCTTATGCCTACAGCGGGGCACTACCTTCTTATTTTGAGTCTCTATTCATTTTTCTGCGTTACTAAGGGGTTCGGTAGTGTTGTAGCCAAGGGGATCGACGAGGTCAAATGTCCATGTGACATAGATCGAGGTAAAGAGAGCAAGTCCGCTATCTCAGCAACATGATTGAGGGCAAACGCCACGACAAGAAACTGGCAGATGACAAGAAATACTCTTTTTCAGAGAGAAGCAAGTTGTAGCAAGACACGGGATTTCAAGAGTATGCGCCAGAGAATGTGACGATCTTCAAACCGTAGAAAAGACCGAGAGGTGGCAAATTAACACTTACAGAAAAGGAGCGCAACCGAGAACTATCGAGTCAACGTATTGTAATAGAGCATTATTTAGAAGATGTGAAGCGTTCTCGGATTGTGCAGATATCTTTTGTAACCGGAAAGAGAAGCATTTTGATATGTGATGAAAAATTCGTTCATCGACTTTGAAGGTTGACATTAAGAGCTTGAAATTGTTGATGTCTTAGTCGAATTCTACGACGACGGTGAGCTTCTGTCCGTCTCCGAACATTCAAGGATCTTGTCAAGAACACTCGTCGGGAGTGCATTCCTCATTCTCCTGCTCAAATTACTGAGGCTCAAGCAAATCATTGCCGATCCAATCGGTGCGATCGTCCAGCGTTTGGGCAGGCATAGTTGCGACAAAGTTTGCGGCATCATCAACGCTTCCCTGACCGCCATACCGAGCTTCCATCGCGTAAGGAGAGATCGGTATGGTTCTGATAATGGTTGTATTACTGCTGGTCGCTCTTGCTGTCGGATTGCTGAACCCACCGTTGGCTGAATCATCAGCCGTTTGGGAGGCAATGAGTTGAGTGGGTGCCGTGTTTTGTTCCAGCCAAGCCACGATCGGGGTGAGAAAGCACGAAGTTGCAGAATGGAAGGCGATCGTGAAGCCAACCTTCACCGTCACGGACCAACAAGCTTGCTGGAAGGCAAGCCTGACCTGGAAATTATCGGTGAGGCAGAAGACGAACAGCAGGCACTTGCGCAGGTAGAAGCGTTGCAGCCCGATCTGAGCTTTATCCCGACGTAACGTTTCTTGTGCTTATGCCAACAATTGTTGGGTTCATTCACGATTATCTTCAAGCTTAGCTTGCATTGAGCTACCGATACAATCCTTTTTCTACCATTCGGCAGGGGTTTCGACCTGGAAAAGCTTTTACGATTTTTGTGTGGGCAAACTCACTTTCATCTCTGTTTAACTTTACCCTAATCATATGAGCTTCCTTTCGATCGAAGAACTGAAAGAACTCGTCGAGCAGCCGCAAGGATTGTGCGTATCGATCTACATGCCGACGGTGCAGCTTGGTTCAGAAACTCAGCAAAACTCTGTCCGCTTCAAGAATCTCATCCGGCAGGCGGAAGCGGAGTTAGAAAAACATGAAGTGCGCTCATCTGAAGCAGGTAAATTTCTTCAGCCTGCGCTCGATTTGGATGAAGAAGACTTTTGGCAGCATCAGAACACAGGGTTAGCTTTGTTCATCTCAGAAGGATTCTTTCGCTTCTATCGCGTGCCGATCGATCTGATTGAATTAGTGGTCGTAAGCGATCGTTTTCATCTCAAGCCATTAATTCCGCTGTTAAGCGGGGACGACCGCTTCTATATTCTCACGCTTGGTCAGCGCGACGTGCGTCTTTTGGAAGCCAATCGCTACGGCATCACCCGTGAAATTGAAATCGAAGGCTTGCCGAAGAGCATGGATGAAGCATTGCAGTATGACGAAACGTCCAAGGGGCACCTCGAAAAATTAGTTGAGAAGCGTCTTGAATTGAGACTGCTGTAAGATCATGGTGATGGTTGGGATAGGGGGAATGTTCAATGAGTCAATCCGAATTTTGG
>NZ_JACXWX010000140.1 GCF_014764505.1 Phormidium tenue FACHB-886
GATTTAGAAGTTAATTGATTGGGGTGCGCCCACGGGGCGCCCCTTTTTTGTATCCTCTTCTATTCTCGCTAATCCGCCCCGTACTCCCCCATCCTTCGGATGCGCCCCAGCACAAACTGGGGCTATGTCATGTTTTGCTGCAAGGGCTGTCATCGCACCTTTAATGAACGGACTGGCACGCCCTGCAACTTTATCGAGGTGCCCACCGATATCGTCTTTCAAGTGCTGCTGTGCCGACCCGCTACAAGCTGAGCTTTCGCGATATTGCAGAATTCTTCCTGCTGCGAGGATTCGAGTTTACTCATGAAACAGTACGGGATTGGGAAGAACGCTTTGCTGCCATCTTTGCCCAGCAGATGAGAGCCAAACGCCAGGGAAAGGTAGGTAAGATCTGGTGTGTGGACGAGACGACGTACATCCGTGTCAAAGGTCAGTGGTGTTACTTGTATCGAGGCAGTGATGAGAACGAAAATTTAGTAGACATGAGGTTGAGCGAGAAGCGAGACATGGAAGCGGCAAAAGCGTTTTTTGCTCAAGCCCATGAGGTCGTTCAACACTCCCCACAACGAGTAGCGACGGATGGACACAGGAGCTATCCGAGAGCGATTGAGGAAGAGCTAGGAGAAGATGTCGAACACGAGGTAAGAGATTGCCGAGGGAATCCGATTGAGCAGAGCCATCGGGGGATCAAGCAACGCTACTATCCAATGTTAGGATTTGGAGCGTTTGAATCAGCGCAGGGGTTTTGTCAAGCATATGATGAGATAAGAAACTTTATGAGACCCCAGCGCTATACGACAGAAGTAGTGTCTCTATCTGAGCGAAGAGAACGATTTACAAAGCGAGTCAGTGAACTACAAGTGATCTTCCAAGCTGCTTAACAAAAAAAGGAAGGAAAGATATGTTTATGGAAAATAGACAAGATTTGAATACTCAGTTCTGACAATTTCCTGGCAGGAGATTCAGCAAGAGCTAAATGTGGTGGCAAATGATGAACACAGAGGATTTACGAGAAATCACGCCATTAGTATACGCTCATATAAATCCCTACGGGAAGTTTTAGTTGAATCTTGAGGAGCGCTTAAAGATTCGAGGTGCGGCGTAATTTGTGAGTTATTTTGAGTACAGATGATTGAAATAGGTTTACCCAATCCTAACAGTCATCTGTACTACTTTGCCGTTTTTTACCTCTATGTGCCCATTACCCCTGACAATCAGACCGCAGTTTGAACCTGTTTCAACAAGCTATGTAGTTTCTCACCCTCGATCGATTCAGTCTCTAAGAGCTGCATGGCGATCGTTTCCAGTAACTCTCGGTTGTGCTTCAACGTGTTCAACGCTTGATGATGCGCAGTTTCCACAATCTCTTTTACCTCCCGATCGATCGCGTTTGCCGTTTCTTCGCTCATGGTGCGGCGGGGATTAGGGGAACCGTTCTCCAGAAACATCGGTTGCTGTCCCTGCTGATACGCTAACGGTCCTAGAACTTTGCTCATGCCGTAGGTCGTTACCATCCGTTCTGCTAGATCGGTGGCGCGCTGTAAATCGTTAGCTGCTCCAGTTGTAATGCTGCCAAACACAATCTCTTCGGCGGAACGTCCGCCCAGCAACGTGGCCAGTTGTCCTCGCAGTTCCGCTTCATCCATCAGGAAGCGATCTTCCGTCGGCAGTTGTAGGGTATAGCCCAATGCTGCCATGCCACGGGGAATAATCGAGATCTTTTCGACTTGTCCGCTGTCTTTCATTAGCGAACCGACTAGAGCATGACCAACTTCGTGGTAAGCGACAATCTTTTTCTCCTTGTCGTTCATCACTCGGCTTTTCTTTTCTAGTCCGGCCACGACTCGCTCAATCGCCTCAGCAAAATCTTCTTGAGCCACCGTTTGTCGTTGGTTACGAGCCGCTAACAGTGCTGCTTCATTTACCAGGTTGGCCAGATCTGCTCCAGCGAAACCAGGTGTGCGTGTGGCGATTGCCCTGAGGTTTACATCTTTATCCAGCTTCACCTTCTGAGCATGAATGTTGAGAATCGCTTCTCGATCGGACAGGTCAGGACGATCGACCAGCACTTGCCGGTCAAATCGACCCGGACGCAAGAGGGCAGGGTCTAATATTTCCGGGCGATTGGTGGCTGCTAGCACGATGACCGTCGCTTCGCCTGCGGCAAATCCATCCATTTCTGATAGCAATTGGTTGAGCGTCTGTTCCCGTTCGTCATTGCCACCGTAAAATGCACCACTGCTGCGAGACTTGCCGATCGCATCCAATTCATCAATGAATACAATGCAGGGAGCCTGTTTCTTAGCTTGTTCGAATAAATCCCGCACCCGCGAAGACCCGACCCCAACAAACATTTCCACGAACTCAGAACCAGAGATGCTAAAGAACGGCACACCTGCTTCGCCAGCTACCGCTTTCGCTAGCAGCGTTTTACCCGTTCCCGGTGGACCCACCAGCAGCACCCCTTTAGGAATTCGCGCCCCGATTTGGGTGTAGCGCCCCGGCAGCTTGAGGAAATCGACAATCTCAACTAACTCTGCCTTTGCTTCTTCCACCCCGGCCACATCGGTAAACGTGATTTTGGCGGCTTCTCCTTCTACATATACTTTGGCTTTACTCTTACCGATCGAAAGCATTCCCTGTTGACCGCCGCCTCGTCTGGCAAAAAACTGCCAGATCGCCACAAAGATTAGAGGAGGAATTACCCAACCGAGCAGACTCGTCAGCCAACCATTTTTAGGGGGAGGAGCTGCTGCAAATTCAACGCCCTTCTCTTCTAACAGGTTGGGTAAGTTCAAATCAAAGATCGGAGTAGTGAAAAACACTGTTCCGGCTGTTTCAGCTTCTTCTGTGCCTGGTTTCAACTGAAATCGAATTTGGTTTTGACCCACTTCCACCCGCTCGACTTCTCCGGTTTGCACCTGATGAATGAATAAGCTGTAGGGCACTCCTGGAATTTGGGGTCTAAAGAACAGCGGCACAATGAAACTTGCAATCAGGAACAATCCTGATAACACCAGAAAAATATTGCTGAAACGACGTGGAGGCGTTGGCTTTTCTCTAATTGGCATGAACAGACCTAATCCTTTTTATTACGGATGTTGAGTTGTATTTGCCTATAGGGTGAATTTAATGTTTAATTAATTTCCCTACAGTGTGACAGATCGCTGTTGCAATTCTGGTTTGATTGACTACGGCGTGAACAGTAAGAAACCTATCAGCGATCTAATGCCGGGTTGCCATTTGTCTAGAAGGCATTGGAGCCAATTCATAGTCTAAACAGTCGATCGCCTCTACACGAAGCGCTTTGTAGGGATGCAGAGTACACTTGACATGATATTCCCCTGTGAAAAAGACACAGCGAGCACATGGAACTTGATGCAGTTGCTGCAGGTTGGTCCAGCCTTGCTGCAACGCTATCCAAATTGACCAGACAAAACCGAGTAGAACCAGCCCCATGCAAATGGCAAAAACAAAGTTTGCAGCGGACAAATCGCTCTGAAGTGGAACTGTAATGAACATGATATTTGATTCCAAAAAGAGCTTGGTAGAAGAATTCACACGAACATCAGTTCAACCCATAGCTTCAATCGCCACGAATCGCGGTTGCAGTTCAACAGCTCCCTGCAATTGAGGTTGCTCCAGGCTAGACCCATACAGCTCAACAAATCGCTGGAACAGCCACATTGTTTTGCTATGAAGCTTATTAGGCTTGGTCAATTGGTAAAGCTTACCTTCAGCCAGCTTGCGGAGATAGGGTAGATCCTCAAACAGAGTTAAGCTGGAAGCGAAATGTAAAAGAATTTGCAGAAGCGGCTTGGGGAATGCCAGGTTGCTGTAAATATCAATGAACAGCTTGTGCTCGTTATGGCTGAGTGGCAGTAAATTAAACATTACCGTGATTTTCTTACCGTTGTAAACAGGAATGTTCAGTTCAACGGTATAAGGCGTGTGCAAAATTAATTCCACTTCCACCACAGGCGGTCTCCAAATTCTGAGCAGGCTGAGGGGAGAGTTTAGGGTCGTTTGAAACTTAACGCTACCACCGATCGTAGTCGCTGCAAACTCACTAACCTTAATCACTTGCAAGCCATTGAGGCTGAAGCCATGCACCGATTCCAAATGTTTTAAGTTCAGCAAGTGGTAAATCTGACAAATATAAGGAATCGGCAAAACGTATTCCTGACTAATCATGTGGTAGGGTTCTAGCTGAAACATTCTTGCTGTAGTACGATCCAGGTATGCTGGATGCTGAGGCGTACCGGAATCAAGTTTGTAATACTTGAGGGAACGGATACCCTCAGCATGCAACCCATCGTGGAGAGAAGCTTCTACAGATGCACTAGTATGCGTGACTTCAGAGTCATTGTGGCAGGATAGATGGGTAATCATAGAATTGAGAAATCGGTCTACGATTGCACAACTAATGTGACTTTTGCATTCTGCAAACCAGGACGCTTCACGGCTGCCAATGTCTGATGTACGGCACACTTCTGGTTAATGGCACTAATCAATTCAGCCATATTGTGTTTTCTGGATACACCCCACACATCCGCGACCAGATCAAGCGAACCCTCTGCGTTACGAAACCAGCCTAAGTCGCACCCACCTTCAAGCACGGCAATAACATCAGCTTGCGTTTGTTGACGACCAAGTCCACGCACTTTGGCATTCGTCTGCACTACAATGCCTAAGTCGCGGAGAGAAGTTTTGAGAATTTCAACATCAGTCAATTTACTACGGAGTGTGCTGAAATGAGACATGATTAAGTTCCTTAAGTAAAAAATCTCTGAGCAATGAAGTAAACATAGTCCGTGAATAACTTATTGACCTTACAGAAAGGCGGAATCCACATCCAGTTTCCACTCGTGTTTCAGGAGTTCCTGATACATTTTTTCCTGAATCATCATTTGTCTGCGCTGAAATAGCAAGAATTTCTGAGCCTGTTCAAGCGACATCAGTTGCACTTGGTCAGAAAAGTTTCTGAGGTTAAATTCTTGCTCTAATGTGAGTTCGATCGTTTGATCCATGTCTATCTTCTTCCCCTAATTGGGATAACAACTATCAGCTTGGTGCTGTGAGATTGACCTGCATTTAGGATGCATGAGATGTTCGGTAGTGAAGGGTTCTACATATCCCTTCAAGGAGAAAACTTGCCTGTCTCTTTGCTGTGCCAATAGAACGACAGTTGGCTTATTCGTTGTCCTGCCTGAACAGTTAGACTGGTGCAACTGACGAATAAGTAGCGTTTTCTCTAAGGCTTGAAAACTTTTGTTACAAATATTATCCTATCGCGCCTTTTATGCTCTCCAATCTTTCCTTTGACTGAGTTGTACAAAACCCAGTTAAGTATTTTGCGATTATGTTTAGCATTGACCTCTAAGATGCTTGTAGCACCAGTGTTGCAAACCTGTGCGTAAAAGAGCTTGCTGAATAGACAAGCTTCAAATTTGAGGCTTAGAAATCCTCGAATATTGTTCGTTATGGTTTCCGTCAAAGTATTCGTTGTAACAAGTTTTTATAACGAATTCAATCATTGCCATACAATTCATACATTTCATACTCTGGCTTAAACTCAATTTCAAAACTCGCATTGTCACACTGCCTGTTAGTTAAGCCTGATAGGGTGAATTCTGATCTTTAACTAAATGAGTGGAAGCACAGAAAATCAGGAGCCTTTCTCGCTATGGGCTTACCATTTACGAAAATGCTCCTGAATTGAAATAGAAGAGGGACGAGTTTTTAGATGTTTTACCTTTTTGTCTTGTCCTTAAACATTTTTAGCAAAGCGGTGTCTCGAACTCCACTGCCATTGGCTGCCACTCCACAATTTGTTGCTGTACTTCTGGTAGATACCCTCAGTAGGCATAGTGACGAATGAATGTACAGCGTGAGCATCCTGGATTCGACACTTGTAGCGTTGTTTCTCTTGGCTCGATTGACCATACTTCACCACATCTTACTGCTACAACTGGGGCAAAGAACAGGGTCAAGTACCATAGCAAAAGTGCCAGGACAAACGGCTTGCTGATTAGCTCTATTTCCACACGTTTAGTCTATCACTGGGGGCATCACTACTTTTTTGGCTAATCCTAGCGTTTTCAGGGTTTGAATTGCCCACCAGGTAATATCGACTTGCCACCATTTCCAGCCTGCTTTTGCCACATTAGGATAAGCGTGATGGTTGTTATGCCAACCTTCCCCAAACGCCAGTAGACCTGCCCACCAAAGATTGCGCGACCCGTCTTCAGTTTCAAAGGTGCGATTGCCAAACAGATGCGTGGCGGAGTTGATCAGCCAGGTCGTATGCCAGAGCAGTACCACTCGCACAAACACCCCGTAGATGACGAACGACCAGTCCCCCAGTGTGTACAGCAGCACTCCTAGTGGCAGTTGCAACAGCAGAAAGTAGCGATCGAGCCAGGTGTAAAACCGATCGCGTGACAAGTCAGGCGCGTATTTACGGTAGGTGTCGGTCGCAAAGAATTCATCACGAGGATACAGAATCCAGAGGATATGGCTCCACCAAAAACCGCGTCGGGCGGAATACGGGTCTTTATCGACATCTTCGGTAAAGGCATGATGCATCCGATGCCCAGCCACCCAAAAAATCGGACCGCCTTGCATAGCAAGCGCACCCAAGAAACCGAAGGTATACTCTAATCCTTTGGAAACTTGAAAACTACGATGCGTTAGCAAACGGTGATAACCCAAACAAATGCCGATGCTGCCAAATAACCAGTGGAGTGCGATCGTCACTCCCAAGGCTGACCAAGAGAAAAACCACGGCGCAAGCAGCGCTAAAGCATGAAAAGTGCTGAAAAAGGCGACGTTCCTCCAGCTTAATGTCAACGGTTGTTTACTTGTTAAAGTAGAGCGTGATAATTGAGCAGTCACAAATTTTCCTTAGAAGTGGTGCGGGTATTAGATGCTGTGTCTATTAGGGCAAATAGACGATTCAGCAGATGATTGGTGAGAGCAGGGTCAGCAGCAGTGAGGTTGTAGCAAGACGCAAGATTAAGGGTTTGCCTAAGTCTGTTAGACGCGTCTGTCTTAGGGATTTATTTTGGCAGACTGCTGGAAGTCTATACCAGGAAGGGACAGGATACTCGTGATGCTTCCAGTGATACCTAAGTGGTAGCAGGTTAAGAACGACCAAATTAGGGAGTAGTTATTGCTAGTGGCGTGATGAAAATTCTCAGCGTTACCCGCTCGACGCGGAAGATAAGTGCCAAAGAAGAACAGCTGCATAAAGCTAAGTCCGATCGGCAGCATCCAAAACGTAAGTAGGTTAACAATGGCAACATGGAACGCCAAGTTCAGCGTGAAAACTATCACTTCTATTCCAAAAAATAAAACAATTTTTGTCTAGCGTCTATGTATTTTTTCATAAATTTCAGATACCAGGCAAAAATATTGCGGTGAATGCCATCGTGAAAGCCAGGATCGCCTGCTTGACTCGACTGCTGGTGATGCTGCCAGTGATTAAGCGAAAACTTTTGATAAGACAGGAGGACGTAGAGCGTGAGGGCTAGCCGCCCAGTCCATTGATTCAAACGGCGATCGCCTGGAATTACAGATTCGTGTAGTGCGTCATGCGCCACAATGAACAAACCAGTCTGGATGAACGTTTGTCCTAAAATAGCAGGAAAAATTCACAGCGGATTCAACTGAGCCATGTTTGTGGATAAGAGGAATGCCAAGCTACTGATTTAGAGAATCACAATAACTGATGCAACCAGAATTCCTGTTAGCGGCTTTAAGGTCGATCAGGCTGCACGAGAATCTACCTCGTTAAGAGACCTCGTTGCACGTAAATCTGCTTCGTTGAGAGACACCATCATTTGTGCACCTACTCTGCCAAAATCAGGCTCTAGTCCCAGTGGCATCTCGACAAGATACGTCCACGTTCCAGTATTAAATTTGTAGTCTCGCACAATTCCTTCTCCGCCAACAAATCTAACCCATTGCATCGAATGAAACTTAGGTTTTTTGGTTAGTGTTGCAGTCATTAGTGTTGCAGTCATTAGCAAAACCTCTCTAGTTTCTATTTGATGCTTTCTGTTTTAGTAGAGTGCATCAAATAAGTTTTGTACTATTCTAGATAAAGAAGTAGACCATTATCTGCAACTTCTGAATGGTTTAGCAGCGTTTGTACAAGTTATACGTAAGTAAAACATTGACTCAACCACGACCTCTAATTGCGAGATGACATACTTAATTTCTGTCACCTCAAGAGGAGCGCAATGATGTAGAACAAAGTATTTGGATCAACTGATCGACCGAAGAACTCTATCGATTCTGGCGCAATTTTGAAAACTTGCCGCGCTTCATGAATCACCTGAAGTCTGTTCAGATTCTGGATCAACAGCGTTCTCACTGAATTACGAAAACACCATTAGGCAATCATATTGAGGGGGATGCGGAAATCACAGATGGACAGAAGAATGAGCTGATCTGCTGGCGATGGTTCTGTCGCAAAAACTTATCAAGGAGAAATTATCGGTATCGCTTGCATTCCCTTAAGCAACAACTCCAAAGAGTGCTTCGATAAATTCCACTTGAGAGACAATATCCCCTTGGTCAATTCCTTTTACTTGTCCTTTCCGAATCATATTCATTGCCTCGATTCCACTCAATGTTCTTCTTGCACTGTTGAACGTCTTAAATCCCATCATTGGTTTCACAATCCGCTTGATATTTCGATGGTCTTGCTCAACCACATTGTTCAAATACTTGCTCTGCCTTAATTTTGTCTCTTTTTCAATCGTTTCATCTGCTTTGAGAGCGTCTATTGCCACTGGATAAGCAGCATTCTTGTCCACTGTAATGACTCGTGGAGTCTGAGTATGTTGACCCTTGAGTACTTTGCGAAAGAAGCGCGTCGCTGCTTTGCCATCCCGCTTGGCGCTCAACATGAAGTCCAGAGTATTCCCCTCCGAATCCACAGCGCGATACAGATATTTCCACACACCCTTGATTTTGATATAGGTTTCGTCCACGCGCCACGAGTCATTTGTTGGCTTCAGGTGGGGTCGAATGCGTTTGTTCAGTTCTGGCGCGTACTTCAGCACCCAACGATTAATCGTCGAATGGTCTACCTTCACCCCCCGTTCCTGCATCATCTCCTCTAAATTCCGGTAGCTCAAAGCATAACGGCAATACCACCGCACGTTGAGCAGGATGATTTCAGGCAAAAAGTGCCGCCACTTGAACAAAGTAGGAGTAGACATCGGAGGGGGAGAAAGTAGGACTGAGCTTACTTACCTTACCATTGACCCGTTTTTGCGACACAACCTGCGACGCACATAGTGGCGATAAAATACTGGAAGGGGAAGTGGAGATTCTAGTAACTGCCAGAGTGGAGCATTAGGGTTCTCAATGCCACACGATTTCAGAAGTTGATAAAGCTGTATGGGCTGCATGAGCAGCATCCACAGTAGCTTAGGATAGCTAGGAATCTGAGGAGCTTCAGTAATCATAATTCTTCCCGCATCCATTCCAATAAGACTTGACCAAAAGGCTGTCCGGCTTCATCAACAAGTCCCCGCAACCTAAGGGAGCGTAGGTTAACTGAGTTCCCTTTCAGACAGTCTTGCAATGCTTGCTGTTCTCGATCGCTCAGACACCGCCACAGCTCTCCTAGTCGGGGAAACGCTTCAACACAAAATCTTTCAAGCCCCTGCTCAATTGACTCTTGGTCAAATTTAGCGTTGATCAGATGCCATCCTAATAATTGAAGATAGAACGGATGCCGCCCTGCCCATAGACGCATTGCTGACTTATCTTGTTCACTCAAGTAATGGCTTCCTCTCTGAACCAACTCCTCGGCTGCTTCGGCTTCTATTAACCCTAGCCATTGTTGATTCAAGCGATTATAGAATGGGGAAGTCCGTCCGATTTTCTCATACAGTGTGTGTAGGGGTTGACGAGACGCTAACACGAGAATTAGCCTTCCCAGCATTCCTCGCAATCGCTCAAAAAATCTGTGTTCAAATCGATTGATCAATCCCTCTACTTCATCAATCAAAATCACAGGTGGAGAGCCAGACTGTCCAACCACTTCTGCCCATTGATTCAGGACATTCGCAGCACCGTCTGCTGTATTGGGTGATTTCTCCTGAGTAATAGCTTGGACAAACGCACTCATTGAATCTGATTCTGCGTCTTCCCCACTCAGAAACTTAATAATCTGTCTCTGCGATTGAGCTTGCTCTAACAGCGTCTTTAAAACAGAAGATTTTCCAATTCGCCAGTCTCCTACCAAACTCACACTATGCCGTTTGTTAATTGCCTCATGCAATCTGAAGAACAAGGATTTACGCCCAACAAAGGTTAAGGTAGTTGCTGGAGTCCAGCAGTCATAGCAATTTGAGGAAGGGAGATAGTCTAGTGTTAGTGGATTGACGGGAGTCGTGATAGTAGGAGCAATTGTCTCTGCAACGGAAAGATCTAATAAATTTTTAATAGATCGATGAGACAAACTAAAGTTTTCCTGCTGCCATTGATAATAGGAGCAGTTGAAGAGGAGTCGACATAGACAGTCAATACTCCAATGCTCACAAGTAGTGCGATCGTTGGAATATAGAAGCTGTCGAATTGTTTCTTCAGAAGGAGGGTCTCCCAAATTTTCAAGATGATTATTCCATCTCTGGAAAAAATCTCGCCAAGCGATTCGGGATTGTAAATTGAAGTGTGTCAAAGGTGAGGAAATGAGATCTAATGAACAACTAGACCCAAGACACTCGTACTATGACTTTTCGACCTGAACTCCTGGATGAACT
>NZ_JACXWX010000141.1 GCF_014764505.1 Phormidium tenue FACHB-886
TAGGATTGCTATAACGATAATTTCTGTTTGCTCACGGGCTTCATTCAGTAAACTCAAATCTGTGGAATAACGGAGATCCGCTGGTGCCCAACTAGCATCTAGAATCAGTTGCCCTTGATTCGGTAGATCGGGTGGATCGTTCCCATCCTTGTCTTGCCTCTATTCGCCTAAAATTAGAGGCGTTCAGGATCGCCAACTCCTTGAAGGGGCGATCGCCATTACTTCTGCACCTTAAACCCTTTTCCTAACAGCATAATGACCGATGCCATCCAACATTTAATCGAGCCGCATATTCAAGACTTGGGCGGCTTTCAAGCTCGTCGCCTGCTGCCCTCAGACGCACTCACTCTGGTCGGTCCGTTCATCTTCTTTGACCATATAGGACCGGCGGTGTTTCCTCCAGGCAAGGGCATGGATGTCAGACCACATCCGCACATCAATCTGGCAACCGTTACCTACCTGTTTGAAGGCGCTTTGCTGCATTGCGATAGTGTTGGTAGCGTGCAGGAGGTTCGCCCCGGTGCCGTGAACTGGATGACGGCAGGACGTGGCATTGTGCATTCAGAGCGCACGCCCGACGCCGAGCGCGCCCAAGAAGCGACCCTACATGGTATCCAAACCTGGGTTGCCCTACCTGATGAGCATGAAGAGACCGACCCCTGGTTTCGGCATCATCCGGCAACTGACCTACCCACTTGGCAGGAGAATGGAGTTTCATTCACGCTGATTGCAGGCACAGCTTACGGTCGCCAATCTCCAGTGCAAACCTTCTCACCGATGATTTACCTGGATGTCCAACTGTCTCCCAGTACCCACTTCACGCTGCCAGACGCTTACTCCCAGCAGGCAGTATACAGCATCAGTGAAGGGGTGCAGATTAACGGAATGGCGATCGCCCAGCATCGACTGGCAGTCCTTACTTCTGGTACAACAGTAACTATTTCTGCTGAGCAAGCGGCGCACTGCATTGTGGTCGGCGGTGAACCTGTGGGCGTGCGGCATAAGTGGTGGAATTTTGTCTCCAGTCGATCAGAACGCATCGAGCAAGCCAAGCAGGATTGGCGTGAGGGACGATTTGCATCTGTGCCGCAAGAGACAGAATTTATTCCCCTGCCAGAGGAGCCGGCTCGCCCCCAAGAGCAGCCCATGTAGCGATCGCCCAAGAGACAAGCCTTATTTCGCCGTGCAGAAGTTTGATTACTGATTGAATTTTCAGGCGAGTGAGGGCAAATCCGTTTGTCTAACTGGAGCGCGAGGTAACAACAGTAGTGTGATGTATGCCTTTGATTCGTTCAATCACTTTAGGCAGCAGGGCGGGTGAGAAAAAGCTCCCAGTGGACTTTTGTCGTTTCAGATAGGCACTCTTCGATCGAGCAGTCCACTAAAGCACCACTAGCTTTGAGAATGCGCTTCAGGAGAAAGCCTGCCTGCTGTACTGATTCTAGAAAGCGACGTGGTTCAGCGTAGTGAATTGCAGAAAATTCCATCACAATCGTAATGTCGTGATGTTTACGAATGGTGTCCTGCATTCCTTCCCAAATCAGTTGCTCTGCTCCTTCCGCATCAATCTTGATTAAATCAACTCGTTCCCAGTCGTGCGTGAGCTGATCGATCGTAATAGTTTCAACCTCAAACGTATTTCCGGCCGAGATTGCATTTGCCATGATCGAAGCTCCCCCTAGATTGCCTTCAATCGGGATGCTGAGCGTGACGGTTTCGCCCGCTTTATTTGATACTGCTCGGTCAATAATTTCGACACGGCTCTTTAATCCATTTGCAATTCGGGTCGCTGCAAATCCATTTACAATGAAAGTCTGGTTGATTAGTGCAATCAAATTTGGGTTGGGTTCAAGTGCTGCAACCCGACCTGTAGAGCCAACGATCTCGGACATCAGCAGCGAGAAATACCCATAGTTTGCCCCCACATCAATGCAGCACCATCCGGGCTGAATTGCGCGAGCCAAACTCTGGGTCACATGCGGTTCCCAATAACCGTTCATGCACAGATGAGGGGCAATTCCTAAATCTTTGCTGTCAATATAAATAAGATATTTACCCAGCACACGGCAAAGCAGCGTATCGTGACCGATGTAGGTACTTTGGCAGGCAGCACGACTGGCGCGAATTAGTTCTTCTTTACTAAGCAGAGCGATTGATTTGCCGCCTCTTTGCAAATCGATCGATCGCTGCATCTTTGCTTCCAGGTTTCTTAATCGTTCTTGAATTAGCGCTAATTTTTTAGCCACATCTGTTTGAGGCAGGATCTTGAATTGTCGTAGCTTTCGTAACAACCTGGTTTGAATTGAATTTGCTTCAAGTTGAGTGACCTGCTCCAATAATGCCTCTAAGTGAACTGGCTCAAATTCGACAGCATCCGCTATCTGAACCTGCGATAAGATTACAAAAACTGGATCGGCAAATACAGGCTCGAAATTCTCAAGCGCCTGAAGTAAAAATCGACAATTTATGCTAGATATCCTGCTTTTATGGATCACAATCCAATCAAAAGCAGCTGGACTTTCGTGGTGTGTCGCGCTGTAGATGCGAGTGTTTGGAAATTTCTGCATAAGTTCGCGCGGAGCAACAATTTGATCGCCCTGCCGGACACGCGATCGCAGAAAATCTTCAACCTCTGACCAATACTGATTTTGCATTTATCGAGCGATCAAGATTCTTGATCGGTTAGTGAAGGTTTTGCTTTAAAGCTGCTGAAGCCAAGCCAGTGAACTGCAAAAGTCTTACTGCTTTCGCTGCCGAACTGTCAGAACTAGGTATTGAACTTGAGGACAAAAGCCGAAAGCCCCTACTTGATAGACTGGCTACTGCCTTCCATCTCTTGCCCAACTAACCCCTTATGGCTTGTCCTCATTGCTGCTCGACTCTCGCTGCTCGCCTGCAACGCAAGACGAACCTGAGTTATGCGATGTTTCGCTGCAAGAATTGTATCTTCGAAGGCACCCCCTTCAACTTCATTGAGGTGCCTGCTGATATCGTGTTTCAAGTGTTGCTGTGTTGCTTCTGCTACAGGCTCAGCTTTCGCAATATTGCGGAATTCTTCTTGCTGCGGGAATTTGAGTTCACCCATGAGAGCGGGCGCGGTTGGCAAGAATGCTTTGCTCCCCGGATTGATGAGTACGGGAATTTAGTAGAAGTGAGGTTGAGTGAAAGACGAGACAGTATACGTCAGGACAAACTTTTTGCACAGAAAGAATTTTAATCCAGGCGTGTGACGCCACACAAACTTGGTTTCAAGCAGAGAATGCGATCGCCCATTACAGCCTGGTTTAAGTGTTACCGCCAAGTAATCGTTGAAACTCCTGTTTGATCACTTCATAGCACTCACAGCTCGTTGCTTCTAATTCGGCTCCATCCTGGATAAATATTTTACCCCAGCGGTAGGAGATAAAGCCTGCTTTTTGCAGCGTAGCAGCCACTTCACTCACGCCTGCTGCCGCACTCCCAGTATTTGGGAGAGAACACGCATGGGTAAGCGGAAACTCGTTCGTTGCCACGCGATCGTGAGTCAAAAGCAGCTAGCGGCAGCAGTCCGCATCTCTAGGGCATGACCAGAGATTTGAATCATTCCTACCCCTGGAATTTGCCTAGCTTCTAGAAATACAGGAAGCCCGACCATCCCTTCATTGCCCACCGTTGCCACTTCCAGCAGAACACCGCCTGTTGTCATTGACAGCAGCGAGCAAACCCCTTTTAGGAGGAAGTAGACAAATTTGATCGGCACGTTCTCGAGAAGCGATCGCGCCCGTGCTTATTCGTCTGGTTATGCCAGAAGCCGCAGCATAACGCTTTAGCCACCCGTGCTGCAATAGCCAAGCCTGTATTGCAATCTCCTAAAAATAAAAATTTGCCTCGATATGCTCGGGATTAGCTGGGACAAAACACTGCCCATTTAATTTCAATTGCCAATCAAAGTTGCAACTGCCCTAATGAGTTCGTCCGGCTCGATCGGTTTGGAAAGATGCTTTTGAAACCCTGCCTGCAGAGCCTGTTGCTGGTTGAATTCTCCCGCATAAGCAGTCAAAGCGATCGCCGGAATCTGTCCACCTTGCTCCGGAGACAAGGCTCTGATTTGTTGAATAAGCATGTAGCCATCTGTGTCAGGCATGCCAATGTCACTCACAAAAACATCTGGTTTCGACTGTGTTAACGCTTTCAACACATCGCTTGCTGAGCTTGCCGAGATCACATCTGCCCCATACTCCTGCAGCAGAAAAACGATTAACTCCCGTGTATCCACATCGTCATCCACTACTAGAATCCGAACGCCTTGTAAATTCAGGAGGGCTTCTGAGGATTGCTCCTGCTGTTCTGTATCTGCCTGCATTGCCAGGAGCGGCAGCCTAACGGTAAAGCTAGCGCCTTGCCCTTCGCCGGGGCTATCTGCTTGTACTGTGCCGCCATGCAATTCAACCAAATGACGGACGATCGACAATCCCAGCCCCAACCCCCCAAACTTGCGCGTTGTGGCGCCGTCGCCTTGGCGAAAGTAATCAAAAACATAAGGCAGAAACTCGATCGAAATTCCTTTGCCGTTGTCGCTAATCGTAATCTGAGCCTGATTGCCGACTTGCTCCAGTCGTACCTCAACTCGCCCGCCGATCGGCGTAAACTTCACAGCATTGGAAAGCAGATTCCACACAACTTGCTGCAGACGCGTTGCATCACCTGAAACAGACCTCGCCTCGTCAAGACTGGTTTCGACTCGAATTGATTTGGCTTCCGCCGCCAGCCGCACCGTTTCTATCGCAGCCCGGATGATGGCTGCCAAATTAACTGGACTAACCGTAAGGCTGAGTTTGCCTTGCAAAATCCGAGAAACATCCAGCAAATCTTCAATCAGTTCGGACTGTAGCTTGGCATTCCGCTCGATTGTAGTTAAGGCTTGCCTTGTTGTAGCTTCGTCTAGTTTGCCAGCCTGAAGCAGCCTGGCCCACCCCAAGATGGGATTGAGAGGCGATCGCAATTCATGCGATAGCACCGCTAGAAACTCATCTTTGAGCCGGTTGGCTTCTTCAGCTGCGACTCTGGCGGCTTGCTCACGTTGCAGCAGTTGTTCCCGTTCTTCCGAAAGCCGTAGGCGAGTGGCTTCGGCTTGTTTGCGAGCGGTAATATCTCGAACTAACCAACGCACCCCAATCACCTGAGCTTGGGCATTGCGGATAGCAGTTCCGGTAATCGCAACTGGAATTAGCTGCCCCTTTGCAGGTTTTAACTTCAGTTCATCAGTTTGCAGCTTTCCTGCTAGAGATTGCAGCTGCAGCTCATAGTGCAGATTTCGGAAAGCTCGACGATCTGAGTTAGCAATGTAGACCACAAAAGGAGTATTGACCAAATAGCTTTGCTCAATTGCAACCAAATCTGCGATCGCCTGATTTGCCTCCTGAATCATGCCATTTGCATCCGTGACGACATAACCATCCGGCGCAAAATTGAACAGATCCTGGTAACGGTGTCCTTCTAGTTCGGCTAGCTCACGGGCGATGATTAGCTCTTCGTTCTGCTGGCGTACTTCTTCTTCGGTAACCTGAATCTCCTCTAAAGCATTTTGTAAAGCTCTGTTGACCTCCACTAGTTGATTGGCCT
Source organism: Phormidium tenue FACHB-886 (assembly GCF_014764505.1). GTDB lineage: Bacteria > Cyanobacteriota > Cyanobacteriia > Elainellales > Elainellaceae > FACHB-886. Next base: position 5,602 of record NZ_JACXWX010000141.1, read on the forward strand.
GCTGCTTTAGCTCATCATGAGCTTGCTGCAGTGCTTCTTCTGCAGAAACACGGGCATTAGAAATGGCACTTGCCACCTGTCCTGCTACCAAATCGAGAAAGACTTTGTAACGCTCGTCGAACCGCCTGAGCGGGCTGACTCCAACAACCAGAAACCCAAACAATTCTCTTGCGCCCAAAGGCAGAACGACGGCTTGCTGGGGAGCCTCAGACGATGCGCCACCCGGTAACTGCCCAAATCTCGCCTCTAGATCGTCAATTGTCTTGCTTTTACCCGTCTGGATGACTTGCCCTAGCTTCCACCTATTAGACAGAGCAGCAGGGGGCAACTCAATCACCTTTGGACTGGCGATCGTTCCGGCTGCTAAGCGAGTTGTGCCCACCAGCCGTGCCTGAGAATGGCTGTGATTGAGGAGATAAAACAAAGCAAAAGGAATGTCATAGCTATTGTGGGTTAGTCTGCCGGCAGAAAGCTCACAAACAGCTTCTGCAGTTTTGGCAGCAATAACTTCTGTGCCTAATTCCCGCAGCGTTCTGAGGCGGCGATCGCTCACTACTTGCTCAGTGTCTTCGGTGACGGTGCAAAACACCCCACCAAAACCTCCAGCATCCGCAGGAACAGGACTGTAGGAGAAGGTAAAATATGCCTCCTCTCGATACCCGTCTCGCTCTATTACCAGCCGCATTTCACTCGTAAACGCCTTTCCTTGATGCAGCACTGCCTCAGCTTCCAGACCAACGGACTCCCAAACCTCTGCCCATACCTCAGAGGCAGATTGACCCAAAGCCTCAGGATGACGTTGACCAAGCAAAGAAGAGTAAGCATCATTGTAAAAATTGGTCAGCGGCTGACCCCACCAGATGCACATTGGGGAAGGGGAATGCAGGATGAGGCGAATAGCCGTTTTGAGCCCGTAAGACCAACTTTCAACAGGACCCACAGGTGTAGCTGACCAATCGCGAGATCGCATTAACGCTCCCACCTGTCCACCCCCTTCCAAAAGCTCTTGAGACACAGTTAAGTTGACCTCTTTGGCTGCAAACGCTAAAGGTAATGGGTATATGATATATGCCTTGCATTTCCAAAGATATGCACAAAGGTAGACATTGTTTCTTCTAAATTGCTCTAAGTTCAGCCAGCCCTGACTGATGAACCGCTTCAAGGGAGACTATAGCGACGAAAGCGCAGCTGCCATTACAGCAGTTTTCATTTGAGTAAACTCCAGATTATTGATTGTTTTAGCGCAAAGTGCGCCTGGGTTGTCAGGCTGAGAGCAGTAGGTTTGAGAAGCTCGTTCCTATTTATTCTTCCCCAGTATGAATTTCGGACATGCTCCTACCTGTAGCGGTATTACTCTCAAGTTAACCTTAACTTTAATGTCTCTTAATCAATTGTTTACGGGTTGCTAACCTTCCCTTTGAAAAAAGATAGGTACATCAGGCAACCGGTTTTGGTCGCCTCTTAGCTGCAAGGAATTGCTATGCCTTACGATCGTTGGGAAGCTTCAAAGCGTTCTGAAGTAGGCTCATCTACCGATTTATCCGCCGTTGCTGACCCAGATGTAGCTATCAATTTGTCAGCTACCAAAATTGCTGGAAGCTTGAAATGGCTTGTAACAGGCTTAATTTGCGCCAGCATTTTGAGTCAGGTTTACTTTCGATCAACTAATCACTCTGCCGGAGGATTAGTACAGCTCTTCTTCGTCGATTCAGAGAATAATATTCCCAGCGTCTATTCTGGCTTTGCGCTTCTGTTTTGCGGCATCTTACTGGGCATTATCACTGTTGCCCAATCGCAGCAGCGACAGCCATTTGTCCGCCATTGGCGAATCCTGTCGTTTATTTTTTTCTACCTTGCTGTTGATGAGCTTGCCAGTATTCATGAGCTAGCGATCGAACCTCTGCGGGGATTGCTCAAGGTTGGCGGCATTCTCTACTACACCTGGGTAGTTCCAGCGGCAATCTTACTGGTTATCTTTGCCCTGAGCTATCTAAAGTTTTTGCGGGCGCTTCCCCGCAAGATCCGCAGGCTGTTCATACAGTCTGGACTGCTGTATGTGATGGGAGCACTAGTGACAGAGCTGCCAGAAGGCTGGGTGGAAGCAACGTATACTCAAAAATCTCTTCTATTCACCTTCCTTGTCACGTTCGAGGAAGCATTGGAGATGGGTAGTATCGTTCTGTTTCTCTACACGCTGCTTCTCTATATTCGCACATACATTCGCAAGCCAATTCAGCTCTACATAAATTAGCTGAAGCATTCTCCACTTAGTATTCGTTTGATATCTAATTGCCTATTTGATTGCTGCTAGGGTGATAAAGTGACAGGCAGCAGGATTGGGAATACGCTGTGTAAAAGTTTTACTGCACTAAACTTTTACACAGCGATCCATTCGGACGTATGCGAACCGCTGTAGCTCATTACCGCAATCAGCTAGTCGATCGTAGAATTTCATAGGGCTGTCACCCCACCTCTATATTTGAGCAAGAGGCAAGTTGCATTATAGTGGATCGCAGGCTAGAGCCATGTGGATATTGATACGCCTGTGCAACTGCAGGGGAAGAGCTGAACGTGTCAGAAGAAACCGCCACGTCGATCACCCAGTATCAGACTCGTCTTGCTATCTTAGAGCAGGAAAATAGCATTCTGCGGGCTGAACTAGAGCAAGCCCGCCTTGAAGCCAAACAAGGGCAGGTAAGATATTCTCTAAGAGTCATCGCGATTGCAGCCCCCAACGCGATCGCCCCCCAGCAGGAAAAAGCCGCCCAAGACCGCGCTGCAGAGCTAGCAAAAGCAAATGACGCCCTACGGCGCGGGGTTGAGGGTTTGGCAATGTCTGGAACGCTGGATGCTGCGCTTGATGTCTTTTTATTAGAAGCAATGTCTGTAACGGGCGCTGCTGCTGGTGCGGTTATGGAACGAGGCGTCGGCAGTGAGTTCATCATGCAGGCGCTTGCTCAGGATGGAGAGGTTATCCATCCGTTCAGCACTCATTCATCAGAAGATATTTATCGAGAAAGAACTGCCGCCGACCCGACCGGCATAATGCGTCGTACTGCTGCAGGTGAAATTGTTCTTATTCCAGTTGAAGACATTGAACCATGGTTTCCTGAAGCGGCTGCCTATCATCGTAACCTCGGTCATCGAATGGTCTGGCATTTTCCCTTTCAAATTGGCGGCAACGTGGTGGGTTATTTAGGGCTGGCATTCCGTGAGGCACGATCGCCAAGTGATGTGCTGCGAGAAACCGTTCAGGCTTTAGCGCATCAAGCCTCGCTTGCATTAGAAATAAAACGTCTTGCTGCACAAGCCACACAAGCCACGGTCGCAAAGCTCAACGAAGTTATCGCCCGTGAGCAGGAAAAAGCCGCCCAAGACCGCGCTGCAGAACTGGCAAAGGCAAATGATGCACTCAAGCGATCGCTTACTTTGCTGGCTGACGAACCCTCACTAGATAAGTTCTTGGGCTACGTCTTACAGACGATTGCCGATCAGTTGGGCGATCGCTCTGGTGCGATTTATCTTTATAACGAAACCTGCGAAACTACAGTTTTGCACCTCAACTACGAAGACAGACAGCTTCAGCAGGGTCATACTATTTCCCATCCCGCTACATCCCCAGCGCCACCCCAGTGCTGGGATGCTCAATACCTGCCTCTGCTGCGCCAAAATCAGGTGCTAATTCATCAGGAGCCAGAGTTTGCCACCCCCGCTTACGATCCCTACCGCCAACACAACCGCGATCGAGGTATCAAGACCTTGCTGTTTGTGCCAATGCTATTCGGTGAGCAACTGCTGGGAATTATTACGCTCCGCAGTACTCAGCAGCACCACTACAAACCAGAAGAACTAGAGCTAGCCCGTGCCCTCGCTCACCAAGCAACTTTGGCAATTCAGCTCACCCATTTAGCAGAACAAAGCCGTCAAGCAGCAGTGCTAGAAGAACGGAACCGCTTTGCCCGCGACATGCATGATACGCTTGCCCAAGCCTTCACGGGGGTCTTGATGCAGCTAGAAGCCACCAAGCGCAAAATCAATGCCGTGCAGCTTGAAGCCGCCCAAGAGCATGTAGCCCGCGCCAGAAGCCTCGCATCAGAAGGGCTATCAGAAGCGCGGCGTTCAGTGCGGGCGCTCCGTCCAGAAGTATTGGAATCACTAGATTTGCCTACTGCTCTGCGGCGCCTGGCTGAGCAGACTACAGCCGACACCAGTATCCCCGTCCTCATGCGAATTGAAGGCATTCCCCGCACCCTGCCGATCGACCTTGAAACAAACCTGCTGCGGATCGGGCAGGAAGCACTTACCAATGCTTTGCGTCATGCGCAAGCACAAAAAGTTCGCTTGGAGCTGTTGTTTGAAACGGATGCAGTACATTTACATATCGAGGATGACGGAAAGGGCTTTAATACAGAATCGCAGCCTGTTAACGGTGGGTTTGGCTTATTGGGGATGCAAGAGCGATCGCAGCGGTTAGGCGGACAGTTCACACTCAAGAGCAGCTATGGACAAGGAACCGAAATCACAGTTTCAGTGCCAATCTGAACTGCCAATGTTTTAAGTCATGGCACAGTTTTAAGTTATGGCACAGTTTTAAGTTATGGCACAACTAATGCAAAGCTACAGAACTACAGACCCTAGAAGGCTTGTCACAGCTATCTCCCAGCTCTAAGCCAGCTCAATTGAAGCTGTTCTAAAGCCTGGGTAAATGCTTTAATGAAGGACTAGAAGAACTGTGCTCAGGCAAAATCTCTGCCTGCTAAGAGCTTGTCAAGAAATAACTTCATGGTTTTAGGAGTAGACTAAAAGATTAAATATCAGCATCGGAGTACCTGAATGGGGAGCCAAATCATTCATCAGTGCCAGTGTTGGGAGTGCCAGGAGGGAACTGAAACGACTCGGTTGCACCATGAACAACTGAATCTGTTGATGAGTTGATTGAATGAACAGCAACGACGATGGATGGCAGCGTTAGAAGCGAAACGGCTAGGACATGGGGGAACACAACGCTTAA
>NZ_JACXWX010000142.1 GCF_014764505.1 Phormidium tenue FACHB-886
ACCATCGATGATGAACTCCAAACTCGGACACTGCTGCAACACTGCCTCCAAACGATGCGGTTCTCGTTCGGGTAGTTGTTTCTCATAGCCCAAGGCACTATTGAGCACCCCACTCAGTTTATGCACCCACTCATGCGCTTGAGGTTGTCCGATGCCAAAGAGAAATCCCTGCACTGCTTGGGTGGGATAAAGGCGAAAGTACAGCAAAATAAACAGCAGTTTGTCTTCAATCAGATCTAGTTGGCTTTTACGTCCTGCTCCATACTGACGTTGCCGTGTTTTGCCTTGAATGTGGTGTTCCTGCACGTAGGCAAGCCAGGCTTGCTCGAACGGTTTCAGCAGTTGCTCAAATTCTCGAATTTTGAGACCCGTCAAGCTTTGAAGCACACGAGGTTTATTTTGAATGGCGCGGTAGCTCAACATCGTAAACATCTCAGTTTTCGAGCAACAAAAACCCTGCACTCCTAAATTACACTATTTCCGATTAAGTCTATTAAAAGAGCGTAAGAGCCCATCTATTAAAAGACGCAGTAATTCCATCTGCACAAAGCACTATAAAACCCCTTACAGGGCATCCTGAAGGGGGTGAGTGAATTGTGGGTGTAGACATAGTTTAAGTCATTAAGAGATGTGTGGCTGTAGTTAAGGCAGAGGAGAGGGATGGGTTGACAGTAAAAAGACCCCAGGGTTAGGACTGGGGTCGTATACCATGCATGACCTGACCTTACTGGGGTGAACACAGCAAGGTTAGCCCAAAGAGTTCAGAAGCGAGACAGAGAGGCATTTCATTATCCAAAGGTTAGGGCTTTGTCGAGTCGGTTAGATCCCCCGCAAGGTTCAACTGATGTAACCGCAGAAGGTAACGCTAGCTACTCGATCGGCTCAATCCTGCGTTAGCACAGTTGAGCAGCAAAAGACAGAAAAATAGCAAAAGCTACCCACCCTCTATGATGCTCAGCCGATGATTGAATGAGCACCAAAGGTAAGGGCAAGGGCACACAGGGCAGGGCTATCTGTACACCTTCGTACAGATAGAGGGCAATAGGGTAGTCAATAAATAGAAATACCCAAAAGTGAGTTTTGCTGGTGAGGTAGCAAACAAACAGCAAAACGCTTAAACAGCGATTCGGATCACTCAGACTGATAGTGGTGGAGGCTCGAAGCGCAGTAAAACACGCTATAGGATAGTTAGCGTTAAAGAGTCCGCAAAAAATCTGCCCTAGCAGATTTGCGAGGGCAGCCGTTTACTTTCTTATTTCAATTATGACCAAAAACACCGCTGAACCAAACAATTCTGTTCAACATGGATTCGCTCTGAAAATTTCTTTTTGGGGGCATTCAATGGAGCTTACTGCCCAAGGCACAGTGGTAGCGCTTACAGCGCTAGGGCTTCTGGGTTTAGGCGGTTTTTTAATTTGGCAAAGCCTTGAGCCTACCAAATTAGATCCCCCGCCATTGCCAACAGAAAAACCAATCGATACTAGCACCCAACGTTAGCGCCATCGGCAGTCTACAACCAGATTGTACAGTCGTAGCCCACGGACCTAGCTCTGTTGACGGTGCGGCTGTGCGATCAGCAAATGGCGTATTAAGTTGACGGTGCAGAGAACATATGTGTAAATACCTTGCCTCCTTTCCCGCTCTCTCCTACACGCTCTAATCCCTTTGAAACGTCATTTATCTTGGCACCCACTTTCCACTATTACTCGCGTTATTTATTTTGCCACGCTCTTTACACTCCTCTCGATCTGTACTACTCACGCCTTGATCCCATCTCCTACACCGCTTTGAGCTTTGCTAGGCTCGTCGTTTATTTGGACACCTCGCGTCATTTATTGGCTCTTACGCAATCGTGGTGAAGTTGGCTCCGATCGCTGATTCTTCTGGTGTGAAATCTGGATTTGAGGCTGCTCAAAAACCTGATTCACCAAAACAGCGTAAGAGCCCATTTATTCTGAAACTCGACATCAGTGATTAGTCAGTGGGTGTTCAAGTGGCTCGTCAGTGACGCTTCACTTGCTCCATTGTGATCATGTATTATTACGAATAACCAAATAAGATCATAAAGGCAGGAAAGGGTCTGTTGCCATGGGCAAATTTGTTTATACATGGTTTCGCAAGATACGATCTAGGAGATTGAGTTTTTATTTTTATGAGAATCAATATTGGAAGCCTTGATTTGAAAGACGAAACCGCTAACTGGCTCAAGGTAATGGCTGAGCTAGAGGGTGTTTCTGTACGGAATTTCCTAGCTGATTTTCTAAACAAGTCAATAGACAAGCGTAGATATAAGTGGCTTAAAGATCTTGAGATAGCAGCCGCAGCCAGAGAGATGTCTGTAACTGAGCTGTGGACATATATTCTTGAGAATGGCGCTATGCCAGAAGCCACTAATAACGCTGCTGCCATAGAAAAATTTATTGAGCAAATTAAAAACGGTGAAGGCTATGAGGACAAGGAAGGCTAGGCAGAGCAGTAGCAAAAGATAAAATTCAACTATGACTAATGGCAATATAGAAACAAGACTCTCAGCGCTAGAGGTTCAAATGCAAGAATTACGCGATTTGCTCACTCAGACCGCTCAAATAGCTAACAGCAACGCCAAAGCAATTCAGGCTAATTCTCAATCCATCGCAGATTTGAGAGATGCTGTCAAATTAAGCTTTGATGACATCTTGGGACTGAATAGAGAAATTGCTATCCAGCAACAAAAGAATACTCAGGGTATTGCAAATCTAAGAGTTGAAATCGGTAACTTGAGAGCAGTTGTGCAAGACTGGATTACTCAGGATCGCAACAGAAATGATGGGTAATTGAACTAGCTCTAGAGTCTACCAGTCAAGCGACCGTCGCCCACCCTATCCGCTACCTATAGGTAGCGGTTTTTTTGACGTACAAACAAGAATTTACGTCCTTACGTAAATTCTTGTTTACTCAAGCAAGTGGCTGTGGTAACTTTGGCATTGCTTAAGGGGTTTGGATAGCAAAGCTGCAACAGCCCGCAAAGTAGCAACGCAAAGCCTGATGCATTCGGGATTTCAGGCTATATGTCGAACTTATTCTTTGAAGGCCTAGAAATTCTAATCCAAAGCATTGAGCCATTCTATAGCGAACAGTAATCAACGTTTGAAAGGTTCTTCTGGTAAGCCTTTCAGTATTTTGAGCGGGATTAGTGAGTTGTTAAAGGATGATTTGCTAGTGTTACTTTGCGGGCTGTTGCAGCTTTGCTACCCACACCCCTTGTACCAAGGTATAGATGAGGATGGGAATTTAGTAGACGTGAGATTGAGCGAGAAACAGGACATGGAAGGGGTCAAAGCGTTTTTTGCTCAAGCGCATGAGGTCGCGGAACACCTCCCGCAACGAGTAGCAACGGATGGACACAGCAGCTATCCCAGAGCGATCGAGGAAGAACTGGGAGAAGGAAACTGTCAGATCTGGGTATTCGAATCACCGCTTTTTGCATCACTTTTTATCATCAGAAACTTCCTCTTTCCTATTTTCGATTAGCTGGCTTGAAATAAATCCTGCAATTCATTCACTCGGTTAACAAATTGTTCGCGTTGCTTCGATAGAGACACTAACTCTGCCATTCCTGCTCTGGGGCACAAACACTGCTTCACTTCATCAAATGCTTGACAAAATCATTTCACACTTTCAATCGCTCCAAAGCCTAGCATTGGATAGTAGCGTTGTTTAATGCCTCGATGGCTCTGTTCGATCGGATTCCCTCGGCAATCTCTCACCTCATGTTCGATGTCTTCTCCTAGCTCTTCTGCTATGGCTCTGGGATAGCTGCTGTGTCCATCCGTTGCTACTCGTCCGGGCGATCCTGCCCACCTTTCCCTGGCGTTTGGCTCTTAACTGCTAGGCAAAGATGGCAGCAAAGCGTTCTTCCCAATCCCGTACTGCTTCATGCGTGAACTCAGACCCCCGCAGCAAAAAGAATTCTGCAATATTTCGAAAGCTCAGCTTGTAGCGGAATCGACACAGCAAAACCTGAAAGACGATATCGGTGGGGATCTCGATGAAGTTGAAGGGGGTACCGGTGTGTTCGTTGAAGGTGCGGCGACAATCCTTGCAGCGAAACATGGCATAACCCAAGTTTGTCCCGCATTGCAGGCGAGTGGTGTGGGCTGAGTAACAATCAGGGCAGTTCATAGAGCGTTCATTGAGCAGAGATTGGGGGCAGTAGCAGTCTATCAAGTCGGGGCTTCTGCTCCCAAGTTGAGTACCCAGTTCTGACAGTTTCTCTTCGCCGCAGCTTCGAAGGTCACTTGGATCGTGTCATTTAGCATCAATCTTGACCGTCTCCTCCCAAAGGTTTGAGCACAAGCGCATAGATCTTCCACTTCTTAAGCCTCTACAGTGCCTGGGATTTTATTCCTCTGTAAGCCTCCTATCTCTACTCGCCTTATTTTTTGGTAGCTTCTAATACTTTTGAGGACTCTATTAAGGTCGGCTCGCAGGTTTTTCTGCTATTTAGCGATTATGCCCGTAGGCGGATAGGCAACCCCGTTACAGATCGTTATTGTTTTTAGTTGGGTTTTTCAAAATTTTACGCCATATCCGGGAAGCGACAGGCTGCTAATATACTCAACCTCCATTTTGGTTGCTGTATTCCTGTTAACACCCAAGATTCCAATTGAAGGCACTTCTATTTGTTGAAGGGGAGCATTCACGATGCAAGTTGGGGCTAACTATCTGGGCAATGGGCAGTGTGAATTTACGGTTTGGGGACCGACTTTAGATTCTGCTGCAGTGCAATTGGTTTCACAAGAGAATCGCTTAGTTGCGATGGAGCAGCTAAGTGATGGCTATTGGAAAGCGATCGCGACGGATGTTGAGCCAGGAGCACGCTACTTCTATCAACTCAATGGCGGAACTAGTAGACCCGATCCTGCAGCACATTTTCAGCCAGAGGGTGTGCATGGACCTTCACAAGTCGTTGGTCATCAATTCGATTGGACAGATCAGAACTGGAAGGGCATCCCTGTAGAGTCCTTGATCCTTTATGAACTTCATGTTGGTACCTTTACGCCTGGAGGTACCTTTGAGGCGATTATTCCTCGCTTAAAAGACCTGCGTGAACTGGGTGTGAATGCGATTGAGATCATGCCGATCGCCCAGTTTCCGGGTAACCATCCACCCCAAGAGCAGGATCAAGAGCATGACTATCGCAACTGGGGCTATGACGGTGCCTACCTGTATGCAGTCCAGAATTCCTATGGGGGTCCTGAAGGGTTAAAACGGCTTGTTGATGCCTGCCATAAAGAGGGAATAGCTGTAATTCTAGATGTGGTCTACAACCACTTTGGACCAGAAGGCAATTACATCAGTGAGTATGGGCCTTACTTCACGGAAGTCTACCTGACTCCCTGGGGAAGTGCAGTGAACTTCGATGACAAATATAGTCCCGATGTCCGTAACTTCTTCATTCAAAATGCACTCTACTGGCTGCAAAACTACCACATTGACGGGCTACGTTTAGATGCAGTTCATGCTATTTATGATCTAGGAGCATTCCACATCCTAGAAGAGCTATCGGAAAATGTGGCTGCACTGTCGGCAGAATTGGGTCGTAAGTTGATTTTGATTGCTGAAAGTGACCTGAACGATCCCAAGATTATTCGTCCAATTGAACAGGGAGGGTATGGGATTGATTCACAGTGGAGCGATGATCTGCACCATGCGCTATATGCTCTGCTAACAGGCGATCGCACAGGGTATTATGAGGACTTTGGTAAATGTGAACACTTAGCCAAAGCCTTTAAGCAAAGCTTTGTGTATGACTGGCATTATTCTCCCCACCGCCAACGCTATCACGGTAAAGCTCCTAAGGGATGTTCTCCGTCTCAATTTATCGTTTGCATTCAAAACCACGACCAGGTTGGCAACCGAATGATGGGCGATCGGCTTTCCCAACTCGTCTCATTTGAATCTTTGAAACTGGCTGCTGGCGCTATTTTGCTATCGCCTTACATTCCTATGCTGTTTATGGGAGAGGAATATGGTGAGGAGGTTCCCTTTACGTACTTCGTCAGCCACTCTGATCCCGCCCTGATTCAAGCCGTTCGGCAAGGTCGCAAGCAAGAGTTTGCAGCATTCCATGCTGAAGGAGAACCTCTAGATCCAGAGGACGTAGAAACCTTTTTGTTGTGCAAGCTGAATTGGGAAAAACGCAAGGAAGGTAAACACCAAGTGCTATGGACGTTTTACCAGCATTTAATTCAGTTGCGTAACACCTTGCCTCCTTTGATTCATCGTGATTTCCAAGGGATCGAGGTGGGTAGTGATGAAGCCAAGCAGCTTGTATGGTGGCGCCGTTGGAATGGGAACAGCCAGGTTGTCTGCCTGATGAACTTTAACCAGAATGACATCACCTTTGAGCCTGAATCGACCGCTCAGAGCGGCCGCAAAATTCTAGATTCAGCAGAGCAAAAATGGGCGGGTCCAGGTTCGGCTGCCCCGTCAGAATTAAAACCAGGACAACAAGCCACCATAGCTGCTCGAAGCTTTGTCTTGTACGAATCCGAGAAACTCTAAACCTATATCACCGCCTTTCAATTAACCTCTCTGAATCTATTATGCGTATCCCTATTACTACCTACCGTATTCAGTTCAATTCCGAGTTTAGATTTGAGGATGCCAAACAGATTGTCGATTATCTCGCTCGTTTGGGTATCTCTGACCTCTATGCTTCTCCCATCTTTAAAGCAACGGCAGGCAGTACTCATGGATATGACGTCACTGACCCAACACAACTGAATCCCGAATTGGGAACACAAGAGGATTTTGATGCCTTAGTTGAACAACTACAACAGCATCAGATGGGATGGTTACAGGATATCGTTCCCAACCACATGTCTTATAGCAGCCAAAATGAGTGGTTGATCGATGTTTTGGAAAACGGGCCTAGCTCTCGTTATGTTGACTATTTTGATATTGCCTGGAATGCCCCATTTGAGGCAAGCCAAGAACCAATTTTAGTTCCCTTGCTTGGAAATTTCTATGGAGCTTGTTTGGAGAATGGCGAAATTCAACTTCAATACGATGAGAATGGGTTGAGCGTTAGCTACTACAGTTTGCAGATTCCGCTCAGGTTAGAATCTTACACCACCTTCTTGAGCCACAATTTAGGATCTCTAGGAAGAACGTTAGGCAGAAGGCATCCCTATTTCATTCGTTTACTGGGAATTCTGTATCTCCTCAAAAATCTTTCTTCAGACATCGCAGAAAAACAGCGCGAAGACCAGGCAGCTTTTGTTAAAGGAATGCTTTGGGAGCTTTATAGCGATAGTGAAGAAATTAAAGAGTTTATTGACACCAATGTTAAGACGTTTAACGGTGAAGCAGGTAAGGCAGAAAGTTTTAATCTGTTAGATGCGCTTCTTTCAGATCAGTTCTTTCGCTTGTCTTACTGGAAGGTGGGCGCTGAAGAGATTAACTACCGCCGGTTCTTTACTGTTAATGAATTGATCTCTGTCAAAGTTGAAGAACTGAAGGTGTTTAACCACACCCACGACTTGATCGCTAAGTTGGTGAAAGAAGGAAAATTTACTGGTTTACGAGTTGATCATATTGACGGTTTGTATAGCCCAACGCAGTATTTAGAGCGATTGCAAGAGAAGACGGGTGATACTTACATTACTGTTGAAAAGATTTTACAACCTGGAGAAAAGCTTCCCCCTGTTTGGCAGATGCAGGGAACCTCTGGCTATGACTACATGAATTTTGTCAACAGTATTTTCTGTAAAACCGACAATGAGGAACAGTTTAATCAGATCTATTCAGCTTTGACGGGCAATAACATTCCGTTTGAAGATCTGGCGGTTCAGAAAAAGCATTTGATTCTCGATAAAAATCTAGCGGGCGATATCGATAATCTCGCATTTTTGATGAAGAAAATTGCTGGTAAGTATCGCTATGGCAATGATTTCACTATTAACGGTCTAAAGCGCGCTTTGGCAGAAGTTCTAACTCAGTTTTCCATCTACCGAACCTATACAAACGCTGATGGAGTATTAGAGACCGATCGCCCCTACATTGAAGAAGTCATTCAAGCTGCCAAAGATAACGCTTCTATGTTGGTCAATGAGCTTAACTTTATTGAGAAGCTCATGCTGCTGCAATACGAGGACACTTTAACCCAAGCAGAAAAAGACCAATGGCTGTATCTGGTGATGCGGATTCAACAGTATAGTGGACCTTTAATGGCAAAAGGGGTTGAAGATACAGCGCTATACATCTACAACCGCTTGCTTTCGCTCAATGAGGTAGGAGGCAATCCAGAACGTTTTGGTATTCCTGTTTCTGAATTCCACGACTTTAACCGGGAGCGGCAAGAATGCTGGGCAAAGGCGATGAGCGCAACCGCTACTCATGACACCAAGCGAGGGGAAGATGTGAGAGCACGGCTCAATGTGCTTTCAGAAATGCCCGAGGAATGGCGGCAGCAGGTGCAGCGTTGGACTGCAATGAATCGAGTTCACAAAACAAAGTTGAAGAACGCACTCATGCCCGATCGCAACGATGAGTATGCGCTCTATCAAACCCTTGTCGGTGCATTTCCCTTTGACGAAGGAGAGTATGCTAGCTTTGCCGATCGCGTCAAAGACTACATGCTAAAAGCGATTCGCGAATCAAAAGTATATACTGCTTGGCTCCGGCAAAACAGTGCTTATGAAGAAGCTTGCACTAACTTTGTGCAAGCCGTTTTAGATGCGCCCGAACAAAACGAATTTCTTAGGGAATTTCTACCATTCCAAAAGCGAGTTGCATACTACGGCATCTTCAATTCTTTGTCTCAAACACTCATTAAAATCACATCTCCCGGAATTCCTGATTTTTATCAAGGTACGGAGCTATGGGATTTGAGTTTAGTTGACCCGGATAACCGCCGCCCAGTCAACTTTGAGCAGCGGCTATCGTTTCTCACCGCTATTCACGAGCAAGCCAAAGCAGATCCGTTGAACTTGATTGAGGAACTTTTGGCTCACAAAGAAGACGGCAGAATTAAGCTGTTTTTAATTGTGCAGACCTTGAAAGCGCGAAGAGAGTATCTGAATGTCTTTCAGAACGGGTCTTATCAACCGTTGGAGACAGGCGGCAAGTTTCAAGACAATATCATCGCCTTCAGCAAACAGGATGGTAATACTACTATCCTGACAGTCACGCCTCGCTTCCTGACGGATGTAGTTCACCCAAATGAGTATCCTTTAGGTGAGCAAGCTTGGGCAGATACACACCTAAAATTGCCACCTCAAACTGCATCGAACTGGAAGAATCTGATTACGAACCAAACCGTAGGAGCGGATGGTGTACTGTCGATCGGTGAAACACTTAAGCATTTTCCAGTTGCTCTCTTAGTCAATCAAAGCGATGGATAGGAAGAATCCTTTAAACGCCTAAATGAAACCGTCAGATCCGGGTACTCAAATCGCGACTTTTTTTGCAAATTTTCATCGTTGCAGGCTTTCTCTTCCCTAGGTTTAATTAGATGGCTTGAAATAGGATCGTGCATTAAAGGATTGTTGGATAAGTAGCGATGTCCTGCCAAGTCCAAGCTCGGTCAGTTAGTGCTGCTCGTTGAGCTGCTGTTGTTTTAAAGCGACTGTACTGCCAAATCCAATTGAAATAACTCACTACTAATCGCGCGGTTACCTTCGTTTGCTCCCACACTTGGGATTGTATAAATGCTTGTGTCAAAGGTCAGGAAATGAGATCTAATGAACTACTAGACCCAAGACACTCATACTATGACTTTTCGACCTGAACTCCTTGATGAACTGCTCAAAGGCTACCAGAACCCCGAAGACCTGTTGGGGGACGGAGGAATTCTCAAACAGTTAACCGCTGCTTTGGTAGAGTGCTGCTTGAATGCGGAAATGAAGACGCATCTCGAAGAGCAAGGTTGTGTCGCAAAAACTGGTGGGTGGTAAGGTAAATAGGACTAACCTTGCCTTCTCTTCCTCCGATGTCTACTCCTGCTGTGTTTAAGTGGCGTCACTTTCTGCCTGAAATCATCCTGCTCAACGTCCGCTGGTACTGCCCTTCGGGTTCGCCAGTTCCCTACGGCGGGAGACCCGCCTGCAGGACTGGACTCACCGCTACTCCCTCAGCTATCGAGACCTGGAGGAAATGATGCAGGAACGGGGTGTGGAAGTGAATCACTCGACGCTCAACCGCTCTTGTGTTGAAGTACGCCCCAGAACTGGACAAACGCATTCGACCGGTAATGTTCTAGACGTGTGGAAGTGGAGTTAGATGGATAGTCCAAACTCATAACGATTGATGAACAATCCAATGACAACATCATGTAACCAGATGGACTTAGAGAA
>NZ_JACXWX010000143.1 GCF_014764505.1 Phormidium tenue FACHB-886
GCTTGATCTTCCGTCATTTTCTGCAAGCACAGATTCATCCCCAAGCTCAACGGGCCGCTCAAGCTGCCGAAGCCGCCGCTGCTCAAGGACAGTTTTGGTTAATGCACGACACTTTATTTATTCATCAACAGAAGTTAGAAAATGGTTATCTCGTAGAGTACGCCAACAATTTAGGGCTTGACATTCCTCAATTTCTCAAAGAGTTGTCTAAACAAGTGCATGTCGATCGCATCAATGAAGATATTGAAGGCGGAATACACAGTAGAGTAACGACTGCTCCAGCCCTATTTATCAATAACATTCGGTATACCGGACGCTGGAAAATAACAGAGTTGATGACTGCCATGATTACTGCAAGTCATTAAGTTCCCCGATCTTTGCTCTCAATTCATATCTAACTTGTCTATAAGTGCTGCAAGTTATCAAATTTTGATGGCTAGATTTTGCCTGTTTCACTGAACAAAATTGCCACTTTTTGAACCGTGACAACAGTTACCATGCCAACAACTGAATTCCTGAGTATTGATTTAGTCAATTACAAATCAGTATTTCATTGAGGATAGTTCTATGACGCATTCACTAGTACAAGGCAAGAATAATTCTGGACATGAAGGTACACCTCAGACTGATTCTCTTCGCGACTCCTCAGTTAATCCTGCCCTGATTGCGATCGCACAACAAGTCACTGAGTTGCTGAGACAAATTTACCCGATACAAACTGACGAAATTGAAACAGGAGAAACAGAATGATACTGCAAGATAAAGTGGCGTTAGTTACAGGCGGCACATCGGGAATTGGCAGAGCAACCGCGTTAGCGTTCGCGTAGCGTTCCGTTGGCGCAGCCTCTCGTAGAGAAGGAAAGCTTAACGAAGTTATCGCCTTCGGTGCTGCTGGAGCAAAGGTAGTATTCTCAGACAGACGCGACGCAGAAAGTGAAAAAACCGCCAAACTGATTGGCGAAACAGGCGCTGAATGCTTATACGTCTATTGAAACAAGTTCACTAACATCACAAGAATCTGGAAGCAGTCAAGCATTGGAACTCAAGACACTTTAGATAGATAGAACCAGAAGTCTTTAATCATGGTCAGAGAGCAAACTGTAGACGGACAAGCAAATTTACAAGCAACTACCAATTTGACACCAGCCCAGGAGTCTTTGCAAGCACTTTGGGAAGAGCATTTACAGTACGAGTTTGGCACTCACAGTACTGAAGATGCCCTCGCTACGATGGTTGAAGATGCTTACGTTAACCACATCCCGGTCATGATTGGGGGAGTCGGGAAACCAGCACTGCGCGAGTTCTATTCCAAATACCTCATTCCACAGATGCCGCCGGACATGGAGTTGACCCCAATCTCGCGCACGATCGGGACAGATCAACTCGTGGATGAAATGGTGGCTAAGTTCACTCATACGGTTTGGATGGAATGGATATTACCCGGCGTTGCTCCCACCGGAAAACGGGTGGAAGTGCCAGTAGTAGCGATTATTCGGTTTCGTGACGGCAAACTAGCCCACCAACACATCTACTGGGATCAGGCAAGTGTATTGGTTCAAGTCGGCTTGCTCGATCCGAGTACACTTCCCGTCGTGGGCGTTGACAGTGCGCGTAAGGTGATCGACCCCAACTTACCTTCAAACACACTAATCGAGCGCGACTAAGTGTAGGAGCCAGCAAATATCAATGCCTAAACCCGCCATTTTGCAACCAGGATCGCAACTCGCCTGACCCAGCCACGTTCTATACCCGTGGTGAAAAAGGCTATCTGGATTATCCAGCCCTAGCAAAAGTTTAGAAACTTAGAAAACGAAATAACTCACATGAAAGTTTTGATTGTTCTTGCACACCCAGAGCCGAAAAGCTTTAACGGAGCAATGTTTCAGACAGCAATTGACACGTTCAAAGACTCTGGGCATGATGTTCAATATTCAGATCTCCACACCATGAGATTTGACCCTGCATCCGATCGCCGCAACTTTACGTCTGTCAAAGATCCTGACTACTTTAAGCAGCAACTTGAAGAGATGTATGCAATTGAAGTTGGAGGATTCATTCCAGAAATTGAAGCTGAGATCCAAAAACTGGAATGGTGCGATCTGATGATTTGGCAATTCCCTTTGTGGTGGTTCAGTGTCCCTGCAATTTTGAAGGGGTGGGTCGATCGCGTCTTTGTTATGGGGCGTGTTTACGGTAATGGACATATTTATGAAACGGGCAGATTTCGAGGTAAGCAAGCAATGCTCTCGTTGACCACAGGTAGCACAGAAGAGGACTATCTTGCAGGCGGTTTTAACGGTGATATCCATGCTATTCTGCGCCCAATTCAGCGAGGGATGCTGCAATTCGTTGGTTTTGACGTTCTTGCTCCGCAGATTGTTTATGCCCCCGTTCGCCAAACAGATGCAGTTCGTCAACGTATCTTAAATGATTTTTCGCAACGATTGCGAACCATTGAACGTGAGTTGCCGATCGCCGTAGGTCAGTATTGATCGGCATGGAACTGGCGGGACTGGATTTATGGAGCACGCAGCCAGGATCGTACTCATCCTGGTTGTAGAGGCGCTTCTTATTGCTGGCTCCTACACGTATTGCTGCCCATTGAGTTTTTGACGCAAGTAACATAACCATTCACAACAAGAGGTAACTGTCATGATGCTGAAAGACAAGGTTGCTTTAGTGACGGGAGGAACATCGGGCATTGGTAGAGCTACTGCGATCGCCTATGCCCAGCAACAAGCAAAGGTGGTGGTGGTGGGTCGTCGCATGGATGAAGGTGAAGAAACGGTTCGATTGATCAAAGAAGCTGGCGGAGAGGCGATTTTTGTGCAAGCAGATGTCACGAAAGAAGCCGATGTTGAAGCAATGGTTGATAAAGCGGTTGGCGTTTTTGGTCGGTTAGATATTGCCTTTAATAATGCCGGAACTGTCGGCGAAAATTCCTCATTGATTGAGCAAACAGAAGTTGAATACGAGCGCATTATGAACGTCAATGTCAAAGGCGTTTGGTTGTCGATGAAATATGAAATCGCTCAGATGTTGAAACAGAGAAGTGGTTCGTTCGCCTCTGGCGGCACTATGTGCATCGTCAATACATCATCTGGGGCTGGAGTCGTTGCAGTTCCTACCCAACCCCTCTACACCGCGAGTAAACATGCAGTAGTCGGCTTAACAAAAGCGGCTGCGCTCCAATATGCCAAAGCGGGGATTCGTATCAATGTCGTTGCACCAGCAGCAATCGAAACAGATATGTTTGAAGCAGCTACAGGTGGGCAGGATGAAGCCAAAGCTTACATAACAGGACTTCACCCGATCGGACGAGTTGGAACACCGCTTGAAGTTGCAAATGCAGTCCTGTTTTTATCATCTGACCTGGCATCGTTCGTAACAGGTGAAACGTTGATGGTAGATGGTGGGTATGTAGCGCAGTAGTCGATCAACAGTGCGAGATGACAACACTTGCAGGCAAAGTTGCACTGGTATAGCTGTAGCCAATTAGATTAGGACACAGACTATAAGTCAAGATAGTCGCCGTAAAACAACCATCATTAATCACGTAACTAAAAAGGAGTTTGATCGTGCAGAACATCACACTTGACACCATCACTGAAGCCGTCATTAATCATGGCGATCGCGGCAAATCTCACCCGCGACTCTATGAAATTTACACGAGATTGGTTCGACATTTGCATGAGTTTGTGCGTGAGGTAAATCTGACAGAATCAGAATTGCAGCAGGGACGTAATTTTCTCAACCAGGCAAGTCATCACACTCAAGAGATTCCCATCGGAGAAATCCATCTGTTAACGGATATACTCGGGATCTCAGAGTTGGTAGAATTGCTGCACGATGACCATCGCGGTACAGAAAGCAATTTAGAAGGACCATTGTATGTACCGAATGCACCAGAACGGCAGATGGGCGATCGCTTGGGTATTGATGCAGAAGGAGACGCGCTTCTCCTGTCAGGCAGAGTTTTCAATTTGAACGGTCAACCGATCGCCAATGCTCTGATTGATGTTTGGCAATCCAATTCCCAAGGATTATATGACATCCAAGAGCCATCTCAGCCGTTGGGGAACTTTCGGGGACGTTTCAAAACGAACAAGAGTGGAAAGTACATGTTTGAAACCGTGGTGCCAATAGGTTACAAGGTGCCAGCCAGTGGTCCATCTGGCGAGTTGTTGCGACTGTTGGGACGGCATCCCTTGCGGGCGGCTCACATCCATTTCAAAGTCAGTGCCTCGGAATACACTGGGCTGACAACACAAATTTTTATTGCTGGTGATCCTCACTTGGATTCAGATACAACCTTTGCAGTGCGATCAACGATCGTTCAATTGCAAAAGCACGAAGCACTAGACGAACTCAAGGCACACAATCAAAGTAAACCGTTTTACACGACTGAGTTTGATTTTGTGTTGAAACCCGCTACTCTCTAGCGGAGAATCATCAAGCAATGGTTGCACATTATGTCTACACCATCAATCCAGAACAATCTGCTAATTGGCATTTGAAAGTTAATTTCTGCAACTGCCATTTACGCTGATGGAACGGTGACTCCAGACGTGTATGGAACTCATCCGGTTGGCTACATCACTTACACATCAGATGGTCACATGATGGTGATGTTTTTTAGGAGCGAGCTTCCTTCGGAAGAGCTTCGCTAACGCTCACCGCTGAGTCAGGAGGTCAGATCACCGCTGAATCCCCAGATGCAATCTTTACCCGTGGAAGAGCTTGCTCAAGCATTCACAACATTCAATGCTTACGCTGGAACTTATACGTTGAGTGGCAACACAGTAACTCACCAGATCAAAATTGCATCAATTCCTAATCGCGTTGGTACAACGTTAGTTCGCACCTTTACTCTTAATAAGAGCCGACTAACGCTCGTGACGCCGCCAGTCTTGAGTGATGGTGTTGAAGCGGTTTTTGAGCTGCTGTGGGAACGCATTATAGCAAGGTGAGTTCGTTGTCGATAACGAAGTAGAGGCAAGTACGATCACTTTTCACTCACTGAAAACGTCGCTATCCATTTGTAGACCGCATGAATCTCGATGCTGGTGTGCGTGCCGCGCTGGCTACCGAAGCAGAATCAAAGCCATCTTAGAGGCGGCAAACGCGGCGATCGCGCTCAGGCAACAATGAAGGATTCTTGTCGTTCCGAAGCGACGGTACGCAATGGATGCTTGCCCCATCTTGAAGTCTGCTTAACACAGCACTGTTAAGACGGTGCTCGATCGCTGCATCACAATTGTGATGCAACAGACAAAAACACATCATCCATTTACAATGGAGAAACCTCTCATGCCTTACATTACCGTTGGTCAAGAAAACTCTGCAACCATCGATCTCTACTACGAAGATCTTGGGACAGGACAACCGATTGTACTGATTCATGGATTTCCATTAAACGGACATTCCTGGGAGAAGCAGGTTTTAGTTTTACTGAATGCAGGATATCGAGTCATTACCTACGATCGCCGAGGATTCGGTGCTTCCAGCCAACCCTCGTTTGGATATGACTACGATACCTTCGCCGCCGATTTGAACACACTCATGACCAAGCTTGACTTGCAGGATGCTGTGTTAATCGGCTTTTCGATGGGAACAGGTGAAGTCACGCGCTACCTTGGCAAATACGGCTCAGAACGGGTGCAAAAAGCGGTGCTAATGGCTCCTGTCCCACCATTTCTGTTAAAGACGAACGACAATCCCGAAGGTGTTGACCAAAGCGTTTTCGATGGCATTATGAAAGCGATCGTTGAAGACCGTCCAGCTTACTTTTCTGAATTTTTCAAAGCGTTCTTCAATGTGGATGTGTTGCTGGGTGACCGCATCAGTAATGAAGCGATTCAAGCCAGTTGGAATGTAGCAGCAGGGGCTTCTGCTAAAGGGACTTTGGACTGTGTACCCTCCTGGCTCACCGATTTCCGCGATGATCTGCCCCGCATTGATGTACCGACTCTGATTATTCATGGCGATAGCGATCGCATTCTGCCACTGGAGTCCACCGCAGCAAGACTCCCGAAGCTGATCAAAAACAGTCAACTGGTTGTCATTCCTGGTGGGCCGCACGCCATCAACTGGACTCACGCTGATCAGATCAATCCCCTGTTGCTGGACTTTCTTCAGCAGGGATAATCAGTGATCTGCTGCATTGAGATATTGAATGAATAGCGGATAACCGGACAACAATTTTTACAAACGGCAGTTATACAACGCGGTAAGCAAACAAGGAGCATATCCAAAAATGGTTAAAGGTAGGTTAGAAGCATTCAGTGATGGGGTAATTGCTATTATTATCACCATTATGGTGCTGGAGTTAAAAATACCTCATGAGTCAGATTTAGCTGCACTACGTCCGTTGATTCCAATCTTTCTAAGCTATGTGTTGAGTTTTGTGCATGTTGGTATCTACTGGAACAATCACCATCACCTGTTTCAGGCAGTCCGACAAGTGAATGGTTCAACTTTGTGGGCAAACCTACATTTGTTGTTCTGGTTATCATTATTTCCATTTGTCACCGCATGGATGGGTGAAAATCTCTTTGCTGCGTTGCCTGTAGCGCTTTATGGTGTGGTTCTATTGTTGGCTGCGATCGCCTACTTCATTCTGACCCGCACACTTGTTTTTCACCACGGTCAAGATTCCACACTTGCAAACGCTGTTGGTCGGAATTTTAAAGGCAAGTTATCGGTATTGATTTATGCAGTTACAATTCCACTTGCTTTTGCAATCCCTTGGCTTGCATGTGCATTATACGTTCTGGTTGCAGTCCTGTGGCTCATTCCCGATCGTCGTATTGAAAAGGCGTTGAACTCATAAAGTTCCATGTTCGGAATGCTTGTTTGTGAAATTGGATGCATCGAGTGAGGCGGCTGTCCGGGAATTGCTGCAGAAAGCGATAAGCTGAGTACAGCTTGCACTTCGCGAACACGATCTATGGCAGACTCGTTGGTGGAGTCACAGGGGGCTAAAAGGAAAAATCATCATGTTCAGAGTTTTAGCAACTACAGAAATGCAAAAGGAAATTTAAGTGACAAAAAAGGTGAATCGGCAATGGTATCTTGCTACGCGACCTGTAGGTTCAATCACAGAATCGAACTTTGAATAGAAACAGCTCTTTGACGGTACGAATCAGGGCAAACTCATCATCACGGTTTCAGAAGATTAGGAACTAAGAAAACTATAAGAATCTGAAAGAAGTTAAGCATTGGAATCAATACAGTTGAGATAGAACAAACTAGGAGAATCTAACATGGTCAAAGAGCAAATTGTAGACACACAAGCAAATGTACAGGCAACCCCCAATCTGACACCTGCTCAGGAAGCTTTACAAGCGGTCTGGGAAGAGCATATCGGGCACGAGTTTGGTACTCACAGCCCTGAAGATGCTCTCGCTACAATGGTTGAGGACGCTTACGTAAATCACATTCCGGTAATGACTGGGGGAGTAGGGAAACCGGCGCTGCGTGAGTTTTATTCCAAGTACTTCATTCCACAGATGCCGCCGGACATAGATTTGGCTCCGGTCTCGCGCACAATCGGAACCAATCAACTCGTCGATGAAATGCTAGTTAAGTTCACTCATACCATCCAGATGGACTGGATGCTACCTGGCATTGCTCCGACAGGGAAACGGATTGAAGTGGCAGTAGTAGCGATTGTCCAGTTCCGTGATGGCAAGTTAGCCCATGAACACCTCTACTGGGATCAGGCGAGTGTATTGGTTCAACTCGGCATGCTTGATCCGGTTACACTGCCCGTTGTAGGGGTTGACAGTGCGCGCAAGGTACTTGATCCGAGCTTGCCCTCAAACGCACTGATCGATCGTGCCAGCGATCGCGACTAAAGTTTAGAACAAGCTTTCCATCAATACTTAAACCTGCGATCGCAGGTCTAAATGTTTCTCAGCGATTGACTGGAATGACATTGAAACAGGTTTGCGAGGTTGTGTTTCTTTGCTCTGATGCTGCCAGCTACATCACTGGGCAACCCTTAGTGATTCTCCTGTAGGAGAGGCTACGCCAACGATGGTGGATATACAGCAAGTTGATTGAAACAGTTCTATCTAGAACATGAAACTATAGCCCTCTACACACAAGGATATGGCGATGCGTAGACTCGTGAGTTCACCAAACGCCGTTGGCAACCTCACCTTTCAAGACACTGAAGTTCCTACTCCGAAGGCTAATGAGTGCTTGATTCACGTCAAGGCATTTTCGATAAATCGGGGCGAACTCAAGCGATCGCAAAACGATCCACTGGGCACTCCAATTGGCTGGGATGTCGTTGGCGTTGTTGAACAAACAGCACAGGACGGTAGTGGTCCACCCACAGGGACAAAAATTGTTGCCCTCTCCATCCGCTCGGAGGGCTGGGCAGAATATGTAGCAATTTCGACTCGCTTTCTGGCTATTATTCCCCAGGGCGTATCACATACCGATGCCGCCACACTGCCCGTCGCGGGGTTAACAGCACTGTATGCAGTGGAAAAGGGATCTCGTTTACTAGGAAGTCGGGTGCTGATCACAGGGGCAACAGGGGGAGTGGGACTCTTCGCCATGCAGCTTGCTCGGATGATGGGAGCCAGCGTCGTTGCCCAAATTCGTCAGCCAGCGCAAGAAGCATTTGTGGGAGATTACGGCGCGGATGAAGTGGTGGTGACCGAGACCGGGCAAGAGGCCGAGCAGTTCGCGCCTTATCGACTGATTGTCGATGGAGTAGGAGGTGAATTGGTCGGGACGCTAACTGCGTTTTTGGCTAAAGGAGGCATCTGCGTTTGTTATGGCAGTAGCAGCGGTAACGAGATGAAGCTGTCCCTACCAGACTTCTATTCCAAGAATGAAGGACAGCGCACGCTTTACGGGTTCACGCTGTACACCGAAGTAGAGCTGGAGAGTGCTAGTTCTGGGCTGGCTCGTCTGCTGAGGTTAGTTGAGCAGGGGCGGCTCAAAACGCACATCGATCGAGCAGTTTCATGGCGTGAAGCAGGCGTAACAGCGGCTGATTTGATCGAGCGCAGATTTTCAGGTAAGGCTGTGCTGCATGTGGACTAATTGTTGTTCATCGGCTGAGTTATGTCAGCCACCTCGGAATAGATTATCGCTGAGCTTTATTTACAAAGAATGAAACAATTTACTTTGCTTACTTTCCTGTATCTGGCACTAGGAGTTTGTCTAACGGCGATCGCGCTTGGATACCCAAATCTGCCTTCGGGTCTCCAAACCAGCCTGTTCGTCAGTGCAGGAGCGTCCTACCTCGTTTGTCTCTTCGGTACCTTCCCATTTTGGCGAGAGACGGTGATCCACTTCTATCGGGGCCGCAATTCATTGGTCATCCTACCCTGGTTGGTAATTGGATTCACTATTGTTTGGATGATCTGGGAGGTTCAGAGTCAGAACTGGACAATGGAAGCCCTTTTACAAGCATTTTCGCGGCTATTAGTTGTCTTACTGGTTGCAGAAATCATCGTTGTTACCTGGCAAGTGAATTCTGAACATTAGTGTCTAGATCGGATGCTCCTGAAACGAACTCGCTCCGCACCATAAGAATTTGAAAGAAAAGAAACACCATGAATAAGCCTGAGTTTTTTGTTACCCCCGGTTATGGGGAATACATGCTGAATAACTTGCATTACTCGCAAGCCGTAAAAATTGGCGATCGCGTGGAGATATCCGGTCAAGGTGGCTGGGATGACAATCTGCAAATTCCCGAATCGCTCGCGGACGAGATCGCTCAAGCGTTTCGGAACATAGAGCGAACCTTGGCAACTGCCGGGGCGGGCTGGGAGCATGTTGTCCATGTCAACTCTTACCATGTTGGTGGGTTGCCCCCAGAAGTTAATGAGGTGATGGTCAAGCTATTTCGTCATTACATGCCCAACCATGCCCCAATTTGGACAGAGGTAGGAGTCGCGGCTCTTGCACTTCCAAAAATGCGGATTGAAATTCGTGTTACTGCAATTGTTTCGTGAGTTTTGCATCAGCGACAACACTACTCTACACCATCGGAGCAAGCAGATGGTGTAATAACTGCGACACGAAATTGATGCTAACTAGAACTGATCCATCAGGAGGACAATCATGAAACCTCAACTCATTTTCGGAGTACTAACGATCGCGACAGGGTTGCTCGGAGGTTTATTCACTCATCCCGCGATAGCGAAGCGCTGCTGCGAAGCGCAGACCGCACACAGCATTTCTTCACAGCAACCATCACCCGTTCTGATCGCAACTGCCTACACTGATTTAACCTTACCCACCTTGCGCCAAGGCGATCGCGGTAGAAACGTGG
>NZ_JACXWX010000144.1 GCF_014764505.1 Phormidium tenue FACHB-886
TGCATTATTACTTCGAGAACAAAGAAAATCTCTACAAAGCTGTTCTCCAGCGTCCTGTAGACGAAGTTCAATCAATCTTGGCACAACAAAATTTTGATGCTCTATCTCCCGAAGAGGCGTTAAGGCAAATCATTCGTATTGCGATCGCCAACGAAGCGGCAAATCCTCAGCGACAAATGCTGTGGTTTCAGGAATCGAGCCAGAATCAGGGTGCGTTTTTCAAAGAGTGCAATGTGTTAACTCTGCATGAATATTTGTTGAAAGTTCTAGAACGAGGAGTGGAGGAGGGTACTTTTCGTCCGCTCAAACCATTCCTAACGTTGACCTACATCTTAAGTATTTGCCTCTTCTATTTCACCGTTCATGAGAATTGGAAGCATCTCACTCCAGATCTCGATCGCCTCAGTCCAGAGATGGTCGAAGAACACACCGAAGAAGCGATCGCCTTTATTCTGGCAGCCATTCAGAAAAGAAATTAGATCATTGAAGAACTAACTCCAAAGAGCGGCGTACATAAACTTCCCAAGATTCAGGAGTTGGTTGAAAAATCATGGCATAAAGCATAATGCCGCTCATCGTATCGAAAACCAGACCAGGATCTAAGTCAGGCTTCACTTCCTGCCTTGCTTTAGCTCGCTCCAGCACAACTGCAAATGCTTCTCGTCGGGGTTGTAAGTACTTCGTCCAGTAGATTTGAGCAAATTCGGCATTACCCGATGCACTACTGATAATCATGGCAACCGTTTGCCGTCCCAGAGGATTGAGCGAGATTTGAGCCGCATTCTGAATCAAGGCATCCATATACTATTACGTAGGGCTATAATCCGCAAAACTAGTCCAGAACGACGATGGAGCCAGAATCATGAAGATTCGCTTGTTTGAAAAGCAGGATGCCCAACAGGTCGCGCAGCTATTTCATGATATAGTTCGTGCCATTAATATTCGTGACTACTCAAGCAGCCAAGTCGAAGCATGGGCACCTGACGACGTTCAGTTTAGAGATTGGGCACAGGTATGTTCAAGTCGATTCACTTACGTTGCGGATGATGAAGGTGTGATTGCAGGATTTGGAGAGCTAGAACCGAGCGGACACATCGACTGCTTCTACTGCCACAAAAACTATCAGCGTTGTGGAGTGGGCAAGCAGCTTTACCAGCCGATCGAAGCAAAAGCAATTGAGCTATCAATAAAGCGCTTCTGCCCTCAAGTTGAGTACCCAGTTCTGACAGTTTCCACAACGGGGCATGTCTACCTTACCAGTGGCTGGTTTTTGCGACACAACCCAGAGAGAATAACTTTTGAACACTACACCAAGAGCGGGTTTAAGCAGGCGGCAAATGCTTATCCCACAGCGATCGCCGAGAGTGAAGCTGACAATCAGCAGTGGCTACAAGAAGAAATTATAAAAAGACAATCAAACCTGGAGGATGTAGAAGACAATCAAACCAGATAGAAGCTTGACGGTTGATCGTCACAAGTGCAATGTCTTCCACCTTGCAAATTCGATTATTTGGCGAATTCTCAGTTACCTGTGACGATCGCGCGGTCGCAGGCATTCACACGGCCCGATCGCAGGCATTGCTAGCTTATCTTGTCTTACATCGTCACGCGCCACAACCGCGTCAGCGGCTTGCATTTCATCTTTGGGCAGACTCAACAGATACCCAGGCTCGTACCAACCTTCGTAAAGAGCTAAGCTACCTCCGTCATAATTTGCCAGTCGCAGAGAACTACCTGCTAGTGGATGGTAAAACGCTGCAATGGCAACCCAATAGTGCTTTTGTGCTAGATGTTGCGGAGTTTGAAAAAGCCGTGAGAACGGCAGAGCAATCAGCCGATCTTGCACTGGTGCGATCGAGCCTAGAGCAAGCCCTGTCGCTGTATCGAGGTGAGCTGCTGCCTCACTGTCAGGACGAGTGGGTGCTGCCAGAGCGGGAACGGCTTCAGCAAATGCGAGTAAGTGCGTTTGAGCGGCTCATTAGCCTGCTGGAACAACAGCAAGACTACCGCGCTGCGCTCGGCTATGCTCAGCAACTTCTGAGAGTAGACTCGCTCAATGAAACCACCTACTGCTGCTTGATGCGGCTGTATGCTCTCAGCGGCGATCGTGCTAATGCATTGCAAACTTATCATCGCTGCATGATGATGTTGTGCGAAGAACTTGGCATTGATCCGAGCATTGCGACTCAGAGCCTCTATCAGCAAATTCTCAACGAAGACAAGCAAAGCCTACCTGTAGCTGCCGTTGCGCCTGTGGCTACGCCCACGCTGCCTTACCAAGACTGGGGGGAGGCGAATGATGCTTCTATGTTTTACGGGCGAGAGTCCGAATTACAAGCATTGGAACGTTGGATTGTTAAGGACCGTTGCCGCCTCATCCTGCTGCTGGGCATGGGCGGAATTGGCAAAACTGCCCTCGCCGTGAAGCTGGCGCAGCGCATTTCTGAGGCAGCTGAGCAAACTCGCTTTGAATTTATCATCTGGCGATCGCTGCGGAATGCGCCACCGTTAAAAACGTTGCTGATCGATCTCGTGTCGTTTCTCTCGCAGCAACAAGAGACTGAAGCAGAAATTGGACGATTGGTTCACTGGATGCGAGCGCGTCGCTGTCTGGTCATCCTTGACAACGCGGAAACACTGTTTCAAGCGGGCAGCTGTGTGGGCCAGTATCGGGTCGGCTATGAAGCCTACGGAGATTTGTTACGGGTAGTGGCAGAAACACCGCACCAAAGCTGTCTGCTGTTGACCAGTCGCGAGAAGCCTGCTGAGGTGGCGGCGCAAGAGGGAGTAGAGGCAGTACGAACCTTTGAGCTAGGCGGTTCAGCAGAAGCTGCCAAAGCGCTGCTTACCGTCAAGAAATTAGTTGGCTCTAAAGCTCATCAACAGCAGTTGGTAGAACAGTATGGCTGCAATCCGCTGGCGCTAATGATTGTTGCCAGTTCGATTCAAGCTGTGTTTGATGGCAATATTGAACAGTTTTTACAGCAAGATACAATTCTATTTAGTGAAGTTCGGCGTTTGCTGGAGCAACAGTTTGAGCGGCTGTCGCAGCTAGAACAAGCGATTATGTATTGGCTAGCAATTAACCGCGAGTGGACGACAATTGCTGAGTTAGAAGCAGATATTTCACCAACCGTAACTCGCACCAGCCTATTAGAAGCGTTGCAGTCGTTGCGGTGGCGGTCGCTCATTGAAAAGCGAACAGGCAGTTACACTCAACAGCCTGTTGTGATGGAATATGTTACTGATTGTTTGACTGAACGAATTAGCACTGAACTCGTTATAAAACAATTTGTTCTGTTTAATCGATTTGCCTTGGTTAAAACAACCGTCAAGGACTATATTAGAGAAAGTCAAGTTCATCTGATTATAGAACCAATTGCCGATCAGCTTCGTACTACTTTCAATCGTTCTATAGTTTTTGGACAGTGGCTTCGAGAAATTCTCAATCTGCTACAAAGCAGCCCAACTTTATTTTCTGGTTATAGTGGTGGCAATCTACTTAATCTTTGCAATCACCTTCAAATTGATCTAACAGATCATAACTTCTCTAGCCTAATTATTCGACATGCCTACCTGCTAGATACAACTCTTCATCGGGTTAATTTTACTGGGACGAGTTTCGCTCAATCTGCTTTCATTCAAACGTTTGGTGATATTTTTTCTGTTGCTTTCAGTCCTGATAGTCAATTAGTGGCGATTGGCGAATCTAGTGGCGAAATTCGTCTGTGGAAAGTTGCAGATGGCCAACTCATATGGACCTCTAAAGGGCATACAGACTGGGTGATGTCAGTAGAATTCAGCCCAGATGGATCAACCCTTGTTAGCGGTAGTGCCGATCACACCGTCCAGCTTCGAGATGTCTCAACGGGAAGCATTTTGCAGACTTTGCAAGGACATACCCACTTAGTTTTGTCTGCAAAGTTCAGCCCAGATGGTACCACGATTGCTAGCAGCAGCGCTGATCATACGATTAAGCTTTGGGATGTTCGCACCGGACAAGTTCTACAAACGTTGCAAGAACACACAAACTGGGTTTGGTCTGTTGCTTGGCATCCAGATGGATTGACTTTGGCGAGCGGAAGTGATGATTGTACTGCTAAGCTTTGGGATATCCACACAGGGAAAGTGTTGCAGACTTTGCAAGGCCACACCAACTTGTTGCGAGCAGTGATATGGAGCCCAGATGGCTCGATCCTTGCTAGTGCAAGTTTTGACCATACGATTAAGCTTTGGGATGTTTCTTGTTCTGCAATTCTACGCGCTTCTAAACTGTCACGGGCTTTACACGCTGGTAAGATTCTAAACACACTACGAGGACATAATAGCTGGGTACGAGCATTAGCGTGGAGCCCAGATGGAAAAACGCTTGCCAGTGGTAGTGGTGACTGCACCGTCAAGCTTTGGGATATTCATAGTGGACAAATATTGCGAACGTTGCAAGAACATACTCATTCCTCTCATGCAGTGGCTTGGAGCCCGGATGGTGCAATTCTTGCCAGTGGTGGTTTAGACCGCGCCGTTAAGCTTTGGGATGCTCATACGGGTAAGCTCTTGAGAACGTTGCAAGGATATTTTGATGCAGTTTATTCAATCGCTTGGAGCTCAGATGGAAGTAGAATTGCCAGTGGTAGTGCAAATTACACAATGAGCCTTTGGGATATCGATACGGAGCGATGCCTTAGAACCTTCAAAGGACATGTCCATTCAGTTCGATCGGTCGCCTGGAGTCCAAATAGCACGATGATTGCCAGCGGCAGTGGTGATCACACCGTTAAGCTTTGGAACGCAGAGACAGGTAAGCTTTTACAGACGCTCAGAGGGCATACGAATTGGCTTTACTCAGTGGCTTGGAGTCCAGATGGGACTCTGCTTGCCAGTGGTGGCGCTGATGGTACGATCAGGCTCTGGCATCCATTCACGGGACAAAATCTACAAACGCTACAAGGTCACACTAGCTGGGTTTCTGCTGTGGACTGGAGTCCAGATGGAACCGCAATTGCTAGCAGCAGCTCTGATCAAATCATCAAGCTCTGGGAGGTTTGCACAGGGCAACTGATACAAACGT
The DNA here is from genome assembly GCF_014764505.1 of Phormidium tenue FACHB-886. Lineage (GTDB taxonomy): Bacteria > Cyanobacteriota > Cyanobacteriia > Elainellales > Elainellaceae > FACHB-886. Next base: position 5,069 of record NZ_JACXWX010000144.1, read on the forward strand.
TACAGGGACATACTCAACCTGTAAAGACAGTGGCATGGAGTCTAGACGGCTCAATGATCGCAAGTGGAAGTGACGACGGTACGATCAGACTTTGGGATTGTTGCACTGGTGCAGTTTTGCAAACATTACGGGGACATCTCCAACCGGTCAGGTCAGTAGCTTGGAACAGAGACAGTTCGATCCTTGCGAGTGGAAGTGATGACTGTACAATTAGGCTTTGGAATATTCGCACAGGGCAACTCGTACAAACTTTACAAGGACATACAGCTCAAGTAACGTCAATTGCCTATGCGCCGATCGAACGATGGCAGAATGATTCTAAACCGCAACTGCTTGCGAGCAGCAGTGCTGATGAAACGATCAAACTCTGGGATTTGCAAACTGGAGCCTGTCTCAAGACCCTGAGGAGCGATCGCCCGTATGAAGGCATGAACATCACAGGCGTTACTGGACTGACCGAGGCGCAAAAGGCCACCCTAGAAACGCTGGGCGCGATCGATCTCGATTCAGCTACCAATACATCCCCCACGAGCAGGCAAGCTACGATGCATCGGCTGATTGGCCGCGATCGGGAATGGGCGGCGATCGATCGCTGGATTCAGTCAACACCTGATCGGACCGCTGAAATGCTGCTGCTGCTGGGCGAAGCTGGCATCGGCAAAACGCGGCTACTTGAAGAAATTGCTCGAACCGTCGAAGCGACGCGGGGCTATGTCCTCTGGGGACGCGGATTTGCTGCCGAAATGGTGCGACCCTATGGAGCCTGGATCGACGGCATCCGATCGATTGCCCGCGACCACGACCTGTCGCTGCCCGCTGCGCTAGAGTTTCTGCTGCCGCAGGTTGAGCCGATTATGAATGCATCTGCCGATAGTCCTCCGGCATACCTGCAGGATCGCAGCAGTCTATTTGATGCCGTCGTGCAGTGGTTGGCTCAGCTTGCGGTTCGAAATCGCCTCGTCGTGATTCTCCTCGACGATATCCAGTGGCTTGACGAGGCATCGACTGCTTTGCTGCATTATGCGGTTCGGCTGCTGAGTCGATTGCCCATTTTATTTGCCTGTGCTGCCCGTCCCAGCGAGCTACAGGCAAATGAATCGATCGCAAAAGTAATCCAAATTCTGCGGCGGGAGCGGCACTTGCAATCTCTCACCGTTGCACCTCTGGATCAAGCACAGACCGCAGCACTGATGCAGTCGATCGACCCTGGCTTTGATCAGGGCTGGGTGCCGCGTATCTTTGCCGAAAGCGGTGGCAATCCGCTATTTATCCTGGAAATTGCCCGATCGCGATTGCAACAGGATGGCTCGATCGAGAATTTGGAATCCTTGATCCAAGACCGTTTGCTTCAACTTGACGAAGCGACCCGCGAACTATTGCCTTGGGCAGCAGCGTTAGGGCGCAGCTTCAATCCAACTACGCTAGCCCGTCTGACCGATCGCAGCCCCATCCAGCTTCTAGCCGCAATGGAACAATTAGAGCAGCAGGGAATTATTCGCCCCGGCACGGTGAACGGCGGAATTGGCTATGATTTTGCTCACGATATTGTGCGTCAGGTGGCCTATCAGCAGCTTTCTATTCCGCGTCGCCGCTTGCTGCACTGCCAAATTGCTCAGACGCTGCAACAAGACACAATTGATGATACGGCCTCTAGCGATATTGCTCATCACGCTGCGCTCTGTGGAGATCATGCACTCGCGACGACAGCTTCGCTCATGGCAGCGCAACGCAGCCTCAAACTGTTTGCCTACGCCGAGGCCGCAGAGCTTGCCCAGCGGGGAATGCAGTTTTGTCAATCGCTTGACGATCGGTCGCGCATTCGGCTTCACATCCACCTGCTCAAAGTGTATGTGCTGGCAGGCGTGACCAGCGATCAAGTCGTTCAACTCGAAGCCGACCTGCAGCGCTTAATTGCCGAATCGAACTGTTTGGGTTTGCAAGAAGAGGAAGCGATCGCGCTGGAAGCCTTGATTGCGCTGCATCACGATCACGGCAATCTTACGGGTGTTTATCAGCACTCGCTCCAGGCAGCCGAGCGAGGTCGCACGACCAGTCCGACGACAACAGCGCGAATGTTCGCCTACACGGGCTGGTGTCTAGCTGAAATTGAGCGCGATATGCCTCGTGCTGAGGCGCTGTTGCTCGAAGCTCAATCGCTGGCGGCTCGCGTTGGGCAGGAACTGATGGATGTACAGAGCGGGCTGGGCATTGTGCGCTACTATGCGGCAGATTGGCAAGGCGCACGGCTGCATTTACAGCAAGCCTGGCAAATGGCTCAAGCTACAGAAGACCACTGGCGCATCTGTCTTTGCCTCAAATATTTGGCAATGCTGGAATTAGAGGTAGGCAACAACGCCGATTCTTTGCACTACAGCCGCGAGATGGCGATCGTCGCCGCTCAGATGGATGAAACGAGTAGCGAAGGCGCGATCGCAGCGGCTTTATCCCTGCTTGCTCAATATCCTTCTGATACAGCAGGACACCAAGCCGCACTTGAGCAAACCCTCTCAGCCCTGCATCAGCTTGACGATCAGCGGATGCTTGCTTACACGCTCAATTGTGCAGCGGAAATTGATTTGCAGCAAAATCGAGTGGAGTTGGCAATTGCCCGTGCTGAAGCAGCCCTTGCGGCAGCGAGTGTGGTTGAACATCACAGTTGTCTGGCGATTGCTTGGGCAATTTTGGGACAGGGACATTTGGCGCTCGGAGATGCGAAACAAGCAATCGAGATTCTACAGAGTTTGCAGCGGCAAATTGTCCACCAGCCGATCAGCGTTCGCGCAAGCGCTGCCGTTCAACAGCTTGCTCAACAGCTAGAACCTTACCTCATTAAATCAGGAGAAATTTATGGCAATCGTACTCGTTGAAAAAGTATTTGAACCTCCAATCACCGAATCCAAATGGAATCACGATGTCGAGATTGGTATTCCCTGTCATCAGGCCCATAATGTCCGGTGGATTCGCTCGATGATGTCGCGCGATCGCCGCTCGGTTGTCTGTGAGTTTGAAGCACCTGATGCCGCAACGGTACGCCGCTCTTTTCGCAAAGCCGGACTGCCATACGCCCGCATCTGGACAGTTGATGTCCTTGAACCTGAATCAGAAAGCAATGGAACGATTCGCACCAAAGGCTGGTGTTTGATGAATCCGGCTGCGCTCGATCCGTAAACGGTTGAATCTACGTCTCAATCAAATCTGATTTTCTCTAACATTCGCCTTCACGTAGCGGGGCTTTTCCGCAACCGGATTGTTCTAACCTGCATTATTCAGAAGTAGTGGCAAAGGAGAATAAATTAACTAAGGATAGAAACCTACAAGAGAAACCTGAGATAAGAGCTGAATAAAAAGGGATGAATGTAGCCAAAAACGGCTAAAACACCATTGATGACCACCAAATAGACATACTCATTCTAAGTAGTTCAACCTAAATAACTATAAGACGAAAGAAGAACACAGCTACTAATTAATCTATGCCTGCTCCCCTAAGAATTAAGCTCAATGAGTCCGAAGACGCAACCCTCAAATCCCTCAGCTATGCCGACAATGTCCCTCGCCGCACGAAAGCCAGAGCTACCGCGCTGCGGATGAATGCCCAAGGCTGGAACGTCCCCGACATTGCCGAGCATTTAGGCTGGAGCCAGCAGAGCGTTCGACAAGCAATCGAGCGATGGAACAACATTGGGTTGATGGGCTTGTGGGATGCACCTCGAACAGGTCGCAAGCGACGGTGGGCTGATGAGGATTGGCAGGTCATTGAGCAAGCAGTTGGGGAACCGCGACGTTACAGTGCAAGGCAGCTCAGCCAAAAGTTGCTCGAGACTCGCCAAGTGCAACTGGGACAAGAGCAGGTGCGGCGGATTCTCAAAAAAAAGGCTACCAATGGCGACGCTTGAGGAGTGCCCCGCCGACCCCTCAGACGCCGCAAGCGCTCCAGTTCAAACAAGCCAAACAGCTCGATTGGCAACTGCTCAAGCAGTGGGCAGAGGATGGACAGATCCAGCTGAAGTATCTCGATGAATCTGGTTGCTACTGCCAAAGTCCCACTGACTATGGCTACGTGCCCAAAGGGCAACAAAAGCGGGTAGTGGGGCATCGGCGCCGGGGACGACGCATCAATATCTTGGGCATCTGGCAGCCGCAGCAGCGCTTTGACTATGCCCTGATGGTGGGAACCCTCAAGAGCAGGCCGTTCCTCAAGCGGATGGACTGGCAAGCTAGCAAAGCCCAGGCTCAGTTCCACTTCACAGGACAACTGATGGTGATTGTCCTCGACAACGCTTCTGTACACAGAAGTCAGTTGAGCAGGTCTGCAACTGAGCGTTGGCAAAGTTAAGGATTGCTACTGTTCTTCTTGCCACCTTACAGTCCCCAGATGAACCGAATAGAAGAGCAATGGCTGCATCTCAAGCGCGACGAGTTAGCCAGTCGGGTATTTGAAGATGAGGTAGATTTAGCTGATGCAATCATGATTGGTATTGAGACTAGAGCAAAACAAGGAAAATATATAGTAGAGCGTTTCTTGTTTAATTAGGTTGAACTACTTAGGGTTTACTGAAAAAGTCAAAATCGCTTACAGGAGAAGGATTTCAGCCAATACAGCCAGAAAAAAGTGCAAGGTAAGCTCAACGTGTTTCAGGGGTTTCAGCGATTTTCAGCACATTTTGCCTTGCACTTAGATTTTAGAAAAATGCTTGAAACCCTTATACGGCAGAGCTCTCATACTTTTTCAGTAGACCCTACTTAGAACCATCCGAATCTGTTAACTCAAAGGGCGAATCAACATACAGCTTTAACAGATTTTCAAGCGACTGCCGTGGGTCTGTAGCAGGTTGAATTGCAGCAGTTGACGTGTTCCACTCCACGGGCTGCTATCGCCTCCTTGATGGTAGTCTGTCCACCGATCAGTGGCGCTTGCATCCGTTCTGGCCGGTTGCCCAGATTAACGAGCATATCGCCCTTGCCTAGCAGCTTCTCGGCTCCAGGCTCACCCAACGCTACGGTGGAATTAGCAGAATTACGAACCTTCAGGGCAACACTCAAAGGTAAGTTATATCAAGTCGGGTTAAATGCACATGATTAAGCTGCCGTTGCAAATGGGAGCCAATAATAGGAAGTTAGCCCACGAATTAATGCCGGTTGCTGCAATAATCGCCGAC
>NZ_JACXWX010000145.1 GCF_014764505.1 Phormidium tenue FACHB-886
CATCTGTTGCACCTCGTGGAAAAATTAATGCTTCCCTTCAGCATAATGGAGATGCCCTCAATTAGTCGGTTGGGTATTTTTACTCATTACATAAGTGGGATGCACCCTCCAACCATTCGATTGTGGGATATCTTTAATGCACACAAATTTGAGGTCAACATGCAGGAGCGGTGAGCTGTAAAGGCAGATTAATACTTGGGGTTCGCCCACATGCTCACCTGTGAACGCTGCCGATCAGGTTCCCAGCGACGCGCAATATTTTGCCGCTCGGCATAACCTGATTCAGGTGTTCAGGCTCTACAGCGATAATTAAATCGAGATCACTGAACTCGTCCATTGAGTTCTCTGCCCAAGATCCTGTTATTGCAACGCCGATCAGTCGTGGGTCTGCTGCTAGATGAGGTAAGGCGTTGCTAATAAATGCTCAGTGAGTGGCAAGTGCAGTCGTTGGAATTTTCATAATACATGAGATTTCAGCTTCAACAAAATATCGCGCGATCGCGTCCAGAGAATCGAACCGCCTTCGTTTGGATCGATCGTATGGGTAGCGTTTGGCAGACGAGAAGCCATCGTTTCACCAAAATCAGGCGAATGGACGGTACTTGTATCTAAACTGCCATACCAGAGATCAACTGGAATCTTGATGTCTTCTACGGCAAACAACCAAGGGCTGACGGCATTAACCAGATCGCGAGCGTAACCCTCCGCTCCTTGTGCAAACCCTTCCTGTAAACCCCGCTGAAACGCCTGGCTGAAGGATTGATTTAGATACAACTCACGATCGCGTTCTGCACTCAGGCTGATGATGAACTGCCACATCTGTTCCCAGGTAGCACTCTGCGAAACATGCTGCTCGAATACTGTCGCATCTTGTTCAACCGCTGCAATCATTTGCCCGACATCGGGATGCAGGAGCGGTTTCATGCGCGGATGAGCCAGCTCGTCTTGTCCTGACACAATGGCAACGGCTTCAACGGTGCCCTCTGCTGCCAGTGCCAATGCAAAGGCTGCTCCCTGAGAAAATCCGACCGCAGTGACGGGGTGGAGGTGATTCAACTGAATCAATTCACGGATGTCTGTGACCCACGAAGATAGGGTTTTGCTGGGGTGTGGATCGGATGCGCCTAACCCCGGTCGGTCAACGGCAATCAGTCGTAAGCCCAACTCGGTCAGATCATTTGCGCCGAATCCCAATGACCCACTCGTGGCGGCGGCGGTGCAAAACAGAACGGGAAGACCCTCCAGAGAGCCCCATTCTGACCAAGCTAGGACGCGACCATCCTCTAATTGCATTGTTGCCTGCCGTTCTGGAGGTGTAATTAAATCACTCATAAATTCATTTCCTGTCTGAGATAACGTGACATCATGAACTTAATCAGAACCTGGTCCAATCCGTGCTCCTAGTTGCAGGATTCGTCCCAAATCATCTGCATTGCGCCAGTGCGCCAAACAGCTCTCGAATTCCATCTGGTCCTAGCTTGGAGGAACCATTTCGCAAAGTTCTGTAATTTCATGTTCGCTGACCAATTTAAGAAATTGTTGTGCGATCGCTTTGGTGGTTTCAATGTCAATCATTCCTATATCTCCTTTGGTTGCTTGATAGTGTTGCTTTAAGTATGAATAATTCATTGAATTTAATAGAATCGTTTGCCAATGCACCTGCAGAAAAAAGGATGTAGTGCTTGGCGCAGAGAAGCCAAATTCATGGTGATGTCCTGTAGATTAATTTACCAAGTCAATGACGGTTCAGCGATCGTACACACTTGGTAGAACTGCAAGAGGTTGGAGGGTAGCACCGACTGGGGACAGTAGCGATCGTGCAGTTTGGCAATTGAGCAGATGTCCACCAGTTCTAGCCCTAATCCTTTAGCGAAGATGGCACTGTCTTCAAAGACAGTGCTTCAACTGATGCCCCGATGCTTAAGCGATCGAGCGTTTGGTTTAGCTTCGGGTCGTTGGTAGAGCGATCGAGTATTTGATGCAAAAGGTAATCAAATGACAGTTGAAACTCACGAACCTGGCTTCGCACTGTATTGATGAGCGAAATGATGTCGCCTGCTTCGGTGAGGGGACGCTGCCCCCCAAACCAAATGAGTTGGCAGACGAACATCAAATTGATGTTGCTTCAACAGTTCAATTAAGGTATGGCGCTACGCGCCTAGATCGTTCGGGGCGCTGCCAGATGGAATGAGAAAAGTTGACTCGTCTGTATGCTCGTGCTGTGGACGGAGGTGAGCGATCGATTCATTTTTTAATTTTTTTTGACATCTGGAGACGCATCCGATCTTTTCTGACATTTGATCTAACTATTTCCGACTGACGAACCTACTTACATTTCTTAGGCTAAATGAGTAGAAATCAGTCACCAGCAGTTTTACTACAGACTTTAATGGCTCCGTTGAACCAACTAGAGGCAGTCAAATGAGGTTTGTGAGGAATAGTGCCATTTCGCGACTGCAATAGTGCCACAAAGGAGATCAATAATAGATGAACGCCGTCATTTTCGGAGCGAGTAGAGGTGTGGGGCGTTGCCTTACCGAGCAAGCCCTCGCCCAAGGCTATCATGTTACAGCAGCAGTCCGAAATCCTGCAACAGTGCAGATCACTCACGATCGACTGCGCGTTTTAACCTGCGATGTACTCAACGCAGATTCAGTCAACCAAGCACTTGCAGGACAGGATGTAGTTTTCTGCACCTTAGGAACAACTTCCAAAGGTTCCACAACCTTGTACTCAACAGGTGCCCAAAATATTGTGCAAGGCATGCAAGCGCATCAGGTACGCCGACTCATTTTTCTGTCGAATTTTGGTGTACTTGACGAGACGGCGCAGGATTTGCAAGGAGCCGCGCTCCTATTTCTAGCCAAACGCTTCATTCGCCATACGCTGGCTGATCATCGGCGGGCACTGGAGGAGATTCGGGAACATGCCCCGGAGTGGATCGTCGTGCGCCCTCTGCCACTGAACGACGGACCCTTGACCGGGCGCTACCGCATAGCCGATGATAACCTTCCAGCCAAGGGGATGCAGATTGCGCGGGCGGATGTTGCGGATTTTATGATGCGACAAGCAACTAGCGATGATTATCTGTACAAAGTTCCAGCGATTGCTTACTGAGAGCTCGGAGGTACTTCAATCGCAGCATAACGCCTCCAATGCAGCGGACATGCGGAGCCTCTGTGCTCCGTTTCAGTCATCTCTGTTACCACTGATTGAAACGTTAGCCCTCTTGCATCATCAATGCCTACAAAATATGAATGTCCAACGTAAGGTATTTGGTTGTGTCGCAAAAACCTATTAAGGACAAACGATCGGTATCGTTTGCATTTCCTTAAGCAACAATTCCAAAAATTGCTCCAATAAACTTGGTCTGAGACAAACTGTTTCCTCGTTTGACTCCTTTTACTTGTCCTTTCTTAATCATATTCATCGCTTCGATTCGTTCAATGTTCTTCTGTCGCTGTTGAACGTCTTGAACGCCATCATCGGTTTCACAGTGTGCTTGATATTCTGATGATCTTGCTCATTGATATTATTCAAATATTTTGTTCTGCCTCAATTTCTCTCTTTTTCAATCGCTTCATCTCCTTTGAGAGCATCTACTGCTACTGGGTAAGCAGCATTCTTGTCCACTGTAATCACCCGTGGAGTCTGAGTGTGCTGACCCTTGAGTACTTTGCAAAAGAAGCGTGCCACTGCCTTGCTATTCCGCTTCGCGCTCGTGTCGTAAGTCCAGCGTACTGCCCTCCGAATCGACTGCACGATACAGATATTTCCGTGCATACTTTAGCACCCAACGATTGATCGTCGAGTGGTCCACCTTCACGCCCCGAAGAGCGCATTATCTCCTATAAATTCCGGTAGGATAAGGCATAGCGACAATACCAGCGGACATTGAGCAAGATGATTTCGGGCAAAAAGTGCCGCCATTTGTAGCTCGCTTCCCGCAGGGTACACAGGAGTAGACATCGGAGGGAAAGAACGCAAAGCTGGGCTTACCTACTTTGCCATTGACTCATTTTTGCGACACAGCCCAAGTATCTGTATCGAGCAGTAGTGAGTTACCAAGAGCGGCAGAAGTCCGAGAATGCGGGGTTCCAGTGAGATAAAGAAGGAAAGATGTGACTGTGCCAACTATAGCCATATAGACAGTTAGATTCTGGAAGCCAGGTCTTAGTCATCGTCTTCATCGTCTTCATCGGAGCCATAGCGTTCATGGCGATCGCCATGTCGCCCCCGATGCTCTCGTTCCTCATCTTCGTCTTCGTCTTTGTCGCGGTTATAATCTTGCTCTCTGCCACTATAGCGATACTCCCGCTCTTCATCCTCGTCTTCGTCGCGATTGCGCTCATCTCGACTTCTTCCTTCGTATCCTTCGCCTTCGTCATTACGCCGACGATACTCCCGCTCATCTTCGCCCCGCTGCTCCCCTCGATTGCCCTCACGATCACCCCGGAAGCGATCGAACAACTCGTTGATGTTCATACTTTTTGTCCGTTTTAGAAAAATGTTTTACTCCAAACCAGCTTTGATTTTCCAGTTTGTCGAAAAGCGCGAGCAAATGTCTCTGTCAGTCGAGGGAGATGTTTGCAGCAGACACTCGTGATCTTGCTGGGGACGCAAAGCAAGTCTATGATTGACCACCCCCTTTCGTCCGGTTGTGTCGCAAAAACGGGTCAATAACAAGGTAGACAAGCTCATCTCTGCTGACTTGCCCTCCAATGTCTACTGCTTCTCTATTTAAGTGGCGGCACTTTCTGCCTGCAATCATCCCGCACAACGTGCGGTGGTGGCACTGTCGCTATGCCCTCAGCCACCAGGATTTAGAGGAGATGATGCAAGAACGGGGCATGGAAGGGATTATTCCACAATCAACGATGAGTGCTGAAGTACGCTCTGGAACTGGATAAACGCATTCGACCTCACCTGAAGCCAACCAACGACTCCTGGAGAGTTGACGAGACGTATATCAAAATCAGGGGCGCGTGGAAATATCTGTATCGTGGTTTGTGGACGAGAGGTACATCCGTGTCAAAGGTCAGTGGTGTTACTTGTACCGAGGTATAGATGAGGATGGTAATTTAGTCGACGTGAGATTGAGCGAGAAACGAGACATGGAGGCAGCAAAAAACGCTTTTGCTGCCTCCATCTCCATGAGGTTGCTCAACACTCTCCGCACCAAGTAGCGACGGATGGGCACACCTGCTATCCCAGAGCTATAGCAGAAGAACTGGGAGAAGCGGTTGAACACGAGGTCAGGGATTGCCGAGGGAATCCGATCGAGCAGAGCCATCGAGGAATCAAGCAACGCTACTATTCGACATTAGGCTTTGGAGCGATTGAATCAGCACAGCGATTTTGGCAAGCGTATGATGAGATAAGGAACTTTATGAGAGTACAGCGCTATACGACAGAAGTAGTATCTCTATCTGAGCGAAGAGAACGATTTACAAAACAAGTTAGCGAACTACAAGCGATCTTCCCAGCTGCTTAACAAAGACAAGAGTGAGAGAAGATATATCTATGAAAAAGAGATGAGATATGAATACTCAGTTTTGACAATTCGTCCTGAGGGGAAAGCGACGTATAAAAATTCGTTTGCCACCAATCCCACCCTGAGCGATGGAACCGTAGCAGAGATCGTTCTAACAGGGCGTACCCGCTGGAAGGTCGAAAATGAGAATAACAATACGCTTAAGATCAAGGGCTACAACCTGGAACACAATTTCGGGCACGGGAAACAGCACCTTTCCTGAAGGTCTAGAACTAGACATCCCGCCCAATACCAGTTGAATTGCCATACTGAGAATTGCTGCTTAAATGTCTCTTAACTTGTCTAAAGTTCGTTCACATGTTATTGGATTTACTATACGTTTTAATTATTGAATTAATTTTATTAATTACATAGGAGTGCTGAGTCAGAGCATTTCAGTTAATCCTTTCAGTGTTTATTCAAAATGTGGAACAGGGTTTAATCATTATTTTTCTATTGCCTCTTGTCATCGCTGGAATTTAGGAGAGCAATTGAGTGATGTTAGTGCGTTGAAACCAGATACATTACCTAGAAGGTTCCTTTGCAGATGCAATCTTTTCGAGCCAATTATTTTGATGGGAAACGATCTCTACATCTACAAGAGCGATTATGCCTCAGTTCTTTTCAGGGAAAAACCTTCAGGGACATTCATTTAGAAATCAAGATTTGACCGATGCCGACTTTAACCGGGCTGATATTCGAGGGGCGGATTTTACGAATGCCATTCTGAGCGGGGCAAACTTTAATCAGGCGATCGCAGGATTGCAGCGACGATCGATTTTGGTTTTATTGGCAGCTTTGGGCTTGCTTGGAACTCTAGCCGTCTTTACAATCGGTGTCGTTGCCGCATTTACTGGAGCGATTCTCGTTCCCGAACATGCTTCTCAAGGAATTACGACCACTGGCTTTATAAACCTGATTGTTCTGTTAGGCTTCTTTATTCAGGTAATTCGCCGGGGATTAGCGTTGGCAATTGGCACCATTACGCTCGCTGCGGTTGCTGGTTTTATTATTCTGCTTACGGTTTATCACAACCCGATGGGAGCGGCCGCGATCGCCAGTGATATTCTCTGGATGGTGATTTTAGCAATTACTGGGGCGGTCATTTTTGCGGCAACTATTTCAATCACAGCAAATAATCACTGGATTATTGCAGGAGCAGGTATAAGCGCTTGGATCATGGCAGTGAGCGTAGTGACGGTCGTGATACCCAACACTGCTTCGATGGATCGCCTAAGTATCTTTCATGGGGTTGGGATTGCTTCCGCCATTGGTGTTTTCCTGAGTCTCTATGTCAGCAGCAAAGCTCTTGCTGGAGTCAAGCGATTTGCTTGGGTTTGGGCAATCACTCGTTCTGTCACAACCCTAAGAGGAACTTGCTTTCGAGGGGCAGATTTAACCGATGCGACATTTATCCAGGCAACCCTCGGTCACACCGATCTCAGAACTGCCATTCTTACCCGTACCTGCTGGCGACAGGCTAAACAGCTCAGTCGTTCTCGGCATGAAGGCACTTATCTTGAAGACCTCACCGTGCAACAACTGGTGACGACTCATAGCGGACGAAAGCGGAATTTTGATGGCAAGAACTTGCAGGGCATCAATCTGCATGGGGCAGACCTGACCGACGCGAGTTTTATTGGCTCTAATCTAAACGAGGCAACCTTAAAGGATGCAGATTTGACGAGAGCGAAACTGGTGCAAACTCAGCTTTATCGTGCTAATCTAACCCATTCCCGCTTAACGGGGGCTTACATTCAAGATTGGGGAATTTCTCCCGAAACCAAATTGGATGCGGTGGAATGCCAGTATATCTATCTGCGGCTTCCTACTCCTGACGATCCTGATCCGCTTCGTAAGCCCGATCAACGATCGCAGGTCTTTAAAGCCGATGATTTTGCCGATTTCATTACCCCGATCATCAAAACAATGGGGCTGTACCGCCATCAAAATGTTGACCCTCGTCAAGTTGCTCAAGCCTTTAAGACGCTCGATCTTTACCATGATGGAAAAGTTGATCCGAGTGCAGCAGCAATCGCATTGCAGCAGTTGTCGGAAAAGTATCCAGATGCTGGCTTAGAAGTGGTGGCACTGGAAGGACAGGGACAGGACAAAGTGCGTGTGCAAGCCAAAGTGACCAACAGAGCTGATCGATCAAAACTCAGCGCTGAATACTTTGCCCGCTATCAAAAGATTCGATCGCTACCCGATGCTGAGGTTCAGGCGTTGCTGGCAGGAACAACTGAAAAAGATGATCGGATTCGCAGCCTGGAGAATATGGTGATGACTGCGATCACCAGCCAAAAATTTTACGCAGAAACCTATTACAACTTTGGAGAAACTATGACAGATCATCAAGGCAGCATTAATATCAGTGGCGTTCAGGGTAATGTCAGCGGTATTGCAACGGCACAAACAATGACGGGAGTTGCGATCGGGCAAATCAGCGGTGCAGTCACCAATAGTATCGGTCAACTTCAAACTGCAGATACGCCAGAAGCTACAAAACTAGCAGCGTTGCTCGAACAGCTTCAAGCTGCAATCCAAAACGAACCTAACCTTCCCTCAGAAGACAAGGCAGAGGCACTAGAACAGGTCAAAGTTTTAGCTGATGCGGGTCAAAAGCCACAAGAAGGAGCTATGCAACGGGCAGCAAAAACCTCAATCAAGATTTTGCAGGGAACGGTTGCCAGTTTACCCAGTGCCACTGCATTTGTTGATGCCTGGACCAAGCTCTTACCCTTAATCATGCATTTGTTGGCTTTGTCCTAGTTATCACATTCTTGGTTCGTTTCATAAAATCACTTCCAAACAGTTACCCTACTCGATTTCACTGAATTTGACTTTACGAGGACGCAACCATGATGAACTTACACAAACTTACAACCTCCTATCGATCGCTCAATTCTACTTTGAAAGCAATTGATCAGACGCCAAATGCTTTGTCGTCACTGCTAGATTGGCTTGACGGTCGCGATAACCATCATGAACTCAATCAGATTTTTGTATTTGGTGACAGTCTTTCAGATGTTGGCAATTCTTTTAGCATCATTCAAAAAGCTGGAGGAGAAGGACTCCCACCTTCACCTCCTTACTTTCAAGGACGCTTTTCTAATGGTCTAGTTTGGGTCGAATATTTAGCTCACTTACTCAAAATTTTACCCGATCGCCACACTAACTTTGCGACCGGTGGAGCAAACACAGACAGCACGAACACTTACATTCCTAACAATCCGGCTCATTTACCGGGTTTGCAACAGCAGATTGATGGTTTTATCACATCCCTCAATCAGCATTCGTTAAACACGAAAGGGCTCTACATTGTGTGGACAGGTGCAAACGATTACCTCAGTGGAAGTGCGACTAACCCTGCAGGGGTGATCACCAATCTTATCCATGCCATTCAATCCTTGGCTAGTGTAGGGGCTCAACATATCCTGGTGGCGAATTTGCCAGATTTAGGCGATTTGCCAGCCGCGCAAAAGCAGAGTTCTGCTTCCCTCAGTGCTCTGACTCAAGCGCATAATTCTAGTTTAGCAGTCGCGCTGCAAGCGTTAAAACCATCGTTGAATTCTCATACCAATGTTATGTTGCTTGATGTAGCTTCATTGTTTAAGCAGGTGTTTAGCGACCCCACAAAATTTGGATTTACCAACGTTAAAGATATAGAACTTGAACAACTGGCGCATTTTCAGGGTTACACCGACAAGTTCTTTTTTTGGGATGAAATTCATCCGACGACCGCTGTACATTCAGTATTGGCAAAAGAAGCTTTTGTCCTGCTTCAACCTGCCTCTGCAACCTTAAACCTCAAATAGCTAATAGGGTTCTTCTGAATCTACGGTTATAAATAAAATTAATGAGAAAGGCAAGCGGGTAGGCGAGATCGAAAGTTCTCAAAGTTCACAAATCCATAAGCTTGTCGCTTAATTAGCTTAATTCGGTTATTGATTCCTGCCATCACGCCACTCGTTGTGCAATTCACAAAGTAATTGCAGATACCGTCTAAATGATTCCAGACTGTTGTCAGGACATCGCCGTAGATGGATTGTGCCTTCTTGGTCCATGCTATAGCGCTATGCACATACGTCAGGACAAGTTTTTGTGTGGAAGTGCTGCTAAGTGTGGCTTTTATACAAAAACGATTTCGATCTAAGCGCGTAGCGCTATAATAGCTGTTCTTTTCCTTGCTCCACCGTCTGATTCGTTTCAAAAATATCTCTGAATTCTTCCTTACTACTGCGAGCGGCAAACAATTAACATAGGAGAGTAGGCAATTCAGCAGAAGCCATGAAACTGAAAGATGCTCGCCACCTCTCACCTGATGCTCAAGAAGCCCTGCGCTATCGCGTCGTCAATGCGGTAGAAAATGGTATGAGCAAGTCAGAAGCAGCACGGGTCTTCCAAGTTTCGCGCACCGCAGTGCACCACTGGACAAAAGCGGTCGATGAACAAGGGGCGAAAGCGCTCAAGTCGAAAAAGCGAGGGCGACGGCATTCGTCTCGTCTCGCACCCCATCAAGCCGCAACCACCGTGCGCTTGCTTACAAAGAAGTGTCTTGACCAATTGGGCTTACCCTTCGCGCTCTGGACTCGAGAGAGTGT
>NZ_JACXWX010000146.1 GCF_014764505.1 Phormidium tenue FACHB-886
CAACTGGGCTAATTCATCCAAACTTTCCTGCACTTCAACAGAGGTAATACCGACCATTGCTATAGGGTTAAACAACTGCTCACAGTCTAATCTATTTGCCCTGTCCCCAATTTAAATTGGTATTAGATAGAGATGAGTGCTGTTATACCGAGCATCACAATCGCCTCGCTTCAAAGCTGTGAGCGTAAAGCGCTGAATGGTTCTGAACCAACCCCGGGGTAAAATGACCCGGCACTAACTTTGTGTTCAAGGGTAAAACTTGATCATTTATAGTAAATTAGTTTATAGTAAACAAAGATAGCAATATGACCATAGATTCATTAGCCGTGTCCCTGCCTAATCCAGAGGATTTTGCTGGATTCCTGATTTGGCAGTTGTCAAACAAGTGGGAAAAATATGTCAACCAGAAACTCAAGGAATTTAACATCAATCAAGGTGAGTGTTTCCATCTTGTTGCAATCTTGCAGCTATCCAAAAAGCTGAGCGAAGTCACTCAAGTTGATATCGCTCACGCAACAGGAGGGTCAATTATGAACACCTCCAAGATATTAAAGAGTTTAGAGAAAAAGCAGTGGATAACACGTCAAACTGCTTCTGACTCACGGGCTAAAAAAGTAACTGTCACTGAGGCAGGCATTGCAATATCAATCAATGTAGCTAAAGTGCTAGCAGAGGCAAATCAGGACTTTTACAGTACAAATCACACCCCAGAATTTATAGCTACACTCCAGAAGATCAATCAAATTCACAGCCACAACTAACTCACATGAACCCACAGCAAATTTATCAATTTCTCGAAACTGTCATTCAGAGTTTCTTTCAGTCGCTAGTATCTCAGCTGTTTGTAATAACTATTGCTTACCTGCTGGTTTGGAGATTTTTTGCACCCCAGTTCAAACGCTTTCGCATTCAACAAGTCAAACGTGCTGGTTCAACACAAATTCGAGAAGAAATCAAGAATAGTATTATTGTAATAATGGGGGGTATAGTCACAACCCCTATTATTTTGATTTTGCAGCAGCTGGGCTATACCAAAATCTATATTGACATTAACCAATATGGTGTTGGATATCTCATTTTTAATACTCTCCTCCTATGGCTTATAGGTGATGCTTGGTTTTATTTTGCCCATAGACTGCTGCATCATCCAAAAATCTATAAATACATCCATGCCGTTCACCATCAGAGCCTAGATACCACTCCGTATACCGCTCTTTCGTTTCATTTTCTAGAACCCTTGGTTCTTTCAGGGTGGATGTATATTGTGATCTTTACGTTCCCTGTCAGTATCTTAGCGATTGGAATCAATCAGGTAGTAGGTCTGTTTAACAATATCAAATCTCATCTTGGATACGAATTTTATCCAAAGTTTTTTGATAAATCACCCTTAAAGTACTTAGTGACCAGTACTAATCATAATCAGCATCATACGCAATATAACGGCAACTATGGGCTATCTCTCAGAGTTTGGGATCTTGCTTTTGGCACAGAATTTGATGATTATGATCGTGTCGTGAGTCATGTAAAAAATCGTAAGAATCCAGTAAAGATCGTTGATAATTCAACCTATAGAACGCTTAAGATTTCCAAAATTGTATCTGAGACTCCCGAAACAGCTTCAATCTATTTTGAGCCTGAGGACAAAAACTTTTATAACTACTTACCGGGACAACACATAAACCTTCGCATTAAAGTTGAAGGAAAAGTCTACTACCGCATTTTCTCACTCAGTAGTTCCCCAGTTGTTGACAATTTTCTGAGAATTACCGTAAAGAAACATGGTGTAGCAACTAATCATCTCGCGACTGTAGCGAGAGCGGGTGATGAAATTCAAGCTTTGTATCCCTGGGGGAATTTCAATGTCTGGTTGGCTTCCGATCAAGCTAAGAATTATTTAATGATTGCCGGAGGCAGTGGCATTACTCCTCTCTATTCCATGATTCGATCGATTCTTGCAAAGGAAAAGAATAGCAAAGTGACTCTACTTTATGCTAACAAGAGCAAGGAGACTGCCATTTTTCTCAAGGAAATCAAAGAACTTGGGAATAAATTTAAGAACTTTACAGCTTTGGACTTCGTGAGTAGTCAAGAACGTTTGGATAGAGATATTCTTGCTCAATGCCTACAAAATCAGATGAACCCAGAAATATATATTTCTGGTCCTTCTAGGCTTAAAGCATCGGTAAAAGCTTATTTGGAAGATTTAGGTGTTAGCAAAGATCAGTTACACGAAGAGGATTTTGCTGATGGTTACGTGAGTTTTTTCAAGTAATTTTTCAGCCAGTTAATTTATTTTCACTCAGCGGTAATAGGTATTCTTGTAGGCTGACAGCTCTACAACAAGTTTAAGAAGACGGTCTAACGCTTAAGTTCACCGGCTCGCGGAAGCGCAGCGAGGAACGAGCGAAGCTGTAGCGAGTCCGGTGCAACGATCGATTCGGTAGGTGTTCGTTTGCATTGGAGCTGTCTGACTCATTGAAAGATGACTTTTGACGCTTGAGGATATTTTTTACGCCATGTTTTGCCAACATCATCCTCTATAAAAGCCCAATGCAATTTTGACCTCGAGAAGCAGGCAACAAGGTGGAGACTTTCATGGGATTAAACACCGCTTGACCACAAATGAAAGGGACATTGGCTAACTACGCAGAGCTAAATCTAAGTCAGAAAAAAGTACGCTTAACCGACTATTTTCTTTAGGCTGAGGCGGCATATATTTCAGGAGATAGCGAACTTCAGGAGGGGCACTCTCAATTGCGCGATGAACTACATCGTTACCAACATTAGGTGCACCACCTGTAGCCATCTCAAGGGCGATCGCTGCATAAACGGCTGGTCCAAGCAGGTGCCTCGCCTGACGGACACCTGGTAGTCCCGTCTGCAAATCCGTATGGGTGTAGGCAACCGAAGCCGCTAACGTCGCTGCACGTGCTGCGTATTTAGACGGTTCATCTGCTTCTTTACCTGCCTTTAAAGCGGCCAAGGCAAGTATACGAAGGTTCTTGTCGCGCTTCTTACCCCGGCCAAATTCTCGACCTCCTTCAATTGCTTCACGGGGGCGTGTGTCAGTTGGGTGGTGAGTTTCAAATATTGGAAGTGCTTGTTCGGCACAATCAGCAGCCCATAAAGCCACAGCACGCAGCAATTCTTGCTCTTGTGTTGAATTTCCTAATTCACCAGACATTTTGTCCATCAGATTATTTTAATCCGAAACTATCTATAAGCTGAATGGGGTAGTGGTTTGGAATGAAGCGATAGCGCTTTGTGATGGCAATCCGGAGTGAGCTGATACGGTTCCTCATATATGTCAAGTATCAATTAAATGGTCAGTGCGCAAGAGGATTGTTGGGCTGTGATCGCTACAGGTTACGTAACATGGTTTCCGTATCGACTACCGTCGCATACTCTTCGTGCATGTTTGCCAGTGATAAAGCATGAACCTCCTCGGCCAGGTGCAACTTCCGGTCTAGATCCCACTTGTCAAACGTCGCTGTGGCATCTGAGATGACATACGTATCAAAACCTAGATTCCCCGCTACTCTGACCGTAGCCTCAACAGAATTATTAGTAATGACACCCGTCACCACTAAAGTTCGATAGCTGTTGCTTCTTAACCAATTCTCTAAATCAGTTCCAATGAAAGCACAGTTGACTTGTTTGTCTACAACTCTCTCATCTGCCTTAGGTAAAACGACTTCCTTAAAATCACATCCGTCTTGTCCTGGACGATAGGTTGAATCTGGTTCAGTTGAAAGATGCCGAACGTGAACGATCGGTCGCTGAGTCTCACGCCAACAATTCAGCAATCGCGCAATATTACTTTCAGCTTGAAGATTATTATGTCGCCCCCAACTGGGATGATCGATTGCCTTCTGCACATCAATGATAATGAGAACTGCATTGGGTGGAATGGGCTTCAAGGCGACCTTCATCTTTACTGGGTATGAATATGAAAGTATGTTACTCAGCATTCTACGAATAATTTTCAAAAACTTACTAGATCGCAAACTGCCAAAGAAAGGAATAGTGTCAGGCTAACCCCATTGAAACAAAGCCATGACGACCTATCCATCTCTATTACTACTCCGAGCGGCAAATAGTTACTCTGCGTGCAGTATGTCTAATACCAGCAAGGGGGGTATCCCCCTGCTCGTTTTTCTTATTCTTGAAGAGGTCTTCTGAATCCACCGCTCGATACACATTCTGTTAGAAAGTACTTTCTGGTTGAAAATGCCTTTAGAAGATTAATTCTTCAGAATGCCTTGTCTTGCCTAAATCTGACTCTTTTGCATAATTTTCGGGATATTGGGCAAGACTTGAAATCGTTAAAGTCTTCTACTGCTTATGTCTATGCGGATTGAGTTTAACGAGACGGACTTGATCTGTTGCATTATTAATGCTATTAATTTTCATTAGTGTGAAATTCTCCTGTAGTAGGAACATCAGATTACCAGAGAGCTACGTCAAGCTCTCCTAAAGTCATGTTCCAAGAGCTTTATGATATGCGGAGGCATCGTGAACAACAGACTTAAGATTTGGACTGGGGTAGGAACTTATGTATTGGCATCTGGGGCGATCGTCGTTCCATCTGTCAATGCTGCAACCGCAGACAATGCGCTTGTGGTTGTTAGTGAGTTGGAGCTGATCAGCCAAACTAGCCCAGGCAGCCAAACACCTACTTCGCCTGCCGCGCCAACAGGCGGCGGTGAAGGCGGCGAGGGTGGTGAAGGTGGTGAAGGTGGCGAGGGCGGTGAAGCCGGCGGGCAGAGCCCTGCCAGTCCAACAATTTTCACGCCGAACAGTACTCCCACTGTCCCTGGAACTTCTAATCAAGGCGGTGAAGGCGGCGAGGGCGGTGAAGGAGCAACACCAGCCACACCGAGTTCTTCTCCAACACCCGGTACAAGTAGTGAAGGTGGCGAGGGCGGTGAAGGTGGCGAAGGAGCAACACCAGCCACACCGAGTTCTTCTCCAACACCCGGTACAAGCAGTGAAGGCGGTGAAGGCGGCGAAGGGGCAACGCCATCCGCTTTTTAGAATAAGCTGATGTGACTGAGTAGTAAAATTGGCGCAATGGGTAAATAGGTGGCTCTCTAAATTTCTGAACCTAGCATTGCTTGCAGTTCTGGATATGTGAGTCAAGTCAACCTATCGGAGTCGATGTCCTCACATTGGAACGCGAAACACTCATCTAGAGCTGAACTGAGGGTTTGTGCCATCCATTTGCTAATTGTGCCAATTCATCTGTTAAGCCACATTAGTCCTCGTCATCGACTAGAGCCACCAATGGGCACAGCAGCCCTTAGAGCGTGCAGCACTGGGTCATTTCTCATTAGTTGGATCTGTCAGAAGCGCTTTGAGTTCAGCCAAGGAATGGATGTAAAACGTTGCGTTGTCCCCTCGTGGCACTCCCGCTCGCAGTATCTGCACTGTTTTAATACCCAGGCGATTGCCTGCTTCGATCTCCGAATCAGCATTGTCTCCAACCACAAGCACCTCCTCCGACTTAAATTGGTGCGTGGACAGGATAAGCTCGAAAAGCCCTTGCTTGCCCTTCCTGTCTGGTTCGTCGATCGCATCAATCTGAATCGCTGTAAACAATGGCTCGAGCCCAAGTGCCCTGATCTTACTTTCTTGAAGGCGACGAAAGCCAGAGGTAACCAAAAAACGCTCAACTGGTAGTTCCGAGAGAAGCGCGAGATCGCCATAGCCATACATCGGTTGCTTAACCTCTGTTGTCGCGAACCCCTTCCAACCTGCGGCGAGCATCTCTTCAGAGAATCCGTACTTAGTTGCTACCCAATCGAGCGGCTGCCGCCAGCAATCGGAAAATGCTTGGCTCAATAACTCCTCAGAAAGGGTGCCATGATTTGCTTTTCTGATCGCATCGAATGTAGCTTCAAAAAGCTGCTCTCCGACTTCGTTGGCAGCAGCTAAGCAATTATCCAGGTCGAAAATCAAGGCTTTTATCATGGAGTGCTGGAAAGAGACCTAACAGCAGAATTGAGCGGCTGATACACCTACTCTAACTGTAATAGATCAAATTTGAACCACAGATGGTAGTTATCGCACTAGCTTCAAGCAACTAAGAGCCTATCTGAAAGTTCATAAATCCATTGTGTAAAATAGCACCGCTCAGCATTAGTGCGGCTGCCTTAAAACTGCGGGCAAGGTCGCAGTGCATACGTTCAAATCCGGCTTTGAACAATTGATTTCTCACAGTTTTAGCCTAGACGCGCTACTGCCTGTGATGTATCGATTGCGACCGAGATTTTTGGATAGGCTCTAAACAGCTTGGGCAAGTTGGTTGAAGACGATCGAGCAATCAAGCTTAGCGCGATGTGCTGCTTGTGATACTAAAAGCTCTAGTTTTCCTGTGCAGCATCTGTGGCAGTGAAAGAGTAAGTTGAACAGTTTTTGAGTTGCTGTATCATGATTTCCACTAAAATTCTCTCCGTGTTTCAATCACGTCTTGCTCAGCTCTTGCTGATTGGTTGTGCTCTTGCCTCAACCAGTGAATTTGCCGCTGCTGGGTCTTCGAGAACAGTTAATTTCAGCGGAACTTGGGAAGGAACAGCTACGACTGGGAGCCAAGTTTTTTCATACAGATGGGTAATAAATCAGCAAGGCGAAGCTGTCGTCGGCACAATTACTCTCTCAAATGGGCAAAACGCTTCTTCTGCAACCTACACAATGAATGGAACTGTAGAGGGTTCTCGGTTAAGCTTCCAGGGTGAAAAATTTCTAGCGCAATCCCCTTCTTCAATCCGGTGTATTGCAGCGGGTAGTCTGAGTTATATTGCAACTGAGGATGATACCCCAACGTTATCGGGAGAATGGCATGAAAATGATGTTCCACAGGGGTGTCCAGCAGGCACAAGCGGAGAAATCGTTCTTAAGAACCCTGAGCACAGGCGGTTCCTTCAGCAGTAGGAGAACGTAGAGTCTAAGCAGGGCGATCACTCTTGGTAGCACCAATTTTGCTTATCATAGAACAGCGATGAATATCCTCTAGCGCTGAATCTGACCGAGCCGCAGCACTACTTCCGGCACTATAGCAGTGATGAAAACAGACTCACTGCGATCGCCTACCTAGAGCAAAGCAGGTGTTGAAGTTTCTACCAAATCATTGGGCTAATTTTTGAATCTCTGTAGAATAGGCGTGTCTATTTACGGTTGATTGACGTTGTGTTAACGGTTTCCAATACCGTTAACACTTTTCTGTCCAGTTCTTACCTCTGTTTTTTCGATTGCATTCTCAAGGGGGCTAGTTTCACTGTTTGGGTCACCTTTGATGAATAATGCAATTTCTGAGCAATTGATCTTCACCAATCAGTATCGAGTCGTTGGAGTAATTGAAGTAATTCCAGAAGCTTCTCAATGGCTTGCCAAGCTAAATGAGGCGATCGAAAAGGCAATTAATGCGGGTGATTTTACAGCAGCGCTTGCCGTTCTCAAGCGGCTGAATAATCCAGGCTTTAAAACTTGCTGACTAATTGCTGTTGCCGATCGCTATGTGCTGTTCAAGCTGCGGAGAGAACCACGATGCAGCAGCTAATTCAGCATGCACAAGAATTTTAATCAGAGCAAAGCGCTATACAGCGCTTTGCTCTGAAGCAGAACTAGGCTGTTTTTTAAAGCCACACGAAGCAGAACTTTTAAATGTTGAGGTGAAACCTGCTGTAAATGTCAGATGTGTGGAGCACCAGAATCTATCCTGAGAGGAACGCTAAAATCTTAGCTTTGAGATTAGCTTGAATCCCAGGCCCATAGTCCAATCAAGGAGCTATTGCCTCGTTGCTTAACAATAAACGGTATGACGATTTTACGATCTCGAACAACAGACACAACGACCCATCAAACGCTGGGCACTCAAAGAATTGAGACATTAGTAGATGGCGTGTTTGCAATTGTTTTAACGCTACTGGTGCTCGATATTCAAGCACCAGATGCTTCTTCGGAAATGGACTTGCTCAAGAAGCTATGGGCTCTGCGCGATAATATTTTCTCTTATGTTATCAGCTTTGTTGTTCTAGGAACGTTCTGGTATGGTCACACAATTGAGTTTCATTATATTGAACGTTCCGATCGCATTCACATTTGGCTAAATTTACTCTTTCTACTGTGCATTGTATTTATTCCATTTTCAGCTTCCTTAATTGGACAAGAGGGGAAATTTCGTGTTGCCAGCATTGTATTCGGCTTTAACCTACTTTTGACCGGAATTGTGCGATATTGTCACTGGTACTATGCCACAACAGGACATCGTTTAATCAACATAAGGTTGAGCCTCGGCTAATTCGGATGATTCGGCGACGGTTTCTGATGGTTCCATTTGCTTACTTATTTGCAATGTTCGTTTCATTGCTCAACACAAGGATTGGTTTATTGCTTTATGCAATTATTCCAGCACTATATATTCGTCGTGTGCGTGGAGCTGGTATTCCAACCTCGGTAGCTTCTCAAAGCGAGGAAATAGAATAAGCAAAAGATTCGCAGCCCTCTGTTGAGCTGGGGATTAGCTAAGTTTTGAAACACACGAGGTTGTTCGCGATCGCATCGTAGCTCGATAGGGCAGGTATTCAGGCTTTGCTAGAAAAGCTATTGTCTTCTAGATTGCCTTATTGTGTAAGTTGCAGGTTTGAACGACAGAATCTGTACTACAACAGAGGTATTAGCGCCTCGATCGGTACCCAATTCAACAGAGATGGTGATGTCTATGGCAGACCTAGACGGCTTCATGCAGAAAAGTACGGAAGAGTTGAAACAGACTGTGTTGCATCTAGTTACCGGACGCGATAGTAATTCTTTGGGACAAAAAGTTCAGTTTTACAAAACAGAACTTGCAGCGCTGTTTGCAGAACTTCAGCGGCGCAATCCAGTTCCAGCCGCTAGCGATCAGGTGTCTCTAGTTCAGGGAGTTTGGCTATCCCTCTGGTCTACCATTCCCTTTCAAGACATTTTTCCTGGTCGCATCCATGATCAGTCCTACCAAATCTTTCACCCGGATGGATATTACGCCAACATGGCAAGGTATGCTCCCGGCTCTCGCCTTCCCCTGCTGAAAAATCTGTCATCGTGGCTGGTCGCTTATGATTTCATGCTGATTCAGCAGTACGAAGTCAGCAATCAGCAGTGGTTGATTCAGAATGTGGGCGTTGAGCAGGCGCTGCGAATTCGGGCAAGACCGTTTACTGTCGATGTTGCGGATGCCTGGTTTACAAAAGCAGTCGCCTCTCCTAAGTTAGCTAAACTGAAGAATTTAGACCAACCCACCGCTAAGAAGGTGGAGAAAATCATGCAAGCTACTCCCCAATTGGAGCATCTTTACTTTGATCCGGACTTCCGGATTGTGAAAACCCAACGGGAGTCCAAGCAACGAGTATCCTATACGGTTGCGATCCGCAAATCCTAGTGTGCATGACTATTCACTTCGGCTTGGGCAATGAATTCGCTAATATCAGGCAATAGCCTCCCAATCAGTATGGGACTTCATCGACGATTCGGCTGAAAGCGATCGAGCAAGCGGAGTAGCGGAGCAATCCCTAAACATTAGTGACCCGCACTTTGTCCACCATCGACGTGCAGGATTTCGCCGGTCACAAAGTTGGCTGATTCGAGGTAGAGGATCGCATCGACGATGTCAGAAATCTCGCCCATACGACCGTTCGGGTGCATGGCAGCGAGCTGTGCATGGGTCTCGACCGGATGCATTGGCGTCTTGATGTTACCCAGCGCAATGGCGTTCACCCGGATACCACGCCTCGCATACTCAATCGCCAGCGATCGGGTCGCGCTATTTAGTCCGCCCTTGGTCAGCGATGCGAGCACGGACGGTACGCCAGCGATCGGGTTATCAACCAGGCTCGTCGAAATCTGCACAATATGACCGCTGCCTTGCTTCTCCATCTCGGCGATGGCAAGTTGCGTCATGTGAAAGAAACCAGCGATGTTGGTGCCCAGGTACGCCGCGTAGTCTGCCTCGGTGTACTCGGTGAACGGCTTGGCGATGAAGATGCCAGCGTTGTTGACC
>NZ_JACXWX010000147.1 GCF_014764505.1 Phormidium tenue FACHB-886
ACTTTAGAGCAGTTTGATTCGATGGTGTCGTCGAGCGTCCCGATGGGGCATAGGGGTCAACCTGAAGAAATTGCTGCAACGGTTGTGTTCTTATGTTCTGATGCTGCCAGTTACATCACAGGTCAGTCTTTCGCAATTGATGGTGGACTCATAGCGAGCTAATTCAAGGAGGGATTTTATGTCAACTTTTGTTTTAGTTCATGGCTCGTGGCATGATGGCTCTGCTTGGCAAGCAGTCGTTGACCATCTAGAAGCAAAAGGACATCCGGCTTTTGCTCCCACGATCGCCGGACATGGCAAAGGCGTGAATAAGAACGTTAACCATGCTCAATGTACACAATCGATCGTCGATTACATTGTTGGCAAAGACTTAACCAATATTGTTCTCTTAGGTCATAGTTTTGCCGGAACAATCATTGCGAAAGTTGCTGAAGCGATTCCCGATCGCATTAGGCGACTCATCTTCTTAGATGCCTTTGTCCTCAACAATGAAGAGAGCCTTAGAGATAACGTTCCACCACATCTTCAAACATTACTCGACGAGCTAGTTAGAGAATCAAACGATCGGATGATGGTTATACCTTTTGAGATGTGGCGAGAAGCGTTTCTCAACGATGCTGACCTCGAACTGGCTCGATCCAGTTACGCACGATTATCACCTGAACCGTATCAACCGTGGATTGACAAGCTGGACTTGAAGCAGTTTTACTTGCTGCCCATTCCTAAAAGTTACCTCTACTGTACAGACGATAATGTCCTCCCTCAAGGCGAACAGTGGGGTTGGCATCCGAGAATGTCTAACCGCTTGGGGCTATTTCGGCTTGTACAAATGCCCGGTAGTCACGAGGTAATGTTTTCTAACCCGGTTGGTTTAGCAGAAAAGATTATTGTGGCAGGACGTGACTAGCAGCAGAATTTGCAATCGCCAACCTACTAGTGTCGCCGTCATTCAACAAACAATGACCTGAAAAGGAGAAATCATGACAACTAAATACCGTCACAGTGCTGCTTTTGATTATATTGTGATTGGCGCCGGTTCAGCAGGCTGCGTTGTTGCCAACCGTCTTACAGAAGACCCTAATACTAAAGTATTGCTGCTCGAAGCGGGTGGTCCTGATACTAAGCCAGAACTTCAAGTTCCCTCAGTGTGGCCTACTACACTCTTAGGCTCGGAAGTGGACTGGGCATACTTAACTGAAGGGGAACCTTACTTAAATAACCGCAAAATTTTATCTTCACGCGGTAAAGTCTTGGGCGGCAGCAGTTCGATTAATGGCATGATTTATATACGAGGCAATGAACGTGACTACAATAGCTGGCAAGCGTTAGGTAATATTGGTTGGAGTTATCAGGATGTCTTGCCTTACTTCAAGAAATCGGAAAACCAGCAGCGGGGAGCATCGTTATTTCACGGGGTTGATGGACCACTTAGCATCACAGATCCACTCTCTCCTGCAAAAGTGTCGCAACGCTTTGTGGAAGCCGCGATCGCACAGGGCTATGAGCAAAATCCCGACTTTAATGGCGTACAGCAGGAGGGTGCAGGACTTTACCAAGTGACCGTGAAAGATGGCAAGCGCCAAAGTACAGCAGTGGCATTTCTGCGTCCAATTTTTGATCGCCCCAACTTGACCATTCAAACAGGAGCATTGGTGACTCGTTTACTCTTTGAGGGAAAGCGTGCGGTAGGGGTAGTGTATGTTCAAAACAGAACGGAGTATCAAGTTAGGGTCAACTCCGAAGTGATTTTGAGTGCTGGTGCCTTCGATTCTCCTAAACTGCTCATGCTTTCTGGAATTGGACCCGCTGAACATCTGCGGGCAGTAGGCATTCCTGTAGTTTTTGATTTGCCGGGTGTCGGGCAGAATCTTCAAGATCACCCACTTGCTGTTATTGCCTACCAGTCTACTCAGGACGTGCCCCTTGCGCCAAGTAGTAATGGGGGAGAGGCTGGGTTATTTCTGCATGTCAACAATAACTTAGATGCTGCGCCTAATTTGCAATTTACAATTGTTCCGATTTTATATGTCGATCCTGCTTATGCACGTGAAGGTCCGGCATTCACCCTTCCCTTTTACATCACCCGTCCCGAAAGTCGTGGTAGTGTAATACTACGTTCCTCCTCCCCCTTTGACCCACCGTTGATTCGGGTCAACTATCTTCAGAAAGAATCTGATATGCAACTGATGGTTGAAGGACTTAAAATTTTGCGTCAGATTGTTTACTCCGATGCGTTTAATGAGTTTCGGGGCGAGGAAATTGCTCCAGGGAGTTCCGTGCATAGCGACAAAGCAATCGAAGATTATATTCGGCAAACGTGCGGTACGGCATGGCATCCTGTTGGGACGTGCAAAATGGGTATTGATCAAATGGCGGTTGTCAATCCTCAACTCAAGGTACGGGGGATTGAAGGGTTACGAGTTGTTGATGCATCGATTATGCCAACTATGATCACAGGAAACACAAATGCATCGGCAATTATGATTGGAGAAAAGGCTGCCGATTTGATAAAAGTTGGAACAAAATTGCCTCAATGATGGTGAAAGCCTCAGAGGTAGCCTTCCGCCGCACTATCAAGCGTTATTTGACTCAACAATACGGCAACATTCGGATTGAAGCACTCCATGCACCTGCTGTCACGGCAGGTGTAGCAGGGCGGACTGTTGGAGTTGCGACCTTGGGCGATCGCCTCGCCCTCACGATTTCATCTACACCCCTGATGGATGTGGATCGTACTGAGAGCGAACGGGCTGCAACTGCTTTTCTATTGTCAGGAGTGAAGCATTTAGAGCTTGCAGTAGGACAGGAAGTTGCCTCTGAAGCTGCCTGACGCATATCACACGGTAAGACTCTGAGGTATCTAGAACATTCACAATTACAGGAGATTTAAATGACAATTTTAACTCAAACATCTTCAACTCTAGGCTCAAATCCTCTGAGTTCGATGCAAATCGATCATGTTTGCTTGAATGTACCGAACTATGAGGAAACGCTTCAGTGGTATCAAGAAAAGCTAGATGCGACGATCGAACATGAATGGACAGTAGGCGTTTTCCCAGATCTGAAATTGGCTTATCTCAGTGTATATGGCTTTCGCATCGAAATTATTGGCTCTACTCAGTCACAATCAGGAATGCCGATCGCGACTAATCTTGGTGAGGGATTAAGGACAACAGGCATCGGACATTTTTGTTTTCGAGTTCGAGATGTCGATGCAGTTCTTGCTGAATTAAATCGACGTGATGTGAAAACATTTCTCGAACTCGGAAGCTATCCTGATCCGGGTATTCGGCTCTGTATGATTCAAGACAATAACGGCAATCTGATCGAGTTTGTCACCCCATTATGAATTCATCAATGAAATAGAGCCCAACAGTTGCCGCTGCATCACAAATTGATTAGGGCGGACAAGTGAGAATTTTTTCATCTATCGTTCGAGAAATCATCGTTGTTCATCCATCAATACAGGTGAAACATTGATGTTAGAGGGTGGGTAGGTAGCGTAGTAGTTGATCGGCAGTGCGAAACGTTGCGCCCCAGTCGCGATCGACACCGATATGAATCCCGCAGATGGAGACGTTGCCGTAGGGATGACCAAGATGACTGCCCTTAGTCGCTATGGACAGCGAGGTGGCTAGCATGGTCTCTTATCTCACCAGTCCTGAAGCCGCCTTCGTCACGGACACGAGTCTCAAAATTGGTGGCGGTTTTACCGCTTGAACGAGACGTAATCAAATTTGTAATCCCTAAACTCAACCAGGAAAACACGATGTCACAAAAACTCGCAGGAAAAGTTGCGCTTGTCACTGGTGGCACCAGCGGCATCGGACTTGCCACTGCTAAGCGATTTGTCGAAGGTGCCTATGTCTTTATCACGGATCGTCGTCAGACTGAACTTGATGCGGCTGTAACCGAGATTGGTAAGAACGTAACTGGCATTCAGAGCGATGTCTCCAATCTGGCAGACCTCGATCGCCTTTACGCCACGATCGAGCATTAGCAGGGTCACTTGGATGTGATCTTTGCGAATGCTGGCGTTGGACAACCCATCCCGCTCGGATCGATCACCGAAGAACACTTTGACAAAACATTCAACACCAATGTCAAAGGTCTACTTTTCACCGTGCAGAAGGCACTGCCGTTGTTGCCGGGGGGCGCGTCCATCATCCTGAATGCCTCAACTACTTCCATCATGGGCACCCCAGCCTCCAGCGTGTATGGCGCGATTAAAGCTGCCGTGCGATCGTTTGCCCGCACCTGGACACTCGACCTCAAAGACCGCCAGATTCGAGTGAATGCGGTCAGCCCTGGTCTCACTCCGACTCCTGGTTACGATCAATTTGGACTGAGTGATGAGGAGTTACAGACATTCATAGATAGCCAAGCCATCAATATCCCGCTGGGAAGAGTCGGCACGCCCGACGAGATCGCCAAAGCCGTTGTCTTTCTGGCTTCAGATGACAGCAGCTTTGTAAACGGCATTGAGCTATTCGCCGATGGTGGCATGGCACAAATCTAAATGGGTGCTATGTCCACAGCCAGCTAACCATTCAAATTCAACATTCATAGGAGATTGCAATGCCTTACGTTACTGTTGGTCAAGAAAATTCTGCAACCATTGATCTCTACTACGAAGATCTGGGGACAGGTCAACCAATTGTTCTCATTCATGGATTTCCCCTCAACGGTCATTCCTGGGAAAAGCAAGTCTTAGTGCTGCTAAATGCGGGGTATCGAGTAATTACCTACGATCGCCGAGGATTTGGTGCTTCTAGCCAACCCTCGTTTGGCTATGACTACGATACCTTCGCCGCCGATTTGAACGTGCTGATCACCAAACTTGACTTGCATGACGCTGTATTAGTCGGTTTCTCAATGGGAACAGGCGAAGTCACACGCTATCTTGGCAGGTATGGCTCAGAGCGGGTGCAGAAAGCCGTGCTGATGGCTCCAGTGCCGCCCTTCCTACTAAAGACCGATAACAATCCCGAAGGCGTTGACCAAAGCGTTTTCGATGGGATCATGAAAGCGATCGTTGAAGACCGTCCAGCCTACTTCTCTGCATTTTTCAAAGAGTTCTTCAATGTGGATGTGCTGCTGGGCGATCGCATTAGCAACGAGGCAATTCAGGCAAGTTGGAACGTAGCAGCAGGGGCTTCTGCGAAAGGGACTTTGGACTGTGTCCCATCCTGGCTCACCGATTTCCGCAATGATCTGCCCCGCATTGATGTGCCGACTCTGATTATTCATGGCGATGCCGATCGGATTTTGCCGCTTGAGTCCACCGCAGCAAGACTCCCGAAGCTGATTAAAAACAGTCAGCTTGTTGTCATTCCGGGTGGTCCCCATGCCATCAACTGGACTCACGCTGATCAGGTCAATCCCGTGTTATTGGACTTTCTTCAGGGGTAATTATCTATCGAGTCCTTCATCGCTAAAAGGGTTCTAATATGTTTTCTAGACTGATGATAGCGGTTGCAACCACAGTGCTAATGATTGTGACCTCTTGTAGCTTTCCAACGATAGCACCAGGCAAAAGTGCGATTGCTCAAGTGCCAGGTGTCTATCCATTCAAGTTAGGTGATTTCAAAATTACAGCCCTGAGCGACGGCACACTCCCCCAGGATTTACATACGCTGCTGTCGAATACGAACCCAACAGAAACCGAGCGCCTGCTTCAGAAAAACTTTCTGAATAATCCTGTCGAGACATCGATTAATGCTTTCCTGATCGACACTGGAGATCAACAAGTACTCGTGGACACGGGAGCCGGAACTTTTTTTGGTTCAAAACTGGGTGGCAAGCTTCAAACATCGTTAAAAGCAGCAGGCTACACACCTAACGAAATTGATGCAATTCTTCTGACTCATATTCATACCGATCATAGTGGGGGGCTGGTCGAACAGGGGAAACGGGTGTTTCCTGCCGCCACGCTCTATGTCGGCAAGCCAGATGTCGATTTCTGGTTTGATCGAGCGAATGCCACACGATTCAACGTTGCTGAAAAGTACTTTGACGAAGCCGCGAAAACTGTCAAACCTTATTTAGATGCAGACAAGGTGAAATCGTTTTCTGGCAAGACAGCCCTGCTACCGGGAATCACCGCGCATCCCACACCCGGACACACTCCTGGTCATAGCTGCTATGTGGCGGCAAGCAAGGGTGAGAGCATCGAGTTTTGGGGCGATATTGTTCACTTTGCTTCGGTGCAATTTCCCAAGCCAGAAATTACAGTTGCTTATGATGTCGATGCCAATGCTGCTGCGGCACAACGCAAAAAACAGTTTGCGAGAGCGGAAGCATCCCGAATTTTGATAGCAGGCGCACATTTGCCCTTTCCCGGCGTTGGACACCTCCGGGCAGCAGATCAAGGTTATGCATGGGTGCCAGTGAATTACCGCTGGCGTGAACCCTAAAGGATTCATAGCAATGTGAAATGGGCGCTGAATGTTTATACGCTCATTCAGAGGTCAGTAGTGAAGCAGATATTAAAGCGTTAGTAGAAAAGACGATTGCTACTTATGGCGAACTCGACTGAGTCAAACGTACTACACAAAGGGACA
The DNA here is from genome assembly GCF_014764505.1 of Phormidium tenue FACHB-886. GTDB lineage: Bacteria > Cyanobacteriota > Cyanobacteriia > Elainellales > Elainellaceae > FACHB-886. The sequence continues at coordinate 6,564 of NZ_JACXWX010000147.1, forward strand.
CCATGAATCAGCCCAAGTTTTTTGTTACTCCCGGTTATGGCGAATACATGCTGAATGAATTGCATTACTCGCAAGCGGTAAAAATTGGCGATCGAGTGGAGACATCAGGACAAGGTGGCTGGGATGACAATCTGCAAATTCCCGAATCGCTTGCGGACGAGATTGCTCAAGCGTTTCGGAACATAGAGCGAACCTTGGCGACTGCTGGTGCGGGTTAGGAGCATGTTGTCCACGTCAATTCTTACCATGTTGGCGGGTTTCCCCCAGAGGTTAACGAGGTGATGGTCAAGCTATTTCGTCATTACATGCCCAACCATGCCCCAATTTGGACAGAGGTAGGAGTCGCGGCTCTTGCACTTCCAAAAATGCAGATTGAAATTCGTGTTACTGCAATTGTTCCGTGAGTGTTGCACAAGCGGCAACGGGTTAGTGCGAAGTTAGGGAGTTACCTCCGCTGAGTGGTATCGAAATCCCGTCACTGTTTATTCTGAATCAAGGAGAGTTGGCACAGATGGAATCTATGAAAGCAGCCGTATTAACTGCGTTTGGTGATGCTGAGAAGTTCGAGATTCAAACGGTTCCCATACCAACACTGAAGGCGAATCAGGTGTTAGTCAGAGTTTGTGCAACCTCGATTAACCCGGTCGACTACCAAACTCGTCGTGGTGATTACAAGGAACGGGTTCGATTACCCGCTATTCTTGGAGTCGATGTTTCAGGGGTGATTGAGGCAATTGGCGAAGCTGTGACTGATTTCAAGGTGGGAGATGAAGTGTATTACTCGCCGCAAATTTTTGGAGAATTCGGTAGCTACGCTCAGTATCATGTGGCTGATGCAGTGATTGTTGCACTCAAGCCTGCTAATCTATCGCATATTGAAGCAGCTTCTTTTCCGCTTGCAGGCGGAACGGCTTGGGATTGTCTAGTGACTAGGGGCAATCTACAAGTTGGTGAAACAGTTCTCATTCATGCGGGTGCGGGTGGAGTGGGTTCGATCGCAGTTCAACTCGCCAAAGCAATAGGGGCATACGTTTTCGCAACGTGCAGTGCTAGAAACCGAGATTTCGTGACAGAACTGGGCGCAGATCGAGTGATTGATTACAAAAATGAAGATTACGTAGAAGTCATTCGTCAAGAAACGAATGGACTGGGTGTGGATTTAGTTCTAGATACGATCGGCGGAGAAACAATTCAGCGTAGTCTAGAAATCATTCGCCCCTTCGGTAGGCTCGTCAGCATTGTAGACATTGCAATACCGCAATCGCTTCTTGAAGCATGGGGTAGGAATCTGACGATTCATTTTGTTTTGTCACCCCAGTACCGAGCAAAATTAGAGGCTTTGACAAAACTGATCGAGCGTCATCAGCTTCGCCCAGTGATTGATTTAGTATTGCCTTGGGATCAGGTCGTTCTGGCACATCAGCGTCTAGAGCAGGGAGGAACACGGGGCAAAATCGTGCTGGAATTTACAGAAAATTAGACCAGCTTTACGGCGTTGGTAATTGCTGAACGGATCGGAGTTTGATTATGTGTTGAAGGTCAATATTGATTGAAACGGGAGAAACAGAATGATACTGCAAGATAAAGTGGCGTTAGTCACTGGTGGCACATTAGGAATTGGCAGAGCAACCGCGTTAGCGAAGCTTAACGAAGTTATCGCATTTGGTGCTGCTGGCGCAAAAGTTACCTTCTCCGACATATGCGATGTAGAAGCTGAGAAACTGTGGCTCTGATTCGAGAGACTGGAGCCGAGTGCTTGTTCGTGGAATCAGATGTATCGAGTGAGGCGGATGTTCGGGAATTAGTGCAGAAAGCGATCGCCACCTACGGCAAACTGGATTGTGCCTTTAACAATGCTGGGATTGATCTTGTCGTTACAGTTGCATGAACAATCAATCGAGGATTTTGACAAGATCATGTCAGTCAATGCGCGAGGGCTATTTCTCTGTATGAAATACGAAATTCAGCAGATGCTAACCCGGGGCGCAGGCGCGATCGTGGGTTGTGTCGCAAAAACTGGTCAATGGTAAGGTAGATAAGCCCAGCTTTGCCTTCTTCCCCTCCGATGTCTACTCCTACTCTGTACCCTGCGGGAAGCAAGCTACAAAGGGCGGCACTTTTTGCCTGAGGTCATCCTGTTGAATGTGCGGTGGTACTGCCCTTCGGGTTCGCCAGTTCCCTACGGCGGGAGACCCGCCTGCAGGACTGGACTCACCGCTACTCACTGAGTTTGCGGGATTTCGAGGAAATGATGGCTGAGCGCGGAGTGAGCGTGGATCACTCGACAATCAACCGTTGGGTGTTAAAGTATGCCCCGGAACTAGACAAACGCATTCGACCCCATTTGAAGCCGACAAACGACTCGTGGAGAACCGACGAGACGTATATCAAAATCAAGGATGAGTGGAAGTATCTGTACCCTTGCCGTGGATTCAGAGGGCAGTACCCTTGACTTTATGCTGAGCGCGCTCGCGGGATGGCAAGGCAGCAGCACGCTTCTTCCGCAAGGTACTCAAAGCTCAGCACACTAAGGCTCCATGCGTAATTACCGTTGATAAAAATGCTGCTTATCCAGTTGCAATCGATGAATTGAGGGAAGATCAAACGTTGAAAGCCGAGACAGAATTACGACAGAGCAAATATTTGAACAATATCGTTGAACAAGACCATCGAAACATCAAGCGCATTGTAAAACCAATGATGGGGTTCAAATCATTTAACAGTGCGAGAAGAACTTTGGGTGGAATTGAAGCGATGAACATGATCAGAAAAGGGCAGGTGAAAAGAGTTAAACAAGGGGACAGTGTCTCTCAAGCAAAATTTATTGAATCGATCTTTGAAATCGCTGTTTAAGGGATGCAAACGATACCGATCGTTTGTCCTTAACAAGTTCTTGCGACACAACCATTCATGGAAAGGGGATAGGATAGGAGACCCGGCGCAGGCACTAGTCTATCAAAGAGAGGCTTCTACCCTCAATTTGGGTGGCGAGATCTGACAGTTTCTGCTAAACGTAGTAGGTTTGTGAAATCTCTATCTTGATGCAACCTAACTTAGAGAAGAAACGAAAGATTCATTGCTCCTGAGGGCTGAGGATTGCTTCGATTACCTCCCTTCCAAACGGGACACTATCTCCATCGCTAGCTGCTTGACTGACAAAAGTATTGGAGCTTGAGACGAAAGCTAGGAGGGAAGCAGGGCTTGGTTTAAGCTGAAACGTTACCACACAAATCGGCAAAACCAATGACACC
>NZ_JACXWX010000148.1 GCF_014764505.1 Phormidium tenue FACHB-886
GGGCAAAAAGTGCCGACACTTAAACAGAGCAGGAGTAGACATCAGAGGAAGAAAAGGCAAGGTTGGTCCTATCTACCTTACCACCCACCAGTTTTTGCGACACAACCAAGGCACAACCTGCAAGCTCTGAAAGCTTTTGGCTCAAAGGAATATCTTTTCGGTTGTTCCACCCAAGGTTCCTGATGATATCTTCGCCGGAGAGGGTAAAACTATCGCTCCACGGTTCTTCCTGATTCATCGCGTGGGCTGCCAGAATCAGTTGGAGTTTGACAGTGTTAAACCCAAAGTTGTTAATAATCTTTTCTGCCGCATCCCAGGGTAGTGTAGTGACATCACCAGGGCTTGAGATATAGTGCTCGATGTAGTTCTGGGGGTTGCTCTTAGCGATTTTGGAGAAGACTGCAATCCCATCACGATCGCGCCAGAGGTCTTTTCTTAACTGAGACTCCAAAGAACTGATGAAAGGTGCGCCTGTTGGTATTGGCTCAATGTTCTTGTTTAAAAAAAGCTCAGCCTGCTTGGGCGAATTGATAATACTCGCACTAATCAGGTCGTCTAATTGACTATTGAGGAGTCTGACTCGGCTTTCTGTGCGTTCCATTTCTTTTTGAATGCGATCGCAGTACACCTGATGCTCTGGGGGTTTTGCAGTCGCTAAGAACGCCGTGGAAAGCTCCTCAAGGAGCGTTCCAGCTGACTCCAAGCGAGCTTTGCTAAGTTTAATATCCGTTACAAGGTGGTCAGAAAACTCTTTATCCTGGATCGCCTGCAAACAAGTTTCAGCAGCCTCTACCCACTCCAGTACCCGAGTAGCATTCGTGCTCCATAGCTCGGTGAATTGCTCCCACTCTGATAGGTTAAGGGTTTCGAGGCTCATAAGCTCAGCTACGAAAAGGTTTGAGATCTTACCAGAATATCTCTATTTTAGGAGAAATCGCCGACTTTACTTGGAGCTTCTAAGAGTCAAGTCGTTCAGCCAAGGAGTGTTGTCTCAAGTGCTGTTCGTTCAGCTTCTGAAAATCACCAAAGTATCTTGAACAGGAACAGCCTTCTACGTTTTTCAGCATGAGGTCGGGTTTCTGCACAAATTCTTAACCGATGGCTTTTTCTAAGCTCGACTTTATCCAAAACTTGAAAAGCTTATCTAACGGTAGTTCTAGCATTTTGGTTTTTCGCTTTGCCTTTTCAGATATCAGTAGAGTGCTTTGATGTTTGAAGCGCTCTAGAGCCTAACAGATTGCAAACAGTTGCAGAAGTCGCAGTTTCCAGAATGCATAAAGTCACTCTAAACGCAGGGATCCTGCTGGATTACGTACGTAAAATATGTAGTATTTATTACTCTGTAAATTTTCGCGTTTTAACTATATGGGTTTATCGGTTTATGGGTTTATCAGATTGTTAGTATTTCTTAAATTTAGAGCAGAGCTTAAACAGTCTTCCAAGGAATGAATTGTGTGCTGAAGTTGGCTTGGGAATAATAAAAATTCCGCTAGAAAGTCCTTAAATAAAAGATTTTAATGACTTTCTAAATACCTCCGTGAATCTCAGAAGGTGAAATTTATAGATGAAATTTATTAAGTTTTTTTAAAAAAATGAGAGATCTAATTTTGTGGTTGTATTTTTGAATTAAGTGTTATGCGAGGCTTTCTAAGTAAAATTTAGTTTTTAATCTTCCTCTTCTGAGCCTCTAACTGAATGCATTGCATTTAGCGGAGGGGCTACACCGACCACCTAAGTGTCGGAACCAAAGAGGATAGGTACGATGTCTAGCTCGCTTGTTCTAACTGAAGCCCAACAGAATCAATCTCAAGCACGCCCAACCTCCGTTGCAATTCTGTTGAAGCAGTACAGCAACGAACTTCCAAAACTCTTGTCCAAAAATGGAGTCAAAGAGATTTCAGATGAGCAGATGGCTACTCGGGCAAAGACCGAATTGAAGATGCTCGAAACAGCCCTGCGGTTAACGCTTGTGCCAGCGCTTGGTGGACCGATTCCAAGCGGTGAGAGATCCTCACCCGAAGAGGTTGCTGCTTCATCTCGATTTTTGCAGACCCTTCCCGTCGAGAAGCTTAGGGATGCACTGCATCACCAGAAACAGTATTTCAACAGCACTAATGCGGAGGGCAACTTCCGGCGACGTCACAAATGCTCTCTCAAAAAGCTTGTCAGTTGGGTAGAAGAATCCGGATGGTTTGGTTCAAAAACTTCTGAAGAAACCAATCAGAAGAAACGCCTTCCTCTCTACCAGAAGAGATTGACTGATTTGCACGCGATGAAAGCTGTGTCTATCGGCAAAGTCAGACGAGTAGAAAAGGGAATCGAGATTGTTCTTAGAGACCAGGGATCGGAAAACAACCCGCTTGCACCAGAGGAGACTCTGCTTAGCGAAATTAATCCCTACCTAAACAGTCAATTGAATGACCTGTTTCTCTTTCTAACAGAGAAGCTAACCAACAAGGTTCGAGAAGTTACTGCTTTGGAGCGGGTTAACGAGGTCTGTCGAACTTTGGGTAAACTCCTGAAGCAAGGCCATAGACTCGTTGATCTCAGTTTAGAATGCTTGGTCAAACCAGTTAAGCTCAAGATCGAGTTTCCAAAGGGCACAGGAGAGCAAGTGATTCGAGATCTGGCTTATCAGAAGTGGAGGGCAGACCAGGAAGCTAGAAGCGAAGCCGAGCAGTTGAAAAAGAGAGTTGAGGAGGATCTCAACTCTCGCTATCGATTGCGCGGATTTGGAGAGGTTCAAACGAAAGAAAAAATTACAGCTAAAGCCAGAATCAGCATTTTGGAAGCTTGGGTAGCGGTTACGAAGTATACGTTTCGCGACGAAACAGACACTTACGAGTTCGACGATTTCGGAGATATTCCAGCGATTCGTGTGCTCCGGAAAATACGGCGTCAGCTTGACAAGGAAGGTAAAAAAGAAAAGCGCGTTGTTCCTCGTGCTCTGAAGTCAGTGTCTTGGGAGAAGATGCTGTGGGTTGTAGAGCAGGTACGGCAAGAGTACCATCACTCGGTGGATGGGCAGGGAAACCCTTTATCCGACAAAGATAGAGCAATCCGACTTCAGAAATTTTTAGTTCTCAGCTTTCTGTCTTTAATTCCTCCGCTCAGGCAGCGTTCGTTTCGCGAGTTGGTGGTGGGGCGGACACTTCGAAAAGGAATGGTTGTTGGGGAGGATTTCATTCCAATCGACCAGATGGAGAACCCTGAGCAGGCATTATGGCACATCTGCTTAGCACCCAGCGATTATAAAACAGGAGACACCTACGGCTATTGGTACGGTGCAGTTGGAGATTTTCTGTACCCAGATGGGCGTTGCTTCTACAAGTATTTGGAGTTGTGGATGGAAACGGAGCGGACACATTTGAATCCTAAATCAAATTACTTGTTTATTCAGGAGACAACTGGCAAACAGCATACCTCTTCATCAATGTGTCAGCTTGTACGCAGCACTGTTTACCGCTTGACGGGAGTTCCTGTGACCCCACAGTGTCTTCGATCAATGTTTGTTACTCACCTGAAAAGATTAGGTGTTACGGACAAGGAACTTGAAGCGATAGCTTTGGCAATGCAGCATAGCAAGAAAATGCAAGGAGAGGTCTATAACGACCAGAAGCAAGCTGAGATTTTGAAAGTTGCCTTTGAGCGCACTTACAGAATTGCTTCAGCGCATTTAGAGCAAAAACCTTCGACCTAACTCTACTGAGGCTGACACTGGGTAAAGCTAGTGTCAGCTAAAGGAGTGGAACAGTAATTTTGTTCCACTCCACGAATTACCATGTCTGCAGTACTAAAAGATTGCTGGAATTTGTCAATTAATTCCTTATCACTCTAAAGCAAGTATATATTTCTACCAGCAATCCTATAGTGAATTAGAGCTGATTTATAAAGAGAAGCTAAAGGGTTGTTGGGGCAATCTTGAGGAGATTTTAGACTAGAATGAGTTGAGAGTTGATACTGTTGATGACTCGTCTGCCTGACATTGCTAATCCTACACGTCAACCCTATCCTAGCGATTTGAGTGACGCAGAGTGGGAGATCTTAAAGCCACTATTGCCTAAACCTAAAGGGTTTGGTCATCCAGTGGAAGTGGATTTCAGGGAGATTCTCAACGGTATCTTCTATGTGCAGCGAACGGGGTGTCAGTGGGAGATGATGCCTCACGACTTGCCTCCTTACAGCACGGTGTACTCGTATTTCAAAAAGTGGCAGCGCAAAGAAATTTGGCAACAGATGCACGACCAAATACGAGGGCAACTGCGAACGAAATTAGGTCGAGATGAACAGTCTACTGTGGCGATGGCAGATTCTCAATCTGCTAAGACCACGGAAAAAAGGGGGAGGTCTACGGTTTCGATGGTGGCAAGAAGGTTAAAGGCCGTAAGCGCCACCTCGTTGTAGATTCTCAAGGGTTATGGATTGGCGTGTTGGTTACTGAAGCCAATGCTTCAGAACGACTAGGAGCTATTATTGTGCTCGATGAAGCCCAGGAAAAGTTATCCAAATTGAGTGTGATTTGGGTTGACCAGGGCTATTCATGTCAGAAGTTTGCCAATGCTGTTCAACAGGTATGTGGTGAGCAAGTACGAGTAGAGGTAATTGAGCGAATCTCCAAGACGTTTGAGCAACTTCCGAAGCGGTGGATTGTGGAACGAACCTTCGGTTGGTTGAATCGATTTCGACGATTGAGCAAGGATTATGAGGTGTATTCAGAGGTGAGTGAGTCCATGATTTATAGTTCATTGCTTCGTCTGATGGTTAGACGGTTAGCGGCTTAAGATTTACTTTACAAATCAGCTCTTAGACCTTTTTCAGAAGTACCGTACTAATTAGCTGGAAATTTTCACTATAGAACGTTTGGCGATTTTTTACATTATATTTGCTACAATCAGAGAGAAGCAGATTGGAAGCCCCAACGTCTTTCGCTTGCAATAAACGGTGTTTTAAATACAAAAATATTATATCTACCTACTAATACTCTTGTGAGCTGTGTAGTAGCTTACGCTCAAGAAGCAGGAATTTCTATAACACGTCAGGAATTTAAGGATATGGGTGTTCCAGATCACTGGTTTGAAAAGTCACAAGCTCGTCAAACGCTATCTAGTTCACCAGCTTATCGCCAGTTAGCAGGAATGCCTCAAAGAAAAGGAAAGCGTGGAAGTGGCAAAAATCCTGAAGCTCTTAAGACAGCAAAACCTATATTTGAAAAACTGAACAAGTATATTACTGAGAATAGCGATCAGCCTTTCAATAAAGCAATTTGTATGGCCCTAGAAAATGCCCTCTCTGAACGAACTGAACTGTCGTTTAGCTCTGAGCGAGTACATCCCTGGCTGACAAATATAAGACCTGACATACTAGTTGATGTAAGCGGCACAAAGTATATATGTATTGAAATGCATTACACAATTAAGACAGCGCCTAATGTTATTGCTAAATATGTTTTAGATAAGTTGAATAAGTACATGAAACAAATTGAAGGTTTGTATGAATCTGGACAGTTACCCCTACTAGATATAACCAAATCCCTATAAACCAAAAATTGGTTGCATTTGCCTTAAATTGTAGAGGTGTTGTTTAAGCAGGTTCTGCCGTCAAAAGCCACCGTTGCTCGTGCAACCGCTGCCACGCTTGCTTAACGTGTTGTGGCTTAAAAGGTTTTCGTTGCCCTAATTGCCACTCTTCAACGGTGGCGATCGCTCGTTCGACATTTGCCGCTGCCTGCGGATCTGCTTGCATCACCCAATGGGCGGTCGCTAGTATCTCCAAACTATAAGGACTCTCATAACCTTCGATTAGACGAGTCACTCGATTTAGGATGGCGATCGCCTGAGTATCCACCAAGCAGTCCTGGGCAGCTTGAGCCGCCCCAGGTCGAAGTCTAATTTCTGCCCCATCATCGTCAGGGCGGTAGCCCTCAATCACGTGTCCCTCTAGCTGATGCAGAACCGGACGCAAATTGGCGGCGTAGGGTCCCTGCTCTCCCTGAATAAACTGCAAATGTAATGGCTCGCCTGCTGCCTGAAGCAAATAGGCAAGCTTCTGGATTTCCAGCGTTGTGAGCGAATAATCCAGCGACAGGTATTGCTCCATCAGTGCAATCAGCAGGGCACGAGCACGGGTGAGTGACGGAAAAGAGGTGCTTGCCGTAACTGTTTCTGATTTCGCTGCTGGGGGTTCAAAGATTAACGCTCGTACCTCTGGCACTTGAGCAAATGCTGCTTCAATCAATGGAGCAACTCGCGACCACGCTAACCCACCATTGCCACAACCGAGAGGCGGAACAGCGATCGAGCGAATTCCTAGTTGCTTGACTGTTTCAATCAGCGCCAAAAGCCCAGTTTCAATATCTTCAATACGGGATGGATTTTTCCAATGGCGTTTGGTGGGGAAGTTGATGATGTAGCGGGGATTTGTAAGCCGACCTGTTGGCACAATGAACATCTGCCCCGGCTTCACCTCACCCGACTGGCACGCCCGTCGATACTCCTGGAAGTTCTCTGGAAACGCCTGCTTAAATTGCAGCGCCAAGCCCTTCCCCATTACACCGACACAATTAACGGTGTTGACTAGGGCTTCCACCTCTGCCTCCAGCAAATTCCCTGAACAGGACTCCAGCATAATCATCATCTCTCGGTTCCCTCAATAGTACCAATTCCGCCGCAGGATGACTCCTGGTTGATGAGTTGCCGTCTGTAAACACTCCTCCACTGCTGCTTTGACCGAGTGATGCATGACACCAATCTCGGTAATGAGCTGCCAGGGGAAAAATTGATGCACCAGAAACTCGGCTTGCCGTCTTCGCTTGCGGTCATTATCTTCCGGAGTATCGAACCAATATTTGAGGGTCATCACCTGCCAGTCCACCTGATTTAGATCGGCAGGATCATCAAAGAACTGGGTCAGTGCCATAATCCCATGTCCATCTGTGAAGACGAACGAAAGGTTGGCTTCCTGCACGGCCTCAACCGTGGAAACCAGGTAGATCACACTCTCCTGCCCTTTGGAGTAGGCTGGGACATTGCCTTGATGGATGGCATACAGCATTGGAGAACGTGGTGCAAAGTAGAAGGGCACGTAATCGGTCAGCTTCCCACCTACCCCACATGGCACCGTTACCCTCGCTCGACGCGACTGAATGCTTTGATTCGCTAAATCGGTATAGCCAATCCCCTGTTGCTGCATCGTACTGTTTGAACACAAACCAGCGATCGCCAGGATTGAGGTCAAGTTGCTCAGGTGCGTGATGTGGTAGATGGGAGTTGGCATCAGGAATTGAACGAAAAGTCAAAATCGCGTCCAGCTTTGCCTAAGTTCTGCTGTAAGCGACTCATTGAGACTACCTCCAAATAGGGTACTTCGCCTTTTAACCACCTCAACCATCCTGCTAGAGTAACCCGCTGAATGTAGAAGGGGCCGCGTCCTGAAAATTTAGAGAACAAAACCGTCTGATTTGCCTCAAAGTATTCCCTAATTTTTAGGGCTGCCATTGGAACTTGGTATAGCAGAGCTGAAAGGGAGCTTGCTCTGGCAAAGCGTTGAACTTAGGGAAAAGATTTCCGGCAAAACTCTCTTGTTGTTCCCTAAGTCAGGATTCATGAGAGAGACTGAAACACCTGTATCTTCAGCAATTGGACACTTTAGGGAATACTGGTGCTTTTTAGGGAAGAGTTATTCCCTAAGTTTCCAAGCAGGGATACCAGGATGCCACGCTCAAGCCGACCAGAACGCCTGATTCAGGAACTCCAGGATTGGCGTGACGACGAATTAGAAGATCTGGCTGCCATGATTACCGGGCTATTACAGTCCCGACAACAAGAGGTGTTCCATCCTCCCAGGAAAAGCGGGAGGATGGAACACCGTTGGGACGACATGGAGGTCGAGGGCACATCGAGTTGAAGCTGATTCCAGACGCGAAGACGGGTAAGACCTATGGTCCGTATCGGTATTTGCGCTACTGGGGTGTGACCAAGAAAGGAACGAAGGGATTGAAAAGCGTGTATTTAGGGAAAGAGTCTGGGGCAAATGAATAGTTTGCAGCCGTTCTATTGGATGGCGCAATCCGCTTACAGGTATCTCACATTTACAGCCTCCCAGTTGGCTTTTGGTTCATTGGTTAGGTGAAAGAGAACTTCAACTTGTCGCTCGTCTACATCCAAACCAATAACCAATAGCCCTTGGCTCGTTTGTTCCTGAGCGAAAATGCCCTTTAAATCTGAGAACTTCATATCTCTACTCCTGTCGAGAACCTGGACTTTTGGCAGCAACGGGTTCAGATCCTTCATACTGATCGCGGTGATGTGCGGCTAATCGCATATACTCCGGATCCGTCTTTGCCAATTGCCACTGTTCATAGAAAATCCTGGCAGATTGAGCTTTGATCGGATCTTCTTCGCGCGGCAAAACCGTTTTAGAACCTTCCGCATACTTGCGTCCTGACTTGTGATTGGCATAGCGACGAGAGCGGGTGTAGCCCATCTGCAAAAACTTTCGCGCCATGTCCATGCCCACAAAATCGCTTTCGGCTTTGTACTGGAGAAACAGGCTGTAGATTGCATCAGCAGATTGACGAGCAATGTCTGGGGTTTTGAATTTCCAGTAGGGCAAAATCTCGCTCTTGTAGGGTTCAACTAGCAAAACGCCCTGTTCGCCTCGACCGATCCGGTACAGTTCTGGATGCTGGCGAAAGTCGATCGCTTTGAAATCGAGCGAGTTATCAAATTCTTTCATCTGCAAAAGCTAGCTAAACCCAAAATGATCAATTTTGATTCAGTCTTTTAATCTTGACTGACTCCATTAGCGTTGGAATCGCCCTGCTGACATACTATGCGTTGATATTGCGATAGAAATTTTGAGGATAAAGTCACGCAACTTCTATCAGCGCAAAATTCGGATATTGGAAATTCACATTTTAGATAACGACGGTTATCGGGACACTCATACGACCATTGGCGATCGCACCTGGTGGATACCCTACATCACAAGGTTTCCAACTCAGATCCTGATCGTGCTGGAAAGCTGGATGAATCGTCAGAGCACAGAACAAGTACGACAACAGATTGAAGCTGTGCAATCTCAATTCTTTGTAGGAGTCCGTCAATCATCTCAATTAGGTATTCCTGGATCGAATCGAAGTGCGCTGTTAAGTGAACAAGCCGGACTCAGTCCTCGATCGCCTCAATTCCAAGCTGCTTAAGTCGCTCAAGGTTGTCCTTCATGACTTTGTATCAAATGACAGTCATCTTGGCGGGGACGACAGCTACGACTCCTGCTTGAGAAAAAGCGATCGCATAGTGTCGTTTACAGGCACCAGAGGCTGAAAGCCTTACCAAAGCCTACTTTTAGATCCGATCACTGCTGGCACGACAAGCAGCGATCGGTGAGGTTGCAGGAGCCGCATCTGTCATCACCCGCCAATGTCGCTGTCGTCTGACAACCTTTGAGCTGTTCGGGAGAGTGCCCCTGCCAGTCCGTGACCTCGCCTATAACCCGAAGCGGCTCCCGAGAGCGATATGACTTCGTCGGATTACCCGGATACTTTTTGTCGGTCAGATTAGGGGTATCCTCAATCGAACCAGTTGGTTCCACGATGTAGATTCTGCCGGAACCTTCGCCGAGAGCCAGTTCAGCTCCCCAGACAGCTGCATCCAAGGTGGCAGTCAGATAGGTTGTGTCGCAAAAACTGGTGGGTGGTAAGGTAGATAGGACCAACCTTGCCTTTTCTTCCTCTGATGTCTACTCCTGCTCTGTTTAAGTGTCGGCACTTTTTGCCC
>NZ_JACXWX010000149.1 GCF_014764505.1 Phormidium tenue FACHB-886
TCGTTAAGTCTTTGCGTGAAATTGGATTGCGTTCTACCAAAGTCGATTGATTGTCTTGAACTTACTGGTACATCCATTCTAGCTCAAGGTTTTAAAACACATCCTAGCCTTAGCGTCGGCTTTACTAACTGTCTCTGTCATTGCAGGTTGTGCTCAGATCCCTAACCAAAAGCAGCTTGTTGTTCGAGTGACGGATTATAAGTTTGGTACCCCAGCTATTCTAAGAAAATTAGGCACTTTAGAAGAACGACTTGCCGCAGAAGGATATTCTGTTCAATGGCATGAGTTTGCCGCCGGGCCGCAATCGCTGGAGGCATTAAATGCAGGCAGCCTCGATATTACCTGGACTGCCGAATCACCTGTTATCTTTGCTCAAGTAGCTGGCACTCCGTTAGTATATATTGCAACCACAAACCCAAATCCTCAAACAGCAGCTTTTCTGGTTCCAAAAAATTCTTCAGCCAGAAGCATTGCTGACTTGAAAGGGAAAAAGATTGCGCTGCAAAAGGGATCGATTGCCCAATATGTGCTGGCGAAGGCCTTAGAAGAAGTAGGCTTACAAATGAGTAACATTCAGCCAGTTTACTTGCCACCACCAGATGCCAATATCGCGTTTAGCCAAGCCCAAGTTGATGCTTGGATTATTTGGGAACCTTATATCAGTCGAGCAGAGCAAGAAAACTTAGGACGTATCTTAAGAGATGGAGAAGGATTAATTGATGTCGGCTTATTCTATTCAACTTCTCGAACATTTGCTAAAGAGCATCCTCAAGTTCTCAAAATATATCTAGAGGAGCTTCAAAAAGCCGAGAATTGGTCTAAAAATCATCCTCAGGAGTGGGCAGAATCGCTGTCTAGTGGAACGAAAATTGATGTGCCGACATTGAAGAAAGTTTACACCCGCCAAGAGTTTGGGTTACTGCCTATTACACAGCAGGTTGTTGCTAAGCAGCAGCAAGTAGCGGATATGTATTACGAACTGGGGCTAATTCCTAAACGAATTAATATTCGAGAAGTAATTTTGCCACCGGAAGAATACGCGGCAATTACACCAGCAGAATTATCATCTAAGTCGTAGCTGAAATACTGCATACTCTCACGACTTCGACGGGTGATTCCTACTTAACTTCGGCATCCTCATCTCAAGGAACTTCGGCAAGTTCCTTGACTTCGATCTGTTCAATTCATCCAATCCGATCGCAGGCGAGATCACTTTTCACGAAATTGTCAGAACTGAGTATTCACATTTCGTCTCATTTTCATAGATATATCTTCTCTTAACCTCTTCTTTGTTAAGCAGATTTAAATATCGCTTTTAATTCACTGACTCGCTCTGTAAATCGTTCTCTTCGCTCAGATAGAGACACTACATTCTGTCATATAGTGTTGTACTCTCATAAAGTTTCTTATCTCATCATACGCTTGACAAAATCGCCGCGCTGATTCAATCGCTCCAAATCCTAATGTTGGATAATACCGTTGCTTTATTCCTCGATGGCTCTGCTCAATCGGATTCCCTCGGCAATCCCTGACCTCGTGTTCCACCCCCTCTCCCAGTTCTTCTGCAATAGCTCTGGGATAGCTCCTGTGTCCATCCGTTGCTACTCGTTGCGGCGGTTGTTCTGCGACCTCATGCGCTTGAGCAAAAAACGCTTTTGTTGCCTCCATGTCTCGCTTCTCGCCCAACCTCACATCGACTAAATTTCCGTTCTCATCCATCCCTCAATACAAGTAACACCACTGACCTTTGACACGGATGTACGTCTCGTCTCTCAACTGCTGAGCAGATATCAGAGCAAAGCGTTCTCCTTAATCCCGCACGGTTTCATGAGTAAACTCGAACCCCCGCAGCAAGAAGAATTCTGCAATATCTCGAAAGCTCAGCTTGTAGCGGAATCGACACAGCAGGACTTGAAAGACGATATCGGTGGGTACCTCGACAAAGTTGAAGGGGGTGCCAGTCCGTTCGTTGAAGGTGCGATGACAATCCTTGCAGCGAAACATGGCATAACCCAGGTTCGTCGTGCGTTGCAGGCGAGTGGTGTGGGCTAAGCAACAATGAGGGCAGTTCATGGGGCGTTCATTGAGCAGAAATTGGGGGCAGTAGCAGTCTATCAAGTCGGGGCTTCTGCCCTCAAGCCGAGTACCCAGTTCTGACAGTTTCATCAGTGCTGGAAAATGCCGTTAACGTGACATCAGCTTCCATCGTGAATTTCCTGCTAATCAAATTCCATCTGTCTCGTAGAGACAGTTTCTCTGAGATGAGTTAAAGCACAACAATTTGACTGACATGACCTGCGGCAATTTGCCAGCGATTCTGTCGTTTAAGCCACACGCGGGTAAAACGATAGGGTTCTGAGAACGCTTGACTGTTAAAGATTCTGACCAGGTCTACCTTGAGGGTAACGACGACACAATCGTCACTGAAGGTATGAATTTGGCGATCGCTTATTTCAATATTTGTAAACTTTACAATCCCAGAGCGATGTGCTTCTAGATCATCCTGCTTGCTAATGATCGAACCTGTGTGCGTTGTGAAAACCAAATTGTCAGCAATCAAATCATCTAGCACAACAACATCGCTGGTAAGCATGGCTTGTCGCAAATTATCTTCTAACGTTTGAATAATGCTCATCTTTTTACCCTCCACATCTTAAAAATGCACTTTTCACAGTAATTCACAAGTTAAAATTTGTCTGCCAGAAAATGTCGGAAAGGTTTTCATGAGCAACAAATTCCTGCTCTCGATCTCTAAACATGAGCTACGCTGGTGTGAATGCAAAGGACAACATTGCGATCGTTAAACAAGACCCGGTAATTCCTAAAGTGCGAGACCAGTTGTAAAAACTAAACTACTATGCACTTTCAGTGCACAGGTTTGACTGGGACTGAAAGTCCACTACTCCAAGATGAAATTATCTTCATCCAGGTTCGATGGACTGCGGTGATGCTCCCAGTACTCTTCCACCAATTTCTCCGTGATGTTGCCTGTGCTCCAAGCTCCATAGCCGATCGCCCAAAAGTGCTTGCCCCAATAGCGCTTCTGCAACGCTGGATACTCCTGTTG
This sequence comes from Phormidium tenue FACHB-886, assembly GCF_014764505.1. Classification (GTDB taxonomy): domain Bacteria; phylum Cyanobacteriota; class Cyanobacteriia; order Elainellales; family Elainellaceae; genus FACHB-886. The sequence goes on from NZ_JACXWX010000149.1 coordinate 3,068, forward strand.
CAGCATCCGTGAGGTTCTGCCCTTGAGTCGCTTGACGATATCACGGATGGATTCGAGGGAGGCTACTCAACATGCCTATGAACATGCTCTTTGCTCACAGTTCCTTTGAGAATCCTGATGTCTTCGGCATCACAGATTTGAATAATGAGTTCTCGGCATCGCTTCTGTCCCTCTCTTTTGAGGACGTGGTAGCAATACTTCGTCACCCAGACAATATGAACTATCAATCTGGTAATCGTGTGTCCACTGTGTTGATTCTCTACCATATGCTTTTAGCTCAAGCCTATCGCAGAGAACAGCAACGACTAAAGTCTCGCACTGAAAGTGCGTAGTTTGTACTAGCGCGTTGGGACAATCAAGCTTTGGAATCTGCACACTGGAAATTGCGACCGCACCTTGAGCGGGCATATTGGTCATGTCTGGTCGATCGCCTTTCGCCCAAACCGTTCTGTTTGCGATCGCTTGGTTTCGTCGTGGCGATCGCAAGCTGCAATTTCTGAACATCAAAGACCAATGGGAACTGATGTTGGGGTATGGCAATGCCATACCCCAACAGGATTAGAACATTAGCCAAACAAGAACTGAGCGGTATTATCAAACCGCACGTTAGCGCCGATCGTATCCGCCGTAAATCCAGTGGTTCTTTGCAGCGTGACTAACAAGTCGCCCGTGCCAAATCCAGCATTGCTTTGAATGCCATCACTCAGGCGGAACTGGGTGTCTCTGCCGACGGTTACCACGTCGATCGTGGCAATTTCTTGAAACGTGATCAAATCGTTGTTCGCCCCGCGCTCAAAATTCTTCACCACATCAATGCCACTGACGGCTTGACTGGTGGTGTAGGTAAAGCGATCGCGCCCGGCACCAAAGGTCAGAGTATCGTTGCCTGCGCCACCAACCAACGTGTTGAATCCTTCCTGATCGCCACCACCAGCATCTAACAAATCATTGCCAGCACTCCCATCAAGGGCATCTACGCCATTGCCACCTTTGAGGATATCGTTGCCATCGTTGCCAAACAAGGAATCGTTGCCCCTGCCACCATCAAGGTCATCATCGCCAAAGCCGCCTTCGAGTAAATCGTCGCCGTTACCACTATCAAGGCGATCGTTGCCATTTTCGCCCCGTAGGGTGTCTACGCCATCGCCACCATCAAGCGTGTCATTGCCATCCCCTGCTTCAAGGCTGTCACTGCCAGTGCTGCCATCTAGCCAATCGTTGCCAGCACCGCCAGTCAGACCATCATCGCCAGCGTCGCCATCCAGCCGATCGTTTCCCTCGCCCCCTTCTAAAAAGTCCCTTCCACCCTCACCATATAGCTGGTCATCGCCTGCATCACCAGCAAGGCTATTAAATTCTCCTTCACCTGCATAAAGGCGATCGTTCCCTTCCCCACCACCGAGGGCATCATTCCCGTTACCCCCATAGAGGTGATCGTCACCTGCCTCACCAGCGAGGCTGTCATTCCCGTTGCCCCCATAGAGGTGATCATCTCCCCCAATACTTACGATCAAATCGTCACCATCCAAGCCAAAAATAGTGTCGCGATCGTCGGTTCCGAATAGCCAATCAGAATTCACAGTGCCAACAATTTTACTCATGGGATGTCTCCTCAAAGGACGAATGGAGTGAATAGCAATGTTGCTGTAGCTTGTCTTGTTGTGTTGTTTTATCACTCCTACAGCGTGGAGAATGACGATCGATTTGTCTGTCTGAAAATGTCGGAGAAATTTGTTTGTGCCATCGGGAAAGAGCGGACATATCGTTTCAAACTGAGAGTCAACGCCTAGAACTCAGGCTCCACAGGAAACTGAGGTTTTGAGGTAACGATAGAGTAATTTACTATTGCCAGACATTCAGTTGGCATTTGACTGGCGATCGTCACCAAATCATCCGTTCAGCAGACGATTCAGAGCGCATTACACTCCGATCGCAACAGCTAACAAAGACCTTAAAGCGCTTATCCACAATGCTTTGAGTTTAATCAAGTGCGATCGCTCCACCTACCCCAATCAGCACCTGACATCAGAATGTGATTTTTTCTGACTTTTGATCCGATCTTCTCAGACCGACAAACAAAGCGCCAGTTTCTATTCTGAATATGTGAGCGATAAACCTGAGTCGAGAGAGACAAAGCAAATTTAATCTCTGCTTTGCAACAGACTCAACTCAGCTTGCACTCAAATTTCTTTATTCCCTTTTAGGAAAAAACAGTGGTTAACGTAAATCTTGGTCGCTTGGATCTAGGTGAAGTGGAGGATCGCAATGGAAGGCTGCAACGGCAAGGTCCGGGACTCAGGACTGATACCTATACATTTGACACTGATTCAACTTTTGCAAATGTGGCAATTGGAAGTTTGTCATTAGGTCCATTTCCCAGAGAGAACATTGCCTTAGTTCTGTTCAAAGACAATGATGCGAATGGCGTGATCAACCCCGGTGACACAATTCAAGCAAACGGGGGTAATGGTGGCGTTTTTCAAACAGTAAACTCGAATTTGCCTCGCGGAAACTATATTGCCAAACTCACCTCTGGTTTCGACACTGACTACAACGTTTTCTTTCGGCGAGCATCGACTGGCGCGGCAAACCCTTTAGCAGTCAAAGAAATTGAGGTGGGCACGATCGCCCAAGATTTGCGGAAGACCGATAGCGTCAGCAACAAAGACACTGCTGATAACTTCGCTTTCACACTCGATGGCAAATCTAGCTTAAACATAGATGTTCGCGAACTAGGTAACCAAAAAGGCGATGTTAACATTCGGGTCGTGCAAGACCTTAATGCCAATGGTTTTGTTGATAAGAATGACATTATCGCTAAGGGCGTAAGCACTTCTAAAGGCAATATGGACACAATTACAGGACTGAACAAAGCAGGTGATTACATTCTGCAAGTTTGTCAAACCAAAGGCAACACTCAGTTTGAAGTGAAATTCGATCCCTCGATCGCTTAGGGCAACTGCCTTTCATTGCTTAGATCGATCTACTCCTAACTAGCGGCATTGGCAAAAAGTCAATTGCGCTAATGCCGCTTTCCTTCGTCATTTCAAATGCCGCTCACTTGCTCACCAAACTTACCAGGAATTTAAGAGTTTCAAAATGATTCATCCGACTTACAGTGCAGCTCACGTTGCAATCTCAACCCTGCCAGCTTCAATGGCGATTGACACATCTAATTCTATTCAATTCACCGAGCAAGAATCTGTTAAACCTGCTACTACGTCAAGTGGAGATATTGATTTTTGTCTTTGTGGGTCGAATGTTTTGAACTTAAAGACGACGCTAATGAATCAGACAGAGAATCTAGAGTTAAACAAGGTTAAGCAAGCAAAGCATCGTCCATATTGGTGGATGAGCTCGTGATGCAGAAGAGTCTTGAAAAGCTTGCTGCAACAAAAGTTTTATTTGAGACAGAAAGATCTAAGGGAGACAGTGAATTAGTGCTGCTTTCTTCTTAGCTACAAACAATTGAAGCAAACCATAGAAGTTTCAACATGATTCACCACATTTCGATCGCTGCTAACAATCCGCTTCGTGTCGCTCAAGTTCTAGCCGAATTACTAAATGGAAAAGCTGTTCCATTTGCCTCTAGTCCAGGCAGCTATGTAGCTCTCGCCTTTGACGCTTACGGAACCCTAATTGAAGTGCATCCACGTGGATTGGAACTTCAACCAGGAAACGGTAAAGATGCCGTTCAGCATCGAATGAACCCTTACTCATCTGCTTACACTGCAACTCATGCCGCGATCTCAGTCTTAGTTAGCGAAACTGAAATTCGATCGATCGCAGCCCGTGAAGGTTGGCGCGTCGAGCGCTATAAACGCGGCGATGCCTTCTTTGAGGTCATTGAGTTTTGGGTTGAAAATCATCTGCTGTTAGAACTGCTGCCGCCTGAGCTTTCGGCTCAATATCTGACCTTTCTAGAACCGCGATCGCTCAAGGAATTTCTAGCAGCAACGAGCTAGTTCAACGGAGTCACATCATGAATAACACCTTACAACATTCTAGTTCGCTTCTCGAAGACTTCTGTAAAACATTCGCTGCTCAAGAACAATTACCGCTGCTGGCGAACTATCGGTTGATCCCACAACTGCTGTGTGAACGCACAATCGATCGCGCTATTCTGACAATCGAATGCACAGCCGAAGAAATTGCGTCCGCCTGTGAGCAGTTCTACCAGCGATGGAATTTTACAACCGAACAACAGCAAATTTGGCGATCGCACTGTGGTTTAAGTCAAATTCAATTTGAAGAAATGACAACGCGATCGCTGCGGATCGAAAAGTTTAAGCAGGTCACTTGGGGACACAAGCTTGAATCGCATTTTCTTCAGCGCAAGCAAGAATTCGATCGCGTCATCTACTCGTTGTTGCGTACCAAAGATCAAGACATTGCCCAAGAATTGTTCTTCCGCATTTCTGAAGGTGAACAGTCGTTTGCAGAACTAGCACAGCAGTATTCTGAAGGCGCAGAAGCCGAAACAGGCGGATTAGTTGGTCCCGTCGAACTTGGTACGCTAAACGCCAAATTAGCGGATCTATTTCACACAAGTCAAATCGGTCATGTGCAGCCGTTTGGATTAGGTGAATGGTGCATGATTGTTCGCCTTGAAAAACGAATTCCCGCTCAGTTAGATGAGCAGATGCGCGATCGATTGCTGCAGGAAAAGTTTGACGCTTGGTTACAGGAACAAGTACAACAGCTTAGCGATCGAGACAAAGCTTGGCTTGGTCTTGTATCAGCTGACGTTGCAGAATCCAGTGAAGCTACCGCTGCATAGTTGCAGTAAAGCAACACATTTCTGAAACTCTAAGAAATATCATGAGACAACCAAAACAGCCTTTTAATTTAACATCGACCCGACGACGATTTTTACAAGCTTCTGCTGCATTTGCTTCTACTGTATCGTTAGGAAGCTGTCAGCAATTGATTTCAAACGAATCAAGTTCCTCTCAGTCAAGCTCTGATGATTTGCTCCGCATCTACACTTGGGCAGACTACTCGAACGAAGAGGTGTACCAGCAATTTACTGAACAGACCGGGATCAAAGTAATTGTTGATGTCTATGATTCAAATGAAACAATGCTTGCCAAGCTTCAAGCCGGAGGAGGAAATCAATACAGCATCATTTATCCTTCCGACTACATGGTGAAGCAAATGATTGAACTGCAGTTGCTGATGCAGATTGATCATACTCGCTTACAAGGGCTTGATCAACTGCTAGACAAGTGGAAAAACCCGCCCTACGACCCTCACAATACACACAGCATTCCTGTGAGCTGGGGCACAACCGGGCTAATCTATAACACTAAAGTCTTGCAATCAAATCCAACCGATTGGGAGTCCCTGTGGCGTGAACAGCAGGCGCTATCAGGCAGAATCACCTTGCTAGATGATGTACGTGAAGTCATGGGAGCAACATTGCGATCGCTTGGCTATTCCTACAACGCTACCAATTCGAAAGAACTAGAAGCAGCTTATCAGAAATTGCGGGAGCTAAAGCCCGCACTTGCTTCTTTTCAATCATTTGGCTGGGAAGATCGTCTGATTGCTGGAGATTTAACCCTGTGCATGACCTATTCCATTATTGGAAATTCTCTGCCTACAGAGCACCCTCATCTCAAATACGTCATTCCTCAGAGCGGCACGTCGGTTTGGACAGACACACTAGTAATTCCTAAAATTGCACCGAACTCGAATGCTGCTTATGCTTGGATAAACTTCATGCTCAAACCCGAAAATGCTGCTTTTGCTGTTGAGAAATTGACGTTTGCTACCCCAAACAAAGCAGCCTTTGAGCAATTGCCAAGTGAACTTAAAGAGAACACAAATCTTTATCCAACTTCTGAGATGCTGGCAAAGTGCGAAGGCATTGCTCCTATAGGTAGAGCAACTGATCTCTACGACAAGTATTGGACTGAATTGAAAAGTATCTAATTGCTTGCTCCAGATGTAACACAACAAGATTTCAACGGTGGAAGCTCACAAACTTCTTGCCTCCGTTCAGTTTAATCATTAAGTAGTTTAATCATTAAGTAGGAACAATCAATCAATGTCTCCACTCCATCACGAAGATACAGCTACAGAAGACCGCAAACTTGCTTTGCCTCATGAATTGCTCTCTCAAACTTCACTCAACTGGAAGCTTTTAATTAAACAGTGCGATCGACTCTGGCAAGCTCTTGTCCGTTCTGTACAAACGAGGCAAGAACCACAAGTTACCCAGCTGCGCGATCGCCAGGGTCACTCATACTTCAAAATTTACGATCCACTCACTGAGCAGCATCACTATGTTGATTCTGAACAAGAGGCACGAATTTGGCTAGAGCAATCGCGTTACTAGCATACAAAGGGCAATGAAAAGCTTGCTGACAAAATCTTCAGGGGCTTCGATCGCTTTAGTAGATATAGCACTACGTATACACGTTAGACAGTGAAGGCGGCATCTACACAATCACGAAAGTTCTCAAACTCATCCCACCGTTGTCGCATCCAGTTCTTGAGCACACTCCACCAATGCTCAATCTTGTTCAAATCTGGGGAGTAAGGCGGCAGATACCAAATCTCACATCCCGCTTGCGCCACAATCTCCTCGATGGCTTGACCCTGATGAAAACTGGCATTGTCAATCACAATCACATCTCCCGGTTGCAATTGCGGCACTAAGCATTCTTCCAACCA
>NZ_JACXWX010000015.1 GCF_014764505.1 Phormidium tenue FACHB-886
TTTTATATCAAAAATTTTAAGTCAGAGATAGGGTTGACAGACTACTTCAGCTGAGTAGGATCGAAATCGGGTGGCAGTAGCACCTTGTCGATCGCATGGATTACTCCATTGCTGGCTGCAATATCTGGCTGGGTCACAGTTGCGTCATTAACTTTTACACTGCTGCTGGCAGTATCTACTTCAGCGGTAACTGGCTTACCTTCGACTGTCGGCACTTCTCCAGAAGAAATTTCCGTAGAAGCCACTTCTTGAGGCACGACGTGGTAGGTCAAAATGCGCGTCAAGGCGTCTTTGTTCTCTGGGCGAAGCAGCGCTTGAAGTGTTTCTGGAGGCAGGGCGTTGAAAGCTTCATTGGTAGGTGCAAAGACAGTGTAAGGTCCGCCTTGCGATAGGGTTTCAGTGAGACCTGCTGCCTGAAGGGCTGAAGTTAGAGTGCTGAAATCGCTGTTGCTAGAAGCAACTTCTACAACGGTGCCGCCAGCGCTGGTACCAGCAGGGCTTTCAGCGGTGGTTACTGGGCTTTCAGTGGTTGTAGGAGATTCTGCAACTGGAGAGTCCGAGGTCGTCGGGGCTTGTGAGGTTGTCTCGGTGGGCCCGGAGCAAGCAGCCAAAACTGCCAGGGTGACACCGCTCACTAGACCGATCGTGGCTTTGCGAAACACAGAAGATTGCAGATTCATTAACCAAATTCCTTGAATTATTACAAACTGAATATTTGCCTGTGCTTAAAGCAAATTCAAAACAGAGACATTGCTATTTACAGCTGGAGGAATTTAGCCATCCAACTGGAAATAAAGTGTAAGAACTGCACCTTGCTCCTGGAAGGTATCTAAGCGATCTAAGGAAGCGAATTCTACAAATCTATTTCTACGAATGTAATGATTTGTAAATCGCTCTCTTAAGATAAATTACAAACTATTCCTGAGATTCCATATCCCCCTTTAGATGGATTTGAACGGAAACCAAAACTAAACAGCTTAGAACTCTTCTACACATTTGAGTCGCCTAGCTTTATTCAAGTTTCTTAATCTTCATTGATGATTGTGAACTCCATGTGAACCAGATGTGAATTATTCCTCAACATTTGTAAAACTAATAATGTTGTAAATAATCTTTTAGTTTCTTGATACTTAAGCTTTTACAGCGCATTTTTGCCCTATGAGAACTTCTTCGCTTTTACGATTCAGCTACTGTAAGAGCACAAAATTTCTGAATAGCGCAATTCTTTTAATCACGATTCAGCGATCGCCCTACCGCCATTTTCAACTGTTGCCTTATCTATCGCTATGGTTTACTTGAGGGATTAGCTCAAGAGTTTGACTCAGTTTGACAACTTCACGCAGATAGCCTTCGCCGATCGTCAGCTCTGGCAAGTCATACTGCTTTAGAACTGCTTGAATTCGTTTTGTTGCTTCGGGGAGTTGATTGAACGGAATATGAGGAAAGGCATGATGAGCCGAATGATTATTTAGCCCGCCCATTAACCAGGCAACCACTGGACTGACCTTGAGATTACGGCAGGCATAAAACTGCGTCAGCTGATGACTGTGTATACTGCCCCACAGCCCATAATGTTCCAGATGGCCTCGTGCCTGTACCACTAATCCAATGATTCGTTCCAGCAGCAGCCAGAATAAAAGGTAGTCGCCCAGCCGATTATTAAAGAGCGCTAGCGAGAGAAGACCAATCTGCGCAGCAAAGATACCGATCGCATCCAAAATTAAAGCTCGACGTAGCGAAGGCTGTTGAGATTGTAATTGGACTGCAGTCAATATTGTTTTGCTAATTAAGCCCACCCCACCCAAAAGTAAGAGATCGATCGTCCATTGATGGCGCACATACCAGCGCAGCAGAAAGTTTGCCTGCTGATATTCAGCAACTGTCCATTGCACCCGTTCTGGATCGCGGAGGTCAATGCCGTTCCAGCCATGGTGGAGGCGATGGAGTTGGGCGTAGGCTCCATAAGTCCACAGCATCGGGTAAGAGATGAGGCGCGGCATCAACTCATCGAACCAGCGCCAGCCTGTTAGCGTGTGGTGCGTGGTGTCGTGGGTGCACACTAGCCAGAAAGCATAGAATAGTCCGGCGATCGCTGTATATGCCACAAACAAACTCGTTTGCTGAGTGGACCAAGCTAACACCACAAAACTTATAAATACACAGCCTAATAGACCAAAGCGACATAAACCGACAATAGGATTAACAGTGGTCAACTCCGCAACGGCATTCCGCAAATCTTGCTGCAATAAGGCGATCGAAACAGTCGATTTTATGAAGGTTTTCATAGTTAAGATGAAGCGCGATTGGCTCAACAATAGCTGATCCAATCGCGCCTCACAAAACCCTGTGTGACAGCAAGCTGCCTATTCAAAATCAACAAAGCAACGTTTAACCACCTAGCCCTTAAGAACTTGGTCTGCCAGGTACTCTGCCGTACGAATCGTCAGAGCAGCGATCGTCAGTGTAGGGTTCATTGGGGAGGGAGTGACAAAGCTGCCAGAACCAACCACAAACAGGTTAGGAACCTCATGAACCTTGCCGAAGGAATCAACCACACTGTCCCGTATATTCTCGCCCATGCGGCAGGTTCCCATATGATGCCAAACCGAGTGAACCTCTGAGATGGGTGCAAGAGAGCCTTCTTCTGCTTCAGTTGCTTCCATGAACTGCTTAAAAATGCTGTCGGCGTATCGGTAGGTTTCTTGATCAAACTCAGTGAGCTTATAGTGAATCTGCGTAAACGGATCACCAAAGCGATCGACCTGTTGATCTGCCAGCGTTAAATACTTTTCTGCTCCGGGCAAAGCTTCTGCATGCAGCCCCAACACTCTGGAGTGCAGGACTGGCTTCAGGTCTTCCAATATGCTCGCGGCGTTCTGCCAGGCTGTAGGATTGCCCTTATAAGCAAGACGCGAACAAAATTCAACCTTGATGCCACCATGTTTACCCCTTGCGGGTGGATCAAGAAACTGGTGGCTCTGTCCTGTGTCAACCGCGGTTCGTCCGGGATACAGAGCCTCTTTATAGCGCAGATTGCCTTCCCAAAAGTGGTGAAATGTCAGATTTTTGCCAAGCAGTCCGCTATTATTACCGATGCCATCGGCATGACGCGAATCTTTCGACAGCAGCAGCAGCCGCGCAGATTCGATCGCCCCTGCCCCCAGCACAATTAAATCAGCAGCGAACTCTTGATCAGTCGATTCATCATTGGCACGGTAGACAATGGCTTTGGCTTTCCCCGTTTCGTCTAATATGACGCGCCGAACCGAGACATTTTTGAGAACTGTACAGAGTCCAGTTTTTTCAGCGAGCTGCAGGTGATGGTTAGGAGAATAGCGAGCGCCTGTAGGACAATAGCGGCAAGGGCCATAGTTATCGCAGGTTGGACGACCTTCGTAAGGAACGCTAGTTCTGGCTTGCGGCGTCGTATGAATTGTGATGCCGCGATCGCGCAGCTTCTTGTTCAGAATTTGGTCATCGTAGCTGAACTCAAACGGGGGCAATGGGTAGGGCTGCGATCGGGGTGGGGCAAACGGATTATCTGCATCGGTTCCGGCTACCCCCAAAAACTTCTCTGCTTTGCTGTAGTATGGCTCCAGCATTTCATAGGTAATCGGCCAATCATCCCCGACTCCATAAAGCGTTTTCATCTTGAAGTCGTTGGGTCTCATGCGGACGGTGATACCCGTCCAGTTCGTTGCCATACCGCCTACCATCATGTGAAGTTCGTCGGTGAGACTGCGCTGATAATCTCCCGAAAGCTCAACTCGCTTCAAGTCGGGCGGCATGATGTAAGCCGGATTGTTGTAGTTGTGGAAATATACTTCCTGGTGTTGGGTCGCGTGTGGATAGGGGTAATCTGGACCTTTCTCAAAGATCGTCACCTCATGCCCTTGCTTGGTCAGCAGATAGGCAATGGTGGTGCCAACCAATCCTGATCCAACAATAGCGATCTTGCTTTTAGCCATGTTATTCAATGCTCTTCAGCTCATGAAGTAATATGCCGTTTACGAGCAGCTCAAACGCTCTACAAAAAACAAGCCAGACTTGCGTTATAGGTAGCAGATCAGACGCAATGTGACTGTGATTTTGCATTCGCCCAGCCAAGCTTACACGTTGTCGATTAATGGCTTACCGGGAATCTGTTTGTATTCACTCAGTCCGCGTACTGAGCCAGGCCAAGCTCGATGCCCCAGCGCAATATAGGCATCGGTTTTGGCAAAAGTTTGAAGGATTTCACTCACTATATATTTGTTGTATAACGCCCAGTTTGAGCCAAACGTTACAATTCTGAGTTTATCGACAGTTCCAGGATCATGCTCTTTAGCCGCCTTATCTAGAATCTTTTTTCTAGTATCCAGATCAGACTCCACAAAGTTCTTCTTAGTAATATTTTGCGCCTCTTGATCTGCAGCCGCTGCAAATTCTTTGTACAGCTTCATGTATCCCGGCAAGTGTTGAGCACGCCACAGAAAGTAGTCATCGTAGTGCTTCATATCTCGGACTGGAACACCTGCCAGCACTGCTTCAGTGGTTGCTCGCAAGACTCGCGAAGCTTGCGCATCCAACGCCCCTGGAGGCGCTACCGCAAGCTCTAGCCTTTTGTCATACTTGCTTTGCAAAAGTGGCTGAAAGTCTCGACGGTGAGCAACCGCCAGCGATCCTAGCAGCGTTGCAGAAGTGGACACAGCTAAGAGGGTTAAAAATCTCCGTCTCTTCATCGAGCAGTAGGGGTAAGGAACTTAATTTGAATAGACAACTGGCTAGAACAGAGACAGCACAAGCTGAGCGGAAAGTGCCGCCGATTTGCCGAATTCGAGCTAGCCTCCAAAACCCGCTGCATGAACCTCTGCTTCTGGGTTAGAAGCAAAAGTTTACTGCTAGAGTGGGCATTACATCTAAGGCTGTGCTGGAGCCTAAAGTTAGATTGAAGCTCAAAACTGAGCGCATCAAAACTGAGCGCATTAGTCCCAAAACCTATCTTTCACTAACTACTCCCGTCGGTAGAGGAGTCAGGATTATTTATGTGACATGTAGCATTCTTTACATCTTCTTTAAACAATTGAGCTGCTAAAGCTGACGCAACTCGAAAGTAGAAGAAATGGTTTTGTAAATATAGCTGTGTCCATTAATTAGAACATTTACTTCAAACATTTTTGAGAGCAGGTGGAGTGCCTCACAAAATGCTCTAGTTCTAAACGCTTTCTAAACGCTGTAGCGATCGCTATAAAAAAATCCCGGCAAACTGCCGGGATTGTTTATCTACGCAAGAGCAATGAGGTCTAATTTAGGTGCAAGTTGGTAAATGCACGATGAATCACACTGTGTACTATTTATCCAGTGTGGCTTGACGTGCCCTCTGGGTCGGGTCACTCAGACTTGTCCGATCGAGTGTCTCTTGACGAGCGCGTCCTGTCCGATCGCTCAGGTTACTTCTGTTGCGATCGAGTTCAGTCTCGAAGCGATCGTTAAGCTTATTAAGAGTGGACTCACGAGCTTGCTCAGTGCGGTCGCTCAGGTTACTTCTGTTGCGATCGAGTTCAGTCTCGAAGCGATCGTTAAGCTTATTAAGAGTGGACTCACGGGCTTGCTCAGTGCGGTCGCTCAGGTTACTTCTGTTGCGGTCGAGTTCGGTCTCGAAGCGATCGCTCAGGGCGAAGGCAGGAGCAGCAACGGCAGTAAGAGTAAGAGTGGTTAGACTCATTAGAACGAGGCGTTTCATATAACTTGTCTCCTGGTTTCGTAATTCTTGGGCGAACGGTGTTGTGTGTTGTGTGTTGTGTTCGCTTGCTTGATTACTAGAATGCGGCTCGAACCTGAAAGCCTTCTGACCCTTCTCTGAGAAAACCTTAATCGTTTGCTGAGAAAACTGAGAAACAGGCAGGCTCTCGACTCGGATTAGACGATCGTTCCGCTGCCTCACGGTGGAAAGCCCCTTCTGTAAACACTGTAGGTCTGCCAGGATGGGCAATTGAGCCAGCACCAATGGGACGTTAATGATTAGAGAATTCTGATGTTTCCCAGTTTGGATAAACGCCCAACGCTACACTGATCGATTGTGATCCAGAGGAAGAACTCATGCGGCATCGTTTGATCATTCCGCTATTTGTGGCGATTTTAGGACTCTTTACTATTTGCCTGCCCGCTCCAGCACAGGCAGCAAGCTGTACCCTCACAGCAATTGTTTGGGAGGGTTACACAGACCCCTCATTTGCTCAGGAGTATGAACAGCAGACAGGCTGCACCGTCAAGGCGACTTACGCAGGCTCCAGCGACGAAATGTTTGCCAAGTTTCGAGCCAGCGGCGGGCGTAACTACGATATTGTCTCTGCATCAGGCGATATTACTGAGCGGCTCTACAAAGCTGGACTAGTGCAGCCGATCGACACCAACAAACTCAGTCACTATGACTCGATCTTCTCTTCCTTCCAGCGTGGCGACTGGAATACTTTCGATGGCAAACCCTATGGGGTTACCTTTGCTTGGGGACCCAACGTGCTGGTCTACAACACCAACGAGGTAAAAGCAGCTCCCAAATCCTGGGATGTGCTGTTTGACTCAAAGTATGCCAACCGCATTGCCCTACCCGACAACCCAATGACGATCGCGGATGTCGCGCTCTGGCTCGGCAAACCTAACCCCTACGACCTCACAGATGAAGATTTAGCAGAAGTCAAAGCCAAACTGCTGGAACTGCGCCCCAACATCCGCAAGTTTTGGACAACCGCAGGCGAACTCGCCAACCTGTTTCAATCTGGGGAAGTGGTACTGGCTCATGCATGGCCGCTCACCTACACCCAGCTCAGCGAGGCAGACTTTCCGATCGGCACAGCGAGCCCCAAAGGCAAGCTCACCGGCTGGACAGATTCCTGGATGATCTCCAAAAACTCCCGCCATCCTGATGCCGCCTATCAGTGGATCGACTTCATCCTCAGCGGCGACGGACAAAAAGGCGTGATGGATGTAACAGGCTATTCCGGCGCTACGGAACTGGGTGCGGAGGCAGTCGGCAAAGAACGAGCGAAAGCGCTGTTCATGGACGATCTCTCACTCCACTCTGAGATCAAAATGTGGCAAAGCGTCAAAAATTACGACCAGTGGGTGCAGCTCTGGAACGAAATCAGAAGCTAACGCCGTTACAGCGCTTTGCAGAGAGTAACTTTAAGAGAGCCGCGCAATGCGCGGCTCTCTTAAAATATAGAGCGGATTGGGACGGGCTAAAGCTTTCCGAAACGTGCTACTGTCAAACTTGTGATTTCTCAGAGTTATGATTACTGTTGCACTTCCCAAAGGCGGACTTCTAGCAGACAGCATCCGGCTGCTGAAGGCGATCGGCTTAGACTTTAGCGCATTTCTAGACAGCAGCAATCGCCAGCTAGAAATTTGGGACACCAGCCACACTGCTAAGGCGCTGCTGGTGCGGAACTATGATGTGCCTGTGTATGTGGAGTATGGCCAGGCGCAGCTGGGCATTGTGGGCTACGACATTTTGCGAGAAAAGCAGCCCCATGTGGCGCAGTTGGTCGATTTGCAGTTTGGGCTGTGCCGGATGTCGGTGGCAGTGCGATCGTCCAGCCCTTATCGCTCGGCGTTGGATCTGCCGCCGCACAGCCGCGTCGCCTCTAAGTTTGTTCACTGTGCCAATGAGTATTTCAACAGCTTGGATTTGCCGGTTGAGATCGTGCCGCTGTATGGCTCTGTGGAGCTAGGGCCGATTACGGGCATGTCAGAGGCGATCGTCGATCTAGTTGCCACCGGGCGCACCCTCCAGGAAAACAACCTGATCGAGATCAACCAGCTGTTTCAAAGTACTGCCCGCCTGATTGCCCATCCGCTCAGCTACCGGCTCAATCTTGATGGTTTGCAGACACGGATTGAACAAGTCCGGCAGATGGTATCTCCTGTTACCCATTCTTAAGAAAACCAACGCTAGTGTAAATAAACACTGCAATTCATCCGAATTAATCCGGAAAAGGCGCAATCAACTGTGTTGAACAGTTTATATCCGCCTTGTTCGGTTTGAGAGGCATGTTCGTTTTTTGAAAGGCGCAGGCCAATTAGAAATCAAACTGAGCCTCTATCGCATCAGAACTTACCCACTAAATCAGGGAGGACTCAGGATGGATACCTCTTTGGGCGAGAGATTAGTTGTCGTTTTGCTGAGCTTGGTTGTTCTAGGCTCGGTCATGACATTGACCTACACGCTGTTCACTGCAAATTCAACTGCCGCAGCCACTAGCTCGCCGCTGGAATCGCCGCTACAGCCTTAGTCGATCGGTGGCTATGGCTCATCACGCAGATTAGATAGACTGGACAATTTAGATAGATTGGACAATGAACATTCGCAGCTCCTACGGCTGAGCCCGTGGGAGTTTTGCTATCAAATTCGTGAGCCTTGGCGGTAAACTGTGTCAAGTCACACAGGGATTCACAACGCAACTGATCCATGGCAACCATCAACGACAACTATTTGAAACTGAAAGCGGGCTATCTTTTCCCCGAAATCGCCCGCCGCGTCAACGCTTTTGCTCAAGCTAACCCAACTGCCAACATCATCCGGCTGGGGATCGGCGATGTCACCGAGCCTTTGCCAGAAGCCTGCCGCACGGCAATGATCAAAGCCGTGGAAGAGATGGGCGATCGCCACACATTTAAAGGCTACGGTCCCGAACAAGGCTACGACTGGCTCCGCGAAAAAATTGCTCAGCACGATTTTCAGTCGCGCGGCTGTGCGATCGATGCCTCTGAGATTTTTATCTCCGACGGCTCTAAGTGTGACTGCGGCAATATCCTCGATATTTTTGGGAATGACAATACGATCGCCGTTACCGATCCCGTCTACCCGGTCTACGTGGATACAAACGTGATGGCAGGGCACACGGGTGATGTAAATGAGCAAGGTGAATATGGCGGCTTGGTCTATTTACCTATCACCGCCGACAACCACTTCACTGCCGAAATTCCCAAGCAAAAAGTTGATCTCATCTACCTCTGCTTTCCCAATAACCCGACAGGCGCAACCGCATCGAAAACCCATCTGCAAGCCTGGGTAGACTACGCCAAAGCAAACGGCTCGATCATCTTCTTTGATGCTGCCTACGAAGCTTTTATTACAGACCCAGAGGTGCCGCACTCCATCTATGAAATTGAAGGCGCTCGGGACTGCGCGATCGAGTTTCGCTCGTTCTCCAAAAATGCTGGCTTTACCGGAACGCGTTGCGCTCTCACCGTCGTTCCCAAAACCCTAACGGCAACCGCCAAAGATGGCTCGCAGGTAGAGCTGTGGAAGCTGTGGAATCGCCGGCAGTCCACCAAGTTCAACGGCGTTTCTTACATCGTGCAGCGGGGGGCTGAAGCGGTCTATTCTCCGGAAGGGCAGGCGCAAACGCGATCGCTGATTGATTTTTACATGGAGAACGCTAAAATCATCCGCGAACAGCTCACAGCAGCAGGCATCCAAGTATACGGCGGCGTGAATGCGCCCTACGTGTGGGTAAAAACGCCGAACGAACTATCGAGCTGGGATTTCTTTGATAAGCTGCTGCAGATTTGCAACATTGTGGGCACACCGGGTTCTGGCTTTGGAGCCGCCGGAGAAGGCTATTTCCGGATTTCCGCGTTTAACAGCCGCGAGAATGTGGTGGAAGCAATGCGGCGCATTACCGAGCAGTTTTAGTAGAAAGATCGGGGGGAGGCAACACTACCTGAGGGAGGGCAGTCATTTACCCTAGAATTGCAGCCGTTTAGCTGAGCCGCAATTGCCATCAGCCAACCGGGCGATCGGATTCTGTCCGGTCGTCCGATGGAGAGAGCCACTACAGCTGCGAGAATTGAGTAAATGCAAAGCTAATTCAGGAATCTCAGCACTTCAGCTTGTGGCATATTGCGGAAGCAGCATCGGCGCAGCTTCTCCTTTAGAGAATGACCCTCCCTCAAGGTTTTTATGGTGCAGCCTCAGCGTCACATCAATCAGATTCAGACTTCTGCTCTGAGCATCGCTGTTTTAAGCCTGCTGAGCGTCTGTGCGGCCTGCAGTGCACCTCCGCTTGCCCAAGTCCCCGAACCCTCCCCATCAGCCGCCGCCACTCCATCTACAATCGTCGTTGCCTCGGGAAAAATTTTGCCAGAGGGTGGTGTCCTAAAAATCTCTGCTGCCAATGCCCAAGATAGCCGCGTCAACCAGATCCTGGTCAAAGAGGGGGATACCGTTCAGGCAAATCAGGTTATCGCCGTGCTGCAGGGACGAGACCGCGCCCAGCAAGACCTGCGGGATGCTGAAGCCAATGTGGCAATCAAACGAGCCCAGCTCTTAAAAGCGCAGCAGGGAGACTCTAAAACCGCTGAGCTAGTTGCCCAACAAGCCGCGATCGCGGAGCTCAACGCCCGCCTCAAATCTGAAACGGTGGAACGCCAAACGGCAATTGCCGAAGCCGAAGCCACCCTCCGCAACGCTGAGCTGAGGTTTCGGCGCAACCAAGGACTACAAACCGAAGGCGCGATCAAGCAATCAGACTTGGACGATTCCCAAGAAGAGCTCGCGAAAGCCCAAGCGACGCTGACCCGCACCCAAGCCGAACTCGCAAACACCACTTCAACACTGAAAGCCCAGCTAGAGCGAGAGCAGGCAAATTTGGCAATGCTGCAGGAAGTCCGTCCGGTGGATATTGCGATCGCCCAAGCTGAGCTAGAGCAAGCCCTTATCCAAGTTGAACAGCGCAAAGCCGAACTGGATGACAAACTGGTGCGCGTTCCTATGGCAGGTCAGATTCTTAGAATCAACACTCGTATCGGGGAACAGGTCAACACCCAACAAGGGATTGCTGAACTCGGCAAGACTAACCAGATGTATGCGATCGCCGAAGTCTACGAAACCGAAATTACGAGAGTTAAACTCGGACAACGCGCCACGATCGTCAGCGAGTACGGGGGCTTTAAAGAAGAGCTACAGGGCAAAGTCGATCAGATCGGCTTGCAGATTGGGAAAGCGGAGCTGAATCAAGACCAGAGCAACCCCACCACCGATGTGAATGCCCGTGTCGTTGAAGTTAAAGTTCGCCTAGATCCTGCTGACAGCCGCAAAGTTGCTACCCTGACCGAGATGCAGGTGAGGGTCAAGATCGATACATCTGGAGAAGAGGGCTAAAGAAAAAGCGGTTTGCGCGGTTTCTGTGCATTGTCTCTTTCACTTCTTGGTTTGGCTAATTTGTATTGATTATTCATCTGGCAATTTTGTTCTATTTGTTCTAGGCGAGGCAGTCTCGCCCCTATGGCCTCTATCCTCACCCGCTCATGCCTCCTCGTTTCCTTAAATTTCTTCCCTTGCCTGCGATCGAAACGCCACTCGCTTGGGCACAGCTGTCTCATCAAAAAGTACGCTTGGTCGTGGCCACGACAGGAGTCTGTTTTGCCAACATTTTGATGTTTACCCAGCTAGGGCTGCAGGCGCTCCTCTCGGACGGCACCACACTGCTGCACGAGAATCTGGGTGGCGATCTGCTGCTGGTGTCTTCCTTTTCACCCAGCTTGCAATGGGGAATGACGTTTCCCCGCAACTACCTGTATCGGGCGGCAACGGTCAAGGGCGTGAAATCTGCCAGCCCGGTCTATATTGGCTCTAGCAACTGGGTGAATCCTGCTGAGCTGAACAAGCCCCGCCCCGAGCCGGGTGAAAACACAAACGAGATCAGCGAAGGGGGAGATTTATTTGGCAATCAGGTGCGGATTATTGCTTTCAACCCCAGTCAGCCTGTGCTGATCTTGCCGGAAGTGAACCAGCAGATAAGCAAGCTCAATGCACCCGGTGCTGTGTTGTTCGATCGACTCTCTCAGGCATCGTTGGGAGAAGTGCCAACCTTGCTAAGCCGCCAGCCAGAAGTGCAAACCATCATGGGTAACCGCCGCAGCTATGTGGTGGGATTATTTAGTATGGGCAGCACGGTGTATGAAAAAGGCAACGTGGTGATGAGCGATTGGAACTATGCTGAGATCAATGGCTCTGATTCGCTGGAGAAAGTGACGATCGGCGTGTTGACCCTAGAGCCTGGAACAGATGCTGCCACCGCAAAAGCTCAGCTTCGCGCCACCTTACCGCCTGAAGTGGGAATTTTTACCCGCGAAGAGCTGATTGCCCGAGAGCGGCTCTACCAAGATACAGAACCCAACGGTGTGATTCTCAAATTCGGGACGATCGTTGGCTTCATTGTTGGGATTATCATCGTTTATCAGGTACTATACGCAGACATTAACGATCACCTGTCGGAGTATGCAACTCTGAAAGCGATGGGATATGCCGATCGAACCTTGCTCTATGTCATTCTGCAAGAAGCAATTGTTCTTGCCGTTCTAGGATTCATTCCTGGTTTTGTCACCTCATTGGGTATCTATCAACTGCTGACGGTGCTCACTCGGATTCCGCTCGCAATGAAAACGACCGTCGCCATTCAGGTTTTTCTATTAACGCTGGTCATGTGTACTGTTTCTGGCGCGATCGCCTCTAGTAAACTGCGATCGGCTGATCCAGCCGATGTATTTTAATGATCTTGTTTCTTCATCCCTGCCGCTCATGACTCCCACTGTCGCAGTCAAAAATCTCAACTATTCGTTCGGCAAAGGCGCATTGCTTAAGTCTGTGCTAGCTGATGTGGATTTGGAAATCTATCCGGGAGAAATTGTGATTTTGACGGGCCCTTCGGGCAGCGGCAAAACAACGTTGCTAACGCTAATGGGGGGGCTGCGATCGATCCAGGACGGCAGCCTCAAGATTTTGGGGCAGGAGCTGAAGGGAGCCAGCAAGCGGCGGATGACGCAGGTGCGAAACCAGATTGGCTTTATCTTCCAGCACCACAATTTGCTGAAATGCCTGACGGCCTATGGCAACGTCTGCATGTCGCTGAAGCTGCATCCCGATATTCCCAAGCATGAATATCGGCAGCGGGTCAGTGATATTTTGGAGTCGGTGGGGTTGGGCGATCGCATCGACTATTATCCCGAAAAGCTCTCCGGCGGACAGAAACAACGAGTCGCGGTGGCGCGAGCCTTGGTGGCTCATCCGAAGCTGCTGCTGGCAGATGAGCCCACTGCTTCACTCGACAGCAAAACGGGTCGGGATGTAGTCAGCACGATTCAACGGCTGGCGCAAGAAGATGGCTGCTCGGTGCTGCTGGTGACGCACGACAGCCGGATTTTGGATATTGCCGATCGCACGCTGCACATGGAAGACGGCAGGATCACTAAAGATATTGCCGTTTAAGCAGCTAAATTCTCCAGTTTGAGGAGGCACGCAGGAAGCTATGATCGGCTAGTGGGTTTCATCGTCTCCATCTATGTCTTCAACCAACGTGCCAACGCTGCAAAACTACATCGACGGTGAATGGCGGGCTGCCAGCACCAGCGAATCGCTCGAGGTCATTAATCCGGCCACTGCCGAAACCTTGGCAAAGGTTCCCCTCTCGCCCGCCAGCGACGTAGCACAGGCAGCAGAAGCCGCAGCGATCGCCTTCCGCACATGGCGGCGCACTCCGCCCACACAGCGAATTCAGTATTTGTTTCGGCTGAAGACGCTGATGGATGAGCAGTTTGAAGACCTATCGCAGACGATCACAATCGAGTGTGGCAAAACGCTGGAAGAAGCTAAAGGCGAGATGCGGCGGGCGATCGAAAATGTGGAAACCGCCTGCGGGATCCCTATGATGATGCAGGGTAATATTTTAGAGGATATTGCTTCTGGCATTGATGAGTATATGATTCGGCAGCCGTTGGGTGTGGCGGCAGTGATTGCCCCCTTCAATTTTCCAGGAATGATTCCGTTCTGGTTTATGCCCTATGCGATCGCCTGCGGCAATACCTACATCGTCAAGCCTTCCGAAAAAGTGCCGCTGACGATGCAAAAAGTGTTTCAGCTGATCGATCAGCTGGGCTTGCCCAAGGGGGTGCTGAACCTGGTAAACGGCGGCAAGGAAGCGGTGGACGCCATTTTGGAGCATCCAGCAATCCGGGCGATTAGCTTTGTTGGTTCTTCGCCTGTGGCACAGTATGTCTACAGCCAGGCTGCTGCCCACGGCAAGCGCGTCCAGTGTCAGGGGGGTGCCAAAAATCCAGTAATCGTGCTGCCGGATGCCGATATCGAGATGACAACGCGCATCACTGCCGATAGTGCCTTTGGCTGCGCCGGACAGCGCTGTCTTGCCGCTTCGATCGCCGTCACCGTTGGGGAAGCCCGCACCACCTATACTGAAGCGATCGCCGCTGCGGCTGCCGATCGGGTGGTGGGCTATGGGCTAGAGGCGGGCGTGCAGATGGGCCCGGTGATCTCTTCGCAGAGCCGCGATCGCGTGGAGCAGCTCATTCAGCAGGGAGCCAATGAAGGCGCAAAAGTGCTAATCGATGGGCGCAGACCAGCAATTGCTGGCTATGAACAGGGCAACTTCGTGCGACCGACGATCCTACAAGACGTTGACCCGCGCAGTGAGATTGCTCACACCGAAATCTTTGGTCCGGTGCTGAGCTTGATGCATGTCGAAACGATTGATGAGGCGATCGCCTTAGTCAACAATAGCCCTTGGGGCAATATGGCATGTCTGTTTACGGGTAGTGGGGCAGCGGCTCGCAAGTTTCGCTACGAAGCAGAAGCAGGCAACATTGGCATCAACATCGGCGTGGCGGCTCCAATGGCGTTTTTCCCGTTTAGCGGCTGGAAAGAGAGCTTCTATGGCGATCTGCATGGGCAGGGACAACATGCGATCGAGTTTTTTACGCAAACAAAGGTGGTAGTGGAGCGCTGGAGCCAAAAAGATTGGTCGCGCAAATTCTAGTTTGCAGGAGGCGCGACGAAGCCAATCTTCAGGTCAATTCTTTGAACACTTGCCCTAAAGGTTTCCTTAAAATTTCTGTATTCGGTACAAAGTCCAGGTAGGATGCCGTCTGGTGAGCCGGATCTAACAACTCCAAGTCGATCTGCCACCAGATTGTACGATAGGTCAGGTCTGACGACCCCTACAGCCTCATTTACCTTTTGGCAATATGTCCTCAAACTCTAGCGCAGATGCAAATTCGGTTGTTTTTACCCCTACAAGAACTGAATCGCCTTCCACTGTTGGCGATCTGGTGCTGGTGGGTGGAAATTGGCAGTATCCTGCGACCGAAGATCCGTATGGGGTTTTTATTTATCTCGATATCCTGAACCGGGCAGGTGGCATTGAAAACGCCAAAATTGGGATTTTTACCACTGCCTCTGCGGATGCGGAAGCTGCCAAAGAAAATGGAGAGCTTTACGTTCAAGATTTTCGCGATCTCTATGAAAAATACCTGAAAGAGCAGTATCCCAACGCCTCGATCGACGTCGAGTGGATTCCGTTTGATATTGAAAATGCCGAAGCGGAAGAAGGCAGTCAAGCGCTGATCGACCAAATCAACAGCCGCAATGCCTTTATCTTTGGGGGCGGCGATCAGTCTTTCATCACGCAAGCTTTCTTCGATGAAGATCCTGCAACGGGAACCCGCACCGAGACCCCGGTCTACGCAGCCCTGCGGCAGCGATTTGAAACCGGAGCCTTGGTTGCAGGAACGAGCGCCGGGACTGCCGTGCAAACCAGTTCCCCGATGATTACCGAAGGCGAGAGCTATGAAGCAGTGCTGAAGGGTTCTAACAGCTTGATTGGGTCGCCTCCCTTCGTGCGCGAGCTATACTACAACCCGCTGGGCGGACTGGGATTTTTCAACTATGGGCTGCTGGATAGCCATTTCAGCGAGCGGGGGCGGCAGGGGCGGATTATTCGCTTAGCCTCTGATTTAGAAGTGCCGCTTGCCTTTGGCGTGGACGAAAACACAGCGCTAATCGTCACGAATGCCAACACGCCGGATGTCAATCTGGAGGTGCTGGGCGAGGGTGGAGTATTTATTTCGGACCTGTCTGAGGCAACGGTTAATTCAAACGAAAACTGGTCGATTACAGGGGTCAAAGCTACCTATCTTACCGAAGGGGATGAGTACGACCCACTGACAGGCGTAGCCACCTTTGACCACAAAACCCATCTAGCGGGACAAGAGTCCAGCAACCGCATTCCCTTTACCCAAAACGTGTTTAGCCGGAAAGATCCAGAAAGCGGCAATTGGACAGACCCACGTGCCCTGACTCAGACGGCGATCGATTTGTTTAAAAGCAGCGCCAAAACGGGCTTTGGGTTAAGCAACGAAACAGAACCCGTCCAGTATGGCGTGACTCTTGCCAAAGCCGACGGGGCTGAGGGGTATGTAGGCAAAGATAGCCAGGGAACCGAGAAGGTGTCTTTTGCCAATTTGGATCTGTCGATCGCGCCAGTCTCGTTTGTGCCCGCTTCTTCTCCAACCTTGTAGGGTTGGGAGGAGAGCACTCTTAAATTCCCCTCATTTGTGCAACGATCGAACCTGTTGCGGATCTCCTTTTATCGTGTTAACTCTCAATCTCCAGATGCTACAACAGCAGTTGGCAGGGCATCTGACTCGCACTGCTGTGGTCGATCGCTGTGAATTAAGTCTTTTGGCGCATGGCGAATCCAACGCGATCTTTCGGCTAAATCAAACGTCGCTGATACGGGTGGCAGTCAATACGCCGAATCATCGGTTTGGCGGAGAAAACTACCGAGTCACGCAGTTTGAGCGGGTGATTTTGGATTATCTACGCGGCACCCAGATCGGGCACGATCTGTATCAATCCAAGCCGGAGCCAACGCCCGATTTTCCCTACACTTACCTGATCACTAATTATCTAGAAGGCGTGTCGCTCGACTATAGCCGATCGCATCTGCAGCAGTGTGCGACGACCTTGGCGCGGCTGCATCGCCTGCCGCTGCAGCCAGGATACGAGATCGAGGCTTTGCGATCGCAGATTCCCATTGTTCACCAGCCTTTAACGCTGTTCTACGAAGAATCCAAAGCCTATGCTCAGCCTTATCTAGAATCACCAGCGGCAGAGGCAGAAATCGTGGCGATGATTCGGGCAGTGCTGACGAAAGCAGAGGCGCGGCTGGGGGCAGAACGGCTGCTGGCAGACTATCCGCATCTGTGCTTGGTGCATAGCGATCACACGTTTGAGAACTGGGTGATCAATCCGCAGGTTGCTCATCTGATCGACTGGGAATGGGCAGAGTTGGGATCGGCGGCAGGCGATCTGGGGCATTTTCTGTCGCCTGTGACCGTACGACGACGGCAGGGCTATCATCTCCCTCCGGCGGATCGTGCTTTCTTTTTGCAATGCTATTACGATGCTCTGGAGGATAAATCGCTGGTAACCACCATGGAGCGCCACTTTGCCGCCTTTGGCGCGTTTCCGGCGGTGCGATCGCTCTGCTGGACAGCGGGATATTGGATCACGGCAAATCGCTGGTATGTGGATGCCGATAGCCCGGACGCGGCAGAGCGGTTGGCACGCTTGCAGCGGAGTCGTCAACAGTTTCCTGAGCTGTGGCAAGAGATTATGGCTTGGCTAGAGGAAGAGGTTTAATCAGGTTGAATCTATTGCTATGACTAGTGCCTTCCGCTCTTCGTTCGCTGCTTTGGGCGATCGCCTCGCTCCGTCCCGTTTGGCTCAGTGGCAGCCTTATCTGCTGCTGCTGCCCGCCGTGAGCATCATTGGGCTGCTGTTTGGCGGCGGTTTGCTGCTGGCGCTGCTTCAGAGTATTGGGGTCGTGGGGTTGCTCAGCAATGGGCAGCCAACCGGGGCAGCCTATCAGGCGGCTCTGGCGAACCCGGAATTTTGGCGATCGCTCCTCCTCAGCTTCTATATTGCGATCGTTGCGACTGGGCTATCCACGCTGCTGAGCATTGGGCTGGCGCTGCTGCTGCGGACTGCGGGACGCTGGGCAAGTTTTGCCTGCCAGATTACACTGCCAATTCCGCATCTAGTCGGCATTGCAGGGCTATTGCTGTTGATTTCGCCGAGTGGATTTATCGCTCGGATTCTGGTGGCACTGGGTTGGATTCAGTCGGATCAGCAGTTTCCACTGCTGGTAAACGACGGAGCAAATCTGGGTGTTTTGATCCTCTTCCTTTGGAAAGAAATTCCATTTATTACGCTAATTTTGCTGGCGGTGCTGCGCGGCATGAACCCGGCTTACGAGCTACAGGCGCGGGTGCTGGGTGCTTCTCCGTGGCAGTGCTTTTGGCAGGTCACTTTGCCGATGCTCAAGTCGGGAATTTTATCATCCAGTTTGATTGTATTTGGCTATATCTTTGCTTCGTTTGAAGTCCCCTTTCTGCTAGGCTCAACTCGTCCCCGCACTTTGCCTGTGCTGGTCTATCGATCGTTTACCGATACGGATCTAACCCAGCGACCGGAAGCAATTGCTCTAGGATTAATTTTGTCGGCAATTTCAATTCTGGTAATTGCTGCCTACCTCTGGGTAACTGCCGATCGCCCCAAGCCAAGCTAACCTCATGCTGCGAAACACCCTGATCGTTCTTATTTTGATCGTTCTGTTCCTGCCGTTTCTACCGCTGCTGATCTGGTCATTTACACAGGGGTGGTTTTTTCCACAGCTTGTGCCGCAGCAGTGGACGCTGCAACATTGGGAGCAGGTGTTGTCTACCACGTCTAGAGTCGGAGAAGGGGTGATGCAGAGTTTGGCGATCGCCCTGCTGACGACTGGGCTTTCGCTGCTGGTAGGGTTGCCCGCCGGACGGGCGCTGGGGCTAATGGAGTTTCCAGGGAAGACGCTGCTGAAGCTGTTTCTGCTGACTCCAATTATTGTCTCGCCGCTGGCAACGCTGATGGGAATTCAGTTTATCTTGATTCGCTTGGGCTTAAGCGGAACGCTGCTGGGCGTGGTGCTGGTGCATCTGATGCCTACGATCCCTTATATGACGCTGGTGCTGTCCAGCGTGTTTGCCAACTTTGAGCGGGGCTACGAGACGCAGGCGCGATCGCTGGGTGCCTCTCCGTGGCAGGTGTTGGTGCAAGTCACGCTACCGCTGATCGCCCCCGGTGTCATGGTGGGAGCGCTGTTTGCCTTTTTGATCTCCTGGAATGAGTTTCTGCTGACGTTTTTTGTGGGCAGCGGGCAGGTGTTTACGTTGCCAATGGTGCTGTTTACGCTGCTGCAGGGGGGCAATCAGGGGCTAATTGCGGCAGTGGCGATCACTTCGATTCTGCCAGGGCTGGTGTTTCTGCTGCTGGCGAGCCGGGCGCTGCAAAATGATGCGGCGTTGGGCGGGTTGGGCAATGTCTGAGCAATGTCTGAGCAATGTCTGAGGGGAAAGCATGGGTCATCTAGTCCTGCAAAGTTTGACGAAGCGGTTCCGGGGTATGGCGGCGGTACAAGACCTGTGGCTAGAGGTGCAGCAGGGCGAAATTTTGGCGCTGCTGGGCCCGTCGGGCTGTGGCAAATCCACAACGCTGCAGATGATAGCAGGGGTGCAGCACCCGGATAGGGGCACGATCGAGCTGGAGGGAAAGGTGCTAAATCGAGTGCCACCAGAGCAGCGTGACATTGCGCTAGTTCTGCAGCGGGGTCTGCTGTTTCCCCACTTGAGCGTGGGGGAGAATGTGGCATTCGGCTTGAAGATGCGGGGGGTGAATCGGGTGGAGCGCGAGCAGAAAGCGATCGCCCTTTTGCGGCAGGTGCAGCTAGAAGGGTTTGCCGATCGCCGTCCGGCTGAGCTATCGGGTGGGCAGGCGCAGCGGGTAGCACTGGCGCGATCGCTGGTCATTCAGCCGAAGCTGCTGCTGCTGGATGAGCCGCTTTCTGCCTTGGATGCCAACCTGCGCGAAGAAATGCAGGAGCTAATCTTGCAGCTCCAGTCTAAGACCGGCGTGACGATGCTGCTAGTGACGCACGACCAAGCAGAAGCGGTAGTAATGTCCGATCGGATTGCGCTGATGTTTGAGGGCTGCCTGCGTCAGGTGGATACGCCCGAACAGCTCTATCGACAGCCGCAAGATGAAGCCACGGCTCGTTTTATGGGCGGGGTCAATTTTTTTGAGGCAGAGGCGCAGGGTCAGGAATGGCTCTTGGCGGATGGCGCGAGGTTGACTAGCGCGATCGCCCAGCAGGGCAAAATCCGGGTGACAATCCGCCCAGAGCAAATCCAGGTGTTCACCCTGCCCAGACCGGGCATAAATGTGCTTCTGGGAACGGTGATCGCTCAGCGCTTTACCGGAACACAGCGGCGGCTGACGATCGATTCTGCTGGGTTGCGGCTGCAAGCTTGGGTCGCCCCTACTCAAGAATTAGCGATCGGTCAGGCAGTGTGGGTTTGTCTGCCACCAGAAGCACTGTGGTGTTTTCCTGATGCTAAATCAACGCAGAGCGTAGTTCAAAGTTTGCAATAGCTATCGCCATTACGAAGGACAGTTTTATGAGCGCTCCACGCCTACAAAACTGTCCTAAACCCTGTAGCGATGGCTAGACATTGCTTAACAGGGGGATGATTTTTAAGTGAGAGGGGCGCGAAGCACCCCTCTCACTTAAAAATCATCCCAGAAATCAGCAACACCGCGATGGCTATACGATCTGCTGTTGCCATTCTTGTTCAAGCCGCGTTGTATATTCTGCATTCACAACTGGAACTGTATTAGCAATTAGCTCCTTTAAGGGAATACCGTATTGCGTTTCCACGGCGGCAAACTGCTGCTGTAGCTCTGGAGAAAGTTTCTGCACGTCAATCAAGGGCGGATCACCCCAAACATTTGGCTTAAACTTTTCGAGCTGTCCTTCGGGGCTAGCGAGGATATCGGCTAGCACCATTGCGCCTGATGGATTTTTAGCATTGCTAGGAATTGCCGTAAATGACGGATCGTTGAGGGAAGCACCTGCGATCGTAAAAGCCTTTGTTGTAGATGGAAACTGCTGGGTTGCCAGCCCTTCTGCAACCTGGCTCACAAACACCGGCATCATCCAAATTTCGCCATTGGCAAATAATTCTGACAAGCGCGCTTGGGTAGGAGGATAGGTTTGTCCCTGCCGCCACAGATAAGGGCTTAAGGTTTTGAGATAGCTAAAAACCTGGGGCGAATTTTGTGTCCAGAGGTCTTCCTTAAATTCGCTACCCGCATATTGCTCATAGCCTCCAGTCATGGCGTAGAGCGTTGTCAGCAGAAATCGGCTGCCGTCGAATGCAGGAGGGGCAACGTAACCAAAGCGTCCTGGATTTGCCTTCGCCCACTCCAAAAGTTCCTGATAGTTTGTGGGTAATTGTTTTACTTTGGCGGTATCTACCGCCATAACGTAGTAGCTGCCCGTGTAGGGAGATTCGTACCCCTCATTGGGAAGACCAAAATCTGAGGTTACTGCTGCATTGTTCTGGTCATAAAACTGCAAGCTTGGCAGCTTATTGGTGAAAGGACCCAGCAACAGATTGCCTTGTTTCATGGTGCGAAAGTTTTCGCCGTTGATCCAAATTAGATCGATACTGCCATCCTTAGTTAAGCCTGCCTGCACCTCGCCCACAATCTTGTTCACCGCTTCTACCGTGTCATTGAGCGGTACGCGATTGAGCGTAATGCTGTATTGCTGTTTGAGACGATTTGCTACCCACTGATCGATAAATTTGTTGGTGCTATCGCTCCCTCCCCACATCGCAAAGTTAACCGTCGTGCCTTTGCTCAGCTCTAGCACCTTATCCCAAGTGACCGTTTTCAAATCGAGTCCGGAAGCCTCAGACTGCTGTTGCTGCGATCTAGGAGAACAGTTTGTTGTGAGTGTGGCAAAGCAAGCTGCTGCAGAAAGCGATAGAAAATAGCGACGAAACATGGTAGGTAGAAAGCTCTAGGTATTTGAAGCCTGATATTTGCACCCAAGTGTTTAAAGCTTAGGGAAAGCAATAATCACTCCTCGGCATGACAGCTTATCCTGTTTTGCACCCAGATGTACAGTCTAACGATCGCCGCAAAATCTACAGTTTGAAGACAGATGAGGTACCGCGGCAAACAAGCTTTAAAGACTGCATCAATATTTCCTGCAGCTTCAATCAATGCCGCCCACACTGCTCCAGCAGGAATTTGCTAAAGTCAAAGCTAGCTAAGGGATTCGACTCCAACAACTGACAAAGATACGGTTCCCGTCGCTGTATTGACGCGCATCTATCTCAGGAAAAATCTTTTTGTGTAAAAGCCTCGCGTTGCGAGGCTTTTACACAAAAAGATCTCAGTCCAACTGTGTATTGCCATAAGTGCATGATGCGCTCGGAGAACCATCAGAAGCCCAATTGCAAGCAAAGAAGTATAGCTGAACACATTGATTACAGGATGAATTGACATGGCACTTAAAGAACGTCAACCTCGCGAGAAGGGTGTGATTACAGACGATCGTTTCTTAGAACTTCATTTGTATCCTGGCAACCAGTGCAACCGCGACTGCTCTTTTTGCACGGTTTTTGGAACACCAAAGGGTTGGTATGAGGACTATACAACCCACCATCTCGATGCGGTGTTGCAAACGGTGGCTTTAAACGAGATGGGAACCATCAAGTTTTATGGTGGCGAACCCACGCTACATCATGAAAACGTGATTTGGGCGATCGCCTACCTGCGCCAGCAGGGCTTCCAAGGGGCAATTGTCATCTATTCCAACGGCATCCAAGCCGAGCGCCTGCTGCAGATTCTCCAGTCCGATCCATTGGCAAACACGACTGCTTCGCTCAACTATTCGATCGCCACAGGCGATGGTGCCGCCCAAATGCCACTCAAAGCCCTAGCGCTGTTGGAAGCTTACGAAGCGGACCATCCCGGTGCGATCGCCATTGGGCACCCGGATATTGTCGATTCTGGACGGGGTGTTGATCCGTTTACGGGTGAAGAAACACGCCCCAAGGCAAACTCTCGTTGTCCTCACTGTTATCCCGTCCTTACTACAGAAGGCAAGTTTCACGCCTGTCCCTTTGCCATAGAAAATAAAGCCCCTCATTATCAGCTCGGTGATATTCATACCGATCCAGCGATCGTCACCCAAAATTTCCAGGCGTTCTTTCGCTGGCTAGACACAGTGCATGAGCCGTATGCTGTTGCCCATGACTTGCCGGCCTGCACGGTTTGCTGGAAGCATTTAGCAGATTTACCTCAGCCGGAGTGGGTGGCTGAACCTGCTGCTTGCTAAGGCTATTCGTTGTGGGTGGCGATCGCCAGCCGCACTCCCAGCCCAATTAAAACTGCGCCGGTGATTCGCTCTAGCCAATGAGAGACGGCTTGCAGCATTCGTTTGATAGAGCGCTGGGAGATAAAAATGGCAACTAGCATAAACCAGGCTAGAGCCAGCGTGGCGATCGTCAAGCCATACAGCGCTTGAATGGGAACAGGCGTTCCGGGACGAATAATTTGGGTAAATAGCGCCAGCCAAAATAGCGTAGCTTTAGGATTGAACAAGTTACCCAGCAGACCGATGCGGAGAGCTGTCCAGCGAGAAATCGACTGCGGGGCATGCCGCATGACGATCGCTGCGGTCTGCTTCTTTGCGCCCAGCGATTTAACACCGACGTAGATCAAATAAGCAGCGCCAATCCACTTTAAAGCTGTAAACACCAGGACAGATTTGGCGATCACTACCCCAATTCCGATCAGCGAATAAGCAGTGTGGATGCTGTTGCCAATGAAGATGCCAATTGCCGTATAGATGCCTGCTCTACGGGAATAGGCTAAGCTGTTCCGCAGCGTTAGCGCAAAATCGGGACCGGGGCTAATAACAACTAAAACGCCAATCTAAAAGACCGTAAACCAATCAGCTAGAAAGGGCATGAGTTTCTCCAGAAGCAAGAATTGTGGTGCGTTCAGTGTTCTGAGGCTTTAGACAATTTTTGGACAGCCGATCGCATACTGTCCGGGTGTCACGCCAACCAGCCGTTTGAAGTGACGGTTCAGGTGGCTCTGGTCAGTAAAACCCGTATCAAAAGCGACTTGGGCGATCGGCTGTCCCTGGGCTAGCAGGGCTTTTGCCTGGGCAACCCGGAGCTGCACTAGATAAACGTGAGGGGGCAACCCCATCTGCCGCTGAAAGACACGCAGCAGCCGCAACGGCTTCAGGTTAGCTAGCGTAGCAAGCTGGTCTAGCGTAATCGATTCGGCATAGTGAGCGGTTAGATAATCCCGAATGCGCAAAACAGCTTGATGATCTTGCCCGACCGCCTGCAGCGGTGGGCAGCGATCGGCATAACGGCTAATGAGCTGGGTCAGCGTCCAGAGGAAGCGGGATTCTCGCTCTAGCTGTGATTCTGTGGTTTCCAACGTCAAATGCAAGCGACGCAACTGCCCAGCCAACTCGGGATCGGCGATCACCGGATTGGCAAAATAGGGAATGAGCTGAGCTTTGTCTTGGAGCTCGGTGGCAGCTTTTTGCAGCAGCGGCACGTCTGGATACAACATGCGATACTGCCAGCCTTCTGGTGTACCCGCATGCCCCGTATGGACCTCGCCCGGATGAACAATCACAATGCTGCCCGCAGGAGCGCGACGGGTTGCGCCCCGGTAAGTAAATTCTTCAACCCCCGACTCAATCACCCCGATCGCATAGCCGTCGTGCGTGTGGCGCGAGAAAGAATGGGTCACGTAGGTTGCCCGCAGCAGTTCGGTGTTATCCAGGGCAGGATCGCGCCAGAATTTGACTCGCTCAGTCGATCGGGGCATAGCTCTGAATTTGCGATAGATACAGTTGAGAGGGATCAGCCTGGCTTGATACCAATGAGCAGCGCTAGCTCTAACCATTTCCAATAGCAGTCTACATCGGTAAAGCCGATCTCTCTCAGCCATCTCAACTGAGTTTCCACATCCAGTAATTTGTTGGAGGGATCATCGTTCTCAGGCGTGCTGCCAATTGAGTACAGAAAGCATTCATGCAGCCGCTGAGTCGGAGACGCGACATGCTCTAGATTACAGAAAATTCCGCCCGGTTCTAGCAAGTCAAAAATTTCGTAATAGAGCGATCGCTTTCGTTCATGCACCACATGATGGATCGCAAAGCTAGAGACAATTGCATCAAAGCTTCCTAGAGCTGGCAGTGCATCATCTAGATTATGCTCTACGATTTCAATGGTGCTGTCTTCACGGAAGCGATCGCGCACCGCTTCTAGCATCGTTGGCGAAAAGTCAATTGCCACACCTTGAGCGATCGGGCGATCGAGTTTGAGCAGCGCCATCAGCCGCCCATTTCCCGTTCCCAAATCGAGAATTCGCTTGGCAGTTTTGGGGACATGCTCCAGCAGAACACTCTCCCCTTCGGTGCGGTGTGGAATGGTATCCGCCTTAGCAAGATACGCCAAGGCATGTTCTGCCGAAGTCCACTTGTTAATAGCTCCTACCATTTAGCCCTCTACAACTACACCCAGATTAGGCAACCAGGGCAGATCGGTTACGCCTGGATCATACCCCAACTGGCTAAGTAGGGTAGTAAGCTGTCCACGATGATGGGTCTGGTGGTTGAACAGATGCGTCACCAGCACCCAAGCGGGCAATTCACGGGTTTTGCCATCTACGCCGCTAGTGTAGCGAAATGGCTGGTTTAACCATTCCTCAGATAAATTCTTTGCCCACTCTATAATCTGGAGATCGGTAATCTGGCTCTGCTGTCTCAGTTCATCAAATGTTGCACAGAGTGGCTCACCAATTTTGATAGAAACGGGCTGCCCAATGAAGCGCCCCAGCCAAACTCGATCGCCAAATAGCAAATGATTTAGAGTCCCGTGGATTGAACCAAAAAATGCACCTCGGTCAGCTCTACGCTGATCGTCAGGAATCTTAGCGCAGATCACATATATTTTTTGATTCATCCAGTGGTTGTAATCTGCCATCATTTTGCAATATCTACGATCGTGCATTGCTAGCTCTCGCCTCCATTCCAATGAAACAACAGCGTTTTCCCATACTCTTCAACTATCCTACCGCCAACGCGTTTGTAAAACGCGACAGCTCGGACATTATCTCCCCAGGCATTCCAGGCGACATGACTACAGCCTTGTTCTCTAGCAACTGCGGCAAGAGAAGCCATAAGAGTACTGCCAACGCCACAGCTCCTGACGGAGGCATTAACAAATAGATCATCAATCCAGAGACTCGGCTGCGCCTTAAAGGAGGAATAGCGAAAATAATAAAGCGCAAAGCCAACTGCCTGTTGCTTCACTTCAGCCAGCAAAACTTTAGCGAATGGCGTTTGACCAAACAGCGTTTGCTGAAGCTTCGCTTCTGTCACCAGCAGCGTTCCATCACAGGAACCGATCGCGGTATCAAATTCAGCTTTCTTGTGAATCAATTGCAGAATGATCTGGCAATCGCTCATTTCAGCCTCACGAATCTGAACGTTTAGCTGCAAATCGGCTATGACGAGGGGCTGCATTTAGAAGTAATCCACTAAAAAGGCAAAGCGATCTTGAGCAGAACGGCGAAACTCTACAGCATCCTTCTGCCTCTACCCCTCCAGGTCAGATAACCGGAGGGGTAGAGGCAATATGGGGCTATTTCCCACAGTTTGGATACAGATCGATTATGCTTTCAACGGTTCTATGTAAAAAGCAGAAGGCATAACCATAGCTATTTATTCAATGTCTAATTAGCGCCGCCGATCGTTCTTAGAGCAGTGCTTTCCTCTTTCCGAGGGCGGTAGAGACATGTATTCACCATAGAAAGTACTGAATGCAACAAATTGCTTAACCAGCTTCTCAACTTGGGTCTGGATATTCAGCTTCTCAAATGACCGCGTGCCAGTACGTACAGCAGACCAAATCATATCTGCCTCCAGAATTGTATTAGAAGAATCAGACAACAAATGGTAACCGCTCCGTCACCTAACGGTAATCGGCATAATATCGCTGCTCTATCCATATCCGAACTTCTTGTTCAGAGCCAAGCATACTTAATTCGCCTGTAGCTGGATCAAATACCTGAAAATACCAGTTGCCTGCGCGGTCGCGCTTACGCCAAATTTGCGGCTCTGTGCGTCCTGATAGCAACGTTAGCAGACGTTCCCAAAAGTGGCGCAAGCGGCTAGGCTGAGCGGGGCGGAGGGCTTTTGCGCTCACGATCTCAGACGTTGCGTTCTCTGGTTTGAAGAGCAGAAAGTCGGGCGAAAAGTTAGAGGATTTCATAATGACGTTCCGGGTGCTGATGAAGCTGGTACTACTCTATGAATTACAACCTGCAAGATCAAACGAATCGCTTTATGACTCATATGAACAGAATTCATGCATAAAACAGATGCAATTCCGGCCAAGCGATCGACAATGATCTCAAGGCAACAGCTCAAGCTAAGGTATCCCGCTGGTATCTATCTCGATCGGCAAACTTAGTTTGAGTTGTCATACTCTGAATTCTCTGCGATCTTTTCCAACCAGAACAGAGGCAGTTAAGCTAGATTGTTATGAACACAGTTGAGAGTTGCATAACTGTTATGGTTATTGTGCCGTGAAACTGTACCGATCGCTGCCTCATCCTGCTGCGCTTTGCAGAAGCTCCGCCGCCGAGTGCTTTTCATTCTTTACACCCTATGAAAGTTCAACTAATTGATGCGTCTCAGACAAACAACCTCTATGAACAGGTTGCCGATCGCATTTGTGATTTGATTCGAGAGGGAACTCTGCGACCAGGCGATCGATTGCCCTCGGTGCGGCGGCTGCATGAGCAGCTATCGGTGAGTATTTCAACGGTGCTAGAGGCATATCGTCTCCTGGAAGACCGGGGCTTGATTAGCGCTCGCCCCCAGTCGGGCTATTACGTGAAGCAAACGCTTTCAAATGCGCCAGAAGAGCCAAATCAGTCAAAGCCACCCAAGAGGGCGAGAACAATTGATAACTCGCTAGCGTTTCAAATTATTCGCCACATCAATCAGTCCCAAACGCTGAACTTGGGGGCCGCAGTTCCCGCGATGGAGATGCTGCCGCTCGATTCGCTGAATCGGCTAATGGGGCAAGTGCTGCGAAATCAACCGTTTCTCGCGCATAGCTACGACGTGCCGCCAGGATGCGAACCGCTACGGCATGAAGTTGCCCGACGGCTGATGGATGCAGGCTGCTCAGTTGCACCCGATGAAATTGTTACCACGAACGGCACCTTTGAGGCAGTTTATCTTTCGCTGAAAGCCGTGACGAAACCAGGGGATACAGTGGCGATCGAATCCCCGACTTACTACGGCTTGCTAGAAGCGATGGAAATCTTGCACCTGAAGGTGCTGGAGTTGCCGACTCATCCGCGCGATGGCATTTCGCTGATGCATCTAGAAAGTGCGCTGCAGAAGAAGCAAATTGCGACGGTGGCACTGGTATCTAACTTCAGCAATCCGCTGGGAAGCTGTATGAATGATGCCAAGAAAAAAGCGTTAGTTGAGCTAATGACGCGCTACGATGTGCCGCTGATCGAAGATGACATCTACGGCGATCTCTATTTTGAAGGCAGCCGTCCCAAAGCATTGAAGGCATTCGATCGCAACGGCATCGTCCTCTACTGCGCATCCCATAGCAAAACGCTTTCTCCTGGTTTTCGAGTCGGCTGGGCGGTGGCAGGGCGCTACCAGTCGCAGGTGGAGCAGCTAAAGTGGGTGATCAACCAGACCACGGCAATTGCTCCCCAGCTCACGATCGCGGCTTTCTTAGCCAATGGTGGATACGATCGCCATCTGCGCAATCTGCGCCGCACCTACCAGTCGCAGGTTGCCCTGCTAACGCAGGCGATCTGCGAATATTTCCCGTCAGAAACTAGAGTCACTCGTCCGAAAGGCGGACATGTCTTGTGGGTAGAGCTACCAGACTCCTTCGACTCGCTGCGGCTCTATCACGAAGCAGTGGAACGAAACATTAGCATCGCGCCCGGTGTCATGTTTTCGCCCTCCGGCAGCTATGGCAACTGCTTCCGGCTTAACTGCGGTTTGCCTTGGTCAGAGCGAGTGGAGCAGGCGATGCAAACATTGGGCAAATTAGCCAAGGAACAGTTGGGCTAGTCCTGAAATTGGGCTAGTCCTCAAACAAGTCGAGCGGCAAGTGCCCATAGATGTCATTTACACCAGACTCATAGGCAGACTGGCATGCCACTAACACCCCGCGATGATTGCCTTCGTAAGGGCTGACATAGCACGATCCCGCTTTGGGATTGAACTTGAAATAAACGACGCCTTCGATCGGCTGCAGATTAAATGCTGTTTCGTAGCCTAGCGCTGCTGCGTATGTTTGGAGCGATCGATAGCCCTGTGCAAAGCTTTCGGAACAAACGCCCAAGATTTGATAGTCAGACTGTTGGGCAACCTGCAGGAGCGCCTGCCGGACTTGCTGCCGTTCAGCCTGGGAGCGGATTGTTTTGTCAGTCAGACAATCGAACGCCTTGAGGAGAGAGTGAGCTGCTTCCAGGGAAGACATAAGCGCGGCAAATAAAGGGGTGGAAATTATCACCTTATTAGGATGACATAGGACGGTTTCTTGTGTTATGTTTTCCGCTCAGAAATGTCATTTTAAGGTTAAGTAGTGCTCAATACAAAAGATTATCTTTTGAGAAAAAACAAGAAGGTTCGACACAATTCTCTCAGTTAAACGAGTACCAATTCAACCTTAAAGACAACCTTGAATTGAAGTAGTAAATTATCAATTTAACAACTTTAAAGATAGTCTTGGACTGCGGCAAACGCTTTAACCTTCGATAGTTTAAGGTGATCCCACTCGTTTTTATATAGATTCGGTGAATTCACTGAAGAAATTTTAGAGAACTATTTACTGCTGTTAATGTATCCGTAGCTTAACAGGAGTATAAAGACAATCTAAATTATTATCTTGTCTTTGGGATCGCTAGAAAGCAACGTGAATCTCGCTTTCAAGCATTTTTACTTGGCAAAATCATTCTTTTACAAAGATGAGAATGAAGGTGAAGATTCGCGCTTATAAACCCTTGGCTTTATGAAACCCATCGATCGCCTCGTTTCCGCCTGCCGTCACTGCCGCTTCTATAAATTAGAAGGGCGACGGGGTGGTCACTGCCAACTGCTTGACGTATCCATTCAAGGAAGCTGGACAGCTTGTGCGCTCGCTGCCTCCCCCTTCACAACTAAATGGCAGGAGCTAGAGGAGTTGATGGCGCTACAAACGCCCATCGAGCTACAGGCGATGGTACAGGAAGCCGATCTAATTAATCCTGCTTTGGTTGAGCCATCGGTTGGCTCCGTGTAAGCGGTTACAAATTTGCAAAATCATAGCCTCATCCCGGGAAGGGATGAGGCTTTTGCTTGCACAAATGATCTACAGATGATCTAACGCATTCAAGAATTGCGGCTTAGCGCTTGCCCTCGCGCGCAGCAGGTTTCAGCAGCGCAATGCCCATTGAAATCCGCACGATGGGCAGGAGTGCTGTACATTCCTGCCCATCGTGCAAGCCCTTAGACAACCTTAATTCTACGATTCTGCGATGTCTCGCTGAAACAACGCTATAGAAATAGGGATCTTCGGCTGCAATAGCTAGAGGCAATCTAAGATCATCTGATCGCTATAGGCTACAAGCTTCTTTTACTTCCCTCAGCCTGTTTCCCTGAGCCTAGCCGGATACCCCGAATTGAATAATCCAACAGGCGAATCGGGTGAATGACCTCGATCGATTTGTCTCGCTGTTGCAGATGCTTGAGAATCTGGAGAGAGCAGCCCGGATTCGAAGAGGCGATCAGGGTTGCACCCGTGTTCAGCAGGTTTTCGACCTTTTGCCGACCCAGCTCCTCTGAAACTTCTGGTTGCAGCATATTGTATACCCCTGCGCTGCCGCAGCACAGAGCTGCGTCGATTGGCTCTCGCAAACTCACTCCAGGAATTTGGCGGAGCAGCTGACGCGGCTGCAGGCTAATTTTTTGTCCATGCAGCAAATGACAGGCATCCTGATACACCAGCGTCAGCGGTTCTGCCTGCAAAGGATGCAGCTTTGTCGTTAGACCCACTGTGCTTAGAAACTCCTGAACGTCTTTAACTTTGCTGGCAAACGCTTTAGCCTTGTCGCGATACTGCGGATCGTCCTGAAGAATCTCGCCATAGTCTTTCAGCGTATGCCCGCAGCCTGCAGCGTTGATGATAATGGCATCCACCTGGGTGTCTTCAAAGGCATCGATCATCTGCCGCGCTAGGGCTTGGGCTTGGGCAGTTTGTCCTTGATGTTGCGGTAAGGCAGCACAGCAGCCCTGCGATCGCGGAATCACTACTTCACAGCCATTAGCGCTCAAAACTCTGGCGGTGGCTTCGTTCACATCTGAGAAAAACAGCCGCTGCACACAGCCCAAAATCATCCCAACTCGGTAGCGAGTCTGCCCCTGCGCCGGAACCACCGTCGGCAGCGTATCTTGAAACGACTCAGGCGTCACAGTGGGCAGCAGCGCTTCCATTGCCGCCAGCCGAGGTGAAATTCGCTGGAGTAACTTCGTCGATCGCATCAGCTTCGGAATGCCCAGCTTTTGATAAACCGCCAGTGGAGCCAGCAGCAGCCGAAGCCGATCTGGGTAGGGAAATAGCGAAAACAGGAGCTGCCGAAACAGCCGATCGCCTAAATTGCGAGGATAGTTCCGCTCTATTTGCGGACGAGTGGCGGCAATGAGCTGGTCATACTGCACTCCGGAGGGGCAAGTGGTGACGCAGGCCAAACAGCCCAAGCAGGAATCAAAATGCTCCACCGAAGCAGAGGATAAAGGCGCTTCTCCTTCGTTGATCGCATCCATTAAATAAATGCGTCCACGCGGAGAGTCAGTTTCTTTGCCCATTACACGGTAGCTGGGGCAGGTCGAGAGACAAAAGCCACAGTGAACGCAGGCATCGATCAGCTTCGGATCGGGTGGATGCTGAGCATCGAAGCCTGCTACAGGCGCAGGCTGAGGAGAGGCGATTGAATTGGGAAGGGAATTTGCAGTCATGGGTCGTATTACCGGAATAAAGCTGGAGCGGGGGTTTGTAGCTTAGATGCCACCCACAAACCGACCCGGGCTGAATAAATTTTCTGGATCAAACTGCCGTTTTAAAGTCTGCATCAGATTAATGGCATTGCCGGAATAGCCCCACACGTCTAGCTTTTGCTTCCAAGCAATCGGCGCTTCCAAAAGACTGAGAAAACCGCCCTGCTGCTGACAGCGATCGCGCAGCTCCAGTAATCCCTGCGGGGTCAACCTATCAGTATTGAAGCGGAGAGTCCCTAGCCCGCTGCCTGCATGCAGGATGCCGATCGCTCCTTGGCTGTGGGCTAGCGCCAATATTTCAACAGCTTTTGCCGGGACTATTCCTATTTTGCAGGTAATCAGCGGCTCTGGGAGGCGCGACTCGATTGGTTCTTGCAATTGCTGCCATAGAAGGTCTTCCGCTGCATCAGCCCAATCAGTACTGTCTAAACCGAGCGTCTGACCGAGTTCTACAAGCTGGGCAGCTTGCTTTTCAACGCTGACTTCAATGCTTTGGAAGCGGGCAATCAGGCTAAGTTCGCCCTTTGGGGAGTCGATCGCCTCAAACAGCAAGCTAGATGTGACTAGCTCAGCGGCAGTCGGGGTCAAGCCGGAGGCAAGCAGGCTGGAGGCAGCAACGGCAATTGCCTCGCTTGTTCCCGTTAGCACGACCGTCCGCGACGCAGTAGATAAAGGATACAGCCGAAACGTTAGCTGGCTAATGACACCCAACGTGCCATAGGAACCAGTTAAGAGCTTCATCAAATCATAGCCCGCCACATTTTTCACGACTCGTCCACCCGCTTTGGCGATCTTGCCATCGGCTCGCACTAGCGAAAGGCCGATCAAGAACTCGCGAATACCACCATATCGCTGCCGCA
Source organism: Phormidium tenue FACHB-886 (assembly GCF_014764505.1). GTDB lineage: Bacteria > Cyanobacteriota > Cyanobacteriia > Elainellales > Elainellaceae > FACHB-886. The sequence continues at coordinate 32,702 of NZ_JACXWX010000015.1, forward strand.
GCGCTCCGGTATCTGCCGTTGCCACAATGCCGCCCAAAGTCGCTTGACTGGCATAGGCAGGGTCAGCTGCCAGAAATTGCCCCTGCTGCTTCAATATCGCCTGCAGATCTGCAAACCGCAGCCCTGCTTCTGCTGTTACCGTCATATCTCCGGCTGCATGATCGATTAGGCGATTCAGCCGCGCTGTGCTAATCACAACCTGCGCTGGTGTCAGCCCACCCCAATGCAGCTTACTGCCGCTGCCACAGACCAAAACGCGCCAACGATTGGCATGGATGCAGGCGATCGCCTCTGCTAGCTGCTCGACCGAGTTGGGAAATACCGCACAGTCAATTTGTGTTTCTGGCGTAAGGGCTTGGGCAATCTGAGAATGTAGTGCTGCCTCTAAAGCGTTTGTAGGGCAGACGGCATCAGCACCAAGGAGGCTTTCTAAGGTTTGGGCGATCGGACTCATCGAGGACGTGAAAGCTAGAGGATGAGGAAAGCAGAAGTGATTTTCCCACTTCCGCTCTCACTCCTTAACCCTACACCCAGTAGACCGCTTGCGCGAATGCTTTTTAAGGACACGAGAAAGCGTGGAGGGATGCAGCCAAGCTGTGTAACACACGCACCCTGTCTTGCCCTGTTAGTAGCTGTCTCAGATGAAATTAGGTTTACTCTATGAAATCCATTGATCCGACAGTCAAGGCGAGTAAGCCGAACGCACCAGCGCGAACAGGCACTCAGTCTACCTCTAGCCGATCGCTGGTTGACCAGATCGATCGCGTCCTGATTGTGGCTTATCGAGAGGCAACTGAGCGACTGGAGGCAGCTTTTATCGAAGCAGGCTTTGTCTGCGAGGTGCTGCGGCAGGTCGATCAGCCGGAGTACCAAGACTGTGCCGCAATCTACCGCTGTCTGCTAAATCACCACTGCGCATGGCAGCGAGCAGCAGCTGCATCAAAACCAACGCTGATTGTCGAGGCAGATTTTGTGCCGGTAGTTGGGTTAGGCAAGCTGCCGTTGCCCTTTGCGGTTGAGGAACCCAGCGTGGGGATGGCGTGGCTATACACCTGTGCAGCACAGCTCTTTAGCGTCAGCCAAGCGGAATTTGCGGAAGGGTTTTCTACGGGACTGGTTGCCTATGTGCTGACACCAGAGGGTGCAAAAGGACTACTACCCTTTGTAGAACACATCACCCAGGCACAGGGCACAGGCTACTACAACTTCGACTCAGAAATCGATCAATTTCTCCGTCAACAAGGCTTCAGAAACTACATTCCGTTCCGCAACTACGGAGAACACGGCGGGAAAGCCAATCCTGAACACCAGCACAATGGCATGAGCGGCATCCACCGAGCAGATGTGCTATTCGATCGGCTGGCTTTTCTGCCTGCCTACGCCTTAAACAGCCGCTGGCAGTTTTGGACAGCCCGATTGCAGGCCCGAGCGAAAGGGCTGGGGCGCTTGCTCTTAGGGAAGTATCTGCGTCCCAAAGTCGCCCTCAGCTCCAGCGTGCCGGATCGGCTGCTCCGTTTTACAATTTTGCGGCAGCTGACGCTGCGGCTGTAGGTTGTTGTCCTTCAGCCTTATGCGCTGGGAACCAATGCTGGACTCAGGGTCAGAACTTCTACTCCATCTGGGGTGACGGCGATCGTATGCTCAAACTGAGCTGAGAGCTTGCGGTCTTTAGTAACGGCGGTCCATTTGTCGGCGAGAACTTCAACTTCCCAGGTGCCTTCATTGATCATGGGTTCGATCGTGAAGACCATACCCGGTCTTATCTTTTTGCCTTTGCCGTGAGTGCCGTAGTGGGGAACCTGCGGTGCAGTGTGGAAGATGCGGCTGACTCCATGACCGACAAAATCGCGCACGACCGAAAATCCATTTGCTTCTGCATATTCCTGGATTGCCGCACCGATGTCGCCAATTTTTGCACCCGGCTTAACCGCTCGGATGCCTCGCCACAAACATTCCTCAGTCACTTCAACCAGCTTACGGGCAATGGGTGAAGGCTCTCCCACAAAGAAGGTGCGCGAGGTATCACCGTGGTAGCCATCAACTAAAGGTGTGACGTCAATGTTGATGATGTCGCCGTCTTTCAAGATCTGCTTGGCGTTGGGGATGCCGTGGCAAACAACTTCGTTGATGCTGGTGCAAATGGATTTTGGAAAACCGTGATAGCCCAACGGCGCACTTTTTGCGCCCCGCTTCAGCGTCCAGGCTTCGGCGGCATCGTTGAGTTCTAGCGTGCTCACACCCGACTTCACCATGGGCGCAAGGTAGTCCAAGAGCGCAGAGGCAAACTGCCCTGCCTGCCGCATCTTTTCAATTTCTCGACTTGATAAAAGGACAATCTGTTCGTTATCCATGCCACCTCAGCGTTTGCTCACTGTATCCATGCCTACTCTATAGCGCTTCACACTCAAATGAAGAGTGCTTTCCGGTTGTATACCGTGTGCTGTGGAGCATACAGCATACAATAAGAAACCCAATACCTCACACGATTGGGAATCGCTATATACAAATTTAGCTTTATTTGAATGGAAACGACTGGTTGCCGCTATAGGCGGCTTTTGAGTGCTGCTTCGCACAGTGCTTCCCAAGCGATCGCCACATCTGCCAAGCCAGTGCGCCAGTTGGAAAAAGCCGCCCGCATTGCCGGACTGCCTTGATACACCGTCGGCGTCAGAAAAATTCTGCCTTGCTCATTAAGAACCATTAGAAACTGCTGGATATTCTCTGCGCTAGGGGCGATCGCCAGTGTAAAACACACGACATTGAGCCGCACCGGAGCCAGCAGCCGAAACTCCGACGACTGGTCAATCTTCTCCCCTAGCAGCTGCGCCATCGCACAGTTGCGCTCCACAATCTCCTGATAGCCCGCCGCGCCATATGCCAGCAAACTAAACCAGGCAGGCAAGGCTCTGAGGCGGCGCGAGTTTTCAGGGGTCAAATGCACAAAGTCGGGATTCGCAGTAGGCAATCCCAGATAGGCAGCGCTATTTTGAAACACTTCAACCTGGAGCTGGCGATGCTGCGTGAACTGCATCGCGGCATCATAGGGAACGTTCAGCCATTTGTGGGCATCGATCGCGATCGAATCTGCCAAATCCAGCCCCGCGACCCGCGATCGATACATTGGTGAACAGGCAGCAAACCCACCAAACGCTGCATCCACATGCAGCCAGAAGCGAAAGTCTTGCTTTAAGGCTGCAATTGCCTGCAAACCATCAAAATCCACGGTGTTCACGGTTCCGGCGTTGGCAACCACAATGCAGGGCGACTGAGTTGATGCCGCTTGGTGCAATGCCTGCCGCAGTGCTGCTAAGTCAATTGCCTCTCGATCGGGCAAACAGGGCACAATTTCAAGGTTCTTGCGTCCCATGCCCAGCATCGACATTGCCTTAAAGGTGCAAGAGTGCGGCGCACCGCTCAAAACCTTGATGGCAGGCAAACCCGCCAAGCCAGATTCCGCCAAATTCACGCCCCACTGATGCCCCACCCACTGCCGCCCGATCGCTAGCCCGACAAAATTTGCCATCGTTGCGCCGGTGACAAACGTGCCCTGATGCCCCTCCGACAGCCCAAACAACTGGCGCAACCAGCCGATCGCCTCTCGTTCAATATAGGGTGCAGCCGAATCTGCCGCCCCAAAAGCATTCTGGTCATAAACGCTCGTGAGCCAGTCGCCTGCCAGCGCTGCTGGTGTAGCGCCGCCGGTCACAAAGCCAAAATAGCGCGATCCGGCACTGCCCGTCATAGCGTCTGCAAATCGCTGCCGAAAAACTTTTAGCGCATTTTCAGCTCCTAATCCCTCCTGCGGTAAGGGTTCTGGCGCAATGGGTTGAGGTGAAGTTCCGGCAGGGCGATCGGGCAGGGCTTGAAAAAAGCGATCGGCTTCGGCAAGGACTTGGTTGAGAAGGGCGGGGAGCTGTGCGGCATCTTGGGCGAGCAGGTTCATGGGGGAAAGCCATTTTGCGGAAGAGGGACAGCATAATTTTAAGAAGAGGATGCTCTGCCCGGTACGGCTTTCCCTCCCCGATTGTCTTAGCACTCCACCGGGAAGAGTGCTAAATTCATACATTGGAGAGATGTGAGCAAAATCATATGTCAAAAATTGTTGTATTTGACGAAGCGTCGCGGCAGGCATTGGAACGCGGCATTAATGCGTTAGCCGATGCCGTACGAATCACGCTCGGACCCAAAGGACGAAACGTGGTGCTGGAGTCAAAGTTTGGCGCTCCGCAAATTGTCAACGATGGCGTCACGATCGCTAAAGAAATTGAGCTAGAAGACCCCCTAGAGAATACCGGCGCACGGCTAATTCAAGAAGTTGCCTCTAAGACTAAAGATTTAGCGGGCGACGGCACAACCACCGCAACTGTGCTGGCGCAAGCGATGATCCGGGAAGGTTTAAGAAACGTGGCGGCAGGCAGCAACCCGGTCAGCCTCCGGCGCGGCATTGAGAAAGCGGTAGGCGTGGTGCTAGATGAAATTGCCAGCATTGCCAAGCCGATCGAGGGCAACGCGATCGCCCAAGTTGCCGCTGTGGCAGCCGGCAGCGATACTGAAGTCGGCAACATGATCGCTGAGGCGATGGAGAAAGTCGGCAGAGACGGCGTCATTACCGTGGAAGAGTCGAAGTCGCTGTTCACCGAAATGGAAACCGTGGAGGGGATGCAGTTCGATCGCGGCTATGTGTCGCCTTATTTTGTCACCGACCCCGATCGGATGACCTGTGAGCTAGAAAATCCGCTGATCCTGCTGACCAGCGAAAAGATCAGCAGCATCCAAGACCTCGTGCCTGTGCTGGAAAAGATCGCTCGTGCAGGCCGTCCTTTGCTGATCATTCCTGAAGACATTGAAGGTGAGGCACTGGCGACGCTGGTGGTCAACCGCCTGCGGGGTGTGTTGAATGTAGCCGCTGTGAAAGCGCCCTCATTCGGTGAACGCCGCAAAGCCGTGATGCAGGACATCGCAGTACTAACGGGCGGTCAGCTGATCGCACAGGAGATCGGGCTGAGCCTCGATCTGGTGACGCTAGAAATGTTGGGGCAAGCTCGCAAAGTCTCTATTACCAAAGACACGACTACGATCGTTGCCGATGCAGCCGATCGAGCTGCATTAGACAAACGAATCGCCCAAATTCGCAGAGAGCTAGCCGAAACAGATTCTGAATACGACACTGAAAAGCTGCAAGAGCGCCTAGCAAGACTGGTCGGCGGAGTTGCCGTCATCAAAGTAGGCGCGGCTACCGAAACCGAGCTGAAAGATCGCAAGCTGCGCCTTGAAGATGCGCTCAATGCTACCAAAGCTGCCGTTGAGCAAGGCATTGTTCCGGGTGGCGGCACGACGCTGCTGCACCTCGCGCAAAAAGTGCAGGCGTTCAAGCCCTCGCTTAATGCGGAAGAGCAAATTGGAGCGGATATCGTTGCCCGAGCATTGGAAGCGCCGCTGCGCCAGATTGCTGACAACGCAGGTGTAGAAGGCTCTGTCGTGGTTGAGCGCGTCAAAGGTCTCGACTTTAACGTAGGCTATAACGCCCTCACCAATGAATACGAAGACCTGATCGCTGCTGGCATCATTGACCCCGCCAAGGTGGTGCGATCGGCACTGCAAGATGCGGCTTCGATCGCCGGAATGGTGATTACGACCGAAGTGCTGGTGGTTGAGAAACCCGAGAAGAAAGCTGCTGCCGCGCCTGATATGGGCGGCATGGGCGGCATGGGTGGTATGGGCGGCATGGGCGGCATGGGTGGCATGGGTGGTATGGGCGGCATGGGCATGATGTAAGCCTATCCATAGCGCTAGCGCCAAATTAAAGCGGGAGAGGGTATGCCCCTCTCCCGCTTTGTGTAGACAGCCCAAACCTTTTACCGCTGCACTCGCTGCACCACCCAGTCCATCACCTGCTGACCCAGCCGTACGCCGTCTAGCCGATCGATCTCTCGAATTCCAGTCGGGCTAGTGACGTTGACCTCTGTCAGATAGCCACCGATCACATCAATTCCTACAAAGTACAGCCCGTCCCTTTTCAGGGCGGGCGCAACTTGAGCACAGATCTCTCGATCGCGATCGGTAATTTCCACCTGTGCGGCTCGTCCACCTACTGCCATATTGCCGCGAAACTCCTTGCCGGTTGGAATCCGATTCACAGCGCCGATCGGCTCACCGTCCAACAGAATGATTCGCTTATCGCCATCTTTGGCAGCAGGCAGATAAGCTTGCACCATAATCGGCTGTTTGCCCTGTGTGCTAATCTCCACCAGCGAATTGAAATTGCGATCGCCCGGTTCTATAAGTAAAATCCCCTCGCCTGCCTTGCCGCCCAACGGCTTTAGCACTGCCGCGCCCTGCCGCTCCACAAACTCTCGAATCACCTGCTTGTCCTGGCTGACAATCGTATCGGGAATCGCTTCAGCGAACTGCAGCGCATACATCTTTTCGTTCGCGGCTCGGATGCCTGCCGGAGTGTTAACCACCAGCGTTTTAGCAGGATTGACGTAATCCAGGATATAGGTGGCATAGAGATAGGGGACTGTCACCGGTGGATCAGTCCGCATGAAAACGGCATCCATTTCTTCGAGCCGCAGCAAGACCCGATCGCCCAGGCTAAACCAATCCCGCTTTGCCTCCCAGCGTCCTTCGCTCAGCTGGACTGACTCGAGGCGCACAGGCTGCGCGATCGCCCAAGCTTTACCATCTGCCACGCTTAGTAAGCTTGCCTCTGTAATCCAAACTTCATGCCCCAACCCCTGCGCCGCTTCCATTAGCGCTACGCTGGTATCATGTCCGGGGTCGAGCTTGGCAATTGGATCGATGATGTAGGCAAATTTCACAGAAGGACTCCTTGGAATAGGCGATCGGCACCTAACTTATCATCTCCTATCCCTTCCTTCTTACAGCGCTCCGTGCTTCTGCAACCAAAAATTGCAGCAAACTAGCTGACTGCCTGCAGCAACGGATCGAGCCTGCCTCTGGAATCGAGGGCATAGAGGTCATCGCAGCCGCCGATGTGCTGGTCGTTGATAAAGATCTGGGGAAGCGATCGCCGTCCGTTGGCTCGCTGCGCCATTTTTGCGCGTGCAGCTTCGTCACCGTCAATGCAATATTCAGTGAACTCTACACCTTTGCGCTTGAGCAATGATTTTGCCCGGATGCAGAAGGGGCAAGAACTCCAGGTGTAAATTTCTACGTTGGCAGCCATAATGCCTCCTTAAAGCAATCTTTCTTAATCTTAACGCGACAATATCCCCGCTGCAGACGCGCCACGCCTCGCCGTCATGCTTGCTTTTGCAGCAAGATTGTGAATGCCCCTGCCCCCAAGCCCGACTGCGGAAAGATCCGGTAGCAGGGCAGTTCGGTGAGGTGCGATCGCCAGTCCTGCAAGTGCGGCACTGCCAACGGCTGAAATTGCGGAAACCGCTGCAAAAACCATTCGCTCACCTGCTCATTTTCTTCTGGCGAGTAGGCGCAGGTCATGTAAATCAGATAGCCTTGAGGTGCAACAAGCTGGGCAGAATTTGCTAAAATCCGCTTCTGGCGATTGGCGTTCTTGTTAATGCTGACCGGATGAAAGCATCCCGGTGCTTTGCCGCCTTTTGCCAGCAGCGATTGTCCGGTGCAGGGCGCATCCACCAAGACCAGATTAGCAGTTTCAGGATAGCGATCTGCCAAAATCGCCGGATCGAGATTCAATGCGATCGCTCCCTCCACCCGGCAGCGCTTCAGATTTGACACCAACGCCCCCATTCGTTTGCCGATCGCCTCATTGCAGATTAGCTGTTCAGGATGCAGGGCTGCCCAGGTAAACAAGCTTTTGCCACCCGGCGAAGCACACACATCGATCGCCTGCTTGATCGGTGGTTCGATCGTCAGCAGCGGAGAGACAGCAAACACCGAAGAGAAGTCGAGACAGTAGAAATAGCCTGCCTGGTGAAGCGGCTGCTGTCCTGGTTTTTCAGCCAGAGCAAGGCGATCGACAAAGGCGGGCTGCCAAGCTAGAGGAGGTTCTGGCTGGAAGGGCAATTCTATTGGCTTGGGCTGTGTCCAGAGGATGCAGGGATGGAAAGGCCGGGGGTGAGTTAAAGCTGCTACAAACTGGGTTTGACTTTCTGGATCATCAAATAGCTTCTGGCTGAGTTTGAGCAGGAGTTTGGAAGCATCCATATCTATCGCAGAACCGTTTCGCTCTGGCGTAGATTGAGATTTATTTTTGATGTCAGCGCGGCAGCTTGCTTAAGCAACTGCATAGCGCTTTCCGTCGGCAATAGCCCCGTTACATCGATCGGATAAATTGACACTGCCCGACGCTGTAAATCGTAGGTATAAGTTTTGTCGTAATAGTTCAAAATAATGTCAACCGATTCGGCTAGCTTGCCTTCGTAGATCAAGTCAATCGCCCGTTTGGCATGTTGTCCCCCCAGTCGTCTTTCAATGCGTTTTGTGGCGGTCACTAAAGCCTCGCAGTCGGCGGTTCCATAAACCTCCACCAGCGCCGCTAGCCTTTCCGAGCGCGGTCGGGTAATTTCTAGCACTGGGGCCCGCTCCATTTGCCAAAACAGCGCTTCAGGGATACGGCATAGCCCAATCCGCTTGCTTTCGGCTTCAATCCAAACAGACTGATGCGGGTCAAAGTTTGCCCACCGCACGGCGATCTCATTTTCAAATTGCTCGTTGCTGGGTTGGGGCGGCAATCCCAGCGCCCCAAAGCTACTGCCGCGATGGTTGGCGATCGCTTCCAGATCCAAAACCTGTGCACCTTGCTGTGCTAGAGCATGCAGAATATCGGTTTTGCCTGTGCCTGTCATGCCGCCGAGTATGGCGATCGGCTGAGGTACAGAAAACTGGTCAAGCGACCAGCGGCGAAAGGCTTTATAGCCGCTGATAAGCGTTGTCACGTCAAAACCTGCCATCTCCAGCGCCCAAGCCACGGCGCCGCTGCGCATCCCTCCCCGCCAGCAGTGAACTCGCACCTGTCGTGGGTTAGGGAAACTGCCAGCTAGCCGTTTCGCATCGGCAATAAAGCCAGCCAGTTTTCCACCTGACAACGCAAAGCCCAATTCTACAGCAGCATCTCGTCCTTGGTGCTTATAGCAAGTGCCAACCTGCGCTCGTTCTTGGTCAGTAAACAGTGGAAAACTGATTGCACCTGGAATGTGTCCCTGCGTGTACTCGCTCGGACTGCGAACGTCTAAGATCACGCCGGGAGCACTGAGAAACTCTTCGATCGGTACTGCTCGAACCAACTGCCGCCTATCTCCTATCTAGCCTTAACCATTAGCCTTGATCACCAGTTTGCCACAGTTACTCTGGAGTTAGAGTGCTCATTAAACCTCCGCTGGAAGGCTAAAGATGCAAAAACGCTCCCCAACTGACGGAACTGGGAAGCGCTGTTGAGACTATTAGATGTCGCATCGCAGCCGCGCAGATGCAACCTAATCGCGAAAAATGAACTCGAGAAAATTCTGAAAAAACTCGAACTTAAGCTTGGCGCGAGTAGTATTCCACGACCAGCAGCTCGTTCACCTGAAGGGCAACCCATTCACGCTCAACTACGCTGTTGACTTTGCCTTGAAGTTTGGCTTTGTCAAACTCTAGGTGGCTGGGCAGGTGCGCCAAACCAGGAAATTGTAGATTGCTTTCTACCAAACTACGGGAGCGATCGCTATCCCGCACGTTAATAACATCTCCCGGCTTGCACTGATAGCTAGGAATATCCACAACCCGACCATTAACAGTGACATGACCGTGATTAACCAACTGCCGAGCGCCCGGAACAGTCGGTGCCATACCCAGCCGGAAAACGGTATTATCTAGCCGCATTTCCAAAAGCTGTAGCAAGACTTGACCCGTCGAACCTGCGGCCCGACGCGCTTTACGAACATAGCGGAGCAACTGCCGCTCAGAAACACCATAATTGAAGCGAAGCTTCTGCTTCTCTTCCAAGCGAACTGCATACTCAGAACGCTTTTTACGCGCTTGACCATGCTGACCAGGGGGATATGCCCGCCGAGGAGTTTTGCGCGACAGACCCGGCAATTCGCCCAGCCGACGCACAACTCTGAGGCGGGGACCTCGATATCGCGACATCTAGATTCCTCTCAAAAAGACTGACCCAAAGCTACTATCATAGTCTAGCTTGTCGAGTTTTTGGGATGAACCATTAAAGAGATTTAAGTTTCCCTTGTGTTTAATTAAAATAAATAATCTGCTAATGCAGATCACAGCAAGCGCGGCATGATTAGAGCGTTTGTGCTAGCATGAATCACTAGAGTATTCTTCAAGCACATCACCGCAGCGCTGGCAGCCTCACATGAGTAGCGTTGCGTCAACACATAAGCGTTGTGCCTGGAGATTATGTCCAAGCAGCATTTGTAAAACTTACTTGCCTAAACACGGCTAAAGCTATTATGAACCAGCAGGTTGCCCAACCGATGGAGAAATTCCAGCGTCAAGTGCGATCGCTTGTCGAGTCAAAAGTTATCCACTCCACAGACAAATTGTGGAAAATTGCCTTGCTCTATGGGGACGAGTGGTCGTTTTGGAAGAAAGAGCTAGAAGATTTTGACTTTTCCATGCAAGACCCAATCAGCGATCTGCTAGCGGTTGAGTCTTGGGAAGACAGTGATTAAAGCGGTGAGGGCAGAGAGAAAAGCTTTAATTTCTTCTGCGCCCTGCCTTCTGCCCTTGCAATAAATTTCTATTTCTGCTTAAGTTGCCCTAGATCGGGGCGAACTTTTGCCCGAATTGCGATCGCCGTAATATTGTCATGTCCGTTCTGCTGATTTGCTAGCTCAATCAGCTGCTCAACGCCTTGCGTTAGATTAGCTTGAGCGCTAAGCAGCGGCTCTAGATGCGTCTGCCAGTAGGCTTCCAGCAGGTCATTGTCGGTTAAGCCATCTGAGCAAAGCAGCAGCAGCATATCCTCATTCAGTTCTACAAATCGGACATCTGGATTGACAAAGTTCTCATCTCGAGGTCCTAATGCCTGCGTTAGCTGGTAGGCATCTGGGCGGGCATAAGCGATCGTTGGCTCCACGCCCCGCTGAATTTCGCGCTGCCCTACTTCATGATCGACCGTGAGCCGCTCTAGTCCTCGCCTGCGGCTAAGGCTATAGAGGCGGCTATCTCCCACATGCGCGATCGCTGCTTCAGTGTCTTGCACCAAAACCAGCACTAGGGTTGTTCCCATCCGACCGCTGCCCGATCGAGCGTTTTCCTGGTTGCAGTTATAAATAGCTTGGTTGGTTTGGCGAATGGCCTCACGGATGCTGTCTTGGCTGGGCAATTTGTCATGCCAATGTTCAGCAAAATAGCGCTGGAGAGTTTCTACGGCTAATGCACTGGCTACTTCACCGCCTGCATGTCCACCCATGCCATCGCATAGAATATAAAGCCCTTTAGCCTGCAGCGATCGCCCCTTCATGCCTTCCAGTTTTTGAATACTGGTTTGGATACTGAAATTATCTTCGTTATGATCGCGCTGGCGACCAATATCTGTAGCACCTGCATCTTCAAGGCTCACCAAGCGCATAGGCAGCACTACCGTCGGCGAGTCGTCACCGTCTGGGGAAGCCTCTTCCGAAGGTTCAACCTCTACTTGTTCGGTCTGCTCTAACAAAATATTCTCTAGCTCCTCTAAATCGGTAGCCATTGCCGTATCAGTTCGCTCAGCCTGCGCTGTCAGACCAACGGAGGGTTGAGCAGTGGGAACAGGAGCTACTACAGCGGGGACAGCAGTCTCATCAAAGAAAGCTCGTTCGTCTGCATCGTCCATTTTGAAGGGGTTGAGCAGTTCAGGTGCAGCGGGGGCAGCAGGAGGCGCTGCGGCTGGAGCAGGCTGAAGTCCTGTGGCAATTTCTTCAATACGCGATCGCAATTCAGGCAGGGAAGCGACTGCCCCTCGTTCTAGATCGCTACATAGCCGAGCCAGATCGCCCCACTGGGTACGCTGAGACTGCTGAAACAACGTTTGCCAAAACCGGCCTAGATCGCCTAGCTGGGGCGGATGATGCGGATCATCTGAATAGAGGCGCTGCAGACACAGCAGGTAGTCTTCATCGACCCGCAAATTCTCTAGAACGAGCAGACTCTGGCAGCAGTAGGACGGCTCCAGCGCCTGCCAAAGTTCTACCATTTCGTGCAGCCAATGCAGAATCTGCAGCGGCAGCACCTGTTCGTCTTGCCAAAAATCTAGCAAGGATGGTAGGTGAGTTCGGTCTTCTAGCAGCACTACCTCTATACCATCTTGCTCCCATGCCTCATGAATCTGAGGCAGTGGCAGTGAGGGGTAGCGCTCTTGCAGTTCCAAATAAAGCTGGGCAATGAGCGGAATTAGCACCTGTCCGCTGTAAGGAAGGCTCTTCGGATCTACGTGATTATGCAAGGCTTCTAGCAGCGATGCCTGTAGAGGATGGCGATCAAGTACCCGAACCTCTACCTCGGCAGAAGACGCCTGGCTAACGATAGAGGCTAAATCAACAGAATCAAGCAGCTGGTAGCGCTGCTGTGCATCTAAATATTTGCTGTTTTGGGCGATCGACTCAAGACTGGCTGATTCAAGGCTAGATGACGCAGTTGGCGATGCAGCGGTAGATTGATTTAGTGCTGTGGAGGCGGCAGCAGGGGAAAGAATAGCTCTCCAGATGATGCCAGTGGCAGCTCCACAGTGAGAACAGAATTCTGCCTCAAAGGGAACCGTTGTGCCACAAACGGAGCAGTTCATCTCGGTCAACGAATCCCCACATTTTTGACAAAACTTGTGGGTATCTGGGTTTTCAAACTGACAGTGAGGGCAAACCAGCATTGAGAAATTTCCTCAACTCCCGCTAGACGTGCTTAGAAGTAACGAATCTTCAATTCGTAACTCAGCAACTCCTAAGTAAGCTTGTGCCTGTGCTTGCTACGAAGCCTGTTACAGCGACGTAAGTTTGGACAGAAACGTGCCAGAACTCAGTTGTTGTTTCAGGGTACACGATGAAGCCACCACCCGATCGGGTATGGCTCCCCTCAGAGTACCCGAAAGAAAAGGTTTGCTCCCAATTTACCCATTTAAGCCTAACGTGAACCACCACATTGCGTTGCTACGGTACCCGCTTTTGTAGAAGAGTGACACAGCTTGGAAAGCGGTAATGCTTTTTTGTGTTTGAAGATGTAATGCTGCTTCTATATGGCACACAGATTTTCGGGGGCACCCCCCAAATTGTGCTGCTTTATGGAAAATTGGCATAAGTTTGCATCCTTTAAAAATTCTTCAAAACTTCTTGACGGCAAGATGTTGCTGATTTCAGGGATGATTTTTGGGTGAGAGAGGCGCTCTGCGCCTCTCTCACCCAAAAATCATCCCCCTGTTAAGCAATGCCGACGGCAATAGTAAATTCAAATAGGTTTTGACATAACCCCAGAGTGTGTTTCATACAGCCCGGGTCATTGCAACGGATGGCCGAAGGTGCTACGGATGAGAGACTAGATGAGCAGCAAAATGACTCGTAGCAATCACCTCGATACAGACTCAAATGCAGCACCACGGGCTGGATATACACTTCCTGTATTTGCCTGTGCAGCGGCGATCGCCGCGTTGCGCCACCTGCATCAAGATTCTGCGCCCACGGTTTCGGTTGAACTGCTGGAGCCAGCTGAAACGGTAGAAATTCCGATCGAGCAAGTTGCTTGCTTGAGTGCCGACTCTGCCATCGCCATTACCCGCAGCGATCCGGGGGATAATTTAGACCTGACGCGCAATACACCAATTTGGGCAAGGGTGGAACTCAATCCGCCAGGGCAGACAGAGGCAATTTTTCTGCAAGGCGGCGAAGGCTTAGGGCGAGCAAATGATCAGCCTGCCATTTATGCCTATGCGCGACGTTTAGTTCAGGAGAACCTGAAGCGCTGGTTAAAGCCGGCAGAATCCGTTCGCATCACGGTTATTTTGCCAGAGGGGCGGGCATTGGCAGCGCGCACCTCCAATGCAGCCTTTGGTGTAGTGGAGGGGCTGTCGCTGCTGGGAACATCTGGAATCGCGCAGCCCTTGAGTGCTCCAGGACAATTAGAGATTTTTCGGCAGGTGCTTCAGCAGAAGGCAAGCCTTCAGACAGCGTTGGTGTTTTGTATTGGGGAAAATGGATTGGATCTAGCGAAAACGATAGGGGTGCAGCCCGATCGCCTTGTGAAAACTGCCAATTGGTTAGGTTCACTGCTGGTAGAGGCAGGAATGCAAGGTGTAGAGACGATTTTGCTGTTTGGCTATCACGGCAAGCTCATCAAGCTAGCAGGCAGCATTTTTCATACGCATCACTATGTGGCAGATGCGCGGCAGGAAATATTAGCAGCGCACTGTGGCAACTTAGGATTGCCTACGACGGCTGTGCAAGCTGTGTTCAGTAGCTCTACAGCTGAGGCAGCACTCCAGTATCTCCGGTCGCAAGATGCCAATACAGGGAGCAAATGGGTACAGCAAGTATATGGTGCCATTGTGGAGCAGATCGATTGGCGGGCACAGGCGTATGTTAAAGCCCATAGCAATAGAACCATTACCGTTGGTTCGGTTTTATTTGATCGCGATCGACAAATTATTATTCAAAGCCGGGCGGGGGCTTCAATTTTGCCCCAGGTTTGTTAATGTAGTTAAAATATTCAGTTTCTTAAGACATTTGCAGTATTTTCTGATTGTCAATATATGGGTTGACGGGCTGTATGAGGCGCAGAGCGCACTCGGCAGACGGTTACCCGGGCTACGCAATTTGAGAGGTTGCCATTTCAGCGATCTTTTCAAGTCATACGATTTAAGACCGCGATCCCAGCTGGATCACGGTAACTAGTTCTCTGTATAACTTTTTTATAAGTTTTAGTTGCTTTCTCGTAATTCTCTAATCAATAGGTTTCAGCGGTGACTCTTCAAACTGAACAAGCCCCGCAGGCTTCGTCTACCTCTCCACTCGATCACCAAATGATCGTCATCCTAGACTTTGGCTCCCAATATTCTGAACTAATCGCCCGCCGTATCCGCGAAACCCAGGTTTATTCAGAAGTGCTGTCTTATCGCACAACTGCCGAACAGCTCCGACAGCTTAACCCGAAAGGAATTATTCTCTCTGGTGGTCCTAGCTCTGTTTATGACAAAGGTGCACCCCACTGCGATCCCGGTATTTGGGAACTGGGTATTCCGGTGCTAGGCGTTTGCTACGGCATGCAGCTCATGGTGCAACAGCTAGGTGGCGGTGTTGAAAGTGCCGATCGCGGTGAGTATGGCAAAGCTTCGCTGTTTATTGACGATCCTACAGATCTGCTTACAAATGTTGAAGATGGCACCGTGATGTGGATGAGCCACGGTGACTCTGTAACGGGTCTGCCGACAGGCTTTGAACGTTTAGCACACACCGACAACACGCCTTGTGCAGCGGTTGCCCACCATGAGCGCAAGCTTTATGGCGTTCAGTTTCACCCGGAGGTGGTGCATTCTTTGGGTGGGCAAGCCTTGATCCGCAACTTTGTGTATCACATTTGCGCCTGCGAGCCGACCTGGACAACGGCAGCCTTTGTGGAAGAAACCGTGCGAGAAATCCGCGCCAAAGTTGGCGATAAGCGGGTGCTGCTGGCATTGTCGGGCGGGGTGGATTCCTCAACGCTGGCGTTTCTGCTGTATAAAGCAATTGGCGAACAGCTAACTTGCGTTTTTATCGATCAGGGCTTCATGCGGAAGGGAGAGCCAGAGCGCCTCTTGAAGCTATTTAAGGAGCAGTTTCATATTCCTGTGGAGTATGTAAAAGCGCGTGACCGTTTTTTGGTAGCGATCGAAGGTATTACCGATCCCGAAGAAAAGCGCAAGCGGATTGGGCATGAGTTTATTCGCACATTTGAAGAAGAATCGCGACGTTTAGGACCCTTCGACTATTTAGCACAAGGCACCCTTTACCCTGATGTAATTGAATCGGCAGATACCAATGTCGATCCGCAGACGGGCGAGCGAGTGGCAGTCAAGATCAAGAGCCACCACAATGTAGGCGGATTGCCCAAGGATCTGCGCTTTAAGCTCGTGGAGCCGCTGCGGAAGCTGTTCAAAGACGAAGTGCGGAAGGTAGGCCGATCGATCGGCTTACCCGAAGAGATCGTGCAGCGCCATCCATTTCCTGGTCCGGGGCTAGCCATTCGGATTATTGGTGAAGTGACAGGCGATCGGTTGGATATTCTTCGTGATGCTGATTTGATTGTGCGGCAAGAAATTAACCGCAGCGGCTCCTATCATGACCTTTGGCAAGCCTTTGCGGTGCTGCTACCGGTCCGCAGCGTTGGGGTAATGGGCGATCAACGAACCTATGCCTATCCGATTGTGCTGCGTCTTGTCACTAGCGAAGACGGCATGACTGCAGATTGGGCAAGAGTGCCTTATGAGCTGCTGGAAATCATTTCTAATCGAATCGTCAATGAAGTTCGGGGGGTCAATCGAGTTGTTTATGACATTACTTCTAAGCCACCCGGCACCATTGAATGGGAGTAAGCTGCAGTCTCAAACTCGATCCCTCTTTCGTAAAGCGTACGGTGCGGCTGGCTTTAGAGCTAGCCGCACCTTCAATTGAAGCTTACGTATTTTGTGGAGATGTAGCAGACATTGCCTACTGCCTCTTCAGGCAATACACGACCCGTCGAGCATACATAAATCTTGTTTATGCTAACTTGCGGTTTCTGAGTCTTATTTTGACTCAAGCCGTTATTTTCTGTTTCTTCTAGCCTGTGAGAATTTATAAATTGAGTTGCTCACGTTATAATGCATAACCAGTTGAAATCACTAACCTTCTGATAACCACTTTGCAATTACGTTGGTGCTTTCTGGCGTTTGTTGTGATCCGTAGCCCGAGGCGGTCAAGCGTTAATTTCTATTTCTTGAGGCGCTTCCATCCCGCTAAAGAAGGCTATTGAGGGGAAATGGGTGTTTTACCGGACTGTACATAATCTCATTAAATTCGTGTTGGTCTACAGAAGGTGTATCTGACTAGGAACATCCCGATTTTGGGCTGGGTTGCCTGCCAAAGAATCAATAGCAAAAGCTGGGATATGTCCTATTTAATCTGCATTGGATTAACTCGATCGCAGTAGAGAGATGAAACAGACGATGCTCACCGCTCCAAAATTAGGTGTGGAATCTTCAGCTCGGATCTTGTTGATAGAAGACAATCCTACTAGCCGCCAGCTGATGAGCGACTACTTAGAATACTATGGGTGGAATGTGCTGAGCTTAGAGCAGGGTGCGGCATTCCCCTCAGCGATGTCGCACTTCAAACCGCATCTAGTCCTGCTAGATCTGAAGCTGCCTGACTTAGATGGCTATACCTTGCTTGAGCAAGTTCAACAGCACAGCGAATGGCGACACATTCCGGTGATTGTGGTTTCGGCATTTGCTTTTCAATCAGACCGAGAGAAAGCCTTGAATCTAGGGGCAAGGCAATACTTGGTGAAACCCGTAAATTTGATACAGCTACGGCAAGCGATCCATGAAGAGTTGGGTCATTCGCTGGTTTGAGCAATAGCCTAAATTCAAGCAGTGCAACTGCCGGCTAAGGTCCGTTGAGACCTGCAGGAGGGGCAGCTTCTCATAGCGCCCGAGAAATTTATTCTTTAAAACCCTGTTCAAATTAGGTTTTTAGGAACAATCTGTTCTGGATACCATTGAAGCTTGCTATTCTTGGCAGAGTTACTATTCTTGGCGGACAGCGTAGAGTAAACCGTTTAATCAGCACCTTCAGAGTCAGACGCTTGCCCTCGAGATTCTGCAAGAAATAGCTCGATTGTCTCACTCAGACTTTGAACTGACCTACCCGCTTCAGAAATTTGGGTCTGTAGTCGTGCTGTTAAAAGGGTGGCCGTCTGTAATTGATTGAGTACTTGTTCGATCGCTTCACGGGTCTGGGACTCAAACTGTTCGAGATCCATAACAGGGGTATGAAATATAGTGCATAGATACTGTAATAAATTATACACCTATGCTCAATAATCTATAGATACTATCAGTGAATTTACGCAACCTTGATAAAAAACGAGTTTCCCTCGCGTAATTTCCGCTTTTAACACAATATTTCAAGATCATTAGCGCTTGCCTAACGTTCTATAGTTAATTTGACGAGTAAACGTAACAGAGTGATGCACTCTGCGAGAGCCTCTCACTCCTCTGCATCTATCGCATCTGTTGTATCTGGCAGAGCGTCGCTATAGATACCAGAAGTCTCAGCAGCTTTGAAGGTGTCAGATTTATAAAACGGTTGCGAAACAAGCTCCAGCTGATGCGTTGACTTAGTCAACTTGGTGGGCTGTCGTCGACGCGAAACGCCTTCTTCGGTTGTCTCTTCTGCTACCACTTCATAAAGCAGCGCTCGCTTTTGATGTCCCTTTCGCAGGACGCGCCCTAACCGCTGGATGTATTCTCTCGTAGAGCCAGTCCCCGACAGCAAAATGGCGATGCTGGCTTCGGGTACATCTACGCCTTCATTCAGCACATGTGAGGCGACCAGCGTCTTGTATTTGCCTTCTCGGAAGTTCTGCAAAACCTCATGCCGCTCCTTAACGGGTGTTTGATGAGTTAGGGCAGGGATAAGAAACTTTTGGGAGATGCGATAGACAGTGGCGTTGTCGTTAGTGAAAATTAGCGTTTGTTCTGGATAGTGCTGTGCCAGCAGATCCGCAAGGACGCGCAGTTTACCCTCTGTACCCAGCGCGATCGCCCGCGCTTCTCGATGGGCTAGCATGGCACGTCGTCCAGCTTGAGACTGGGCGCTTGCCTGCACAAACCGCTGCCAGCCTTGCATTGTGCCCAGCCAGATGTTCGACCGCTGCAAGAATTCATTGCGCGTCTCGATTAGCTGGTTATAGCGCTCTCGCTCCTGCTGCGAAAGCTCTACTTTAAGGTGGATAATTTCATGATGGGCGAGCGCTTTACCTGCAAGCTCTTCAGGCGTCCGGTGGTAGACTACCGTGCCGAGCAGTGTATCAAGATCGGCATGCCTACCGTCTGTGCGATCGGGTGTAGCCGTTAACCCTAGCCGATAAGGGGCGATCGCATATTCAGCGATCACTCGATTAAAATCACTCGGTAAATGATGACACTCATCGCAGATTAGCAAAGCATAGCGGTTGCCTAAAGATTCAGCGTGGATGGCAGCGCTGTCGTAGGTTGCTACCAAGATAGGGGTGCGATCGCGCGAACCGCCGCCCAGCAGCCCGATTTCGGCATCCGGAAAGGCAGCTAGCAGGTGAGCATACCACTGGTGCATGAGATCCAGCGTTGGCACCGTAATCAGCGTACTGCGCGGGGTTGCCTGCATCGCCATCTGCGCCAAATAGGTTTTGCCAGCAGCGGTGGGTAGCACAACTACACCCCGACGACCGGCGGCTGTCCAGGCTGCCAACGCTTCAGTTTGGTGAGGGTAGGGTGATCGCTCCAGTTTGGCAATCAGTTCAACCGTGGCAAAATCTTTAGCTTCGTCTGCAAAATTTGCCCCCTCGGCTTGCAGCGCTGTTACCAACTCTCGATATTGCAGCGCTGGAATGCGGAAGCGTTCAACGCGATCGTCCCAGGTGGCAAAATCAACCCAGGTTTTACCTTTGGGCGGAGGATGTAGCAGCAGCGTACCGCGATCGAATTTCAACGTAGGGAGACGGACCATCAGAAAGAGTTGATTTTTTGACAAACTTCTTCTTCATTTTTAAATAGAAACCTGATTTACAAACGTTTCAGTTTTTATTTTTTGAGGGCTTAGCAAACTACAACAACTGAAACCTCTGACGGGGTGCTTCTACTTCCAAAACTTACAAAAGTTCCACAGGCGAAAGTCTTACAGGTTTAGTGCATTTTTGAATTGAGGGTTGACTCTACCCACCATCTGCCAAACAGACGTAAGTTCTGATTTTTCCTAGTCTGGGTGTGAGGAGTTCTAGTTATGAAACGTCACTGGATTGCTTTAGGGGTGAGTTTTAGCGTTATAGGGCATGGAATTGCTGCAGATGCACGTCCAGCAGAGGTGTTTCAGCCTTACCTGGGTCAAATTCAGAAGTTGCTGCCGCCTGAAACTGCGATGCGGCTGCCCACCGAGATTTTGCTGGGCGGACCAGGACTCGCACCCGATGAGATCAATCAGCTGATTGTCAATGTGCTGCCGTCGGAATCACCACCACGTTTAACGGTTAGCCTCGCTACATGCGAAAGTGCACCCTATCCTTGTTTAATAGGAAGCTTCTCCGTTGAGAATGTCAATTCTGCTGCTGCCCAGCAAGCCCTATATGAGCATCAGCTAAAAGCAACTCCCATTACGCTATCGGAGAGTGTGATGGGCTATTTACAGGAGGGCAATCGCCTGACTCCACCTTCGGAGGTTTCGTCTGTCATATGGGCACAAGATGATATGGTCTATACAGTGCGCTTCTTGGCGGCAGAGCGGCAGAATATTCTGTATATGGCACAGTCAATGGTGATGCAGGAGCCGATCAGGGGAGTCGTTTCAAACAGTTCTAGGTAGTAATTGACAGACAGCAGCAATTTTGTTGTTCAACTCAGGGCTTAGAAAATGAAAGCCTAGAAGAGACAACCTAGAAAATGAAAGAAATGCCATTTGTAACTTTTTCAAGAACCGAGCGTCTACTGTTCTAGCTTCTTCAACCGAAAGATCCATCAGCTCTGCGTCGGAATCACTTTGGCAAACCGAAGATTTATTTGGGCAAAGGCTTAAGAATAGAGGAAGTAGAGCTAAAAACTCCTGGAGGCGATTCGGCTTGAGGAACTATTTAGATAAGGAACTATTTAAATAGGTTTCGCCTCTAGGATTTGACATAAACCGACGAAACAACATTCAAGAACAAGCTTAGGGGAGCGCTGATCCAGTGACTCAAGAGTTTCACATTTCTGTAACCCCAGTGGGGAGTGATGATTACTTGGTGCGAACAGAACAGGTTGCGCCCGGTGTGCCCTTGGCAGAGGAGCAGCTAACCTGGCAGGTTGAAGAATGGCTGACGCAGGCGCGGCAGTTAATGAGCGATCCACTGCTGGGAGTGCTGCAGGGAGGCGGCTTGCAGGGCGATCGTATTCTAGATATCCCTGGCGCAGGCAACCCAGCGCCAGGGGCGGATGCTTCCTCTCTCAGCCTGATCAATTTGGGTCAGCAGCTCTTCAGTGCTCTGTTTCAGGGGACTTTGCGCGATAGCTGGGTGACGGCGCAAGGCATTGCTCAGAATCGGCGAGAAGCACTGCGGCTGCGATTGGGGCTGAAAGGAACACGCTTGCCGCGTCTGCCGTGGGAAGTGATGTACGGCAACGATGCACCGATCGAGCGAGTCCAGCAAACGCTGAGCGCTGCTGCACGTCCGTTGGCAGCCGGAACCCATGTCATTTTTTCTCGCTACCAGCCTACCCAACGCGTGATGGGCGATCGGCTGCCGCCGCCCATTAACAGCGATCAACCGCTGCGAATTTTGATGGTGATTGCGGCTCCCGATGACCAAGAGCGTTTGCAGCTGCATCAAGAAGCTGTCCGTCTTCAGCAGGAACTTTACAACACCAGCCCACAGAGTAACCTACCAGCCTACCCCCCCCAGCGCGAGGCAATGCTGCCCGAAATTCAGCTAACGATCCTGGATCAACCAGGGCGGGAGCAGTTGACACAGGCGCTAGAGCAAGGACATTACCAAGTGCTGCACTACTCTGGGCACAGCGATTTGAGCAGCGCAGGCGGCAGCCTCTATTTGGTAAATCATCGGACTGGGTTAACAGAAATTCTCAGCGGCGACGACTTAGCAGGGCTGTTGGTTAACAACGGGGTGCGGCTGGCGGTGTTTAACTCCTGTCGGGGAGCATCTGCTGCTACGGCTGACCCGGTCAATGAGCGTGAGCGCAATCTGGCTGAAGCATTGGTTAGCCGTGGCATACCGGCAGTACTGGCAATGGCAGAGCAGATTCCTGATAGTGTGGCGCTGACGCTGACCTGGCTGTTTTACCGCAACTTAAAGCAGGGCTATCCGATCGATCTCAGCCTTAGTCGGGCACGGCAAGGCTTGATTTCGGCTTACGGTTCGCATCAGCTCTATTGGGCGCTGCCAATCTTGTATTTGCATCCAGAGTTTGATGGCTATCTGACAGCGGTCGATCGCAGCTTTGAAAATCCTGCCGATCGGCTGGTGTTTATGCCGCAGTCTTATAGCAGCTTCCCGGCGCTGACGCTCGATGAGAGAACGCCGCTGCCAGCCAGCTTCGTTACCGATGATTCCCATCTGCCAACAGATGAGGAGCTAGTTGCCAATGCCGTGCTAGCGGAGGACGAGTTAGTTGGGGAGAATGTGGACGACTGGATCGAGGAGCTAGAAAACTTCGACAATGCAGAAGCACAAGAAGAAGAGACTCTCGATTGGATTCGGCAGCTAACTTCCCAGGTTTCCGAAGAATCGATCACAGACGCAGGGCAGCTCAGCCTAGACGAAGACGATTTGCAAAACTTACAGCCGCCCGCTGAAACCGCTCAGCCCATGCTGGCAGACAGCGATCGTCCTACCGCTAGCGTAGGAGGTGTAACTTCTGCGATCACGCTGTTTAACGAATCACACGACCTATCTACCGCTGAGCAAACCGCGTCGGCTGGGATGGTGCAGGCGTTACCCGTAGATAGCCGAAATGGCAATGTTTCTTCCAGGCGCCGAGGGATACTGTTGCCTGCAGTGGGAGCAGTAGCTACATTCGCTGTCCTTTTCTTTGCCTTTACGCTGAGCCAGTCTCTTCATCCAATGTCAAAGAACCCTGATAGCCCACAAACTGCTACTCCTGGGGCTACCACACCCACTGAATCCTTTAGCGAAAAGCTGGCTGCAAACTCTACAGCAGAAGTAAGGGCGATCGCCCTCAGCAGCTTTAGCAAAAAGCAGGTTGCGCAAGGGCAACAAGCCGTAGCGGTGCTGCTCGATCGCAATGCCTTAGCAGAAGCCAAGGCAGCGCTGGCAGCCGTCCCTAAGGAATACCAGAATGATGCAGAAACGCAGTTCTTGCAGGGGCGGCTAGCTTGGCAGGGCGTCAAACAACGCGACCCGCAGTACAAACTAGCAGACGTACAACGCGCCTGGGAAAATGCAGCGCAAGCTGAGCCAAACACTGTGCCATATCATCAAGCGCTGGGGTTTGCTTACTATGCTGGCGGAGATGCCTCTAGGGCAAGACAAACCTGGATGCAATCGATCGCCCTGCTAAACAGCGGGCAGGCAACCGTCGCCAATCGAGCAACAATGGATCAGCAGATGCTGACTGCCTATGCAGGAGTGGCGCTGGCGCTGCAGCAAGTTTCGGCAAATCAGCCAATCGACGAGCAGCAAAACATCGCCAGCAAAACCACCAAAATTTATCAGATGGTAGTAGCAAGCGATCCAGACAGCTTCCAACCCCAGGCGTTAAGCCAAAACTGGCTCTGGAATGAAGCAGCCATTCAAGGCTGGAAAAAACTAGCGCAGGGACAGCTTTAGCGGTTCTTTAGCGGTTGAAGAGATGTAGATTAATCTAGAGCTTATACAAATCCTGTAGAAGCTTCTCCTGCCTTTGTGTCTTTAGCTTGCCAAAGCTAAAATTGCACGTCCCCAACAAGCTTATTTGAGCACATACTTATTTGGGCACATAAACTCCGCGACGGTAGCTCCAAGCAATTTTCTCTGGATCAAGGTTGCGTGTCCACTCGCTGAAATAGTTTTGATGCCGCATAGAGCGGACAGCCCCACGACTAGTTTTGAGACGGTGAGCAAGCTGACTGCTAGTCAACTTACGGGATGATGTCTGCTGGGGGGAGGTTTCTTCGATCACTGCGATGTAAGCATCCCAAAATAGCACCAGGCTGCAGAAAAGAATAAAAGCCACTGCCTCTGGGCGCTTGAAAATGTTTGGCAGTTCTCCTTCAGGTGTCTGGGGCGCGGCACTCGTTTGTTGCTCTGGGGTAACAGCTTCTGGCAATTCGGGAGAATCTGTAGTAGTTGCGGGTTCCATAAAGTCTGATTCCTGCGCTGGGGTAGTTTGGATGGGCTGAAGGACAATTGTTTGCTGCCAAGCTGGAGCGCGATCGCCCCGCCGTCGTCCGTAGACCGTAACTTTTTGAATAGATTCAATTTCCAGCAGCCGCATCCCTGCCTGGACGAAAGCTACTGCTTTTGATTGGGCGGGAAGAACCTCCGACTCCAGTAACAGATGCAGCCAATTCCCGCGTCGTCGCGCTTTCATTTGGATATCCTGCAACTGTAGCGATCGATTGAAGATTGCCGCCAGTGCAACTGGATCACCTTGTTGAATTAGCGACAGCCCAGGCATGAGAATACCTTTTTTGCGACTTCGAACTCTAAGCTCTTAAATTTGCCTCTAATTTTCCCACGATTCTGATATTAAATCCGGCTGATATAGCTGTTGCCATTACGCTTACAACATTGCGCTTAGAACATTTAGGACATTTGGAAGATTTAGGGCATTTTTGTAGGAGTGCTCCACGTGCCGACAAAAATGTCCTGTCTTAACCCGAAGTACAAGCGCCATTTCTCAACCGAGCCGCGAAGGATATTGTTCAGTTTTGCTGGAGTAGCGCTGTCACTGCGTTAACAACAATTTGCGCCGAACCCACAAAAAATTCTCGATCGATCGTTTCTAGCGTATCGCTGGGTTGGTGATAATTAGAATTGCGAAAATTGGCAGTGTCGGTTAGCAGCACCGCTCCAATGCCAGTCTTCCAGAAGGGGGTATGATCGCTGCGAACTAGGTCGGGAGCCAGTCCTCCTAAGGTAGGAATCGACAGGGTTAGCACCTGCGGCAGGTCAGTGCGTCCGGCTTCTGAGATGGTTGTAGTTAACTCTGGGTGTCCCTGATCGCCAATTGCTGCAATAAACTCGCCTCGGTCGGTGGGGGGCTGGATTGGCAACGGCGGGTAGGATTGGCAGCCTGCTGTTTTGCAGGAGTAGCCAATCATATCCATAATTACAGCGCCCTTGAGGCTTTGAGGCTGAGCCAGCTTTTTAACAAAGACTGTGCTACCGATTAACCCAAGCTCTTCTAGATCAAACAAGGCAAGCTGAAGCGTCCGGGGAGTTTTGAGCGGAGCAAGCAGCCGCGCCGTTTCCAAAATCGTTGCCACGGCTGTGGCATTGTCGTCGGCTCCGGGCGATCGCTCCACGGTGTCATAGTGCCCACCTAGCAAAATCGCACCCGCCTCCGGCTCGGTTCCCACTTTTTCTGCCAAGATATTTGCGCCACCGTCGAATCCCTGGAGCTGCGGTGTCCAACCTGCTGCTTCAAGTGTCTGCAGGATATATTCACGGGCGCGTAACCGATCGCTTTCCTCAAAGCGAGGAAATGAGAGTACTTCTACATCGTTTAGGAGCCGTTGCGTATTCACCGTAGGAGCGACAACTGTCGGGGCTTGAGCAGCTTGAGTGTAGCTCGCTTCACTAGGTGGCGATTGCATCAAGGACCGTAACCAGCTCCAACCGATAAAAATGCTAATAAGCGTAACGGCAAACAAAAGTAGCCAAAGCGATCGGCGTTTCATGAGGCTTGTGGGTTAAGAGCTAATCCTCATTGTAGGAAGTGGGCAGAGCATAGAGGTTGAATAGAGCGCTGCTGAGGATTGCTATAAGAAACTATGTTCTTTGTCTGGCTGTACGCGGCTATGCAGCCAGTAGAGGTAAGCGTTAAACTGACGACAACAGCGCTGCTCGCGTTAGCATTTTGCATTAAGGCAGTATTTCACAGAGATTAGGATCGATTCAGCTCAGAGGCAGCTGTTAGCCTCGTGCAAGAGCTTGCTGTGACATATAGCACTTTTCAGTAACAGACTGCCCATTAAGATAGGTCTGAGCCAAAGAGGAAGATAAGAAGACACTGTAGCACCATAAATCCAAGTTCAATTGATCGATTGAGTTTAGTATTGCGATCGAGGTTCTATGCTGAAGAACAGCTATGTCAAAGTTTTAGTCGTCGCTTCGGGGACGCTACTCGTGACGCTGGTTCTCAATCGGCTGCAATACACGGTGGCACTAGGCTTATTGGCAGGAGTGCTGGCATGGCGGACCTGGGAGCAAAGCGAAACTAGCTATCAGCTTGCCCAAAAGATTCAGATCGAGACAGAACAGAATGTCGAGATCCAAACCGAAAATACACAGCTACAAACTGAGCTGGAGCAAATGCAGGTGCAATCACAGGAAATCGCCGAGCGTTTGAACCTGGAACTTACTGCAAAACTTAAAAGCGAGGCAAAAGTTGCTGAGTTAGCTGAACAGCTCAAGCTCGTTCAGCTAACTACAAACAGCTACCAGCTCAAAACACGTCAGCTAGAGAGCCGCATTTTAGAGAACCGATCCCTCCAGCAAAACTTCCAGACCTTACAGCAAGAGCTAAAGAACCGAGACGACATTATTAATCTAATGTCTGAGGAGATAGAGCAGGAGCAAGACCAACGCAAAACATTGGAAGCATTAGCAGAAGAGTATTCTAACCAAGTGCAGATGTTAGGCGCTGAAAATGCTGAACTTAAAGACCGCTTGGGGCAAGCCAACCGCAAGCTAGAAGCAATTAGAGTCGAGCCGACTGCCGCCGAACCAGATTCAAAGCCGACCATTGGGCAATACACCCTCAAGTTTGACTACATGGGCGACTTTAATGATTTGCCCGATCGTGAGTACAAGAAAGTCTTGGGTAAAATTTTTGCGCTGCAAACCGATCCCAGACCCCATGATTGCGACTATCTTAGAAAATTTAATCATCGCCACGGCAAAATCTATCGGGTCCGCGCTGGAGACTACCGTATCTGCTACACCATTGAAGAAACGCCCATTAAGCAAATTCGGATTCTGATGGTGGACAACCGCAACGAACGAATTTACGACGAGCGGCTGAGCCGCCGCCTCAGCTAGAGCTTTTGAACTCTTTTGGTCCTGATTTAATACCCTATTCTTCCTGCAGCACAGGCTCTTCAACAGGGCGAACGATCGGTGCATCCGCAGCAGGCGGCTGAAAAACGACTTGCAGAGAGCGCTCCAGAGTTTCAGCCATAGCGATGCGATTGCCAAACGCCACAATGACCCGCGCCAAAGTTGGTAGCTCATTGTACTCTGCTTCTAGGTAAAGCGGCTCTATATACAGCAGCGAGCGTTCGATCGGAATCACTAGCAAATTGCCTTGAACTGCCCGCGAGCCTTGCCGATTCCACAGCGAAATCTGCCTGGAAATGACCGGATCTTGATTGATTCGAGCTTCAATTTGCTCTGTGCCAAAGACCAGCTCCTGCTTGGGAAACAGATAGAGCAGTTGCTTCCCATACTGGTCGCCATCCGATCGCGCTGCTAGCCAGGCCACCAAGTTGTTGCGCTGCGCTGGCGTAAACGGACGCAGTAAAACAAACTCCTCTGCTGTGCCTGTGGACAGCTTTAAAATTGCAAAATATGGCTGAACTACCTCCTCCTGATTGCCATAGATTTCATTTGGCGCTCTCCACTGGTCTTCTCGGTTGTAAAACACAATCGGATCGCGCATGTGATAAACCATCAATTGCTCAGTCTGAAGCTGATACAGGTCTTGCCCGTAGCGAATGTGCTGCCGCAGGGCAGGCGGCATTTGATCAAGCGGCTGCAGCACCCCAGGAAAAATTTTTTGCCAAGCCTGGATGATCGGATCTTGCGGGTCGGCTACATAGAAATTGACTGAGCCATGGTACGCATCCACTACTACTTTCACCGAGTTGCGGATGTAGTTAAACGGATTCGCCAGTGGATCGGCATAAGGAAAACGATCGCTCGTTGTGTAGGCATCAATCATCCAGTACAAATAGCTTTCATCCGCCGCATTGGTTTGGCTGGCTCTTCTCCCCCGTTCCCAACCTTTTCCATTGGTATCTGCCACCACCAAGTATGGATCGCTGTCATAGCGCAAAAACGGAGCAATCGCCCTGACTCGATCAGCAATCTGGCGACGAAACAGCAGGCGGGTCTGTGATGTAAAATCATCCGTCAGCAACATCCGCCAGTCGCGCAGATGTTTGGCGAACAGAAGACGCTGCCCAAAATGACCCAAATCAACGCCGCCCTGTCCGTCATACGTGTTGTAGACGTTCTCACTGCCGCTGGGATAGTCAAGTTCTTGTACCTGTGTTTGGGTCATCACATAGGTATTGGCAAGTTCGCCGTAGTAGATGCGAGGTTTGCCAACGGGAATGCTGCCTTCGACGCGAGGATCAGCAATAACAGGATCGATTGCCTGAATCAAGTAGTCAGGTAAGCCTCCTTCTCCCACCACATTGACTGGACTAACGGTAAAGCCATAGCCATGGGTGTAGATCAAATGCTCGTTAATCCAAGTCTGGGCTGCTTCTGGAACGGCGCTATAGTCCAACTCTCGTGCAGCAATCAGCACTTGTTGCTTAGCTGGGCTACCACTCTCCACAGGAATGACATACCGATCGAGGTCTGCATCTGGAAACTCATAGTAAGAGCGAATACGCTGAAGCTGGCGGTTGGTCTGCAGTAGCGGTCGCTTGTCCCATATTCGGATGTTGTTAACGGTCAGATCATTTTGCTGGAGCTGTGCGAAGGTGAGCCCGTTGTTAGGATCAAAAGTCTCAACTTCGATCTCGTTCAAGCCAAACCCCTGCCGCGTCAGCTCGATCGTCCGCCGCAGATAAGGCTGCTCTAGCTGAAGCTCATTCGGCTGCACTGCAAACTGTTGAATGGCGGCGGGCAGCACATAAGTTGCGATCGCCGCCACCACAGCATACAGAAGCGCTGCCTTAAAGAGGCTGAAACGGAAATTCAGCGTCCGAGTTTGCGTGGGCTGCGGCAACCGATCCAGCGTTTGGGGCTGAAGAATCCTGGTTTGGATGAATGGGGAGTCTGGATTCGAGAGTTGCCTGTCCCCTTTCGATCGCTCAGTTCTGATAGCCGATCGCCCCAGCAGCAGCAGCCCCAGTCCCAATGCCAAGCCGCTCAATAGTGTATAAACCGGTAGCTCAACGTTGGCGCTAGTGTAGCTGGCTCCGTAGCCTGCCCCGGTCGGAGAGTAGAGGAGTTCGTAGCGATCGAGCCAATAGTAAAGGGAGATGGCTAACAGCAGCAAGCCACCCAACGTATAGAGATGTCGCTGCTGAGGCAACGAGAGCCCAGGGAAGTAGCCCTGGCTGAGGCTATCTGCCGACAATAAATAAGTGAGGCTCACCGACAGCAAACCCACGGCAAACAGACCAATCAGCCAAAATTCTCCCAACTCCCAGAGCGGCAGCGCAAATACATAGAAACTAATATCGCGCCCAAATAGGGGATCAGCCTGCCCAAATCGAGCAGGAGACAGCGCTAGAAGAAGCGTCGTCCACCGCTCTGAAGCCACAATGCTAAAGGCAAAGCTGATCGCCAGCCCGATCACTCCCAGCATCAGCCGTGGATAAACCAGCAGCGCAGCCGCTAAGCCCAAAACAACAGCAACTTGCCAACCGAAAGAACTCCACTGCTGCCCAATCATCCAAATTGCGCTAGGGCTAAAGGGAGCCAGGGGCGGCAAGGCAGTTTTGCTCACAAAGTCTGGGTGCCAGTGCGCTAAGGCAATCTGCCCGTGGTACAGCAGCAAAGTACTCACCAGCAGGCTTATTAGCACGGCGAGCGGCAGCAACCAGCGCATCCGCAGATGCCCCCGGTGCTTGGCTCGCTCAAGCCCTACCGGTCGCTTTGCCCAAGCGTAGCGATCGGCAACCCACAAATTTCCCCACAAAAATCCTAGACTGGACGCTGTAACAGAAAATCCCAGAAGTCCCTGCGCCCACAGGCGAGTGGCAAAGATTTCTAGATAGTCCACTTCCTGAAACCACAGCCCTTCTGCCCACAGAAACGAGCCAACATCCAGTAGTACGATTCCACCGAGCAGCGCAAAGCCCAGGAGATAATCTTTTTTTCCGCTCCGTAGCTGCTTGCTAATCCACATGCAACAAACCTCTTTTTAGGTGCGCGGCATCCTTCAAACAATTAAATTTCAGCTCAGCACCACAGGTTAAGATTTGAACACAGGTTAAGATTCGGACTAAGCCAGCCCACTCCCTAATCATCGCCTTTTGCAGAGCGCTTTTTGCAAAGATAAGTCGCATATTCTGGCGCAAAGCGATCGGCTTCAACAATCTCAAAACCCGCTCGCTGAAGCATTTCCTCAATAATCCAAGCATAGGTACTGCGTTCTTCCCGAATGTGGGCAGTAAATTCTGCGGCAGTAAAACCCTCGCTGCTCGGCTTTGCCATCCGCCGAATCCAGGCTTCGATTCGAGCCGCATACTCCCTTGGCTCAAATGAGAAAATTACGTCTTTCAGATAAAGCAGCCCACCGGGTTTTAGCATGGCTGCTATCCGTAGCAGCGCCACCATTTTCCAGAAATCTGGCAGATGGTGCAGCGCAAACTTTGTCACCACAAAATCTGCCGAATTGGGTGGATGCTCATACGTCAAAAATCCAGCGTGGTGAAACTGGAGCTGAGGCACATTTGCTTGAGCTGCTTTCTGTTGAGCATAGGTTAGCATCGCCAACGACACATCCACCGCCTGAACTGATGCCCCCGCCAACGCTGCCTGGATGACAAATGTACCCGTGCCGCATCCTAAATCAACCACAACATGACCGGCAGCAATCCCAAGCTGCGTGACTAAGCGCTGCTCTGCTTCAACGCTAGAGGATCGTTGATTACAATCAAACGCTGCCACTTGAGCGACATCTGTAAAATCAACGCCTACCTGCTGAAACTCGTCGTAGAGCCAGGCAGGCTGTGCTGTGTTCATTAATTTCCTCCCGAGTAAATTTCTACTACGCCGCCGCGCCGCCGATCGCCTGCACCTGCTAGCCCCCCACTGCGGGTCACCGCATGAACGCCACCAAAGAACAAATTCTGCTGTCCCCACAGCTCCAATTGTCCGTTGAACGGGAAAGCAGCTCGATCGATCACCAGAGCGCCAAAGCCCGGTTCCACGTTGAACACACCCGCCTCCCAGTGCATCCGAGCCGAATTAACAGCCTCCTCGATCGGCATTCCCAAGTCTGCCCAATTGCAAATCACCTGCAAAATTGCAGTGCGAATCCGATTGGAGCCACCAGAGCCAAGCACCAGCTCTGGCTCATGGTCATTCAAAATAATTGTCGGAGACATCATCGACGAAATTCGCACGTCAGGCTGCCACTGGTGAAATCCACTCGGATGCAGGTCTGCCTCTCCCAGCATGTTGTTCACCATGATGCCTGTTCCCGGAATCACATAAGACGCCCCTTCACCATTGGTCGTTGTGACGCTGGCAGCATTGCCATCCCGATCGATTGCGCTCACATGGGTCGTGCTGCCCCATTTATTGACGGCAGGCTTACCAATCGCCGGAAGCTCATTGCTGTATTCGGTCAGGCGATCAGCAGCCAAAAACCGCTCTGCTACGTCAAGCTCATACAGCCGCGCATCGTAGCCATCCTTTCGGGCCAGGTTGGTCAGCTGCATTACCTTTGCCATCAGCCGCAAATGCTCGATCGAGCCAAACGAGAGCGCTGTCAGATCTACCTTGGCAAGCAACCCTAGCGCAAAGGCGATCAGCGTTCCTCCAGAGCTAGGAGGTGGATTAGTAAGGACAGTTTTGCCGCGATATTGGATTTTTAGGGGGGAGCGCTCAATCACCTGATAATGCGCGAGGTCTGCCAGCGTTAGATAACCGCCCTGTTCCTGACAGTCTTTCACAATCTGCTGAGCAATCTCGCCCTGATAAAAGGCGCGGCTACCCTCTTCGACTAGATAGCTCAGTGTCTCTGCCAGCTCTGGCATGACCAGTTGCATCCCGGCTTGAATCAATCTCCCATCACGGGTATAGATACGGCGTGCTGCCTCATTAGCAGTCAAAATTGGTCCTAGAATTTGGAAGCAATATGCCTGAAACGGACTCATTTCAATGCCGTTGCGGGCGTAGTGAATGGCAGGCTCCGCCACCACTGCCATTGGCAGCTTGCCTAAGCGTTGATGGACTTGAAACAGTCCGCTGATCGCCCCTGGTACTGCCATTGACCCCAGCCCAATGTGAAACTCTTGCGTTACGCCGCCAAAGTTCACTTCTACCGGATAAAAGTCAACCTCTGCCAAATCGCGCTTCTGACGGGGTGTCTGGGCAAAGAAATCAAATAGAATGTCCTGCCCTTCTTGAGTATGTGCCAGCAGGAACCCGCCTCCCGCCGGCGAAGTCAGCGTTGGCTCTACCACAAACGATGCCATCACTGCTGCTACCACTGCATCAAACACATTCCCCCCTAATCGAAACATTTCCAGTCCTGCCTCTGCCGTTTTTGGATGTCCTGCTGCGATCGCGCCGTGAGTCATAGGGAAGGAATAAAAATTAGAGAAGAAGAATTATAGGCTGTGAGGTGCTGTGGATCGCCTTTAAAGGACATGTACTGTCTTCTTAAAGGAGTCAGCAACATGTTTAAAGCACTACCTAATCAGCAGATGAGAAGAGGTTTTCATCCTATCCAGCGGTCAAGATAGAACTACACCCTTTAGGATAAAGATACCGAGATTCAACAGAGACAGCGATGGAGTGGCAAGAAGTATACGGTAATTGGGTGATTGTACCGCCTCAGCCCAAAGGCATTATCCATTTTTTAGGCGGTGCTTTCGTAGCAGCAGCTCCGCAAGTCACCTACCGCAGCCTACTGGAGTATCTAGCTGAGCAGGGTTATGTAGTTGTGGCAACTCCGTTTGTGAACACCTTTGATCACACAGAAATTGCTCAGCGTGTCTACCGCCTGTCTAACTTGGCGCTAGAGACCCTTCAGGAAAAAGTGCTGCAGCTGCGATCGCTACCTGTTTATGGCATCGGACACAGCATGGGTTGCAAGCTGCATCTGCTGATTGGTAGTTTATTTCCAGTAGAGCGAGCAGGCAACATCCTAATCGCGTTCAACAACTATCCTGCTCGTCGGTCGATCCCGATGCTAGAGCAAATGACGCAGGTTTCCAAGTTCACGGCGCAGTTTGCCTCTCAGTTTGCTACACAGCTTGCCTCTCAGCTCTCTACCCAGTTGGGGTCGCAGATCTTACCGCAGTTTGCCATGCCTGCTTTTGATGTAGAGTTCACACCGTCTCCTGAAGAGACCAATGAGCTAATCGCCAGCCGATATCAGGTGCACCGCAATTTGCTGGTCAAGTTTAGGCAAGATGACATTGACCAAACGCGACCGCTTACTGAGGTCCTGCAGCCGCGCTTCCCAACCTTAACGACAGTGCAAATTTTGCAGGGCAATCACCTTACGCCTTTAGGGCAAGAGGTGAACTGGAAAACTGGAACGGAATTTTCACCGTTTGATGCAATCGGTCAATTCGTAAAGCAGGAAATGTCCCGCGATTTGAATCAGCTTAAGCAGACAATAATGCTATGGCTAGACCCGCTTAGAATAGGAACAAGCAGTGGATCTGAGTGAACTTCGATAACTCCAAATCTTGCTTTTTTACGTTCTTATAGCATGAAGCGCTGCCCAGACTTGTCTATCTATTAGAACTTGAAAAGTTATCGCCTGTTCCTACCACAATATATCGCAATATAACAGTCAATTGAACACCTTGAACATTAGCGCACGACCTGCGCCATGTTTAAAGTTCCTTTAGCAAGGAAACAATGCATGATTCAATAGCAGGATTGGGCAAGCGCTAAATAATCAGCTTAGCTATATCCGTACGACTACTTAAAAGATCTCTTGAGCTATCTGGGAACGCTTGAGTTCAGGAACGACAAGCTGGCAACGGCTCAACTACACGTTACTCCTATTAATCTAGCGAGCGTTCCACTGTAGTCCTATCAAAGTTATCAAATCATGATTCCTAAGCACCTTCAATCTCGTTTTCCAGTTTGGAAATATCTGCAGCAACCCCTCTTCAACAACGAAATGCCACCTGTCTTGAACCCCAAGCAATTTTGGTATCTGTACCAAGTACGGTTTCTAGAGCGTTGTTGGGTAACGCGTTACCATTCTGAAAAAAATTCTTCAAACTGAAGTAATTAATCGACACCTCAGAGATTGTTACAGCACTTGAACCGATAGGTAACGAAGTTCACTAGTGTCTTAAAGTGCCAGTTTAGCCAAAACGCCAAAACTCAGCTAAATCCATGTATATAGTACATTTCGTTAATGTGTGATGGGCACAATCCACACACATTAACGAAATCTAAGTTCTAGCTATATTTGATTTTTGTGAATGCACTTTGGCTTCAATCTGCATTAGCTCATATACAAAATTGAGTTAATTTAACAGGACGCCATTCAATTTTGATAGATAGTTCTCTCTATAAAATCATTAATCACAGTCGGAACCACTTGCCGATCGGGTCGCTCCCAACAGCGTTTGCACAATCACACATCGCTTTGCAGTTGTGCTAACGGTAACGGTAACTTTAAGCCCCTGATCCTCACTGATTGCAGGAGCTTGGATGTTCCCATTTGGGTCAAACTCAATTCGATTGATTGCAGTGGTTCCATTTTTGGCTTGTAGCTTTACAATACCTGGCTCTAGCTGATTGTCTCCAAGTCGCTGGGTCACGCCTAATGCCGTTAGAGTAGGTGGATCGGCAACCGAATCAAACGTCACAGCTTGCACTGATTTACTCTTACGGGCTTGGGCTTGGGCTTGACGGAGAACTTGCGCAACCTGGTCTCTGGCAGCATTGGCACGACGACTATTCATAAAAGCAAGCCAACCTGGAGCTGCGATCGCCGCCAGAATGCCAATAATAACTAAGACAACGATCATCTCAACCAACGTATACCCGGCTGTGGACTGTCTAGACTGACGCATAAATGAACCGGCTCCACAGAGTTAAAAGAAAGATTAGGGTGCGATCGAACATTTGTTGGCTACTCAGGGCGTTTAGTCAATACGCCTCGGCTTAGCACCCTTGTTTCTAAAGCGGATAGCAACTCGTCTCTAAATATTCCGGGTCTACCATTAGCGTTGCCCTGTAGATGCAGGATGATTTCCTGATTCTCAGATGGATTGACAATTTGCTGAGCGACAGGCAGCCCAGGCGTGATGCTGACGCAAGCATAGAAACTCCGAACCTTGGCGAAACCAGCGCTCTCCAGAGTTCTTAGAGAAGGTGTGAGTGCATAAGTATAGCTCGTCGGATCTGTAGGATTGGCATTTGGACAGGCATATTCCTCACTGACACCGCCTCCGCTGCCTGCTGCCCGAGGCTGAGGTTGAGCATCTACAAAATCAACCAGTGTAACCGGTGGACCGTCTGGGCGCTCAGTCTGAAAATTGGTATCCACCCCAACATCATTTTTGAAGATGGGCCAAGTCGAGAAAGGAGTGTTGGTATATGCCCCTGGATTAACATAGCCTGGGGTCAAATTCCCATCGCTGTTAAATTGCTTGAGGATGTAGCGCGTGATTCTAGCGTTTCGGGCTGACCAAATGTTTGAGTTGTTTTTGCTGAGAGAGTAAACAACTAGCGCATAGGAATGCCCGGTTAAACAGGAAACTCCGGGTGGCGCTGTAGATGTAGCTCCGAAGCATCTCGCCCTGACACTGCCTGCGGGAACTTGATTTGGGAAAGGTTCTTGTTTCCAGAAAGCAAGGATGGGAACGCTATTGTTGCTGAGAGAAGTAGGCAGATAGTTTGTTAGAGGTTGGCAGTTACCTGCTGGTCCGGCGCATTCCAAATTGGCGGCACTGTAGACAAATACGGCTTCTCGGAGTTCGGTACTCATGTAATCCAGCGCCATTTGCATCTCTCGCTGGGTTTCAGAGCGAGAGGATTCACGCTGGTCTGTACCCATGAGTTCGACAACAATATACATCAGCCCCGCAATAATGCTACTGGCGATTAGCATCACTACCAGGAGTTCCAGCAGCGTAAACCCTTTGCTACTGGCTTGGCGAGAAGGAAGTAGTGCTTGCCTTAAACGAGATTTCAGTCGAGTGAGAAGACGAGTCTTAGCCATATAATTCAGCCCACTGAAGAGAGGATAGGATTAGGGCGTTTCTGAGGAACAGACGCTTGAATTAGGATTGTTATCTTGGAAATAATCACAAAGAGTCTCGCTTTTGTCGCTCCAGGAAAAAGGTGTGTAAAGGACAGCCAAAGGACGAAGCCGCTGACCGCCTTCTCCATTCACCAACCCCAGCGAAGCAGGCTCAGTTAGCAGATTTGCCCAAGAGTTACCGGGTCGATTGCCACTTGCCAGAATTGAATATACACGCACTCCTAACTCGAAGTCGCTGGGTTTCTTGTTCTCATCCGGGACGCCATTCACTGTTTGAGTACGGGGAAGAGTTCCAGCAGTCCGAAAAACTTGCATGAAAAGTTCAGGGTTGCAGTCGCCATCCACATCAACTGCCACAGCTTGATTTACATTAAGGGGTGTATTGTCGTAGCGGGGATTGCAAAGCTGCGACGACTTGATGCCCGCGACCAAACTGCTGGGAGGGGCAACCCGCTGCAAGTTTCCTACAACAGTTTTGGGCAAAAGTCTGACTTCGTGCTGCGATCGCGTCACCATAACCCGGATGCGATCGACCTCACCTTGAGCCACTTGCAGCGCTTGTTCGGCTCGGCGGGACTGAGCACGAGATGCAACCGCGATAAAGATGGGGGGCGTAATTAGGGAAACCATCAGCCCCGTCACAAACACGGCAACCAAACACTCAATCAGCGTCAAACCCTGTTCCGTTTGAACAGCATCGGGCTTTGAAATCGCCGATCGCCCCTTGCCCTTAGAAAGGACGATCGCTCTGATCCGTCGCTGAAGCTGAGACTTAGTAGACAACATGACAGGATTCCTCTAGATCATCAACGACTGATGCTTTAGCCAGAGCCATTGCGGCTGCTTAAACTTTGCCCCTCTGAATGAAGGTTTTTATGGGTAGGCTTTACCTACCCACAAAAACCTGACAGGGTTACAGACCAATAGGTTAGGCACCACAGTTGTTTTGAGTGGCACATTGCCTCAGGTTAGTGATGTAGGGGTCATCAGCAGGAGGTTCACTGTAGAACTCACTGCGAATCGCCTCTGTGAACTTAAATCGTTCGGCAACCGGACCTGGTGCAGCATACTGCAATCCCACATCGTAGCCCCATCGCCGATTTGGAGGACTGTAATAGCGAATGTATTCGTCTGTTTGACCATCTGCCGTGGTACTGACTTCCCAGCGATCTTGGTCAAAGGGACCGGTGGCATAGGTGCTGAAGTTGAGCTGGAGGAACGCCCCCGACATAAATAGTTCATTGTCAGTCCAGTCCTCTAGAAAACGGGGGAAGTTGTGTAAGCCACCGTAGGATTGGTTGGGTCGCGAAGGTACCAGCCCGCTGACCATAATCATATTCATTTGAACCCCCCGGTTATCTGCGGTAATCAGCGGTTTGGTATTGTTGAACGCACTGTAAGCACCGTCATAGGCATTACCGTCAGCTTTTCGGGGATTTCCGGAGAACATCAGGATTGGGGATTCACCTTCAGCCGGATTAACCGGACTTGCAGTATTAGGCAAGACTTCATACCAACTGTCAGCAATATTTGAGCGCATCCAAGTGACTTTCTTGGGTGTACGTACGCTGTCTAGCGTAACTGCTGTTGTGGGTCGGTTCTGGTTGAAATAAGAACTACGGTTGCCGTTGTTGACACAGCCATAGCGTGCACTACGCCCACTAGGCAGCGTACTTGCATTAATCGCAAAGCCATCTTCAATGCTGCCGTCACAGAAGTTGTTTGACAAAGGCGTAACAGCATCTGCCAGAATCTCAGTGGGTCGCCATTGGTCTCGATCCTTTTTGGCAAAGTTCAGGTTGAGGTCAGTTCGGGTGTAGAAGTTTCTAAAGTCATTGGTCTGCAAAAGCTCAGTAAACTCTTCTATTCCCTGGTTTCGAGCGATACTATCCGTGCCGATTGCACGGTGCAGGTTGAAATACCCCTGAACATACGCAGGATTGTGTGTCACAAAAGACATACCACGACCATTGTCATCAGTACGAACCAGCGATGCGCCATTCCGCAAGCGGAAACCATGTGGACGACGATCGGGATCAGGATAGTAATCTACAGGTTTGGGCGTGACTCTGCGATCGCTGAGAGGGGGATCAGTTGAGCGGAGGGCGCTTAAAGTGCCCGTGTTCATCTGACACGTTGGATCGGTTCTCAGCGCGCTGTCAGTCCTGCAGGCTTCCCAGGTGTTGCTGTTGGGGCGGACAATATGTGCCTCAGAAACCGCATCTTCTCGGAACGCATAGATCAAGCCGCTCTTGGGAAGCCAGAAGTCGCCACCCCAGGCTAGGCTTTGTCGCATCAGGTCAAGGTTGAGATTCAGCGCTCGAACACTCATCATCTCCCGACCATTAAACAGGGCAGAATCTTTGAAGGGGATGCTAAGCAGAGTTCCAGTGCGGGGAGCCGGATCGGTGGCGCTGGTAGGGATCGAGCAATAGATGCTCGTACAAATTTTGATGCGCTCTTCCGTACTACTATTGGGGGTGCTGCCAGTCGCTATAGTGCCGCCAGTTGGTGTAGTCGCAGCGCGAGTCGGCAGTTTCCAAGGTACGATGCTGCCGGGAATGCGGTAGCCTGCAGGCACTGCTAAACTCGGGATGCCTGCGGGGGCAGTTGCCACCAATTCTGGTTTAACCACCCGATAGGAGAAGTCAGCTCCCTGGTTGAACCGTCGAATATAATTATCAGCTGAGTCAGTGTTGTCTCGAACATAGGAACCTTGGTTGGGCTCAGCAATGTCGCCGTGAGGTAAAAATCCACCACTGTAGCCTGCTGCTACGGTAGCTGGAGGTGGTGATGAGCCTGTGTTTGAAGCATCACTTGCCGGGAAAATCGAGTAGAGCACGGAATAGTGCGGGCGCTTAGAGCAAAGCGCCGCTAGCGGTTCTGAATTCGCAAATCTTGCTTCATCTGGTGAG
This sequence comes from Phormidium tenue FACHB-886, assembly GCF_014764505.1. GTDB lineage: Bacteria > Cyanobacteriota > Cyanobacteriia > Elainellales > Elainellaceae > FACHB-886. The sequence goes on from NZ_JACXWX010000015.1 coordinate 71,609, forward strand.
ACGTTTGTATCACCTGCAGCAGAAGTGCTGGCAACCAAATCGCGCCATCTGGTGCAACTGCCGAGCGGGTCTGAGGAATAGAGGCTATCCCCTGTACCGAAGCCAACTTTGCGATCGCGAGCCACCTGCTCTTTAGTAATGATGAGCTGTGCTAGATAAATCTGGTTTTGCAGCTGCGTCTTTTTAGGACTACTGTCAGGAAGACTATCGCGCCAGCGCTCCATAAGCCGGACAAAAGTCTCTGGATCGTTTGAAGCTTCTTGATTGAGGACAATATTGTCTAACCCACCCCGTGGGATGGGGTTTGCGATCGAGAAGGTTGCAAACTCTGGATTCGCAGCCCGCACCGTTGGATCGTTGCGTCTCAGCAACAGCCGCAGCGTCCCGCGTAGCCCATTGGCATAATCTGCATTGGATGGGTCACTTATGCCTGGTCTACCCAACAGTTTATTGGCTGCATTGGCTCCAGTCAAAGTATCATCAAAAGCTTGCAGTGTGCTGTAATTCAACTTTTCCAGGTAATCGACGTTGTGCGCCAACATGCCAATCAAACAGCCTGCTGTATGTAGGGTCGTTTTGTCAGCAGGGCTAAGGCTGTCGTAGGTTGCCCCATCACCCATTAGTTTTAGTACTTGCCGCAGATTCGAGAAGTCTCCCCACTGACTCATTATGGGAGAAGGATGGACAAAATTCTCTTCCTGAACTGGCGGAAACGACGGCGCACCTCCTGCGCCATCGCCTGCAAACTGGGCAAGATTCTGCAGCGCAGTCATTAAATTGGAGTTGCGATTGGTGAATTCAGCCAAGGGCGGCACCGAATACTCCCAACCGTTTGTGCCCCGTCCCCGGAAAAAGTCGCTGATGATGAGCGATCGCGTGGCGCTGAGCAAGACTTCTGGACGGGTAGATGGATCGAACGCGTTAGCAGCAGTTATGCCTGGAGCATTGGGGAAAAGATCCTCAAACGTAGCGCTCCTATCTAGCGTCCCAGGCGTGCCAGGGTGAACCGTAGTGGCAATGCAGGCAGCTGGAAAATCAACGCCTTCAGGCGATCTGGCATGATAAACCGCTGTTGCCTGAACAGCTGCCAGATTATCCCAAAGCGCCCGTCGCTGCCGCGCTTCGTTACAGCGAGTGCTGTTGCTACCTGGACAGCTACCCCAAGGCTTGAGTGGTTCTCGACGCTCAAGCTCGTCGACAGGCAGACTGCTTTGGAGCTTAGGTCCTCCCCAACCAGCTGGATCGCCCAACTCAAGCCGTTGTCCTACAATCAGGCGCAAGCCCTCCCGCCTAGCTCGCCGCTCCCAGTAGCCGTCTAGCCCCACATTAGAGCTTTCCTGCCCTGGGGCTGGGTCGTTGCCGGTTAGCTGCTGCGCTGCCGTTCCGGTGATGGGTCTGCCGAAGGCACCTTCTGGAATTTCCTCAAAGTTGCGCCCCCAACGCGGATAGGGCCCCCAGCGGTTGTCTGCTCGGAACGTGTCGTCTACATAGGGAACATCTTCCTGTGCATTGACTAGACGCCTCTTCACTGGACTGTCTTCCCAGTTTCCAGCCCGGTCTGTTTGCGGATCAGGGACGGTTCGACCGATCGAAACCAAATCTGTTTGTAGCCTGACTGGGTCTAGCGAATAATCTGCCGGTCTACGCCCACTCCGAGGATTAAGCGAATCTCGATCAGCGGTCATCTCAACATTTTGCTGAGGCGGCTGCCCTGCGCTGGTGAAAATGTCAAATCCTGGTCTGCCGTTGAAATTATTTCTCTTAATGGTCCCAGTGATAAACTGCCCTTGAAACTTAGGAATATTTTTTTCTGGAGCAGCTTGAACATCTGTCACTGTTATCTCTGAAGAGAGTTCGTCATACAGGCAAGAGGCAGGCGCACTAATCATATAGCTACGAAAGCTGTTGCCGTCGCTGTTTTCACCACTGACGATCAGGTTGCCTTCGGTATGCATTGCACCGTTCCAGTTGAACGCCGGACCGGGAAAGATTTCTAGATCGTTACGGAACCAGGCTGCCCATTTAAAGCCCCGCGTTGCTTCCCGGTCCTGCTGAAACTCCAGGGTTGCTACTGCTCCATTGGGATTGTTGGGCTGCACGAAGGCATCCACCTGAAAATTCTTCCGTAGTTTGGTTGTAGCTACTTCATCTGGGAACCAGCCCTCACCGTTGATGACCTGAGCCCGCACGGTTGATGAATCTGCACCGTTTCTGGCACTACAGGTAGCTGATGTTTGAGTGGCGTTGCTGAGCGGCGAATTGCGAACAAATGGGAAAGGACGCGCCGCTGCCCGTGCTGCTACATTGGCACTCCGAAGGGTGACTTCATCGGGTGCAGTAAAGATGACGGAATAGAAAACCCTGCCGTCGTTTGGTCCTGTAGCTACACCATCGCCATCGAGGTCAGCAGCATATCTCCAGGCATTATCCTTTTGACCATCGCCATTAATATCTAAGCGCGCTTCCCCTGGCAGCGTGTAGGGATCTTCGCCACCCGGACGGAACGGCTCCAACCTGTAGCCATCGCCCAAATCGCGTCCATCGTTCAGCATCATGGACATCAACTGCAAATCCCTGGGCACTCCGCCGCCCCGTGGCTCTCGATCGGAATCAAACAAAAACTCAAGCTTCGCTTTTGCCCGATCGATAGCAGGCGTGGCGGCGTTGTAGATTACCCGTTGTTGTCGTTCACCGATCACCTGTTGCGATCGGGTGAAGGTGCGATAGCCGATTGCCCCCACTGTTAGCGTTACTACTAACAACAGCAAAATAGTGGTAGGCAACACAAAGCCTGCCTGAGTGCCATGCCGTCCCAGCCGCAGCCAGCTACGCAGCAGCCAGCGAGCCAGACCTTTTGAAAGAGTTTGAGCCATTCGGCTGATTTGCCGAAGGAGATGCTGAGCGGCTCTAATAAGTTTTTGGGTTGACATATGCTGTCTTCATGACAAGTGGACTATGCAGAACTAGGCGCAGACAAAGTTCAGAAAGGAAATACGGCTAAACCTGAGCAGTGAATCTTATACCAAAGATTAAACAAGCGCAGCCTTCAACTCAAGCAACTTCTCTACGTTGCTTAAGTGCGCAGTGCCATTGCAAACAAGAAGTAGATTAAGCTGAGTCAAAAGGCAAACAGCAATAAACACAATGGGGTTAAACCAGGAAACTTTTTACTCAGAGTTTAAATATTTACAAGAATTTTACAATTACCAACAGACATTATTGTCTTAACAGCTTAGAAGTACGACTTCAACAGGGAAAACACGAGCTGAGCAAAAATGTTTTGAGCAATCTAGAGGAAATTCCTCAATTTTGATTGATCGAAGTTTAGAAACGCCAGGGGCTTCAGAGTTACTCAAGGATGCCCCACTTACCTGAAAAAGCGATCACTTTACCAACGGCTCTGATGCTGCCGGCAATCGCCTCACCTAACAAATGCCTTTCAAAGTTCAAAGAGTACAGAGAACACAAGACGTGTTAGTTATTATTTATACCAAGCTTTGTGAAAAAGTGCTATATACACTGGATTAACGTAAATTTTTGCTTACACTGCTGACATGACAGCGGATGAAGAACTCACGAATTTAACGGCTTGAAACTTAAAGCAATGAGCCATCTGCACGAATAAAGCCCCAGCCTTGATCCGTTTGCACCCAAGCAAAGCCTTCAGAAAATGACCCTGCGCTGATAAACTGGGGAGCAATTGCTATCGTCCCAGTTTTATTGATATAGCCAGTTTTGCCGCCACGCTGAATCGATGCCATTCCTTCAGAAAAATCTGAGGCGAACTCAAAGTGCGGGGCGATCGCTAACTCGCCGCTGTAGGCAACATAGCCCCATTGGCTACCCACCAACACTGCCGCCAGCATTTCTGAGAAGTCTGAGGCAAAAGCGAAAGTAGAGGAAATCACGACATTCCCGGTAGCATCAATAAAGCCCCAGTTTGCGGCTTGACGGATTCGTGCCAGTCCCTCGGAAAAAGCAAACGCCCCATCGAATGCAGAAGGGATGACGATAGCACCAGCTCGATTGATGTAGCACCATTTGCCATCTTGCCGCACCACCGCCCGAGAATTAGAAAAGCTCCAGGCATCTTCAAATACAGGTTCGATTGCCCACTTGCCGCTGCGGTCAATGTAGCCATATCGATCGTCTACTTTAACGGCAGCGAGTTCTTCTGAAAAATCGGAGGCAAGGAGAAATTGGGGTTCGATGGTCAGCTCACCTTGGAGGTTAATGTAGCCGTAGCGTGTCCCAGCCCGGACTGCCGCTAGCCCATCTGAAAAGGCATTTGCACTCGGAAACTGTGGAGGAATCACAACTTCACCCGTGGGGTCAAGATAGCCATATACATCATTGATCCGCAGCAGCGCTCGCGCTTCGGAAAAAGAAGAAACCCCATCAAAACTAGGATCGACTTTTATTACTTCCTGTCCAGTCAGGTCAATGTAGGCGTAGCGATCGCTTTTGCGGACAGCAGCAAGTCCTTCTGAAAAATCGGAGGCAAAATCGAACAAGGCAGATGAGTTCATGGGGGCAGGTTGAGGGTGGCACTAGAGAGTGTGATAAACTCTCTGAAACATATTTTGGTATTATCTGCGATCGGTTTCTTTTTTTGGGCATGACCAACGCAACCTCCCAGAAATACGCTTTGGCGATTCATACCGCTAGCGCCGATCTGGGTCTGGCGATTAGCAACTTTGCAGGAGACGAGCGGGTTCAAAGCTGGTCGCTGAATCGAGATCTGTCCACGCATCTGCACATTTATCTGACTGAGTTTTTGCAGCCGCAGACTTGGAAAGATTTAATGTTTTTGGCAGTTGCGAGAGGTCCGGGCGGCTTTACGGGAACGCGCATCGGCGTTGTTGCGGCACGGACGCTGGCACAGCAGCTAGAAATTCCCCTATTTGCCGTTTCTACGCTGACGGCGATCGCCTGGATGCATCGAGCGAGTAATTTTAGTACTGATGCTGTCCCTGACCTTGCCATCCAAATGCAGGCACAGCGGGGCGAAATTCACACTGCTATCTATAGCGCCAATCTACAGACGCGCCTCGCTGATACAATCATGAGCCAGCTGCAATGGCAGCAGGTGCTTGACCAATGGCAACACCCTTATCGGTTGATCCAAGCGGAAAGCGGGCTGGGAACAACGGCTGCTGGTGTATTGGACTTAGGTTATCAGGATTGGCAGCGGGGCGATCGTCCTGACTGGTCAGAGGCACTGCCTTTCTATGGTCAAAGTCCTGTTTAGCGCTGCAGGTTGCGGGGATCAAGTGCATCACGCAGCCCATCACCCAACAGGTTAAACGCTAGCACGGTCAGGACGATTAAGATTGCAGGTGACCAGATTAGCCAAGGCTGTAGGACCAAAATTGAGGCATTTGTAGCGATCGACAGCATATTTCCCCACGAGGGATCAGGCTGCTGAATGCCCAAGCCGATCAAACTCAGCACAGCTTCTGCCACGATGAAGCTAGGAATCGTTAGTGTGGCAGAAATGATGATGTAGGTCGCGGTCTGTGGCAAGACATGGCGAGCGATGATGTAGAGCGATCGTCCTCCCATAGCTTTGGCTGCCTGCACAAAAACTCGCTCTTTAATTGACAAGACCTGCCCTCGCACAACCCGCGCTAAGCCTGCCCAGCTCACGAATGAGGTAATTACAACAATCAGCAAAAACCGCTGAGCGCTGGTGAGACCGGGCGGCAAAACTCCTCCCAATGCAACAAGCAAATAGAACGATGGGACGACCATGATTACTTCTACAATCCGCATCAAGATCGCATCCAAGATGCCGCCGAAATAACCAGAAATACCGCCAACTAACAATCCTAAAGGAAACGTGATCAGCGTTCCAACGATGCCAATAAATAGACTGATTCGACCTCCATGAATCAGACGGCTTAGCTGGTCACGGGCTTGCTCATCCGTTCCCATCAGGTTTAGTCTGCCGGGTCCATCAGTGCCAAACAGGTGCAACCTACCTCTGATGCCTGGAAAAACTTCTACGTCGTCAATTTGAGGATTTGTTAGAGAAAACCGAGTAGGAAGCGGCAGCTTGAGCTGCAGAAAACTGTATTCATCCCCGGTCACAAACAGCCGCAGCGGTGAAGGCTTGCTGCGATCAACATTCAAGGCACGATCGCCCGTTTCTAAGCTGACAGGACCTTGCGTGGTGGGGTAGACATGCGGTCCGATGAACTGTCCTTGGGCATTTGACCAATAGATCTGAGTTGGCGGCAGCAGTGATCCATCGAGCTGAGATACATAAGGATCGTAAGGGGCAACGAAATCAGCAAAGATGACGATCAGGTAGAACGCAATCAGAATCAGTCCACCAATGCGCGCCAGAGGATTTCGCTTGAGCGATCGCCACCAGTTCATAGGATGCTCCAAAGTGAGTTGACAACCATCATAGACGAGAGCCGGCAGGGGTGCGTGTCAGCTTTTGGTTTTTCCACTTTTGGCTGTTGCTTGCCGCGATTGCCACTGCACTCGTCTGGCGGCTCGTTTCTCTGGGGTGAGGCTTGGGAAGCAGTGAGGGCAGGACACACCCTCCTCATAATCAGAAGAAAGCTGATCGACCGCTGAGATTGGGTGTCCACAGCTGAGGCACAGCTCATGCGTTCCAGATTCTAGCCCATGCTGCACAGCGACTCGTTGATCAAAGACAAAACATTCGCCTTGCCAAAGGCTTTCTGCGGCAGGAACTTCTTCCAAATACTTGAGAATGCCACCCTTCAGGTGATAGACCTCCTGAAAACCCTGGGAGAGTAGGTAAGAAGAAGCCTTTTCACAGCGGATACCACCTGTGCAGAACAGGGCTACTTTTTTAGACTGGGTAGGGTCAAAGTTCTGCTGGACATAACCAGGAAATTCTCGAAAGGAGGCAGTCTCGGGGTTTTGGGCACCTTGAAACGTCCCGATATTTATCTCGTAGGCATTGCGCGTATCGATTACTGTCACTTCTGGGTCGGAAATCAGCGCATTCCAATCCTTCGGATCTACATAGGTTCCCACCTGCTGACTCGGATCTACCGCTGGTAAGCCGAAGGTGACGATCTCCTGTTTCAGCTTGATCTTGAGCCTATCGAAAGGAAACTCTTCTGCCGTTGATTCTTTATGTTCTAAATCCGCCAGTCGCACATCCGACCGCAAATGCGCTAGCAGCGCATTAACTGCCTGTCGTGACCCGGCAATCGTTCCATTGATCCCCTCCTGTGCCAACAGAATAGTTCCTCGTAGGGTTTGAGTTTGGCAGAACTGGAGGAGGTGCGATCGCTTCTCGGCGCGGTCGGGCAAGGAAACAAACTTGTAGAAGGTAGCAACAACCAGAGCCATTTTTAGCTGAAATTTGAGCTGAAAATCAAAAGTCGATTTCTACGATACAGTGATCCCTCGTAGATTGTGTTGCAAGCCATTCCAGTCCCGCTAAATTTTCTTGAGACGAATTGATCAACTGGCGTTAGTATTATTTGAAACTTAGTCATCTAGAGTCAGTTATCTAGAGCTTAGTTGTGGTGATATTGACCGCTTTGGGGCATGACAGTGGGCTTCTCGTGGATTAGGGCGATCGAGTTGCTGTAGAAAATAGCGTGAACCCGTTTCAGCAAAAGCTAGGCAGCTTAATCTTTGGGTGGGCAGGCGATAGCTCTGACTTATACCGAAAGGCAGCAGCCGACGGGATTTTTGTTGTTTTTGCAGTAAATATCACTGCAAACGCAAGAGGCAAAAGTTCTAGGCTGTATCCGTGAGCAAAAAGCTGCTCGCAGCAGTTCGGCAGCTCGATCGCCGCTATTTTCAGAGACAAATTAATGAAATAAGACTGTATCCCATTGCATCTTAGGGAAGCGCAAAGTTTTCAGAAAAAGTTTGGGTTCTATCCAAGCGTAAAGCGCTATAAGTTGCACTGGGATACCCCTGGAATGGAGTATGCAGTTCGCACTGGTGGAGAGGAGAACGGTGAATGGCTAACTTAGACAGCGCATGGCAATCTTCGGTTGTGCAGTTGGCGCAGCAAGGCAACCTTAAGGCAATTACTTTTTGGCTCAATCGGTACTTAGTTCCACAGGGCATGTGCGCTCAGGTTGTTCTACAGCAGCCCGGGCTACTGCTGATTCGGGTAGTTTGCCATCGGCTGCCTGATGGGGATCGCCTAGTTCACTTTATTCGGCAGCGCTTCTTTGAACTCAACTCCGAACTGATTCAAGGTGTACGGATCACTGCTCAGATGCTTGGCTCTGCCGATCTACTTTGGGAGCAGGTCGTGCCGGTGCGCTTTGCTGCTGCCCAGACAATCACCCCATCTCCCGCTGAAGCACCGCATCCCGCTAACCAACCTACTGTCTCAAATCCAGCCACCCAAACAGCTACTAACCCTACAGCCGCTACCCACAACCCTACAGCTGCAGAGCAGATCCAATTCATAGAACGCCCTATTCCCCGATCTCAGCCTGCAACAGCCCGATCTCGTAAGAAGAAGCCGCGATACAATCTGCGAGCAGGATCGCCAATTGCTAAGCTGCGAGTTCAGGTCTATCGCTGGTCGGATACTGCTCTCGATCAGCTAGTTGAGCGGAAGGCTGATACAATCCGGGCTGCCCGCCGATCGCGGCGCTGGTTTAAGAGCCGTCCTTTAGAAGTGCGGGCTTTGCTGCTGGGGGGATCGGTGGCAACAGCGATCGCAGCGGTTTGTGGCATACAGGTGCTAAGCCAGTCATTAGGCTACCTTAGCGCCAGCGGCAATGGCGGACTTTGGGGTGCAACTCTCACTGCCGAAAACCCAACACCAACCATGGAGCAATCTGGAACAGTGCAAGCAGCACTGGCACAGGTTCCAGTCATTCGGCAAGCGGTAGCGAATCCTACCGATCCTGCCGTTACGCTGATTTTTGGCAGCAACGGAGCGATCGGTAGCGCTCAGGGCATTCCAGCTTACCAGCAGGCAGATTTGCTAATCACAAACTTAGACAACGCGCTGGCAGAAGCACTGCCAACTACTGCCTCAGCGAGCGCTTCCGCTTTAGCTGCTCCCCCGGCTATCAAATTCACTTCTACTAAAATGGGTTCTCACTCTCCCGAACCTGCCCCGAGCGATCTCTCCCCTACCGCCGTCACAGATAGCGCCAGTATGCTGGTCAGTTCTGCGGGCTTTCTCAGCACTCCACCAGAGCTAGCCGCAGAAGAAGCCGAGCCAACAACGCCACCTGAGTCTCGCAAAGCAACGCTGGAGGAGCTGCTGACCAATGGCGTTGATGTTGTCAATGTGGCAGCAGATTCAGTGATGATGAGTGGTGACTTGGGACAAACCCTAAACACGCTGAGGCAGAAAGCTATTTATCCGATCGGCGCCGGACAAGACCAGCAGGCAGCACGGCACCCCCAGATTTTTGAGGTAAAAGGGCAGAAGATCGCTCTGTTGGGATACTCTGATTCTGATACCTTCAGCGCAGGGGCAAACACCGCAGGGATGAACACCAGCTTAAACAGTCAGGTAGAAGCTGATGTTAAAGCGATTCGGGATCAAGTTGATTGGATCATCGTCAGCTACCACTGGAATAAGGCACTGAGAGCATACCCCGAAGAATCGCAGATGACCTTGGGGCGAGCAGCAATCGACCACGGTGCTGATTTAGTGGTAGGCTATGCCCCTCAGATTACTCAAGGAGCAGAAATCTATCAAGGCAGAGCGATCGTCTATTCCCTGGGTGATGCACTCGAAGACACGAGTAGCGAAGGCACAGCAGATACTGCCGCGCTGCAGGTGACGCTACACAATAAACAGATGCAGCTTGAGTTTCTACCCGTGCAGATTCAGCAGAACCAGCCAACCTTAGCTGCAGGCGAAGCTGCGTCTCAAATCATGACGTACTTGCACCAAGCCTCTAGCCTGTTCGATCACCCCTTTCGCTCGCCTCTGGCACTAGATGCTCATCTGCGCCTCTCGCTACCTGCCGCACCCGATTCCCAGCTCCCCACAGAGCCATTTTTGAGTGCTCCCAGCCCAGAGGAGCTTTGAGGTAGAGGGCGATCTGCGACCTCTACCGCCCACGATCGCCCTCCCGTTTCCCAAATTCACACTGTAGGATTGGGAAGTAGACTGAAGCAATTGATAAGAGGAAAAAGCTAATCGAACAAAAGTTCTGGAATAAGGTAAAGCAACCCGTAAAAACGTTAAATCACTACTTAAATAAAACCCTAGTTAAATCGAACCCTAGCTCACTCAGTCTAAGCCCGTAGGAACTCTTCACATGATTACGATTGAACAGCAACAGTATACGACTTATCGCCTGAAGTCCGAAGACGCATTGCTAGAAGTTGTACCAGAACGGGGAGGTATAATTACGCGCTGGCAGGTGCAGGGTAAAGAAATACTCTATCTGGATGCCGATCGCTTTGCAAATCCGGCAATGTCGGTGCGTGGTGGGGTGCCGATTCTGTTCCCCATCTGTGGCAATTTACCGGACAATACCTACACCTATGAAGGACAACCCTACCACCTGAAGCAGCATGGCTTTGCACGAGACCTGCCCTGGCAAGTGACCGACCAGCAGGAAGGGGAGGCGATCGCCCTGACGCTAACGTTGACCAGCACGGATGAAACTCGCGCAGTCTACCCGTTCGACTTTCAGTTGGACTTTACTTACAAACTCCAGAGAAACATGCTGATGATTCAGCAGCGCTATACGAATCAATCAGCTGTCACCCTACCGTTCTCTGCGGGTTTGCATCCCTACTTCCAAGTTTCTGATAAATCACAGCTACAGTTTGATATACCTAGTACAGAATTCACCAATCAAATTGACCAGACGAGTCATTCCTTTGCGGGCAGCTTCGATTTGAGTTGGGACGAAATCGATGTGGCGTTTGGTGAAGTTTTTCGGCAGGTGGCGCATGTCATCGACCCACTGCAACATACCCGCCTAACACTGAGCTACGATCCGGTCTATTCCACGCTCGTCTTCTGGACGGTTAAAGGCAAAGACTACTACTGTCTAGAACCTTGGACAGCTCCTCGTAATGCCCTAAACACAGGTGAACACCTGATTTATCTGGAGGCTGGCGGTAGCCTGGAGACCGAAGTTAGCCTCAGTGTTGATCTTCTGTAGGCGCGATCGTTGCTTCATTAATTTCTAACCCTCCGTACCCGATCTGCGAGGAATTGATTATATTAGGAAAGCTTAACCCTATCGGTCATTGACCCCGATCGCAGGAGGCTACTTTGTCCTTTTCCACTGATGATTTTGCCAAAGCTCTAGAGCAACATGACTATCAGTTTCAACGGGGTCAGGTTGTGCGGGGCAAAGTGGCAAACTACGACTCTGACGGCGTTTATGTTGATATTGGCGGCAAAGCAGCAGCATTTCTGCCGCTCGAAGAAGCTTCACTTAAGCGCGTCACAAATCTGCAGGAATTTTTACCTACTGGTGAAGAGCGAGAGTTCTTAATCATTCGAGAACAAGATGCAGATGGGCAGATTACGCTATCCCTACGCCAGTTGGAGATTCGGCAGGCTTGGGAAAATTTAGCAGAGCTGCAGGAAAATAATCAAACAATTCAGGCACGAGTCAGCGGGGTCAATAAAGGCGGCGTGACTGTGGATGTGCAAGGGATTCGAGGATTTATTCCCCGATCGCATCTGGTCGATCGAGACAGTCTAGATGCCTTGGTTGGCAAAGGGCTAACTGTCAGCTTGATTGAGGTTGATGCCAGCCGCAGGCGGCTGGTAGTGTCGCAACGGCTGGCAACCCAGGCCGTTAGCCTGAGCCAGCTGGAGATTGGGCAGTTGGTTGAGGGTAAAGTAGTTGGCATCAAGCCGTTTGGCGTGTTTGTAGATTTTGACGGCACGACAGGCTTACTGCATATAAACCAGATCAGCAAAAACTATGTTGCCTCACTCAATGCCATCTTTGAGGTCGGTCAGCCGATCAAGGCAATGATTATTGATTTGGACGAAGCAAAACGCCGCGTGTCGCTTTCTACTAAAGTGCTAGAGAACTACCCGGGCGAAATGCTAGAAAAAATGTCTGATGTAATGGCAGATGCTGCGCTCCGGGCTGAGAAAATTCGTAAAACTGTAGAACAGCGAGGCGGAGACGTTTAGCCCCACCCCGCTGCTTTACCCTGCAGTGGGAGTTTGAAAGCTTAAGCTTTGGCAAAACTCATTCGGCTCAAAAATGTCCGGAGGCGATCGCTTTTGGGATAATTCAACACGTCTCGCGCCGCGCCTTCTTCTTCCACCTGCCCTTGATTCAAAAACAGCACCCGATGCGCCACCTCGCGGGCAAACTGCATCTCATGCGTGACGATCGCCATTGTCATACCTTCCTCCGCAAGCTGCTGCATCACCGCCAGCACTTCGCCGACTAGTTCTGGGTCAAGTGCCGAAGTGGGTTCATCAAACAGCATAATTTTTGGTCTCATACAGAGGGCACGAGCGATCGCGACCCGCTGTTTTTGTCCGCCAGAAAGCTGGTCAGGATAGGCGTCAGCTTTTTCCAGCAGACCCACTTTATCGAGGAAAAACCGCGCCGTGCGTCCGCTCTCTTTGGCCGGCTGCCCCAGCACCTTTTGCGGAGCCAGCGTCAGGTTTTCTAGCACAGTACGATGTGGAAACAGGTTGAACTGCTGAAACACCATGCCCACCTGTGCCCGCAGCTGCCGCAGTTCCTGAATCGAGAGATCGGGCTTAGACAGATCCATACCGTTAACAATCAGTCGCCCATCGTTGATCGCCTCTAGCCGATTGAAGCAGCGCAGCAGCGTACTTTTGCCACAGCCAGAGGAGCCAATGATCGCTACGACTTCACCTGGGTTGATGTAGCCGCTGATGCCTTTAAGAACGCGCAGAGCGCCATAGCTTTTTTCAACTCGATCGAAAACGATCGCAGGAGTATCGTGGGGTGCAAGAGGTTCCATAGCTGGGTCGGCGGGTTGAAGAACTGGCAACTTTTATAGATTGTGATAGAGATAGCACATTTTTTAGCCTCAAAAAGCAGGTAGAGTAACCAAAAATAGCGTTCTGTATCAAGCAGAGAGCAATTGCTAGACCACTAGATTCGCTTTTCGGTTTGTTCGGCGATTTATTCTCCACAAATCGCTAGAGCATTCCTTCATCACACCTGTATACCAGGAGAAAAAGTTTCAGGTTTTTCAGGTTTTTGAAGTGGCTGCGTCAAGCAACCGCTTCAGGCTGCTATTGCTTTACCTGCGGCAGAATAGCGATGAAGACCTGCGAAACTTGAACCTGTGTAACTCTTGTTGAAAACTGAACATTGAACGCAAATTTCTACTTAGAATAGATTGCCGCAACTGTTCAAAATGACTCTCTAAAGTAAGGTTGACACTCATGATTAGAATGACGCGATCGCGCTTTTTGCGCCAACTCACGCTAGGCTTGCTCAGCCTCTGCTGCGTAGTGGTGTTTGCAGCGTGCGGCTCATCCACACCCACTGATTCCAGTTCCCCTGCAGCGGGTTCTTCTGCGGCCGGCTCTTCTCCTGCCGCAAGTGGTGAAACGCTGAGATTTGCGATCGACCCTACCTTTGCTCCATTTCAGTCTAAAAAGCCTGACGGCAGCTATGAGGGCTTTGACATTGACCTGATTAACGCTGTCTCTGAAGCCGCTGGCTTCACAGCCGATCTGCAACAGCTCCCCTTTGACGGCATTATTCCAGCGCTGCAAGCCGGAACGGTAGATGCAACCATTAGCACCATGACGATTACGGCAGAACGTGCCCAAGCGGTAGATTTCTCGCGTCCCTACTTCAAGGCAGGGCTGGCAATCGCCGTCCAAGATACCAACAACGACATCAATTCTCTGGAAGACCTGAAAGGCAAACGGGTCGCTGTGCAGATCGGTACGACAGGCGCCAACAAGGCCAAAGAAGCTCAACCCTCTGACCTTCGCACCTTTGACAATGCACCATTGGCGCTGCAAGAGCTGGCCAATGGCAATGTGGATGCAGTAGTGAACGATGCGCCAGTCACGCTGTATGCAATTAAGAACGGCAATGTACCTGGTGTCAAGGTTGTTGGACAACTAGTGACAGAAGAGTTTTACGGGATAGCAACACCCAAGGGTTCGCCCAACCTGGAAAAAATTAATTCGGGTCTAGCTACCGTGATCAGTGACGGCAAATACGAGGAGATTTATGAGAAGTGGTTTGGCGGCAAAGCCCCAGCCCTACCGGAGAACGTCCCTGTTTAAAGGTTTTTGAGGGACATTACAGGCATCCCTCAAAAACCCGCTTTGAGTTTTGAGTGGGGTCTGCTTAACTAGAGACTTAAAAACTCAACTCTCAACCCTATGCTGGACTTCAATATCATCCTAGAGTCGTTGCCCTCGCTAATTGTAGGAGCTGGCGTCACGCTGCAGCTAACGGCAATCGCCATCATCCTCGGCATGATTAGCGGCTCCTTGATTGGCATTGCGCGGCTGTCTTCTTCTCGGATTGTTAGCCTACTCGCTCGCGCCTATGTTGATTTCTTTCGCGGCACACCGCTACTGGTACAGATATTCATGATTTATTTCGGTCTACCAGCTGTTGCTAGAGGGTTTGGGCTGCGGCTGACGCTGAGTCAATTTGTAGCTGCGATCCTGGCGCTTAGCCTCAACAGCGCTGCCTACATTGCCGAAATTGTGCGGGCAGGCATTCAGTCGATCGAGCTAGGACAGAGAGAAGCCTCTGAGTCGCTGGGCTTGGGTCCCGTGCAAACAATGCGATACGTCATCTTTCCGCAAGCCTTTCGCCGCATGATTCCACCGTTGGGCAATGAGTTCATCTCAATGCTAAAAGACACCAGCCTCGTAGCAGTGATCGGCTTTGAGGAACTGTTTAGACGAGGGCAGATTATCGTTGCCAGCAACTATCGTGCCTTTGAAATTTATGCCAGCGTAGCGCTCGTTTATCTGGTGCTAACGCTGCTTTCTTCACAAGCCTTTAGTTTGCTAGAGCGTTGGCTAAACCCGGTGCAGCAGGCTAGACGGAAGGCGATCGCTCAGAATCAAAGCTGAACAAAGCAAATTGGTGTCTTAGCTCAATGGGTGCGACACCAATCTGCTTCGCTTCACCTAGCAGAAGAAAGAAGCCAGCACTATGATTTTTCAATATATACAATTAGCAGAGCTAGCTTTCTCGGTCTTGCCCGCCTAGTTACCTGCGAATTAAGCAGGACAGTGCGCCATCTGCTAAGAAAAATTACCAGAGCCAAAAGTTGAGTTTGCTTATATGATTCGCTGGTATCTCAGCCTAAAAAGCTGGTATCATATAGTATAGCTGTACTAAGCATCCCCCAGCCGAGTGTACATTAAGCGCGTCGAACTCACCCACTTCAAATCCTTCGGCGGCACAACCCAAGTTCCGCTGCTGCCAGAATTTACCGTGATTTCTGGACCTAATGGCTCTGGCAAATCCAATATTCTGGATGCGCTCCTGTTTGCCCTTGGCTTGTCCAGCTCTAAAGGCATGAGAGCCGAACGCTTGCCCGATCTAGTGAACCAAACCCAAGCCGGGCGAGGGCGATCGACCGTTGAAGCTAGCGTCACCGTCACCTTCGCCCTGGACGACGAACCTCTTCCTGACCCTGCCGAAGCTGCTGTCGCTCGCCAAGCCGCTGAAGCAAACGGGTTCTCTGAAGCCAACGATAACGGGCACAACGGCGACGGGCACAACGGCAATGGAAGCGCCCCCGCTCCACTTCCCCCCTCCCTTACGGACTGGACAGTCACCCGCAAACTCCGCGTCACCCAGCAGGGAACCTACACTTCCAACTACTACATCAACGATCAGCCCTGCACCCTCACAGAGCTGCACGAACAGCTCCACCGCTTCCGTATCTATCCAGAAGGCTACAACGTCGTTCTGCAGGGAGACGTCACTAGCATCATCTCCATGAACCCCCGCGAAAGACGGGAAATTATTGACGAACTGGCAGGCGTGGGAGCGTTCGATCGCAAAATTAACCAGGCAAAAGAAAAGCTAGATGCAGTCAAAGAGCGGGAAGAAAAATTTCGCATTGTTGAACGAGAGCTGACCGCACAGCGCGATCGCCTTGCTCAAGACCGTGTCAAAGCTGAGAAATATCAAAAGCTGAAAGCCGAGCTACAAACCAAAACACTGTGGGAAGCGGTTTTGCTCTGGCGGAACCAGGCGCAACAGGCAGAGCAGATTCAAGCGCAAATTGAAGCAGGAGAACGCACCCACGCCGACCTGACTGAGCAGCTTGCTGCACTGGGGCAACAAATTCAAGCGGCACTCGCAGAACTCGATCAGCTCAACGCCAAGGTAAGAGCGCTGGGTGAAGACGAGCTAATCGCTCTGCAATCTACCCTTGCCTCCCATGAAGCCGAACTGCGGCAAGCCGAGCGGCAGCAGCAGGAGCTAGCTGCCGCTAGCCAAGCCATAGTTGCCAGCATCGATCGCACCCAGCAAGAGATCCGCGAACACCATCAACAGTTTGCCCAGCTCGCTGAGCGAGCCCAGTATGTTGAAACGCAAGAGCTGACCACGCTACAAACTGCCAGAGATCAAGCAAAACGTGACCTGGATGAGCAGCGTCAGTCTGCGAGCGCGATCGCCACTGCTGCAGATGCCTGGGTGCAGGAGCAGACCGCTCTGCGGCATCAAATTGAAGCGCTGCTGCGAACTTTAGAACCACAGCGCACCGAGCAGGCAAGACTACAAGAACGAGTGGAGCAACTCCACCAGAAAATTCAGGAGCAAACCGAAGCAACCAAAGCCGTTTCACAAGAAGTCGGCGCTAAGCAAACCCAATATACTCAAGTCATTGCCACCCTCAGCGAATCGCTTCAGCAGGTGGATGAGTGCCAGAGGTCCGTCGCTGCTGCCGAACAAGAGCTGCAAATTCAGCAGGACACGCAAAGCCGCTTGGTTCAGGAGCAGCGAGATAAGCAGCGCCAGCTTGATAAGCTAGAAGCCCAAGCTCAAGCTATGCAGGAAACCCAGGGGACAGGCGTGGTTCAAGTCCTCGATCGGGCTCGGCTGTCTGGCATGTGTGGCTTGGTGGCGCAGCTTGGCAAAGTTGATCCACGCTATCAACTCGCACTGGAAATTGCCGCAGGGGCAAGACTAAGCTATCTCGTAGTGGAAGACGATCGCGTAGCAGCGGCTGGCATTCAAATCCTGAAGCAGCAGCGAGCCGGACGTGCCACCTTCCTGCCGCTCAACAAAATTAGAGCACCTCACTTTACACCGCTACCGGTCTGGAACCGCCCAGAGGGCTTCATCGACTATGCTGCCAACCTGATCGAGTGCGACGATCGCTTCCAGGACGTGTTCGCTTACGTCTTTGCCAACACTGTGGTGTTTGACAAACTCGCTGCCGCCCGCCGTGAGATGGGTCAATATCGCATCGTGACGCTAGACGGCGAGCTACTAGAAACCAGCGGAGCCATGACCGGCGGCAGCAATCCTCGCCAAGGCACTCTCCACTTTGGCACGGTTGAACCTGGAGAATCAGCCGAAGCAATTGCCCTGCGTCAGCGGCTTCAGGAGATTGAGCGCGTCCTCAATCGTTGCCAACAGGCGATTGCAGATGCAGCAACGGCAGTGAAGCAGCGGTCGCAAGCCTTGATGGAAGCGCGCCAGCAGCACCGCGAAATCCAGCTGCAAGCTGAGCAAATTCAAAACCAAATTGTCAGTCTCTCGGCGCAGGAAGGACAATTGCGGACACAGTTGTCGCAAAACAACCAGGAATTCTCAACGGCTCAGGCTCGTCTGCAGGCGCTAGAGTATGAGCTGCCGCGCCAAGAAGCCGAACTGCAGCAGCAGCGGCAGGCGCTTGCTGACTTAGAGCAGTCTCAGTCGCATAGCGAATGGCAACAGCTCCAGACACTGATTCAGCAGCGTGAAACTGTGCTGAGCGATCGTCAACTCGCCCTGCAAGCTGCTGAGCAAAATTTGCAGTCTCTACACAACCAGCAGCAGAGACTCCAGGAAAAAATTGAGCAGCAGCAGCAGCGGCTCCAAGACTATCGCGCTCAGCAAATGACCCAGCTCAATCAACAGACTACCCTTAATGGTCAGCAGGCAGTGCTGACTGAGCAAATTACCCAAATTCAAGCCAGTCTTGCTGGATTAGAGCAAACCCTCGCTGTTGAAAAACAAGAGCGCGACCGTGCCGATCGCCAACTCCGGGAACAGCAAACTGCGCAGCAACAGCTGGAGTGGCAGCGCCAAAAACTGCAGGAAACCCAGCAAACCCGTCGTCAGGAGCTGGTCAATGCCCAAGAGCAGCTAGAAGCGCAGCGCCTTGAGCTTCCCGATCCACTGCCGGAATTACCCGAAACAGTGCCAGACCTAATCGCACTGCAGCACGAATTGCGCTCGCTACAAAAACGTCTGCAGGCAATGGAACCCGTTAATATGCTGGCGCTGGAAGAATACGATCGCACCCAAGCCCGTCTAGAAGAACTCAGCCAAAAGCTAACCACCTTGGACGAGGAACGCACTGAACTGCTGCTGCGGATCGAAAATTTCACTACTCTAAGACAACGCGCCTTCAAAGAAGCGTTTGATGCAGTTAACCAAAACTTTCAAGCCATCTTTGCCGAACTTTCTGATGGAGATGGCTATCTTCAGCTCGATGATCCCAAAGACCCGTTTGCTAGCGGCTTAAATCTGGTCGCTCATCCCAAAGGAAAACCCGTCCGCCGCTTGGCATCTATGTCAGGTGGCGAAAAGTCTTTAACGGCACTCAGCTTTATCTTTGCGCTCCAGCGCTATCGTCCCTCACCCTTCTATGCGTTCGACGAGGTGGACATGTTCCTCGACGGGGCAAACGTAGAGCGATTAGCTAGAATGATTAAACATCAGGCACAGCAAGCCCAATTTATTGTGGTGAGTCTGCGCCGTCCCATGATTGAATCTGCTGAGCGGACGATCGGCGTTACACAGGCGCGAGGAGCATACACCCAAGTCCTGGGAATCAACTTGCAGCCGCAGAGCGCTTCTGTATAATCAACATAATCTCCGTCGCCTCCTGAGTCGTTTAAGGAGGGTTCTTCCCTCTAGCAACGTTCGCCAAGCCCCGGTGAGTGACTGTTTACACACTGTCCACTCCAAAGAATGTCCACAGCCTTGGTAATCTTAGATGAAGTCGGTATTTTTCATATCGATTTCAGCCAAAGGATTATTGCCAAATTAATAGAATTCCCTGAGATTGGGACTTGAAAATGACTGAACAATTTTGCCTCCGCGCCGACCTAATCGGCACACAAGTCATCACCCGCAATACAGGTAAACGGCTCGGCGTGGTCAGCCAGTTTTGGGTGGATGTCGATCGTCGTGAAGTAGTAGTGATCGGCATTCGGCAAAATATGCTATCGGGCGTTCTGTCGCAAGAGCAGCAAACTCTGCTGCTCAAGAGCGTCCACCAGATCGGTGATGTGATCTTGGTAGACGATGATTCAGTACTAGATGACGACATCAGTCTTGATAGCTACAGCAATCTGGTAAACAGCGAAGTAATCACCGAAACGGGCGAGCAGTTGGGCAAAGTGCGGGGCTTTAAATTTGAAGTCAACACAGGTCGGGTGGAGGCAATCACGATCGCCTCATTTGGGCTACCACAAATTCCCGATCAGCTAATCAGCACCTACGAGCTGTCTATGGATGAGGTTGTCAGCAGCGGTCCCGATCGCTTAATTGTGTTTGAAGGCGCTGAGGAAAAGCTTAATCAACTGAGTGTCGGTTTACTAGAGCGGTTGGGCATTGGCAAACCTCCTTGGGAGCGGGATGAAGAAGGAGCTTACATGACCCCAGCCGCCACTACAAACCAGCTTCCTTCGGGTCTCAAGACTCCGGTAGAGCCAATGCGGGCTAAGATTCCGGTTGCTCAAGAAACTTGGGATGACGATAACTGGCAAGAAGCACCACCCCGGCAGCAGGCAAAGGTAATGCGGCAAGAAGAGCCTGTCCCTGAGCCTGAAAGCAACTGGAACGATCGCAGCGACTATGAAGACGTAGAGTATGAAGAAATTCCTGAGCCTGCCTACGTTGAGCCCAAGTACGCAGCAGATGAAGAAGTAACCCAAGATGCGTGGGCAGATGATGACAATCCAAAGCCCTACCGCGCGCCTCAAGTAAACTTGCCCGAACGTAAACGAGTTGTGGAGTACGAAGAAGAAACTGACTACTAACAACTAGCAGCTTCTATTAATGGGAGCGAGCTTTGCCCACTTCCGTTAATGTTGGGGTACACAAACAGTTCTTCCACCAACAACCTTCGTGCTCAAGTGAAGGGAGATCTTTTAAGGTGTCGCACTCCGCGCGACACCTTAAAAGATCAGTACCTCATGCGATTGGCAATCGCTATAAACGATTTGCTATAAACGACGACTAATTGCCCTAGCTCGCTTCATGGCTTCAATTGACACCTTTGCCAAACCTGCGCCAAGATTAAGGAGAGGGTTTCACAAAACTTTATAAAGGCGCTCTTCCATGTCCTTTGAACTGATCTCTCTGGAAACACTCCAGAATCTAGCGCATGAGTATGGCTATGGAGCAGTGTTTCTAGGAATTTTGCTAGAAAATATGGGAATTCCGATTCCTGGTGAAACCATCACAATCGTCGGTGGCTTCTTGGCAGGCAGCGGTGAACTCAACTACTGGTTTGTCTTGGGTAGCGCGATCGGCGGAGCGGTTTTGGGTGACAATTTTGGCTATTGGATTGGCTACTATGGCGGCTGGACGCTGCTGACTCGCTTGGGCAGACTGTTTCGCATTTCCGAGGAGCAGCTCATTGGTGTCCGGGATCAGTTCGCTCAAAACGCTGCCAAGGCCGTTTTTCTGGGTCGCTTTGTAGCGCTCCTGCGAATTTTCGCTGGTCCGCTGGCAGGAATTGCTCAGATGCCCT
This sequence comes from Phormidium tenue FACHB-886, assembly GCF_014764505.1. Classification (GTDB taxonomy): domain Bacteria; phylum Cyanobacteriota; class Cyanobacteriia; order Elainellales; family Elainellaceae; genus FACHB-886. The sequence goes on from NZ_JACXWX010000015.1 coordinate 92,486, forward strand.
ACCCCAAATTTATTCTTTGTAACCTTGCAGGAGCTACTGTCTGGGCATCGGCGATCGTTAGCCTTGCCTATTTTGTTGGCAGTTTGGTGCCTCTAGAGCAACTCATCAGCTGGGTTGCTCAGTTTACAGTGTTGACGCTTGTTGCGGTAGCAGCTTGGATTGCACTAACGGTTTGGCTAGATACACGCGCCAAGTACCCCAAGCAATCAGAACCCCAGGAATAGTAGAAATCTCCTGCTAATAGCACAATAGCGTTGCTCAATTCGGTCAGCGTAACAGCTGCAGCAGCGCTATGGTTTAACGCTTATTTATTGAAGGCGCTGTTAGAGTATTGCATTTCATTCTGACATCCGCCTAAAGTTGCCAATTTTTATTAATTTGTGTTAACTTTTATTTACGTAAGGTTGATCTTAAGCGAGGTTTAAGCAGTCATGGAAAATCAGCAACCCAAATTTGGCTTCACTCAGTTCGCTGAAACCTGGAATGGTCGTTTAGCGATGATGGGCTTTGTGATTGGTCTGGCAACCGAGTTCGTAACGGGTCAAGGTATTCTCTCCCAGCTCGGTCTGATGTAATTCTAAGTTTTCCTAATTTGCAACGGATAAGGGGGGCGATCATGCCCCCCTTTTTGCTAGTGCTTAAGGATGCAATTTTGCCCTGGCTATTTGTTTTCAGGGCAAAAAGAACCTTGATGGCGCGTATCGCTCTATAGCTTCGTCCGGTCAGTCAAGATTTCATATCCTTCTTCTGTTACCAGCACCGTATGCTCAAACTGAGCCGAAAGGGCACGATCGACTGTCACTACCGTCCAACGGTCGCTTAGAGTGCGCGTGTGCTTCGAGCCAGCATTCAAAATCGGCTCGATCGCTAAAGTCATACCCGCTTTCAGTTTGACATTTGGCATCTGATGCGTCCGAAAGTTAAAGACAGACGGCTCCTCATGCAGATTGCGACCTACCCCATGCCCTGTGTAATCTTCCACCACTTTGAAGCCGTGCGCTTCAGCGTGATCTTGTACTGCTCCTGCAACATCCAATAAAAACTTGCCTGCCTTGACTTGCTCAATTCCTTTGTAAAGCGTTTCTTCTGCCACACGAATCAGCTTTGCGGCAGCAGGAGACACTTCGCCAACCGCGATCGTCAGGCAAGAATCTCCATGAAATCCTTCAAAGTAGGCACCTGTATCAACCTTTAGCACATCGCCTTTACGGATCTTCTTCTTGGAATTGGGAATGCCATGCACAACTTCATCATTGAGGCTGGCGCAGATAGAAGCTGGGAACCCGTGATAGCCCTTAAAGCTAGGGGTTGCCCCCATTTCACGGATGCGCGCCTCAGCATAGGCATCTAGATCAGCTGTAGTTAGCCCTGGCTCAACCTTCTGCGAAATTTCTTTGAGAACTGTGGCGACAATCTTGCTTGCCTGTCGCATGATCACAATTTCTGATTCTGTTTTAATCTCAATGCCGCGACTGCGCTTGCGGACACGCGGGAGTTGATTTGACTTGGGCAGAATGTTAGTCAAGATATTCATGGCTTGTGAGCGCTGTGAGCAGGACAGCATAATTGAGGGTGAAGCGTCTTTAAACCATAGCTTGTTTGCTGGGTTTTGAGGGACTTGATGAACGTCCAACCCTCAGGTTCCGTGTCTCGGATAGACCGCGCCGCCCGCCACATAACCGTTGCCAGCGTGATTGCAGTCAAAGGAAGCGCAAAACCTAGCATTACCAAGCTATACACGGGCAGTCCGTCGCGATTGGCCGAAGCAAGAATCAGATAGAGAGTGTAGGCTGCGTAGTAAGCTGCAAACAGGACGCCTTCCCAGCGAGCAATCAAGTTACCTGTAAAGAAGATAGGCAAACAGGCGATCGCTACCGCGATCATCACGGGAACGTCAAATTGCAGCAGGGTTGGGGAAACCGTTAAGCCATTAGGCGCTACCGTTGCTGACAAACCTGTCACCGCCAAAATATTAAGAATATTGCTGCCTACCACGTTGCCCACTGCGATATCAGCTTGCCCTGCATAGCTCGACATAACGCTGACCGCCATCTCGGGGGCACTGTTGCCATAAGCAACGATCGTCAGCCCAATAATCAACGGCGGAATGCCAAAGGTTACTGCTAACTGAGATGCACCTCGTACCAGAGTCTCTGCACCAATCACTAACAGCACTAATCCAAGGATCAACAAAACAATCGTCAAAAGGCTCATAGAGGAGATTGTTAATTTGGACTAGCCGCTAAAGACTTGATGTTAAGCAATAGCCATGATGCCAGTGGGCACACTACTCAAGCAAAAATCAAACTGCTACCAAAAATGCGCCACGTTCTGCTTTCACCTAAGCTGACTCTGAAGGAGCGTTGGGCGGTGTCGCAAGTGCATCTTTAGCTTTTTGCCGCTCTTCTTTCTTTTTGCGGTCTGCCTGCAAAATGTCCTCCATCACCTGACGGGCTTGGCTCAGCTTCTCCAAGTTGCTGCGATACAGCTCTAGGTCTTTCTGCATTTTGTCTGTCGATAGCTGCAGCCCTTCGCCCAAGGTTTCTAGGGCATCGTTTCGCTGTTTTTCGTCTTTGACTAGATCAGGGTTCATGATCTCTAACAGCGTATATAGCCCAATAGCAAACAGACGGCTGTACTTGTATTTGGAGTTGCCTGCAATAGGTTTTAGAATCTCTAGTAGCCCACTGCCACCCTCCAACGTTTGAAGCTGCTTCACTTTAGCTAGAAAATCGCTGGCGTTTGTGCCTACCGCCTGCGATCGAAGGTGTTCAGCATCTTGGCGATACTTTTGGGGGTCATCCTGTAAAGACTGACAGAGGGCATTGAAGATGGAAGACAGATCGCTTTCTGGACGGTAGCCCAGCATAAAGCGATCGAACGTTGTCACCACGCCTAGCCCATAGATGGAGTCATAGTGAAAGTCCGCGTTAACGGAAAGCAGATGCATCTCTACCATCAACTCTTCAACCACCCGCCGGTAGATCGAGTTGATGGGGCGAGTATGCAGCGTGTAGAAGGCTCTCTTTGTATCGGAAACAGTGCGGACGGTACTCACTGGAAATTCTATAGATAATTTGATCCCCATTATCCCACATACCAGGGGGATGAGCGAATCAGGTTGAGAATAGAGATCGCGGATTCCACCGCCAGCAACACAAAATGAAAGCAAAATTAGACCAGAAGTCAAATTAGGCGACTTTTACCTCATCCGCAAAGCTTGCCCAGCGAACAAACTGAAATGGACCTGCCACCGACCCCCAGACATGTTCATCCGTTTCTGGGTCATAGCCCCGATCGAGACTCATAAACGTTTTGTCATCGATCTCAAATTCGCTGCCTAGATAGGTCGCTTTTCCCTTGCGAACAACAATACAGCCTTTCCCTGGTTCCACCGTTCCTTTGAAGCTGTGTCCTGTCCATTCCACCTGCATATTGCAGCCGCTCAGTTTCTCTAGACGATCGGCAGTTATGGTATGAAGCCGCTTCAGGTCACGGGATGCGCCATAGTAATCCTTTTCATCTTTGATTGTGTAGTTTTCAATTAAGATGCGATCGCCTTCTGTAACCAATTTCAGCACCCGCATCCGGTATGGGTCATTTAGCGCATAGTCATAGGATTGCTCAACCAGCAAGCTCACGCCCGACAGCAGCTCCAGCGGCAGAGGGCGCATGCAAACCCGAATATGGGCAAAAAAGGGCGGATTCTCAAATGCCTGCTCTTGATTGCTAAAATCAGCCGCCATCCATTGTGCCAGAGTTGCAATGTCGGTCGAATGGGTCATAGTGCGATCGAATGAAGGGTAAGCTTCCTTATTTTACGAGTCAGAGTGTCGGAAAGAATATCTGTAGATAAGTGGAGATGATCGCCTCCCCAAAAAACACTGCTAACACCGCACCAATCGCCAAGAACGGACCAAACGGCAGCGGCTGACGGCGGTTCAGCAACCCCACTGCCATTGCCCCACCTCCAGCAAATGCACCGACCGCACAGGCTAAAAAGCTCGATAGTAATAGCAGCTTCCAGCCTAGCCACGCCCCCATCAAGGCTGCTAGTTTTGCATCGCCACTGCCCATCGCTGTTTTGCCAAAGGCGATCGATCCAAGAATGATGATCAAGTCAAATCCCAACATGCCAACCACTGCTCCCAGACTTGCAGCTAGCAGATGCTCGGCTGTTCCTGCCAGCCCTGCCGCCGACCAGCCAACAATCGATTGGTAAGCAAAACCTGCCACCAATCCCGACTGAGTCAGCGAGTTAGGCAACGTCAGGGTGTCTAGATCGATTAGCGCCAGCGCCAGCAGCCAGCTCACCAATACCCAATAGCCTACTGTCGTCAGCGACAGCCCAAACACCGTAAAAACCCAAATAAACAAAAGCCCTGTTGCCGCCTCCACTAGTGGGTAGCGCGCCGAAATCGGACTGCGGCAGTAGCGGCAGCGTCCTTTCAGCCAGAGCCAGCCGAAGATCGGCACGTTATCGTAAACCTTTAGCTTGCGGCGGCACTGCGGGCAGCGAGACGGGGGATACAGCAGGGACAATCCTGCTGGGATGCGATAAATCACAACATTCAGGAAGCTGCCGATCGCTGCACCTAGGGTAAACACGATTAGCGTATTGAGCCCTGAAGTGAACAAATCCATAAGGCTTATAGCATTTAAGCGGAGGGGCTATCTCACTCACAATACCCAATCCACTTGCTAAATCTCCCCTAAAGCCGTTATTGCTTTTTGAGAAGCCTACTCTGCGCCTTAAGTTAACAGCAGCTCTAAAGCATCACCAATCATCGCTGCAGATTTGGACAGATTGTGTGCTGTAGCCGATCGTTCTCTACCTCTTGCCATCCCGACAAAATGCCGTGAAGTTCTGCTTTCAGCGTTTTGAGCGCTTCGATCTGACGGTTAATTTTGTCTAGCTTGGTTTCTAGATGCTGCTTCACTTCCCCACAGGGCAACTGTCCTTGGTCGTGGACTGCCAAAATATCTTGTACTTCACTCAGGCTCAGCCCCAGCGACTGCGATCGCTTAATGAAAGCCAGCCGGTTCAGTACTTCAGCCGAAAAGAGGCGGTAGCCAGCGGGCGATCGGGCAACGGTGGGAGAGAGTAAGCCGATCTCATCGTAGTAGCGAACAGTTTTGACAGGTAGACCACTTTGAGCTGCCACTTCACCAATTTTTAGGAGTTCAGCCGGCTTATCCAATGGATCTATCAGTGCAGTGTGTTTCATGTTGGTTTCGCCTCGTAGTGTTTCAAGTGTTTCATTGGGCAAAAAGCCACTTGTCTCTACTGCTGCGTCCTACCTTCATTTTTCATCTTTTGCTAGCCATTGCCCAAACTCCGCCGCAAAGCGATCGCCCAGAATAGCCTCACGAATGCGGCGGGTGAACCGGACTAGCTCCGTGATGTTGTGGATCGAGAGCAGCGTATAGGCGAGTAGCTCCTGCGATCGCAGCAGGTGACTGAGGTAGGCGCGGCTAAACGTTTGACAGGTGTAGCAGGGGCAATCTGCATCAAGTGGGGTGAAGTCTTCTCGGTAACGGGCATTTTTCAGGTTCCACCGCTCACCCTGCACTAGGACAGCTCCATGTCGCGCTAGCCGAGTCGGAATGACACAATCGAACAGATCAACGCCTGCCGCGATCGCCTGTGCCATCTCTCGGTAAGTCCCCACGCCCATGAGATATCTGGGCTTCTCGACGGGCAACAGCGGTGTGGTCGCCTGCACAATCTTCTCAATTAGCTCGGCAGGTTCGCCCACGCTGACCCCGCCGATCGCGTATCCCGGCAAGTCTAACTGGGTTAGGGCTGTGGCTGCCTGCTGCCGTAAGTCAGAATAAATGCCACCCTGCACGATGCCAAACAGCGCCTGATCCGCTCGCTGGTGTGCCTGAATGCAGCGCTCTAACCAGCGGTAGGTGCGATCGGTGGCTAGCTGAACAGCTTCTCGGCTGGCTGGATAAGGCGGACATTCATCAAATGCCATAATCACATCTGCCCCTAACGCATTCTGGATCTGAATCGATCGCTCTGGCGTTAGGTGAATCAGCTGACCATCGCGAGGAGAGCGGAATTTTACCCCTTCTTCGCTAATCTCACGCATTTCACTGAGGCTAAACACCTGAAAGCCACCAGAGTCTGTCAGAATCGGCTGGCTCCAGCCCATAAATGTGTGCAAGCCGCCTGCCTTTTCGACGATCGCCTCTCCGGGCTGCAAATGAAGGTGATAGGTGTTTGCTAGCACCATCTGTGCCTGAGTGGCTTCTAGCTGGGCGGGCGTCAGGGTTTTGACATTGGCCAATGTTCCAACCGGCATGAAGCGGGGCGTTTCTACAATTCCATGCGGTGTTGTGAATACACCCGCCCGCGCCTGCGTCTGGCTGCACTGCGCCTGACACTGAAAAGAAAATCCCACAGTTTTTCAGTCTCTCAACGATCGGTGAAGGGAACGCCTGATGCTAAGCTAAATCTTGCTGCTGAAATTTTGCTCAAGTCAGCCTGCGCATTGCAATACCCCAATTCTTGACTATAAACGATCTGGAGAAGCTGAGTCGTTGCCCTTCCTCAAGGCGAAAAGCTAAGGCGAGAAGCTAAAGAGAAAAATTTTCTTCGTCGTCAATTCGCACATCCCAGCCTGCCGACAGCACCTCTGCCACAACCGCTTCTAGCGCTGCCACGTTGAGGCTGCGCACCGTCTGCTCTTGGAGGGGATTAGAGAGCGGAATCAGCCTGAGCTGGCGATTGTCTTGAGTGAGATCAAACTGAGGCTCTTGGTCTGCCGAGCGGCTCAGTTTCAGGTAGTCAAAGCTCTGAACATTCAGATAAAGGGTACGATTTGCGACCAGCGTAGAGCGCTGCGGATCGGCAAACACCTCAACAATGTAGCCTTCGTCTTCCGCGAGACACTGCCCATCCTGAGTATAGGAGTAGCGGACTCGGCTCAAATCTGCCAGCAGCCTTTGCATGTCTTGCTTATTAACAATAATGCCGTTATCGACAATGCAAGGGGCAGGCAAATTGGCATTTCCGGAAAGATGATCATGACTCATAGAGGGAAAGCCGTATGGTATAGAACCTTGGGTTGGTAAATGGACTCACCAGCTTAGCTAGCTTGGCTGGTTGGGTGAGCCCAGCGAGGTGAATGAGGAAATCCCTCTAGGTTCATCTCGATCGTAATGCATGACATCATCTTAGCTTAGGTGATCGGATAGCTCCTAGAAAAATCTTTAGATCTCCTTTAGAGGAACGGTTTTGCGGGTTTTTAATCATGTAAAAATGGCGCTGATGGAGACTTGGGCAATGGGGATCTTGGCAAGATTGACAGCGGCGATCGCGTTCTATACCTGCATTCCAGTTCCTACCGCTTGGGCATTGGATTTTCAGACTGTCGCTCGCTTTGCGCCGTTAGTAGGCGTTTTAATTGGCGGCATTTTGGGCGGGCTAGACTTTGGCTTGCAAGCAATCGGCATTCCCATCTTGACTCGCAGCGCGATCGGCGTGGCAGTTTGGGTAGCGCTTACCGGCGGGCTGCATCTGGATGGCGCAATGGATACCGCTGACGGGCTTGCTGTCACTGATCCGCAGCGCCGTCTAGAGGTCATGGCAGACAGCCGCACAGGAGCCTTTGGCGCAATGGCTACTGCTGTGCTGCTGCTGCTCAAAACTTGTGCCCTCGCTGACCTGCCTCAACACCGCTGGCTGGCGCTAATACTTGCGGCAGGCTGGGGGCGCTGGGGACAACAGGTGGCGATCGCACAGTACCCCTACCTGAAGGAGACGGGCAAAGGTGCAGTTCACAAAACTGCTATTCGTTCTTTTTGGGATACCTTGCCTAGTTTGGCGCTGCTGATTGGGCTAAGTTTGGTGCCGCTGGAGTTTAATTTGATGCTCTATGAATGGGGAGGGTTGCTGGGAGGGGCGATCGCGTTTCTAACGGCTGTATGGTTTGGCCAGAAATTGGGAGGGCATACGGGAGATAGCTATGGAGCAGTAGTGGAGTGGACAGAAGCGCTGCTGTTAGTAAGTTTGACTGTTCTCTGGTAACGGCTTATTGCGTTTTATTGCATTGGCAAGCACGGTGGTTAGATATGACTTTAGATGTTCATCCCTACAGGATTTCTATTTACAGTGCCTTGCGCTTGATTAGATACTTTTTGGGAGCTGCGCAAAGGGCGACTCTGTTTTTCAGCCGCCGCTGCTGCTATCCTGAAAAGAGGGACGCTTTACGGAACTTAACAAGGTTTCTGCTGCTATGAAATGCATCATTAATCGTCGGGCGCAGTTCTCGGCGAGCCACCGCTACTGGCTGCCGGAGCTGGGCGAGGCGGAGAACGTCGAAAGATTTGGTCTTTGCGCCGGTGCGCCGGGGCATGGACACAACTATGTACTGTACGTCTCAATGGAAGGCGATCTCGACGAATACGGGATGGTCTTGAATTTGTCGGATGTGAAGCAGGTGATCAAGCGGGAAGTGACGAGTCAGCTTGATTTTTCCTATTTGAACGAAGCGTGGCAGGAGTTTCAGCAAACGCTACCGACGACTGAAAATATAGCGCGAGTGATTTGGCAACGATTGGCACCGCACTTGCCATTAGTTCGCATCCAGTTGTTTGAACACCCCGAACTTTGGGCTGACTACGAGGGAAATGGGATGGAAGCATTTTTGACAATCAGCACTCACTTTAGCGCTGCTCATCGGCTGGCAAGACCCGATCTTACATTTGAGCAAAATTCAGAAATTTACGGGAAGTGTGCCCGCGTAAACGGACATGGACACAACTATCACCTGGAAGTAACAGTTAAAGGGGAGATCGATCCACGTACAGGGATGATTGCCGATCTGGTTGCTGTGCAAAAGGCTATAGCTGATTACGTTGTAGAGCCGTTTGATCATACCTTCCTAAACAAAGACATTCCTTACTTTGGGGAGGTTGTACCCACGGCTGAGAATATCGCTGTCCACATCCGCGATCTCCTGCGCGAACCGATTCAAGTCATTGGCGCGAAACTGCACAAAGTCAAGCTAATCGAAAGCCCTAACAACTCTTGCGAAGTTTATTGCACGGATGAAGTAGCGATCGCCTCTCCTCAATCAGCTCAAGCAGCGGCATTGGTCTAGCCTAGAGCAAGTACTTCAACGGGTTTGGGCTGCAGAGCCAGCTTTTCCCTGAACAAACAAGCTTACTTAGATACCGTACACAGCAAGCACGGTTCCTAAGTAAGCTTGTTTTGTTATGCATTCAGCAGGCTTGAGCGATCACAGTCCGATGCCGCGCACTGTTGCAAGTGATAGTGGGTGTAGTAAATCCAGCTGCTGCGATCGTTTGCTGCAAATCCAACGCAAAATACTCATCTAAGTACGGCTCTGTACTCTTGAGCAGCGTCAGGATGTAGGGCGGCAATTTTTTGTAGACCTCAGATTGGGGGTTCATGTCCATAATTGCCAGATGCCCACCCGGACGCAGCAGCCGTCGAGATTCTTGCAGAATTGCTTTAGCGGCAGTTTGGGGCAATTCATGAAACACCAGATGAGCAGAAACCAAGTCAAACGAAGCGCTCGGCAGTCCAGTAGCTTCGGCTGCTGCATGCAGCCAGTTCACTGGGGCAACCGTTTGACTAATGCGCTCATTAGCACGATATTGCGCGATCGCTAGAAAGTAAGGCGATAAATCAACCCCCGTAATTTGAGCTTGCGGATAGGCTGCCTGCATGGCAAACGTACTCATCCCCACACCGCAGCCGATATCTAAAACCGTTTGGGGGGGCTGGGGCAGCTGCTGTTGCAAAACAGCATGGTAGCTCTGACGTAGCATGGCATCGCCTTGGGCGCCTGCATCTGGAAAAAGGCGAGCATGAACGGCATGAGCTGCTGCTTCAACTTCCATCGCCGCTTCCCAGCTGAGATTGCCCTGCTTGTAGGCGTGAAAGGACGTTAAATAATAGTTGGGGTAGACTAGACCTGGCGTTTGGAGCTGTCTCAGTTCTGCATCCCATATTGGAGAAAATTCAGCGGTGCTATTGCGCGATCGCAGCGTCTGTACGTCTTGGCGCCAATATACGCCGATCGACTCTGCTCGCTTGATCATCATGGTGCGGGCTTGATGCTTGGCAAGGTCGGCGATCGGTTTGATGGCAAGGATGCCATTGACCAACTGAGACGTAAAGGTAGGAGCAGCAACGGTCATAAAACTTAAGTCAGGACTGAGGTCAAAATTGAAAAATTACAGATTGTTTGCCGCTGGGATTTGCCAGAGACACCTGAAGACAGCTCTTATTATCCTCCGAATTCGGTGAAGAATTCTAGCGCTGTACATCAAGCCCTTTCTGAATGGGAATTGTAGCACTGTGCATCTGAAGGGCTTGCCAAAAAGTGGCTGCTCATCGTCGTAAATTTTTAATCAAGAGTAATGATAATGATATGGTGAAGCAAGTCCTTGAATTTTACTAAGCTGGGGATTTTCCCGTCTGGGTGAACACTTTGCTACTCCTGACTCGCATCTAGCCAGGCTAGGCAGCCAAGACAGCTAAGACCAACTCTTCACTTTAGCGTTTTAGTATTGGCAACAATGCCCACCTCCCACCCTGCCACCCTCAGCCAGCTCCTAGCTGCTGCCACGTTTCATCGATTGCAAGCGCTACTGCAACAGACAGCCGAGGAACTGGAAACACCATTCTTCTCAGACCTGCTGCTCCTAAGCAACGGCTTAGCCCCAGAGACGATTGCCACAAAACTTAACACTGCTCACTTTGCACTGGTTGTCTCGGACTCGTTTAGCGCACTTCTGTTAGCACAGCCGCAAGCGCAAAGCGATCTGTATCGAGTAGAGCTGACGTTTGTTCCAGAAGCGATCGCCGCCTTTGTAGACCAATTGCTGCTGCAAGTTAGCGATCGATCGCTGCTTCAGCAAGCTTGCACTCTGCCTCAGCCCAACGACCCACAGCAGCAAAGCAGATTTACGGCTCGGTTGCTCTCTGTTCTTACTGCCCCTCTAACTGCCCCTGTTGCGCCATCCCAGCCCTCGCAAGTTGAGCTACTGCATCAAGTAGAGCAGGAGCGACTGCTCAATCAGGTGACGCATCAAATTTGTCAAAGCCTAGAGCTGCCTGTAATTCTCCAAACAGCTGTAGAGCAAGCACGACAATTTTTAGCAGCAGATCGTCTAGTAATCTATCGCTTGGATCAGCCGCGCCTTAAGGTTTCAAAGACTGCTGTCTCACCAGTGGTTGAACAAGGCGGCTCGGTCATCTACGAAGCTAGAGCGTCTGAAGCGATTCCATCAGTGTTGAATTTCTCCGAAGCGCATTGTTTCGTGCAGACGTTGCGATACGAAACAATGCAGCATCAGGAGCTGGCGATCGCGGTTCAAGATGTGAGAACTCGCTATATGTCTGCTCCTTGCTTGCTGAAGTTTTTGAAGCAGGCACAGGTGCGCTCAAAACTGGTTGCTCCTTTAATTGTTGGCGATCGGCTCTGGGGCTTGTTGATTGCTCACCAATGCCTTGAGATCCGCCACTGGCAAGAGAGTGAACAGCGTTTTTTGCGGCAGATCGCTGAGCGGTTGGCGATCGGCATCAGTCAGGCGATGCTCTATGCCGAGGTGCAGCAGCAGAAGCAAACGTTGGAGCAGCGCGTAGTGGAGCGGACACAAGCCCTGCATGATATGGTACTGGCAGCACAAGCTGCCAACCGGGCTAAGAGCGAATTCCTTGCCTCGGTCAGCCACGAACTGCGAACGCCCCTCACCTGTATCATTGGCATGTCTGCTACGCTGCAGCGCTGGTCTGCCAATGCCTTGAGCGAGCGGCAGCAAAACTTTCTGCAGACCATCCAAAGCAGCGGCGAACAGCTATTGTCGATGATCAACGACATCTTAGACTTGTCTCAGGCAGAAGCAGGCAAAGTTGCGTTAAACGTGGAAGTTTTCTCACTGTCACGCTTGGTGCAGCAGGTGCTCAAAACCTTTGCAGGACAAGCAGCGCTCAATGAAGTGGCGCTACAGCTAGATGTGCGAACAGACCCGAAGCGCGATCGCTTCATTGCTGATTCACGCCGTTTGCGCCAGCTGCTGTTCAATCTAATTAGTAACGCTATTAAGTTCACGCCAGCCGGGGGAAAGGTGACGCTGCGGGTGTTTTTAGAAGAAAATCTGGCAGTTTTCCAGGTGAAAGACACAGGCATTGGCATTTCAAAACAGCAGCTACCGTTTCTGTTTCAAAAGTTTAGCCAGTTAGATACAGGCTACCATCGTCAGTATGAAGGAACAGGATTAGGGCTAGCGCTCACCAAACAATGGGTGGAGCTGCACGGCGGCTCAATCGAAGTGGAATCGACAGAAGGGGTGGGGTCAGTATTTACGGTACGAATTCCGATGCAGCGAATGCTGACTGAAACCTCTAAACTGCCCAGCACCCTCCCAGCAGACCGACCACGCGGGCGGATTGTCTTGGTGGAACCCAACGAAGAAACTGCTAATTTGATCTGCGATCTTTTGACAGCAGCAGGCTATCAGCTCATTTGGCTATTGGAAGGCTCAAGCGCTGTGAGTCAGATTGAGGCGCTGCTTCCAATAGCTGTTATCACGGCCATGCAGCTCCCTGATATAGATGGCTATAGTTTGATTCAACGGCTGCGACAAAACCCAATTACCAAACAGCTCAAGATCGTGGCGCTGTCCTCTACGCTGACCCCCAGCCACAGCGATCGAGCTGCAGATGGAGCCGATCAAGTTCTCTCTCAGCCTATTCGCCCAGATCGCTTCCTGCAGGCTATCACTGCCCTAACGATGTCTGAACCGGAAACTTAGCCATAGCTTGATCTGTAATTTTGTCTTGAGTACCTATCTTGCAACTCGATCTATTTACTAATTCCAACCTGCCCAGCAAGATTATTCAGATTCACGATCGTCTTTGTGCCTTCTATAGCTGCCCCATTCCCTATTTCAACGATCTAGACCCGCTCAGTGAACTAATTTCTGCCTTGCTTTCCCACCGCACCAAAAACGCTGATTCTCATCGTGCCTTTTTGCAGCTCACCCAACGCTTTCCTAATTGGGTAGCGGTGCGCGATGCTCCAACGTCTGAAGTGCAAGCAGCGATCGCCCCTAGCACTTGGTCAGAAATGAAAGCTCCCCGTATTCAGCAAGTACTGCGCCAAATTGGTGAACAGCGAGGCGAGCTATCGCTGGAGTTTTTGGCTGAGTTGCCCATCCCAGAAGCGCGAGCATGGCTGGAAAAACTCTCTGGCGTGGGTGCAAAAACCAGTGCAGCAGTGTTGGCTTTCAGTACGCTGCGTCGTCGTGTTTTGGTGGTGGACAGCCATCATCACCGAGTTGCTATTCGCTTGGGGCTGATTCCAGCCCACACAGAACTGCAGGCAGCCCATGCCCTTCTAGAAGCTCAGCTCCCTGAGGGCTGGACAGCCCAGCAGGTTTACGACAACCACGAAGTCATGATGCTTCATGGGCAAAAGTGCTGCTACTACCGCAAACCAGCCTGCGATCGCTGTCCGCTGCTAGACCTCTGCCCTACTGGCACGCAGCTACTAACCGCCACAACGGTTAGCAATTAACTGCCGCTAACCCCTACAGCGCTCTTTTCCAACTACCGAGGCAAGCGGTAGCCCGACAACCTGTTCATTAGATTCACGTTAGACTAGATCAAATATCCCAATTGAAATCTCAATCGGATCGAACCTATCCCCCTTATGAATCCATCCTCGACTCAAACTCTATCGGCTGATACGCTAAAAGCGTTAGATGATAAGTATTCAAACCGTTTTATTGCCCTTGATCCAAACGGGTATTTCTTGATTTATCTCGATCGCCCAGTGGGTTTAATCTGCGCCAAACACTTCACCAACACCATCAACGACAACGGGCTAGCCTGCGATCCAGAAACCGGAAAACCCCTGTCCTGCAATCAAGATCTGCAGCGCACTCATACGCAGGTATTTACCGGAAGAACGGCCAAAGAGCTTTGTATTAAGATTTTTGAAGAAGCTCAGCCCTGCCCAATTAGTTTCCTAGATCATGCTGCCTACTTAGGACGTGAGTTTGTCCGGGCGGAAATTGCTCTAATGAATGGTGAGGAATACGTCCAAGACTAGTGGTGCGAGTCCCCCTTGTCCAGTCTATAAATAAGGGAGGCGACGCCTAAAGCTATCCGGCAGAATCGCAATCCTCCCTATCTCTTTTTCTAGCTATGACTGAGTTATACCGTTCTGAAGACGCTCAGCAGATCCTCCAGATCGCCATTACCAAGCAAGCTGAAGCAGGCGAACTGACACGCGCTCAACTCTACGAAATTGCGGCAGAGTTAAACATCGCTCCCTCGGACATGCAGGCAGCAGAGCAGGAGTGGCAGCTGCGCCGAGGTGAAACGATCGAACGACAAACATTCAATCTCCAGCGCCGTCACCGCTTTCAGCAGAGATTCGTGCGCTTTGCGATCGTTAATGGCTTTCTGATTCTGCTAGATTTACTGGGCGCACCCGGTCTATCTTGGTCGCTCTATATTCTGCTGGGCTGGGGGCTTGGCGTTGCACTTGATGCCTGGAAAACTTTTCGACTGGGCGGTGAAGACTACGAAGAAGCCTTTGTGCGCTGGCGGCAGAAACGGCAGCTCAAACGATCCGTCTCTACACTGGTTAACCGTCTGCTAAGTATCGGCTGAGCGTGAGCCAATCTTTTCCCAAACGCCCTACTCGCCGTTGTGTTCGAATTTGCCAGCATCGGTCGTGCGTCCGCAATGGTGCAGAAGCAGTATTAGCTGCGTTTCAAGCGGCTGCGCCAACGGGGGTTTTTGTTAGTGGTAGTGATTGCCTGGGGCAATGTGCCTCTGGGGTGACGGTGTGCATTACGCCTGACCAAACCTGGTATTGCCGCATCAAGCCAGAGCACGTCGAGGAGATCGTCACTCAACATCTGATTGGCGATCAGCCCGTTGAAGCGTTACTTCATCCCCGGTTTCACCCCCGCTCAGACGCCTAAGATTGCAATCTCTGCTGGGGAAAGTCGGCATAACCAACTTTTTCCTAAGAAATTTTCAAACAATTGAAGATTAAGCAACCAGGGGCTGACACAGATCTTCTGCCAGCGCTGCTTCTTGCACTTCTGTCTGCCGAATCGCCTGTTGCATTACCTGCCGGACATCCATTCCTTGATCGATCGCCTTTAGCCAGCGTTGGGCTTCGTTGCCTTCGCGCAGCACCTTCTTCAGCGGCATTAAGAAGCAGCCAAAGCCTTGTTTCTTAGAAAAATCCCATACCTCCTGATAGAGCTGCTCAATCCACTCGCGCGCCAAAATTGGGCTACCGTCTTTCCAGTGGCGCAGTTCTGCATCCAGGCTGCGATGAGCAGCGGCAAGTTCGTTGTCGTTCGTCAAGGTTACTAAGTCTTCCGCACGGCTAGAGGCAGGCAGAGCACTTAGCGTCAGTGGATCGAGTTCTGGATTCGAAATCATTTGAAGCAAGCGGGCTTCTAGCAGCGCTGTGATTGCCAGCAGCACTAGTGGATCGCTAACCAAATCACAAATCCGTAGCTCTAAGCGGTTAAGGCTATAGGGGCGGCGATCGCCATTGGGGCGAACGGCAGACCAGAGATGTCGCACGTTTTGCATCGTGCCTAGCGCTAGCTGCTCTTCTGTCCAGCGGATGTAATGGCTATGGCTCTCAAACAGCGGCACATGCTGTGGTGTTTTGGGAAACACGCTCCAGCGCGAAGAATGACTGTCGGTAATATTGCCATCCAAAAAGGGGGAGGCAGCACTCAGCGCCAGATACAAAGGTGCTTCAACACGAACTAATCGACAGGCTCGCATTAGCGTTTCAGGGTCAGTAATGCCGATGTTGATATGGATACTGGCAGTAACAACGGTGGTGCCGTAGGTTTGCTCGATATAGGTGTGGTAAGGATTGGTCGGGTCAGAGCGATCGAAGTAATCACTGCCACCCGTGGCTAGAGTGCTGCCCGGAATCAAGGTATAGTCACCCAGTTGTTTCAGGTAGTTTCGCAATAGCTGCCGAGGGCGGACTAGTTCACAAAGGAGACGTTCATAACGGCAGAGCGGCGGCGTGGTGTATTCCACATTCCGGGTATCTGGCTCCCGCACAAAACCGTGCAGATTCGCGACAATCTTGTCAGAAAAGCCAACGATATCGCCCTGAGGTGTACCCGTGTACATCTCCACTTCAAAGCCCTTCGTCAGCATAGACAGTTTCCCCAAACAAAGTTCTCTACTCTATCAGTATCAGGGAAAAACAGGCTTTACATCTCTCAGCGGTTTTAAACCGATCGATTCGATTTACGGCATTGCTCCGTTAAAAAGGTATCCGCTGCAGACAGGTAATGTAAGAGCGCTAAATGCTCAGCAATATTGAAAAATAGTGGGTTTGGCTACAAGTTTAAGCCATTTATCGGCTATCTCTACTAAATTTAAGACTAGAGACTTGCGCATAAGGCGCCAGTTCTGCTGCAAAGCCCGGTAACCGTCAGGTGATTTGAGATTCTTAAAAAATGCTTAAGTTACCGCCTCTGATTTAAGTTTTGCATCACTATTAATGAGTAATAAATCCAGGTCAGCTTAATAAAGACTTGAGCCATTAATTTTTTATACACAACAATAGAGCGTTGGATGCCCCATTATCAAGGCATTCAACGCTCTATTGTCGTATGATGAGATTTCGGCTGCATCGATCGACTGTTTCAAACCAAAATTTAGCTTAAACAGAGTTTTGCTAAATATTAAGAAATTCTCATAAAACTCAACGGATTAATAATAATTGTGGCACTTTCTAAGTAGCCTATGGAGTGTGGCTATTGTGCTAGTCTGGTTTGGCTAAAACTTTAGCTAAGTTGTGTTCTCCAAAGCTAATTTCGTAACAATACCCATGCTAAATGCTTCTAGGCTGAGTGGGCTGCGCGTATTGGTGGTTGATGATGACTGCGACTCCTGCGAATGGATAGGCTATGCTCTAGCCTTGTATGGAATGGAAGTTCACACAACTTATTCTGTAGAGCAGGCGATCGCTGCTTTCCAAAGGTTCTGTTTCGATGTGGTATTAAGCGATATTGCAATGCCCGGTGAAGATGGCTTTGCCCTGTTGAACCAAATCCAACAGCTCCAAACTCTTTTAGAAGCTGTGCCAATCATCGCTATGACAGCATGGGCTGATCGAGGAAAGCAACTGCAAGGGCTACAGGCCGGATTTGCCGATTGGCTGCTGAAGCCGATCGACCTAGATGAGCTAATTCATACAATTGCCCAACTCACAGGCCGCATGGAAATTATTTGCTGAGCAGTTTCTTGCGCTAAGCAGTTTCTGCAGTTTCTTGGGACTGTTTGCCTGCGTGCTATTAGGAGCCAGAAAGCTACTCAAAGATTTAAGCTGCTCAAAGACTTAAGCAGATGCAACGGCCGATTGCCCCAGCTTTCCTTCCAGCCACTCCATTAGCTTGGGGTCAGCAAAATCTTTGACGACGATTGCCGCCCCTTCTGCAGCCAGTCCTGCTGGATCATGCGTTGAGGCGATCCCTACCACCGTAATTCCTGCTCCTACAGCCGACTGAATCCCAGACGGAGAATCCTCAAAGGCAATTGCTTCTGCGGCTGAAATCCCCAATCGCTTCAACGCCTCTAAATAAGGCAGCGGGTCAGGTTTGCCGATGGGCAGGTCGCTACCCAATATGACGATCGGAAAATAGTCTTCCACCTTTAGCGATCTGATCATAAACTCAGCGTTTTCTCTGGGCGCATTGCTCACAACCGCGCAGGCAAACTGTTGAGCTGCCCAGTCCAAAAAGGCGATTAACCCGGACAAGGGATGCAGTTCGGCTTGCTCCCGAAAGGTTGCCTCTTTGTGATCTACAAAAGCTGCCTGCTCTTCAGGCGATAAATGCGGCAGCAAATCCTGAGCAATATCAGGGTTTAAACGACCACTGATTCTCGCTTTGTAGAAATCTTGATCGATGTTTAACCCTTGCTCTTGCAGCACTACTCGCCAAATTTCATAGTGCAGCGTATCGGTTTCAGCGAGCGTTCCGTCTAGATCAAACAATAGAGCTGTAATCATGAAAAACCCCTGGAAGTTCTCTCTCAGCCAAGCAATTTGCTAAGCGAGAGGCGGCTCCAACACACGCTGTAAAATACACACGTTGCAAAGTGTAACAGAAACTTAGCCGCAATCCCTGTTTTCCACAACAGCTTTCAGTGAGAATGCCAGACAGTGAGAATGCCAGAAGTACCCGCGTGGGTACTGCATAAGTGAAATTTCTTCTGCCACGATTAGTGCAGCAAGTAAAAGCGAAGCGCAAAAGCATGGTGCATCTACCCTTCCCTTGCTTTCGCGCTTCTACCGAACCCTAACAGTTCGCAGACGACTCAGGGGCAGTGGCAGGTACAGGGATGGCTGGCTCACTGCCAAAGCCGTCGTCGGGGTTCCCCATTTAGGCGATCGTGTGTATCTCGCAGCAAGCGCGGGATCTCTAGCTGTTCAGGACAGCGTGGCAGGCAATCGCCGCAGTCGGTGCAGCGATTGCCTGCCACGCCCGGAAACCAGTGACCAGCGTTGCCAAACATCCGATAGCGGTATTGTCCATAAGCAGTCATATCGTGAGCAATGGCTAGATTTCGCAGCCGCAGCACTTCTGGAATATTAATCGCTGCTGGGCAGGGCAAGCACTGATAGCACTGGCTGCAGCGATCAGCGCCTAATACTTCTGCCTGCTCAGCCGCTAGCCGCGACAGTGCCGCAGTTTCTTCAGCAGAGAGCGGCTGATCACAATCGCCCATCTGCCGCAGCACCTCCAGTTCATCAGGCTGAGCTGCCCCAAAGCTAAGGGTCGTGATGCGCCGATCGCTCAGCAAAAATCGATACGTTAGCGCCAGTGGGGAAAAGGGCTGACAGCGCTCGACTAACGCAGGCGGAGGGGTGTGCAGAAGTCCGCCTTTGTCGGCAGGCGAAATAATCAGCACGCCCATGTCTTTTTGATGTGCCGCTGCCACCGCAGCAGCATTGCGTTGGTTAAACCAGTAGTAGTGCAAATTCACGAACTCAAACTGGTCTGTGGCGATCGCTGCCAAAATGACCTCTAGGGGCGCATGCGTTGAAAAGCCGACATGCCGAATTTTACCGGCTGCAACTGCCGCCCGCACTGCCGCCATACAACCCTGTGGCGCTTCTACCCAGGCTAAATGCTCTGCCGTGTTTAACCCGTGGATCGCCAGACAGTCTAAATACTCAACGCCTAACCGCTGCAGCGACTCCTCGATCGATCGCGCCATCACATCGGTGTTTGGCGTTGGCGGAATTTTGCTGGTCAAGTAAACCTGTTGTCTGGGGATGTTCTTCAGTGCTGTTCCCAGATAAAGCTCACTGTTGCCATAGCCCTGCGCTGTCTCTAGATGATTAATTCCTAGCGCGATCGCCTTTTGCACCGTATTGATTGCGGTCTGCTCAGATGCTAAATACCGCATTGTCCCTAACGAAAACACCGAGAGGGGCAGATTAGTTTTACCAAAGCGACGGAAATGCATAAAGCCTCAATACTGAAAAGGGCTGGCGTAGCCAACCCTTTCACAAACTAACTCTCATCCCGTTTGCTAAACCTACCGCCCTGCTTGAAATCATCTGGGCGTAAGGTATCTAGAAAATCGCGGAAGGCTTTGCGTTCGGCTTCGTCGGCATCCCGATCGACCGGCATAGAGGCATCAGCCACAACTTCTTCCATGACCCAAATTGGGCTTTTGGTGCGGAGGGCAAGAGCGATCGCGTCGCTAGGGCGAGAATCAACTTCTTTGCGAACTTCTCCCTGGCGAATTTGCAAAATTGCGTAGAACGTGTTGTCTTGTAAGGAATGGATGATGATTTTTTCTAGGGTCATATTCCACTCATCCAGCAGATTGACCATTAGATCGTGGGTGAGGGGACGCGGAGGAGCCTGGTTTTCGAGGGCGCTGATGATGGCTCTCGCCTGATCCTGCCCAATATAGATGGGCAACTGGCGGCGCTCAGTGGCATCTCTCAGCAGAACGATCGGACTGCGGGATACCGCATCCAGGGCAATTCCAGCGACTTTCATCTCAATCATGGCGTAGCCTCTAGAACCCGTTAGAGATAGGAATAAGCATAACTGAACTAAAGCAAAAGCTGTGTGTCCTTTAGATTCTGACTAGATTGGGGGTTAATCTGGTCATGCTTAGTAAGTATATTTACGGATTGACCAGCCAACCATCAGTCAAGAATTTGAGGCATTAAGAAAACATATGGTGGACCTGGGGATCGCTTGAATTTACTATAGTCAGCTATTAATCCTATAAGTTTTACTGACTTCCAGTATGCCCTGAACTGAAGTGAAATCAGTAGTCCTTATTCTGAAAGTTTGGCAAAGGATTTAGCAATTATGAGAAGAAAAAATCATCGATCCGCAGGCGGCTTCCTAAAACCGCTCAACGTGGGGAACCTGTTGATGGGCTTGCGATCGGGCTGCTTCGCCACAGGTGCGGGGCGTGGGAAAAATTTTCTCTGGATTGGCCAGCCCTTTGGGGTTAAATGCCTGCCGTACCCAGATCATGGTTTCTAGATCGGTGTCGCTGAACATCTCGGGCATGTAGCAGCGTTTATCAGCGCCGATGCCATGTTCACCAGAGATGCTGCCGCCCACTTTGACACAGAGCTTGAGGATTTCGCCGCCTAACTCTTCCACCGTTTCTAGCTGTCCCGGGATCGCGTGGTCGTACAAAATCAGTGGGTGCAGGTTGCCGTCGCCTGCATGAAAGACATTGGCAACCCGGTAGCCATATTTTTGGCTGAGCGCTTCGATTTCCGCAAGGACGTAGGGCAGCTGTGTCCGGGGGATGACTCCATCTTGCACGTAGTAGTCAGGGCTAATTTTGCCCACCGCTGCAAAGGCGGCTTTACGCCCCTTCCACATAGTCAGGCGCTCTTGCGGGTCGATTGCCGTCGTCACGTTGCGCGCGCCATTCCTGTGGCAAATTGCCTTGACCCGCTGGCTGTTAGCAGCGACTTCCACCTCTAACCCATCTAGCTCAATCAGCAGGATCGCGGCTGCATCTCGGGGATAGCTATTGGTATTGACCACGTTTTCTACAGCGTTGATGCTGAAGTTATCCATGATCTCCATACCGCCCGGGATGATGCCCGCGCTGATGATATCGGATACCGTCTGTCCGGCGGCTTCGACATTCGTAAAATCTGCCAGCAGCACATGGATCGCTTCCGGTGCTTTGAGAATTCGCAGCGTGATTTCCGTTGCGATGCCCAAGGTGCCCTCAGAGCCAACAAAAAGCCCCGTCAGGTCATATCCTGGCATTTCGCACATACCACCGACTTTCACGATCGCCCCATCTGGCAGCACCAGCTTTAGCCCCAGCACATGATTGGTAGTGACACCATACTTAAGACAGTGAACCCCACCAGAGTTCTCAGCAACGTTGCCACCGATCGAACAGATGATTTGGCTAGAGGGATCGGGCGCATAGTAAAACCCAGCGCCACTGACAGCCTGCGTAACCCAGTTGTTAATGACACCAGGCTGCACCACCACCCGCTGATTCTCGTAGTCGACCTCTAGAATTTGGTTCATCAGCGCCGTGACGATCAAGACGCAGTTTTCGACCGGCAGCGCCCCACCCGATAGCCCCGTCCCTGCACCCCGTGCAATAAAAGGGACACTGTGGCGATCGCAAATTTTGACGATTTCTGCAACTTGTTCAGTGGTGCGTGGCAGCACCACCACCGCCGGACGTTGGCGATAGCTGGTTAAGCCGTCGCATTCGTAGACCAAAAGCTCTTCTTTGCGCTGCACCACATCAGCTTTGCCGATCGCCGCCTCAAAGTCTCGAATAATCGACTGCCAGTTTATCGAAGACGGGGGGCGATTGGGCGTGTTTATCATCGTCATAGGTAATGCAACCCCATTCAAGGCTATGGCAAGTTATGTTGCTACTACCATCCTAGTTCCCAACGGCACGAGACAGAAGCCACAAAAGCAGACAGTGTCAATTGACCCACTCGTCACTAAGATTGACTCATCGGTCTTTTCGGTTGCTCTACTGCTGTTTCCCTGGGGAGCTATGACGAATCCTGTTGTTCTGGTTTTGTTTCAGGTGCTGCTGGTAATTGGGTTGTCCCGCTTGGTGGGGGTGGGGTTTCGTTGGATTCGACAGCCGTTGGTAATTGGCGAGATTGTTGCTGGGATTATGCTAGGTCCATCGCTGTTTGGATTAGTCGCCCCAGAATTAGCCGTCACCCTCTTTCCCGCAGAAACTATTCCTTTTCTCAATATTCTGTCGCAGATCGGGCTGATCTTTTTCATGTTTCTGATCGGGTTGGAGCTTAACCCGAAATACCTGCAGGGGCAGCTTGAAACGGCAGTCTTGATTTCTCATGTCAGTATTATTGTGCCGCTGTCGCTGGGGTCAATTCTGGCGCTATTACTATACCCGCTAGTGTCGAACGCCGCTGTTTCATTCACGGCATTTGCGCTGTTTTTAGGCGCGGCAATGTCAATTACAGCGTTTCCAGTGCTGGCGCGGATCATTACTGAAAATAATCTGCAATCAACCCGACTAGGAACGCTGGCGCTCACCTGTGCAGCAGTGGATGATGTGACGGCGTGGTGTGTGCTGGCGCTGGCGATCGCCGTCACTCGCACGAATAGCATGGTTGCTGCTCTGCCAACCTTGTTTGGGGCGGCCTTGTATGTTGGCTTCATGCTAACGCTGGGGCGGTGGTTTCTAAAGCGGTTGGCAAAGTTTTATGAGCGCACAGGCAAGCTAACGCAATTGTCCCTGGCAGGGATCTACATGGGCGTGGTTGCCTCAGCGCTGATCACAGAGCTGATTGGCATTCACCTGATTTTTGGAGCATTTTTGCTGGGTGCTGCCATGCCCAAGAATGAAGGCTTGACGCGGGAGCTTGCTGAGAAAACCGAAGATTTTGTTCTGACCTTTTTGCTGCCTGTTTTCTTTGCCTATAGCGGCTTGCGGACGCAGGTGGGCTTGCTCAATAGCCCAGAATTGTGGCTGCTCTGCGGGTTGGTGCTGCTGGTGGCGATCGTCGGCAAATACGTCGGCACTTACGTTGCTGGTCGAGTGTGCGGCATGAATTCACGGGATGCGTCGGCGTTGGGCTGGCTGATGAACACCCGCGGACTCACAGAGCTGATTGTTCTCAACATCGGCTTGAGCTTGGGGGTGGTTTCGCCGCTGCTGTTTACTATGCTGGTGATTATGGCTCTGGTCACCACGTTTATGACCTCACCGCTGCTGGAACTCACTTATCCAAAGCGGTTGATCCAGCAAGATTTAGCTGAACCCCCTGCTGAAACTTTTTCCACAACTAGCAAAACTTCGGTTTACCGAGTGCTGGTGCCCGTTGCCAACCCCAGCACGCAATCAGGGCTAATTCAGCTTGCAGCGGCGATCGCTGGCACAGAGTTGCAAAGGGCGATCATCACCCCCCTGAATTTGATTCAGCTTCGAGATGACTACACGTTTGAAAGTATGCCCCTAGAGGCAGATCGACATGTGGCAGAGCAGCAGACCCAGCTCCAGAAGTTGGTGCAGCGCCTTGAACCAAATATTCGCCCCTTGGTGCATCCAATCGTCCGAATTGCCAGTGATGTCGCGAGGGAAACAGCCGAGATCGCCGAGCTAGAGCAGGCAGATTTGGTGCTGGTCGGCTGGCATCGTCCAGCGTTTAGCACCAACCTGCTGGGTGGCCGGGTTGGGCAAATCCTTAGCACCACAAAAACAGATGTGGCGGTGTTTGTCGATCGCACTCGCGAAATGAAGCTGCAAACGCTGCTGGTTCCTTATGTTGCAGGAATTCACAGCGATCTGGGCTTGGAGCTGGCAATTCGGATTTTGGTGAACCGTCCGACCAGCCATCTCACGGTGCTGCGAGTGTTACCGCCCGGACAGCCCACAGACGAATTTAGCTACGAGTTCCGAGATGTTATGCAGCAACTCCCTGCTTGGGTGCGCGATCGGATCAAGATTACCGTAGTACAGGCAACTGACTCTGTTGAGACAGTCGTCAAAGCTTCACAGAACGTCGATCTAACGATCGCTGGCGCTAGCCGTGAGTGGGGCATCGAACGGCAAACGCTGGGGCAATACACTGATGAGCTGGCGGTGCGCTGTCAGTCTTCGCTGTTGATTCTCCGTCGCTATAGCCGCGTCACCACACACCTAGCTGCCGTTCTCGAGCCGGCGATGCTCATCGATCCTCAAACTCAGCCTCCCGCCAAAACATGAACTACAGATTTGAGACCAAAACAACGTTGTTTTATGTCGTTGCCATTGGTTCAGTCCTCACGCTCTTTCAAGTCATTTCAGCCTACGGCGAACGCTACCTCAACGCACCCGCAAATATTAATGGTCGCTACGTTAGCACGGCTGCACCACCGGGATGCCGTGCGGACGATCGTCTGGTGCTAGACATTCAGCAGTCTGGGATTTACTTAAATGGCTCCCTGCTGCTGCAGGCAGACACTCCCCCACCTGCCGTTGAAGCGAGCAGCGAAAATCAGCTGCCGCTGACTGGAGAATTGCAGCAGGGACAAGTCACCCTCATGGGCAAAACAGACGCGTTTGCCGCTTGTGCTGCCAGCCCTCGTGATTCTCATGCCGCTTCGGAAGCTGCAACGGCAACCCTGCGAGGACAGGTGGCGGCACAGCCAGAAGGATTATTTGCTGGGCAGCTTAGCCTAGACAACGGCGCTCAGCCCTGGCAGTTTCAGGCACAGCGCCAAACACAGCCAAAAGTAGAGACGCCAGCGCATTAGGTTTGTCGCGGTCGTGAGACAAACCCGAAGAAGCCAGTAGATTAGGAAGTGCTAAGCCTTGATCTGTCGGAGCAAGGCAAACACTGGGTTTCTTAGCGAGCGTGGCAGCCAAGACAACCCCACCCCCACCCAAGCTTTCAGCGGCGCGGTGGTTTTTCCGGCATAAACTAACTCTCGCCCAGTTTCAGTTTCGCCAATGTTAATCAGACGTAATCCCAGCAATAGTTGCGTTTCAGCAAGGCGAGATTGGCGAATTTTCTCCAGCTCTATTGCCTCAAACTGATGGCTTTCCAGATATTGCAGCTTGTCTTTCAGATAGGGAATTGCCCGATCGATGCCCTGCTGCTCGGCATGAACCCGATATTCCATTAGCCGATCGTTCAAATAGTAACCCTGCTTTCCAGCCAGCGCTAAGCGCACAAACAAATCAGTATCCTCGCAGTTCTGCATGTGGGGGCGCATGTAGCCCACTTCAACTAATGCCTGCCGCCGGAATAGCGTCGCTCCTACCTGAAAGCTTTGATCCACGAATACTGCTGATAAGAGGGAGTTGACAACTCCTTCAGGCAGCTCAGTTCGTTTCCAGAAGCGGGAGTTGCGATCGCTGGCAGCAAGATCGCGCTGACTCTGGTGATCGATAATCCAGTGGTCGGTACCCACAAAATCGATCTGCGGCTGGTGATCGAGGATGGCTGCCGTTGCTGCTAAGAAACTTGGCAACAGGCGATCGTCGTCGTCGAATTTGATGAAATACTTCCCTTGTGCCGCCTGAAAGCCCGATCGCATATTATTGCTTTTGCCAATATTCTGGGCATGGCGAATGTAGCGAATTCTAGAGTCGCTCGGTTGCGCTGCCATCCAGTGTGCTGTGCCGTCTGTGGAGCCATCGTCGCAAACAATTAGCTCAAAGTCGGGTTCAGTTTGGTGCAGCACAGAAGCGATCGCCTCTGACAGGAGCTGCACACGGTTGAAGGTGGGGATACAGACGCTAAATTTGGGCATGATTCAACCAGGAAAAAACTTCTGCTGTGAAGGATGAAGCTCCTTCAAGAAACAATCAGCGGCTTTGGTTTTAGAGTGCCCCAGCCGAAATGGAACTAAACCCGATGAACATTCTGATGCTGTCTGCAACATTTCCTTATCCGCCTACGCGTGGAGGAACGCAAGTCCGCACGTTTAATTTGCTGAAACAGCTGCAGCAGCACCATCCAGTGACGCTGCTAACCCTGCAATCGCCCGATGTCACAGATGTCGAAATTGCTAATCTGCGTCAGCAGGTCAGCGAACTCGTTGTGTTTCCGCGACCTTCAGATGCTAAGACAGGCACAGCTGCCAAGCTAAAGCGTTTTGCCAATTTTGCGATCGGCGGCACTCCATCCAGCGTGACGGCAAGCTATTCGCCAGCGGCACAGGTGTGGCTTGATCAGGCAGTTGAGGCAGGCAAATTTGATGTGATCACCAGCGAACACTGCGTTAATGAAATCTATGTGCGTCCACAGTGGAAAACTCGCCTAAAAACGATCGTCAACATTCACAGTTCGGTATCCAGCACTTGCAAAAACCTGCTGCAAACAGGTACTTCCGAAAATCCCTGGCGCGATCGCTTGAATTTACCCTTGCTCTATCGCTACGAGCGCCAATACTGCCGCAAATTTTCAGCGATCGTCGTCACCACCACCGAAGACCAGCAGCAGATCCAGGCGCTTAATCCGGCTGCCCCGCTTTCAGTCATTCCTAATGGGGTTGATTTAGAGCAATTCCCCTGCCGGGTGTCTGATCCAGATGGGCACCGGTTGGTCTTTATAGGCGCCATGGACAACACCGCCAATATTGACGCTGCCAGGTTTTTGGCTCTGGAGATTTTTCCAGCGATTCAGCAGCACTACCCCCAGGCAACCCTCGACTTAGTAGGGGCACGCCCGGTTGCAGCAGTCAAAGAATTAGGCGATCGTCCAGGCGTGACGGTCACCGGTCGTGTTGCCTCCATGGTGGATTATCTGCATCGTGCGACTGTTTGCGTCGTGCCGATGCGGACGGGATTTGGCATCAAAAACAAAACGCTAGAAGCCATGGCAGCCGGAACCCCTGTGGTAGGCAGCGATCGCGGACTGGAAGGATTAGCCGTGGATGGAGCTGCAGCTCCCCTGAGGGCAATGCGAGCGAATCAGGTCACAGAGTACGTTGCTGCGATCCAGCATCTATTTGCAGAACCAAATTTGCGAATGCAGCTTTCGCAAGCTGGACGATCATTGATTGAACAAGAGTATACTTGGGAGCGAGCAGGAAAGAGATATGAACGGGTAATTAGGGGTGACTAGGGGGTGTAGCTTGCTTCTCCGAAGGAGTGGGACGAAGGATGAAGAATAAAAAACGCCGAAGCGTTCAAATCTTCGTGTCTGATCAAATCGATCGCCCCTCCAGTCAGAAGAAACAAGCTAAGCCCAACCGAGTGCTGCCTAATCAATCACCAAGATTTGCCTTTGCAAAACCGCCGATCAAAATTAATTTGTGGGTGACAGATGCGAAACAGGCTGTGCGATCGGCAAGGTGGGGCGCACGGCTGTTTTGGCTAACCGCAATAGTAACGATTCTGCTGCTGCTGAGCGGCAGCTGGCTGGCAGCGCGGCTGGTTGTGAATCCGGGGGGCTGGCTACGCGGAGTGCTGCCGGAGTGGAATCAGAGCTTAGGGCTGCAAACTTTAGGAGAAATCCGGGCAGAGGCAGCGCAGCGTGGGCAAATGGTGGGCGAGGCGATCGACCTGGCAAAAGGCAAAGTGCTGCTGCCGATTGTGGCTCAATCAGCCTACTGCCAGGATGCCTGCCTGCAGATTGTGGAACTGCGGGCGTATCAGTCAGCTCAGAATCAGCTGTCTCAAAAACGGTTTGAATTGATTGATCATCTCACAACACCGGGCGTTGAAGAGCTAATGGCGATCGCCCCGCTGACCCATTTTAAGATTACCAGCGCTGGCTCAAGCCGTAAGCTGCCGCTGACAACCATTGCAGCACTGGATGGAAAAGCCCCCGATGCAGGCGTCTGGCTTTGCTTGAGTGGCAGCTGGCAGCGCAGCAGCACCCAAACCTTATTTGGGCAAATCGTCCGCTATGACCCGATACGCGATCGTCTCCAGCCCCTACTGACCTGGACAAGCCCAGCCGTAGAGCAACCACACTGGCAGCAGCTTACAGGCAGCGCAACACCAGAGCTTGTAGTCAATCAAACGATCGGACTTGAGCCGCAGTTTCAGGTGTATCAGGTAAAAGCGCCCAACGCGCCCGGTCAGCCCGTGCAGCTTGAAGCAATTACGCTAACCGAGCCAGCATTAGATAATTCCATCTATGAGAATGGCTTGCTGCTAGCGCGAAACGGGCTGTGGTCAGAGGCACTGAAGTACTTTCGGCGGGTCAACGAAGCTGGCAACGGCTCAGCCCGATCGCAGGCGCAGATGGCTTTGGTTGCGCTGCATGCCCAGCAAACTCAGCGGCAAGCCGATCGCACTTGGGCAAGCCCTACACAGCAAATCACAGCGCTCTTGATCGACGGACGCTGGGCTCAAGCCTTCGATCGCCTTAAAGTTGCCCATACAGAAGGCTACGACATCAAGAACCTACTGGCAGCTAACGCTGATTCATTTTGGCAACGGATCACAGCCGCCTTGCGAGTCAACCCTAACCAGCCCCATGTGCAGCGCTGGGGCGCACTCGTCAAAGCAGCAAAGCACGACCGCCCCACGGCGATCGCTTGGCTAAAACAAACCCGCTCCTCCCTCTCCGCCCAGCAAACTCAATCGCTTTTCGCTCTCCTGGATTCTGCTTCTATTGACCCTTCGCTCTCCATTCCCCCAACTTCCCCTGCTACCCCTCGCCTGATTGGTTCCGCAACCCGGATTAACCGTCCTGACCTAGCAGCCTGGTTTGCGCCCCGTTCCATACCCAGAGCCGATGCCACCTGGTACGAAATTGAAGTGCTGGGATTTCAGCAGGGGCAACAGTGGCAGCAGCCTGCAGCCGCTAAGGCATCTAGCGCTGGCGAACTGCAAACCCTTTGGGAGCAGCTCGGATTGGACGCTGATACCCAAGTGCAACTAATTGCCTGGTCAGAGGGAGAATCGCAGACGATCGCTGCAACCGTTCAAGCAATCCAAACTCAAGCTGGCAGGTTGCGGCTACTAGCGATCGCTGCCCCTACACAACCCGTGCGGACTGCGCTAGCTTTCACACCC
Organism: Phormidium tenue FACHB-886; assembly: GCF_014764505.1. Lineage (GTDB taxonomy): Bacteria > Cyanobacteriota > Cyanobacteriia > Elainellales > Elainellaceae > FACHB-886. Next base: position 121,512 of record NZ_JACXWX010000015.1, read on the forward strand.
AACAGTCTGCACTGGTTATCGCCGCTAACCACGCTGACTCTAGCTACCCTGCAGCAACAGCAGCCAGAACAAACGGCAGCTTTCATCAAAACGCTGGAAACTGAGCTTGGGAAGATTGGGCAAGGGCTGCCCGTGTCCACTGCCGCATCCGCCGCATCTGATGCATCTAGCCCAGATTTAAGCCAGTGGTCGATCGACCAGATGGAGCTAACGGGTGACGCTCAGCCCGAAACCGTCTTGGCGCTCAAGACCGACCAGCCCGGAGTTGTTGACGCCCGCACTTTAATTTTTTCGGCTGCAGGAGGTTTGCTTTACAGCGATCTACAAGCCACAGGACAGGCAGTTGTGGGAATAGTCGATGTAGGCAGCACAAATAACGCCCACCCTGTGCTCATTCTTCGCAGTGCTCAAGGCTATCAGATGCTGCAATGGTCAGGTTCAAAGTTTAGATGAGAAAATATATTAGCTGCTATCTACCAGGATTCAACCTATGCCTGAGAACAAAGCGCTGCCCAGTGAAACTTGTGGGTTGACCGCAATCAATCTTGACGATAGCTTTAGAATTAACTCTCCTGATATCTATGGAGTAGGAGTGATTAGTTCATTGAGCAAGCTGTCAGGATAGAAATTGTGATTAAAAAGTTGCTGCTGTTGGGCATTCTGCTGGGAGTGGGGCAGAGCCTTGGGCGCTCTGCGATCGCGAATGACACTAGTACTGATCCACAGACCGCCAATGATACTCGATTATCCTCTACAGCAGATGTAGAAACCTCTGCTCCTTCATCAGAAACCCAGACTGCTAGTTCTCCACTACATCGGTTCCTCATCTCCAACCTGATTTTGCCCCTGCCGCCGCTGCTAATTCCCGATCTACTGCTGCCGCCTTACGATTTCTCCACTTTCAACAGCTATCGGCTGGATCAAGAACTCAAGCTTTACACCCAATACCTCAGAACTCAGGGCACCCCGGATATTTTGATTGTGGGCAGCTCCCGATCGCTGCAAGGCATTGACCCGGCAGCTCTGCAAGAGGGACTGGCGCAGCAAGGCTATCCAGGGCTGAAAGTCTTTAACTTGGGCATCAATGGAGGCACAGCGCAGGTGAACGAAGTGCTGTTGCGCCAAATTTTGACAGCAGAACAGCTGCCCCGCCTAATTATTTGGGGAGATGGTTCGCGGGCATTTAACAACGGGCGTCCAGATCTGACTTATAACGGCATCTTAGCGTCGCCTGGCTATCAGCGCGTTGCAAGAGGCGAGCGTCCCATTCCTTCGCAAGCCCGCTGGGATTTACCAGTGCTACGGGCAGCAGCCAGCAAAGCGCTGTCGGAGGCAAGCTCGTCAGCCAGCTCATCTGGCTCCGCGCCAGCACCGCAGCCGATCGCCCCGGACCTGAACGAGCTGGGCTTTCACACGGTTACGGAGGTATATGATCCAAAAACCTACTATCAGCGCTACCCATTTGTTCCAGGTACCTATGATGGCGACTATCAGAAGTTCAATTTGAATGGGGCACAGCAAGCCGCAACAGTGGCAGTGGCTCAATTTGCCCGCAGCCAGAGTATTCCGCTGGTGTTCGTTAATCTGCCGCTGACGGCTGACTACCTAGACACCACGCGTCGCAATTACGAGCAGCAGTTTCGGCAAAATATGCAGCAGTTGGCGCAGCAGGAGCAGTTTATTTTCGCTGACCTGAGCCAGCAGAGTAGCTTGATGCAGAACGGCTACTTTGCCGACCCCAGCCACATTAATCAGCATGGTGCTAGGGCGATCGCGCTCCACCTAACAAAAATGGAGTCTATTCCCTGGGAAATGTTTCGATCGTCAGAGCCATAGCCTTAAAGGACACCAAAAGTCGGTTCGGTTGTCTAATCCCCCCCTCTCCGTTAACAATAGGAACTGGGGATTCACAGGGATGTGAGAAGCAGCGACGCTCTCCATGTCCAAATCTATTATTCTTTGAGGGCTGCCTTAGCCCCGAAAAATTGAGCAAGGCAATACAAAGCGATACAAGCGATACAAGGCGATTATTTCGAGGGAAACAGAAGTGAGTCACGGATTCGATTATGACTTGGTGATTGTAGGGGCTGGCGTGGGTGGGCACGGAGCTGCGCTCCATGCTGTGAGCTGTGGACTAAAGACTGCCATCGTGGAAGCGGCAGACATGGGTGGAACCTGCGTCAACCGAGGCTGTATTCCTTCCAAGGCGCTGCTAGCAGCTTCTGGGCGCGTCCGAGAGCTGCGAGACGCTAGTCATCTGAAGGCTCTCGGCATTCAGGTGGGTGACGTGGCATTTGAGCGACAGGCGATTGCCGATCACGCTGCTAGTATCGTCACCAAACAGCGCGAGGGGCTAATTGGCAGCCTCAAACGAATTGGGGTTGATGTAATTCAGGGCAGAGCCAAGCTGGCAGGCTCTCAGAAACTTAGCGTTGCCACATCAGATGGCGAAAGAACGATCACGGCTCAAGACATCATGCTGGCTCCCGGATCGGTGCCCTTTGTGCCGCCCGGTGCCCAGCTCGATGGCAAAACGGTTTTCACTAGCGATGATGCAATTAAGCTAGATGCTCTACCAAATTGGATTGCCATCGTTGGTAGCGGCTACATTGGCTTAGAGTTTGCCGATATTTATACAGCATTGGGCTGCGAAGTCACTATTATCGAAGCGCTCGATCAATTGATGCCCGGTTTCGATCCAGATATTGCCAAGCTCGCCCAGCGAGTGCTGATTGCGCCTCGGGATGTGGAAACCAAAGCAGGCGTTTTGGCAAAGACTGTCAAACCTGGTTCGCCAGTGGTAATCGAGCTGGCAGATGCCAAAACCAAGGAAATTGTTGAGGTGATGGAGGTCGATGCCTGCCTGATTGCCACCGGACGCATCCCAGCAACACAAGACTTGGGTTTGGAGTCGGTGGGAGTGGAACTCGATCGCCGCAACTTCATTCCGGTGAACGACCAAATGGCAGTGCTACAAGAAGGACAGCCCGTGCCACATCTGTGGGCGATCGGCGATGCGACTGGCAAAATGATGTTGGCACATGCTGCTTCTGCCCAGGGGGTAGTTGCGATTGAGAATATCTGCGGTCGCTCCCGCACCATAGACTATCGCAGCATCCCGGCTGCTGCCTTCACGCATCCAGAAGTGAGCTTCGTGGGCTTAACAGAACCTGCTGCCGCCGAACTCGCCAAAGCAGAAGGCTTTAAGATCGCTGCTGTCCGCTCTTACTTCAAGGGCAACGCCAAAGCAATCGCCGAAGGAGAAACGGACGGTCTAGCTAAGGTGATTTACCGCCCCGACACTGGCGAAGTGCTAGGGGTTCACATCATCGGGCTACATGCCTCTGACCTGATTCAAGAAGCCGCTAACGCGATCGCCGAACGCCGCTCGGTTCACGAACTCGCCTACTTCGTCCACACTCACCCCACCTTGTCAGAAGTGCTGGATGAAGCATACAAGCGGGCAGTCGGTACTCACTAGTTGAACTCTGCTGGTACGGCTGTCGCACCAGCGCTTATTCTTTTTACCTATGCAAATCCGCCGTCGTCATCCCAACCCAACCATTGCCGTAGAATTTGTCCGCTATCAGACACCCGTCCCAGATGCAGAGCCACAAAATATCCTAGAGGAAATTGTTTGGCAGAAAGAAAGAGAGATTACCCAGCAGCGCGATCGGGTGCCGCTGGCAGATCTACAGCGCCAGGTGCAAGATCTGCCTGCCTCACGGGATTTTGTAGCAGCTCTACGGCAGAGCCAAACCCAGCCGGCGCTAATTGCTGAGGTGAAAAAGGCATCTCCCAGTAAAGGAGTGATTCGGGAAGATTTTGATCCAGTGGCGATCGCTCAATCCTATGTCCAGGGCGGGGCTGTCTGTATTTCGGTGCTAACCGATGAAAAATTCTTTCAGGGTAGCTTCGAGAATTTGCAGCAGGTAAGGGCAGCCGTGGAAGTGCCGCTCCTCTGTAAAGAGTTTGTGATTTACCCTTACCAGATTTATCTGGCGCGGCTGCACGGCGCCGATGCCGTTCTTTTAATTGCGGCAATCCTTTCAGACAAAGATCTGCAATATTTTCTGAAGATTGCCAATGTTTTGGGTATGGCAGCGCTCGTTGAAGTGCATACGCTGGAAGAGTTAGATCGAGTGCTGGCACTGCAAGGGGTTCAGCTAATTGGCATTAACAACCGCAACTTGGAAAACTTTTTGGTGGATCTGCAAACGACGCAGCAGCTTTTGGCAGCGCGAGGAACACAAATTCGCGAGCGTGACATTCTGGTAGTCAGCGAGTCGGGGCTACATACTGCTGCAGATTTACGGGTGGTACAAGCGGCAGGTGCAGCAGCAGTGCTCATTGGCGAATCGCTGGTGAAGCAGCCTGATCCAAGTGCGGCGATCGGTGCTTTGTTCTCTAGTGAACAGAACTTTTAACTCAAAAGTTCTGTTCACTAGAGAACAAAGTAATCCGCAGATTTCACCGTTCCGTGAGTTTTAGGTGCATACTGAAGCTGTTACCTGCTTTCTATCGTCTTCCCCTATCCCAACCGGTATAACAGGCTGCATGGATTCTATCCCTCTTCCCTCCCATATCCATTACGAGCTGCTGCTTCAACTTCTCGAACGCCAAACGATGCATGCCGTTGGGCGTCGATCGCCCCAGCAGGAGCAAGTCCACGAGCTGATTATCACCTTGCGGAAAGCCATGACGCAGCAGAAGCATCTCGAAGAAAGCTGCAAGCGGGCAAATATTTCTGTGGAATATCGGTGGTCACTCAACCACGCCTCACCCAACCCTGACCCAGTGAACCCGGCTAAATAGAGCGAGGATAAGATGACAAAAGTTCGTCCTTAAACAGAGAGGGACGAACTTTTGCTTTTCAACTGACGCCTGCAGGACTACAGAGAATTGAGAATCCTCAGCCCAGAGCCTGCAATTGCTGCTAAACTATGGCAGTCTAACGCTACGGGAACACAATGCGGTAACGCCAGTGACTCAATGCAGTAGCCCCAAGCGTCAGATTCATCTCTGTTGGGAGGTTCTGGGTGTCTCAAATTGACTCAGTGCGCGATTGCGCCCTAGCCATGTCTTTACTCCATCCTCAGTTGATTGAGCCACAGTCGATCGCACCCACAGCAATGACACTCGAAGATGCCGCCTGCCTAGAGCTGCAGCTCACCCCTGCTGACTATCAAGCCCTCCTGGATGAACTCTCTGAGGCACAAGCCCTCGACAAGGAACGCCTCACCCGGATTCACCACCTAGAGCAAGCGCTTGACCAAGCGTTGGCATACCTGGAAGAACAACGGCTTAAGCTGCAAGACCAAGCAGTGCTAGAGGAGCAGCTCGCCGCCACTGAAGACTTTGCCTCTGTGCAACAGCAGGCGATCGCCCGCTTCAAGCTGCAAATCACCGAGCAGCAGCAAGCGCTAGATGCCCAAATTCTGGAAACTCAGCAGCGCGATCAGGCGATCCAGGAACTGCTTGCCACCATTGAAAACATGACCCAGGTGCAGCAGCAGGAGATCGAGAAGCTGCGCCTGCGCCTGTCTCAAGACCAGCAAACTGCCCAAAACCACCGCAGTCGCATAGGTAAACAAGTCCAAGACTTACAGGCAGCGCTAGAATCTCGGCAGCAGCGCGTTTTGACGCTGGAATCGGAAACCCTGTCTGCTCGCACCCTAACTGCCAGCCTGCAAGGGCAACTAGAAGCCTCCCAGCAGCAAATCAAAGAGCTGTCGACTAGCCTCCGCCAGTATCGAGCAAGCCTTGCCCAGCTGGAAGCGCAGATCGAACAAACCCACATGGCGCTAGAAGAACGGCAGACGATGGCAGCCTCGCTGCACCGCAACCAAACTGCTGTCTCCGAACAAACCACCACAATTACTACGCTTCAGCAAGATCTGGCAAGCGCCCTGCGGCAAGTTGAGGCACTTGAAGAGCAGATTTCCCAACAGACCTTGCAGCAAACCCGCTGGCAGCAAACCCATCACGAGCTAACCGAGGAGCGGGATCGGCTGCAAAGCCGCGAAGCTGAGTTGGAAAAGCAAGCTGCCGAAATGCAGGAGCAAATTCTGCAGCAGGCGCAGCAAGCTACCGAGTATGAAACAGCAGTGCAATACTGGCGCGATCGTTACGCTACCAGCCAACGTCAAATGGGACATACTCGCGATCTGGTCGAGCAAGCCTTGGCGATTGCCGAAGCTGATAACGTTAGCCCCACGCTGATCGAGCTGTTGGCAGCTTTACAAACCATTCAACCTGCCATGCCGCCGGAACATTTAGACCCCTTGCCGATTGCCATGCCGCTCCCTCGGTTAGGCACTGTCGAGCTGCCGAACTTCTTGGTACGGCGGCGGGTACAGGCCAGAGAGAACGCGGGCAAAGGATGAGAGTCCGGAAATCGGATTTCCCTCCCAAAGTAGATGTAAATTCCTCAGTAGGCAATCTCTTAAATTACTTCTATGCTGGAACCATAGCCGCTTGAAGGAGTTAGAAATAAATGGCTGGCTTTGGAGATTTGGTACAGAAGGCATTTTACCTAGGTGTTGGGGTGGCTTCTTATGCGGCAGAGAAAGCGGGGACCACGCTAGGTGAGCTGCGATCGCAAGCCCAAAAAATTGCCGATGAAATGGTTGCCCGTGGCGAAATCACTGCCGAGGAAGCTAAGCGCTTAGTTGATGAAATGGTGAGCCGTGCTCAAGACCCGGCAGCCCCGCACACACCCTCCTCGGAGCCGCGCCGCATCGAGATTTTAGACGACGAGCCAGATAGCCCACTCTCACAGTCTGCTGCATCGCCCAGCTCACAGGCATCCGGTTCACAATCTGCAAACCCGCAATCGGTAGATAATTTGCGCGAGCAGGTTGCAAAACTTCAGGAAGAATTGCGACGGCTAAAGCGAGAATAAATGAAGTTGATCAACTCCCAAAAGGATGTGGTCTAAAAAGTAAATGAGTGATGTGCATTGTAGAACTCCTGATCTGGCATTTAGGATTTTAGCGCTGCTGTGATGGGCGGCAGGCAAGATTGAAGGTTGCAGTTCAATTGCCTTAATCCAAATGCGATCGCTCCTGATCAAACCGCTAAACTCTTAACTAGCCAAAATTTGATACTACTATGGACGGTTGGCAGCAAGATTTAATCAAAACCCTAGAAGCCGTAACAGAAGGTTTTGATCAATTTTTCCAAGAAGTTGGTAAAGAAGTGAACAAGGCAGCCGATGCCTTGCTAGAGCTGACAGAAGACGTTGCAGACGAAATCGAACGGGTATTTGAGCCTTTTGAAGAAACGGTTAGCCCTACCCTGTCCCAGCTAGACGAGCAGATTGTCGACTGGTTTGAACCCGTCTGGCAAGCCATATTGGGTTTTGAAGCAACGCTCGATCAGGCGGCAGAACCAATTACCCACACAGTTGAACCGCTGATGAATCAGCACCCTGTTTGTGTGGGCTGTCGCCATTATCATGGGCAAATGTACAGCGGCAATATGCTGGTCTGCGCAATGCATCCCTACGGAATTGTGGATGGTTCTGATCAATGCCCCGACAAAGAGCTTATTTCCTGGTCACTGCCCCCCATTAATTTTTCAGATCGCAATAACGACAATGATTTTTAAGCTTCTGTGAAGCTGCTTAGATCCCTGGGATTATTCCGGATATGTGCCTACTGCTTAAGTATAAAAAAGTGGTAGATGCACCCTGATAATCGCCCCTGGCTCAAACCAGGGGCTTTTTGTTTAGGTAATCCTAACTCAACGCAATCCTAAACTTTAGCTGTGCGGGGGCGGTGAATCACCTCTTCTAAAATCCGGCGGCGATCGTTGCGGTTAATACCCACTAGCCGCACATAATCTTCTGCATGCTCATTCAGGCAAGCTTCTAGAGCAGCGATCGCCTCTGCACCGTTCCCGTCAAACATGCCGTAGCCGTTCCAGGAGTTGGTACGAAACCGGCGCGAATCTACCCACTCGATTCCCAGCCTATGTCCTTGGTTCAGAAGCTGATTCACCTGAGTTACCCACTCAGGCTTCAGCAGAGTGCCAGAAGCCTGTCCGGGCGGTGATGTAAAAGAGGACGTTGAATAGGACGTTGAATAATCGGGACGTGAGCTTTGTGCCTGCGAGGCATGACCATTTTGACCATTTGTTTTAACTGGTGTTTTAACTGGCGGTTCAACAGATGCCTGGTTGGCTGTATCTCCCAGCTTCCGATTGAAATAAAGCGCTTTGTTATATTCCTCACCCAGGCGCATCTCCTGAACTCGCCGCTGCTCTTGCACCATCTGCTGACCTATCTCGATTAGATGCGGCAAGCTGAAGTCAGGGCGATGAAATTCTGGCGGCGCTTCGGCGCTATTTACCACCCGCAGCGAGATTTTTTCAATCCCCACTGCATGAATCAGGTTACGGACTTGCTCATCATAGAGCCGCGACCGTAAGGCTCCATAAAAGTCGATCGCCTGCTCGGGAAATGTATCAACTAGTTTCTCAACATCAGCCCGCGCCACCTGATCGGCTTCAAAAATGCCGCTGACAATGCCAACGCGATCGTCCCGGTTCGGCTCCCAGAAAAACTTCTCCATCCGTCCATCTCGAATCAGCGGCGCGTAAAGCGTGGCAAAGTCATTGCCTGTGACGATGATGGGAATACGCTGAATAGGTTCCGAGTCGTAGCTGCCAGGAAGCTGTACGTTTGTGGGATTGTCAGCAATGTTCATGAGTGTGCCATTGACCAACTGCGTATTGACGGTGTATTGCGTGTATTGATCGACCCGTCCTGCCCCTGCGTCAATGTCATTGATCATTAAAACCGCCATTTTGCCACGCACTTTGACAAGATCGGCGGCTTCTCGGTAGCGTAAGCGGATCAGCCGCGCCGGATCGCCCGCATCGGGGCTTTCCATTTCGCCTGCCGACATGTGAACAACCTCGATGCCCATTCGATCGAACACAAGCTGACATTGAAACGTTTTACCCTCGCCTTTGCGCCCATGAACTCCTAAGATCAACGGCACTTTGACGCTGGGCAACCCCAAGTAATTCTTGGTGATGTGGACTGAAAGTTTGTCGAGAAACCGGGGTGCAATGTAATAACTCATGGTCTTCTTGAATTCTCGCGATTGGCATTCAGGAACAGCAGCATCTATTGGCTTTATTCTTTGCAGGCTCTAAAAAGTACCCTAGCAGGGTACTGCGATCGCCTTTCTCCATTCTCACAATAGTAAATGTCAGACAACTTAAATCCCCCCAAAGAGGTTACTATTATGTCTTTTCAAATTACATCGCTGGCGACGGGTCAAATTGCTAAAGTTGAGTTCAAGAGCAATCCTGACTTTAGCAACGTTGCTTTCAATAACTACAGCGGTTCTAGCGGCAACAAAGCCCTCGTGATTTTTAACGTCCCAGCAGCGATCGGCAGCATGCTGGCAGTCAGCCGGCAGTTTGGCGGGAGCCAACCTCTGTTGGTTGAGGTCGAGCAAAATCCTCAGCTAGTTGGCGGCAATTACTACGAAGCAAAATATGCAGGCAGAATTGAAGTGCAGTAATGCTGCTTAGAGCTGCTCGTTCATAGCGTTTTGCATTTGTAGATGAAAAAAGGAGGTAGGCTCACCTACCTCCTAGCTCCTAATAGAGTAGTCTCAGAGCTTAGTAACGGTAGCCACTCGTACCTGGTTTGTGAACGATAAAGCTCATTACCTGGCACTGCTTCACGTTATCAAACGCTACTACGCGGATGTAGCAGTTGTTATATTCAGAACGGCACTGTTGAACTTCGTTTAGAACTTCTTGAGGGCTAGAGCAGTTGAACAGCGGCAGCTTCCACATCGTCCAATAGTAGATCTCTGCGGCAGCGTTCTCATTAAACTCGACGCAAGGAATATAGCCTTGCTCGATCGTGTACTGAATCTGGCGAGCAATTTGCGCATCGCTCAAGGGAGGCAGGTAAGAAAAAGTTTCATACCGACGCTCTTTGGATAGAGTCTTCATTGGGTTCCTCAATCAGTTAAAAGTTTTCATCGAGCCTTGGAGCCTGAACAAACTCATGCGCTTAACCTTCAGGCTCCGAATTTGAAGAAGGATCTCCCTGTTCTGGGTGGACCTCCGAAGTCGCTGGATCAAGCTGTGTCAAGCGCTCCAATTGCTGCGAGCGCTGCTGCAAATTTGCCTGCTGAATGCCAGTGCGAACCATCTCCGGCAAATAATCAGCAATTTGCTCGGCTATATGTTCCCGAACCGTCAGAATCCGAAACGCAAGGCGTTGCTCCTCACGAAAAAGAGCCTGTAAATACGCCTCTCCATCTTGGATACTGACCCGTCCCGAGAACTGTCGCAACCAGTAAGCCCGCTTTGGCTCTGTTTCATCCAACTGCGCCATCACAACCCGCAGCGCCTGATAAGTCAGGTAGCTAATCAGTGTTTTGGAAGTATCTTTGGCAATCTGCTTGAGATCCATAGCCACCTTGGGTTTAGTAGAGACGCGCTGCGTCTCTACTAAACTCCTAAATTTAGATCGTATCCTGCGCCTCGAACTCGAACTTGATTTCCTTCCACAGTTCGCAGGCAGTTGCCAGTTCAGGCGACCAGCGGCAGGCTTCACGGATGATGTCGCCGCCTTCCCGCATCAGGTCACGACCTTCGTTACGAGCTTGAACGCAGGCTTCTAGAGCAACGCGGTTTGCGGTTGCACCCGGTGCGTTACCCCAGGGGTGACCCAGCGTACCGCCGCCAAACTGCAGTACAGAGTCATCGCCGAAGATTTCAACCAGCGCAGGCATGTGCCACACGTGAATACCGCCCGACGCGACCGCCATCACACCCGGCATCGATGCCCAGTCCTGGGTGAAGTAAATTCCCTTAGAGCGATCTTGCTCAACATAGTTTTCGCGGAGCAGATCGACGAAGCCTAGCGTCACGGCTTTGTCGCCCTCTAGCTTACCGACCACTGTACCTGTGTGGATGTGGTCACCACCAGACATCCGCAAGCACTTTGCTAGCACCCGGAAGTGCATACCGTGGTTCTTCTGACGGTCGATCACAGCGTGCATAGCGCGGTGAATGTGCAACAGAACGCCATTATCACGACACCAGTGTGCCAGCGTGGTGTTGGCGGTGAAGCCTGCCGTCAAGAAGTCGTGCATGATGATCGGCATGTTGAGTTCTTTCGCGTACTCAGCCCGCTTGATCATCTCTTCACAGGTCGCAGCCGTACAGTTGAGGTAGTGGCCTTTGACTTCGCCTGTCTCTGCCTGAGACTTGTGGATCGCGTCTGCCACGAAGGTGAAGCGATCGCGCCAGCGTTGGAACGGCTGCGAGTTGATGTTTTCGTCGTCTTTGGTGAAGTCTAAGCCACCGCGCAAGCACTCATACACCGCACGACCGTAGTTCTTCGCAGACAGACCCAGCTTCGGCTTGATCGTACAGCCCAACAGCGGACGACCATATTTGTTGATCTTGTCGCGCTCTACCTGAATACCGTGCGGCGGACCCTGGAACGTCTTCAGGTAAGCTACTGGAATCCGCAGATCTTCCAAACGCAGGGCTTTCAGGGCTTTGAAACCAAACACGTTGCCGACGATCGAGGTCAGCATGTTGGTAACAGAGCCTTCCTCAAACAGATCCAACGGATAGGCAATGAAAGCAATGAACTGGTTGTCTTCGCCGGGAACGGGTTCGATGTCGTAGCAACGTCCCTTGTAGCGATCGAGGTCGGTCAGCAAGTCCGTCCAAACGGTTGTCCAGGTTCCCGTGGAAGATTCAGCGGCAACAGCTGCGCCTGCTTCTTCCGGGGGAACGCCCGGTTGGGGAGTCACCCGGAAGGCCGCCAAAATATCTGTATCTTTAGGAGTGTAGTCGGGCGTGTAATAAGTCAGGCGGTAATCTTTTACTCCAGCCTGATACCCAGTTTTGCTCTGGGTCTTGGTTTGTGAATAAGACATGGTTTCCCTTCCTGTGAATCAGCTAGATCCGAACATAGGAACCCTACCCCGCTCCTCCCAAACAGGACAAGCAGGCGAGAGCAGCCTTGTGACGGCAACTTGTGACTGGCGATAAATCTTACTGGTGAGTCATTCGAGCGATTAACTTGCCGACTAAACTCGTAAGTGCCAGGGCGAAATTTCAATCTGCAATCTTTAGATTATCTTAAGACCGCGCCCTGTTCATCGGGTTCTATCAAAATATATCAGGATTGTAATAAGTCTAACTTTGAAACTTCTTGTCTAATCGATAAACACCATTTATATTCCTAACGGTACGTAACGATCTATCGCGTAATGTAACCAATGCAGCCGCTTCTAAAGAATTGCAACAACTGCACAGTTAAATGCTGAGTATCTGCTCAAACACCTTTAAGTGAATTGAGTTAGATCGACCAGGAGGTCGGTAAGCTCAGGAGATAGATCAACCCAGTCTTTTGCTGTCTGCCCTCTACAGCCTTCTACAGCGGTGCGGGAGGCTGCCGATTGCTAGATGGCTGATCTGGAATTTCATCTGGCGATTGGAGTGGTTTATTAGCGTTTACTGGAGCCTCAATAGCGTCTAGCCATAGATCCAAATCGGGCGACAGATCGTCACTAGGCGATCTGGGCGCGGCTGTTTCAGCGGGTTGTTCAGGGCTATCAGCGATGGCGGTAGCGGGGTTGGAGGATTTTGGTGGTTCAGGGGAAGCAAGTGAGGAGGCAGCTTGGCTGGCAGCGGCATCAGAAGGTGATTCTGCAAGCGCTTCCGATTTAATCCCACGAATGGGCAAGTTGGCGATCAGTGCCGTGCTGCGCTGGTCGCTCTCCAACAAAAACTCTGCCCCGTCTGTGTCGATCTCCACATAGCGCGAAACGACCTCAATGATTTCTTGACGCATTCTTTCTACCATCGCCGGAGATAAATCCGTACGATCGTGCGCCAGCAGAATTTTGAGACGATGTTTAACTGTTTCGCGGCTAGTTTTTTGAGATGTGCCGCGAGAAAATAGGCGATCGATCAGTTCTTGTAACATGGGTGGGCATCGGAGAGGCATTCAGGAAGGATATTCGTGTAGCGTGTGAGCGCTCTATAGAAATGCACAAGCTGAAAAGGTAGGTTGACACAGTAGAGGCAAGCAGTTCGCCTAGCTTACTTAATTAAAATCCACAAAATCATTCATCTGAGGGGCGGAAAAGTCGCCGCAGCCGCGCAAAAAAATCATCCGATGGCGGGGTCAAATCGAGGAACGGAACATTTTCTCCCTCGATGCGGCGCACAATGTTCTGCAAGGCTTGACCTGCTAAGCCTTGTTGTGTTGCCTGCGCCGCCAGAACCAAAGGTTCCCCTTTATTAGTTGAGACAATCACCTTTTCGTCGTCTGGAACTACGCCGATCAAGGGAATTGATAAAATCTCCTGCACATCCTTCACCGACATCATCTTGTCCTGCGCTACCATTGCAGGCTTCAAACGATTGACAATGAGGTGAATGTTGCGAACGCCGTTTGCTTCTAGCAGCCCAACAATTCGATCGGCGTCCCGTACGGCGGAGATTTCTGGCGTCGTCACAACCAAGGCTTCGTTGGCAGGAGCAATTGCATTCTGAAAGCCCATTTCAATTCCAGCAGGGCTGTCGATCAAAATGTAGGAGAAAACTTTAGTTAACGCATTCACCAGTCGTTTCATCTGCTCTGGTGAAACGGCATCTTTAGTACGATTTTGAGCTGCAGGCAGCAGCACCAGATTGGGCTGACGTTTATCGCGAACCAAGGCTTGCTCCAGCCGACATTCACCTGCTAGTACTTCAACTGCCGTATAAACGATTCGATTCTCTAGACCCAGCAGCAAATCCAGATTGCGTAAGCCAAAATCAGCATCGACCACCGCTACCTTATGCCCGCGCTGAGCAAGCGCCATGCCAAGGTTTGCGGTACAGGTAGTTTTACCAACGCCGCCTTTACCAGACGTAATAACAATAATGCGACTCATGAGAGACTGGATTCAGTAGTGGACAGAACTATAGCTTGAGATGGGAATTTTGACTCAACAAATTGTAGTTTTTAACAGATATTTTGTTGATTTATTAGGGCTGATTTGAAACTAACTTATACCAATCTTCTATAAAGCTGCACAAATCCAGTGCACGCCTTCCGAATCTAAGTAGTGCAAAAAGCGAGATTCACCCTAATTTGGGTTGAGAAGCTTGGCGAGTTAGCTTCAGTTATGGTTGTCACCATCACGCTTAGGACATTGTTGTAGACGTGTGGCACGTCTACAACAATGTCCCTGTTTCTAACTGCTGTAGCGGCTACTATTCCTGCAGGTACGTTTGCGGTGTTTCTCTACTACTTATTTATTCGCCATACGCTAAAAAAAGCCGGATTCTTTAAAGCGAGCAAAACTCCCAGCTTAGAACTACAGATATTGTGATAGCGTGGGGAGCTTCGCCTATCATCCCTCCACAAGATACGCCATGACTTAAGCGCTCTAAGCACGCCACCTAGATGGAAGCCTTTACTGGCGATCGCGTGAAAAATCAGCTGCTCTAGTAATCCGAATGCCGTCTGTGCCAACGTAAGCAATTTCAGGATTGGCAGGGGCAGGGGCTTCTGGCGCACGGGCAACAAAATCGGCGATCCGAATTTGGGTTGGCTCCATTCGCAGCGCCATAATCACGCAGCGGGCATTACCAGCCGCACCCGCTTGAGCAACGCCGCGCAGCGCCCCCCAAACTAGAACGTCCCCATCTGCAATGATGCTGCTGCCGGGGTTAACGTCACCCAAAACAATCACACTACCGGGATGGCGAATTTCAATTCCTGATCGCAGTGTCGTTTGGAGATAGAGCGGTTCTGCCAGTGCTTTTCCTTCTGCAGATGAGTGGAGCAACCCAACTGGCGATTGCTGTTCCACCGAAAAGCCAGCAGTGACAGCAGTGACTGCCGTTTGCCGACGACTAGTGTAAATGCGTTTGAGCTGGAGTTGGGCTTCCGTCAAGATATCCGCGATCTCTTGCAGCTGACGGACATCCAGCAGCCGATCGCGGGCGATTAGATGCACAGGTGTTTGGGGTTGCCAGAAGCGCTCACCCGCTCTAAGGCGATGCTTGAGCTGCTGCGAGAGTTCGATCCAAGTCAGTGGCACCGGAACATCTGCTTCAGGAGGCAATAGCAACAAGAGTCTGCCCCCTTCACCTTTCAGCCGCACATGCGGTACTTCCTGAAGTTCAGGGGGAATGGAGGCAGGGGGAAAGACCGAAGCAGGAGTTAAAGAATCAGGAGTCATGCTAAACGATTAAATCGTTAAAGGCAGTTACAGGTTAGCAGGAAAAACCCAGCTTTCATGTTAGCGATCGAACAGGAGTTGAGCGCAGCTTTCGTCAAAATTTCAGGAGAGTGAAGAATTGATAATACTCCATTCAAATTAAAGTTGGTTCAAATTGCGAGCAGGCTAGCTGCCCAACCTAGCTGCCTGGCCTAGCTGCCCAGCTTTGCGCCCCACATACAAAACAGAGCAAGTCAATGCTTCTGCACCTCTGCCTTTGCAGAGGGCTTCTGCCCTCAGACTTGCTACACTTTCAGCTAAACATTCGTTTAACGGTGTTGCTGATTTCGGGGATGATTTTTGAGTAAGAGGGGCGCTCCGC
>NZ_JACXWX010000150.1 GCF_014764505.1 Phormidium tenue FACHB-886
GAGTAATCTGATTCATGAGGGTTTTGTGGATGAATGTGGTAATTCTCATGAAACCCTCTCCTACTCACTCTTTGCAAGCTTTTGTCCCGTACCTAGGGTATCCCATTGCTCTGAATGCTGCGGGATCGCATTTCTTCTACAAACAAAAGCCCGACCCAAGGGTTCCCTTGATCGAGCTAATTAGGGCTTACTGAAAAAGTCGAAATCGTTTACAGGAGAAGGATTTCAGCCAATACATCCAGAAAAAAGTGCAAGGTAAGCTCAACGTATTTTCAGGGGTTTCAGCGATTTTCAGCATATTTTGCCTTGCACTTAGATTTCAGAAAAATGCTTGAAACCCTTATATGGCAAAGATCTCATACTTTTTCAGTAGACCCTAATTAGTGAGGTTGATTCGGTTAACAAGCAATCTATACTATGCAGAACTGATGCTTAGGCACACTGATAAAGCTATCCGAAAAAAATTGTTCTGTCATTTATTTGTAGTGATCGCAGAGGTTCGATCGCTGGAGAACATCGTCAACAATTGGGCTGGTGTAGGGCGGTTTAATGAAATTACCGACGTAGGCATAAGCGGTTGCATCTATCCCTCTTCCATCCTTCTAGCAAGGAATAATTAGAATAGAGGAATGTTTCTGTTGCCAATTTGAAGGGTATGGTTACGCCACGTGAAGCTCGTCCAACGCTGCGATTCGTCGATGAGTATTGTCAACTGTATGCTGACTTATTTCCCGAGGTGCGGAGCTTTGAAGCGTTCAAATATCTGCACCTCGGGATGATCTCAGATCTCAAACGCAAAACGTTGCCAGCCATTGCGCTCATCTGTTGGATTAGACCATGAACAAGGCTTGCACAATTTGTTGACAGAGTCTCACTGGTCCGTGAGTAGCTTGCGGCAGCATCGCTTAAATCTGATCTTGGACTTGACACAGAAACAAGCAATGATTCTGCTAATTGATGAGACTGGAGATTGCAAAAAAGGAGACCGTACCGATTATGTGAAACGACAATGCATCGGCAATGTCGGCAAACGAGAGAATGACATTGTGGTCGTCACCGCATATGGGTTGTTTAAGGGCATGATTTTACCGTTGTGCTTTGAGGTCTACAAGCCGAGAGAGGAGAGGTCTACCAGACGAAACCGCAACTTGCTGCCACGAAGATACGTCAGTTGATGACCATGGGATTCCACTTTGAGCTGGTGTTAGCTGATAGTTTGTATGGTGAGAGTGACTGTAACTTCATTTCAACCCTGGTTGCGCTCCAGTTGCCTTACATTGTGGCGATTCGCTCGAATCACGGGATGGGGTTGCCGCAAGAGCAGGAAGTAACGGCAGAACCTTGGCAGAAGTTCAAGCGCACCTTCAGCAACGGCGAAACCGAAGTGCGCTATCGGCGCGAGATTATCTATGGCACTCGTCGCAATGTGCGTTACTGGGAATTGACCACCGACCCAGAAACGTTACCGGACAATTCAACGGTGTTTGTGATGAGCAATGCGCCAGCCATCAAGCTCGATGAAATTGGGGATGCCTACGGTGAGCGAACCTGGGTGGAATATGGATTGAAACAAAGCAAGGACGCTCTGGGCTGGGCAGATTTCCGGGTGACAAACTACAAGCAGATTGAACGCTGGTGGGAGATCGTCATGAGTGCCTTCACCATGGTTAGTTTGTTTGCCGATGCCTTCAATCAAAACTGTCCCTTGTCGCATCAAGTGTTTACTCAACATCCCTGGTGGGACAATCAACGGGGATGGAAGAATCTGCTCAATAACTTGCGCTTGGTGATTGAACCGTGGATTGCCTTTAACCACCTCAAACAGTGGTTAACTGTGTTTTTCATTCCACGTTGGAGCAAGGGTTCACCCAATTGATTGAGCAAATACAGCAGTTTTACTGCCCTGTCATTTACGATCTGCTCCTGTGTCGCATCTTATTTAACTCTGCTTAAAGGATGGAAGAGGAATAGTTACTCATAAACGCAATCCATCAACTTTGAAGTGCCTCTTGGCTATCAGGAAAAATGAAGTATTTTCTCAAGTTTTCTGGTCGAGTAAATGCTAAGTATTGAGCCGTCATCTCTGGAGTGAGTAGCTCTATTAACAGTCTGTTTTCCACCCAAAGCAGGATATATTCAAAGCCGAAACTAGAGCGCTGCATGAGCCACTCTTCACGAGCAGCAATTTGCTCAATCTGTGCAACACCGATGGGTACGGAGATCAGAGCATGAGTTGCTGTAGCTCTGAAAGCAGGCGTATTTTGAATATATGTACGGAGCTCCTCACTGTCACCTGGTACTATCCCAATCCCTAAAGGATAAATCTCAATTTCTGTGCCGTACTCATCAAATGGAAAAACAGTATAGCCACCTGAGTTATAAGGATGGGGTGTCGGTTGTCCTTGTAGGATCTCAGCTAGAACTTGGGCAACATGCTGAGGATTTTCAGCAAAAATCGAAAGATGATGAATCATCAGAATAACTCCATTGACCAATATGGTGTCAAGCAATATTCAGGCTTTATGTGGTTAGAACGAGTTCACGATCGACATTGGAAATCGCAGCCTTTTGAGCTAAATAATTCTGAGCAGCTTCCGCGTCAAAAAACCATGAAGATAAGCTGGGTGGATGGTTGAAACCTTGTAAATAATCGACAAGAATGGCTGGATTGTCAGCCATTGCCACCATCAAATCTTGTAGATGCTCTGGAGGCGTCAATAAAGAATCGGTTAAGGTACGGCTGTGCTGAGCGTAATGCCAAAATTCATCAAATACACGTTGCATCCATGCTGCATCAAAGCGTTGATTGCCCTGTTCAATGATGCGCTGCTTCACTAGATGTGCCATCTTTGTGGCGTTGTTGGCTCCCTGTCCAGCGATCGGGTCGTGCAGGAGAACCACATCCCCCATCCCCATTACCACTGCACCCGATGGTAAGTGACCCACAGGATGACGCACGATCGGTGTAATAGCACCCTTTACCCAGGCTTGTTCATCTACTAGTTCCAGTTCGGCGATCGCCTCGTAATAATCAGGCTTCAACTGCTGAATCGCTTTTTTGCCGATTTCCAGCAGTTCTTGCCCACTTTGAGCCTGAGAAAATTGATCCATTGCGCCACCAATGCAGGCTGAAAAACCAAGTGCAGTAGCAAATTTACCGTTAGCGTAGAAAGGAAACTGAACAAGTTCACCAATACCTGGCAAAGCTGTCATTCTAGCTGTGTGCAAATCAACTGTATTTCCTTTTAATCCAGTCGCTGCCAGTGAGACAACATGGCGTTTTGGCTGGTCATGCTCAGATTTTTGGGCATCTCGCTCAAATAAGGTTGAGAAGGAGCCTCTACCCGTAGTGACCATTATCAGATCATACGTTTGCACATACTTTTCTAAGTCTTCTAGTGTTGTGGCTTGAATTACCAGCTCACCTCCACGTCTGACAAATTCTTGTATCCAGAGAGGAAACTTCAGGCGTTGATCAACGGCTTGCCAGTGCTGTTGTAAATCAGCAGATAGAGCTAAAACTGCATTTCCTTCTGGATCGCATACTTCACTGCAAAATCGTACACAATTAGATTTTTGGTTCCAGAAATTGAGTCCCAAATTACGCTCCAGCTGCAATGTGTCTGAAAATAAGATTGGCGTTCCCATTGGTTTACCATGCTGAATGGCTTCGGGAGTGCGATCGCTAAACAACGTAACGGCATACCCTGCATCAACTAAACCAATACCTAGATGTAAACCCGCTTGACCTGCACCAATAATTGCAATTTTTCGCATGGTGAAATGTTCCTGTATGACTAGAGAATTCAGTAGTGTGACGAACTCAACAATCAACTTTTGAGAAATCAGAGAGAATTTGCTGATATTCCTCGCTGACTGGCTCTACTTCATAAGTCGGTGAAATAGTTTCAACTTTGAGCGCTTTGAGTTTAGCGACACATTCACTTGCTTCAGTCAACAAATCAGGAGCCGCAAGCTGTTTTTGAATTCCTCCAACAATGGTCGCACTAAGTGTGATGACAGAAGCGACGGTGGTTGTTGTTCGCCAATTACCGATCAAAGGATTATCTGCAATAGCCGATTGTCCGGCAATGAATGTTGCTGTTGCACCCAGGCAAATGTTGATAATGCTAAAGCGACGTTCAATGGTTTTGAGCTTATTCTTGTGTGTTTCTGCTCGTTGAAGGCTGGACTGTATCTGCTGTCGCAAGATGTTACACTCATCATCTGTGTGAATTAGTAATGCATTAGCTTGGTTAGACATGGGGTTACTTCGGCACATATAGGGATTGCAATCAATCTTTCAGACACTATTTTTTCTGACAATTTCTATTCGCTTGAGGCTTCAACCTCAAACAGAGTTTTTAGTTTCGATAAAGAAACAGAAAAGGGAGGTTGTAAATATTTTTGAGCGAGAAATTGATTTGGGGCTGATGGAATTTGGGGGAGAAGGGGACAGCTAATTAAGCTGTCAATCATATGTTTTGACATAAGTATCTATGGTGCAGGTGATTTTGTTGACTTAAGTTCTGAAGCTGTCAGTTTCATTTCAAGCTGTATGTAATTACAACCACCCGTTAATGCGCTTCTTGGAAGCTACCTGTTTCCTGGTTTCAACGGCTTCCAATCCTGAATTCTCTTCATCAACAGAGCTTATAGGAGAATCTAAAACATTCGACCAGTACAAATCTAAGGCAGGATTCTGATGGTTTGGTTTGTTTGCCGTAGCTGTTTTATTCTGAATAGGCTTTTGTACCGATGCCGATGTAGGCAAAGGAAATTGACTCAAAGCTGGTGTGAAAGTAAATTGAATAATGTTCAATTTCATTGCTTTTCCCTCGATGATAGATGTACGGCATTAAATGAGTAATAGATAATGAATTGCAATTAAGTTAGGACCCATCTATAAACGCCTAAGCAGTCCACAAAGATGAATAAGGAAGCGGCATAGAAGATCATGCTGCTATCACAGTCTTGTAAACTAGCCAGCAAGAGTTGACCTGAACTGAGGGCCAAGAATATAAATCCGTAGCCACTACTTGACGTATTTGATGCTAGTAAAATTCCTCCCGTCAAGGCACAAGCACTGCTAGAAAGTTTTAGGAAACGACTGGAAAATCCACAGTGCTTTGAAATCCAACATAGAGGAGAGCTACTTGATTTTTGGGAATGGAGTAGGTGCATTTTTGCTTCTTTTCGCTAACTTTTCGCCTTGACTCAATCACTATCTGAGAAGATTAATTGCGTAACTGGGAAATATTTAATTCTCAATCACCCATTGGCAGGAGAGTTTGAAATCTTTATCCATTAGCCAGCGAGCTACTAAGCGATTTCTACGGAATTTTGTAGTTAACGCGGGTGTGGTGCTTAATTCAGAAGCTTGACTATTTAAATGTTTTGATTCTTCTAGTAAAGTAGTAACCATTTTGAATCTCCCTAATCAAAGTTGTTGAGGCATGAAATAACAGGGACTGAAGAAGAGTGACTAGCTCTAGTGAAAGTCAGCGATTGCTGACTGTAGTTTAATGAAGTATGCTTGGTTGCCATTGATGAAAATGAGCCGACAACCAAGCTACTAATCATTGCCATCACTTCTAAAGTAAATACTCACCAGTCGCTTTTTGCATTGCAGGATGAGTAGTTTCAGCTCTATGCTTTGCAGAGTTTATAGAGGCAATCGCTACTTCACCTTGCTCATTTCGATTTACTCGATAAGTACTACCGCGATAAATAAGTTGATACTCTATTGGTTTTGCAGGAGCGGTTGTAGCAACGGCTGGATCAACTTGATAAGTATTGCCGCGATAGATTAACTCATAAGCTGATTCACTGTGCTGCACTGAGCGACGAGCGTTAATATGAGCAGGATTGTAATTGAAGAGTGTACCGCGATAGATGAGCTGCATGATTTATGTCCTAATTAGTTTCTGATTTGTTTTGTCTGGCGTTAAGCTCTTTGCTTAACTGTCCTTATCCTAAAGTTCTTATCCCCAAGAAACATCTGAAAAATGTCTTAAGCTAATCCCTGGCGAAATAGATAACTGGCTTTTGACTTTGGTTGATTTATTGAGTAGTCTTACTTAATTCTTTTGATGTAACGATCGTCAGCAATAAAAAATGGGTACAAGCAACGCTTGCACCCGTTTGGACTTTTATCTGAAATGGTTAACCGTCTTTTACTGCTGCTAGCAATTAGGAGCGTCAACCCCTGTTGCTGCTTCAGCTTGCCGTTTGATAGATTGACTTTTCATCCTGGCAAATTTCACCAAACTGCTCGATCGCTCGGCTGAACCCAGAAGTTCAGGTATTGGATTTCCCCATTTCAAACACAATTGCTGGAAAATTAGGGTAATCACGATCGTTCACCTCCGTGTAATTTTGTCCAAAATAGTTCATGTAAGCTATTAAGCCTTGATTTACCCCTAGAGTTTCGATTCCAGTCCCTTTCAGAACTACATCATCGTAATTAAACGTACCGCTATAGGGTTGTCCAGTGAATGCACCTTGGGTGACATCAACGGTAAAATCATAGGTGACAGGAGATGCTTGAGCTGGGCTTGTGACAACCGTTGCAATGCCAGGAATAATACTAGCGATCGTCACCGAACGGTTTGAAGCAAAATTGAGCCTGACAAAATCGTTTAATTTTTGCCTTTAGGATACACGAGCGCGTCCCATGTTAGCGCATCCACAATACCTGTAACAAGCAAAGCTGGGTAGACACTCTTGCGAGCTTCCTGAAAACGTCGTACCACTGCTTCAGTATTCTTGCCAAAATCCCCATCTACAAATGCTTCTGGTAATGGTTCACCTGGAATATATTTGTTTGCTGCCTGGGAATAAATGGTCAATAGTCGTTGCAGCACAGTTACTAGTGGTCCATAATTGCCATTCTGCAAATTGGGTAATGTGGATCGCACATTGGCGATCGGGGTCAACGATTGAGGTGTTTTTGCATTGGGGTGAGCGATCGCATACCAGGTAATTGCTCCAACTTGCCCATCAGGCTGAACATTATGAAAGCGTTGAAATTCAGCAACAGCATTCAGGGTTTTGGAATCAAAGACACCGTCAACCGAGTTTGTCCCTGCCACACTCTTAAGATGACCATAGACTACCAAGAACCGTTGTAATAGCGAAACGTAAGGGTCGACCGCGGATTTTGTCAGTAGTGGTAATTCAACTGGATTAGCAACTACGCTTTGTACTTGTGAATTAATAGAAGCAGAGTTTTGTAGCATAATTTCCTCTTTAAAGTTTGAGTGAGTTAGTGAAGAACAGAGATAAACTGCACTGGAGCTAAATCTTTATCAAGCTTCCGTTCATGGCTCTGTTCGTTTTTCGATGTATTCATCTTATAAATTTGCATCATTCAAAACATCTGAAAAATGTCTTGATTCACACCCTAGAAAAAGAAAGTAAGAGTTTCCTACTTTTGCAGGGTTAATAAGTATATTTACTTAATCCTTGTTATAGATGGCGATCGCGTCGTTCCAGACGGATGCGACATAATATATCTAGAGAGTGTTATGCACTTTGAACTGGTAACTCAGCAAACCGTCTCAGCATCAGGATGGCAAAGGCAACCAGATGGAAACCAACCAATGTTTGGGCTAAACGCTCGTCATCTCTTGCCAATCGTCCCAATCGACCTGCCCAAGCAAAACTTCGCTCCACCACCCAGCGGCGAGGCAGAAGCACGAATCCCTTCCTTGCCTCAGGTAACTTGACGACTTCCAGTTGAATGCCCTCTGCTGCTGCATCTTGGACCGCTTGTTCTCCTGTATATCCCTGATCCACAAAGGCAATTTCGACCGTTTCTCCAGTGATCTCCTGCACCTGTTGGGCTAATTCCTGCACCTGGGCTCGGTCTTGCTCACTGGCTGGAGTCACCAACAGTCCTAGCAAATGTCCTAGCGTATCCACCGCAATGTGAACCTTACTTCCCTTTTTGCGCTTTCCACCGTCATAGCCTGCCCACCCACCACTCTCAGGAGTAGACTGCAATGTGCGACTGTCGATAATGATGCCAGAAGGTTGTTCCTGTCGTCCTTCAGCAAGCCTGAGTACCGCTCTGAGGTCATCGACGATAGCTTCAAACACACCTGCTTTGAACCAGCGTTGGCTTTGTTGATACACCGTATACCACGGAGGCAAATCATGGGGCATCAGCCGCCATGCTCCTCCACTGCGAATCAGCCATCGTCATCCGTTAAACACTTCTCTGAGACTGTGTTCTCGTTGCGGGGCATCTTCACTCATTAAGGTTAAGTAAGGAGCCACATATGCCCACTCTTCATCACTGACATCTGTTGGGTATGCTTTTCTTTCCATACTTCCACTCTAGCCAATCCCAAAAGTCCATAACACGCTCTAGCTAGTTTTGATTGGTATGGTTAAAATTTCCTCTCAGCGTCTGACAATTCCTCCCTTAGAAAATGGCGATCGCTTGAGCCGCTATGAATTTGAGCGTCGCTACAATGCAATGCCCAGTTTAAAAAAAGCTGAGCTGATTGAGGGAATTGTCTATATGCCTGCTGCCCTGCGGTTTAGAAGCCACGGTAATGGGTTGGTTGATTACTTATGAAGCCGCAACACCCCGTGTGGCTGTAGGGGATAATCCAACCGTTCGGCTTGATACCGACAACGCACCTCAACCCAATGCAGTGCTGTTCATTGATGAAGCGGCAGGAGGACAAGCCAGAATTAGCGATGATGATTACATTGAAGGGGCACCAGAGTTGATTGTTGAAATTGCAGCGAGCAGTGCGGCAATCGATCTTCATGCCAAGAAACAAGCCTATCGCCGCAACGGAGTCAAAGAATACATCGTCTGGCAGGTTCTTGATCAAATGCTGTGTTGGTTTTATTTAGAGGAAGGTGAGTATTTAGACCTTCCAGTTGACACAGATGGAATTTTGCGAAGTCGGATTTTTCCGGGATTGTGGCTAGCGATTACAGAGCTGTTGGATGGAAATATGCAGCGAGTTTTGGCTGTTTTACAGACTGGTTTGCAATCTGTTGAACATGCAACATTCGTGCAAACATTAAATGGACATGCTCAAGAATAGCTGAGCAGACATGCTTCAAGTATTGAGGGCTGAGGCGATCGAGGTAGCATAGATAGCGAGCTGCAATCGATTTTTGAATGCTAGACGGTTCAGCAAATGGGTCGAAAGTGCCAGAACTGAGTACTCATCATTCCTTATCGAGAATTTGGCTTCCTTTTTTCTAGTGAAACCCCTATTCTTTCGTTTGACTCATTGAGAAAATGCTCAACAATACTGAGAATCGGGATCTGAGTACTCAGTTCTGACAGTTTCACTAGAGCCACTCCTCTCAAGATGCTTTACTAGAATAAGAGTACGAGTTGGGCAATGACAATGACCGCAGATGAATACTGGCAAGCCATGCTACGTTTCCACACCGGTACCCTGAGTCCTCAAGAGGAATAT
>NZ_JACXWX010000151.1 GCF_014764505.1 Phormidium tenue FACHB-886
CCAAAATTCGGATTGACTCATTGAACATTCCCCCTATCCCAACCATCACCATGATCTTACAGCAGTCTCAATTCAAGACGCTTCTCAACTAATTTTTCGAGGTGCCCTAATAACTACCACGGTAGCTGGATTGGCGTACCGAACCTTCGCATTTCAGCAAAGAACTTGCCCTGGGGACCTCCATCCGGTAAAGTTGCTAAATATACGGCTGTTTCAGCTCCCTCCTCAGCAGTAAATGGAGCGTTAGTTCCTCCCATATCTGTCTTTAACCAACCCGGTGAATAGACATTGATTAGAACATTCGTTGCTTGAAGCTCTTTGGCAAGAATAGCTGTCACTGCATTAAGACCCACCTTGGAGATTCGATACGAAGGAACAATTGGATAACTATCTTCGCCCATTAAACTGAGTGATGCCATTTCCGTTGAAACGTTGACAATTCGACCATAATTCTGTTGTTTCATCAATGGAATTAAGGCTTGACAGAGTTGAATGACGGCTAGAACATTGGTGGTAAAAGTAGAGAGTATGGTTTCTGTCTGAGCAGTAAGCAAATCTGCTTCTTCTGCCTGTCCTGATGGATTCACGCCAGCATTGTTCACAAGGATATCAACTCTGCCGTAGGTGTCTTTCAACCAATCGGCAAGGTATTGAATACTTTGGGCATCTGTAACCTCTAGCAGATGATAATCTGCTCGTATCCCTTCAGCTACTAACTGTTCTTTTGCAGCTAATCCTTCTGCTTCTCGACGGCTCGTTATGATCACCTTGATGTCCGGTTGCTGCCCTAGCTTACGAGCGATCGCGTACCCCAATCCTCGATTACTGCCTGTAACAACAGCAATTTTGGGCTGCTCTGTCATGGTGTTTCTCCTTGAATGCTGGATATTAAAGTAGCAACTTCAGCAGTGGTTAAGGCTGAGCGACATCCGCAGTGGGTTTGGTCCAGTGGTGAGCTTGACCAAGAGCCAACTCACGGAAGACTGGCAACACCGCGTCACTGTCGATGCCTCGCTCTTTAGCACCGTCTGAGGTAAGCACGCTGTTTAATGTACTCTCAACTTCTGACATGCCATCGCTCACGTGTTGCCCTGTTTGTAGTAAGACATAAGGCGATCGCTCAGTCGATTCATCATCAAAATCGCCATGAATTCGCCAATCTGCAACCGGGACGTAGAGTCCATTCGGTTCGTTGGAGGAGATCTGCTTCTTCGACTTCTGCTTTTCAGGAGTCAGGTTTGCTGCCATAAAGTCGTCCATTAACTCCGGTACAAGCTGATTCACCATGACCAATGCCTTGGCAATCCCGCTGCCATACACCTGCCGCACCGGATGCTCTGCGGCGTAGACAACTGCCTCAGCAACCACCTCCGGTTGCACAATAGGCGGGGCGGGACGTGGCGTAAAGCCAATCCGTGAGAGACCCGTGTCATAGATTGGAGTGTTGGTGCCGAAGGGCATAATGGTCGTCAGGCTGATGGGTAGGTTTTGCTGTTTCAGTTCAATCCGCAATGCATCCACCATGCCGTTGAGTCCATGCTTAGAGGCGCAATAGGCAGAGGTCATTGGGTGTCCCAACTGCCCAAGTACCGAGGAAAAGCAGATGATTGCGCCACCCGGTTCGCCGCGTTCAATATTTCGCTTCAGGTGCGGCAGCGCTGCCCACAGACCATGCGCCTGGCCAAACAGATTAACCTGGATGATGCGGTAGAGTTCTTCCGGTTTCGTTTCTTCAAAACTGGCAGTTGCCCAGACCCCAGACACACCCACCCAGGTGTCAATGCGCCCAAAGCGCTCGATCGCCAGATCTGCCACACCCTTGACCTGCTCAAAGGCACTGACATCTGCAACTTGCGTGACACACGTTCCACCTTCTGCTTCGATCTCCGCTTTCAGCGATGCCAGTCCTTCTGCCCCACGCGCCGCAGCGACAACCTTTGCGCCCTTTGCACCGAACAGTTTAGCTGCGGCACGTCCCATCCCGCTGGATGCACCAAATACAACCACGACTTGATCGTGAATAGGTTTCAGTTTGATAGTCATTGCATCGTCTCCCGGTGAGTTAGATGATGAGTTAATTGATTCGGCATTGCCAGACTTCAAGCTAGATTTGCCCAGATGGTTTTGTATTGCGTATAGCTTTCAAGGGCTTCTGCACCCTGCTCCCGACCATACCCCGAGAGCTTGAAGCCACCAAAGGGCGCGTTGGGATGATACTTGTGCCAGGTGTTAATCCACACCGTACCCGCCTTAATCTTGTCAGCAAGCCGCAGCGCCCGACGTAAATCTCCAGTTTGGATGCCTGAAGCCAGTCCATAGGGTGTGTCGTTGGCGATGCGAATAGCTTCTTCTTCGCTGTCAAACGGGATGATGGGCAAAACCGGGCCAAAGATCTCTTCCTGGCTGATCTTCATGTCATTCGTTGCATCGGCAAAGAGTGTTGGCTCAATGAACAATCCCTTGCCGTTCACCGTGCGAGTGTTTCCACCCGCGACCAGCCGAGCCGAAGACTGCTTGCCTGCCTCGACATACGACCAGACTTTCTTGTATTCATTCGGGCTTGCGATCGGTCCAATCTGCGTTGCCGGGTCGAGTGGATCGCCAAGGATAGCCTCATTTGCCTTTTTCGCCAGCTTCTCAACGACTTCCTCATAAACCGATCGCTCGACCAAAAGCCGTGAACCTGCAACACAAACCTCGCCTTTGTTCCAGAAAATACCCCAAAATGCTGCTTGTACAGCCTGATCAATATCGGCATCCGCAAAGATGATATTGGGCGATTTCCCACCTAGTTCCATTGTCAGGTGCTTGAGTGTATCTGCCCCGTTCTTGATGATTGCTTGACCAACACCTGTTGAACCCGTAAACGCAACCTTATCCACCTTGGGATTTTTCACCAAGGCATCACCCAGAGAGCCACCCGGACCTGTAACTAAGTTATATACGCCCTCTGGCACCCCTGCTTCTAAGATGATTTGCCCCAGCAGCAGTGCACTCAACGGTGTATCAGAGGCAGGTTTGTGAACGAAGGTATTTCCGGCGGCCAACCCTGGTGCAATCTTGCTAACTGATAGTGCTAGGGGAAAGTTGAACGGCGTAATTGCGGCGACCACACCCAACGGTTCGCGTCGGGTTAGCATGCGGATATCAGATTCGTAGGACGTGCGGTAGCTGCCATTCATGGCGCTCATGGCGAGTCCACCAAAGAAGCGAAACAAGCCGGAGCAATGGGGCATGACG
The DNA here is from genome assembly GCF_014764505.1 of Phormidium tenue FACHB-886. Lineage (GTDB taxonomy): Bacteria > Cyanobacteriota > Cyanobacteriia > Elainellales > Elainellaceae > FACHB-886. The sequence continues at coordinate 3,241 of NZ_JACXWX010000151.1, forward strand.
GTGGTAACGAAGTCTGTGTAAGGCATGCCCATATCCATTGCCTCACGCACCGCAAACTCCTCGGCATGAGCATCCATCAGGTCGGCAATGCGGAACATGATTTTGGCACGCTCTTCATGATGCATCCGCCCCCAGGGTCCGCTTTCAAATGCATCAAATGCTGCATTAACCGCTGCCTCTGCATCTGCCACACCTCCCTTCGCAACCCGTGTGATTTCCAATTCTGTTGTTGGATCGTGAGTTGGCATCGTTTCTCCCGTTCCAGCATCGCGCCATTGTCCGTTGATTAGAAGCTGACCGGGAGGAATTTGTATTCGCTGAGGACGGCTTGAATGCGATTTTGTTTTATGAAAGTCGCACAGTGAATCGTCTTGTTTGATGGACTCATTAAGTTTGATGCCGACATCTACAGTCATTGTGGTCTTACCCAAATAGAATTGTTGGATTTGCGATCGTAATCGTGCTTCTCATTGAATCGGCAGTAGATGATTGCGTAGGATGCATATAGCCTTTAGCATGGCTTTGCTAGAGCGGTAGCGTAACGCATCCCCCCTTGGTTCCTTGGTATCGTTATGCGAAAATCTTGTCCTCTAGCTTTTCAGGTAATGGAGTGAGTAAGCGAGGGCAATTCAGCCACCACCAAAACGCATGGGCTGCGGCAAACCATCCGGCAACGTGTTCTGAGTTCTCAATCAAATGCTCATCTTGGGGCCGCTTTGGAATCACAAAATGTTTCAGAGTAGGGGTATCGACGGGCGCAACGACACTGAGGTTATCAGGGAACGTGGCTCCAAGCTCTTTCGCCAGTCGTGCTTTCGCATCTTGCTGCATCTCTGGCACAAACTGAGGATCCTTCCAAGAGCGTCCAATAATTAGGACATGAACTCCTTGACGGAAGCGATCGAGGGTTTCAAAATCAACCCCACTTCGCATTTGCCACCATAGCAATGAGTGTGCCATCATCCACCAGTCAGCAATCTGCTGAAAGCGGTAGGCAAACTCTTCTTCAGGTGGCTTTATAGGCAATATAAAGTGAAATAGATTCTCATTGTCCTCCAGCACTTTTACCTGGGTTTCAGCCGGAAGCTTGATGTGAGATTCTCGCTCAAGCACTGCTTTCGGGTTACTGAGAAATTCTTGTTTGAGTGCATCCTCGTGCCATAAACGCAGGAGCAAACGCATTTGTAGGGCTTCTCGATAAGGCCCATAGGTGCTGGCATCGATCGTAGACCACGTTGTCTTTACATCAGGTAAAATCAAAGGCTGTGTAACCATGAAAATCTCTCCAACTTAAAGAAATGAATGCTCTTATCCAGCGTGTTTTGTAGAGCTAATCAAACACGCTCCATTAGGAGGGATAAAGGATTGCAATCATCAAATCCACCCTTACGACGATATGAGTTCTGCTAGTTGGAATATGCTACATTTTTGCGATTTTTGGTACGTTTTTGTCCTGTTCTACAAAAAGCCCTAGAACTAGATTTAATTGAAAGTTGCTGCAAGTCCTGCTGGGAGAGCAGTTCATTCTTCAGAAATCAGCATTTGAGGCTGATTGCATGATCATTTGAGTCAATTTATTTGATTTATCGCAGAAGATTGGTTAGAACAAAGGGTGATCGGTAAAGGTTTATTGAACAAGGTTTGACTTTGTTCAATAAACCTCATCCTTGCTGCCGTATTACCGTTATGTCTAATGCAAATTGGGTGACTTCGGCTCAAAGTCACCCAATTGATTGCTATTAAACTGAGTATATCTCTGCTTGTTATTTCTATTTCTTAGTTGACAATTTCTCTAGTGATTACAATAATTTGCTGGTGTGACACCTATATACTTACGAAAAACACTTGAGAAGTGGCGGTAATTATGAAATCCAACTTGCTGAGGAATATTTATGACTGTTGCTTCTCGATGACATAGAAGTACTTTAGCGCGTTCAACACGACGTCGCTGCACATATTGATGTGGAGTCAAGCCAGTAGATTGTTTGAATAAGCGAATGAAGTGAAACGAACTCATCTGCACGATCGTCGTTAACGTTTCTAGCGATAGTTCTTCTGCTAAATGCGTATCGATGAAGTCGAGAATTAATCGAAGTCGGCGTTTGGGTAAACCTCCTCGATATGGCGGGAAGATCTGTTTCCAGACCGAGTAACGCTGTAGCAAATGGGCTGATAGCATCGTGGTCAATGATTCTGTATAGAGGCGGTCGTTAACACCTGATTTAACTTCTGACTTGAGGGCTAAGCCAATCTGATAAATGAGTGGATCAAACATCGCAAATTGGGGAATCATCTCAAACCGATCGGCATCTACTGATTCATAAGCAGTTCGAGCTAAATGGAGCGGATCTAGCATCAGCACAGTAAAGTCACCCTGTCCATTCCAGCGCATTTTGTGTGGGGCAGTTGCAGGCAGAATGACTACTTGTCCATCATCAAGCTGCTCCTCCTGCTTGTGCCCATCGATCGTTCGCTCTCCTTGAACCGTCTGATTGGAGTGATGCACTACTATAAAATGCTGCGTCATTGAATGTTCAGGGTTCTCCCAGGCAGGTGGACGATGATGCTGCACTTGGATCCCCGTCCAACCCAAGTGGTCGCTGGTGCTTACAGGTAGACAAGGCACGATCTGCAAAAGAGATTTATCCTGGGTTGGATCAATCAATGGAGGTGACATTTGCGCGTCCTGTGCCCTCAGGGAGAAACGATACAGCAAGTATCACTCACTCAATGCCTACCTGATACGATATTTTTGCTTTTTTTAGTACGTTTTTGCAATCTTTGTTATTGTTTGAGGAATGTAAAAGGTGTTACACCCACAATGCGCTTGAAGTGGCGATTAAGATGGCTTTGGTTAGAAAACCCACATTGAAGCGCAATATCTGCGATAGAAAACTTGTGCTGCTGCAATAACTGCTTAGCTCGCTCGACTCGTTGCTGCAGTAAATACTGGTGGGGCGGCATGCCCATCGATTGCTTAAACAATCGACAAAAATAGTACTGGCTCATGCCAACCACTTCAGCCAGTTGGGGAAGCGTGACCTCCTGATCTAGATGGGCATGGATATAGCTGAGCGCTTGCTCTAAAGCATGTTTCGATAGACCATCAGCAATGGTTGGAATCTTGGGCTGAGTTGTAGAATAGTGTCTGATTAAGTGGGCTGCTAGCGCAGTGGTTAACGAATCGATATAGAGACGAGTTGAGGGTTGCTCTGAGGCTAATTCTGATCTCAGCGCGACTCCGATTTGGTAAATCAACGGGTCAGCCTTAGCAAAGTATGGCAAAATTTCAACTCGATCAGCATCAACCGTTTCATGAGAGATACGAGCAACAAGAGCTGGATCAAGCATTAGCAGGGTAAAATCGCAATCTTGCTGCCACAGCTTCTTATGAGACACGTTTGCTGGAATCAAGGCAATATCTCCTTTGTTGAGTTGCTCAGTTTGCCTCTTTCCATCCAGTACCCGCTCCGATTCAACTAGGTGGTCCAAGTGATGAATTGACAACATATGCTGCGAGAGAGCACACTCAGGCATTTCCCAAGCTGGCTGATAGTGATGTTGCACCCAAATACCATTCCAGCCTAAGTTGTGGCTGGAGAGTAGAGGCGATCGAGGTAAAATGCTTTCCGACCCATCTTTCTCTGTGAAGTCAACTTGCAGTACTCCCTTCTGTGATGTTGTCATGATCTGTGAGTAAAGTTAAAGCCGCGTTGAGAGAACTGTTCTCTGATTAGTGAACTAAAGTTGATCCCATTTCTAAGAATCAAGCTTCTTCAAGTTCTTTAATAAGAAGTAGCACAAAAGTTTGATAGTTACCAAATGGATACCATCGGGAGAATTACAACATGTCAAATGCAGAATACCACTGTCCGGTTGAAGTGACGCTTGAAGTAATTAGTGGACGCTGGAAATGTGTGATTCTATGGTGGCTTAGACGTGATGCTAAGCGATTTGGAGAATTAAAATCATTGATTCCTAAAATCACTCAAAAAGTTCTAACTCAACAACTGCGTGAATTAGAAGAAGATGGATTAATTCATCGAGAAGCCTATCGTGAAGCACCACCTAGAGTTGAGTATTCGTTAACAGCTTATGGTGAAACATTGCGCCCAATTACTGAATTACTGTGTGATTGGGGAAAAACGCATATGCCACAGTATCAGTTTGGAGCGCTGCGTCTTGAAGGATTACAAATTCTAGTTGTGTGCAGCGATTTAGCAGTCCGCGATCGCCTGCAAATGGTAATTGAAGCACGAGCAGCACAAGTCATTGCCGTTGCAGATATTACCACCGCAGCTGCCACAGTTCAACAAACTCCGCTCAGCGTACTTGTTGTTGACATTAACAGTTTAGGAGACGAAGCTTATACGCTAATTCATCAAGTTAAAAGATTTGAAACAGAGCAAGAAATCCAAATTCCTGCGATTGCTTTAACGTCTAATGAATTTGAGCGTTCGACAGCGCGAAGAGAATTCCAAATTTATCTCTCTGAGCCGTTTGAGCCGATTGAGTTGATTGCTGTGATCGCTAGTCTTGCCCAACGGCTAGATTAGACAAGACTAAGATTGAAACGAATCTTTAGTGTTGATTCTTCTACAATTGTTTCTACTTGAATCGAAGAATTTAGGTCAGTTACTAAGCAGTATCCACTTGTAGAATAGACAGTAGTAATTGTTCTAATTTTGAGAGCCTCGGTGACGAACACCAATGAAAAATGTCAGTTTTTTCTCCACGTCGTTACTGCGACCATTTTTTATGTCCTCCTGTACCGGCTCCGCATACAGATGCTCGGTGAACTCCTGTAAGAAGCGTGGAATATCCAAACCCAAATGATTAGCGCACTGGAGTAGATCAACATCATTAAGGTTCTTCTGCGAAACTGCCAGAACTGGGTAGTCGACTTGAGGCAGCAGCCCCGACTTGATGGACTGCTACTGCCCCCAATCTCTGCCCAATGAATGCTCTATGAACTGCCCTGATTGTTAATCAGCCCACACCACTCGCCTGCAACGCAGGACAAACTTGGGCTATACGATGTTTCGGTGCAAGGCGTGCCGTCGCACCTTCAATGAGCACACCGGCACCCCCTTTAACTTCACCTTCGGTACCCACCGATATTGTATTTCAAGTTCTACTGTGTTGCTTGCGCTACAAGCTGAGCTTTCGGGATATTTCAGAATTCTTCTTGCTGCGTAGGTTCGAGTTCACCCATGAAACAGTACGGGGGTGGGAAGAACGCTTTGCTCCAATATTTGCCCAGCAGCTACGAGCCAAACGTCAAGGTAAAATCGGTAGAATCTGGCACGTTGATGAAACTTATATCCGAATCAAAGGTGGATGGTGTTATTTGTATCGAGACATAGATGAAGACGGAAATTTGGTAGAGGTGAGGTTGAGCGAGAAACGAGATATGGAAGCAGCTAAAGCGTTTTTTGCTGGAGCCCATGAAGTAACCCAACAATCCCCAAAACGAGTAGAAACCGATGGACATACTTGCTACCCAAGAGCTATAGCAGAAGAACTTGGAGAAGAAGTTGAGCATAAAGTAATAAGTTGTAGAGGAATCCAATTGAGCAAAGCCATCGAGGGATTAAGCAACGCTACTATCTAACATTAGGATTTGGAGCATTGGAGTCAGCGCAAAGATTTTGTCAAGTGTATGATGAAGTGAGAAACTTTTGGAGAGCACAGCGCTACATGACAGAATTGTTGTCTCTATCCCAAAGAAGACAACGATTTACAGAAGGAGTTAGTAAATTGCAAGCGATATTTCAAGCTTCTTAACAAAGAAAAGAAGAGGAAAGATTTTTCCTGAAAAAGGGACAAGATTTGAATACTTAGTCCTGACAATTTTCTCTGGATAGCTAGGATGTGTTTTAAAACCTTGAGCTAGAATGGATGTACCAGTAAGTTCAAGACAATCAATCGACTTTGGTAGAACGCAATCCAATTTCACGCAAAGACTTAACGA
>NZ_JACXWX010000152.1 GCF_014764505.1 Phormidium tenue FACHB-886
TGACCTTTCGACCCGAATTAATTGACGAACTGCTCAAAGAATATCGTAACCCTGAAGATTTGATGGGTGAGGGTGGGATCTTCAAGCAACTGACCAAAGCTTTAATCAAGCGGTGCTTGAGTGCTGAGCAAGCTCTCGCAAGCCTTGATGAATGGTTGGATGGGAAATGCCAGTTGCTCGTGCGACTTGAGAAACCCCGCCATAACCCAAGCTGCGGGCTTCGGCTGCCAAAACTAACCGACGCTGTTTCTCGTTGAGATACGGCAAGATAGCAAGTAATTTTTTGGCAAGTGCATCGTTGTCTTTTATAGGTCAATGGTAGATCCACTTGACCTTGAAGATGTAGAACTTATTTCGTTACAGACCCTAAGTGTTGCATCTCAAACTCAAATTGCCAGTTGATTTGCGTTCTTGAAGCAATCGCCTGATATGACCACTGACCCCAAGCAGAATGCACAAGCCATGAAACCGGTGGCTTAAATCCACGTAGCAATTTGTAGGCTTGCAGGGTAGGACGTTGAAGCGCGACGATCGCCTCTTCGATCTCAGAACCATCACTGTTTTGCACAATCCGTGTACTACCTTCATGCAGAGGCAAGCCATCGGTTGTAGCTGCGTTCAAGATGGCAGGAATTGCCCGATAACCTGTAAAGAACTTAGGCAAGTTTTGGCAATCAATTGAACAATCAAACACTTGCTCAATTGGTGCATCAATCAGAACTTGCACATTGGTCTGAATTTGCATTCAACATGCCTCCAATGGTTGGCGATGAACCAAGCTAGACCGTTCGGTTCGATTAATTCAATATTAGACTGGTTGGTTCGGCTGCAAGTCACCCGATCGGGTGTTTTAGACTAGACTGTACGGTACGATTAGCAATGATTGTCTCAAGTCGCGTCATGTTTAAGAAAACGAAGCAAGCTGCTAAGGCAGAGCAAATTTTGCAAGGAGCCATGCAAGAGTTTTTGCGAGATGGCTATGCTGCTACTAGCATGGCTCGGATTGCAGCAACCGCAGGCGTATCAAAGGAAACGCTCTACACTTACTTTGAGAGTAAGGAAAAGCTGTTTGCGGCGATCGTTCAATACACGGCTGAGCAGCATCTCCAGCAGGTGTTTGCCTCAGAGCCATTGCCGCCTGACCCGGTAGAACAACTGCGATCGCTAGCAGCTAAGAGCATGACTCCTGAAAATCTTGACCCGATGCGAATGAACTTTTATCGACTGATTGTAGGTGAATCGGGGCGGTTTCCTGAACTGGCTCAGTTCTATGTGGAGCATTTTGAAAAACCGGGGTTGGAGGTTTCAGCAAATCTTCTGCAAGCGGCTCCTCAACTCCGTAGTTCAGACCCGCAAGCCGTTGCCTGGATTGTTTCTGGAACATTGAGCCACTATTACCAAATGATGGAAATGCTGCAAGGCAGGGATATTCTGGATATGACTTTCGATCGTCTGGTGGAAGCTCTGATTGAACTACTGTTTGGCGATCGCTGATTGCATCTTCAAAGAGTGGGTATCAATCAGGAATTGTGTCGTTACAGGTGACGGGTAAGGTTTGGCAAAGGTGAAACATTCGGGTGAATTTCCATATAAGGCAAGTTGTTCTAGCTTTGCTTTTCCTTCCTCAACCGTGGGCAAACAACCGACGGGAATCCACCACAGGGCAAGATGCTCACCCTGATATCGTTCAAACCAGTTGCGACGACGGATGAAGAACTCACCGTGTAAGGTCTTATAAACATAGTCCTTTAGCTGCTCTACGCTCTGCCAAACCGATAAATTAATCAGCATTCTTGGATCAGAATAGGCTTGAATATCGGTTGCATTACCCGATGAACTTTGCAATCGCCAAACAAAACCGGGACTTCGATCGGCAACGGCATTGACCTCGTTAAGTGCCGCAGCAAACTCAGTCATGCTTGGGTCGTCTAAAGGAGCTTTCATCAATGCAACGTTGATTTGAGCGAGATGATAGTTCTGTTGATGTAGAAAATTCTGTTCTTGTGCAGCCATTGTTAACCCCCATAGGATTGCTAACCTAATGTTTTTAGTATCGTGAGGTCTTGCTGAAGCCTCCAGAGAGGATAAAGTAACTTAGCTGGTAATTTAAGCGGTAAGTTAAGACAATGTAGGAGTATATCAAGCTCTCTGGGAGCCTTTGGGTTAGTCGGGTTGGGCAAATATGGAACGTAAGCACAACTCTCGTAAACGTGGAGTCGTTTTAACCGCAGAGGGACTGCGAAAGTTGCAAGCGGCGCGACGGCAGGCTGAACTTGCTGATAACTTTGGCGATCGCTATACCTTGGAGGAACTGAGCGATCGCACAGGAATATCACTAAAAACGGTCAGCAAAGTATTAGAAGCTCACAACACCGTTGATAAGCCAACCTTGGAGGCATTTTTCCAAACATTTCAAATCGTGCTGGAGCGGCAAGATTATCGCTATCCCAGCAATGACTCAGATGCTCAGACTTCCAATTCTAGTCAGGTGTTTCTACAATCAGCACGACAGCCAAAACGTCACATCGATTGGGGAGAAGCGCCGGACGTATCGCTGTTCTATGGTCGTCAGGCGGAATTGTTGCAACTGAAGGAATGGATTGATACCGACAATGAACACCCCCGTCGCTTAATTGCAATTCTGGGGATGGGAGGTGTGGGTAAGACGGCTCTCGCAACCAAATTACTGCATGATGTTATCGATAATGTTGAAGATTGTCCCTTTGAGTATGTGATTTGGCGATCGCTACGAAATGCGCCAACTCTTGAAACTATCCTGATGCAATGGTTAGCGATTCTGTCCAATCAACAGGAAACGCAACCCAGCTTACAAACGTTATTGCACTATTTGCAGCACTATCGTTGCTTACTAATGTTAGATAATTTAGAGTCCGTTTTGAGTAAAAAAGCAGGCATGTATCGACAAGGTTATGAGAGTTATGGTGAACTTTTCCGGTTGGTGGGTGAAACATCTCATCAGAGTAGCTTAATTGTGACAAGTCGTGAAAAAACAATTGAATTGAGTACGCTGGAAGGAGATCATTTTCCGGTTTGCTGTTTGTCACTTAAAGGTTCCAATGAAGCGAGTCAGTATCTGCTACAAGCAAAGGGATTAAAAGGAACCACTGAACAGCAAAAGCAACTGTGCGATCGCTACAGCAACAGTCCGTTAGCAATCAAAATTATTGCCGCAACCATTCAAGACTTATTTGATGGAGAAATCGGTACTTTTCTGCAAGAAGAGACGATGGTGTTTCATGGCATTCGTCGTTTGCTCGATCAGCAGTTTGAACGCTTGTCCAATTCGGAACAAACCATCATGTTCTGGTTAGCCATCAATCGTGATTGGACTGCGATCGACGAACTGGATACAGATCTAGTGCCAGCTACAGCCCGTGGCAAAATCCTAGAAGCAATTGAAAGTTTGCACTGGCGTAATCTCATTGAGAAGAAGCAGGGAACATACACTCAACAACCTGTAGTGATGGAATATGTCATAGAACTGCTGATTGAGCAAATCAGTGCCGAACTTTTAGCAATGAACGAACAACCGCCCATTTTGCTCCATCGTTATCCATTACTAAAAACAACGGTGAAAGACTACATTCGAGATAGCCAACAACGGTTAATTGTAGAAGCGATCGCCCGTGAACTCCAAGCAAACCTGGGTTCTCAGCTTGCCATTGCTCAACATCTCAAAGCTTGTTTGGCAATGCTTCGTCCAGATGTTACTGGCTTGGCAGAGTTTATCCCAGAATCGAGCTATGCAGCAGGCAATATCCTTAATCTGCTTTGTTATTTAGGGAGTGATTTGAGGGGGTGTGACTGTTCTGGTTTGTCAGTCCAACACGCTTATTTGCCCAATGTTCCCTTGCCCTACGCCAACTTTGCCCATGCCGACTTGCAGCGATCGCAGCTTACTGATGGCTTTGGAGCAGTGTTAGCCGTTGCATTCACTTCTGATGGCGGTTCTTTTATCAGCGGCGAATTGGGTGGTTATTTGCGACGCTGGCGTGTCAATGATAGACAGGCGATATGGGCAGTGAAAGCCTACAATAGCCGAGTTCATTCGATCGCAGTGAGTCCTGATGACACAATTATCGCAGTAGGAACAACCGATCATTCTATTGAGTTCTGGGATGTTACTACGGGTCAGCAGTTGCGATCGCTCGTTGGACATCAGGACCAGGTTTACTGTGTTGCCTTTCATCCCACCCAACCCCTATTGGCCTCTACCAGTGGCGATATGACTATCCGCCTGTGGGACATTGAAACAGGAACCTTTCTGTACAGCTTTGAAGGCAAAGACGGACATACTGATCAAGTGCTAACCGTTTGCTTTAGTCCCAAAGGTGACTACCTGATCAGTGGCAGTAGCGATCGCACCATTAAGATTTGGGATCTCACTACTCAAGAACTTCGGCAAACACTGACTGGACACGAAGATCAGGTTTTTAGCGTTAGCGTTCATCCCAACGGTAACCGGTTTACGAGCGGCAGCCCCGATGGAACCCTGAAACTCTGGCAAATTGACCCGCAAACCTTTACAGCAAGCCCTGTGCATACCGTCCAGAGCCAGACCGCTCATATTTTTTCTGTCCTCAGCCCCGATGGTTCCCTTCTAGCTAGCAGTTGCGCGGATCACACAATTCGTCTGTGGGATAGCGAGACGATGCAACCTGTCCGCACGCTTCAAGCTCACAACAATTGGATTCGTGCTATTCAATTCAGTCCCGATGGACAAACGCTACTTTCAGGTGACAGCGATTACACGATCAAGCTATGGGATATCAGCAGTGGACAGGTGTTGAAGACCTGGCTCGGCTATAGCAACTGGATTTGGGCAGTAGACGTGAGTCGCGATGGTACTAAGATTGTCAGCGGCGGGGGCGATCGCACCGTTCGAGTTTGGGATTTGGCAACAGGTGCTTGTTTACAATCTTTACGTGGACATCGCACTTGGGTACTGGCAGTCGCTTGCAATCAAGATGGCAGTTTAGTTGCAAGTGGCGGGGGCGACAGCGATCTCACCCTTTGGCAAACTAGCAGTGGCAAAGTCATCAAAACGTTGACCGGGCATACGACTCAAATCTATTCCTTGTTATTTAGTCCCACAAATGACATTCTTGCCAGTGGTAGCGGCGATTACTCCATTCGTTTATGGGATGTTGCTAGTGGTCAGGTACTCAAAGTCTTACAGGGACATCAAGATTGGATTCGCTCGATGAATTTTAGCCCCGATGGTAAGCTGCTAGTGAGTGCAGGGCAGGACTTGAGAGTGAATCTTTGGGATGTGCATACAGGAGAATGCCTGAGAACATGGCAAGATTTTGATACCTGGGTGTGGGGAGTTAGTTTTCATCCCGATGGCGATCGCCTAGTCACTGCATCAGGTCATATCCCTAAACTCTGGGATGTGAGAACTGGAGCGTTGATCCAGAGCTACCAGGGCGCAGCTAAACGAATTCGTAGCGTTGCAATCAGCCCAAATGGGCAGTGGCTGGCAGCCGGAGGGCAAGACAATGCCATTCACCTTTGGGATCTAGAAACGGGTGAAATGCTCACAACATTTTTGGGTCATGCCGAGCAAGTTTTATCGGTGAAGTTTAGTTCAGATAATTGCTCCCTCATCAGTGGCAGCGCTGATGAAACCATCAAGATATGGAACATCCAAACTGGATTACACCAAACCTTGAAAGCAGAAAGACTGTATGAAGGAATGAATATTACAGGGGTGAAAGGATTAAGTGAAGAAGCGATCGCAACGCTCATCAAATTGGGTGCGAAGTTAGGCGATTAGCGATCGCATCTTTGCTGATTCATATCAAGCTTCCATTCCTGGGGACTATTGCCCCCATTACAGGCTAGATCGCTGATGGCTAATCAATCATTGCATAAAAAATGCGTTAGTCTGAGAGCGGATTACTCACTACGCTGGTCATGAGTGCTACCTCGGATTCCCTTGTGCGAGTATTAATTGTCGATGATGACCCAATGATGCGAATTGGGCTGAAACATTCCCTGGCAAATCAGTCCCAGATTGAAATTGTCGGAGTAGCTGAGGATGGTTTTTTAGGAGTGGAAACGGCGATCGCACTCCATCTAGACGTGGTGATTATGGATGTGGGAATGCCACACATGGATGGAATTGCCGCAACTCAACAGATTAAACAGCAATTACCAGATGTTAAAGTCGTGATGTTGACCTCGCACACAGACCAAACTGAGGTGATTGCAGCGCTTTCCAGTGGTGCGGAGGGCTACTGTGTAAAAGGGACAAGTGTAGAACAGTTGGTGAAGGCGATCGCAGTCGTGTGTGAAGGCGCAACCTATCTCGATGCACAAGTCGCTCAGGCGGTTATCAATCAGTTGAAGCCTCCCGCCCCTCCCTCAAGAACTTCAGCCTCCACTCCTCAAGGAACCCTCTCTGAACGAGAGTTAGAAGTACTGAAGCTGATTGTGGACGGCTACAGCAACCCGGATATTGCCAAAGCCTTGTACCTGAGCGAACATACTGTCAAAACTTATGTGCGTGGAATTTTGAATAAGCTGCTGGTCAACGATCGTGTCCAAGCTGCGGTTGTAGCATTGCGATCGGGCTTGGTTAGCTAACGTTTAACCCCCACCCATGACACGCAGTTCTTACCCCGGAACAGCAGGCACTTCTCGAATGAGGTCAGGTTTGTCGTGGATAAAGGTAATTTGCAATGTTCCTGCTAACTCCTGCTGTTTCAATGTCGAGTTATTAGCAGGTCTGAGTTGCTCTAAACTCTCCTGGCTTAAATGCAAACCTGTTTCCTGCAAAGATGCAGCAAGCTTGCTCAACTTAGAGAGCGGCAGTTCAAAATTGATGCAAATTAAGATGTTTGAGTACAGATGAAAGTTCGTGATCCAGCCTGCCTGGTTAATTGCCTCACTCACCCGATCGGACATCTGAATCCGGTTTGCTCTAGTCAAGCCAGAAAGCTGTAGAAATTGCTGTGCAACCATAGGTTAATCTCCAAATGAATCAATTTCAAGTGATCAATAAGAATCAGGTTTGAGTTAGCAAGATAAATCAAAATGACCTTTGATTGGGATTATTGCTCACACCAATCTCACCACAATAAGGTATGATAATTTGCTGGCTAGCTCATCAGATACTGGAAATAGAAGCCGAACGCGACGTGCCAGATTATGTAATTGCCGAAACGCACGAGAATGGCACCTAACACACCATAGAATCGGAAGCAGACTGCTGCTGCAAAGTTGAAAGCATAAGCATGAACCGCGTAAGCAGCGAAGGAGAAAATTCCAATCTCGCCGCCTGCCAACTGCATGAGCGGAATGCCCTGAATAATCGGCTCAACAGCAGAAGTCAGCACAGCCAGAGTCCAAAAGATTTTGTTTTGCGCGCGACCTTTCAGAAGAACAGAAGATCCAATCCAAAGCAGGATCGGAATGGGTATGAGACGGAACAGAGACTCTAGTTTGATCGCTCCTCCGGTATAAACGAACAGGGAACCTGGGAAGCCAACATTGAAATCACTTCCCGTCTTCGCTGCCAGAATACTTGTAGCTCCTGTTATTTGATCAATCAAAATGGCACAGATGCCAAAAGTTACGCCTACAAGAATAGGAAGCACCAGTCGTTGTCTAGCCGAAGTGCGACTATCCCACGCTGCGGGAAAACCACTCCGCTGCATACACTAAACCGCGACTAAACCCACTAATGTGAACACGACGTGCGTCATCCACGTATCCGGCTCGATGGGACGTCCGTCTGAAGGAATTGCTGAGTGGAGCACATCCATAGCAGCCCATAGAATCATGAGACAGAGCCATACAAATGACGAGCTAAGATAGCGCTGACCGAATGTGTCCGGCTTAGCAGTAAGCTTCAGTCCCGTATGTCTGTCTTTGGCTTTCAATGTTTTGTGATGAAATTGTTTCCGTTTCATGGATACTCCTTGCAACAAAGTTTAGGCTTGGTTGAATAACACCGACTACCCGGAGCAAGCGCATTTCAGAACAAGTCGGCTTCGTTGTGTAGAAAGATTATTTGCGATGTCCCTGCTAGATCCTGTTCTTTTGCTCGAGCCAATCAGCAATTAATTTCAGAGCAGTTTATGATGTACCCCGAAAACTGGACAATTAGCTAAGGTGGAATCACTGCCCAAAGGCTCGTAAACATACGGAGAGGACAGTGACAATGCAGCGGAAACGCTTGCAGCGCAGAGTTCAAAGCCAAAGTTGCCCTTGAGGCGATCAAGGGCAACAAAACTATCAACGAATTGGCTAGTCAGTTTGAGGTACATCCCAACCAGATTACCCAATGGAAAAAGCAAGTGCTAGAGGAAGTGCCCCAAATCTTCTCAACCCGACGTGCCCAAGCCCAGAAGGGACAGGAAGAATTGACCGCCAGCTTGTATCAACAAATCGGACAACTCCAAGTCGAGTTGGACTGGTTGAAAAAAAAATCTGGACTCAGCCGTGGACGATAAACGGCGATTAATTGAACCAGAGCATGAGGATATTAGTGTTGCCCGCCAATGCGAACTGGTCAATCTAGCCCGTTCTAGTTGGTATTATAAACCCGTTGAAGTTGACCGTTACGAGCTACATCTGATGAAGCTAATCGATGCTCAGTACACAGCAACTCCTTTTTACGGCATCCGACGGATGAGTGCCTGGTTACGGGCTCAGGGAGAAGCAGTCAACCACAAGCGGGTGGCACGGTTGATGCGGAAAATGGGAATTGAGGCGATCTATCCTCGCCCCAAGACGAGTTTAGCGGGTGAGCAGATCAGGCGTTATCCATATTCAGTAGATCGCAAATTGGCAAAGAAAGGGGTAGTGTCAAGGCAAATACATTGAAACAAAGCCATGACGAGCTACCCATCCCCATTATCGCCCTTGCCCGCTTTGAC
>NZ_JACXWX010000153.1 GCF_014764505.1 Phormidium tenue FACHB-886
CAAGGTTTGTTACTCAGTTGAAGTTCAAAGCAACGGTAGCTTGAGCAGCTATGCTTCTGTCTCATTTGAGACGCCAACTTGTCAAAAACCAATTAATCGAGGTGCCCTCTCATATGATGGCAACCTAAAGGCACTGGCGCAACGGGCACTATCAGCCGGTGCCACCGTGGGAGGTCCGACCGCAATGCCCTATAACGCCTATGAACTCACGGTCATTGATCCCAACGGATTCATCCTCATCTTCTCGCAGATCATCGATGCCGATCGCACTTTCGAGGTGATGTTACCGCTTAAACACCAGTAAATCACTCGTATTTAATCTTTAATCCAATAGCTATCACTTAGAGGTACAGCAATGGTTGACATTAAAATCAACAAAGCGATCGCTCAACAATTTTTTGAACTGATTAGTGAACATAAAATTACAGAGCTGTGTGAAATAGTTTCCTCAAGCTGGAGAATGTATGGAGGACCACCTAATCTCTCGTTAGGAGCTGATGGAATTCGAGAGCTGTTTGCCACATTCGGCGTGATTGAGCAGCAATGGATTGTTGAAGACATGATTGCAGAAGGTGACAAAGTTGTGGTGCGTGCTACCAACCTTTGTCGGCAAGAGAGTTTTTTGGGCATCCCTGCTCACAATCGGCAGCAGCGGTTTACGGCAACGTTCATCCATCGGATCACGGATGACAAGATTGTGGAAACCTGGCGCAATGCGGATGATTTGGGACGGATGCTACAACTAGGGGCAAGGATTGAACCAGGTTCTAACTAAGAGCTGAAAATTTCATTTGTTTAGCAATGAATGCAGCAACTTTAATTCTCAATGAGGACATAAACCATGACACATTTCCCTTTGCAACTTCGATCGCTTCCCAAGTTTGAAGGGGCATTTGATGCCTTTAAGCTAGAAGCAAAGGACTGCGATGTACTGTTTGCATCTTACCCAGCAGAAACATACATTCCGCCCCACACGCATGAGACAGATAATGTCGGAGTGATTACTCAAGGAGAACTAATTCTCATTGTGGATGGGCAGGAAAGATACTATCAAGTCGGAGATTGGTATCACGTGCCTGCGCAAACGGTTCATGCAGCCCGTTTTACTCAGGCAACTTCTGAAATTGAATTTTGGTTCCACACTGAACTAAGCGCAGTCGATCGTACCAGTTGATGATGTCCCGCAGAGCCTCAAGAGATAAATTTTATGAGTCATCTAATCACATTTCCAGAACGACAGACAACAATGCAATTACAGGATGGTCGCGTCCTAGCTTGGTCAGAATGGGGATCTATAGAGGGTCTTCCTGTTCTGTTTTGCACCGCCGCTGCCACGAGTGGGTCATTGGGATTCGGCGCAAATGATCTGCCGGAGTTGGGCTTACGACTGATTGCCGTTGACCGACCGGGGTTAGGCGCATCCGATCCTCACCCCAGCAAAACCCTATCTTCGTGGGTCACAGACATCTGTGAATTGATTCAGTTGAATCACTTGCACCTTGTCACTGCGGTCGGATTTCCTCAAGGAGCAGTTTTTGCGTTGGCACTGGCAGCAGAGGGCATTGTTGAGTCCGTTGCGATTGTGTCAGGACAGGACGAACTGGTTCACTCTTGTATTAGACCGCTCCTGCATGCTGATGTCAGGCAAATGATTGCAGCAGTTGAACAAGATGCAACAGCATTTAAGCAGTATGTTTCGCAGAGTGCCACTTGGGAACAGATGTGGCAATTCATCATTAGCCTGAGTGCAGAACGCGATCACCTGCTGTATTTAGCTCCATCCTTCAGTCAAGCGTTTCAGCGCGGCTTGCAGGAGGGTTTCGCACAAGGGGCACAGGGGTATGCTCGCGATCTGGTTGATGCCGTTAGGTCCTGGTCGTTTGCCGTAGAAGACATCAAGATTCCGGTTGACCTTTGGTACGGCGGTTTGGATACAAGTACAGTTCATTCCCCTGATTTTGGAACAATCCTGGCTTCTCGTCTCCCACGCGCCACCCATACGATCGATTCTAACGAAGGAGGTTCAATTCTCTAGACGCGATCGAAGGACATTTTGTCAAAGCTGAAATCTCACGTGTCAAGCAAAAGTCTGTGCCCTGCCCCGAAAACCGCCTAAGCTTCCTCTGTTTAACTCGTTTGCTCGATCGCTCCCAGTGCTTTGAGTGTTGCCTTCTGTGCTTCACTCACTCCGGTAATACCTGTAATGTTCATGCCTTCGTAGGGGCGATCGCTTCTCAGCGTTCTCAAACACTCACCCGTTTGCGGATTCCATAGCTTAATCGTTTCATCCCAACTACCGCTAGCAATGATTGGTTTTGGAGGGGTTGCATCTGTTGAAGTTGGTCTGTAGGCAACGGAGAGAACAAACCCAGTGTGCCCCTGCAACGTTCTCAATAGTTGCCCGTTACGGGGATTCCAGAGTTTGATCGTTTGGTCCGCACTACTACTGATGAGTCGCGTACCATCGGGACTCCAGGCAACTGACCAGATCCAGTTTGTATGCGCCTGCCAAGCTCTTAGAACTTGTCCAGCCGGAACATCCCAAATTCTAATTTGCTGGTCATCGCTGCCGCTAGCGATCGTCTTGCCATCGGGACTCCAAGCGATCGATCGAATGGAGCTGTTGCCCCCCTGCCAAACCTGTAGAATCTGTCCGTCAGGGTTCCAAATCCTCACCGTTTGGTCTTCACCTGCACTTGCTAGCATTTTACCGTCAGGACTCCAAACCATTGATCGTATCCAGTTCGTATGCCCCTGCAACGTTTTCACAACTTGCCCGGTTGAAATATCCCAAAGCCTTGCCGTACCGTCATTACTGCTGCTTGCCAACACTCTGCTATCAGGACTCCAGGCGATCGACCAAGCTGGTTCTGCAAATCCCTGTAGGGTTCTTAAAACTGTTCCCGTTTGAACAGCCCAAAGCTTGATGGTTTGGTCAAATCCTCCACTCGCGATCAGCCTCCCATCCGGACTCCAGGCAACCGATACCGCCCAATTGGTATGCCCTTGCAACGTTTTCACAACTTGCCCGGTTGAAATATCCCAAAGCTTGACTGTGCCGTCATTACTGCCACTCGCCAAGATTGTGCCATCCGGACTCCAGGTAACTGACCAGATTATGTTGGTATACCCTTGCAGTGTCTTCAAGATTTGTCCCGTTGAAGCATTCCAGAATTTGGCGCTATGGTCGAGGCTACCGCTGCCAATCACCTTACCATCAGCACTCCAGGCAATCGACAGCACCCAATTGGTGTGTCCTTGTAGCGTCTTCAACGTCTGCCCAGTCTCGACATCCCAAAGTTTGATCATGTGATCATTTCCGCCACTTGCTAGCGTTTTGCCATCCGGACTCCAGGCGATCGACAGCACCCATTTGGCTTGTCCCTGTAGCGTTCTCCAGATTTGTTCAGTTTTAACGTTCCAAAGCTGTATGAGCTGATCATTACCACTACTTGCCAGAAATTTGCCATCGGGGCTCCAGGCAACAGAGCGGACCCAATCTGTATGAACCCGTAGCACTTTCAAGGTTTGACCCGTCGAAATATTCCAAAGTCGCAATGTCTGATCAGAACTGCCACTCACCAGAGTTGTACCATCTGGACTCCAGGCAACCGACCAGACGGGTTGGGTATGCCCGTGCAGAACCTTGAAAGCGTCTCCAGTTTGAGTATCCCAAAGCCTGATGGTTTGGTCGTCACCGCTACTCGCTAGCGTTCTGCTATCGGGACTCCAGTCCAGTGAGCGAATCAGGCTGTTGTGCCCTTGCAAAGTGTTCAAGAGAATTCCCGTGTGGGCATCCCAGAGTTTGATAGTTTGACTTCCACTAGCTAATGTTTTGCCATCGGGACTCCAGGCAACTGCCAACACCCAATAACCATGTTCCAAAATTTTCAGCGGTTGACCATGCGAGATCTGCCAGACCCGCACCGCACCATCGAACCCTCCGACTGCTAACTGTGTACTATCTGGATTGAAGGCAATCGCATAAATTGCACTAGAGGCTTGAGAAAAAGTTGATTGAGCTAGTTCAGCATCAGCAAAATTAACGTGATGGAGATTAACTCCTTGCAGATCAGCATGGCAAATCGTTAATGCAGAAAAGTCGTAGTTCGTTAAGTCAATCTGCAAGTAAGCACAAAGATTGAGCAAATTGCCAGCTCCATAGCCCAATCGCCTATCCAACTGTCTCAACTGAGTTAGAACCTGTAAAATCTGCTGTTCTAATGAGGCGATCGAACTAAAGGTCTTGAGAAGTTCTTGAGCGATCGGATGCACAATTAATCGCACCTGACTTTCTCGCACATATTCTTCTACCGTTGTCTTGATTAATGCGTAGCTTGTGAATAGATTGAGTTCTGCTGTGATTAATTCTGTTGCAATTTGTTCAATCAAGCGTTCTGTCACATATTCCATCACAACCGGCTGTTGCGTATAGCGCCCTGCTTGTTTTTCAATCAGCGATCGCCAACTTAGGCTTTCTAACGACTCCAGCAGGTTTGCCTTTGAGATAGTCGGTAAAATGTCTTCATGCAGTTTGGCAATGGTTGTCCACTCACGATTAATCGCAAGCCAATACATGATCGTTTGCTCTAGCGATGACAGGCGATTGAACTGCTGATCTAACAAACGGCGAATGCCGTTGAAAATAGCGGTTTCCTGCTTTAAAAATTCATCAATGTCGCCCTCAAACAAGTCTTGAATTGAGGTGGCAACAATTTTCAATGCTAACGGACTGTTGCTGTAACAGCTGCACAATACCTGTTTCTGTTCGTTGGAACCCACTAATCCTTTTGCCTGTAGAATCGCCTGAGCCGCTTGTTCTGAACCACTTAGTTGCAGCGCTCGCACCTTAAAATCAACCCCTTCAAAGGCAGCCACTTCTGCAGGCTTCTCTCGACTGGTCAAGATGATGCAGCTTTGATGGTTTGATTCACTCACCATCCGCAGCAACTCCCCATAGCCCTCATAGCCCGATCGAAATTGTCCAGCTCGCTCATCACCCTGCAAGATGGTTTCTAGGTTATCAAGAATGACTAAGCAGCGAAACGAGCGCAAGTGATGCAGCAAGCGGGAAAGGGTGTTTTGGGTGTCCTGCTGGTTCGAGAGAAATGGCACGATGTCCATCAGCAGCACATCAAGCGGAGGAGCATTCCGTAGACTGCGCCAGATGACGAACTCAAACTCGCTGTGCCCTTGAATACCAGAAGTAATCAACAATTGGTTGGCGAGCTTGACCGAGAGTGCTGTTTTGCCGATGCCGCCCATACCCAGCACGGCAATCAGACGACAGCGATCGCCCCTAATCCACTGCATCAACGTTGTCAGCTCTGCACCGCGACCGTAGAACTGAGAAACATCAATCACTTCACCCCAGTCGGTCTGGGTACTGGGACGAGGTGGAATGGAAGCAGGAACAGTTGGAGGGCGGTGGTCGTCTTTCGCAGTCTGGTTTTCGTGCTGCTGGCTCAAGCGCTCAATCGCAGCACGAAAATTATTCTTCCCGATCGTTTCACCGAACACCTGACTAAGAAGCCTCCAAAACTTGCGTCCGCTGTCGTCTTTGAGGTACTTGACTGAGTAGCCGTGCGCTTCGGCAATCTGCTCGTAGGTCTGCTGCTGCCAAGCTCCGGTAAAAATAATCTGCTCAATATCACTCAAATATCTACCGACTTGAGCATACACGGCTTGGTTGACGACCGCGAGGGCTTGGTCGAGGGTCATGGCGATCGCATAACAGACAGTTACCACATTTTACTGAATTACGGTCATAAGCTTTAGACATTATCGAAAATAAACTACTCGGCACTCAAATGACAATAAAGCTATGAAATTCTTCGATTTCGGCTTGAGAATTAATTGATTTTCTTATTTCCGATTAAGTCCTTTATAGAGGCGATTACTTTTTCTGAAACTGTCAGAACTCGGTACCCAAATTGAAGGCAGAACCCTCTACTTGATAGACTGGCTACTGCCCCTAATCTCCGCTAAGCGAACGCTCTATGAACTGCCCTGATTGTGGCTCAGCTCGTACCACCCGCTTGCAACGCACAACGAGCCTGAGCTATGCCATGTTTCGCTGCAGGGTTGTCATCGCACCTTCAACGAACGGACTGGCATGCCTTTCAACTTTATCGAGGTGCCCACCGATATCGTGTTTCAAGTCCTGCTGTGCCGATTGCGCTACAAGCTGAGCTTTCGTGACATTGCAGAATTCTTCCTGCTGCAAGGGTTCGAGTTCACCCATGAAACCGTGCGCGACTGGGAAGAACGCTTTGCTCCCCTGTTTGCCCAGCAGTTAAGAACAGAGATTTAGTCGACGTGAGGTTGAGCGAGAAGCAAGACATGGAAGGGACCAAAGCGTTTTCTGCTCAAGCGTATGAAGTAGCAGAACAACCGCCGCAACGAGTAGCAACGGATGGACACAGGAGCTATCCCAGAGCGATCGCAGAAGAACTGGGAGAAGGGGTGGAACACGAGGTGAGAGATTGCAGAAGGAATCCGATCGAGCAGAGTCATCGAGAGATAAAGCAACGGTATTACCCAATGTTAGGATTTGGAGCGTTTGAATCAGCACAGCGATTTTGTCAAGCGTATGATGAGGTCAGGAACTTTATGAGAGTACAGCGCTATATGACAGAAGTAATGTCTCTAGCTGAGCGAAGAGAACGATTTACAAAACAAGTTAGCGAACTACAAGCGATCTTCCCAGCTGCTTAACAAAGGAAAGAGCGAGAGAAGATATATCTATGAAAAAGAGACGAGATTTGAATTCTCAGTTCTGACAGTTTCCCAAAATAATCTGAGACTCGACAGGCGCGATCGCTCAACGCTTTTCATCAATTGCTAAACACGATAGATACAGGAAAAAGCACTGAATCTAGATGTGCAATCGCCTTAATATTCAACTGCTCCTAATGTTTTTAGTGTGGCTTTTTGAGCGGCTGTTAGCCCAGTTGCACCTTGAATATTCATTCCTTCGTACAGACGATCGGCTCTCAGCGTTCTGAGACACTCACCCGTTGCCGGATTCCACAGCTTAATGGTTTCATCCTGACTACCGCTAGCCAAAATCGGATCTGTACCGGATGGCAGGCTAACGTCAACTGGACTAAACTGAACGGAGCAGACCCGACTCGTGTGCCCTTGCAGTACCTTCTGGCAGGCGCCGTCTCGAACGTCCCATAGCCGAATCGTTTGATCGTCACTGCCACTGGCTAGGATACGACCATTAGGGCTGAAGGCAACGGAGCGAACACCGTTAGTATGGTCGCGTAACGTTGCCAAGCATGCTCCGTCTTGCACATTCCATAATCGAACTGAGCTGTCCATGCCGCTCGTCGCTAGAGTCTGACCATCAGGGCTAAAGGCAACGGACAAAACCCAACACGTATGTCCTTGTAGAGTTTTGAGGCAGGTGCCATCTCGTACATCCCATAACCGCACAGTGTGATCATTGCTGCCGCTCGCAAGGGTGTGTCCATCGGGGCTAAACGCGACTGCCCAAGCCCAACCCGTATGTCCTTGTAGAATTTTGAGGCAGGTGCCATCTCGCACATCCCATAACCGCACGGTTTGATCATTGCTGGCACTTGCAACCAGTTGACCATCGGGGCTGAAGGCAACGGAAAAAACCCAACCCGTATGTCCGTGAAGGCTTCTGAGACAGGTACCATCTCGTACGTTCCATAACCGCACGGTTTGATCATTGCTGGCACTTGCAACCAGTTGACCATTTGGGTGAAATGCCACTGCCCAGATCCAGCTTGTGTGTCCTGACAAATCCTTGAAGCAAGTTTCTTGTTGCATATTCCATAGCCGCACGAAGGCATCATAACTGCCACTGGCTAACGTGGAGCCATCTGGACTAAAGCTGATTGAAGTGATCCCACTGGTTCGTCCGTGAAATGTTTTGAGGCAGGTCCCACCCTGAACATCCCACAATCGAGCGGAAAGGTCAGCACTGCCGCTTGCAAGGGTTTGACCATCTGAATTAAAGGCAACTTTCCAAACACAACTGCTGTGACCTTGCAACTGTTTCAAGCACGTTCCATCCTGCACATTCCATAAGCGTATTGAGGCATCCTCACTGCTGCTCGCCAGGGTTTGACCATCCGGACTAAAGCTGAGTGAGGTGATCCAACCCGTATGCCCGTGCAGTGTTTTGAGGCAGGTGCCTGTTTCTACCTGCCACAGTCGAATGGTGCGATCTTCACTCCCGCTGACGAGGATTTGACCATCCGGACTAAAGGTAACGGTCCTCACCCAACGGGTATGTCCTTGCAAGGTTTGGAGGATGGTTCTGTGATCAACACTCCACAATCGGATCGAAGCGTCTTCGCCGGCACTCGCCAGCAGTTGTCCACTGGGACTAAAGCGGACTGAAGTGACCCCACCCGTGTGACCTTGCAAAACCGTCAGGCAAGTTCCGTCTTGTGTATTCCAGAGCCGAATCGTTTCGTCATCGCTGCCACTCGCCAGCAGTTGACCATCGGGGCTGAAGGCGATCGTCCATACCCGGTGGGAATGTCCCCGTAGTGTGTTGAGACAGGCCCCTGGAAGATAGTTAGAATCACTCGCTTCAGCCAGATTTGCAGGATTGGGGTGCTCAAAATCGAGGCTCTGCACATCCCACAAACGAATCAACCAGTCATGACTGCAGCTCGCTAGCGTTTTTCCATCGGGACTGAAGGTGACCGCCCAGATCCAACCCCCATGTCCCTGCACTGCCAAAACTTGTTGACCATCGACCACGCGCCACAGGCAAATCTTACCGTCCAAATCGCCGGTTGCGGTAATGTTCTAGACGTGTGGAAGTGGAGTTAGATGGATAGTCCAAACTCATAACGATTGATGAACAATCCAATGACAACATCATGTAACCAGATGGACTTAGAGAA
>NZ_JACXWX010000154.1 GCF_014764505.1 Phormidium tenue FACHB-886
CAATAGAGCCAGTAGAGTAGGCAATGCTCACGAGCTAAGACCTACTCAGAGCAAGCGTTTCATCGGGTATGTACAGGAGAGATTCAGATGTCAGGGAACAATAAAGCCATCTTAGAAGCGGCAAACGCGGCGATCGCATTCCTGAATCACAGCAGCATTTAACCTTGAAGCATTTGCCTGCTGAAATTACGATCGCACCCCTGCATCGGCTGATAGCACGGCAAAGATTAAGGGTATCGATGCGAGTTTTGAGAGCGCCCGGATCGTCTCAGAGATCTTCGAGCGGATGATTCGGTAACGCGAGTTCGATGTTGCCGAATTGGAATTGCTTTCGTTCAATCAAATTCAATCAGTCAAAAATTCTTGGAGAAAGTGGCAATATATCTGAGCAAACGAACCTTGGCGGCACTTTTACGCTATCGAATACCTTAATCACGCTGAAGCGCATAGGACATGGGGCAATGCAACTTGCAGATCCAGGGGTATGGGGTCCACCACGCGATGTAGATGCTGCTGTTGGTGTGCTGCGTGAAGCAGTGGCACTGGGTATCAATCTCATCGACACCAGCGACATCTACGGACCGCACATCACCAAGTCAGATTATTCGGCAAGCGCTACATCCCTACCCTGAAGCTTTGGTGATTGTCACCAAAGCTAGGGCACGTCGTCTAGAAGATGAATCATGGGTTCCCGCCATCTCGCAGCAGGATTTGACCGAGGCAATTTATGACAACCTGCGTAATCTTGGACTTGATGCGATCGATGTGGTCAATCTCCGCTGGATGGTGTAGTAATCACCTTTTTAACTGAAAGCCATTGCCCTACATGCAGAAGTGCAGCTTTTGAGCCGACTTTTTTGGGCGTATGTCGGCTCAAGCCCTAACTTAAATTTAGCGGAGTGGATAACTGCTCTGCTGAATTTAACTCGACCCCTATTACACAAACATGCAACAATAATAGGCTTGAAATAAAGAGGGTTAGTTTCTAATGAGTACTTTACTGTTTGTCGCACAACGAGGGGGCGATCGATTTGAAATCACTAATGAGCAGCCGGGAGTCACCCTTTCTCACATCCCCATCGCTGGGGACAGACAAAATTTCCCTCAAGAAGATGAATCGCAGGCTTTTGAGACAGCCAAGGATTACTGGGGAATATTGCGGGAGGATTGGCGTGAAGCAGAACAATAACCTCAATTATCTTTATCTGAAATCCATCCAACTTTTGCTTCAACGATGACTTCATCACCTTCTGATCTTGTGTTGCCTATCGCCATTGTGCCGATCGAGGGCGGCAAGCAGGAGGAACCCCGACAACCGGAACCTCCGGATCTCCGTCACTGGCAGATTGAGGAGTTCCTTAGGCAGACGGGAAAATCGGACAATACCCAGCGGGTTTACCGGAGACAGTTGGTCAGTGCCGCCTAGTGTGATAAGTCCTGGCTCGATGTAGCGCCTGGTGATATTGGTAAGTATCGACGAGAATTGAAGCTGAAGGGGCTGAAGGCAAGCTCAGTCAACCATGCGCTCAATACGCTGAAGGCATTTTATGGGTGGTTACGTCGGAGCAATGGGTATCCCCTGAACAAGCCGTTGCCAACTGATGCGATCGATCTGGAACGCCAGCCAGAACCGGAAGCTGACCACCTTGACGCAGACGAGCTTGCCCAGATTTGGCAGGTACTGGAGTTTGAGGAGAAGACAGCGGTTCGCGATGCCTCCGGCACACGGGTACGTGACCGCGCCATTGTTGCAATCCTCAGTCATGAACTGCGGGCATCGGAAGCGTTTGCCTTGAATGTGGAACACTGGAACGGCAAGATTCTCAAGGTACATCGTTCCAAGGGGCAGAACGTGAGTGAGGTGCCGTTGAACCGGGAAGCGAGACAGTACCTGGAAGCCTATCTGGAGTGGCAACGGCAGCAGGGCGAGGTATTTGAGCCGCTGCCGGAGAGTCCCATGTTTCTGGCGTAGGACCCGAAGTATAAGGGACAGAGGTTGGGTTACAAGGGGCTGCATCGGATGGTGCGAAAGCTGGGGTCAGTCGCCGGAGTGAAAGACATCGACCCACACCGCTTCCGGCATACCTTTGGAACGGAGGTGACTCGGCGAGGCGTTGATCCCTTGTTTGGAAAGGAGTTGATGGGGATTAAGAGCGATCGGGTCTTCCAGCGCTACACGAAGGGGGTGTTTAAGCAGGCGGCAGCAGAGGCGTATCTCAAGGCGATCGGGAAAGAGGGAGAAGAAAATTAACAGCAGAGTATAGAGCACAAAAGTAGTGAGATGTGCAGCAGCGAGAAAGCTAAATAAACCCGGTTTTGAAAAGGAGGCATTCAGTGCTTTCCACAAAAGCATTAACAAATGTCAACATAAACGAATAATACGAGTGATAAATCGCAAGGCTGAACTTTGTGGCTCACGTCTTTCCGTGCTGACTGGGCAAGTTTTCATGGTGCTCGTACCATTGAAACGTCTACCAAACCGTTGTTCATCCCATTCTGTTCAGTATTTTTATTTTTTCCTGGAGTCCATCTATGGGAATGGTTCGCTTACCTCTAGGCGTATTGTTGGTATCCCTATTTATGGCGAGTTGTGCGCCGTCTACTCCCTCCTCCGACCCCACAACGACTCCTGGTGCTGACGCAGCACCAGGGGCGGCATCCCCGGCAGCAGAGGCGATCGCCCAAACCCCTGTCACTCTCCAGCAGGTTACCCTGGTCGAAAATCTGGAGCATCCCTGGGGGATCGCCTGGCTCCCCGATGGGGCAATGCTGGTAACAGAGCGCCCCGGTCGGTTACGCATTATTCGCGATGGGGTGCTTGATCCCAATCCTATTCCTGGGGTAGCAGAGGTATTGGCAGAGCGGCAGGGGGGGCTGCTGGATGTGTCGGTTCACCCCCAATTTTCGGAAAACCAGTGGGTCTACTTTACCTATGCCCACGGTAGCCCCAATGCCAACCAGACTCGGGTTGCCCGCGCCCGTTTCGATGGCACTGCCCTGACGGATTGGACGGTGATTTTTGAGGTCAATCGCACCAAGGAGCAGGGACAGCACTTTGGTTCCCGATTGGGCTGGTTGCCAGATGGAACGCTACTGGTATCCATTGGCGATGGGGGCAACCCTCCCGTGAGCCTGGATGGGGATTTGATTCGCAACCAGGCTCAGAACCTGGGGGTTCGCCTGGGAAAAGTAGTCCGGCTGAACGATGATGGCTCTATACCGACGGACAATCCCTTTGCAAATCAGGACAATGCGGATCCATCCGTCTGGAGCTACGGACACCGCAATATTCAAGGGCTGGCTGTTGACCCTCAAACGAGCCAGGTCTGGGCTACGGAGCATGGTGCCCGAGGGGGTGATGAGCTAAACCTGCTAGAGGTTGGAGAAAACTACGGTTGGCCCCTAGTTACCCACAGTCGCGAATATTCGGGAGGCGAGATTTCGCCGGATCAATCCCGTCCGGAGCTAGTTGATCCGAAGCTGGTTTGGCAAGAGACCACAGCTCCTTCGGGGTTGATGGTGTATCGGGGCGATCGCTTTCCCCGATGGCAGGGACACCTGTTTGCGGGTGGACTTGTTTCCCAGGACGTGCATCGGATCGAGGTCGATGCAGCTGGCACAGTTATCAGCCAGGAGGCAATTTCTGTGGAGCAACGGGTTCGGGATGTGAAACAGGGTCCAGACGGGTTAATCTACATCCTGACGGATGCTCCCAATGGACGCTTAATTCGCCTGGAACCTGAAACACCGCAGGGCTAAGGTCTCAGCCCTGATTAACTGACAAAACTTCTCCGGGTAGGGTTAAACTCAGCGGAGTGGGTGACTGCTCCGCTGAGTTTAACCCTACCCGTACTGTGCAGCTCAACCCCTGGAGAACCAGCAATCGGGCATTTTGCTGCCCATCCGATAGCCTATTGTTGGGATTGCGACAGGATACGATACTGTTGGCGAATCCTATCTGGAGTGGCGACAGCAGCAGGGAGGAGTATTTGAACCGCTACCGGAGAGTCCGATGTTTCTGGCGCAAGACCCGAGGAATAAGGAGCGGAGGTTGGGTTACAAGGGGCTGCACAAAATGGTGAGGAAGGTAGGGGTGGTCGCTGGCGTCAGCAATTCTCAGTCTGTCCAGGACAGGCTCATGTGATTCCATTGGTACCCCAATTTATCGTGCCGCAAGATGACCATGACAAACAGGATTGTGAGAATGCCGCCGCAAAACGCTGGTTGGCGCAACAGGGGCAACGCTTGAGTGCCTTGAACGTCACTGCTTTAGAGGATGACCTCTATTGCCGTCAGCCCTTGTGCCAGCAACTTCTAGACCAACAATTCAACTTCATCCTGGTGTGCCGCCCAGAGTCTCACACCACCCTCTATGAACATCTGGAGGGCATTGACCTCCCGACACTCACCGTGAAACATAATTTTGGGCACGGCAAGCAGCATCTCTCCTCATTGCTTGCGACCCTGAATATCCTGTCCCTGCTATTCCACACGTTGCTAGAGTTACTCGACTTGAAGTACAAGCTGCTGCGATCTCACTTGCCCACCCGCAAGACCTTTTTTGATGATTTGCGGGCATTAACCCGTTACATGTATTTCGACAGTTGGGATCATCTGCTCACCTTCATGCTCCAAGGTCTAGAGCTAGATATCCCGCCCAATACTAGTTGAATCGCCATACTGAGAATTGCTGGCATGGGTTTCATCCTGCTCAAATCGAATTGGGTCAGGGACTTCATTTGGTTTGGTGTTAATTGTGATGTGAAGATCTAATTCTCTCAGAGTTTCCATCACAGTCTGATAAAAATCAGCAACAGAGCGAGGGTAAAGGGCGATCGCTCGTCTTGCCCCTTCGCTGGTTTGAATCAGCAGCTCATGATCAATGAAATCAAAGTCGATTTGAAAGATGCGGCTGCCATAGGGAATCGTGGAAGTGGTCAGTCCCCGAACGGTTAAATAGAGGGGAATATGCCAGGAATGATTAATCCACGGAGTTTGGGCAAATCGGATTTTGCCGATGATTTGCGTCCACATGTGCAAGGTGGCATAGGTCTCTTGCCATGCGTCCAGGGGTAAACTCGGCCAAATATCTGTTGAGGTAGGGCAGGCTGATTTGACATCGTGGTTCCTTGCGAGTAGAAAAGGAGAGCGTGATCAATAGTTCTTCTGTTGTTCGTCGGCAAAACACCACAGCCATTGTTCTCCCAATTCGGCTGAACTAATCACCGCGTGTCCGCTTTCTTCGTAATGACGGCGAGCGTGTTGATTTTTAGACGAGTCGCAGCACAGCATTTTGCCGCAGGTTTGACAAATTCTCAAGTGAACCCAACGATCGCCAACCCGAAGGCATTCCTCACAGCGAAATACCGGGTAATTGGCTTTTGAAATCATAGTCTCTAGCGTCAGCTCGTTCAGGTGTTGACAAGACATGAAGGATTCCTGTGAATGTGCAAGAGATGTACTTGATTAAATGGGATACAGCCATTTGCGAAAGAGTTGAGTGAGGCGCGGCATAATCACGTAGGTCAGCAGGGCAACCGTTAGACCTGTAACTAACAAGGTTCTGAGCAATACCGGAAGCCCAACCAGGAGCGGTACTAGCAAACGATTGAGAATAGATATCGTAAAAAACACTCCCAGCCATGTCACGATCGCCATTTTGTAGCGCGGAGGTGGAGCTTTCATGGGTTTGTTGGGAAGCGTAAACCAGGTTTCCAGACCCGTTAGAGTTTGAATGGTTTCAGGCTTTTCAATCAAGGGCTGCAACCGCTCCAACCAGTCCTGCCGCACGCTGGATTCCAGCCAGGTTTTGAGGTTGTTGTAATGATCAAACCTGACAATTGCCACATATTCAGGATGAGCGTGATCATAGGGTCGGATCACGCTGACCCCTAAGTGTCCCTTAAATTGGTGAGCAGCCGTCGCAATTCCATGCAACCACTCCTCATACCCCTGTTCACGCCCTGGTCGGTGAAATCGCGGCTTGTAAGGCAGATTGAGCGTTAGCGATCGCCAGATTCCGGGCTTCATCCCCTAGATTAAGGCTATCGGCATAGACAAACTCAATATCCGTTATACCAATAAACCCAAAAATGAGTCGCAAGTAGGGTGTTTGTAAATCATAGGAGTGAGTAGGGCTACCTTCGGGGTAGGCTCCTCCCTGCGCCATAATGATCGTCATCTTCTTGTTGTGAACCAGTCCCTTGTAACCTGCTTCATCAACAGAAAAGGTACGTCCCGCTCGCACAATCTGGTCAAGATAAGCTTTGAAGTTGGCAGGAATGCTGAAGTTATACATGGGGATACTGAAAACGTAGCGATCGGCTGATAAGAACTCGTCGATCAATTCGTCGGAAATTTGAATTGCAGCGGCTAACTCAGGTGTATGTTGATCGGATGGAGTAAATGCAGCCGCGATCCAGTCTTCGCTTACAAAAGGGACGGGGTGATGCCCAATATCCCGGTAGGTTACGGTGTCGTCAGGATGAGCCGTTTTCCACTGGTTAATGAACTCTTTAGAGAGCGTGCGGGAGATGGAGCGATCGCCACGCCGACTCGCATCTAAATGGAGAATGTGGGTCATAGGATAAAACTCAGATTGTGAATGAAGAATGTAGCGGAGACGAATGAGCAACCGCTGGCGATCGCCCCTATTCTATGCACGAAATCATCCAGTGCTGCTGCAATGCCGCAAATGAACTGGATCACTGAGCAATGACAACATCCACTCAGTTACGCACGAGTCATGAGGCGTTTGCGATTGGCAGAGCCAGCATTTGATGTTGCTGCATAGCTCGTCATTAGATTTTTGTAGTCAGGACTAAACCCTGCAAGGAGATTACCTAGCCCTTCAATATCGTTACGCCAATCACGGTGCAATTCACCCACAACGCTATACCAATTGACCAACTAAGCGCCAGCACGAGACATCCGATCCCAAGCTGCATCGCGACAGGTTTCATTGAAGGTGCCAGAGGCATCGGTGACAACAAAAACGTCATACCCTGCCTCCAATGCTGAAAGTGTGCAAAAAGTGACACAGACATCCGTGACAATTCCGGCAATAATCAATTGCTTCTTACCAGTTGCTTCTACGGCTTTAACAAATTCCTCATTATCCCAAGCGTTGATCTGTCCAGGGCGCGGAATGAAGGGAGCATCAGGAAACTTCTCCTTCAGTTCCGGCAGGATGACTCCGACCGTCCTCAAAGCTAGTGCTCAAAACAGTAGGCAGGTTGAAAAACTTGGCTACACTTGCTAGCGCTAGCACATTATTTTTGAAGTCGGCAGCACCAATATCACGCACAAGCGAGAACAGTCCAGTTTGGTGATCCACCAGTAGAACCGCAGCATCATTCTTATCTAGACGATTGTACTTGAATGTAGACATTAGGTAATTCTCCTATTTGAGTGATTGGTGAATGAGGAATTGCAGAATGAAATCAAAAGCTAAACATCTCTGCTTGTGCTTTTAAGTGAAACGTCTGTTTACCCTCAAGGGTTGATGACGTAAGCGATCGCGCCATGAACTGAGTCTGCAAGACAACTCCAAATTTCATTACTTAAGCTCCGCAAGTTAAGCACAGAGTAAAGGCGTTCGCGTCGCGTGCCCAAAGGGCATTCGCTTCACTGTGCGATCGCTCCTAATGCTTTCAACGTCGCTGCTTGAGCGTGCGTTAATCCAGTTGCACCTTGAATATTCATGCCTTCAAGTATGGAACCGTGCAATTTACTTGCTCGATCCATTTGCATGGCTGTTTGCACAAATTCAATATAGGTGGTCGCCTTCAAGCTGTCGCCTACAGCAAGTTGAATTTTTTACAGTGCAATTTGATAGATTAACCGTTCCATCGCTAAGTAGAAGGCTGGCTCTAACTTAAGTTAGAATCCGAAGTTGATCGAAAGTACATTCATACAGTCGATCGACCATCAATGTCTGAATGCAAAATCCGGTAGCGATGTCCCACACCTTTGATGCGGGCGACGGTCTGTTTGCCCCCCGGATGAAGCGGCTGTCACTACGAGCTATTGCCGTGAACCGACGACGACAGACCCTGACTGCCTCAACGCTTCAGCAATACGGCTCTCGATTCCGAGGTAGCCTGTGGGAGATCTTGAATGCATCTCTGCCTTCCAGGCTATTTCCCATGCCCTTGCCTCACACCAGTCTGATTGGCTACTGAGTTGAGCAATTACAAGTCAAGATATAAAGATCTACACAAGGAGCTTTATAGTCTGGAGTTTGGCAAGCGATATACTTTGGGAAACAGATGACAGTCTTTCATCGAGGGAGCATTCAATGATTACCCTGCCTGGAATTACTATCCACAGCAAAATCTATGAGAGCTTAGCTTCTTTGGTGTATCGGGGCATCAGAGAGCAAGATAACTGTGCAGTGATTGCCAAAGTTCTCAAGCAGGATTATCCCTCTCCTCAGGATTTAACTCGCTATCGGCAGGAGTATGAAATTACTCGTTTTCTCAACATTGAAGGCGTAGTCAAAGCATACAGCCAACAAGACTACCAGCGCACGCTGGTTCTTCTTTTGGAAGACTTTGGTGGAGAGTCTTTAGAATGCTGGATGCGGCAGCAACCGAGTTTCTCTCCTATGCCCTTACCTACTTTTCTGAGACTGGCGATCGGCATTACGGATACTCTAGGCAAAATCCATGCGGCTCATGTCATCCACAAAGACATTAATCCTGGCAACATTGTCTTTAATCCGAGGACTGGCGTTGTCAAAATCATTGATTTTGGCATTGCCACTCGCTTCAGTCGCACCAATCCCACCTTCAAAAGTCTCCATCTTCTAGAAGGAACCCCCGCTTATTTGTCG
>NZ_JACXWX010000155.1 GCF_014764505.1 Phormidium tenue FACHB-886
TTAAACTGTCAGGAGCACAGTGGAAATCCGAGAATGTGCCTCAAGTTCTCCTCCACCGTTGTGCTTACCTTAATGGTCAATTCTCAAACTGAGACTTACAAGACTGGGATGCACCCATGGTTGGATCTGTGCTGCCGCTAATAAGAACCTTGAAGTTTCTAAACAGTTCTTGAGCGATCGTCCCAGCCTGCTAAGGAAAAGAGACTGATTGCTGCCACCATGAGTACGAAATGAAACTGACGCATTGATTCAATTCCTTGATTGTAATGAGCGGAGCAGCTGCAATCGCTGCTCCAAAGAATTCAATTCCTTTCGGCTTGGCTTACAAATAGGACTGATCTGTAACTTGTAGCAGCTGTAACTTACAGCAGCTAATTGTAATAGCCTTGATCTTCGCGCTTGATTTCAATTCGCTGCTGACATAGCTTTAAGCTGTCAATCATCTGTTGAAGTAGAGTATCAGTAGCGATCGCTTCTTGAACCTTTTGCTGATACTCAATCTTTGACAAGTTGGGAGAGCAGCTGGCAACCTCATCCATTTTCTGAGAAACCTTGTGAATTACCTGCTGCACTGCAGTAAAGTGAGTGTTTTTCGATCTAGGAAATAGCAGTGACATCGCTCAACTCCAATTCACAGAATTTTGCTATTCACAGATTAAGACAGGCAAGGTAAAGAACTCGGAAAGAAACCAACTTCAGCCACCTTTTCACGCTGCAATTGGCAATTCCACCTGGAAACAGCTTCCTTTTCCAAGCTGACTTGTGACCGTGATCTCACCGCCGTGAGCTTGAACAATTGTCTGAGCGATCGCTAATCCTAAGCCTGCACCACCGGCGCGGTGCGATCGCGCCTGATCGGCTCGCCAAAAGCGATCAAAGACTAAAGGCAACTGTTCAGGCGACAGCCCAATTCCCGTATCGACCACCTGAATGCATACTCGGCGATCGCCCTTGCCAGTTGCAGCTGCTACCCTCACACTGCCCCCAGCAGTCGTGTACTGCAAGGCATTTTCGAGCAGATTAGCAAATAGCCTGTGCAACTGGGCAGCATCACCCTGAATCGGAATTTGCGGCAGCGGACTCAGTTTGAGCGCGATCGCTTTAGCGGTCGCTTCAGGCTGGAGTGCCACCACCAAATCTTCGAGCAGTTCGTCGAGCGGAATCCGGAGCTTGGCGGTGTCTGCTGCTGTACCCGTGCGGGCAAGTAGCAACAAATCTTCTACTAAGTGGCTCATTTGCTCCGCGGCACTGGCGATCGAGGCAATTTTCTTTTCATTCGCGGGATGAATGCGCTCTGGATGGCTTTGCATCACCTCCACGGCCGTCTTAATGACCGTCAGCGGACTGCGTAATTCATGCGAGGCGTCAGCGGTAAACTGCCTGAGCTGCTGAAAGTTTTGCTCGATCGGCTGGAGCGATCGCCGAGTCAGCCACTTACCAGTAATACCGATCAGCAGCACGGCCAGCAACCCGCCCCAGCCCATACCGAGCACAAGCCGATTGAGCTCTGCGGCTTCAGAGAGGGTCGACTCGCTGACGCGCACATAGCCCTGCAGCTGCGGCGAACCCTGCACATATACAGGAATAGTGAGGCTGCGGAGCTGGTCTTGTTGCCAGGTTTGAAAATTGGGCGCAGGAGGATGAACGGGAAACTGCTGCCCGACACGACCTAGAAGCCGTCGATTGCGATCGAACCACTCAATGCTTTCATGGTCGCCCTGCAAATCTTGCCACGGAATATCGAGATCGCCATCATTGTCGATGGTGCGGGGAAGTCGTGCCTGTAGGGCAGATTGATCTGCCATGACTGCCGGCAAACTGTGCGCGGCCGCATCTGCCAACTCGATCAGATGTTGGTCAAGCTGTTGATGCAGGCTCCGCGCCACAAACTGATAAACTGCAAAGGTCGAAATAGCAAGTACGGCTCCCATTGCGCCTAAATAGGACAGCAGTAACCGCCATGCCAGCATCCGAAACTGCGGGGAGGTCGCTTCTGGTAGTTGCTTTCTTGAAGTGGATTTAGAGCGTTGAGTTAAGCCGATATCCCAGCCCGTAAACCGTTTCAATAAAGTCATCAGCGGCTCCTGCTGCCTTTAGTTTTTGTCGTAGCCCACGCATATGAACTTTCACCGTTTCTTGCCCTGGTGGATCGTCTGCAAAAGACCAGAGACGCTCCAAAATTTCGTTGCGGCTGAGAACACGCCCACTGCTGCGTAGCAATAGTTCCAGCAGAGCATATTCCTTGGGGGTGAGATGCAGGGGGGAGTTATCGTAATAAGTTTGACAAGTTGCCGGATCAAGCGTCAGATTTTCCCAGGCTAAAATGGGCGGCAGAGTTGCACTTCCGCGCCGCAGCAGGGCTCGGAGCCGAGCCAGCAGCTCTTTTAGCTCGAAGGGCTTAACGACATAGTCATCGGCTCCGGCATCTAATCCCAGCACCTTATCGCTACTGGTATCTCTGGCCGTTAGCATCAAGACGGGCATAGTATAGCCTGATTGCCGCAGCTGCTGACAAAGCTTTACCCCGTCGAGTTTGGGCAGCATTAGATCAAGCACAACGAGATCGTAGGGAACAGATTTAATAAAATCGCTGCCGTCTTGCCCATCCAGGGCAATATCTACAACGTAATGCTGATCGCGCAGTGCTTCTGCTAAAGAGTCAGCAATCCGATCGTCATCTTCAACCAGCAAAATTCTCATAATGCGATCGACAGTATTTCCTTTGAAACGCAGCCTGAATCAAGCAGTGGTAGATGACAACAGGATCTTTACATCCTTACTTCCAATCTAGTGATATCACTTAACAACCCCACTATTCCTCTTCTATTGCTCTGGAGAGATAGAAACTGAATTAAAACGCCGAAAAGCTGATGGAGTGATCCTATTGGCGGTCACATGGCATTTACACCTGCTCAACGTCACTAGAGTTCATCCACTCTAACCCAAATGCCCGTGAACTCAAGCGCGCGATAGCTGTGCAGATGTTCTTTAGAAGGTACAGGCATTGCTTAACAGGGG
The DNA here is from genome assembly GCF_014764505.1 of Phormidium tenue FACHB-886. Classification (GTDB taxonomy): domain Bacteria; phylum Cyanobacteriota; class Cyanobacteriia; order Elainellales; family Elainellaceae; genus FACHB-886. The sequence continues at coordinate 3,019 of NZ_JACXWX010000155.1, forward strand.
ATGATTTTTGAGTGAGAGGGGCATGGAGCGCCCCTCTCACTCAAAAATCATTCCCTGTTAAGCAACACCGAAGGTACGAACACCGAGAGATGCAGGAAAGCTGAGGGGTGAGTTCAGGCTTCATTAGCAAATGGACTCAGATTTACCACAGTTGAGAGTTTTTGGGTTGAAGCCGACTTCCATTAATTATGTCCTGGATACGCACGCTCGTTTTATGGCTGGCTCAGGCGCAGTAATGGTTATCCAATGAACTAGCCGCTGTCAACCGAGCTTAATTTGCAAGATCTCAATTAGCGCACTGCATCGCCCCGACGATATTCAGCGGTCAGGTCGTCTAGCTTTTGCTTCAAGCTGTCATCCAGTTTGAAATTCACTGCTTTCAAACTATCCGCCAGCTGTTCGGGACGGCTTGCCCCAATGATCGGAGCCGTAATGATCGGGTTTGCGAGCACCCAGGCGATCGCCAGAGTGATCAGCGACACGCCAGCAGCATCGGCAACCGTGTGCAAAACCTCAACTGTATTAAACTCGCGATCGTGCCAGTAGCGTTCCTGATATCGTTCCGCAGTTGTGCCCAGCGTGAACCGGGTGCCGGGGGTTGGTTCACCCGCTCGATTGTGTTTGCCCGTCAGCAAACCGCCCGCCAGGGGATTGTAAGGAATCACGCCTAACCCTTCTTCTTGCGCCAGGGGCAGTAGTTCCCGCTCAATTTCACGAAACAGCAGATTGTAGCGCGGCTGAACCGAGACAAAGCGGGTCAGATTGCGGACATCAGCACGCCCCAGAGCGCGGCTCAGGCGATAGGCTAGGAAATTAGAAACGCCGATGTAGCGTACTTTCCCCGCTTTTACGAGCGTATCCAATGCCTCTAGAGTTTCATCAATGGGCGTGTTGGGATCATCAGAGTGCAATTGGTACAGGTCGATGTAATCGGTATCGAGCCGCCGCAGTGAGGCATCGATCGCATCTAAAATGTGTTTGCGCGACGCGCCCTGATCCCAAGGGGAGGGTCCAACTCGACCGACAAACTTGGTTGCCAGAATGAACTGATCGCGTTTGCCCTTAAGCCATCGTCCTACAATTTCTTCGGTGCGTCCGACTGTTTGCAGGTCGCCACCCAATGGATACACGTCTGCCGTGTCTAAAAAGTTGATGCCAGCCGCTGCCGCCGTATCAAGAATTGCCCTTGAGGTTTCTTCGTCGCTCTGCAAGCCAAAGGTCATGGTGCCAAGGGCAAGACGCGAAACAATCAGTCCAGTTTTACCAAGGGTTGTCGTGGGTAATGTCATGAGGGGAAAGGTTTGATGGAATTGAAGCGTTGATTTTGAATGAACAGGCTGGATAAGTCATCAATGCGCGATCGCCCCCACCGTTTTTTGCCACACAGCAGCAGCATACAGCGATTCATCAAAATCGGCGGGATAGTCTCCCGTGATGCGTGTTTCGTGATGTTCCCAGTCTGCAAAGAATAGATCGTGACTAATGCGCGACACGACAGCAGGCACATCGCGTTTAAGGCTAGGCACATCGCCAATGGGCAATCCAAAACTCACAAAACCTGCCGGATTGTAGACATGGACATCCTTTAGATAAGGTGCAGTGCCAGGAATCTTTTCCTGGAATTCGTGCCCCTTGCCCAAGTAAGGATGGTTGCCCAGTTCGTCGTCTTGCTGATCGGCGGGAGGCGTGTAGCGATCGCGCCAGAGGGCAATATGCTGGGCAAATCCCTCAAATTCGGGTTGCGCAGCTGGGTTAACAAAGTAGCCTGTGCCTGCGATCGCAAAATCAAACTCAAAGACTTCGCCATTCACCTGAGCAACAATGCGACTATTCTGCTCGCGAGCGGCACTCCAGGGGGCAGACAGGTGCAGGTGAAAGTTGGGAAATGCCAGCACCCGCTGGATGGCATCAGCAGGCGGCGTAGACCCAACCTGACGGAAACGCCATGCCTGGAACCAGCGAGCCGCATCTGGGATTTGCGAATAGTTGTCGTAGGCACCGGGATAACCGCGCACCCGATTGATTGGAACAGATGCAATCGATGAGCGCCGCGCAAACAAATGCACCGACGTTGCACCTGCTTCCAGTGCCACCCCAGCCGCATCAAAGGCAGAGGCAGCCGCACCCAGAACGGCAACTGTCTTGCCCCGTAAAGCCGTAAAGTCAATCGCCTCGGAGGTGTGAGCATAGAGCGATCGCGGCACTCCCTCCGTCAGCACGGACGGCACGTAGGCACCGCCCCCGCCGGCAACCCCATTCCCGAAAATGATTTTGCGCGTCGTTTCTACCTGCGGCACGCCATTGACCTCTAGATGCAGCCGAAAGAACCCATCAGCAGGCTCAACTCGCACCAACCGCACTCCGTATCGCACCGGGATGTTGAGAAACTGCCGATACCAACTGAGGTATTCTGCCCACGCCACACGCGGAATGCGATCGATCGCGGCATATGCCTCTACCCCGTGCCGCGCTTCGTACCACGCTTGAAAGGAGAGTGCCGGAATGCCTAATTCGGGACCGGGTAAATTCTTGGGCGTTCGGAGTTTGTGCATTCGTGCCCGATTGAGCCATAACCCCGCCTGAGCTTCGTCTTGAGCCGCGTCGATGATGGTGACACGCCCAATGCCTGCCCGCCGCAGCGCAAAAGCAAAGACACTGCCCGTGCCGCTACCGCCAACCAACGTGACGTTGTGATCAATGCCGGAACGATCGGGTACCCAATTTTCTGGATCGGGACCGAGCAACCGCAGCGTTTCACGGGCAGCGACATCGGGGTCAGTTGAAAGGTGCTCCAGAACCGGATCAGAAGCAAGACCAGCGGTTAACGTCATACCAGCAGATTGATCGGAGTGAATTTTAGAGATGAAGCATTCGAGTCACTGGCTCTGGAAATGGGCACCAATCGTTCTGCCGAATGCTTCATCACTTCAGATTTGCTATCTCAGCTTAAAATTGACCAACGGCAGGGAAATCAAACCGTTGCCAGAGTTTTGTCGGTGGGTTGGGATTCGTCCTTGCGAACTTGAGAGGCGATCGCTGTTCCCTCAAAGAAATTAGGATTGGCTTCGGTATAGAACTTGTAGGGATTGGAGAAGACATAGGCTTTGAAATCTGCCTCAGAAATCACGCCTTCCTGCACGAGTTCCCAGCTTTCTGCTAACGGTGTGGTCAGATCGGGGACATCCCAGTGACCCACATCCGAGGAATAGATGGCGTTGATCTTGACTCCTAGCGGATTGGCTTTGTCGTTGAAGGCAGCGGCAATCGTGCGATCGTCTGACTCAGAGCCAAAGAAGAAACTGTTGACCCAGCGATCGCGAATATCTTCAATGGTTTCAATTCCGGCAGCGGCAAAGTCTTCTAGCTCACTACCGACGGGTTGACGGCTAAAGCGAGTGAAGGAAGAACCCAAAACGCTATCGGTTAGTTCTTCTTTGGTGAGGGAATAGCCCTGGGTAATGTCGGCACCGTAGCGTTCAAACAGTTCGTACAGCAGATCGGCATCGGCGAGATCGGGATTGTAGTTTTGCAGGTCTTTGGGATTGCGCTTTGAAAAGCGATCGACTAGATGAATGTAGACGTGAGCCCCCCAATCTGCGCCCCCTTCTAGCAATCCCAAGCGCAACTGCGGGAATCGTTTCGTCACCCCACCAAAGAACAACGCCTTGGCAAATGCCTGCGATCCATCGGCAAAATGACCGATGTGATTGTTCATGTAGTTGCTGATCGAGGAACGCCCTGTCCAGCCCTGACTGCCATAATGAGTGGTAACGGGAACGCCCAATTCTACGACCTTTGCCCAGAAAGGATCGTAATCGTATTCACTGTCTATACCGTAGAAATCAATGTAGGACGCATATCGCCCGATTTCAGGGAATTGATCGGCAGGATATTTGTCGGCGATCGCCTTAATGGGACGCTTTACGCCACCGGGAATGTTAATGACCTTCAATCCCAGCGTATTGACAGCAAATTCCAGCTCTTCAATGCCTTCTTGGGGGGTGGTTAGCGTAATTCCGGCTACTGGAGTCAGGCGATCGCTGAATTTACGATAGAGATCGGCGTGGTAGTGATTAATGGCTCGTTGCAATGCCTGACGGTGTTCGGGTTTGGCTCCCGCTGCTGCCAGCGCATTATTGGGAAACAACACCGAATAGTCGGAACCCTGCTCTGCCTGCCGCTCATAGAGCAGTTCGGGCAGGGTGTAGGTGGCGAGATCCAGCGTATTGCGGGTGACTCGTGCCCACCAGGGCGATCGAATTGTGCGATAGTATTGCCGCTCTTCTGGCGTTTGCTGATACCAATCCTTTCCGTCTTTTAAGGAATTCAGTCGATAAGTTTCAGATTTTCGCAATTCATCCACCAATTCTGCACCCCCGTAATTGGCGATGTAATCTTCCAGTGCAGGTGTGAAATCATTAGTGTGAACGTCGGTATCAATGACTGGATAATCCAGTGTGGCTCTGATTGCAGCAGAGGGGGAAGACTTTAATCGACTGTTATAACTCATGATTATTTCCTCAAAAAAAGTACAACGTTTTGACTGTTTTTGAACGTATGTTTGGATGTCCTGTGCTTCATGCACCACATTCAAAAACCTCTAACAAACCGCTAGTTTTCCTGTTGGGTGGGTCGAATCAAAATTTCGTTCACGTTGACGTGAGGCGGTTGGGTAACGGCATAGGCGATCGCTCCCGCAATATCTTCGGGTTGAAGTGGCGTAATCGCTTTGAACCGAGCCTCAATGGTTTGTTTGGCAACCGGATCGGTGATGTTGTCCACAAACTCAGTCGCAACCAGACCCGGTTCAATAATGGTGACGCGAATATTATGCTTGTGAACTTCCTGCCGCAGGGCTTCCGAGAGAGCATTCACACCCCATTTCGTCGCGTTGTAAACCCCCACGCCCGCTCGTGCCGTGCGTCCAGCAACCGATGAGAGATTGACGACATGCCCAACACCCTGTGCCTTGAAGATGGGCAAAACAGCGTGAGTCGCATAGAGCAACCCCAGCACGTTGAGGTCAAACTGCCGCCGCCACTCTGCCGGATCACCCTCCTCGATCGTTCCCAATGCGCCAATCCCCGCATTGTTAACGAGAATATCAATTCGTCCCAGAACAGCGTTTGTTTTTTGAATTAAGTCATTCACCTGCGCTTCATCAGTGACATCGGTGACGATGGGCAATGCCTTTCCACCGCTAGCTTCAATTTGTTGCGCCAGCTCATTCAACCGATCGCCCCGACGAGCTGCGATCGCGACATACGCTCCTTCTTCAGCAAGCGCGATCGCCGTTGCTTTACCAATCCCGGAGGAGGCTCCGGTAATGATTGCCACTTTTCCATCTAACTTTTTGCTCACGGGCAAATTTCCTTACACGTTCCATCTCGAAATTCAGTACAAAGCTACAAAGGAGAAAACCGTTGCAGCTTCAACATTTGAGAGCAATCTATCCAGCGAGGAGGGCTATACTATATTACACAACTACGGTAATTCTACCAATTTACCGTAGATTAATTGAAGATCCCACAGATTTTTAGGAAAAGCAAGACGCTGTTGATTAAAGTTGACATTCACAAATCAGTAAGATTGATTCAGCAAACTGGTTCTGCCTGAATCTTGCCTGTATTCGGCTCCCTAAGGGATTTGTAGAACCCAAACTATTTATCTGATCAGAGTTCACTTAGGGCTTGTAAATAAATAAGTTCATGTCTTCTGACAATTAGCAGTGCGAGGGTGAAGCATGTAATTCCACTGTGGACAAATCTTACGAGGAGTCAAATTAAGGGCTG
>NZ_JACXWX010000156.1 GCF_014764505.1 Phormidium tenue FACHB-886
GGGCTAGGACAGTACTTCTTCTATCCCGACACCTTTTCCTTCAACTCCGACCTCACAACGTTCGCGCTCTTCGTGCCGATCGCGCTAGTCTTCACCGCGATCCAGACGACCACCGAGGAGCTTTTCTTCCGTGGCTACATCGTGCAGGGCGCGAGCCTGATCTGGTCTAACCGCGTCTTTCTGGCGATCGTGTCGGCGGTGATCTTCACCCTGGCGCACCTCGGCAACCCGGAGGCGATCGCGGGCGGCTGGCTCCAAGTGTTCCTTGGCTACTTTGTTAGCGGAGGACTGTTGTGGGTAGTCGTCTCGCTGGTGGAGGGAACGACCGAACTCGCCATCGGCGCGCACTTCGCGAACAACATCAGCTTCTTTCTCCTGGTCAACGCAGCCGGAAGCGCCGCGACCACGCCAGCGCTGTTCATGGTCAGCGAGTACCATGCGACCTTCTACGCGCTATCAGTGCTGGTTGTAGTACCCGTGTTTCTAGCGATCGCCTACAAGGTGTTCAAACGCGACGAGGCATCCGAACCCGTTTCCCAGCGCGATCAGAAGGGTTTTTAGTAATCCCATCGAACCCTGAAAACAATCGCAAAGGCAACCAGCGGTCAGATCCAAGCACTACATATATGCACGAGCCAAGGAGACAAAGATGAGGATCAAAGCAATCAAAGGACATCAGGGAAGCGGAACGGAAGTGAAAGACGCGACTTACGTGGAGGCTGCCCGGTGGGGTAAATATCGGGGGTGGCGGTATGTTCTGGGATTAGTAGTCATCCTCTTTGCGTGGCTGGTGGTCGGCGGCATCGCCGCCCCGCTCGTCGCGTTCTTTCCCGCTGTTGCCACTGCCCAAACTCAGCCAGTAACGACTGTACAAACTCAGCCCGAAAATCAAAGTCGCCGTGAGCGAGGTAATCAAGTCATCAATAAACTGACAGGTGGCGTAGGACAGCCAGTACTCACTGCTCTAAGCCAAGATTTCCCGTTTCTAGCAGATGCGATTACTGACTACTCCCTCGGCGAAGTTTGGTCGCGCAGAGGACTCGATGATCGAACTCGTCAGCTTGCTACCGTTGCCGCCTTTGCAGCACAGGGAAATCTACCGCAACTAAAGATCCATGCGGGTTATGCGCTCAGGCTGGGCGCAACACAAGACGAACTCAAAGAAATCATTTACCTCACCACAGTTACGGCTGGATTTCCGCGCTCCATTGATGCGGCCCAAGCATTGCGGGAAGTCTTTACCACGTTCAATTCCAGCACCGCTCAGTAATCTAGACCCACAACCGTAACCTATAAGGCAAGCGTTTAGAACTGGATGACAGGCACGAAGTTAGCTGCTTTGTTCAGGTAAGTAGCTACCCACAAGACTCTGCAAATCAATAAAAAAAAACATGAGCAATACAACTCATCCAACCCTTAAACGCAGGGTTAACAGCCTTTGTTTCGGTGTCGTTCTACTCATGATTGGCTGTTCACCCCGCTCCTACTCAAATTCGGAAAGCATACCCTCTTTACAAACAATGGAACAATCACCAAGACCTCGAACCGAAGTAGCCGCGCAACCCTCTGGTCAGCAGTCCTATGTGGGCATGTGGGTGACTAAGGACGGCTATATTCGCCACGAACTGCTACCCAATAGGCGCTACGACGAAGCGCGCGGTCAGAGGCAAAGCGCCTACCAGGGCAGCTACACCCTCACTGGCAACTACATTAACTACGCTGATGACACTGGCTTTACCGCCGACGGTGAGTTTCGCGACGGCGTACTCTATCACGGCGGCATGGTTCTGTACCGCGAAGAGAACAAGTAACCGCGCGATCGCAGAAGTCCCAGCACTGCACAGTGAATTCAGACCCACGACCGTAAAACAACTAGGAAATATGCTCTCATGACTATTAACGAAAACACCCAGAAAGTTGTGCTGATTACAGGCGCAAGCAGTGGCATTGGTGAAGCAACCGCTCGACTACTTGCCCACAAGGGTTTACAGGTTGTATTAGGGGCACGGCGTACTGATCGACTCGAAGCAATTGCTGCCGAAATTCGCTCTAAAGGTGGCGAAGCAGAATACCGTACCCTGGATGTCACCAAGCTTGAAGACATGCAAGCCTTCGTCGAGTTTGCTCAAGATAAATTTGGTCGCCTTGATGTTGTAGTGAACAATGCAGGCTTGATGCCGCTCTCTAAGCTAGAGGTACTGAAGATCGATGAATGGAACCGCATGATTGATGTCAACATTCGCGGTGTGCTTCATGGTATTGCTGCTGCGCTACCTCTCTTTAAGCAGCAACGATCAGGGCAGTTTGTCAATCTATCCTCGATCGGCGGGCACAACGTCTATCCAACCGCAGCTGTATACTGCGCCACCAAGTTTGCAGTTTGGGCGATTTCCGAGGGACTGCGGCAAGAATCGACAGACATCCGGGTTACGGTGATTTCGCCTGGAGTGACGGAAACTGAACTTGCCAGCACGATCACGGATGCTGAAGCAGCGGAATGGGTGGAGGGATTTCGTGAGGCAGTGATTCCAGCAAATGCGATCGCGCGTGCGATTGCCTTTGCAATCGAGCAACCCGCCGACGTAGATGTCAATGAAATCATTGTTCGACCGATTGGACAAATGAGCTAAATCTCGGAAAGTCAATCTTGATTGAAACAGGAGAAACAAAATGATACTGCAAGATAAAGTGACGTTAGTTACGGGAGGCGCATCGGGAATTGGTCGAGCAACAGCAATTGCATTCGGTGCTGCTGGAGCCAAAGTGGTCTTCTCAGACATACGCGGTGTAGAAGGTGAAGAAACGGCTGATTTGCTTCGCGAGACTGGAGCGGAATGCTTGTTTGTGAAATCAGATGTATCGAGTGAGGCGGATGTCCGGAAATTGGTGCAGAAAGCGATCGCAACCTACGGCAGACTCGATTGTGCCTTTAACAATGCTGGCATTGATCTTGCTGTTAAACCACTGCACGAACAATCGATCGAGGATTTTGACAAGATCATGTCGATCAATGCGCGAGGGCTATTTCTGTGCATGAAATATGAAATTCAACAGATGCTGACTCAAGGCTCAGGCGTGATCATAAACAATTCGTCAACGAATGGTCTCGTTGCGCTTCCGGGGATATCTCCTTACGTTGCCAGCAAACACGCAGTGATGGGACTGACGCGATCGGCTGCCCTCGATTATGCCAAACAGGGCATTCGGATTAATGCCATCAATCCTGGTCCGATTGCGACAGACCTAATGGCTCATAGCGCTGCCCAGATGGGCATAACGTTTGATGAACTCGGGTCTATGGTTCCAATGAGTCGGATGGGTCAGGTTACGGAAATTGCTCAAGCGGTTGTGTTTCTCTGCTCTGATGCTGCTAGCTACATCACTGGGCAACCCTTAGCGATCGATGGCGGATATACGGCGAACTGATCAAAACTCACAAGTTTACTACCTGCGAGTGGAGTGTAGAGCAATGTGCGCCTGAATCAGCAGATTAAACCAATTAAGGAGAATCACAGATATGACTATCACTCGACTAAAGCGCTCTCAAAGCAGTTCTATGACGCATTTATTAGTACAAAGCAGAAATGATTCTGAGCATGAAGGTACACCTCAGACTGATTCTATTCGCGATTCCTCAGTGAATCATGTCCTGATCGCGATCGCGCAAGAAGTTGCTGAGTTGCTGAAACAAGCTTATCCGGTACAAGTTGATCAAATCGATCGCGTGGAATTAATAGACGGGAAGCGTTCTACTCAATGATCGAGTGCTGAGTTGGCGAAGTCCTCGGTTGGCTTGAGTTTGTGCTGAAGGTCAATACGCTGAGCCACTTTAAGGAGCAATTCTATGTCAACTTTTGTCTTAGTTCACGGCGCATGGCACGATGGTTCTGCTTGGAACGAAGTGATCAAACAGCTAGAAGCGAGAGGGCATCAAGCGTTTGCTCCCACGATCGCAGGTCATGGCAAAGGTGCGAATAAGAACGTTAACCATGCTCAATGTACACAATCGATCGTCGATTATATTATTGGCAAAGACTTAACCGATATTGTTCTCTTAGGTCATAGTTTTGCCGGAACAATCATTACGAAAGTTGCTGAAGCGATTCCCGATCGCATTCGACGGCTCATCTTCTTGAGTGCCTTTGTCCTTAATGATGGTGAGAGCCTTATTGATAATGCTCCGCCTAGCTCTCAAGTTTTGTTTGACACGCTAGCAAGAGAATCGGGCGATCAGACGGTAATGATGCCATTTGAGCTTTGGCGAGAAGCGTTTCTCAATGACGCTGATCTCGACCTAGCAAAATCGAGTTATGCACAATTATCACCTGAACCGTATCAACCGTTAATTGACAAGTTGGACTTAAAGCAGTTTTACTCGCTGCCCATTCCTAAAAGTTACCTCTACTGTACAGAAGATAATGTCCTGCCTCAAGGCGAACAGTGGGGTTGGCATCCGAGAATGTCTAGCCGCTTGGGGCTATTTCGGCTTGTACAAATGCCCGGTAGTCACGAGGTCATGTTTTCTAATCCAGTTGGTTTAGCCGAAAAGATTATTGTGGCAGGGCGCGACTAGCAGCAGAATTTGCAATTGTGTTTATTGATTGAAACAGGAGAAACAGGATGATACTGCAAGATAAAGTGGCTTTAGTCACTGGTGGCACATCGGGAATCGGTAGAGCAACGGCGATCGCTTATGCCCAACAACAAGCAAAGGTAGTGGTGGTGGGTCGTCGAATGGATGAAGGTGAAGAAACGGTTCGATTGATCAAGGAGGCGGGTGGGGAGGCGATTTTTGTGCAAGCAAATGTCACGAAAGAAGCCGATGTTGAAGCAATGGTTGATAAAGCGGTTGGCATTTTTGGTCGGTTGGATATTGCCTTTAACAATGCAGGAGTTGTCGGCGAAAACCCCTCATTGATTGAGCAAACAGAAGCGGAATACGATCGCACAATGAACGTCAATGTCAAAGGCGTTTGGTTGTCGATGAAATATGAAATTGCTCAGATGTTGAAACAGGGAAGTGGTTCAATCGTCAATATGGCATCTGCGGTTGGATTCGTTGCATTTCCTATCCAACCCCTCTACGCCGCGAGTAAACATGCGGTCGTAGGTTTAACAAAAGCTGCTGCGCTCCAATATGCCAAAGCAGGTATTCGCATCAATGCCGTTGCACCAGCAGCAATCGAAACAGATATGTTTGAAGCAGCTACAGGTGGGCAGGATGAAGCCAAAGCTTACATAACAGGACTTCACCCGATCGGGCGAATTGGCACACCGCTTGAAGTTGCAAATGCAGTTCTGTTTTTATCATCTGATATGGCATCGTTCACAACAGGTACAACATTGATGGTAGATGGCGGGTATGTAGCGCAATAGTCGATTGGCAGTGCGAAATGTTTGATACAGCACTTCAAGCGACTTACCAAAGTAACACTGAAATAGGTTCGCTAGTTCCATCGGAAACTCCAGAGGAATCTGCAAGAAGTTGAGTGTTGGAACTGACTACACTCACATGAACTAAGACAAAGAGAACTTAGGAGGTGATGATGATGTCTAAAGTGTCTTCTAACTCCCCACAGGGACAGGGAAAGACCGTCGCCGCTGTTTCAGAGCAGTCCTCACCCAACAAGCCCTCCCGTCCGGGCTGGCTCGAGATCGTTGTCGGTCTCGTCGTCTTTAGTGCTGTCGCACGTGGGGGTGTGTTGCTGTCCGGGCAGCTCGGTCTCGATCCCGTCGTCTACGGACTGGCCCTCGCCGCGCTGTCTGTTATCGCCCCCTTCGCCGGGTTTGCGGCAGCCGTGCTGCTGCGGATTCGCTCCCTGCACGCCTTTGGCGTGCGTCGCGTCTCTTGGCGTTGGCTGCTCATTGGGGTCGGAGCAGGGGTGGTCGCCTTCGTGTCCAAGGGTTTTGCAGTCATGGCCTACACCGCCCTCACCAGGGATAGCTCCACCCCTCAGGAGGTGTTCGGTGACGGTGGCAGTGGCGGGGTAATGTCCCTGGTCCTGGCCACGCTGTTTATTGGTCTTCTCGTGCCCCTCGTCGAGGAACTGCTCTTCCGGGGTGTTATCAATAACGCGCTGCTGCGCTACGGCCCATTCGTTGGCGTTGTGGGCAGCACCCTGATCTTCGCCCTCGCGCACGGCATCAACCCCGTCTTCGCAGTGGCTTTGGTATTTGGTCTCATCAGCGCTGAACTGTTCCGCCGCAGCGGCTCAGTCTGGCCTGGTGTCATCGCCCACGTTATCAACAACCTGCCCACGGTCTTCGTGATGGTGCTCACCAGAGCGGCTTGAACAATTACCATAACGCGAAAGGAGGGTCTGCCCATGGCTCGCTTGTTCTCGAACCATCCGCTCGATCCTGATAGGCGCAGACACAACGTAGAGCCACCAACTCACGCTGGGAGGAGAATCATGATTGCTACGACTTATATCCGAATCTCGGTACTAACTGGAGCCGTGATGCTGGCCATTAGTGCTAAACGCACAATTAAAGGAAAAAGAAATGACTGAAACATTTGGTGAAAAATCGACTGCCGACGAGGTGCTTTCCGGCGTTGAGCTCAAGGGAAAGCGATTTCTCATTACGGGTGCATCGTCGGGCATCGGGCTTGAAACCGCCCGCTCATTGGTTTTTCACGGCGCTAGCGTCGTCGGCGCGGTCAGAAACCTCGCTAAAGCTGAGCCATCCACTGCATCGGTTCGTGATGCCGCGTCGCAGGGCGGCAGCCTGGAGTTGATCAATCTCGATCTGGCATCCTTGCAAAACGTTCGTGCCTGTGCGGATAAACTGTTGGCTGACGGACAGCCGTTCGATGCCATCATCGCTAACGCTGGCGTTATGGCAACTCCGTTCGGTCGAACGATCGACGGCTTTGAAGTCCAGTTCGGAACCAACCATCTTGGTCATTTCGCCCTGATCAATGGGATCGAGCCGCTGCTTGCCGATAATGGACGACTGGTAGTCCTGTCGTCGCTCGCGCATCGCGGTGCCGATACCGACTTGGACGATCCGAATTTCGAGCAGCAGGCGTACGATCCATGGGTCGCTTATAGCCGATCGAAAACCGCCAATTCCCTGTTTGCTGTGGAGTTTGACAGGCGACATCGCGATCGCGGCATTCGGGCTGCTTCGGTGATGCCCGGAAACAGTCTGACAGATCTACCCCACCATCTCTCACCGGAGGATTTGCACGGACTTTTGCAGACCGTTGACGCAGCACGCACCGAAGCGGGTCTGCCGCCGAAAGAGTTGAAAGAAATTCCGCAGGCAGCCGCGACATCGGTCTGGGCCGCAGTCGTGGCGAATAAAGACGAGATCGGTGGACACTATCTCGAAGATTGCGCGATCGCACCGATTGATGACACGCCCAACCCGTTTGCCGACGGTGTCAGGTCGTATGCGCTTGACGTTAACAAAGCCAAGCAGCTTTGGGCGAAAAGCGAGGAATTGATCAGCGCTGCGTCTTGAAGGTTATCGCGCACATCTAAACGCAATAATCCATTCCACTTTCGTACCTGGATGAACACTCACAAGAATGCTCGATTGACGTATAAGCGTCAATCACCATGCTTTACGTTTCCCGTAAACTCGACCAGGAAAACACCATGTCACAAAAACTCTCAGATTTCCAGCAACCCACAACAGGAGCATTCCATATGACCCAGCGTGACACCGTTTTCCCCGCCGGTCGGCATGACCTCTACACGTCACAGACCTATTCCGCAGCGATCAGATCAGGCGATCTCCTGTTCGTGTCCGGTCAGGTCGGCAGTCGCAGCGATGGCTCGCCCGAGCCGGACTTTGAGGCTCAGGTCCGCCTGGCATTTGCCAATCTCGCGGCGACCCTGCAAGCGGGTGGATGCGGGCTTGACGATATCGTTGACGTGACGACCTTTCATACCGATCCTGAGAATCAGTTCGGCACGGTCATGACCGTTAAAAGCGAAGTCTTCCCAGAAGCGCCTTATCCGAATTGGACGGCGATCGGCGTCAACTGGCTCGGGGGGTTCGACTTCGAGATCAAGGTCATTGCCCGTATTCCAGGCTGAATTCATCAGGCGGAGCGGGCGGCGGGATAACCCGACACTGCACTCGACCGGTCCGGCATTTGTCATCAGGGCAAAACGATTCGCGGGCTTATTGGTAAGTAAATTGCCGATTTGAAGATCGCATTAGTAATAATCACATACTCAGGAAAACACTGTGTCACAACAACTCTCAGGTAAAGTTGCGCTTGTCACTGGCGGCTCTAGCGGCATCGGTCTTGCCACTGCCAAGCGATTTGTTGCTGAAGGTGCCTATGTCTTTATCACAGGTCGTCGTCAGACTGAAATTGATGCGGCTGTAAACGAGATTGGTAAGAACGTTACTGGCATTCAGAGCGATGTCTCAAATCTGGCAGACCTCGATCGACTTTACGCCACGATCGAGCAAGAGCAAGGTCACTTGGATGTCATCTTTGCGAATGCTGGCGGTGGCGAATTCGTCCCGCTCGGAGCAATCACCGAAGAACACTTTGACAAAACATTCAAGATAGTGCGTCAAATTAATGTGGGACTGGTAGAGTAGAGAGTAACCTCGACTGGAAGCAAAGCGATGGAATGTCCTCTGTGCGGTCATAGCAAAGCTCATAAGCATG
>NZ_JACXWX010000157.1 GCF_014764505.1 Phormidium tenue FACHB-886
TGCTCTTCCGATCTCTATGGTTTCGACCACCTACGTCAAATATTACTGAATCTAGAGTTGTTCGTCGATGAGTTTTTCCACGTTCTTCAATTTTTGTCCTGTACTTAGGGGCATTTCATGTAATTCATTAGTTTGATGCCTAGTTACATCAATGATGCGATCGCACAATCGTTTCAGTAATGCAAATTCATGGCTAATTACCAGTAATCCAATCTGGTGATTGCGCGTATAAGAGAGAACAGCTTGCCAGATTAACGCCTGGGTATTGGCATCCAGCATGGCAGTCATTTCATCGGCAATTAAGTAACGAGTGGCGGGGTTAAGAACTCGTGCAACCGCAATGCGTTGAAGCTCACCCCCACTTAACTCATGCGGATAGCGATCGAGCCAGTTTTGGTGAATCCCCAGCACATCCAATAACTCAGGGGCAGGCATATGCCCTTCCTGGAGAATCTGACGAATGCGCCAGCGTGGATTGACTGCTAATTCTGGGTTTTGAAAGACCAGTTGTACCGGAGAATAGCCTCGTGGAGGTAATGTCCGACTATTCACCGTTACAGTCCCAGTAGTAGGCGTGAGATAGCCCGCCAGCAATTTCCCCATGGTTGTTTTGCCAAAGCCAGAGGGACCCATCAGCCCCACCCTTTCACCAGGCGCGATCGCCAGACTAAAATCGCGTAAAATCCACGCATGTCCAGGCCTATAGCGAAACGTAAGCTGCTTACCGACTAACATGGTGTTCCTCCGCATGAATACATCTCACAGATGCACCCCGCACCTGCCGAAATGAAGGCCGCTCAACCTGACATGCCTCTGCCATCCAGGGACAGCGATCGCTAAATAAACACCCATTCGGTAATGCATCAGGACTGGGTTGGCTACCTGAAACCGGGATGAACTCATTTTGAGGGAGCGATCGCCACAGAGCTTGGGTATAGGGATGGCGAATAGTGCCGTTGGGGAAATCGGTTGATGCGGCAATTTCAACGGTTGTCCCGGCATAGAAAACAGCAACCTGATCCGCGACTTGCAGTGCCGCTTCAATATCGTGAGTAATCAGGATAACCCCCTTGCCTTCATCCGCCAGTTCTCGCAGATGGTTTAAGGTTTCTTTCACGACATCGGGATGCAGTCCGGGTGTAGGTTCATCGGCAATCAGTAAATCAGCCTGGCTTACAACTGCCGTAGACACGAGTACACGCCGTGCCATGCCACCTGAAATTTGAAATGGATAAAGCTGCTTAACTTCGGTTGCTAGATGGTAACGGTCAAAGGTGCGATCGACCGCTTGAAATGCCTGTTGTTTCGACAACCCACAGACCTGTGCGACGCGACTCACCTGTTTTCCGACCTGCATCAAGGGATCGAGATAGCTCACGGATTGGGGAATTAAGGCGATTTCCTTGCCCCGTAAAGTTTGAGCGCGTTGCGGAGTCAGTGGGTTTCCCTTGAATAAAATTGTCCCAGCGACCTGAGCATTTTCAGGCAAAATGCCGAGTACAGCGTGAGCCAGCAAACTTTTCCCTGATCCACTGGCACCGACAACGGCAACTACCTGCCCTGCCTGCACCTCCAAATCCAGTTCTGTAATGACCGTGAGTTGTTTCTGGGTCAGTCCCCGGTCATACATCGTAAATGTCACGCTAAGATTCTGTACCGATAGCATGATTACCCCTGACTCGTTTTT
Source organism: Phormidium tenue FACHB-886 (assembly GCF_014764505.1). Lineage (GTDB taxonomy): Bacteria > Cyanobacteriota > Cyanobacteriia > Elainellales > Elainellaceae > FACHB-886. The sequence goes on from NZ_JACXWX010000157.1 coordinate 1,688, forward strand.
GGATCGATCAATGCCCGCACGTTTTCCCCTAACGTGTCAAAGGCTTTGACAGTGAATAGCAACAACAGTCCTGGCATCACCCCCAACCACCAGTAGCCCGTTGAGAGATGGCGCATCGATTCTGCCAGAATAATGCCGATCGCTGGAGTATGGGGCGACAACCCAATCCCAATAAATGACAGTGCTGCTTCGTGCAGAATGGCGTGCGGAAAGAGCAGAATCAGCCCCACTAATAATTGAGGAATGACGTGCGGAAAGATGTGATGTCGCGCAATCCAGAGAGGCGATTTTCCGAATTTGTGAGAAAGTTGCACATAATCAGAACTGTTAACCTGCAAGGTTTCTGCCCGAATCACCCTTGCCAATCCCGTCCAGTGGGTCAACGCCACGGCAACAATCACGCCCGTCGTTCCCCCACCCATTGCAAAAGCAATCATGATCAGCAATACCAAGTGAGGCAGGCTGAAGAATACGTCAATGATCCAGGTAATGACTGCATCGACTTTGCCGCCGAGCGTCCCTGCAATCAATCCCAACCCGGTTCCAATTACAGCACTGAAACTGGCAGCTAATAATCCCACGCGCACACTCAACGACATACCGTGCAGCGATCGCGTTAACATATCACGCCCTAACCGATCTGTCCCAAACCAATGAGCGAGAGAAGGGGGTTGATTCCGCTGAGTCAAGACTGGGTTTAATCCACTATCCCCCAGCAAGCTACTGCTGAGGATAACGGTGAGCAGAAACAGAGAACAAAGGGCGATCGCCAAAAGTGTTTTTTGACGACGATTAATACGAAGGCGCGATCGGACTTGAGAAGGAGAGAGAGTTGGAGAAGACATGAATGAGTTAGCTCAATCGAATCCGAGGATCAATAATTTGGTAAGTCAGATCAGCAATTGTGTTTCCGGTGTAAACAAAGATGGCACTAAAGAAAACAATTCCAATTAACAATGGAACGTCACTGCGAAGGGCAGCTTCAACGGTTGCTTCTCCTAATCCTGGATAAGCAAAAACCTGTTCTGCTAACACTGATCCGCCAAATAACTCACTTAACGATGCAAATTGAAGCGTAATGGCTGGAAGAATGACATTTCGCAATCCATGATGTTGAATAATGCCAACTAAACTTTCGCCCTGCGCTCGGGCAAACAAAACATAATCGCTGTTCAATACTTCAATTAGTTTTTGTCGAGTATGGAGCGCAATATTGGCAACACCAATAATACTCAACGTTAAAGCCGGTAGCAAAATGTGATGGAGCCGTTGCCAGAGAGTCACGTCTTGTGCCAAAACTCCGGGAGGAGCCGCACAACAAATGGGAGCAATTTTAAGCTGAACGGCAAAGATGATCAGCAACAATAGCGCAACCCAGAATGTTGGCGAAGAAGCCAGAGTATACGCATAAAAGCGAATCAAGCGATCGCTCCAAGATCCTTCTTTTGCCCCTGCAATAATTCCCAACGCCAAACCCAATACTCCAGAGAGTAACCAGGCGATCGCCAGCATTTGCAGGGAGGCTTGAAAGCGGTTCGCAATCACCGTAGACACGGGTTGATTGAAGACTATGGAGGTTCCCAGATTGCCGCTAACCACCTGCTGCAACCACAGGAAAAAGCGAGTGGTCATTGGCTCATCTAAACCCCATCGCTCAGCAATTAACGCTCGCTGTTCTGGACCAATTTGCAGCATATCGGCTCCCACATAAGCGTTAACGGGATCAACAGGCGATAGGCTTACTAAAACAAAGCTAAACACCGATACTGCAATCAGCAGCAGCACCAGACGAATCAGCTTTCGCAGCGTAAATGATGCCAGTCCAGTTAATTGCATGTCCACTTCCATTGCGCGATGTTGGCAGTAATGGGCCATCCATGCCCGTGGGGTTCCACTTGCGGATTACCAATATCCAGACAGGTACTCACGAAGTAGGTGTGATCGAGATTTACTAACCACGCCCAGGCTGCATCCCCCTTCGTCGTAAAGCCCTGCTGACCATTCCACTGTGCCGCCTTCCAGAAGGCGATCGCTTCTTCCTCCGTGGGTGCGCCCATCGCTAAATCCAACGTTTTGTCAATCCTAGAGTTCGCATAATAGCCAGCATTGTAAAAGTCTCCCTGGGCGGCTTTGCTGTGGTAGAGATTGTACATTTCAGTCTGATCATGACTTCCCCAGCCAAATAGCACCGCATTACTGTGCCTCAGGGGTTCAATCTCATCCCAACTTTTGCCCTGAACATTGGCGCGAATACCAATCGGCTTAATCATCTCTGCCACTGAAAGGGCAAGCGCCTGACGAGTACTGTCACTGGCAGGATAGAGCAGCGTAAATTCTGCTTGTAAGTTGCCTTTTTCTAGAATTCCATCCCCGTTTTTGTCACTCCATCCTCCTGCTGCCAAAATCTGCTTCGCTCGCTCTGGATCGGCATCCTGGATATTCGCATCGGGCTGTTCCCACGCCAAGCCACTCACCGGACCATAGGCAGGAGAGCCATATCCCTCCAGAACACCTTCAACCAGAGCTTGGCGATCGATCGCCACATTAATTGCCTGTCGAATTGCGCGATCGGCAGTGACATCATTGCCAACCGGATCGCCATCTGGCGTAGTCTTGGCATTGCTTTTAGGGAAGGGGAACATCAAACCCCGGTTATCCACGCTGGTCACGTCATACAGCTTCATCCCGTCAATTTGCTGCAATGCCAGGGATTGGGGAACCGCCGCCACCTGTGCCTGCCTAGATTTTGCTGCTGCAAACGCGGCATCTTCCTCTACAAACAAAAACACCAAACGTTGAATGGCAGGTGGCTCACTGTAGTAATTGGGATTTGCCTCAACGATCAACTGCTGTCCTTCATCCCACTGCACCAGCTTATAGGGACCCGACCCAATTGGATTCCGAGCATAATCAGCCCCATGAGCGTGCTTGGGCACAATGCCAAGAGTAGCCAGTCGATTCACAAACGTACTTTGAGGCTGCTTTAGGCGTAACTCAACGGTGTCTTCGTCGATCGCCACTGCTTCTTGCAATATCGTGACATCCGTTAGACCGCCACTTTCAGCAGCTTTATTGAAGGTGTAAGCGACGTCCTCAGCCGTCACAGGTTTTCCATCCGAGAACATCGCATTCTGCCGAATGTCCACAGTCCACACTTTTCGGTCTGCGCTAACGCTATAGTCTGTCGCAAGGTCATTGACAAGTTCTAAATCTTCATTGCGTCGCAGTAGCGTACTGTGAAACAACGGTGAGCCATACCGTCCCCAACCTAAAGTAGGATCGTATCCTTCCTCGCTTTCACCGCCGATCGCCAGCACAATCTGTTTTGCAGAACCTGTCTGCTGAGCGTTTTGCTGAGCTAAAGAGCTAGTTTGTTGAGATCCCGAGGGGGCGCAAGCAGAAATCATTTGCACCAGCAATGCCAATCCAACCGCGTAAGCTGGCAACTCGATCCTTAAGTGCATATCCAAGAGTCATTAAAGGGCAAATGCACAAGTCTATTTGCTTAAAGAAGCAATATCACAAGCAATATAGACTCACTGACGCTGAACGATATCACTTCACCTAAGATGCAACAATGCAGGGGGGAGGGATAAATCCGCATAGCTACAATAAGCTTCAGCTTTCTTTAAGGTGAGGGATAAGATCAAGGGCTAGTGTGACTGAGCAGCAAAACTTGCGCAATTAGCAAATCAGTTGCGCGCCTTCTAAACCTCAATCATTCCAGCTCGTTTACGAGATTCAACAAACAGCTTGCTCTCTTTAACAATGATGCGAGGTAGCGCTTGATGGGCAACCACACCAATTCCAAACTCCAGTAAAGACTGAAACTCAACCACTTCAGATTCTTCTAACCCTACAATACAAACTCGTTCAGTAATAGCCATATGTAAAACTCATGCAGTAATTGAGCTTCAGCCGCATCAGCTAGCATAAGGCTCCTAATCCCTCATCAAAACCGTCAAAATACTACTTCCTCAATTACTACAAACCATCTAACAATGTCCATCGCCCGCCGTAGATAACCTCGGATGCTCAACAGATAACTTATCAGCGATCGATCGCGCTCACCAACACAAACAACTTTGTAACTCAACCAACTAGCTTGGTCCGTTTCGGTGCAGTGCGGTTGGTTAGAGCGCTCACCGTTCCAGTGCTTCCACAACTCCTCTTGCCTCGCGCAATCCGACACCGGGATTCTGCTCCCGGTACAGCTTGATTGCCTGGATTTTCTGTCCGGCTTCAACTAAACGACGCACCTCCTGAGAAACCTGACCCTGCAGTTGCTCTTGCAGTTTGAAATGCTCAATCAGCAGGTTTAGCTTACGCTCGATCCGGGCTATTTGATTGAGTATTTTCTTATCTGGATTGCTACGAAGAGACAGCACTACCAACGGTAGATACGCTATTACTATGATCAGGAGCCATAAGCTTGAGTCCATGCTATGTCCCTCCGTTTGACTATGATCTGATTTTGGCGCAACTTGGCTCTAACGTTCCGCCTCACCCGCCGCTAGCGACTTCTCGGACTCAACTAATAACCCCTAAACGGTCGGTGTGCAATCGAATTATGGGGGGACGAGACTGAAATTGAGGATAAACTCAACATCAGAACTCGGAGGAGGCGAGTGACGACTGTGCAAGCGGGTGACACTCGATGTCTATAACAATATCGCACGCACTCGTCTCTTGTCCCTGCTTCAATAAACGAACCCTCAGGGCTTGGCGTTAATGAACCTTGCCATAATCCTTTCGGCTGAAGTTCAGGGCATTCGAGCTGCTGCTTAACCTATTACTTCTTCGGGGTGTGAGTATGAAAACGTCTACTTTGTCAGTGCCTTCAATTACTTCATCTCCTTACGCCGCCTACATTGGGATTGTTTGGGCTGAGCGTAAACATGATATTTGTCTTTATGACTCAACCTCTCAGCAATTTGAGTTCTCCGTTATCCATTCTCAACCTGAAGCGATCGATGCCTGGGTCGAAGGACTAAGAAAACGATTCAATGGAGAGACAATCGCCGTTTGTACCGAGCAGAAACGGGGACCGTTGATCTATGCGTTGTGCAAGTACGAGTTTCTCGTGCTCTATCCGGTCAATCCTCATCTGGTTGCCAAGTATCGTCAAGCCTTTGCTCCCTCTCGTGCTAAAGCTGACCCCACCGATGCTCAAATCCTAGTCGAACTGCTGCTCAAGCACACAGACAAACTCCAATGCTGGAAACCCAGTAGTGCCACACTGCGATCGTTACAGCAATTGGTAGAGAATCGACGGATGTTGGTGGCAGAGAAGGTGCGCTTGACCAACCGCATTACTGCTGCCCTCAAAGGACATTATCCTCAAGTGTTGGAATGGTTTGAAGACAAAGATACCCAGGTGTTTTGTGAGTTTTTGACGCGCTATGGGAGTCTTCAAGCCGCACAAGCAGCTCCAAAAGCAGAACTAGAGGAGTTTTTCAGAGCACATCATGTCGTGCAAGCCAAGACCATTAAGCGTCGCCTGGAGCAGATTGAGCAAGGCGTTGTGTTAACAGAAGATGCAGGGATTGTTGAGCCACTGCAACTGCTGGTCGCAGCCTTGATCACCCAGTTGCAGGCTTTACTGTCGAGCATTGCCAAGTTTGATGCCAAAATTGAGGAACTGTTTGAATCGCACTCCGATGCCGAACTGTTTGCAGCCCTGCCAGGGGCGGGACCTCATCTTGCACCGCGATTGCTGGTTGCCTTTGGAGAAGAACGCACTCGGTTTGATAGTGCTCAAGACTTGCTGCGTTATAGCGGGATTGCGCCTGTGAAGGAGAGCAGTGGACAGAAGTTATGGGTTCACTGGCGCTGGAGTTGTCCGAAATTTTTGAGACAGACATTTGTGGAATGGGCATTGCAGACTCGCAAACACTCGTTTTGGGCAGAGGCGTTTTATCAAATGCAACGGCAGAAGGGAAAGACGCATCAAGGAGCAATTCGAGCATTAGCATTCAAGTGGATACGAATTGTGTTCCGTTGTTGGCAAGACCGAGAACCGTATGATGAAGTGAAGTATTTGATAGCATTGCGACGAAAAGGTTCATCATTAGTGCAGAGTTTAGCACTTACAGAAAATACGAAATAAGAAATAATCTACTCTGCTGCAAGCGGACGGAGTATTTCGGTTCAGGTCGAGCCTATACGAACGTTGCAAGCAGCGGGGAATTAGACCTGGTACAGATTAAAGCAACAAAAGAAGAATCAAAAAAATGATGTTTATGTGAAAACAGGACTGAGCAAAAGTCAACCTCAATCCTGAAACATTTATGCTGTAATTTTGTGTATATAAGAACGAACAAGAAAATCTGAAGAAGACAAAGAAAAGAGCCAAAAAATAGAATTTAGGGTCAATATCCTTGACTTCGTCGGACTCAGGGCATATTGTTAGGTGGCGACTTCACGTTACCAACTCATCATCAGCGGCAATCCAGGTCGAAAATCTACCTGCTGTCCCTGCACTTCTCCATCAAACCCAAGCTCTACACAATACTCTGCTCCTCCGCGTAGCTTTATCTGCTTCGTATTAACCACTGCTTGAAGTTCGGGTGACAAATTATTTGCAGCGGGACTAACCAACTCTACACGAGTAATTTCGCGTAAACCAACACCATGATCTAGAGGCTGCGACTTCTCAACAGGATATTGATCTGGACGTTGACCAAATGGAGTTTGGAACAGCCATGGCTCAGTCAATACATCGCTATTCTTTCCTACTTCAATACTCAGTGTTTTAGGCAAATAAGGGGGGTGATATGCCCAACTGGAAAATGCAACTGCGTTACCAAAACCGTAATCGTTCAGGGGGTGCTGCCATAGGTTGGCAGTAAGGATGGAGCCGGTAGACCGTGACGAGCAGCACGGCAAGCCTCGACTAAATACTCCAGCACTGGACGATG
>NZ_JACXWX010000158.1 GCF_014764505.1 Phormidium tenue FACHB-886
GAGATGCGTAGCCTTGAGAAAAGATTGGAACGGAATCCAGAGTTACCCAAATGGGATATTTTTATTCGACCTGCTAGCAGGTAAACTCATTCCTGGAAATCTCCTTAGGGAAATAGACTTATGCGAAACCGATCTAGCTTACAGCCATTTCAGTGGCGCTAACTTGCAAGAAGCTAATCTCAGTGGAGTTGATTTAACAGGAGCAGATTTGCGTGAGACAAATTTGAGAGGTGCAAACTTAACAGGGGCTAATCTGTGTGGAGCAGATTTGACGGATGCAGATTTACGAGGTGCACATTTGTACAGAGCGCAACTGTATGAGGCATATTTAACTCGCGCTAACCTCAGCAATGCCGATCTAACAGAGGCTGATCTGTGTGGAGCATTTCTGTGGCAAGTAAATTTCGATGAAGCAAAACTCACACGTGCTGATCTCAGGGATGCAATTTTGAAAAAAACTGACCTAAGCAGAGCCATTTTGAATGATGCTAAGCTACCTGACGCTAGATTGAGTGAAATTGAGTGAGATAAATTGGATAGCTATCAAATCAATTAATAAAACATTTGTGTCAGTATGCAAATGATGATCACTGCACCAGAAGCTAACTTCTCTGAGAATGGCACTTCGATGCCGGAGTGCTGCTTGTAATGCTGATGCAATTGATGCAGGGCAACGGTGACTCGATGCACGACATAGAGGCTGTATATTGAATGCCGTGTTTGCTCTTAAAGCCTTTGTGGTAGGTACAAACGACTCGCCTCTGACAACTGAGTGCACCATACTGACTACTTTGGAGCAGGTAGCGAGTGGTGTAGCTTTTGCGCTCCACCCGCAGTTGCCTTGTGCCCCCGGTTTTGCCTTGGAGGTATATCTGGCATCAAAAAGGGAAGGTTAAGGGCTTTGAGCTACCGAATCACCGGCACACTGTAGAAGCCCCCGGTTCTGCCTTGGAGGTATATCTGGCATCAAAAAGGGAAGGTTAAGGGCTTTGAGCTACCGAATCACCGGCACACTGTAGAAGCCTCGGTCAAGATAAAGGCGTTTGACCCGGATTCGTAATGGGGCAAGCATTGCCAGCAGATAGGTGACGGTTGCAACCAAGGTTTCTTGGCGATGCACCGCATGGATGGCTAGCGTCACTCGTTTGTGACGACAAATGACATACACGGTCGCATAGGCAAAAAAGGAGGGGGTTCCCGCTTTGGCTTGGGAACGATAAATATAAGGCGCTTCGATTTCACTCGGATTGCCGTAGTACCGCAGCAAGTGCAGGTCAATCGCAATCGCAAGCTTGCCTTGACGAAGCTTCTCGGGTAGCCGACTTTGCAGTGCTGCATTCAGTTGCTCTTCCATAATTGCCATGTCCTCGAACTTGTCGAGGTGAAGCGAATTCCATTGCTACTAGGTACGCCTTGCAATCGTTGGGCAGTATGTTCGATGCTATCGCGGCAGCTGGCTGCCTTAAGCAGAATCTCGAACAGATCCTGGGGTGTGTAGCCCCCTTCCATCTCAATCGGTAAATGCTCTACCAAACAATCAACGACCACATCCAGTGTGGCTTCATCGGTTAAAGCTGGGGTAGGAGATAATGGAGTTGGGTAGACCGTCATGGCTTCATTTGATTAGCTTTTGCCTTGACACTACCCCTTTTCTCCGGAATTTGCGATCTACTGATACTAGAGTGGACTGAGCGTTTGAGCGACTTAAGCGGTGGTTTTTTCCCTGCACACCTTCCAAACCTGCAACAGATCACAAAATTGCCCCTGAGAAAATGAAAATTAGCCAGCAGTTAACCAATGGCTACAATCATCTCACAACGGTTCAAGCAGATGATGTGATAAGCAAATATCAAGCAACTTATTTTTTGGCTGAAAGCGACCAGGTATTAGATTTGCCGGTCGCCTATCGCAACTCGCGTTACGTGCTTTGTCGTAAAGATTCTACGTGACTTAAGAATAGAAACTGCTCTAAATTCTCTGCGATCGGGGTTCCGGTTGCTTTTTTATAGGCAGCAAGTTCTTAGCATTATATAGTTGTAATTTGTCATCATCAACCCAAAGATGCACTCAATTTTGGCATCATTGTTCCACTACTGGCTCAAGCTCACTGTGACAACAAAACTTTCATTTACTCTTGACCTGATGTGGATTTCATCAATGTCGAGGAATCGTTTGTGAAACGCATATGGAGCCAAATTCATTCAGTTCTAAAGCGCACTTCAACATCCATTGGTGGATCAGTGTACGATCTATCTAATTTTATACTCTGCTAATATTCCCTCTAGATCTGAATAACTTAGAACATAGCAACAGTGCCATCGTATATTCGCAAGATGATGCTGAGTGGAAAATGCTGTTATTCATAGTTTTATTTCTATGGATTACAGAGAAGACGTTCATACTAAAGAAAAAATATCTTTTCAAGTTTCAATTTTTTTTGAAATATTTGTCAAGAATTTAGTTTTCATTTGTTTAATCTCATTGAAATATTCTTGTTACTTTTTTTATTTAGTATGGAATTAAAGCAAATAAGTTATAGTTCAAATTTTGCTGCTTATTTGCTTTTTTGATTCACTTAGTGCTACTAAAAGCATTCACTTTCTGTTCTAAGTTAGGTAAATCATGGAAAACATTAAAAGCATTAACGAACTCGAACAGGTTTTCTACAATCCCACTCCAAGTGTAGAAGATGACTTCGGTGAGACACTGGCGCTGAGCGATGATCAAGTGCTGATTGGAGCACGCGGTGATGATACAGGCGCAACCGATAGCGGTGCTGCTTACTTGTTTGATAGCGAAACAGGAGAGCTACTTCAGTCCTTCTATTCTCCTACACCCAGAGAGTCTGATAACTTTGGTGATGCAGTCTCTTTAACAGATAATCAGGCTCTAATTGGATCACCTGCGTTAAGTGAAACATCTGACGCAGGTACTGCTTACCTGTTCAATACCAAGTCTGGTGAACTGGTTCAGTCTTTCGTCAATCCCAACTCGACTGGAGATGATGACTTTGGCGAGGCAGTCGCCCTAAAAGATGAACAAGCTCTGGTTGGGGCACGTGGTGATGATACAGGTGCAACCGATAGCGGTGCTGCTTACCTGTTCGATACGCAGACTGGTGAGTTGTTGCAGTCCTTTGTGAGCCCGACGCCTAACGAAGATGCTGGTTTCGGTGAAACGGTGGCGCTAGTAGATGATCGGGTAGTGATTGGAGCGCCAGAGGGAGTACAAGGGGATGCTGAATCAACCGCTCTCGGTGCTGTGTATCTGTATGATGCTAATACAGGTGAGTTGCTGCAATCGTTTACTAACCCAACCGCCTCTGAGGGCAGCGAATTTGGTGAGGGAATCGCATTGTCAGGTAATCAGATATTGATTGGTGCCCCGGGCGATGACACAGGTGCAACCGATAGCGGTGCTGCTTACCTGTTCGATACGCAAACTGGCGAATTGCTGCAAACCTTCTTCAACCCTGAACCGGTTGAAGGAGCTGACTTTGGGGAGTCAGTGGCACTGACAGATGATTATGTGGTGATTGGAGCCGCCAACAATGACACAGGTGCAACTGACAGTGGGGTTGCCTATGTCTTTGATATTCAAACGGGTGATTTGCTGCAAACCATTGTTAACCCTGATCCAGAGGCAGACGATTTGTTTGGTGATTCTCTCGTCGTTAACGAGGATAACGAGGTGTTAATCGGTGCATTTAGTGATGGAACAACATCTCCTAACAGCGGAGCAGCTTATCTCTTTGAGTTGTCTTCTAGTTCAGTTAGCAGCAGTGGTAATCGCATTTACGGCGGGGATGGGAATGACACCTTAATTGGAGGATCGAACGATCTGCTAGTTGGGGATGATGGAGATGATCAGCTCTTTGCCGGAAAAGGCGGTAATACTCTGGTTGGTGGCGAAGGTAAAGACCAATTTTGGGTTGCATACGGTAGCCTGCCTGCTGCCAGCAATACCATCACTGACTTTACCATTGGAACCGATGTGATCGGATTTTCGGGTTTATCTAATATCACAGAGTTTGCTGATCTGAATCTGGTTCAAAGTGGAGCAGATACTCAAATTTTTGTGGATGGGCAAACAGAGGCGATCGCCACTCTCAGAAATAATCAAGCAGAGACCCTGACAAGCAGTAGCTTCGTTTTTGTCTAATTTAAACAAGAACAAATTACGTTCTTCTGTCAGGCAAATTGTTAGTCGATAGAACCTCGTTTCTCTTCTCCTGATGCATCACTGGAGCATACTGGCGTATGCTCCAGTTCTTTGAAGAACATGCAGCAACCCTCACAAGGATCTGCAGAACAACTTCTTGAAGTGAATTTCATGAGATTAATAACAACTGACGGACAACCTAAGCTTAGAAGTAATGCTTTCAAGCACCTGATGCTTCTGCATTGGATGATGGCAAGTTGCTTTTTGCTGCTCTACGGAACGGGCATATTTGTCTCACGTCCATTCAATATTCTTCTCTTATCACAGTTAATTCCATTTCTCCATCAATCCTTCGGAATACTAGTGATGATGTTACTAGTGGCTAGAATCTTTTTACTTCTGCGGCTAATTCAACAGCGATACATGAAGCGTTTACCCAGACCTACTTATTGTTGGTTACGATCTTTCATACTACATATCATCTTATATCTGTTCATGCTAATCATTCCGACTAGCGGATTACTTTTGCGGAATTTTAGGGGAATGAATACAACCTTTTTCGGTGCTTTTGTATCTCCTCTGTTTCCTAAGAATGAGTATCTGATCGAAGTTGCCAAAAGCACACACTTTTGGTCATCCTATTTACTCCTTGTGTTCGTTGCTCTCCACCTGATGGATCAGTGGAAATTGATTCAAGCCAAATGGCGGCGGCTCTGTTCCGTCTTGCAACACCGACTAATGCGTTAACACTCAAAACGCAACTGTCAGAACTGGGCAGCCGACTTGAGGACAGAAGCCTCGACTTGATAGACTGGCTACTACCCCAATCTCTGCTCCATGAACGCTTTATGAATTGCCCTGACTGTTGCTCAGCCCGCACCACTCGCCCTCTGTGACAAGATAGATGACAACTGGTTGCGGGTTTCGTGTAAAAACTGATCTGAAATCTTGAGCAACAAGGTCAGATTGAGCCATCGACGAGACAAAACGCTCTGTTTGAAACTGTCAGAACTAGGTAGCCGACTTGAGGGCAGAAGCCCTGACTTGATAGACTGGCTACTACCCCCAATCTCTGCTCCATGAACGCTCTATGAACTGCCCTGATTGTGGCTCAGCCCGCACCACCTGCTTGCAACGTACGACAAACCTGGGTTATGCCATGTTTCGCTGCAAGGATGGTTATGCCATGTTTCGCTGCAAGGATTGTTGTCGCACCTTTAATAAGCGCACCGGCACCCCCTTCAACTTCATCGAGGTGCCCACCGATATCGTGTTCCAAGTCCTGCTGTGTCGATTCCGCTACAAGCTGAGCTTTCGTGACATTGCAGAATTCTTCCTGATGCGGGGGTTCGAGTTCACGCATGAAACCGTGCGCGACTGGGAAGAACGCTTTGCTCCGATATTTGCTCAGCAATTGCGTGCCAAACGCCGAGGGAAAGTGGCAGAATCTGGTTTGTGGATGAGACGTACATCCGTGTCAAAGATCAGTGGTGTTACTTGTACCGAGGCATGGATGAGAACGGAGATTTAGTCGACGTGAGGTTGAGCGAGAAGCGAGACATGGAAGGGGCAAAAGCGTTTTTTGCTCAAGCCTATGAGATGGCAGAACAGCCGCCCGAACAAATAGCAACGGATGGACACAGGAGCTATCCCAGAGCTATAGCAGAAGAACTGGAAGAAGGGGTGGAACACGAGGTCAGGGATTGCAGGGGAAATCCGATTGAACAGAGCCATCGAGGAATAAAGCACCGCTACTATCCAATGTTAGGCTTTGGAGCGTTCAAATCAGGGTTCTGTCGCAAGAATTTCTAATGACGAATACTCCCCATCATTCACGTTGCTTTATGCAACGATTCCAAAGATTGCCTCAATAAACCTGACTTGAGATACACTATCCCCTTGTTCTATCCCTTTCACTTGTCCTTTTCTAATCATGTTCATCGCCTCAATTCCTCTCAAGGTTCTTCTGGCACTGTTAAACGTCTTGAACCCCATCATCGCTCTGGTGATTCGCTTGATAGTTCTGTGGTCTTGTTCAACTACATTGTTCAAATATTTCACTTGCCGTAATTCGGCTGTCTCAGCCAGCGTCTCATCTCCTTTCAGCGTTTCCATTGCCACTGGGTAAGCCGCATTCTTGTCCACGTTAATCACTCGGGGAGTCTGAGTATGCTGAGCTTTCAGTACTTTACGAAAGAACTGTGCGGCTGTCTTGCCATCGCGCTTGGCGCTCAACATGAAGTGAGCGCGTATTGCCTTTTGAATCGACTGCTCGGTACAGGTACTTCCACACACCCTTGATTTTGATGTAAGTCTCGTCCACCCGCCACGAGTCGTTTGTCGGTTTCAGGTGAGGTCGAATCCGTTTGTCGAGTTCCGGTGCATACTTCAACACCCAACGATTGATTGTTGAGTGATCCACCTCCACTCCTCGCTCAGCCATCATCTCCTCTAAGTCTCGATAGCTCAAGGCGTAACGGTGAGTCCAGTCCTGCAGGCGGGTCTCCCGCCGTAGGGAACTGGCGAACCCGAAGGGCAGTACCACCGCACGTTGAGCAGGATAATTTCGGGCAAAAAGTGTCGCCACTTGAATAGGGAGGGAGCAGCCATTTAGTCCGAGCCAGAGAAAATAACCTTTCCACCCTACCATTTTTGCGACACTACCTTTGAACCAGCGCTCTTGTTTGTTGATACACTGTATACCACGGGGGTAAATCATGGGGCATCAGTCGCCATGCTCCCCCACTGCGAATCAGCCATCGTAATCCGTTAAACACTTCTCTGAGACTGTGTTCTCGTTGCGGGGCATCTTCAGCCATTAAAGTTAGGTAAGGAGCCACAAATGCCCACTCTTCATCACTGACATCCGTTGGGTATGCTTTTCTTTCCATACACCCACTCTAGCCAATCCCAAAAGTGCATAACACGCTCTAGTAAGTTTAGCCCTACATCTTCGTCTGTAACGTCAAAGGAGTGGGTATTGGTGGAGAATTCCTTCGGTCAGATCTTGAAGATGGCTGAGGTTGTGTTGAAGCTCATAGGCATTGTTATCACCTTTGAGGTTATTGCATTTCCAGCACATAATCTGAAGATTGTCATAGTCAAACATGCGCTCTGGGCAACGAGCTTTGTTTAGTTTGTGGTCGAGACTAACGTAATGAGGGTGAAAATAGACGTTGCCCGCTCGGTTGATGACTTTATTACCGTTCTTACCCAGGTATTGATAGCCACGGGCGATCGCTTCCTGCTGATCGTTCGTGCTATGTGCAGATTTTCCGTGAACCATTTTTTGACCACAAAACGGACACGGCTTTTGATGGTATTTAGCACGATATTGATTTGGGCTAATCTTGCCAAAGCTAGGGTGATCAATCACTGGATAATTTTGGCTGGTTTGCCACACATCATGAATATCAGCGCCTGAGTAAAGAGCAGCAAGTTCTTGGCGGTTGAAGTTAGTCATTTACAGCAGTTGATACTTGTCTAACGTCTTTTCAGTCAGCTCTTGAATTTGGTTACGCTTGCGCTTCAAGCTGGAAACACCTTGTTTAGCAATCTCTTGAGCTTGCTCAGCTTCCAAAATTGACTGATTAATTGCACCAGGAAGATCACCCTTTTTCAACTTAGCGTCAAACAAACTTGGGGGCTTTGTTAACTGTTGTAGAATCTCCCAGGATTGCTGAACTTGTTGCCAACCAACGTTACGATAGCCTTGCTGACGGGCAAGTTGTTGCTGAGCTTTGGTTAATTGGTGGAAAGTGTCAGTATTGCGTTTTTGCCACTGGCGGTAACTCATGCCATCAATATTCATGATTACCTTCTATTTAACATTGAACATCTTCTTGATCGCTTGCCACTTATCTTTACCGTAATTGAAGGAAATATAATCCTGAATCTTGGATAGCTGTCCCTTCAGGGTATCAATACGATTCTCTAATGCAGCGATCGTTGCCTCCGCCTCTGCAATTGTCTCTTCGCTGATTTCTTGAACGCTCGTAACATCATCCCGCATTCCTTGGACGGTGTTGTTATAGTCCTCTTTATGCACTAACTCCTTCTCTAGGAGCGTTTGCTTGCGATCACTGCCTGATTTTGAAAGGGCGTTAAGCAACCATCTACCAGCGTTCAATATTTCTGAGTGTTGAGGATTTAGAAACGCTTTTAGTTTCTCGTTCGCCTCCTGGGTTTTAAGACCCTGTTTGTAGCGATTGAAGTTATTGGCATCTTTAAGTAATGCCAGAATTGCTAGGATGTGTTTTAAAACCTTGAGCTAGAATGGATGTACCAGTAAGTTCAAGACAATCAATCGACTTTGGTAGAACGCAATCCAATTTCACGCAAAGACTTAACGA
>NZ_JACXWX010000159.1 GCF_014764505.1 Phormidium tenue FACHB-886
TTTACCGGGTCAGAAGCCGAATGGGAAACTTTAATCCATCACTATGGCGGCAATCCTTTGGCGCTAAAACTGCTGGCAGCCGCAATTCAGGATTTGTTTAACGGCAGCATTACCGAGGTGCTGCCCTATCTCAGTCAGGGATTGGCTGTGTTTGAAGACATCCGCGATCTGCTGGAACGTCAGTTTGCTCGTCTCTCTGAAGCTGAACAGAAAATCCTGTTCTGGTTTGCCATTCATCGGGAGCCCGTCTCGATCGTCGACCTGCGGGAGAATGTGGTTGACCCTGCCACTCAGCAGCGTGTACCGAATCTGGTCAACTCGTTACTGAGGCGATCGCTGATCGAAAAAACGAACGGATTATTCCTCTTGCAACCTGTGGTGATGGAATATGTCACAGAACGATTTGTGCAGCAGATTTGCATCGAGTTTGAGACGCAGGAGCTGAACGTTTGGCAAACGCATTCCTTACTGCGAGTACAGGCAAAAGATTATATTCGAGAGATTCAGACGCGCTTAATTGTGCAACCGGTAATGGAACGGTTGCTGTCTCGTTTTGGCAGTGTAGGGGCGATCGAGTCCCAAGCAAAGCACTTATTGATGCAACAGGGAAAGAAACCAGGATACGTAGCAGGCAATCTGATTAACCTGCTGGTGCAGCTTCAAGTGGACTTACGCGGCTCAGATTTTTCGGGTCTTGTGGTGCAGCAAGCCGACTTACGGCAGGTCGATTTAACTGGGGTTAATTTTCAAAATGCCACTTTTGCTAAGTCTATCTTTTCAGAAACATTTAGTATTACCATGTCGATCGATCTGAGTCCAGACGGACGGATGATGGCAGTCGGCGACTCCAATGGCAGCGTCTATCTCTGGGACATCAGCACAACTCAACTCTTAGCTACCTTTGAAGGTCATATCGGCTGGGTTTGGTCGGTTGCCTTTAGTCCCGATGGCAGAACGTTAGCCAGCAGCAGTACAGATAGTTCTGCGCGTTTGTGGGATGTTCAGAGTGGGCGATGCTTGCAGGTGCTTACAGACCATAAGGGTGGCGTTAGATCCGTGAGTTTTAGCCCCGATGGTCAGCAGTTAGCCAGCGGCAGTGAAGATAAAACAGTGCGCCTATGGAATCTGCAAGGGCAGTGTCTCCGGGTTTTGCAAGGACACACCCAGAGTGTTTATTCTGTCCATTTCTCGCCGGATCAGCAAACCTTAGCCAGTAGCAGTAACGATACAACCGTTCGGATTTGGGATGTGAGCAGTGGAAACTGTCTGAGTGTCTTGCAGGGGCATACCAGCGGGGTTCAGTGTGTGCGCTACAGCCCAGATGGTCAACTAATCGCTAACGGTTGTCGGAATGGATCGATTCAACTGTGGAGCAGTAATTTCTCCCGCAATCGATCGTCGAAGCCTAGTATCATAAATTCCAGTGTCAAGCTACTGCAGGGACATACCGACTGGGTTTGGAACATTGCCTTTAGCCCGGATGGTCATTGGTTAGCCAGTGCCAGCCTCGACGGTACGCTACGCGTTTGGGATATTCAAGAAGGGCAACCCATCTATGTCCTTGAGGGTCATACCCACGATGTTTTTGGGCTTGCCATCAGTGCTGATGGTCAATTGTTAGTCAGTACAGGAGAAGACCAGACAGTGCGGCTCTGGAATTTACAGAGCGGAAAAAACCTGAAAATGTTGCGTGGATATACAGGTGGGATTCACTCCCTGAGCCTCAGTTCAGATGACCAGATCCTTGCCAGTAGTGGTCAGAGTGAAATGATTCAGTTATGGCATTTGCAACCAGATGGCAATTTGTCATCGTATCGCCCCTACAAAACGTTTCCCAGCCCAACCCGTCGGACTGCATCATTCAGCAACGTCAGTTTTAGTCCCGATGGTCAAAGGCTCGCGATCAATCGACATGATGAGTCGATCGCTCTATTGAATATTCAAACTGAGCGCTTCGATCGATGGACAGCGCACAACGCAGCTGTGTGGAGAGCGTTGTTCAGTCCAACGGGACAAATTTTGGCAAGCAGTAGTTATGATTGCACCATATGTCTGTGGGACGCACAGACGCATTCCTGTTTGCATGTGTTAAGCGGACACCAAAACGGTATTGCTGCGATTGCCTTCGACAACAGCGGTCAATGGCTGGCAAGTGGCAGTTTTGATCGCACCATTCGTTTCTGGGATGTGCAAACTGGAGAATGTTTGAGGATATCGCAGGGACATACGGGCACAATTTTTGCACTGGCATTTGATTCCAGCAGTCATCGGCTAGCAAGCGGCAGTCAGGACCAAACAGTTCGATTATGGGATAGGCAAACTGGAGAATGTCTGAAGGTTTTTCAGGGGCATACAGGAGCCATCTGGACGGTTGCCATCAGTCCCAACGGTCGATTCCTGGCAAGCGGCGGTGATGATCAAACGATTCGAGTATGGGATCTGCAAACGGGGCATTGCCTCCACATCCTGGATGAACATAGCGCTTGGGTCCGGTCAGTCATCTTTAGCTCTAACAGCCAAATTCTATTCAGTGGAAGTGACGATCGCACTATCAAGCTGTGGGATGTGCAAACAGGGCGCTGTATTGAAACGTTGACGGTCGATCGCCTGTATGAAGGGATGAATATTCAAGGTGTAACCGGGTTGACCGTGGCTCAAAAATTTACCTTGAAAGCATTAGGGGCAATTGAGCGTTAAGGCAACTGTCCCAATAACTTCCACTTAACGTTCTTCTTTCGGTGTTGAATGACTGGAAGTTCATCATCAGTTTTATGATGAACTTAATATTTCTATGATTCTGCTCAAATCTATTGTTCAAATACTTACTCTGCCTCCACTCGCTCTCCTCATCGTTCGTCAGCTTTAGATGCGATCGAATCTGTTGATTAAGTTCTGGTGCATCCCTCAAAACTCATCAGTTATTTCAGCTGGATTTGGCAGCATAGCCGCTTCAAAAGTACTGCTGCACCGTGAGCAAGATTAGTGAGCAGAATTAACGACTCGATCGTGAAATTGGCACGACGTTGCCACTTATCCCACCTCAGTCCAATACACTACCCAAATTTTCCTATAGCCCAGCCTAAATACTAGGAAGCTTTCCTCTTAATGAGTGCTCTTTGCTACTTGCCAAATATCTTCTTACAGTACAACCGATTCTTTGTTTAAGTTTTATTACAATTTTTAACTTAATGATATGATTGCAATGTTATGTTCTACTGAAATTCTGCCTTTAGGGGGATGTTTTAAGTTGCGATATATTCCTCCAGTCTGCTTTCAAGCTGCTTATAGTTGCGGATAGTGCAAATAAATTTAGGCGAGGTATCAGATGGATGCATTTTATGCTTTAACTAACCAATTGCAGACCACATTCAAAGACTGCGTGTCAGTTCAGGCTCCAACCAATCCAGTCTTGAAAAATTTAAGGACCTTGAACGGTATCGCAGCTCTACAGCAATACTCTATTTTGCCTGGCGCGTTTGTTGACTTTCTGGAAATAGCCCAAAGGCAAGCTGCGCTGAAGGGGTGGAAGCTTGCTGTAGAAGCGCTAACTTGCAACCTTGCAGAAGAGAAGGGAAGCAAAACAGGCGGAATTTCTCATGCTGACCTTCTAGCAGAAGGGTTAGAGCAGTGCTTGCATGTGACCGTCAAAGGGACGGTTTCTTCACCCGCGACCCGAGCGTTAAGCCAAGCGTTGGATGAGATCGCAGGTCAATCAATCGCGTATATTTTTGGCTCTGCCTATGCGATAGAAGCCACTGCAGCCCCAGAATTAACAATAGTCAGCCAAATCATCGAGATGGTTTTAGAAGGTGAAATGCCAAGAAGACTCAAGCATTTTTTCGAAATGCATCTCAATGAATGGGAGCCGGAACACGAAGCGACACTGCGGGAATCGATTGCGCCTTATCTGAAGGCGGAAGAGTTTGAGACATTTGAAAATGGGTTTTGGCACATGGTCAACACCTTAGATTGCTGGTGGGTTGAACTCGCAGCAGAGGTGCAAATGGTTGCAGCCGTAGGCTCAGTCCGTTGATCGATATTTGCCAAGATTGATTACCAATGTAATTTTGGAGTTCTTAATGGTTAAACCCCTTGGATTGCCCAGATCGGCCTACTTTCAACGCGCGGTTTTTGAAAGTGAGCTACAGACCCTCTGGCGTCAATCTTGGCAGATGGTAGGACGGGAGTCACAGGCACCGCAGCCAGGAAATTATTTTACCTGTGTTGTGGAAGACCAACCATTGCTTGTAACGCGAACTGAACACGGACATTTACAGGGATTTCACAATGTCTGCCCCCACCGAGGCGCGCAGTTAGTTGCAGCAGCAGGTGCCTGCAAACAGATTGTCTGCCCCTATCACGCCTGGCAATTTGATCTAGAAGGAAACTTGGTGAACTTTCCCCAGAAGGAGCGCTTCCCGGATCTAGATCGCCATACAGTGCGGCTACGTCCTGTGCGGCTGGAAACTTGGGGGGGGTTTGTTTTTATCAGTCTAAGTGATACCGGTCCATCATTAAAATCCTATCTTGCAGGATTCCCGGACTATCTGAAACAGTATGAGCATCCCTGGGAGAGCTTAGACCTTGTGGATGCTTGGTCATACGAGGAAGCCGTCAATTGGAAATTCCTGGTTGAAAATTACCTGGAATCCTACCACCTCTCGACAGTGCATGGTCAAAGCCTCAAATGCTTTGACCCACGCACAATTCAAACCAAAGCCACTGGCGCACACTACCAGATTTGCGTCAGCTATAAAGACCAAGATTCAGTAAGAACCCATCAGGTCTTTGCCGGAGAGCCGCAGCGCCAATCATACCAAGGCTTTATTTTTCCCAACTGGATGATCAATACAGCTAAGGATACTGTATCGGTTTTTCGGCTGATGCCGTTAGGGTCCACACAAACGCGATTCGAAGTCTGGATTCTTCAAAGCAAGTCACAGCAGGAAAATTTTCCATATAACCAAGACCGATTCCGGACTGAATTGGACCATGTATTGCAAGAAGATTTTGGGGCAGTGCGGCGACTGCAAGCCGGCGTTCAATCTGAAGCATATGGCGTGCTGCAATTTGCCTCTGGACTAGAGGATGGAATTCCCCACTTTCATCGGGTCTGGGACGATGCCGTGAACGGGGCTCATAGTTCAACCTAACGGCTGGTTCAACTCTCTCCTTTATCCAAGCAACGGTGCGATCACAAATTCAAGACTGGGAATAGTTAAACAAGCAGACTCCTTTTTCAGGTTCCTGATAATCTGACAAGCTTTATTTGAGCTGCCGCAAAAACAGTCCCCCTGAGCGCATGGTTGTCGGAGAAAGCGTGAAAAGCCAGTTTAGGATAAGGCTCAAATCGATTGAAAACATTCCTCTCAAGCTAGTACTGGTCGTTCCATTTGTTTTACAGGTTTCTATCGCCGTTGGTTTAACTGGATACTTCTCAATTCGCAATGGACAAAGAGCCGTAGCCGATTTAGCAATGCAACTTCGGCAGGGTATGAGCGACCGGATTGATCAACACCTCAATGACTTCATTCTCTCCGGACGACAAGTTGCTCAGCTCAATGCAAAAATGATTCAGCTTAAAGCACTTGACCCAGAAAATCTCGATCAACTCGGACGTTATTTCTGGGAGGAAATGCAGACCTACAATCTAGGCTACGTCAACCTAGTTTCGGAATCCGGCAATTTTGTCGGAGCTGGTCGATTTGATTACAATAGCCCCGTGACAATCGATCTGCTGTCACCGAAACGATTTGGCAATAATGATGTCTACATCTACAAAACCAACAGTCAGGGCGAGTTCGAAACCTTAAACCAGATCAGTAAATCATTCGATTTTCGGAAAGAAGCATGGTACCAGCAAACCGTTAAGGAAAAGAGACCCATTTGGAGCCTGTACCAGTGGTCATCTGCACCCTATCACCTCTCTCTCGCCGCTACTTATCCGATTTATGATACAAACAATCAACTGAAATATATATCCTGGACAGAACTGAGACTCTGGGAAATCAGCAAGTTTCTCAAAGCTCTTCCGGCTAGTCCCTCTAGCCGCACCTTTGTTCTAGAGCGCAATGCACTCCTGGTTGGCAGTTCCGCGCAAGAGTTCCCTTATCACTTTGTTAAGGGAAAACCACAGCGGCTGTATGGCACAGAAAGTGAGGACTTGTTGATTCGAGAAGCTTCTCGATACCTGGTGCAACAGTTTAGAGACCTTAATCAGATTCAATCTGCTCAACACCTGGAGTTTTGGCAGAATGGAGAGCGGCAGTTTCTCCAGGTTACCCCGTGGCAGGATGAGTGGGGGTTGGATTGGTTGATGGTCGTCGTCGTTCCAGAATCGGATTTTATGGGACAGGTGCAAGCCAACACCCGTACAACGATCGGGCTGTGTCTGCTCGCACTAGGGCTATCGATCATCCTGGGGCTCTACACATCCCGATGGATTGCTCAGCCTATTGCGAGCTTAAGCAGCGCTTCTAAGGCGATCGCGGCGGGGCAGGGTCATCAAGTGACTCACTCGAACAACATTCAAGAACTCAAGGAGTTGACTGAATCATTTAACATGATGATCAGGCAGGTACGAGATTCATTCCAGGCGCTAGAGCTGGCAAACCAAAATCTTGAACAAGCTAATATCACGCTTGAAGATCGCGTCAGCCAGCGCACACAGGAGCTTTCAGAAGCGCTCAAAGATCTGCGCCATACGCAGTCACAGCTAATTCAAACAGAGAAGATGTCGAGCCTGGGGCAAATGGTTGCAGGGGTGGCGCATGAAATTAATAATCCGGTGAATTTTATTCACGGCAACCTGGAATACGCCTGCAGCTATGTACAAGATTTGCTCGGCGTTGTGGAGCTTTATCAAAAGCATCATCCTCAACCCAGCTCGGAGATCGAACAGTTCATCCAAGAAGCAGATCTGCCATTCTTGATGGCAGATACCCCAAAAATCATGCAGTCGATGCAGGAAGGAACACGGCGGATTCGCGAAATCGTGCTTGGTTTACGCAACTTTTCTCGGCTTGACGAATCTGAGAAAAAAGAGGTCGACCTGCATCAGGGATTAGACAACACGCTGATGATTCTGGAGTATCGCTTCAAGTCGAAACAAGATAATTCTGAAGTGCAAATCGTTAAACAATACGGCAAGTTGCCAATGGTCGAGTGCTATCCCGGGCAAATGAACCAGGTTTTTTTAAATTTACTGGTCAATGCGCTAGATGCTATTGACGACCATCAAAGCCAGATTTCACCTAAAAAGCGAGATCGTTACCCAGGTCGAATTACCATTTCAACTGAAGTAAAAGGAAATCGGACCGCCCTCATCCGGATCGCCGACAACGGTGTGGGTATCCCTGAATGCGCCAGATTCAAGCTGTTTGATCCCTTTTTTACCACAAAACCCGTGGGCGAAGGAACTGGTTTAGGATTATCGATTAGTTATCAAATTGTCGTTGGACAACACGGCGGTAAACTCGATTATTCGTCTAGTCCAGGTCAAGGCACAGAATTTGTGATTGAGATTCCACTCTCTGCGGCTTAAGTTCTAGCGCGAAGATCCGACCGCAGGCAAGCAACGCTACAAGTAGCAACAAGAAGCAGAAAACATGGCTAAGGCATGCAATCGATCATCAAACGGGTGAATCCTAGCATACGTCCTAGCTCCCCATTTGGTTTTGTTGCAAAAACTTTTAAATGGCAGACGATCTGTATCTTTAGATTTTTTCTAAGTAGTAATTCCAAAGATTACTTCAATGAACTTCACCTGAAAGACACTGCTTCCTTGTTCGATTCCATTCACTCGCTCTTTGCCAATCATATTCATCGCCTCAATTCTACTCAAGGTTCTTCTTGCCGTATTAAACGACTTGAAGCCCATCAGTGTTTTTTGCGACACAACCGCTCGTCTTGCCATGACGATAAGATTTAGGATGGCTATAGAATGAACATTCATATAAGAATAGTCACTGCAGGTTGTTCACTGAGCTTTCCTCAAATCTAAAATTACATTGAACATTCTCAGTTAGAAGTTTAACCTGCTGAATGTGGAATATATTATAATGCAATGGGCGATTGCCCTTAAACTAAAACGCTGGAGCGATCGTTGTTCCCTGCCCATGCGCTCTTTAACAGATACTTCTAGCCCTCAACGCTCTGGTCTACGCATCTTGATCGTGGAAGATGATCCGGTGATGCGTCTGGGTTTAGAGCATCTTTTAGAAACACATTCACAATTGCAAATTGTTGGTCAAGTAGAAGAGAAACTGTCAGAACTGGGTACTCGGCTTGAGGCAGAAGCCCCGACTTGATAGACTGCTACTGCCCCCACTCTCTGCTCCATGAACGCTCTATGAACGGTTGTGTCGCAAAAACTGGTGGGTGGTAAGGTAGATAAGTCTAACTTTGCCTTTTCTTCCTCCAATGTCTACTCCTGCTCTGTTTAGGTGGCGGCACTTTTTG